>JAXGNH010000018.1:0-151286 GCA_040768165.1 Anaerolineae bacterium
CTGGACCTGCGCGCGCAGATGTTCGCCGTGGCGGATTTGTTCCGTCGCCACCTGGCCGGCTGCGAGGAGTGCTACCCCGCCGGCCCCGCCCCCTATGCCGGGCAGCGCCGCGGCCTGGCCGTCCACTGCGACTATGAGCTGTCGCAAGACGACTGCACCGAGGGGCGCCAGTTCGACGATCAGGTGGCCTGCTTCTCGTTCATCGACAACAGCCGCTACCTGGTGCGCGACGCCGGGGCCTACGGCCTCCCCTACCGGGCGCTCCTGCCGCGGGAGGTCGACAACCTGCTCATCGCCGGGCGCATGATGACGGTGGACCTGGTGGCCCACAACAGCACGCGCAACACCGTCTGTTGCCTGGCGTGCGGCCAGGCGGCGGGCACCGCCGCAGCCCTCGCGGCGGCCGGCAACGGCACGGCCCGGGAGGTCGACGTCCAGGCCCTGCAAGACGCCCTCGGCGCCGCCGGCGCCCTCCTCCAACCCCGCCCCGACCCTCTGGGAAGGGAGTAACCACCAAAACACAAAGAGGACAGAAACCACGGAGGGCACGGAGCGGGAAGGGACCGCGGAGGGCATGACGTCCGTCCGCCGATTGCCGACAGCTGACAACTGATGACCAACAACCGTCGCCCCTTCCTGCCCTTGGTACCTTGGTGGTGAAAAGGAGTCATATGCCCACCCACTACTATGAACCCGCCCGCCAAATCCCCATCGCCCGCGACGTGGACGTCCTCGTCGTCGGCGGGGGGCCGGCCGGCCTGGCCGCCGCCATCGCCGCGGCGCGCGAGGGCGCCCGCACCACCCTCGTGGAGCAGTTCGGCTACCTGGGGGGCACCGCCACCGCCTCCCTCATGGCGTGCATCAACGGCTTTCGCAATCAGGTCGAGCCCGACGCCACCCAGACGGTGCGCGGCATCGCCGAAGAGATCGTCCTGCAGCTCAAGGACCTGGGCGGCCTGGGCAAGAGCCCCTACCCGCAAAAGCCCTACCCCACCGAGCCGGGCCGCCTCGAATACAGCTATGCCATCGATACGGAACGGTTCAAGTATGTCGCCCTCAGGCTGGCCGTTGAGGCGGGGGTGGACCTCCTGTTGCACACCTACGCCTGCGACAGCATCGTCGACGACGGCGCGCTGCGCGGGGTGCTGGTGGAGAACAAGTCGGGGCGCCAGGCCCTCATGGCGCGGGTGACGGTGGATGCCTCGGGCGACGCCGATGTGGCCTATCGCGCCGGCGTGCCCTTTTGGCAGACGATGAAAGAGGAGAACCCCCGGCTAAAGGACGCCCTGATGGTGCGCATCGCTTACGGCGAGACGCGCCCAGAGGGGGTGCATGCCTGCGATTTCGGCGACCACGCCGTCATCTGGGGGCCGGGGGTCGAGGCCATCGACGGCGCCAACGCAGAGGAGCTGTCGCGCGCCGAGATCGACGCCCGGCTGCGCGTCTACCAGGATCTGGCCGCCAAGCAGGAGAAAGAGCCGGCGCTGCGCGGCGCGCGCGTCATCGAGACGCCGCCGCTGCTGGGGATTCGCCAGACGCGGTTCGTCGAGGGCGAGTACAAGCTGACGGCCGACGACGCCATCAGCGGCCGTCGCTTTGACGACGTGGTGGCCATCAGCTCCTGCCCCATCATCCACTACTATGGCTACCGGCGCTACCTGGAGCACGAGGGGTACGACATCCCCTACCGCTGCCTGGTGCCCAAGCGCGTGGACGGCCTGCTGGTGGCAGGGCGCAGCATCTCCAGCGAGCAGCAGCCCTACGAGTCGCACCGCGCCATGGTGCCCATCATGGCCATCGGCCAGGCGGCCGGCGTCGCCGCGGCCCTCTCCTCCCAGGCCGGCGTCGCCCCGCGAGCCCTCGACGTCGCCAAGCTTCAGGAGCACCTGCTGCAACAGGGAGCCGAGCTGCGGCGATAGGGGAAAGAGAACGCGGATGAACGCGGATCAGGCGGATTTCCGCGGATAAAGAGATAACAACCACGGAGACACGGAGAGCACGGAGGATAACTACCAACCATCCCTCTTTGTTTTCTCCGTGTCTTCCTGGTTATTACTGGTATATCCGTGTCAATCCGCCTGATCCGCGTTCATACGCGTTCCATCCCTACTCGATCTTGAGCAGGGTTGCCGCGTTGTCGTGGTATACCTTTTGGAGGACCTCATCGGGCAGGTAGACGCCATAGATGCGCCAGCGGCCCTGGGGCGGGATGGCGGCGCCGGGCGCATAGTCGAAATACTCGTCCTTGGTCTCCAGGAAGCGGAAATGCGTCTGGTACATCGCCACGCGCGGCGTCGCGTCGGTGCCAAAGACGATGCGGTCGGCGTACCGGAGGAACCACTCCCGCGCGCTGTAGGGCGCCCGTCCCAGCTCGGCGATGCGCGCCGAGAAATCGGTGACCATGTTCGGGTAGCGGTCCATCATCTGTGACACGAACCCCAGGTTCTCGGGGTAGCATCCCACGTGGGCGGTGATGAACGTCGTGCCCGGGTGCGCCGCGATGAGGCGGTACAGGGAGGCGATGAGGTCCTCAAAGGCCGGGAACTGGGGCCCGTAGAACAGCCACTCGGGGCGGCGGTGCAGCTCATCCCAGCGCTCATTGAAGCGATCGAGCGGGCGAAAGAACGCCACCGGGTCGGCGCTGTGGATCAGCACCGGCACGCCCAACTCCCCCGCCGTGTCCCAGATGTCCGAGAGGCGCGGATCGTCGGGCATGACGGTCTGCCCGTCCGTATCGCGCACCGTGAGACCCAGGTCCTTGAATATCTTGAGTCCGCGGGCCCCCGCCGCCAGATCTTTGCGCAGCGCGGCCACGGCGCCCTCCGTCCAGCCGGCGCTGCCGACCCCCGTCCAGTCCACGTTGCAGAAGGTGACAAAGCGCCCGGGGTAGGCGTTGTCCAGCCCGTCGAGGTTGCGCTGCAGCGTCTCCCCCGTGCCGCCGCTCAGGTTGACGATGGCCTGCACGTTCAGCAGGTCCATCTCGCGCACGAGCTGGGCGATGTCGGCTCCCTGCATGCGCGGGTGGTCGATGGGCAGGTGGTTGTGGGCGTCGATGGCGGGGTACTTGGCCCGGAGCACGGGGTGCTCAGGCACGACCAACTCGGATCGAGGCTGAATGTCCGCTGCAAGTAGTGTGTCACGCATGCTGTGCCTCCTCGTGGGGCGAGCGCTCGCCCTTGTGTGTCGCCGACCGCCGAGTGAACCAGAGATAACCAAGGCCCGTGAGGAACCCAATGATGGCTCCGCCGATCACGGCCACCAGCAGCCATTCGCTGATGCCTCCGAGGATTGAGCCCCGAAACACCCCCGCCCAGTTCGTCCAGAACGTCTCGGAGCCATAACTGGAGACGTGCAGCTCGCTTCGACCCGGTACGCCCACAAAGGCGAGGTGGACGGCGTTGGTCAGATAGTAGGCGACGATGGCCGCACACCACGTCACGATGCCGGCCAGCGCCGAGTGCAGCGACGATCGTGACCGCCGCGCCTCGTACAGGGCGACGGGGATAATCGGTATCAGCCAGACGCCGAGGTTCAGCACGACAAAGTGCCAGATTGTCCACGGGAACTGGGAGAGGAATCCGAGGTAGTAAAAGTCCAACGCTCCGAACACGATACCGATGGCCACAAAGCTGGCCCAACGTCGTTTCATCAGCACCCTATGCGTTTGGTCCCGGTTGGTATCGAACAGTGACGTGTGAGGCGAATGCACCCGGTTGCTACCGCGCCTGCGATAGCCGCTCCATGCCAACGGGCCGCCCATGAGGACGCGCAACACTGATCAGGCACCATTATACACCTCCGGCGCCCTCTTGCCAGCGCTTGACGGCGAGCGACTTCATCGGGTAACGTGGGGCCGCAAGCTATGCTTGGCGCACGGGCGTCGCCCAGCAGGCGGCGGTCGGTGATCAGTCGTCAGCGGTTCGAAGCCGGGGGGTTACAGGGTTCAGCGGAAGGGTCCTGCAACCTGCCACCTGTGACCCGTAACTCTGACCCGGAACGCACAACCCATAACGTTTCTACGGAGGGTCGAACATGGACAAGAAGGTCGTAACATTCGGCGAGATCATGATGCGCCTCTCTCCGCCGGGGTTCCTGCGCTTTTCGCAGGCGCGCTCCTTCGACGTGATCTATGGCGGCGGTGAGGCCAACGTAGCGGCGTCGCTGGCCGGGTTCGGCATCCCGGTGGACTATGTGACGCGCCTCCCCAAGAATGACCTGGGCGACGCCTGCATGCGCTTCCTGCGCGAGCAGGGGATCGGTGTGGACAAGATCGTCTGGGGCGGCGAGCGCCTGGGGATCTATTTCCTCGAGATGGGCGCCGTGGCGCGCGCCAGCAAGGTGGTCTATGACCGCGCCCACGCGTCCATCGCCACCGTCGAGCGCGGCATGATTGACTGGGAGAAGGTGTTCGCCGATGCCCATTGGTTCCACTGGACCGGCATTACCCCCGCCATCTCGGCCGGCGCGGCGGACGTCTGCCTCGAGGGCGCCCAGAAGGCCAAAGAGATGGGCCTCACCGTCTCGTGCGACCTCAACTTTCGCAAGAATCTCTGGAAGTGGGGCAAGAAGGCGAGCGAGGTCATGCCCGATCTCGTCAAGACGTGCGACGTCGCCATCGGCAACGAGGAGGACGCCGCGGCCGTCTTTGGCATCCACGCCCCGGACACCGACGTCACCTCGGGCAAGGTGGAGGCGGCCCAGTACCGCTACGTGTGCGAGGAGCTGATCAAGCGCTTCCCCAACCTAAAGACGGTGGCCATCACCCTGCGCGGCTCCATCTCGGCCAGCCACAACACCTGGTCAGGCGTGCTGTATGAGGGCGGCGCCATGTACGAGGCGCCCACCTTTGACATCACCCACATCGTCGATCGCGTGGGCGGCGGCGACTCGTTCATGGGCGGGCTGATCTATGGCATGCTGACCTACGGCGACGACCGCCAGTCGGCACTCAACTTTGCCGTGGCGGCCTCATGCCTCAAGCACACCATCTTTGGCGATTTCAACCTGGTCACCGTGGACGAGGTCACCAAGCTGATGGGTGGCGACGTGTCGGGGCGCGTGTCGCGGTAAACGGCGGTCGGCTGTCAGCGGTCAGCGATTGGCCGTTAGCCTTTGGCCTCTCGTGGCCAGTCATCGGTGGTCAGATGTCTGTGGGCCGGTGCGCGCGGCGGGGCAAGGTCGGCAGAGTCAGTAACCTGCAACCTGTCACCTGAACCCGGAACTCGGAACCCGTAACCCGCAGCCGACAACCCACAACGCATAACCCATAAAGGAGTACACAGATGGCACGTTTCTCGCGGTCACAGGTGTGGAGCACGATGGAGGAGCTTGGCCTCGTGCCCCTGTTCTACGAGGCGGACGTCGAGGTTGCCAAGAACCTGGCCATGGCGATCTCGGCGGGCGGCGGCAAGGTGATCGAGTTCACCAATCGCGGCGACCGCGCTTTCGAGGTCTTTCGCGAGCTGGTGGTCTACCTCGAGAAGGAGGACCCCTCCGTCGTCCTGGGCGTCGGCTCGGTGCTCGACCCGGCCACGGCGGGGCTGTACATCAACCTGGGCGCCAACTTTATCGTCGGCTCGGTGCTCAACCCTGATGTCGCCAAGATCTGCAACCGCCGCAAGATCGCCTACTTCCCGGGATGCGGCAGCGCCTCCGAGGTGTCCGCGGCGGAAGAGTTGGGCGTCGAGATCTGCAAGGTCTTTCCCGGCAGCGAGCTGGGCGGCCCGAGTTTCGTCAAAGCGATCAAGGCCCCCTGCCCCTGGTCCAAGATCATGCCCACCGGCGGCGTCAAGGCCGAGTACAACAACATCAAGGCCTGGTTCGACGCCGGCGTGACCTGCATCGGCATGGGCTCGGACCTGGCGCGCAAGGACCTCATCCAGGCCGGCGATTGGGACGCCATCACGACCCTCACCGCCCAGTGCCTCTCCTGGGTGCGCCAGGCGCGCGGCGTGCCCGTCTTTCTGGGCGTGGAACACCCCGGCCTCTATCCCACCTCCAAGGCCTCGGCGGCCGAGATCGCCGCATGGTACGCCAAGAATTTCGGCTTTGAGGCCAAAGAGGGGAACAGCTCCTTCTTTGTCAGCGGCAAGGGCGCGGGGCGCATCGAGATCATGAAGAGCGAGCCCGACCGCCCCTGTCACATCGCCGTCCAGGTGAGCGATTTCGAGGCCGCCGTGCAAGCCCTGAACGAAAAGGGTATCGCGCTGCTCGAGCCCACCATCCGCCCGACGGTCAAGGCGGTCTACCTGCGTGATCCCGATCCCGCGGGCAACACCGTCCATCTCCTCTGGATGCCGTAGGAGACTCACCACGGAGACACGGAGAACACGGAGGGGGCAGAGCACATCTGCTCCCTCTCCCTGTACTGGGTGGGGTGAGGGGTCTGAGCCATCCGCAGTAGCGGTCGCCTACCCTCCGATCATCGCTTGGCCCGGCAACGGGGTAACACGATCCTCTCCGTGTTCTCCGTGTCTCTGTGGTTTTCCATTCTCTACCCGAACAGCGCTTCCACCATCTCCTCGCTCAGGGCGCTGAGGTCTTGGACGATCAGGTCGGCGCCGGCCAGTCTTTCCGCGGGGTGCGTCGTGGTCAGCGCCACGCAGCACATGCCGGCGCGCCGCGCCGCCTCGACCCCCACGATGCCGTCCTCCACTACCAGGCACTCCTCCGGGGCCGCCCCCAGCGCCGCGGCGGCATGTAAGAAGATGGCGGGATCGGGCTTGCTCCGCGGCAGGAACGCCCCCGACACCAGGGCGTCAAAGCGGTTGCCGATCTCCAGCGCCGCCACGACCGCCACGATGTTGGCCATCTCACCCGAGGAGGCGATCGCCTGGCGGTAGCCGCGCTCTCGCCCGCGTCGCAGCCACTCCAGCGAACCGGGCAGGGCGCGCACGTGGGTCGGCACGTAGGTGCGAAATAGCGCCTCCTTGTGCGCCGACCAGGCGTGGATCTCCTCCGCGCTCAGGGCGTCGCCGAACCACCGCCGCAGGATCTCGGGGTTCGCCATGCCAAAGGTGACGGCGAACTGCTCTGCTGTTACCGAGCGCCCTCGTTCCGCCAGGAACTGCCGCCACGCCAGCAGGTGCGCCCCCTCCGTATCCGCCACCACGCCATCCATATCCCACAGTATCGCCTTCAGCACACTACCCTCTCCGTTCAATGGTTCACCACCAAGGCACCAAGGAACACTAGAACTCTTGGTGCTCCTTAGTGTTCTTGGTGTCTTGGTGGTTGGCTGCTACAGCCAGCGCTGCAGGAAATCAATGATCGCCTTGCGGGCGTGGGCGGTCTCGAAATGGCCCGTGTCGTAGCGCAGCATCTGCCAGCGCTCCGGCATGCCCTGTTCTGCATAGACGCGCTGCAGCGCGGCGTCGATCTTGTCCAAGCCGGCGGGGGGCGTCAACCGGTCATAGTTGCCCGCCAGGGCCAGGTGCGCCCGCGGCGCGATGAGGGCATTGATGCCCGCCGTGTCGAAATGCTTCAGCAGGCCGGGCACATAGTAATAGATGCCGTGGCCGTCGAGCCCTCGCGCGGCGATGAGTTCCTGGAAATCGGAAAGACAGCAGATGTCGACGCACACCGTGACGCGGTCATCCATCGCCGCCAGCCACCACGCCATGGTGCTGCCCATGGAGAGCCCCAGCGTGCCCAGGCGTGCGGGGTCCACCTCCGGCCGCCCGGCCAGGTAGTCGAGAGCGCGGATGCTGTCGTAGACCATCATCCCCCACAGCACCCGGCCGTGCCACAGCATCTCCTTGAAAAGCTCAGACTCGGTGCGTCCCCGCCGCTCGCCAAAGTTCCAGCTATCGATGCACAGGGCGCAGTAGCCCAAGTCGGTGAGCGCCTTGGCGTAGGGCGGCGACTGCAGCGCGCCGCGGCCGTCGATGAACTCGCGCTTGCCCAGCTCGTAATCGCCGCCGTGGGCGTGGTTGTAGAGCACCGCCGGCGCCTGGCGCACCTCGCCCTTGGGCCGGGCCAGGAACGCCGGCACCGGCTCGACGCCGTTCATGTCGAGCACCAGCGTCTCCAGGATGTAGCCGTCGCGTTCCGTGATGGCGATCGTCTCCGCCGCGATGGGCCGCTGGCGGTCGGGGAGGTCGCCCAACAGGGCGTACAGCTCGGCGCGGCGCTGTGCCGCGGTGGTGTCGGTCATGGTAGGCCTCCTGATGACGAGGGGTTACTGGGGCAGGCGGAGTCTAGCGACCGCCAGCCCGCGCGTCAACACACGCCTCACCTCCCAGGGATTCGGCTCCTTTCGTAACGGTAGGGGCCGGACGCTGTCCGGCCCGCGGACGCTTGCAGGCATCGCGTTTGCGCCGTCCGCGGCGCGATGCTAGAATGCGCCAACTGGGCTCTGACAACGTTGTCGCCAGATCCCCCGATCGTTAGGAGACGGCTGATGCTGAAGCGGTGGCGTGGACCCTTCTCGGACTCGACGTTCTGGAGCACCAACCTCATCATCCTCATCGCGACGGTGTTCCTGGAGCGATTCGGCCAGGGGATCGTGAACGCCGTCAACACCAACTTTTTCGTCGATGCCCTGGGGTTGAGCGGCACTCAGGTGCTGTGGTTGACGGGCTTTCGGGAGATTCCCGGCCTGAGCCTCATGTTCGTCGCCGCCCTCGTCATGCATCTGCCCCTGGTGCGTCGGGCGACGCTCTCCCTCGTCCTCATGGGGGTAGGCTACGGCCTCTATGTGTTCGTGGGATCGTACACCGCCGTGGTGGCGGTGGCCATCATCGCCAGCCTCGGGTTTCACAACTGGTCGCCGGTGGAGCAGGCCCTGGGGATGGGCCTGGCCCCCAAGGGGCGCTCCGGCGAGGTGCTGGGCACCATCACCTCCGTCGCCTCCCTGGCCGCCATCGCCGGCATGGGCGTGGTGGCGCTGCTGGCGTTCGCGCTGCCGCTGCGCGCCTTTTATGCGCTCGGCGGCGTGGTGATCATCGCGGCGGCCGTGCTGGTGACGCGCCTGCCGGTGAACGCTGCCAGCTCCGGCAAGGTGATGCCGCGCATGCTCCTGAATCGCCGCTACGGCCTGTATTACATTCTGACTTTTTTCGAGGGCTCGCGCATGCAGGTGTTCGGCGCCTTTGGCACTCTTATCCTGGTACAGAACTATGGCCTGGATGCCCGCGCCATCAGCTTGTTGCTGCTCACCAGCAGCGTCGTGAACCTCGTCGTCGTGCCGCGCTTTGGCAAGCTGATCGACCGCATTGGCGAGCGGTGGACCCTCTCGGCCAGCTATGTGCTCCTGGCCCTGTGTTTCATCGGCTATGCCACGGTGCACAACGCCCTGTTCCTCAGCGCCATGGTGATCGGCATCAACCTGCTGGTCACGCTGCACCTGGCGCTCACCACCTACGTGAACCGTATCGCGCCTCCCGAGGAGCTGAGCCCCACCCTCTCGGCCGGCATGAGCATCAACCACGTCTCGTCGGTGGGCATGTCGCTCGTGGCGGGGTCGCTTCTTCAGATCGTGGGGTATGAGACCCTCTGCTACGGGGCAGCGGCCATCATCCTCGTCTCGGTGCCCTTTGCCCTGGCGATGCGCGTCTCAGCCCCCGCGCCCCAACCCGGCCTGGCCGCGGCGGAGTAGCGCAGCGGGAGATCGATGGAACGCGGATGGCCGCGGATGCTACGGATTCTCGCGGCGCAATCGGCAAGAACGGACAGGGAGTGCTTTAGAGGAGCGGTCTCCCAAAGTTCTCTGTGTCCTCTATGTCTCGTTGGTTCCTATCCGTTTGATCCGCTCAATCCGCGTTCAACTGCGTTCCCTCTAAATTGGTCCGGCGCCGGTTCGCTCCTAAAATGAGACGATCCGAGTCCGTTACATCGCACATCGAGGATATCGCTATGAGCAACACGGTGGGCACCATCCTGATGGCCCTGGTCGTTCCCGTTGGTTGGGGGCTCTTGAGCGCCTGGCTGTTCGATCGATGGCAAGCGTGGCGCGGGCAGGAGCGGAAGCGCCGTGAGGCGCATGGCGACGAGGCCTCTCCTGAGGCGGCGCGCTGATGCTCGTCGCGCTGGGTGCTCTGGGCATCGGGGCCGCCGTGGGCGTCTTGACGGGGCTCTTTGGCGTCGGCGGCGGCTTTCTCATCACGCCGCTCCTGAACGTGTTGCTGGGCGTGCCGATGCCCATCGCCGTGGGCACCGGCGCTATGCAGATCCTGGGGGTCTCGGCCGCCGGCCTCTACCGCCGACGCCATGAGGGATTGACCGATTACAAGGTGGCGGTGGTCGTCTTTGGCGGCAACTATGTCGGGGTGCGCCTGGGCGCCGCCGTCCTGGCGTCGCTCGGTGAGTTGGGCTCGATGATCGTGAACGGCCGCGAGGTGGTGGCCGTCGACCTCATCCTCCTGGTAGTGTTCTCTGTCGTGCTCACGGGCATCGCCCTTTGGATCTGGATCGACGCGCGGCGGCGCGGCGGCGGGGAGGAATGCGAGGGTCTCTTTGCTCGCATCCACTGCCCCCCATACACCGAATTCCCCACTCTCACGCATCCCCGCCTCAGCATCGTCGTCATGTCGTATTTCGGACTGGCGCTCGGGTTCCTGACGGGATTGCTCGGCATCGGCGGCGGCGTGGTACTCGTGCCCGCCCTCATCTACCTCGTTGGCATGCGCGCCCACCAGGCCGCGGCCACCAGCCTCGCCCTCGTCGCCCTCTCCTCGTTCGTCGCGGTCATCGTCCACGCCGGCGTCGGGAACACCGACCTGGGTCTCGTCGTCCCACTGTTGATCGGTGGTTCGGTGGGAGTGCAGTTCGGCGCGACCCTGTGCGATCGCTGCAACGGCCAGCAGCTCAAACGCTCCTTCGCTCTGGTGGTGGTCGGCGCGCTGCTGATCGTGGCCGGCAAACTTGTGGCCCTGGTGACGTGATGTGACCCGACGGCAACCTATGGCACGGCGCGCCTTTCTGCGCGCCGGATGCGGCGGCATGATGGCCGCCCTCTCCGCGGGCGCCCTCGCGCCCGCCTACTCGTTGATGGTGGAGCCCGGCTGGCTGGAGATCACCCGCCCTATCGCACGGCTGGCCGGCCTGCCCGCATACCTCGACGGCCTCACTATCGCCCAGCTCAGCGACCTGCACGTCACGTCGCAGGCCGACGCCGACCTGGTCCGTCGCGCCGTCGACCTCGTGATGGGGCTGCGCCCCGACCTCATCGCCCTCACCGGCGACTATGTGTCGCGCTCGGCGGATTACATCACCATGTGCGCCGAGGCGCTGGGGCCCCTGGAGGCGCGCCTCGGGGTCTATGCCGTCCTGGGCAACCACGACGTGTGGACCGATTCCCGCCGCGTGACCGCCGGCCTCGAGGCGGTGGGGTTCACCGTGCTGCGCGGCGCGGCGGTCCCGCTGGACGTGGGCGGCCGCCTGTGGCTGGCGGGGATCGACGACGTGGGGCGCACCAACCGCCCGGGCGCCCGCTGCGACGCCTTCGAGGGGCTCTGGCAGCGGACGTTGGTCCACGGCGGTGAGATGCTGGACGCCCTGCCGCCCGATGAGCCGCGGCTCCTCTTGGTGCACAATCCCGACGTCCACGAGGTGCTCCAGGCGCGGCGCGTGGACCTGGCCCTCTCGGGGCACACCCACGGCGGCCAGGTGCGGCTCCCCCTGGTGGGCGCGCCCATCCTCCCCTCCTGCTACGGTAGCAAGTATGCTCAGGGCCTCGTACAGGGCCCACGCTGGCCCGTGTACGTCAACCGCGGCATCGGCACCGTGCCCCCACCCGTCCGCCTCAACTGCCGCCCCGAGGTTACGCTTCTCACCCTCCGCAGCGCGCCAAGCGCTACCTAACGCCGCTCAGACGTCCGACGTTCCGAGGAGGGCCACACGCTGAGTGAGCCAAGGTCCCTCACATCCGTTCGGGACGACGCCGCTTCCGTCGTTCCGAGCGCAGCGAGGAACCTTGATGCGCTGGACGAGGCCCCTCACGCGTCAGCAGGAGCGCCGCCGTCCCGGCGGCAGGTCACACGTCGAGTGAGCCAAGGTCCCTCACATCCGTTCGGGACGACGCCCGTTGCGTCGTTCCGAGCGCAGCGAGGAACCTTGATGCGCTAGACGAGGCCCCTCACGCGTCAGCAGGAGCGCCGCCACCCCCGTCATTCCGAGCGCAGGGCGCCATCCCTGGCGCGGAATCTTGTCTCGCTCAACGAGACCCCTCACGTCCGCGTAGGAGCTTCTCCAACCCGGCACGCCACGGAACCTTTTCCGCACGTCCTGCGTCCTGTACATGAAGATGAGCGTGGTGAACCACGAGTTCAGCGCTCAAATAGAAAAACCGCCCGCGATCCGCGGGCCAACAGTCGATCGGAGGGTACACCCATGTTTACCAGTCGCCTAGGAAGGACTATCTCTTCCGTGCTGCTCGTGGCCGCGGTGGTGGCCGTGGCGCTGTCGGGCTGGTCCGTCTTTGCCCAGACGCGCACCACCCCGGCGGCGCAGAGCGCCCAGGCGCCCACGGACGGCGCCTCCATGCCGCGGACGATCACCGTCGTGGGGCGTGGCACGGTCAGCATCACGCCCGACATCGCTACGGCGCAGATCGGCGTCGAGACGACCGGCCAGAACGTCAGGGATGCCATCGATGATGCCTCCGACACCATGGCCGAAATCCTCGAGGCGCTCACGGAGGCCGGCGTGGCCGAGCGCGACATCCAGACCGCCGGGTTCAACGTGTGGGCCGATCGCAACCCGCAGCCCATGCCGATGGTCGAGGGGAGTCGCACCCCTGGCGCCGAGCAGATCACCTATCGCGTGAACAACAACGTGCGTGTGATCATCCGTGACCTCGAGACGGTGGGCGCGGTGATCGACGCCGCCGTCGAGGCGGGCGCTAACAGCATCTATGGCGTGAACTTTGGCATCGATGAGCCGGAGGCCCTCGCCTCGGAGGCGCGGGAAGAGGCGATCGCCGACGCCCTGGCCAAGGCCGAGGAGCTTGCCGCCCTCAACGGCGTGCAAGTGGGCGAGGTCGTCAGCGTCAGCGAGATCGTGGGCCAGTCGGCCGTCTATGGCATGGAGCGCGCGGCGCTGATGGCCGACGGCCTGGGCGGCGCCGGGCCCTTCACGCCGGGCGAGCAGGAAGTCTCCCTGCAGCTTCAGGTGGTCTACGCCATCCGCTAGCCGCAGCACCGGCTCTCAAACCACCACCTCCCAAAGGTCGCACAATAACCGCGACCTTTGGGAGGTGGTTGCTTTGGGGGCGTGCGTGTGAAGCGAAAATGACCCCTTCCCATCGCGCGTGAGCGGGTGTATGCTATGGGGTAGCGCATCCCTGCTCGGGACGCATAGCTCGGTGGACGGCGGGAGGGCCCCGGGCCACCGCCCTGTGAGGAGCGATGGCACGATCGTTCGTACGCTTGGAGTCGCGGCCGCGCTGGGTTATCGCGCGGCTGGATGCGCTGTGGGGCGCGGACCGCAACTGGCAGTTCGCCCGCGCCGTGGGCGGGCTCATCTGGGAGTACCGGCGCTACGCCCTCGGCATCCTCGGCGTGACGGTGCTGCAGGAGCTTTCCGCGCTAGCGCCCGTGCGCCTGTTGGGCATCTTTGTCGACCGCCTGAGCGGCGCCAGCCTGGGCAGCGTCGTGTGGCTCTTCCTGGGGGCCAGCCTCCTCGCCCCCGCCGTGGCGCGCGCCAACGTCATCCTGCGCCACAAGATGTTCTACGAGACCGATTTCAGCCAACGGGTGGAGCTGACCCTGGCAGAGGCGGCGCGCATGACGCCGGCCGACACCGAGGCGGCAGGCGAGGCGAACAGCCGCGTCGCCAACGCCGTGAGCGGCATTACCAATGCCGCCTACCATGTGCTGGGGAGCTTTACTCCCGTCATCATCAAGATCGCGGTGGTGGCGGCCAGCCTCGTCGCGTACAACCGCCTCTTGGGCGCGGTGTACGTCGCCAGCCTCGTCGTGCCGATGGTGCTGACGGCCATCTTTAACGACCGGCTGCGCGTGCTGCGCGACGCCCAGTATTCCATCATCAGCCGGCTGGAGGGCGCCGGCGTGCGCGTCATCACCCAGGGCGACGACGTGGGCGCCCAGGAGCGCTTTCGCCGCACCATGCGCGAGCGCGCCAACGTGCTCATCACCCTCGTGGCCCGCCACCAGGTGTCGCTGCTCGTGCGCCAGGCGGCGCTGGTGGGCAGCCAGTTCGCCGTCGTGTTCCTCGCCATCTACCTGCGTTCGCGCATCAGCCTCACGCCCGGCGACTTTACCATGATCGTCGGCTATACGACGCAAGTGGCCGCCGCCTTTATCGAGGCGGCGGCCTGCTTGGACGCCATCATGAGCTACAGCCGCGCCTACCACGTCTACGTGGACGCCCACGGCGCGCGCCTGGCGGCCGGCTGACAGGGCCTCGCCCACGCCAGGGGCCTTGTACAGCAAGTCAAGATTCCTCGCTGCGCTCGGAATGACGGAGGTGGCGTTCCGTACGTCGCGCGCGAAGATGGCACCCTGCCGTAGGGGCGACCGGCCGGTCGCCCCTACCACGCTGCCCTGCAAAACCACCACGCTTTTCGTTTCCGGCGGTGCTAGCCCATCATGATGACTCGGAACGACGGAGGTGGCGGTGCTCCTCGCATGTGCGAGGGGCGCGCCTTCCAGCGAGGAACGACAGAGTAGGCGTCGTCCCGAACGTAGTGAGGGACCTCGACGCACATGACGCGTCACCTGCCGCCGGGACGGCGGCGCTCCTGCTCGTGCGTGAGCGGTCTCGTTGAGCGAGACAAGGTTCCTCGCTGCGCTCGGAATGACGACGGTGGCGCTCCGTACGTCGCGCATGTGAGGCGCCTTGCTGCGCTGGATGAGATTCCTCGCTGCGCTCGGCCCGACGAAGACGGCGTCGTCCCGAACGTAGTGAGGGACCTTGTCTCACTTGGACAAGGCCCCTCACTCTGCAGAGCGTGGCATGATGACCGCAGCCCAGAATTCGGCGCCAAATCCGCGGAGATCTGCGCCCCATCAGCGGAATCAGCGTACCATCGGACTCACATCAGCCAACTACTATAGCTCCGGCGTGCGGTAGCGCAGCTCCCCCTTGGCGCGGATCTCGACATCCACCACGTACTTTTGCAGGGCCTCGGTGTCCGGCGTCATCCCCAGCCCCGGGCGGTCGGGCGCCTGGATCATCCCCTCGGCGTCGCGCTCGATGTGCTCGATGGTCATCTCCCACGCCAGCGCCTTGAGTTCCGTGGGGTACTCGCTGATCACGTCCTCCTCTACGCCGGCATACGGCTGCAGCGAGGCGCTCAGTGCCAGGTGGCTGGTGAAAGTGTGGTTGACGTAGGTAACACCCTTGGCCTGGGCGTAATCCGCCACGCGCTTGGCCGCGCCGATACCGCCGATGCGGCCCACGTCGATCTGGATGTAGCCCACTCCGCCGTGGTCGATGAGGTGGTAGGCCATGTACTCGTTGTGGCTCCCCTCGCCCGCCGCGAGCCTGACCGGCGCGCAGCGCTGGGCCAACGCCGCGTACTCGCGCAGCGCCCCCGAGACGAAAGGCTCCTCCAGCCAGGTGGCGCGTACCTCCTGGAGCGCCGGTACGCGCAGGGTCGCCGCCTCGAGATCGTCGCGCCACACGGTGCCGGCGTCGATGAGCAGCGTCCCCTCGGGACCCAACCCCTCGCGCGCCGCCATGAGGTGGTCGGCGTCCTCCTGCACCGTGCCGCGGCCGAACGCCTCCCAGCCGAACTTGATCGCGCGGAACCCCTGCGATCGCGCCAGGCGCGCCTTTTCCAAGGTCTCTTGCGGCGTGTCGCCGAACAGCACCGAGGCGTAGGGCATCTTTTTGTAGGCGCGCGGGTACCCCAGCAGGCGGTAGACCGGCTCGCTCAGCCGCTTGCCCAGCAGGTCCCACATGGCCGCCTCGATCCCCGACAGGGCATGGTCGGCCTGCAGCAGATCCAGGCTGTCGGCGCGCACCTTGTTGGCGATGCGCTCGATGTCGGCCACGTCGTCCAGCGTTTGCCCGAGCACCGCGTCGCGCACCGGCTTGCAGGCGCTGTGCGACCAGGGCGTCACCAGCGCCGCGATGGTCGGCAGCGGCGACGACTCGCACTCGCCCCAGCCGGTGTATTCGCCGGCGCGCAGGCGCACCAGGCAGGCGTCCTGGCTGCCGTCGCCGATGTTCAGGATCTCGGGCATGGAGAGATAAAACATGTCCACCGATTCGATGCGCATAGGGCGTCTCCTTTATGCATGCAGCCAGATCATCGCCGCGCTGTGGGCGGCCGGCAACTCGACCTCGATCCCCTCGGCCATCAGCGTGCGCCCCAGGGCGTAGCGCGCGCTCGCCTCGTCGTCCACGTTCACCACGCGGTACAGGCGCTGCTGCTCGAGCCCGCGGGGATAGACGCGCCACCGCGCCGGCGCGTGCCCCAGCCGGTAGGCGAGGAGCAGGTGCGAGGGCGCTTCCGGCGCGTGGAGCTGCAGCGCCGCCCAGCCGTCGCGATCGCCCAGGGGCTGCGGTGGGGTGAGCAACTCTGTCCGCGCGTTGGCCAAAAAGCCGCGGTGCTGCCGATAGAAGGCGATGTGCCAGCGCAGCCGCTCCCGCGCGTTGGAGTCCAACTCCGCCAGGCTGCCGCTGATCCCCAGGATTCCCGGCAGACAGACCCGCGCCGCGAAATCGACGTCGGTGGCCATGGAGCGCTCCCAGTTGCCGCCCCCCGGCGCCACCACGCGCGCGGGGGTCTCGGCGATGGGCGCGCCGTAGCGCGGGATCGTCGCGCCCACCGAGCGCAGCACGGCCCACAGGGTCAGCCGGCCTGCGGGGAGGCGCAGCAGCGCCCCCTGCAGGATGCGCACCACGTCCACCGGCGCGACGGTGTCGGTGAGAAAGTGCCCATCGAAGTGGCTCAGGGTGTTCAGGTCCGACCGCATCCCGCCGCTGGCGCACCCCTCGAGGAACACCTCGGGGTGCGCGGCGCGCAGCTCGTCCAGCAGGCGGTACCAGGCCGCATAGTAGGCGGAGAACTCGGCCCCCGAGGCGTCGATCCCCAGGTTGAGGTTGAAATCGACCTTCATCCACGCCAGGCGGTACGCCTCGATGAGGCGCCGCAGCTCCCCGAGGATATGGTCGTACACCGCGGGCTGCGTCAGGTCGGGGCGGTGGTACGGCGGCATGGCGGGGAGGAACCATTCGGGGTGCTCGCGGAGGATGGGCGCCTGAGGGCCGATGCGCTCCGGCTCCACCCACAGGCCAAAGCCGAGGCCGGCGGCCCGCACCTCATCGGCAAAGGCGGCCATTTCCCCACGGAAGGCCGCGTCGACCTTTTCACGCCAGTCCCCCGTCTGCGCCGCCCATGGGCCGCTGCCGCGGCCGTACCAGCCGGCGTCGATGACGAACGCCTCACACCCCACCTCGCGCGCCACGGCGAGCTGCCGGCGCAGCCGCGCCACGTTCAGGTCGTCAAAGGCGTCGAACCACGTGTTGTACACCACCGGCGGCGCCTTGGACGCCGGTAGCACGTGGGTCAAGGCACAGTCGTGCCACGCGACCGCCGCCAGGTGGGGCTCCCCCTCGGGCAGCGCCTGCAGGAGCACCTCCGGCAGGTCCAGCGCGTCGCCGCGGGCCAGCTCGAGGCGCAGGTCGTCGGTGGCGAGCCCCACCTCCACGACGGCCAGCGAGGTGGCGTCCGAGCCGTAGGTTACCTGTGTGGCCCGCGCCGTCCAGTTCCCTCGGGGTAGCACGTGGAAGGCGATCCCCCGCCGGTTCGTCGCGTCGCACAGCGCCAGGTAGGGGGTGCCCCCCTGGGTGGTGCGGCCCCCCTCGCACTGGGCGCTCACCCGCCCGTGACGCAGCGGCTGACGGAATCCCTGGTTCTCAGCGCTCCACCAGCTCCCCTGGGTGTAGACGTCGTACGCGCCCGGGGCAAAGGCAAAGCGCGCCAGGCAGTTCGAGACGGCCACCGGCGCGTCGCCGACGTTGCGCAGCGTGTCGCGGCGGCGCCAGATGCCCGTATCGGCGTGGAGCGTCCACACGCTCGTCACGACCAGGGGCTGACCTTCCGCGCGCCAGGTGAGGGTCACCGCCTCCGGCTCGAAGGAGGCCGCCTCGAGGCGCAGCGCCGCGGGCCCGGCGGCGCCGTCCGTGCGCAGCGCCAGCGGCCCCCGTGCCTGGGGTGGAAGCGGGGTTGGGCCGACCGGCGCGCCTGCCATGCCCAGGAGGACGCTAGGCCAGGCATCCTCCCCCTCGTGGTGCCAGATCGTCACGACGTCCGATGCCGCCTCGT
Source organism: Anaerolineae bacterium (assembly GCA_040768165.1). GTDB lineage: Bacteria > Chloroflexota > Anaerolineae > UBA1429 > UBA1429 > DUUT01. The sequence continues at coordinate 18,239 of JAXGNH010000018.1, forward strand.
AGCGGTGCGTCGCCATGGCACGTGCCTCCCGGGTGTGATCCCCCTAGCGCCAGGGGGCGGAGCGGTCCGCGGACCGCAGGTTGCTGCGGATGAGCCAGTCGCGCAGCACGCCGAGGAGTTCCTCCTTGCGGGCGGCGCACGACGGGTCGTTCCAGAGGTTATGGTGCTCCCCCGGGTCGGCCGCCAGGTCGTACAGCTCCCCCTCGGGGCTGTCCACATAGTGCACCAGCTTCCACCCGCGGTCGCGCACCATGGTCATCCACTCGGTGCCGGTGAGGATCGGGTCGCGGGGATGCTCGCAAAAGACGTGCGGGCGCCCCTGCCACGCCTCGCCGCGCAGCGCCGGCATGAGGGACTCCGCCTCCCAGGAGGCGGGCGTCTCGACGCCGGCCAGCTCCATGATCACCGGTGCGATGTCCATCTGCTGACAGAGGCCGTCGAGCGTGCGTCCCCCCTCAAAGCGCCCCGGCGCCCACACGATGAGGGGCGTGCGCGTGATGGCCTCGTACATGGTCCACTTTTGGATGTGGCCGTGATCGCCCAGGCAGTCGCCGTGGTCGGAGGTAAAGATGACGACGGCGTTCTCTAGGTACCCCTGGCGCTCCAGCGCCGCCAGGAGCTGTCCGATCTGGTCGTCGATCATCGTCACATTGGCCATATAGTGGGCCCGCAGGCGGTGGAGCTGCTCCTTTGTCGGGGTGTGCGTCCAGGCGATGGAATCGTGGTCGATGCGCGTGTTGTGCTCGCGCAGCTCCTTCTGCGCCGGCGGCTGGGCGTCGAGTTCCTCCGGCGTCACCTCGGGCAGCGGTAGGTCGCGATCGAGATAGCGCTCCAGGTAGCGCGGCGTGGGGTCGTAGGGCGGGTGCGGTCCGGGAAAACCCACTTCCAGGAAGAGGGGCTCCACGTGGGGCTTGTGCTCCACCCACCAGGCGGCCGTCTCGCCCACGAACACGTCGGAATGCGTCTTTTCCGGCAGGTCCCAGGTAAAGGCCCCTAGCCGCTCGTTGTAGTCGGGGCGCTGGCGATAGATCTCGCGCTGCTGCTTGACGAGGCCCTGCGCCTGCAGCGCCATGTCCCAACGGTCAAAGAACCATCGCCCCTCGAGGTACCTGTCCTTGTTTTCCACGACGAACCGCTCGTGGAACCCCAGCGGCGTCTCGTAGGGGAAGGTATGCATCTTGCCGATGTTCACGCAATGGTAGCCCGCCGCGGCCAGGTCCTCCACCCAGGAATGGCGCCACAGGTCGGCGTTCTTGAGCACGCCCACCGTGTGGGGGTAGTAGCCGGTGAACAGGCTGGCCCGCGACGGCGCGCACGACGCCGCCGTCACGTGGTTCTGGGTGAATGCGGTGCCCTCGGTGACCAGCCGATCGAGGTGGGGCGTGTCCACGTAGGGGAAGCCCAGGGCGTTGATCGTGTCGTAGCGCTGCTGGTCGGTGATGATGAGGATGATGTTGGGACGCGCGTCGGCCATCGATCCTTCGCCTCCTCTATGGGTGCCGTTCATTGACGGCACGCCGGTATGAGACTTGCTGCACAGTGATAGCACCCTCTGGATGTCGCGGCGTCAACAACCCTTGTGGTGGTAGTCGGTGTTGTGTGGGACGCGTGGCTACGCCAGGGGCAGGTCTGTGATGAGAAGCTCGAGCTTTTTCTCGTGGTGCGTGTTCTTCATGGGGACCGTCGCGACGCAGAAGCCATGACGTTGCGCCATGGCCAACACCTCGTCCGCGTCATCGTACGTCATGAGAAAGTGGCCTCGCACCGACGCCATGAGGGCAAACAGCCGCTCATGGTCAATCTCGCTATGGGTGTAGAGGCGCCGGCCTGCCCGCTTTCCGCCAGCGGTGTACGGTGGATCGACAAAGAAGGCTGCCTCGGAGTCGTCCTGGTACTGCTGAACGACCTCGAATCCGTCTCCCTCGATGAAATGCAGGCGATCGGCGATGGCCTGGATCGCCCGGATTCTCCGTACCAGGGTCCTGGCATACCACCGCGATCGGAGGCCCTTACCGTTCTCGCCCGCCTTCATGAGGCTCGCGCCGGGAGCCATAATGCCACCATGCTGCACGCGGTTCCTCACGATAGTCTGGAATGCTAGCTCGCGCCGATCCTCGGGATCGCCGTCGAGGAGCAGGTGAACGTTGCTAGTGGATACCTCGAACCCCTGAATGCGCTGACAAAGCCACTCGCCGTCCTCTAGAATCGTATGCCAGACCGCTGCCACGCGATGGTCCATCTCGCAGAAGACGACGCGCTTGGCGAGATGCTCTGCCGCTACGGTGAGGGAAGCGATTGCGCCCCCTGCAAAAGGCTCTACAAACACAGATGGCCGATCGAGGCGCGCCATCCATCTGCGGATCTCGGGAACCAGCCATGTCTTGCCGCCGGGATAGCGAAACGGGCTCAGTTGGCGCACAGAAGCCACGTTGACGACTCGAAGGTTCGGGCGCACGCACTGCAGGTCAAGGAGCGGTGGGGTGTCTGTGCTGATCGACACGTTAATCCTCCTGCTATGCTCGCATGTCCGCATCGGAATCGATCACATGGATGGCCCGCGCCGACTGCTGTCGGATTCGCTCCTCGAAATCGCCCAACGCTAGAGGCCGACCACCGGTGAGCCCTTCAACGGCCCTCTCGAGTGTCGTTAGGTGGAGTGCGTTCTCGCTCCATCTCACCCATCCACTGGTAAAAGTGCCGGTCGACGACCACAGCCATCTTCTTCCCCCAGCGTCGTAGCGTGGGCACCTTGATCTGTAGTTGCGGCATGAGTCGCTTCGGCGCGCTACTTCGATAGTCGGGGCGACGTATCCTGCTTGGAAACGGCATGGAATCCGAACGATGCTGCAGCACATGCGCCAGTTCCTGTGCCATGTTCGGTCCGGAAAAGTATACGGCCTGTAACTCGACAGCGCACCAAGACAAGGGCTCTCTCTGAAGGCTCTTTGGGTCAAGAAGAATCATGTCGATTCTTCCGACGACTTCCTCTTCTCCATCAGCCTCCTCAGAGGATCCAACCGGCGCCTCGAGAAAGCCCACTTCCTTCACTAGGAGAGCTTCTGAGGTCCGGATCAGTTCCCTGGCGATCCAGCGAAAGATGGTCAGCCCCTCGTGGAATCGAAACGGACAGGTGATGGTGGGCGAGTCATCCGCGTCTGGTAACCTCCGTGCGCCCCCAGCATCGTTTCGGTAACGTCGGATCGAGCATATTCCATGCCGCTTGGAACAGCGTGTGAGGCCGGCTTGGGATGGCAAGCGGAACGGGCACTCGGGGTATTCACGTACCGGGCTGTGCAGCGCTTTCTCGAGCAGCTTGTCACGCTCGCCCTTGTCCAGTCGGTCGATGGGTCTGCCGAACACCTCGGCTATCCCGTAACGGATCTGATCATCCTGGCTCAGTGTCGGCATCGCGTTGCTCTCTCGATGTGGGTTGGACGGAACAGGTCTGATAGGATCATTCTAACCGGTATCGAACACTTGTTCAAGGCGTGGCACAGGCGTGACATCCAAGTGGAACGGCCTATCTGCGTAGGCTATCCCTTCCTGCGCGAATTAGGTATCCCCGCCTCGCACGGCACACCCGTCTGGCACAGGCCGCAGCCAACGGCGGCGGCGCGCTCCTCCGCGAGACCGTATTCCTCTAGCAGGGGGCGTAAGGTGCCATAGCTGTACGCCTGGCACTTTTGCTTGTCGTGGCCACCCTCGCGGGTGATGGCGCCCGCCGGGCAGCGCGCCACGCACTCGCCGCAGATCCCCTCCGCCAGGTAGAGGCAGTTGGCGGTGTGGCTGGTGTAGCGGCGCGGCGTCACCGTCAGGGGCAGGTTGGTCACCACGCTGCCGCAGCGCATGGCCATCCCTCTTGGCGTGATGAACCCGTCGCTCAGGCCAAAGGTGCCCAGGCCGGCGGCATACATCACATGGCGCTCCGACCACACCGAGGCGGGCGGCCTGGCCGGCCCCTCGCTCAGAATGCGAAAGTACGGCTCCAGCACCGGCGCGACGGCCAGATAGCCCGCCCCTCGTAGCACGTCCACCACGTGTTGGCGTAGGGCATCGTTGAAACGCTCGCCGTAGGTGCGCGTATGCGCCCACGCCGACGACGGACGGTCCGCCTGAACGCGGTTGCCGGCCCGCGTCGCCTCCGCGATCGGCAGGATCCACCCGATGACGCGGATCGTGTCGAGCGCGGTGTGCGCCGCTCCGCGCGACTCGGCCAGGGCGCGCTCCAAGGCCTCGCGCGGGGTAAAGTGAAACTCGCCGATGATCGTCTTGTACTGCTGAAAGAGGGGATCGTCGCCGTCGGCGACCCCTACGAGGGGGTGCTCAAAGATGTAGCCGCCGTCCAGGTGCGACAGACGGTTCAGGGGGTGGGTCAGCAGCTGCTCCTCGATGATGGCGCACAGCGATTCCTCGGGGCGATGCATGTCCAGGGCGGCGGGGCTCATGGCTCTCCTCTGTGGCGCGTGGGATGAACGGCAGGGCGCCGCGCTGACGGTACCAAAGAACCCCCCGCCGGTCAAACGGAGATGCACCACGGAGACACCGAGGGCACGGAGAGGGGGAATAGAACGCGGATGAACGCAGATTTAGCGGATCAACGCGTATCAAGAGAACAAAAGTTCAGATCCGTGCCAATCCGTGGAATCCGCGTTCATCCGCGTTCTACAACAACGGTGGCTGGGGCCAGAGGGTGCGGGGGTCGATGGTGGGTTGGCCGAGGAGTTGGCGCAGGGCGGTCACCGTAGCGGGGGCATAGCCGGCATAGTGGTTGTTCACGTACACATAGACGGTATCCAGCCGCTGCCGCAGCTCGCCCAGCGTCTGCCCCCAGAACGCCAGGCGCTCCGAGCGGTCGCGCAACACCTCCCCGGCCCCCACGGCGTCGCGGTGGAACCCCACCAGCCGCACGTAGCTCCATCCCGCCGTGGTGGCGATCACCGTCGGGAGGTCACGCCACTCGTTCAGGCACCAGGCGATGCCGTGGCGCTCCAAGAGTTCGAGCACCTGGGGATCGTTCCAACTCGGGTGGCGAAACTCGACGGCGAAGCGGCGCCCCGCGGGCAGCTTGAGGAGGAAGGCGCGCAGGGCCGGCTCCTCGCGGCGCGTGAACGCGCGCGGGAACTGGATCACCATGGCGCCCATCTTGTTCTCGAACAGGTCGAGCATCCCACCCACCGCGCGCAGCTCGTCGTCCACGTCCTTCAGGCGCTTGTCGTGGGTGATGGCGCGGGGCATCTTGGCGCAAAAGGTGAACCCCTCGGGCGTGTTGTCCATCCAGGAGCGGATGGCCGCCACCGAGGGGAGAGTGTAAAAGGTGACGTCCAGCTCGACGGTGTCGAACACCTGGGCGTAGAACGCCAACTGACGGTTCGCCGGCAGGTCGGGCGGGTAGAACACGCCGGCCCAACTCGACGCGCTGAACCCCTGCACGCCGACCAACACCCGACCCGCCGGCTCGCTCATGCTACCTCACGGCTCAGTACTGCGCCCGCAAGAGTGCGAGCGCGTCCTCCAGGGTCATCTCGCGCGGGTTGTTGGGCAGGATGCGCCCCTGGGTCTCCATGCAGAGCTTGGCCACCGCCTCCAGCCCGTCGGCGGGAACGCCCACCTCGCTGAGGTGCTGCGGGATGCCCACTTCCAGCGTCAGGCGCATGACCGCCTCGGTGCCGCGGGCCGACGCTTCCTCGAGGGACAGCCCCTCCACCGGCTCGCCGAGCAGTTCCGCCACGCGGGCATAGCGCTCGACGCAGCAGGGGCGGTTGTAGGCCATCAGCGGCGCCAGCAGCATGGCATTGGCCACGCCATGGGGCACGCCATAGCTGCCCCCCAGCACGTGGGCCAGGGCATGCACCGCGCCCACGTTGGCCACCGACAGGGCCATGCCGGCCAGCAGGCTGCCCATGGACATCCCGTCGCGGGCCTCCAGGTCGCTGCCGTTGGCGCAGGCGGCGCGGAGGTTCCTCCCGATGAGGCGGATCGCCTCCTCCGCCGTCAGGTCGCTCATCAGTGTCCGCTTGGCCGAGGTGTACGCCTCGATGGCGTGGGTGAGGGCGTCGAGGCCCGTGCCGGCGGTGAGCGCCGGCGGCAGCCCGATGGTGAGCATCGGGTCGACGATGGCCACCTCGGGGAGCATGAAATCGGAGCGCACCCCCTTCTTGGCGCCGTCCGCCGCGTCCACGAACACGGCCGCCGGCGTGACCTCGCTCCCCGTGCCCGAGGTGGTGGGGATGGCGATGATCGGCAGGCCGGGGCGGGGCACCCGGTCGGCGCCGAAATAGTCCGCCACCGTGCCCTCGTTGCACGCCATGACGGCCGTCATCTTGGCGGAGTCCATGGAGCTGCCGCCTCCCAGGCCGATGACCAGCTCGGAGCCGCAGTCCTTCACAAAGGCGACGCAGCGCTCCACGAGCTGATAGGGCGGCTCGGGCACCACCTCCGACAGCACCGACGCCTCCACCGACAGCGCCCCGACGACGCGGTCCGCCAGGCCGGCGGCCGCCACCCCCGGGTCGGTGAGTATGGCGACGCGCCGCGCCCCGAGCCGGCGCACCTCGACGTCCAGCTGTTCCAGCGCCCCCGGCCCGTGGTGGATGATGCGGGCGGTGGCAAACTTGGCCGCATTGGCTGCCATGGGTGATCTTCTCCTTGTGGGTAGTCTTCCGTTATTAGTGGTCAGTTGTCAGTTCTCGGTTGTCAGTTGCTCGCGCTGCCATCGGCGAGCACGCTACAGGCAGCAGGTGGCTGACAACTGACAACTCTCTAGGCCAGTGACGCCAGGCTGACCGATGCATCCGCCAGCCGCGCCGAGACCTCCTCCAACGCGGGTTGCGCCCTGACGAGGGCCTGGAGCGGCTTGCGGTCGTCGTCCGGCAGGTCGGCGGCCAGCGCGCCCACCATCTTGCCCTCGTGGAAGTAAAAGAAGGTGAACGCCTCGCCGTCCAACTCGCCGCGCTGCACCGTGGCGTCCCAGCGCGTCAGGTTGCCCCAGACCTCAAAGCTCAGCTCGTACAGGTCCGAGAAAAAGTAGGGCAGCGTCGTGTAGGCGCGCTCCTCGCCCGCCATGTTGCGCCCGGCGCGCAGCCCCTGGGCCCGCGCCACGTCCCAGTGCTCGACGCGCAGCCGCCCAAAGGTCGGGTCGGGCCAGGCGGCAATGTCGCCGGCGGCATAGATGTCGGGGTCGCTGGTGCGCAGGCGCTCGTCCACGATCACGGCGTCGCGCTCGCCCATCTCGAGCCCCGCCTCCTTGGCCAGGGCCGTGTTGAGGCGGATCCCTACGCCCATCACCACCATGTCCACGTCCAACGTCTCGCCGTTGTCCAGCACGGCGCGCTGCACGCGCTCGCCCCCCTCCAGCCGCACCGGTTTGACGCCCGGCAACATGCGCACGCCGTGTTCCTGGTACATGTGCGTCAGGTGGTGGCCCAGCTCCCTCGGCACCACGCGCTGCAGCAGACGCTGCTCGAGGAACACCATCGTCCCCTCGACCCCCTGCTGCGACAGGGACGAGGCCACCTCCGACCCGATGAAACTCCCGCCGATGATGAGCATCCGCCGGGCGTTGGCTGCGTCCTCGCGGATGGCGTTCGAGTCGTCGATGGTGCGCAGGATGTGCACCCCGGGCAGGTCCGCCCCGGGGAGGGGCAGGCGGATGGCCGAGCCCCCCGTGGCGAGGAGCAGCCGCTCGTAGCCCACCACGCGGCCGCTCTCCAGCGTCACGGTGTGGTCGCCCCGCTCGATGCGCGCCACCCGCGTCTCGGCCATGATCTCGATGCCGCGCTCGCTATAGTAGCCCTCCTCCTGGAGGTACACCTTCTCGAGACCGGCCTTGCCCATGAGGTACGCTTTGGAGAGTGGGGGGCGCTGGTAGGGGCGGTGGGGTTCGGCGGTAATCAGCAGCACCGGTCCGTCGGAATCGATGCGGCGAATCCCCTCGCAGGCCCTCCCGCCCGCGAGCCCGCCGCCGATGATGACGTACGGATACCTGTCCATCGTGACACTCCTTCAACATAGAGACCGCAGGTTCTCACCACCAAGGCACCAAGAGCACCAAGGGTAAACAGGGAGCACAGGGAATGACATGGCTGAATTCCCCTTTGTAGTGACGAATTCATTCATTTTCACCAGTGTAGCAATGATTGAACGACCAAAGTCGTCACTACATGGATGGAAGATGCACTTTCCTGTGCCTATTCGAGGTACCAGTCCTCACGCGTGAGGGGGAGGCCGCTGGGGCCTGACGGGTCGGGTTTGAGCAGGAGGGACTGGTACACGTTCAGCCGCCCCGAGTTGAACCCGTGGGCCGACCCCGCCATAAAGAGGCGCCACACGCGGTAGGTCACCTCGTCGACGCACTGCAGCGCCTCGTCGCGGTGCGCCTCCAGGCGGCGCACCCAGTGGTGCCGCGGCCGGGCATAGTGCTCGCGCAGGCTCTCCACGTCGCGCACTTCGAACCCCGCCTCCTCGGCGGCCCGCAGCGTGGCATTGATGGGCACCAGCTCGCCGTCGGGAAAGACGTACGTCTCGTTCAGCGTCGTGCCGCGGCCACGAGGGCGCGGCAGCCCCGCCCGCAAGGCGATGCCGTGGTTCAGGAAGGGGCCGCCGGGGCGCAGCAGCGCCCGCGCCCGGGAAAAGTACGTGGTCAGCAGCGCTTCGCCCACGTGCTCGAGCATCCCCACGCTCACCAGGGCGTCGAAACACGCCTCGCCCGGCACCTCGCGATAGTCGCGCAGCTCGACGCGGCAGCGGTCGGCCAGGCCCGCCTCGGCGATGCGGCGGTTCGCCAGCTCCGCCTGGCGCTCGCTTAGGGTGATGCCGGTGGCGTCCACGCCGTAATGCTCCGCAGCCCACAGCACCAGCCCGCCCCACCCGCAGCCTATGTCCAGCAGCCGCTGCCCCGGTTGCAGGCGCAGCTTGCGGCAGATGTAATCCAGCTTGTGCGCCTGGGCGACCTCCAACGTATCGTCGTCGGAGCAAAAGTAGGCGCAGGAGTAGACCATGCGCTCGTCGAGCCACAGGCTATAAAAGTCGTTCGAGACGTCGTAATGGTAGCGTATGGCGGCCCGGTCGCGCTCGATGGAATGCCGCCGCCCCCGGAGCCGGGCGCGGCCACGCCGCGCCGTGCGGGGCGTCCCCTCCTTGGGGAGGCGGAGCAGGTCACGCGCCACCCGCAGGCGCGTGCGCCAGTCGCCGGCGCGCTCCACCAGCGACTCGGCGAGGTCGAACACCTGCTCCATCTCGCCCTCGATGTCCACATCGTCGTACAGGTAGGCCTCGGCGAGGCCCACCTCGGTGCCGGGCAGGAACATGGCGCGCAGGGCGCCCGGGTGCTTTAGCGCCAGAGTGACGGGGCGCGGCTCCTCGTCCGGCCAGAGGATGTCGTTCCACAGGCGCACGCCCACTTGCTTGGAGCCGGCGCCGAACAGAGCGCTCAACACGCGTAGATTGGTCTGGATCGCCTCTTCCGTGGTGACGGTGCCGCGCGCCGGCATCACGCTACCCTGCGACATCTCCCTTTCCCACCCTCTTGCTGCCTCGCTACAGGTTCAATGCCTCCCCGTAGCGGTCCTTCGAGAACACCGTCGACCATTCCTTGCGCTCCCGCGCCGCGGGCCACGCCTCGGGCACGCCGATGGGCGTGCACGCCACCACCTCGGCCCCCTCCGGCAGGCCACAGGCCGCCTTGACCTCGTCAGGCTTGAAGGCGCCGATCCAGCAGGTGCCGTACCCCAGGCTACGCGCCGCGATGACCATGTTCTCCATCGCCATGGCCACGTCCACCGGGTACCACTTTTCACTCACCGCCGGCAGGCCGACGCCCACCAGGATGCAGGCCGCATCGGCCAGCCACATCTGGCCGTTGCACGCCTGCGCCACGCGCTGCTTTTGCTCTGGGTCGCAGATGATGACGAAATGCCACGGCTGGCGGTTGGCCGCCGACGGCGACTGGTGCCCCGCCTCGAGGATCTGCTTCAGGTCCTCCGCCGGGATCGGCTCCTGGCGGTACTTGCGCACGCTGCGCCGCTCGAGAATGGCTTGCATGGCTTCCATGGTTGTCCTCCTGTGATGTGTGCTCGGTGAACCGCAGAGACCGCAGAGGATTTCCGTTGAGTCATCCCGCTAGGTGGGCTCAGTCGCGGCCACCTATCGCTCCCCTGCTATAGGACATACTCCAATCCCTGTATTCTCTCTGATCTCGGCGTTCTCTGTGGTTATTTGTGTTTTACCAGCAGACGTAGCCGCCGCAGACGGCGATGGTCTGGCCGGTGACGTAATCCGACAGGTCGGTGACCAGGAACTCGACCACCTTGGCGCAGTCGTCGGGCACCCCCAGGCGCCCCAGCGGGATCTGGGACAGGAGGCGGTCGCGGACCTCCGGCGTGTTGCGTCCCTGGGCCACCGCTCGCGACGAGAGGATCCACGCCGGCGCGATGCAGTTCACATTGATGCCGTACGGTCCCAACTCGGACGCCAGCACGCGCGTGTAGTGGATGACCCCCGCCTTGGCCACCTTGTACGGCATCCCGTCGCCCGAGTGGCCGGTCCACAGGCCCGCCTGCGAGCCGACGTTGACGATGCGGCCGTAGCGCGCCGCCTTCATCGGCTTGCTGGTCGCCTGGCAGCAGAGGATGGCGCTCTTGAGGTTGACGTCCAGGATGAAATCGAGATACTCCTCATCGGTGTCCGACGCCATGGTCGACCGCGGCTTGCCCAGGGCGCCGCCGGCGTTGTTCACCAGGATGTCGAGCCGGCCAAAGGCGTCGACCGCCTGCGCTACCATCGCCTCGACGGCGTCCTTTTTGGTGGCATCCGCCTCGACGCCCAGGGCGCGCCGCCCCAGGCCCTCGATCTCGGCCATCACTGTCTCGGCCGTCAGCGCCTCGCCGAACTCCTTGGCGGCACTCAGGTCGACGTCGTTCACCACCACGTCGGCGCCCAGCCGCGCCAGGTGCAGGGCGTAGGCGCGCCCCAGCCCCCGGCCCGCCCCGGTAACCAGCGCCACCTGCCCGTCGAGTTTACCCATGGGCCACCCCTATCGTCATAGTTGTCGGCTGTCAGCTGTCGGAGTTCGGTCGTGGTCGCTCAGTGGGCCAAACGGTCTCAGATCAGCGCCAATCCGCGCGCGATCTGCGTAATCCGCGTTCCATCAGGCTCTCGTCGCGGCGTATCGGCGTATCTATGCTTGGCGTAGGCTCTTGAGCACCTCCGGCGCGCCGGCGGTAACGAGGGAGGAATCGCTGACCACGGTCACGAACAGGAACCCCTCGTCGAGCCAGTGGCGGGCGGTGGCGGGGGTGCCGGCGATCCCCGGGATCTTGTGCAGGCGGCGGCACACGTCGCGCACATGGAGGATGGCGGCCTCGTGCGCCTGGCGCCCCTCCGCGGTGGTCAGGTCGACGCCCATGGAGAGGCCCAGGTCGCTCGGCCCCACCCAGCAACCGTCCACGCCCTCGACAGCGAGGATCTCTTCCGCGCGCTCGGCGGCCACCTGCTGCTCGATCTGCACCGCGAGAAAGACCTGGTCGTTGATCTCGGCGGCATAGTTGGCCCCGAGAAATCCGGTGCCAAAGGGCCCCATGCTGCGCCCCCCGCGGGGTGGATAGCGCACCGCCCGGGCGGCGGCCGCCGCCTCCTCCGCCGAGTTCACCATCGGCACGATGATGCCCATGGCGCCTCGATCCAGCGCCCGACCGATGACATAGTAGTCGTTCTGCTCCACGCGCGTCATCGGTACGGCGCTGCCCAGCGCCACGCTGCGAAACGCCGCCATCAGGCCTGTGTCGTCCCAGGCGCCGTGCTGGTTGTCGACCAGGACAAAGTCGAATCCCGTCTGCGAGAGGATCTCCGCGGCCAGGGGCGACCCCAGTCCCGCGCTGGCGCCGAGGGCCGGCTGGCCCCCCTGCATCCGTTGCAAGGCCTCATTGGTGCGCATTCAACCCTCCTCATCGATGGGGCACGACGCCGCGTGCCGGCGCAGCCTAGCACCATCATAGAACCCTCGCGCCCTGGGCGTCAAGCCGAACGCCACAAAAAAAGAGAGGATCCCCATCGATCCTCTCCACATCCGAACTATCGGTCCGCCGCCCCGGGCGCTTGCTGCCTGCCGGAGCGGCAGGATGTTGTCGTGCGCCATATGTCGTGGCGCGACGCCTACCTGGGCTCGACGATGAATTTCAGCGCCGTGCGCTCCTGGTCTCCGATCTCGACCGTCGCGAAGGCCGGGATGCACACTACGTCGATGCCGTCCAGGGCCAGATAGCCCCTGGCAATCGCCACCGCCTTGGTGGCCTGGTTCACCGCACCCGCCCCGATGGCCTGAATCTCTGCGCGTCCTCGGTCCCGGACGACGCCCGCGATCGCGCCGGCAACGGAAGTGGCCTGCGAGTGAGCTGCGACCTTGAGAATCTGCGATGCTTCCGTGATAGGGGGAGTCTGAAGATATTCCGGTACTCGTACCGTTTCCATCGTGTTATCCCTTTCACTCTTCGTGATAGAGGTGGACTATGCTGCCTGGATCAGTGGGCCCTCTCGCGAAACCTGCTCGGGAGCGCCCGAGGGCCAAAGTGGCATAGCGCTCCGTCCTCCCGAATCGGGTTCCCCGTGTCGTCCTCCGCCGCTACCGCGCTCCATCGCGCCGGCGGTGCCGCCAACACGCCGCTGAGCGTCCCCGACGTGAGAGCCAACCCGTGCCATCGTACTGCTAGACTGCTCGCCGCACAGCTATGCCGCACAACGATGTCGGCGTTCGTCCCGCGCATCCCAAGCCATCGCCGTCGAACGCGGCCACCTCCTTCGTACACCCAACTCCTGTCGCGCCACCAACCGCGCGTGCCTCAGCCAAGCCACAACTCGGACTGGCAGGGGGCCTCACCCTGTTCGAGAATCTTGAGGCGTTCCGCCCACCAGCGGAGCGCTCCGGCCAGGTCGTCCCGGCCTTCGGCCTCGGTGGCGAGGGCTGCCTGCTGAAGCAACTGCACAAGCTCGGGGATGGTGCCGCTGGTGGGTTGGGCTTGCATCCCACGTTGCAGTTTCTCCACAGCAAACCCCTAACAGTGTGTCTTGTTGTAACGATCTGTGCCCCCTGGGGCCGCGGCTGGCCCCGCTGGGGTCACTCCGTCGCCCCGGCCATGGTGACTGGCCTTATCGGCGACGACTGAGTGTTATTGTGCCACAGACCGGGCCGGGAGTCTGTAAGGTAATCCGTACAGACAGTACATAATAACACGACAAAGGGCCTCGAGAAGCTTGATTGGCGGCGGGGGAGGGGAGACGGCATCACGGCCGTCGGCGATGCGGGGCCCTCACTGGGGCGGGGTGATCCCATGCTGGATGGCGAACTTGACCAGGCTGGGGAGATCGCTGATCCCCAGCTTGCGCATGATGCGGCTGCGATAGGTTTCCACCGTCTTGACGGAGAACGCCAGGATCTCGGCGACCTCGGCATTCGTCTTGCCCTCGACCACCAGCTGCAGCACCTCGCGCTCGCGAGGGCTCAGGCGCGCCAGCGGGCTGCGCGACTCGGAGCGTCCCTGCTGCTGGAGGTAGTCGTCTACTACGAGGTCGGTGATGGTGGGGCTGAGGTACAGCCGTCCGCCGTACACCGCCCGCACGGCGTCGGCCACCTCGGTGCCGGCCGATTCCTTCAGGAGATAGCCCCGCGCGCCCGCCTCCAGGGCGCGAAAGACGTGCTCCGACGTCGAGTACATCGACAGGATGATGACCTGCGTCGACGGGCACAGGTCACGAATCTGCTGCGCGGCCTCCAGGCCGTTCAACTCGGGCATGGCGATGTCCAGGATGACGATGTCAGGGCACATCTGAGAGACCTTGGTCACGGCATCCCGCCCGTTGGCTGCGTCCCCGATCACCTCGATGTCGCCGTGGGTGCCCAGCAACAGGCGCAGGCCATCGCGCACCACCGCGTGATCGTCGGCCAAAAAGACGGTGATTGTTGTGGTCATCGTGGCACCTCCACCGTGACCCGTGTGCCCTGCCCGGGCTGCGATTCGACGCGGCAATGGCCGCCCACTGCTTCGGCGCGCTCCTCGATGCTGACGATGCCCCACCCTCTACGCTCGTCCGGCTCCGTCACCCGCGAGGGATCAAAGCCGACGCCGGCGTCGGCGACGGTGAGTCGTGCTATCCTCTCGTCGGTCTCCAGCGTCACCCACGCTTCGTTCGTCTCGGCGTGCATGGCGACGTTCAGTAGCGCCTCCTGCGCGATGCGGAATAGCGCGATCTCTACCGGCGCGGGGAGGCGCGGCTCCGGTTCCTTGCCGCGAAGCGTGACCGACAGAGACGTCCGCCGCTGCAGCCCCTCGGCGTGCCAGCGCAGCGCCGCCATCAGCCCATAGTCGTCCAGCACCGGCGGACGCAGGTCGGCCATGATGTCGCGGGCGCGCTCCGCCGTCTCGCGCACCAGGTCCAGGGCGTCGTCGATGCGCCGGCGAAAGAGCGTGGCCGCCTCACTTGGCAGCGCGCGCGCCTCCTCGCGGAGCGCGCTGAGGGCGAGGTTCAGCGCACTCAGGTTCTGGCCGACCTGGTCGTGCAGATCGCGTACCACCAAGCGCCTGTCAGCCTCCTCCGCTTCGGCCAGGCGCGCTGCCATGCTGCGCAGACGCTCTCGCTGCTGACGGATGGCCGAGAACAGAACGGCGTTGTCGACCGCCACTGCCAGTTGGTTCGCGAACCCCGCTACCGCAGGGACGTCGACCTCGCCAATGCCGTCGCCCCACAGGATCAGCAGGCCGATGTTGTTGCCGCGGGCCATCAGAGGCGACACGATGGTGCCCTGCAGCCCCACCATGCGCGCCGCCCGGGCGACCGCCCGGGGCGTGGCCCTCGGCATCATCTCGCTGACCATCGCCACGGCGTTGGAAATCCACACCGTCTCCCGTGCCTCGGCGCGGGTAGGCCACGCGCTGGCGCCCTCGGGGCTCATCGGACCCACGATCGAGATCCCCAGCACCGCCTCCACCCGGGCGAGCTGCTCGGCGTCCAACGAGATGCTGCGCACCACCAGGCGCCCTTGCTCCCGCAACAACACGGCGGAATCAATCCCCAGCGCGGCGAGTTGCCGCACGACCAGCGCCGTGATGTCCTCCACCTCGAGGAGTTCCTGGGCCCCGAGTTCGATGGCGTTGAAGGCGTGGAGGCGCCGGTTGATCCTCTCCAGGCGATCCGTCGTCTCGCGCAGCGCCGCCTCCGTGCGCTTGAGGGGCGTCACGTCCACGGCCACGCCCAGACACCCCACGATGACGTGGTGTCCATTGAAGAACGGCTCTACGTGGCTGTGATACACGTGGCCCCGGAACTCGGCCTCGTATGTGACGTGCTCCCCCTGGAGCACCCGCTGATGAACGTCCACCGCCGCGATGGGCGTGCGCGCCAGGCGCTGATAATCGTGCAGACTCTTGCCCACCATGCGCTCCCGCGACAGCCGGGCGATGGCCAGCCCCGACCCGCTGGCCGAGGTGATGTTCAGGTCGCGATCGGTGGTCCACACCAGCGCCGGCAGTTGGTCGAGCACCAGGCGCAGGCGCTCCTCACTGGCCTGCAGCTCGGCGGTGCGTTCCTCCACGCGGCGCTCCAGATCGGTGGCGTACCGGCGCACCTGTTCGAGAAGGCGCGACTGTTGCATGGCCACCGCCAGCCGGTCGGCCACCTCCTGCAGGACCTCGCGATCCTCCGACCCCAGCTGGTCGGGCCCGGTCAATCCCAGGTTCAGCGAACCCAGCAACTCTCCTTGTGCGAGTAGGGGGACGTTCAAGATGGTCCGCACCCCCTCCTCGCGCATCGCCCTCACCCACGGGGCCGGATCGCCGAGGGCATAGGCGTCCTCGATGATGCGCCACTGCCCCGCCTCGGGGAACGACTCGGCCACATCGATGTGAATGCTGGCGCCTTCGGTGACCTCCGTGGTGCCCTCTACGAGCACCGCCAGGAGGGTCATCTCGCCCTCTCGCGGGTCGATCAAGGCCACGCTGGCCCGCGGCAGCGTCACCAACCGCTGCAGATAGCCCAATGCGATCTCGGCGGTGCCCTTCAGAGAGGTGGCGCTGAGCATGGCGCGGTCCATCTGGGCGAGAACCTCGAGCCGGTTCACGTAGCGGCCGGCGGCGGCCTCGGCCTGACGCCGCTCGGTGACGTCATGCAGCATCCATCGCACGCCCGTGACGCCCCCCCGCGTGTCTCGCGCCGCTACCGCGGTGACCGACGCGATGGTGTGTCCACCACCACGTCGCCGAAGCCCCACCTCCCACCCCGAGATGCGGTCCGTCTCGCCGCCACGGAGGCGACCCGTCAGGTCCGTGAATGCGCGCCGGTTCGGGCCGGACACATAGATGACCAGCGGCTTGCCCTGCAACACATCGGGCGCGACGCCCAGCATGTCCGCGGCCGTTCGGTTCACCTCCTGGATGATGCCCTCGATAGTGGTCACGATGTAGCCATCGGGGGCGTGCTCGAACAACTCCTGGTAGCGACGACGCTCATCCACGATCTGGCTTTGGGCGGCCAGCAACGCCTCGTTCTGCTCGCGCAACTCTTCGCCGGCGACGTGCAGCTCTTCTATCGCCGTCTCGAGTTCCTGTAGCACGCGTTGAGAGTCTGGATCGTCCGCGGGCGTGAGCCCGATACGCTCCTCCAACGCGTCGATGCGCCGGCGCATCGCCTCGATCATGTCGTCTATCGGCTTATTTGCCATGCCATCAACCCGACGTGCCCAACCGCCCGTCGCCCGGTGGGGGGTGACAGAGGGCGCCGACGGCAGACGCGTTACACGGAACGCGCGGGAGCCATGGTCATGCGTTGCGGCTGCATTGGGAAGCAGAGCGGAACGGTGAAGTGGTGATGCAGGGGTGACGTACAGCGGTGCACTCTGTTCGGTGTCGGCGCCGCGGAGGGCGCTATCAACGATAGGTCACAAGGCGTCGGGCGGACTCGAGCGGCCTGAGGAACTGCTCCGGCGAGGATGTGGGTGGGTCGGCCGCCCTTCGCTCAAGGGGATTATAGTGCAGGTTTTGTTTCATCGCAAGGCTTTGCGGGCGTTCTAGGGGGATTTCCGCACGCGTAACGCGGTCCGGCCAAACCGACCAACGCCGGCTCTACGGAGGGCGCCGCCGCCACATTGGGAACAATGTGAGGTTCTAGAGCGAAAAAGAAAGGAGTCTGTAGGGGACGGTCGCGCGGCTTGCAGGCCGCGCGATGCGTTCGGCCCGTCCTCGGCCTCGCGCGTCGCCGTGGATGAGGCGGGAGCCCTCCGTGAGCCGACCGCTGCCGTCAAGGCGATGTTATGCAGCCCTAGTTGACAAGGCGCCCACGCATCCACGTAGCAACGGCTTGGGCCGTTCCTCTCGTCTGAGGGGGACCGAACGGCCCAAGCCGTCTCACGGCCAGGCTGCTGCGACGCCACGATCGACCGAGATCCGAGTACGAGAACCGTACATCGCGCGGAACACGGCACTTGTAGGGGCCGCACGCCTGTGCGGCTCGGCGCGGCGATCCACGCACCGGATCGCTGGCTTGCGCGCCCTACAGCAACCTCGATCGGGAGTCAAATGCGCCGTGACGCGCTTGCTGTAGTTGTAGTACTAGTCCAGCCGATAATACTCGCTCTCGGGTAGTGGCACCGGCCGCGCGTCCTCGGTCTGGATGCTCCAATCTGCCAAGCGCAGCCGCATGTCCGCCAGCACGTCGCGACAGGTGGCATCGTCGATGCGGTTGTGCTGCTCCCACGGGTCGGTACGCAGGTCGTAGAGTTCGTCCGTGTCGCCCATGGGGTCGTGAACGTACTTCCACTCTCGCGTGCGCGCCATCTTGCGGCGCCCCTCCGCCTCGCGCCAGCGTAGCGTCCGCATGAGCGCCCGGCGCCCCCACGGCTGTGGCAGGGCCCGGAGATCGTCCATGGTAAAGGGCGGCCCCCCCGCGCCGTACTCGGAAAAGGTGACGTCTCGTGGCGCTTCCCCGGTGACGGTGGGCAGCGGCCGGCCGTGCATTGACGGCGGAATGGCCAGCCCCTGGAGCGTCAGCAGGGTGGGCACCACGTCGACGAGGTTGGCCATGCTTGAATCGACGCCCCCCTGGATGACCTGCCCCGGCCACGACACGATGAGCGGGACGCGCGTCAGCGCGTCATAGAACACGCCCCCCTTGCACTGCATCCCGTGCTCCCCGGCAAAGTCGCCGTGGTCGGCGCAGAACACGGCGATGGTGTTCTCCCGCATCCCCAGGCCGTCCAGCGCGTCGAGGATGCGCCCCACGCCGTCATCCAGGAAGCGGACGTTGCCATAGTAGGCGGCCATCATCCCCTCCACGTGCTCCCGGGGATCGTCCTCGATCCCCATCATGGCGTGGATGACGCGGTTGCGCTCCGGGGCGCGATCGAACTCGTCCGCCCGCCAGGGGGGCAGCTCGACGCGGTCCGCCATCATCTCCCAGTAGCGCCGCGGCGTCTCGTACGGCTCGTGAGGGTCGGGGAACGACACCCACAGGGCAAAGGGGTCGCGACGGTGCTCCTCGAGAAAGCGCACCGTCTGCGCGGCGATGACGGCCGAGCCGTAATCCTCTTCCGGATGGTCGCTCACGGCATAGGAAAAGCGCGGGCTGACCGGCGGCATCTGCCGCCGGGTGGCGTGGGCGGCGTCGATGGCCGCTACCGGCCGCACCCAGTCCAGCCCTTTCGTGTGCGAGTCGGCGGGGCGGCCGCCGTGCCCCAGCTCACACCAGGTGTCGAATAGCGCCAAGTCCTTCGCCTCGGCGAAGCAGTGGTTCTTGCCGATCAACCCCAGGTGGCACCCCTGGCCCTTCCACACGTGGAAGGCGTGTACGGCGTGGGCCGGCATGAACGTCTCGTTGCGGCGCGCCCCGTGGGAGTGGGGGTACTGCCCCGTCCAGAGGGAGACTCGCGCCGGCACGCACAGCGGGTGCGGCGTGAAGGCGTGCTCGAAGCGCACCCCCTCCGCCGCCAATCGCGCCAGGCTGGGCGTCTCGCAGAATGGATTGCCGTACAGGTGGCTGGCCGTCGCCTTCATCTGATCGGACATGATGACGATGACGTTGGGTGGCGCCATGGCGAGTCCTCACCTCGTACACGGATGACTTGACAGCATGATATAAAGCTTGACCGCAAAGGGCGCAGAGGACACAGAGAGCACAGAGAAAACTGATGGTGGAATTATGCGACAATCCACCTTGGCCCCATATGGCGGTTCTGTGGGCGTCCACAGATCGGCCCACCTACCGTCGCGACCTCCGCTGATCGAGCCGGTACTCTCTTTACATGATCTCTGTGCTCTCTACATTCTCTGTGTCCTCTGTGTTAACAGTCCTCATGGTTCTATAACCGACGTCTCGATCAGGTGCTCCGCCAGGCGCCCCGGGTCGGGCGCGCAGCCGATCCCCGGCCCCGGCTCGGCGCGCATCTGCGAGGGGGCGCAGAGCGCCATCTCGGGCTCCGCCAGGTCGCGGGTGTAGAAGCGGCTGCTGGGAAAAATGTCCGCCGGATAGGTAAAGTTCGGCAGCGTGGCCAGCGCGAGGTTGTGCGCCTGCCCCACCGCCGACTCGAGCATCCCCCCCACCCAGCAAGGGATCCCCGCCTCCCGGCAGAGGTCGTGGATGGCCACCGCCGGCGTTAGCCCGCCCACCCGCCCGGGCTTGACGTTCACCCAGCGGCACGCCCCGAGTTCGATCGCCTGGCGCGCCGCGGCGGGGGTCGTGATGCTCTCGTCGAGGCAGATGGGGGTGGCGATGGCGCGCTGCAGCGCGGCGTGGTCCACAAGGTCGTCGTGGGCCAACGGCTGCTCGATCATCGCCAGACCGTAGCCGTCCAGCTCCCGGAACATGGGCAGGTCGTCGAGGGTGTAAGCGCTGTTACAGTCCACGTGGATGACCATCTTGGGGTGCGCCGCGCGCACGGCGGCCACCATCGCCACCTCCCACCCCGGGCGGTACTTGAGCTTGAGGCGCTTGAACCCCGCCTGCGCCACGCGCTCCACCTCGGCCAGCAGGGCGTCGAGGCTCTCCATCACCCCGAGGTCGGCGCCCACGTCGATGGTGGGCCCCCGCCCCCCGAGTGCCCGCCAGAGGGGCGCCCCCGCCAGCCGCGCGTGGAGATCCCACCAGGCGAGGTCGAGGCTCGCCTTGGCAAAGGGGTTGCCGCGAAAGCGCGCCAGCAGCGCCTGCAGCGCCGCGCCGCTGTCCACCTCCCGCCCGACGACGAGGGGCGCCAGCCAGTCGCGCACCAGCAGAAAGGCTCCCGCCGCCCACTCGGCGCTGTAGGCGGGGCTGCGCCAGGGGGTGGCCTCCCCCCAGCCGTCGACGCCGTCGGCGCGCATGCGCACCAGGACGCTCTCGATGCACTCCTCGTCGCCGAACGACGTGCGAAAGGGGTACACCAGCGGCATCGCCACGCGGTACACCTGGATCGCCTCGATCCTCATGGCTGTCACCTCCTCGTCGCGCCGAGCTGCGCCCCCTTTTACCATACCCACACGTTCCCATCAAGGCGCTCACCCGGCACGTAACCGTCCGTCCGTTGCCCGACCCATCCTCCCCGGCTATACTGATTCCGGCGCCACGGGCGCCCATCTCGCTGCAGGGAGTATGCCCCTTGACCGCACCGTCTCTCGAACGTCTCGTCGTCCTCGTGGGCGAGGATGTGGGACCCGCCAACCTCGCCCGCATCCGCGCCGTTGACCCGCGCCTCGAGGTCGTCTTTTGCCCCGACGTCGACTCTTTCGTGGCCGCCGCACCGCGGGCGGACGTCATCTTTACCAAGCGTCTTCCCGCCGCGGCGGTGGCGGCCGCTGGGCGCCTGCGCTGGGTGCAGGCCGGCACCGCCGGCGTCGAGGGGATGCTCGCCGCTGGCCTGCGCGGCCGCGATGTCGTCCTTACCAACGCCTCGGGGGCACACGGCGTGCCCATGGCCGAGGTGGTGCTCGCCATGATGCTCGCGTTTGCCACCGGCCTCCATACCCTGGTTCGCGCACAGCCCGACCATCGCCGGGTGCGCGACGCCGTGGTCGGGGCCAAGTTCGAACTCGACGGCCAGACCCTCCTGGTCGTTGGCCTGGGCGACATCGGGGGTACCCTCGCCCGCAAGGCGCGCCTCCTGGGGATGCGCGTCATCGGCGTCCGCCGCGGAACCAGCCCCTCCCCCGACGTGGACGAGCAGCACCGCCCGGACGCCCTTCGCGCTATGCTCCCCCGGGCCGATCACGTCGCCCTGTGCCTGCCCCTCACGGGGGAGACGCGCGGCATCATCGATGAGGCTGAGCTGCGCGCCATGCGGCCCACGGCGTTCATCTATAACGTGGGGCGCGGCGCCTCCATCGATGCCGACGCCCTGCTGCGTGCCCTGCGCGAGGGGTGGATCGCCGGCGCGGGGCTCGATGTCACCGACCCGGAGCCCCTGCCCGCCGACTCGCCCCTGTGGGACCTCCCGAACGTCATCCTGAGCCAACACACCAGCGGGAGCAGCCCTCGCAACGCCGATCGTATCACCGACATCATGGTCGACAACATGTCGCGCTACCTGCAGGGAGCGCCCCTCCGCAACCGCATCGACCCGGCCAGAGGTTACTGACACCAGCGGGCCCCGGACGGACCGGCGCCGGCGCCCCCTGCGCCCACCCTCCGGTATGCGTCGCCAGCCCGGCGCACGTGCCTCTGCGAGGTGGAGGAGCCTGGGTTTGATGGGATCGCGCTCCCCCTTGTGAACAGGGCCAAGTTATGCTAAGATGGTAATAGAGTTCACATATCAAGTTTATTGATAATCCGCTCGGGCGTGCCGCTCGAGACATTCTTTCCCCTTGCAGCCCCATCCTCCCTGCATCTCTTTCTCTCTGTACTACACCTCAACGCGAGCCCCGCTGCGCCGCAACCTTGTACGCGCGACGGCGGGCGCCGACGGCAAAGCGACCGAGCAAGGCCAGTGGATCCAGAGGAGGTCGCTATGGCTGCGCGAGACTCAGATCGCATTCGCCCCGACATGCCGGTCTCTGGCGATGTAGTGGGTGAACGTACGCACCCACAGGGCGAAAGCTCCATGGAGAGCACCGAGCGCGTGCGTGAGACCGCCCGTCAGGCGGCGGGTAGCGCGGAGCGGACCGCCCGCTCGGCGCTGTCGACGCAAAAGGAGCGCGCCGCGACGGGCTTGGACGACATCGTCGAGGTGCTGCACGCCACGGGCAATCAGCTGCGCGATCACAACCGCGCGTCTGTGGCCGATTACGCCGACCAGATCGCCGACCGCGTCGACCAGTTCTCCCGGAACCTGCACGATAGGGACGTCGGCGAGCTGATCGCTGACGCCGAGGACTTTGCCCGGGATCACCCCGAGATCGTCCTGGGGGGCGCCCTAGTGGCCGGCCTGCTGACGGCCCGCTTCCTGAAGAGCACGAGCTACCGGCCCGAGCGCGAGGGCGAGATGTCCTACGGCCGGGCCCGGACCTATGCCGAGAGGCAGATGCCTTCCGACAGACCGATGTCCGAGGAGCCCCTCCCCTACCAGGCCCGGGGCACCGGCATCTAGATCCTAGCGCGCAACGAGGGAGGTATCATGGACGGACGTGTGAGAGAGGAACGCTCTCTGGGAGAGCTGTTCGGCGAACTGACCGATGAGGTGCGCATGCTGTTCCGCCAGGAGGTAGCCCTGGCGAGGACGGAAGTCAGCTCCAAGGTGTCGCATGTCAGCCGGGATGCGATCCGCATCGGGATCGGCGCCGTCATCGCCTTCGTGGGGTTTCAGGCTCTTGTGGCGGCCGGCATCATCGCCCTGGACCTCATCATCCCCCTGTGGCTTTCGGCGCTGATCGTCGGCGCCGTCTTGGCCATCGTGGGCTATGTGCTCATCCAGCAGGGTATGAACGACATCAAGCGGCGAGGAGTCACACCGACGGAGACGATCGACTCGCTGAAGGAGGATAGGGAATGGCTTCAGAACCAGATACGGTGAGGACGCGGGGAGAGACCCCGGCCGTCCGGCCCATCCAACCGGAAGCCAGGCGCGCCGCCCAGGCGCAGACGACCGAGTACCACGCCGAGGGCAAGAGCCCTCAGCAGATCCGAGACGACATCGACCGGACCCGCGCCGGGATGGCCGAGACGATAGACGTGATCCAGGAGAGGCTCGACCCTCAACGGCTCCGGGCACAGGCCCGCGAGGCCGTTCGAGGGGCGACCATTGGGAGGGCAGAGCATATGGCGAGGGAAGTGCAGCATCGGGCGCGAGAGGCCGGGTTCAGCCTGAGGGACACGGTGCGCAACAACCCGCTCCCCGCGGCGATGGTCGCCGTGGGCCTGGGGTGGCTCGCCGTGCAGGCCACCATGGGTGGTGACGGCCGTGAGGTGCGCGAGATCGAGGCCTATCCGTATCGCGAGCGCGACATGATGGAGGGGCGAACCCGCGAGATGGCCGGCGAGGCGCGTCACCGGGCCGAGGAGACCATGTCGCGCGTCCAGGAGCGGGCCGGCGAGACGATAACGCAGGCCCAGGAGCGCGCGGGAGAGATCGCCGGCGAGGTCCAGCACCGCGCCGAGGAGGTCACCCATGAGGCGCAGCGCCAGGTGCAGCGCGCCCGTGGGCGGTTCGAGACGATGATGGACGAAAACCCCCTAACGATGGGCGTGGTGGCCCTGGCGGTGGGCGCTGCGATCGGCATGATGTTGCCCAGCACCCGCCAGGAGGACCGCATTATGGGTGAGGCCCGCGACACCATCGTGCATCGCGCCGAGGAGATGGCCGAAGAGACCATGGGCAAGGTCGAAGAGGCGGCTCACGAGGCCGAGCGCAAGGTCGAAGAGACGACCCACGAGGCCGAGCGCAGGGCTCAGGAGGAGGGCCAGCGCCAGGAAGACCTGATGACCTGACCCGAGCCGAGACGGGCAGGGGCGGCTGACGGCGCGGGCGCCGCCCGCCCTACTGCCCCCTCCTGCGCACCCAACCATGGGGTAATCCGTGAAGGCAGACAGTCAAGTCGGCGTGGAGGGCGCCACCGGGGCGCCCTCTCGTCGTGGTGAGCGCGCCTCGCTCGAGTGGGTGGTTATCGCCGGGGCACTCGCCCTCGTCCTCGGCGTCGTGATGCTGGCCACGCTCTGGCTGCTGGCGCGCCCGCTGCTGCTCCTGGCGCTGGGGATCACCATCGCCGAGGCGCTCTCACCGCTCGTGGCGTGGCTGAGCCGGCGGATGCCTCGGGGCGTCGCCGTCGTCCTCGTCTTTCTCGCGCTCACGGCGGCGGCCGTCGGCCTGGGATGGATCGTCATCCCCGGGCTCGTGGGCCAGGCGCAGGCGATCAGCGACCGCCTGCCCGACGTGCTCGAGCGCGCTCAGGGGTGGCTGGAGCGCTTTGATCTGCCCGCCGCCGAGGACTTGGTGAGCACCCTCACGTCCCAGATCGGCGGCGTGGCGAGCACCTTGGTGTCGCTCCCGGCGCTGATCTTTACTTCGTTCTTTGAGCTGCTGTTTATCCTCTTCATCGCCCTCTACTGGCTCATCGAGACCCCCGCCATGCTGCGTTTCCTGCGCTCCCTCTTTCCGCAGGGTCAGGGCGAGCGCGTCATCGGGGTGTTGCAGGAGATGGGGCAGGCGATGGGCGGGTTCGTCCGTGGCACGGCCATCGACGCCGCCGCCGTGGGCGCGCTCACCTACGTCGGGCTGACCATCATCGGCCTCGACCTCGCCCTGACCCTCAGCATCCTGGCGGGCCTGTTGGAGGTCATCCCGGTGCTTGGCCCCATCCTGGCGGCGATCCCCATGCTCATCATCGCCCTGCTCGAATCGCCAACCCAGGCCCTCATCGTGCTCCTCTTTGTCCTGGCGCTGCAGCAGGTCGAGAGCCGCGTCCTGCTCCCCTTCATCATGCGCAGCCAGACGGAGGTGTCGCCCCTGCTGGTGTTACTGGCGATCTTTGTCGGAGAGACGCTGGGTGGGCTGCTGGGCGCCATCGAGGCCAGGCAGGCTGCCGGCATCTTTTCCATCGCCTCGCTGCTGTGGAGCGGCACGCGCATCTTTGGCGCGCTCGCCAAGGCAATGAACCGCGCCTGCGACATCGAGGATGGCTATGGCTTCCTGCGGCGCCTTGTCGTCGAAGCGCTCATGCTGTTGACCATCGGGGTGCTTTTCGTGCTGGCGCTGGGGGCGCGCCTCATCCTGGGGCCGCTGGCGCAGGCTATCGGCTTCCTGCCCGGCGATGGTGGGCCGCTGCTGGCCGCCCTGCCGGCGGTGGCGTCCGGCGCGCTCCTGCTGCTGGCCTATTTCCTGCTGTACCGCTTTGTGCCGCGCCGCCGGCCCGATTGGCAGGCAGCCCTGGCGGCGGCCGGGGTCGCCACCGTGCTGGTCCTCCTGGCGCGACCCCTGTTCCTCTACTATGTGCGGCGCTTTGGCGAGTACAACGTCATCTATGGCTCGCTGGCCATCGTGGTGATCCTGGTGTTCTGGGCCCTTATCGTCGTCGCCATCACCATCCTCGGCGGCGAGGTCGCCTCGCACGTGCAGGGGGAGTACCTGGTTGGCCTGCAGGAGCCCAAGTAGCCCCGCGCAGCTATGCCAGCGCCAGGACCGTCACGTCGCGCGCCCCGGCGGCCAGCGTCACGATGCGCCCCTCGATCTGCGCCTCCGCCCCCCAGAGGGTGCGCGCCGACGCGAACGGCCCCCACGCCTCGCTCAACTCGAGGCGTACGGGCAGCGGCCGGCGGGCGGGGTTCGCCACCCACAGGTAGGTGCCGCCGGCGCCGGCGTGGAGCCGCGCCTTGATGCGGGGATCGCTGCAGTGCACGTGGCGCCGCTTGGCGCCGTACGCCAGGACGTCGGCGAACAGGTCGGCGCAGCCGTTCTCGGGATGGGCGCCGTGCCCGGCGGAGGGCATCGTGCCCATCAGGCGGGTGCGCCCGCGCCCGTAGGTATGGTCGACTGCGGCGATGCGGCCGTCGTCGTACCACCCGACGGGCGTTCCGGTGGTGGGCTCGTACGCCTGCATAAAGAGCCCGCCCCAGGCCCTTGTGCCGTTCAGGTTCCAGCGCAGGTCGGTGAGCAGGTCCGGCGTAAACTCTACATCGACCTCCCGCGCGCCGAACAGCGCGTCCAGCCCCAGGTTGGGCTGGGTCGTGCCCACGCGCCCCCGGTCGCCAAAGTAGCCGGGACACCCCTCGCATACCAACGTGCCTCCCGCCTCCACCCAGGCGCGCAGACGGTCGGCGGTGGCCTGGCTCAGCATCACGGGGAAAGGGAGGTAGAGCAGGTCGTAGCGGTCGATGTCGTCGATGTGCACCCAATCGGCCTGGATGTTGCCGTCGAAAAAGCCACGGTAGGCGCCCTCCATGCACTGGGCATAGTAGGCCGTGCTCCCCTGCTGGGCGTAGGTGTAGAGCTGCGTCTCGGGCACGTACACGATCCCCACCTCACCGCGCACCGGCCGCGACCGCCACAGCGCCTCCTGCTCCGGGGCGGCCACCCAGCGCCCGACGCTGGCGGCCATCGCGGAGCGCGGCGTGCGCGCGCCGTCCATCCCGTAGGGGCCAAAGGCGCCAAAGAGGGGGCCATCGAGGAGCGGCCGCCAACGCAGGTACATCAGCCCCGTGGCGCCCAGCATGAAACTCGTCAGGTCCCAATAGCGCACGTCCTCGGGGGAGGCGATGCGCCCGTCGTCGCGGGGGCGGTTGGGTACCTGGGGCTGCATCCACAACGGCCCGGCGTACGCCTCTGCGTGCCAGAAGGGCTTGCCGCGCGCCGCGGCGCGTACCAGGTCGACGGCGTGGAACTGCTTCCATGGCTCGTCCCCGTGGCGCGACGACCCCCAGGTGTAGCCATAGCTCTCCACTTCGGCGGCCGCCCGCCAGTCGTCGGCGCCGCCCGGCGCCATGCGCGTCAGGCTCGCCGCGATGCCGTGCGCCGTGATCGGGTGTTGCCCGTCCAGTTCGCGGATGACGTCGGCGCGCCAACGCATCAGGCGGTAAGCGTTGTCGATGCGGAACCGCAGCCAGTCGAGGGTGTCGGGGTAGGGGCCCAGGGAGCGCGGCGGCGTCACGTCCTCCCACGTGGCGAAACTCGGCCGGTACCACGCCGCGCCCAGCGCCTCCACGTCGCCGTACCTGGCGCGGAGCCACTCCCGGAAGCGCTCCGCCGTGGCGTGGCAGTAGCAGGTGTCCGGGGCATAGTTGCTCTCGTTCCAGATGTCGTACCCACCAAGCCCGGGGTGGTCCTTGTAGCGCGCCACGAGTTCCCGCAAAAAGCGCTCCGCCGCGGCGCGATAGTCGTCGTTGTCCAGGCAGAGGCCCGGGAAGCCGCCCGTAACGCAGCTTCCGCTCATGTGGCTCTCCACGCGGCGCCCCTCGCGCGTCTCAAAGCGGGCGTGGTTAAAGGCGCGAAAGGCCCACTCGGGCGCCGCCGTGATCATCTCGGCGATGATCGTCTTGATGCCGTGCTCGGCGGCCAGGTCGAGTTGCCGGTCGTAGGCCGACCAGTCGTAGCGCCCCGGCGCCACCTCCACCGCCGACCAGAGGAACCAGTGGCGAAAGACGGTCATCCCGTCCTCGGCGGCGGTGCGATAGTCGCGTTCCCAATCCTCCGGGGGTGGATTCGAGTAGCGAAAGTAGACGGCGCCGTAGGGGAAGCGGGGCAGCTGCGGGTGCGTCATGGGCGTTTCACCTTCCGTCTGCTATGATGGCGGCAGGGGCATTATACCCGTCTCGCCGCGGCGTGTCGCTCCGGGCGCCACCCGCCGTCGTGCTGAGCGCAGGGCGCCATGGATGGCGGAGAGCCTCGTCTAGCTACACAAGGTCCCTCACATCCGTTCGGGACGACATACTCCTATCGTTCCGAGCGCAGGGCGCCATGGATGGCGGGGAGCCTCGTCTGGCTAGTCAAGGTCCCTCACGTCCGTTCGGGACGACGGAGGAGCGATCGCGGAGCGCCGCCGTCCCGGCGGCATCACGTGCGGGGGAGTGTATGGAGCACAAGGATCACGTCTATCTGCTGGAGGGGGGCATCCCGGGCCCCGGGGGAGTGTGGGCCGATTTCGGTTCGGGCACGGGCGCCTTTACCCTGGCGCTGGCCGACCTTATCGACCCGGGGGGCGTCATTCACTCCATCGATCGCGTCGCCGGCGCCCTGCGCCAGCAGGAGCGGGAGATGCAAAGGCGCTTCCCCGCCGTGGAGGTGCACTATATCACCGCCGACTATACGCGGCCCCTCGACCTGCCGCCCCTGGACGGCGTCGTCATGGCCAATGCCCTGCACTTTCAGCGCGACAAGGGGCCGGTGCTGCGGCGCATCCTCGGCTACCTGCGCCCGGGCGGGCGCTACATCCTCGTCGAGTATGACGCGGATCAGGGCAACCCCTGGGTGCCCTACCCCCTGTCGTTTCGCACCTGGCGGGAGCTGGCGCCGCGGGAGGGGTTCACCGAGCCGCAGCTCCTGGCGACGGTGCCCAGCCGCTTCCTCGGGCGCATCTACTCGGCCCTCAGCCTGCGGCCCGAGGAGGGGCCCGGCGCTGTGGGCGACCGGCCGGTCGCCCCTACGCCATCCCGCCGTCCCGAACGGACGCGAGGGACCACGATGAGCTACACGAGGTTCCGTGCCATCCCTGGCGCCCTCCGCTCGGAACGACACGAGTATGTCGTCCCGAACGGATGTGAGGGACCTGGTCTAGCTGGACGAGGTCCCTCGTGGCGTTGAGAGGGGCGGTGGCAGCGCCGTCAGCTCCCCTCGCCGGAGGTGCCGGGAACGTGGGCGGGCCGTGCGGGCGATGGCGTGGCGTGCGCCGTGCGCCGTACGGTGATGTTGATGAGCGGCGGCAGGAGCACCATGAGGATGACGATACGCGAGACGTGCATGGCGGTGACCAACGGCACGTTGGCGCCGAACTCGCCCGCCAGGATGATCATCGTGTCGGCGCCGCCGGGGGCGCAGCCCACGATGCAGGTGATGAGGTCGAGGGAACTCACCTGCGACAGCACCCAGGCCAGCGCCAGCCCGGATGCCATGAGAAAGAGCGTCATCAGGCCGCCCGCCAGCGCGAACGGCTTGAAATCGGCCAGCGCCGCGCGGGTGATGGTCGCGCCGATCCCTGCGCCGACGGCGATCTGGGCAAAGAGCTTCCACGTGAGCGGCAGGTCGGGCAGGTGGAGGAAGGCGGGGTTGGCCACCGCCGCGACCACCATCCCCGTGACGAGGTCGCCGGCCGGCACCTTGAGCCGGGTGACGGCCAGGCCGGCGATGAGGCCCATGGCCAGGAGGGCGGCCTGCCGCCAGAAGAGGGGGCCGCCATCGATGGCGCCGGACAGGAGGGGGGCGACGGCCTCCGGCGGCGGGGCAAAGAACCCGTGCACGAACGGCGGCACCACCAGCATGACGCTCACCAGGCGCACGAGGTGCATGCTGGCGACGACGGGCGCCGAGCCCCCGAGTTCGTCGGCCAGCGTCACCATGGCGGAGAGGGCGCCCGGGGAGGCGCCGCAGAACGCCGTGGGGGCGGCCATGCGCGCGAGCCGCGTCAGCGCCCACGCGGTGATGAGCCCCAGAACGAGCATGAACACTACCATAACCGCTACGGGCACGAGGGACGAGGCCACCACGCGCAGCGTCTCGTCGGTCACCGTGGCGCCGATGGTGAGGCCCAACACGATGCGCGCCGAGGTGCGCAGCCAGGGCGGCGGCTCCTCCAACGGCGCGCCCAGCACGCGGGCGCCCCCCGCAGCGACGAGCGCGCCGACCAGCGGCCCGCCCGGCAGGTGCACGGCGCGGGCCAGGAATGCCCCGGCCGCCCCAACCGCCAGTGTGAGTGCCATACCGCGCTCTGCGCGTGACAGACGCATCTCCCATCCTATCTCACGGCACACCGCCGACAGTGAACGCCGGACCCAATCCGCCCGCGATGGGGCGAGCTACGGGTCCGGCGAATGGTGCGTCGCAGCTATCCGAGTTCCGCTTCCAGTCCCTCGCGCCGGGCCATGGCCAGCATCGCCTCGAGTTGCTCCGGCGTCTGGCGCTCGGTCGCGAGTGAACAGGGCCGGTCAAGCCATTCGTACTTGGCCGCCGATGCCTCGTTGTACGGCAACAGCGCCACCGATCGGAGCCCGGCCGCGCGCATCAGGGCCACGATGGCGCCCAGGTTCTCCTCCGTATCGGTGATCCCCGGGATGAGGGGCACGCGCACCTGGACGTTTCGGCCCGCCAGGCGCGCCGCGTTCTCCAGGATGCGCCGGTTCGATTGCCCCGTCCAGCGGCGGTGCGCCGCCTCGTCGGCGAGCTTGATGTCGTACAGGATGAGGTCCGCCGCGTCCGCCAGGCGCTCCAGGATGGGCCAGGAGCAGGCGCCGCACGTCTCGATCGCCGTGTGGATCCCCTCGTCCCGACACCCCACCAGGATGGCGTGGGCAAAGGCGGGCTGCATCGTCACCTCGCCGCCCGTGAGGGTCACGCCGCCGCCCGAGTGCGCAAAGAAGGGCTTCATGCGCGCCGCGCGGGCGACGACCTCGGCGGCCGTGGCCTCGTACCCCTTGATGGACAGCGCCCCCGTGGGGCAGGCGGCCGCGCAGGCCCCACAAGCGCGGCAGCGGTCGCGGTCCAGCGCGTGCTCGCCCTGGGACACAGAGTGAACGCCCCGCGTGCAGGCGCCGACACATGCCCCGCACGCGATGCAGCGGTCGCGGACGAACACGAGTTGCGGCTCGGGGCGCTGCGATTCCGGGCTGTGGCACCAGGCGCAGGCCAGGGGACACCCCTTCAGGTAGACCGTCATGCGGATGCCCGGGCCGTCGTGGATGGCAAAGGTGTCCAAGTCGAACAGCGTGCCGCGCACGCCGTCCAGTTCGTCTCGGCTCACGAGCGGCCCTCCTGCCGGTGGATGTGGTGGTCCTGCTGCTCGCGCCCCAGCATGGTAAAGTAGGCGCACCAGCCGCCCATGCGCACCCGCAGCGACCGGTAGTTGTCGGGGTCGCGCTGCGCGGCGCGCAGCTCTTCCGTATCCACCACCGTGAGGGTCATCATGTTGCCGCCCGTCTCGACGAAACTGCGCACGAGGGCGGCCATGCGGCCGGTGCCCTCTTCCCCCTCCACCAGGTGGCGGTTCAGGCGCAGGTCCAGCGGGCCGCCAGCGGGGAGGTTGGCGTGGTGCATGGCGGCGTACGAGAGGATCGCCCCCGGGATACCGTTGTGATCGCGCCCGAGCGCCGGCGAAAAGTTGGACGACACCGGCTCGCCCGCCAGGCGCCCGTCGGCGGAGGCGCCCAGCCCCTCGCCGATGCCGATGTACCAGGAAAAGGTGCCGACCCCGGCCGGAAACTTGATGATCTTTTCGTGGGCGCGGGCGTGGCGGGCCACCGTCTCGGTAAAGGCGTCGATCAGGGCGCGGCCCACGGCGTCGGCGTAGGGGTCGTCGTTGCCGTACTTGGGCGCCGCCAGCAAGGCGTTGCGCAGCGCCGCATACCCCTGAAAATCGGCGTCCAGGGCGTCGCACAGCTCGTCCATGGTCGCCACGCGGTCCTCAAAGATCACCTTTTTGATGGCGGCCAGTGCATCGATGGCGTGGGCGGCGCTCTCGGCCAGCATGGCAAAGGTGCGGTAGCGCGCCCCGCCGGCGGTCATGTCGCGGCGGCTCTCGATGGCGCCGTCAATGAGCGCGCTGAGCAGAGGCACCGGCGCGATGCTGTGGCGGGCGTTCACCGTCGCGACGACATCGTGCACCACGCGCCCCACCATGGCGTCCAGCTGTGCCAGGAAGGCGCGCCATACGTCGTCGTAACTGCCAAAGGCTCGTGGGTCGCCGGTGTCGATCCCCCTGGCCGGGCCGTCGATGCGCGAGGCGCCGCGGTTGAGCGCCCATTCGAGGCACAGCATCAGGCTCAGGCGCAGGAAGCCGAAATCGGTGCGCCCCGGGATGATGACCTCCCAGCAGCCGTCGTTGGTATAGTCGCGGGCGTCGGGCGTGGGGATGCCGATGCGCTCCAGCGCCGGCACCAACTGCTCATCGTTGAACAGCGCTGGCATGCCGCCACCCTCCTTGAGCACCTCGCAGGTGTAGCGCACCAGCGCCCCGGGAGAGGCGCGGTGCAGGCGCACTGTGAGGAGGGGATTGGTCATCTTGTTGCGGCGATAGCTCTCCAGGAGGAGGTAGCTCAGGGGGTTGGTGCCGTCCTCCCCCTCAGGGGTGAGCCCGCCCACGACGATGTTCTGCAGCCAGTGATTCGTGGCGTCGAGGCTGTCACGCTGGAGCGCGATCTGCGATGAGGTGTAGTGGCGCGTCCGCGCCATGGGGTTGAGGTCCTCCGACCGGCGGTTCTCGGGGCGCAGGTCCTCCGTGGCCGCGGCGCGCTCGTTGAACTTGAAGCAGAAGCAATCCGTCAGCTCCGCCGCGCGGTCGATGTCGAGGCGGCGCGCGTCCAGGTCGTCGCGCAAATAGGGCCAGGCGTACTGGTCGAGCCGGCCCATGGCATTGCCGTTCATGGTGGCATGAAAGATCATGTGCAGCAGCCAGACGGCCTGCAGCGCCTGCCAGTAGGTGCGCGCCGGCCCGGCGGGCGCCTGGCGCAGGTTGGCGCCCATCTGGCCGAGTTCGGCGGCGCGGACGGGGTCGGTACAGGCCGCCGCCTCGCGCTCGCAGCGCTCCGCCAGGCGCTCGGCATAGTCGATCACCGCCTGCAGGGCGATCCCCACGGAATCGAGAAAGGCGCGCTCCTCCGGCGTGGTCGCCGCGGCGGTTTGCGCCGCCGCGTCCTCCATGATGCCGCCCAGCCCGCGCTCCAGCAGCCGCGCATAGTTCGGCACGATGTGGCCGAACACCGAGCGGATGCTCAGCCCGCGCTCGGCGGCGTGGGCGCGCTCCTCGGCCGTGGTATAGTCGGGAAAGCCGCGCTCATAGTGGACGCGAGGGTCCTCGAGCGTCATCGAACCGGCAAAGAGCTGCCCCTCCCACAGTTCCGTGGACATGGCGCCCAGCTTGAGCGCCAGCGCGCGCGCCTTGCGCACCTGCAGCGGCTCGTCCATGTGGCGGGCGTCGATGCGCGCGGGGCACGTCCAGGCGACGGGCGGGCGCTCCATGGCGGCGCGCACGCGCCGGCGCAGGTCGGCGACGCGCGCCGTGTCCTCGCGTGCAACGATGACGCTCAGGCTGTCGATCATGGCTCTCTCCATGTTCCCGCGCTCGGGGCACGCGAAACGAACCCCTATCGCACGTCTACCTCGATCAGAGGGTGGTTATAGCCGCCGGTGCGGGAGGTGTCAAGGATGGCGGGGCGCGCGAGGGCGCGTTATCAGGGCCGACGCCTCAGCCGCCGGCGCGCTGGGCGTAATCGCGGCCGAGGATGACGAGGATGTCGATATCCGAATGGCTGCCCGCCTCGCGGCGGACGTTCTCGGGCGCCACACCGAGTTCCGTCGCCAGGGTCTCGACGGTGTAGGGCTTGTCGGCATAGACCACCAGCGCGGTGTCGGCATAGTCGAAACGGCTGGCGTTGTCGTACAGCACCACGTTGAACCCCTTGCCGCGCAGGTCGGCGGCGGCGTCCTGGGCGAGGGAGCCCGCCAGGGTGCCGTTCTGCAGTTCGATGCGCGCCGCCTCGTTGGCGAGCTGCGCCTCCACCAGGCTGGGGCGCGGCGACGCCTCGGGCGCCGGCGAGGGAAAGAGGTCGGCCACCAGGGCATGGATCTTGTCCCACTGGGGCATCTCTACCATCGCGCCGTTGGGCGG
This sequence comes from Anaerolineae bacterium, assembly GCA_040768165.1. Classification (GTDB taxonomy): domain Bacteria; phylum Chloroflexota; class Anaerolineae; order UBA1429; family UBA1429; genus DUUT01. The sequence goes on from JAXGNH010000018.1 coordinate 51,916, forward strand.
CAGCACCGTGGTGGTGGTCATGGTGGCGTCGATGGCGCCCTGGCTGATGTTGGCGCGGTCGATGCGCTTGCCGATCTCGGCCAGCGCCAGCATCTCTTCCAGCGTGAGGTCGGTCTGCACCGAGTCGCCCGCCAGCTTGATGAGCTTGGGGATGCTGGCCAGAGAGAAATCGAGGCTCAGCAGCTTGTCGCGCGCCGCCAGCATGACGGCCTGTTGGCGCCCCATGCGGTCGAAATCGCTGTTGCCGTGCCGCGAGCGTGCGTATTGCAGCGCCGTCACCCCATCCATGTGCTGGATGCCGGCAGGGATGTGCACCGTCATATAGCCATAGTTGTTGTCGGGGTACTTTTCGTCGTGGATCGTCGTTTCCACGTTGATGGTCAGCCCGCCGATGGCGTCCACCAGCTTCTCAAAGCCGGTAAAGTTGATGCGCACATAGTAGTGGACGGGTATCCCGAGCGCTTCGGAGACGGTCTTTTTCGCCAGGGCCACGCCGCCGCCGGGGTAGCCGCGCACGTCGCCGGTGATGTGGGCCGTGTTGATGCGCCCCTCGCCGTAGCCGGGGATCGTCACGTACAGGTCGCGGGGGATGGAGAGGATGGCGGCCGAGTTGGTGGCCGGGTCGATGGAGGCGAGGATCAGGGTATCCGTGCGCCACGGGCCCGCCTCGTCACCCCGCTGGTCGATGCCCAGGAGGAGGATGTTGGCGCGCTCCTTGGCGTTGACGAGATCCGGCAATTCCTGCTCGGAGCTGCGCCCGGGGGGTAGGGTGCGGGCGACGGCGACGCTCTCGGCAAAGGGAAGGGGGACGCTGGCGACGAGGGCTCTTACGGTACAAAAAAAGAAGTAACCGGAGTATAGGGCGCCCGACGCGATGAGTACCAGGACGAAAGACACAAGCGCCTGTCTCCAACTGCTCCCACTTGTGTTCTCGTGCCTCATGAACCGCATCCTCGATACACTAGAGTCGGACGACCATTATAGCATCGCGCGAGTGGGTCGCCAAGGCGATGCCAGAGGCTGCCGCAGCTTCTTCCAGGCGCAGGTTTGCCGCGAACGCCTCCCAAAGGTTTCCCCCGTAGAGAATCCGGTATGTGCGGGGGCCGGTGCGGAGGGACCTTCGGGAGGTGTTCCTTGGGCGCCACCTGCCCGTATAGATGAGCGCGGGGGCGTCAGGGTTCCATCGTCGGGCCACCCGCCGGCGCCCCAAGGCCGAGGATCCTTCCCAAGGCGTGCCCCCGGCGGTTCTCCAGCCAGAGCAGCAGGGGGCCCCCTACGGCCGTGGGCAAGTATACGGCGACGTGCAGTACGAGCCCGTAAGCGAGGGCGACGTCCCGATCCACACCGTACAGTGCCAGCACCACCACGCACAGGTAGTGGAACACCCCCAGCCGCCCCGGCGATGTGGGGAGGGGCACAATGGCGCTGATCTGCAGGACGGCAAACAGCAGCGCATAGGCCATGATGGGGAGCCGCAGCCCCATGCCCAGCCCCACGATCCAGTTGGTGGCCGAGAGTGCCACGAAGATGATCGCCGACCGCACCAGCAGGCCGACGGCCAATCGCGGGCGCCGCATGAGCCGCGCGCTGGCGGCCACCGCCGCGATGAGCCGCCCGGGGCGCAGGCGCCCCAACCACGGCAGGCGCCCCTCGAGCCGGGTGATCCAGGCCGTGCTGGCGGCCTCGCGCCACACGAGGGTCGCCACCAGCGCCACGCCGACGGCGAGGCCCAGCGTCAGCGTCCAGCCCGCGCCGCGCACCCACGGAGGCAGCGGCATGGTCAGCGATGCGAGCGCCAGGAAGACGAGCAGCGCCGCCGAGTCCAGCACCTTCTCGGCCACGGTGGTCCAGATGGCCAGCGCCTTGCTGACCCGCTCCATCTCGCCGATGAGCAGCGCGCGCACCACCTCACCCGCGCGCAGCGGGGCCACGGCGTTCACGGCCTGGCCGATGAGCATGGCGGAAAAGCACGCGCCCAGACGCATGTCCCGATCGCGAGGGTGGAACAGCACACGCCAGCGCTCGGCCCGCAGCACCGTCCCCGCCAGGACGCTCGAGAGCCCCGCGAAGAGGAGCCAGCCGTTGGCTCGCGCCATACTGTCCCACGCGCCGGCCCAGTCGACGCCGCGAAAGGCGAGCCAGAGGAACACCAGGCTCACCAGGGCGCCCGCCAGGAGGCGCCACGCACCGGCGGCGTTTCGATGTCGAGGGCGCGGAGCCGATGGTGTCATGTCGCTCCCGAGTGGTTGCACGCCCGTCAGCGTCTCCCTTGGCGTCTTCCGAGGCGGAGGTGCTCAGGGCAAAGGAGCGGGCCGTCTTGTGGCATCAGAAGGCCCTACTATAATACGCCCCATGGGTAGGCCCAAATCGTTCCCCCGATCCCATCCGCCGGCCGGGCTGGCGCCGCTCCTCGCCGCGGCGGCGGCGCTGCTGCTGTATGCCGTGACCGCGGCTCCATCCCTCACGTGGGCCCACCACGGCGCCGACGGGGGTGATCTCATCGCGGCTGCCATGACGGGCGGTGTGCCGCACCCGAGCGGCTATCCCGCCTACTGCCTCTTGGGCCGCCTCTTTGCCCTGTTGCCCCTCGGGCCCGTGGCCCGTCGCTTTGCTCTCTTTTCCGCGACGGCGGCCGCGGTGGCGGTGGGCGTGCTCTGCCTGTGCGCGCAGCGCCTATTGGAGGATGACGCCGGCCGTCGCTCGTGGCGGTCCGCCGCCATCGCAGCGGCGGCGGCGCTGTTGGCGGCGACGGGGCCCATCCTCTGGTCGCAGGCCGTCATCGCCGAGGTCTATGCCCTGAACGCCCTCTTTGTCGCGCTCGTCCTGCACCTGGCCCTGCATGCGCCGGCGCGCCCCGGTGTCGCGTTCGCCGCCGGGCTGGCCCTCGGCCTCGGCCTTGGCAACCATCTGACGCTGGCCCTGGCGCTGCCCGGGCTGGCGGTCCTCGCCTGGCGAGGCGCTCCGCGACGCCCATGGCGCCTCGCGGCCTCCCTCGCCGTCGGCCTGGTGCTCGGGCTGGCGGTGTACGCCTACCTGCCGCTGGCGGCGCGCCGCGATCCACCGGTGAACTGGGGCGATCCCCGCACCTGGGAGCGCTTTGTGGCGGTGGTGACGGGGCGCGTCTACCGCCCTTACCTCCTAGGGGTGCCCCTCGCCTCCCTGCCGGCGCGTCTGGGCGCCTGGGCGGGGCTCTGGGCGCGACAACTGACCTGGCCGGGCGTGGCGCTGGCGCTGGCGGGCGCGGCGGCAGGGATCGATGACGGCGCTGGCCGCGGACACCGCCGACGCCTCCTCGGGACGGCGCTACTCGTAGCGGCTTACAGCGCCTACGCCATCACCTATGATACCGCCGACTCGTACGTCTACCTGATCCCCGCCTACCTCGTCGCCGCCCTCTGGGTGGCGCGCGGCGCGGCGGCGGTGGCGGTCTGGACGGAGGATCTGTTCGCGTCACGCCGGCGGTGGGCCGTGGCCGTCGTCTTCGCCGCGCTGGCCCTACTCCCCGTCCTCTCGGCGGTGCGCCATGCCCCGGCCATCTCTCTGCGCTACGATCGTGAGGCGACGGCGTGGCTGGCCGACGTGACGCAGCGCCTGCCCCCCGACGCGCTGCTCATCACGCTGCAGGATCGCCACACCTTTGCGCTGGCGTACGCGCGCTGGGTGGAGGGGCGCCGGGACGATGTCATCGTGGTGGATGCCGACCTGCTCGCCTACCCCTGGTACCACGCCCAACTTCGGCGGCGGCACCCATCCCTCGTGCTGCCGGGCGATCGCCTCACGGCGCCCGGCCTCGCCGGCGCCAACCTGCCGCTGCGGCCCGTGTTCCTCGCCTCGACGCGCGATGACGTCATGGCGCAGCTCTCCGCGGTGCCGGACGGCCCTATCTGGCGCGTTACCGACTCCCGATGACGCCCCGGCGCCGGAGGTACCAGTACGCCCCGCCGCCGACGGCCGCGATGGCCAGCCCGCCCCCGACGAGGGGTTCGCTGCCGCCTCCTATCGGAGTCGGCGTGGGCGTCGGGCTGGGCAGGGGCGTGGCCGTGCTCTGTGCTGCCGCAGTGGCCGTCAGGTTGTGCGTCGGCGTCGCGGAGGCGGTCGCGGTGGGCGTAGGCGAGGCGGTGGGCGTCGCCGTGGCGGTGCGCGATGGCGTGGGCGTGCGCGTCGGGGTCGTGGGCGTGGCCGTCGGCGTACGCGTGAGCGTAGCCGTCGGCGGCTTTGGCGTGTTGGTGGGCGGGACGAGTGTGTTGGTGGGCGTGCTCGTGGGCGGCACCGGCGTGTTCGTGGGTGGCGGGGGTTGCTGGCCTCCTCCGCCTCCATCGCCCGGCTTCTTGGTGGGCGGGACGGGCGTGCGCGTGGGCACGGTCTGGCGCAGGGCATCCTGGGAGGGAAGCGCCCAGGCATCGGGGCTCAGGGAGGCCACGCCCATCAAGCCGAGCAGCACCAGCATGATGACGAGTCGGATGGGATGGCGGGGTGTGATGCGGCCCATTGGGATCTCCTTGAACAACGGCCTTGGGGGCCAACGGTGTCGGCTGAGGTTCACGACCGAGCCGTATTGTCGCCAAAGGGCCAACGCCTGTCAAACACCTGGGGCGCCGCGTATGGATTGAACCACGGAGACACGGAGAACACAGAGGATGGAATCCAGGACGCGGATGAACGCGGATCACACGGATTGGCGCGGATTGCTATTTGTATGAACCACGTCTCCGCAGAATGGCGATATCGGCGCTCCTCTCCGTGTTCTCTGTGTCTCCGTGGTTTATCTGCTCTCAGCAGCGAGTCTACCAATCAGACGACGAGGGCAAGGAGGATGCGGGCGAGCACCACCACCACCCAGCCGACCATGGCCGTCACGATGGCGCGCTCGGTGGTTAGCTCCATCGCCTCGCGCACGGCGATGACGCCGATGACAAGGGAGAGCACCCACGCCGCCAGCCCCACCAGCGGGCCAACGATGCACCCTATGACGCTCAGAATCCCCAAAGCCCGCGATCCGTTGGCGTAGCCCAAGGGACGAGCCACCTCGATCAAGGTCGCGTGGCTGCCGAACGCCCGCGTCCCGACGAGCATCGTGATCCAACTCCAGAGGAGCCAGTAGAGGAGGATGCCCGCCAGAAACTCGACCGCAAAGCCCCCGATGAAGCGAGGCGCCCCCAATCCTACCCCCAGCGCCGCCAGCAGCGACGCCACGGTCACGACCACGGCCGCCTCCGCCAGGGCGTTGCGATCGTGCTGGATCTCGCGATAGACGGCGGTGTCGAGGCGAACGATGCGCAAGAAGCGCTGTATAATCCGTTCCAGCATGGATGCCCTCCTGTGCAAGGCATGGACGATCGGCCGACCGTGCGCTGTGGTCGACCTGTATAATATACGAAGCGCTGAGCGAAAGGTAGCTCTCCAGCGGCCGGAGGTGTTCCCGCGGCATCGCTTGCCGGGTCGCCGCTTTCGTGCTAGAATCCCGCCACCTTGCCGTGCGGGAGCTGGCTGATGCCATTGTATTCCATCTTGAAGCGATGAGCGCTGTCCTGGGCGCATTTGCCGCCCTGCCGTTGATCCTCCCGCTGGTCGGTGCGTTCGCCCTCTGGCTCCTTCCCTCCGGTGGTCCCTTGCCCTGGTTCCGGCGGCGCGCCGCCGCGCTGCTCCTTGCCCTGACGACGCTCCTGCTGTCCGCCAACCTCATCGTACGCGCCTCCGCTGAGGGCGCCTTCTGGCGGCCCCTGTTCTCCACCGGCGCCACCATCGCCCTCACCGCCGATCCCCTCGGGGGAGGCCTGGCGTTATTGTGCTCCCTGGCGGTGACGATCGTCTGCATGGCGACCCTGGCCCGCCCCCTGGAGCGCTACGAGGCGGTGGGCATGCTCTGGATGGTGGGTACAGTTTCTGGCGTCGCGCTGGCCGGCAACCTGCTGACGTTGTGCCTCGCCTGGGTGGCCATGGATCTCGGGCTGCTCTTTGTGGACACGATGCGCGCACCGGAGGAGGGGCTCCCGCGAGCCGTGCGCAACGCCCTCGGGGGCCTGCTGTCCTCGGTGACGCTGCTGGCCGGCGCCGTCGTTGCTTTGAGCCAGACGGGCGGCGAGAGCAGCTTGGCGGCCCTCTCGCTCGACGGCCTGCCGGTGAGCTTTCTCATGGCGGCGGCGCTCTTGCGGCTCGGCATCTACCCCCTCCCCGGCAGCCTGAAGCGCAACTGGCTGGCCTACCTGCCGTCCATTTGCGCGGGATCGTACCTGTGGTTGAGGGCGGTTACATTGTCGGCCGGCGCCCTGCCGTGGCAGGATTGGCTCCTGCCCCTCGGGGGAGCGACGCTGCTGGTGAGCGGGATGCTGGCTTTTCTGGCGCCCGACCTGGCCACGGCGCTGCCCGCCTTGCTCCTCAACGGCCTCACCCTCGTCATGCTGGCGCCGCTGGTTGACCATGCCGCCGGTCTGGGTGTGGGACTCGCGGCCACGGCGAGCCTGGTGCTCAGCCTCGCGGTGTTGCGGGCCGACGGCCAGGTGCGACCGATCGCGCCTTTTGGCCTCTGGGCGCGTGTTCCCCTGGCGCTGGCGCTCGGCTCCCTGGTGGGCTGGCCCGGAACCGTCGGCTTTACCGCGCACTGGCTGTTCCTGCGGCTCTGCGCTCAATCCGGGCGCAGGGGACTCGTATTCGTGGCGGCGGCCTCGTTCCTGCTGGTCACCGTGCCACTCTGGTCGCGCTTGCGCAACGTGATGCGCGAGGTGTGCCATCCCACCGTGCCCTCGCCGCGCCTGGCACGGCTGGCGATGGCCATGGCGGCGCTTGGCGCGCTGTTTATCGTGGTCCTCGGGCTGACGCCGACCCTCTTTGGGCTCTTTTGGCCGGGGGCGTCCGGCTTTGTCGAGCCCTCAGTGCTCACCATGTTCTCGGGCACCTTGGTGCAGTTCGCGGCGATCGTGCTCATGGCCATCGTCTTTCCGGCCATGGGGAGCTATGCCCTGCAGGGCTTGTGGGAATCACTGCCCGACCGTATCGGCCCTTGGGTGGACACGCTCGGCGCCCTGCTCGAGATGGATTGGCTGCACGCCGGCATCGACTATGTGCTCGGCAGGGTCGGGCGCGTGATGGCGCGCACGCTCATGGCCGTCGAGGAGGGGCTCTATCTGGGCTGGGCACTCCTGTGGGGGCTCGTGCTGGCCCTGTATCTCGTCGGACGATAGGAAAGGTGGCGGCGACGGTGCCTGCGCTCGACGGCTTCTACAACGTGCTCACCTCCCTCACCGCCGACCAGGTGATCCTGGGATTGTTGGTGGCCTGCGGCCTCATGGTCGTGGTGGAGGAGCGCCGCCTCTCCCTGTCGGCGCTCCTCGTGCAATACCTGCTGCTCGGAGTCCTCGTAGGACCCGAGCTGTACCGGCCCATCGTCATGGTGCGCATCGGGCTGGGGGTGGCCGTCTGCCTGGTGCTGTACATCACCGCCTGGCATGTGGAGACGGTACTGCGCCGCCAGCCTGTCGCGAGTGTCGGCCTGCCCCAGGCGTGGCAGGGGCCGCTCGGCCCCGCTGTGAGTGGCGGTGAGCGGGCGCCGTCCGCTCGCGGGATGGGTGCCCTGTTCCGCTTCGTGGTCCTGGTGCTGGCCGTTCTGGTCGCCTACGGGCTCTGGCATGCCTACCCGCTGGGGATGGTGCCGGCGGCCGTGAACCTGACGAGCTATCTCCTGGTAACCACCGGGCTGCTGGTGATGCTCACCAGCGCCGATCCGCTGCGCATCGGGTTGGGCGTGCTGACCTTTGTCAATGGTTTCGAGGGCACCTACCTGTTCCTGGAGAACAGCCTCGTCATGATCGCCTTGCTCAGCGTGATCGACATCGTGGTGGCCTTGGGGATCGTGGCCTGCGCCGAGATGTGGCTCGTGTCGCTGCAGGGGGAGGCGGCCGCATGACGATCATGTGGCTGGTGGCGCTCCCTCTGGCCATGGCCATTGTGGTGCTCATCCTGCGCCAGATTCGCGTCCTGGCCGCACCGCTGACCGCAGCCACCCTGGTGGCTATGGCGATCCTGGCCATCTCGTGGGGCGGTGGGCGCCCGCTGGTGCTCATGGGGCGCTCCATCGGCTTGGCGCCCGGCGAGGCGGCCGGCCTCGCCCTGTGCTGCGTCCTGCTCGCCGTGCTCGTGCTCTATGGCTACCGCATGCCTCAGGGAGCGGCTGCCTATCCCCTGACCCTGGCGGCCATGGGACTCTTGGCGGCGGCCACGCTGGTCCGCAATACGACCATCGCCGGAGCGCTCTTGGAGATCGGCATCATCATCGCGGTGCTGCTGGTGCCCTCGCAGCGGCCCGGCGCCGCCATGACGGGGATGCGCGTCTTGACCCTCATGGCCCTGTCGGCCCCGATGCTGCTGCTGGCGTCGTGGGCCGGTGAACACCTGACGGGCAACCCCGGCGACATGCTCGTGGCGCGCATCGGCGGCCTGGCCGTTGCCCTCGGGTTCGGCCTGAGCCTGGGCGTGGTGCCGTTCCACATCTGGTTGCCGCCCGTCTTTCGCCACGCCAGCCCCCTGGCGATCGCTATGCTGAGCGTGGTGGCTAATCTGGCCATGCTCCTGTATCTGGGCAGCATGCTCCAGGTCACCATGTGGCCGGGCCAGCAGGCGTTCTACGCCGCCATCCTGCTGGCGGGCGGCGTCGTCACGGCCGTCACGGGGGGGATCATGGCGTTCCCCCAGCGATCGGTGCACGGCGCGCTGGCGTACGCCGCCCTGGCCGACATGGGCATCGTCCTCGTCGGGCTGGGGATCGGCACGGCGGTGAGCGTGCGCGCGGCGACGCTCCACGTGGCGCTGCGCGCGGTGGGGATCGTGGCGGTCGCCATGGCGGCGGGGATCCTGCAGCACAGTCTCGATGGCGACGACCTGGAACACCTGCGGGGGGGGCTTCGTCGGGCGCCGCGCTCCCTGGTGGCGATGGCGATCGGGGGCGCCTCGTTGGCCGGGCTTCCCCTCACGGCGGGCTTTGCCACGCGCTTTGTGCTCTATCGCGCCCTGGCGCTGCAGAACGTGCCCTGGGCGGCGCTGACGGTGGTGGCGAGCGTCGGCCCTGCCTGGGCGTTCGTGCGCTGCCTGCTGGCGGCCATCGTGTCGGCCCCCACCTCGGGGGAGCGGCGTGAGCCGATCATGCCCGCGCTGCTCTCCCTGGCGCTCAGCCTTTCGCTGCTATTCCTCGGCATCTTTCCACACTTGTTGAATGTGCTCCCCGGTGAGTGGCTGGCGCTCCTGTGGCCCACGCTGGATGGTTTCTGAGGCGGGGGAACCGCACGGCGCATTGGGCCGTTCTAGAGATGCTGCCCCTGCTCGCCTCATCGGACTCGGGAGGATGACGTCATGCCTCGCACGTTGCCATACATCACGCTCTTGCTGCTCGTCACCGTCTTGATGGGCTGCGCGGCCACCGCCTTGCGGCCGCCGCGGCCAGACGTGGCGACCACCACGCCGACGGCTGCGCCGACGGCCGGCGACGCCATCCCCACCGACACGGCGCGGGCGGAGCTGCGCGTCGATCCCAAGAGTGTTGTGACGGCCACCCTGACCATCGTCCGCCCGCAGGCCACCCTGGTGGTATCGCCGCTGGCGGTGAGCCCGCCGCCTCCCGCCACGGGGGCCTATCCAGCGCCCACGCTGGGGGCGCCGGTCCCATCGTCGCCGTACCCCGCGCCGGATGCCCCGGATGCGGGAACGGCCCTGTTCCCGATGATCACGCGCTCAGAGCCCGAGGCCGATCCCGCCACGCCGCACCTCCCCGCCATCGCGGCGGTGACACCCGCCGGCTTTGTCCAGGCACGCGGCTCCTCCCTGGTGCTGGACGGTGAGCCATTCTACTTTCTCGGCGTGAACGCCTCGTACCTCATGTCCGAGTACTTTCCCGACGACGAGATCGAGCCGATCATCCGCTACCTGGCGGAGACGGGCGGCGTGAACGTCATTCGGCTCTTTTACCAGCCGGGAAAGGACCCGGAGCGCTTCGAGCGCATCCTCGATCTGGGGCGGCAGTACGACATCCGCTTTATCGTGGCGCTGCAGGACTTTTACTTTTACAAGACGCAGACCTGGTTCGACGTGCACTATAAGGAGGAGGATCTGCCCCACATTCGGGCGGTGGTGCCGCGCTTCCGCGATCGCCCCGAGATCCTCATGTGGGAACTGATGAACGAGCCCGGGTGCGCCGAGGGGGACGAGCCCAAGCGGTGCCAGCAGCACATCTACAACTGGGCGTCGGCCGTCTCTGCCGAGATCAAGGCCCTGGACCCGCACCACCTGGTGTCCATTGGGGCGCTCAGCGCCGAGGGCACGCGCTACCACCGCTCCAACTATGAGGACATGCACGAACTACCCACGGTGGATGTCATCAGCCTGCACCGTTTCGTGGGCAAGACGTCGCGGACAGAGATGCGCCTCGCCGCCGAGCTGAACAAGCCGATCTATGTGGGCGAGGCCTGGGAGTCGGCCTACCGCAAGGATCGCTGCGAGCCGAAGGATGGCACCGCGCTCGCCGACCGCGCGGAAGAGATCGGCGAGGACCTAGAGTGGTCGTTCGAGCACGGGCTAGACGGCTACCTCCTGTGGCAGCACGACCCCGGAGCCGTGGAGATGGGCGATGGCGACAAGCAGTGGTACTGCAGCGAGTTCACGTTCCTCGCGGGGGATCCCACCTATGAGGTGCTGCGCGAACACCTGGCGCGGATTCGCGCGGGCGAGGGGGTGGACGACAAGGAGGTGGACGACGACTGAGCCGTCTGCCGCCCCGTCCTGGTACGACGGCGGTCGCTCATGTCGCTCCTGTAGGGGTCGCACGCCGTGCGACCCGAAGCGCGCGCCCTACCGACCCCCCAGGTAGCGGAGCGCCGCCAGGATGCGCTCGTCGAGTTCCGATACGTCCGGCGGGAGGTTGCCGACGGCGGTCTGCGCCTCGACGACGCTGTATCCCAGGGCCGTCAGGGCGTTGATGACGTCGGCGTCCGCCGGGGTGGCGGACGGCGCCCAGGCCGCGGCCTCGCCCAGGCGGTCGCGCAGGTCCAGCACCAGGCGCTGCGCCGTCTTGCGGCCTACCCCCGGGATGCGCGTCAGCGCCGCGGCGTCCCCCTGCGCGACGACGCCGCGCAGAGTCTCGGGAGAGAACACGGACAGCGCCGCCAGTGCGGTGCGCGGGCCGATGCCGCTGACGCCGAGGAGCACCGAGAACAACTCTAGCTCCTCGGGGGCGCGAAAGCCGTATAGCGTCAGCTCGGTCTCGCGGACGTAGAGGTGCGTGTGCAGCTCGATGGTCTGGCCGATGTGCCCGGGCTGGTCGAGGATGGAGCGCGGCACGTACACGAGGTAGCCGACTCCTCCGACGTCGACGACGAGCGCATCGCTGCGCACTGCCTGGATCTGTCCCCGCAGGCTGGCGATCACTCTCGCTCCTCATCCGCTTGTGCTAGAAGCCGGCTCAGTCGCGACGAATGGTGATGGCAGATCGACACCGCCAGCCCATCGGCGGCGTCGTCGGGCCTCGGGATCTCGTTGAGGCTGAGCAGGAGGCGCACCATCTCCTGTACCTGGCGCTTGTCGGCCTGGCCATAGCCCGTGATGGCCTGCTTGATCTGCAGTGGGGTGTACTCGCAGATGGCGAGGCCCGCCTGGGCCACCGTCAAGAGGAGGACGCCCCGCGCCTCGCCAACGACCATGGCCGTGCGGGCGTTGGTGCTAAAGAACAGCTCCTCCATCGCCACCACATCGGGGTTGTAGCGATCGAGGAGCGCGGTCAGTGCATCGTGGAGTACCACCAGGCGCTCGGCGATAGGGGTCTTGGCCGGTGTGCGTAGCACACCGTAGGCCACGGCCTCGAGCGCCTGCCCGTCTCCCTCCACGAGGCCGTACCCCGTCGTCGCCAGGCCGGGGTCGATTCCTAGAACGAGCATGGTCGATCAGGCGGCCTGCGCCTCGTACTTGGCCATCAGCTCATCCGAGATGTCAAGGTTCGAGTACACCTGCTGGATATCGTCCAGGTCCTCCAACGCCTCGATGAGCTTCATGGTCTGCAGCGTCTGCTTCTCGTCGAGCGACATGGTGCTCTGAGGGATCCACGAGAGCTGCGCGTTGCTGACCTCGAGGGAGGCACCGGTCAGAGCCTCCTCCACCGCCTTGAAATCCTGGAGCTGGGTGTAGACTTCGACCAGATCATCACTGATCTCGACGTCCTCGGCCCCCGAGTCGATGGCCACCAGCGCGATCTCTTCCGGGTCGTTGCCTTGGGGATCGATGCTGATGTACCCCTTGCGCGCAAACATCCAGGCGACGGAGCCATCGGCGCCCAGGTTGCCGCCGTGCCGCGTGAATACGTGCCGCACCTCGGATACGGTGCGGTTGCGGTTGTCGCTCAGTCCTTGCGCGATGATGGCAACGCCGTTCGGGCCATAGCCTTCATACAGCACTTCCTGGAGTTCATCGGCGCCCTTGAGTTCGCCGGAGCCCCGTTTGATGGCGCGCTCTATGTTGTCCTTGGGCATATTGGCCTGCCGCGCCTTGTCGAGCACCAGGCGCAAGCGAAAGTTTGACTCCGGGTCGAGGCCCCCTTCCCGTGTGGCAATCGCGATCTCGTGCCCTAGTTTCGTGAAGAGCTGACCACGCTTGGCATCGTTGGCACCCTTCGAGCGCCGAATGGTGGCCCATTTGCTGTGCCCTGACATATTTACCTCCGCTAGACGGCGACAGACACGCTCTGCGGTGATTATACCATCAGGCCCCCAGTTTGGCGAACGCGGGCCTACTACCGGGAACGAGGACACCCGCCGCAGCGGGCAGAGCACGGAAAGAAGGGGCTCGCGATCAGTCGGCGTCGGTCGAGGGGGGGGCGTCGAGCCCCAGGAGGAGGCGCAACTGGCGGGCGGTGTCGATCGCCTGTCCCACCCAGTGGTTGTTGGCGTAGACGAACGTGACGTTTGTCGCTTCGGCCAGCTGCTGGATCTTGGGCGCCCAGGGCGCCAGCTCGTCCCGGGCGTAGCAATAGTCGTACCGCTCCCAGGCGTGCTCGTGGCGCCACCACTTGGCGGCGTTGCGCCCATGAAAGCGCACGTACCCGATGGACGACGTCGCCACCGCCACGGGCGGCACCAGGCTCTCGAAGCGCGGCTGATCCACGCAACAGAAGCCCAGCTCCAGCGAGCGGAGCTGGGCAAAGGTGGAATGGGTGATCCAGTCGCGATGGCGGAACTCGATTACCGTGGGGATGGCGCCCATGCGTTCGCGCAGCAACCGGAGATAGTCGCGGTTACGGGGCGTGTTGCGGAACGAGGAGGGGAACTGGGCGAGCACGCACCCGAGCCGCTCCTGCTCGATCCAGGGGGCCAGCGCGTCGATGAACTGCTCATAGGCGGCGGCATTGTCCTCGCGCGCGTGCGTCATCCCCTGGAACGCCTTCAGGCAAAAGAGGAACCCGGGGGGCGTCTTGGCGGCCATGGCCGAGAGGGTGCTGGCCTTGGGGATGGCATAGTAGGACGAATCCACCTCGACGGTGTCGAACGCGCGCGCATAGTAGGTCAGCCTGTCGCGGGCGGGGAGCCCCGGGGGGTAGAACGGCCCCTCCCAATCCTTGTAACTGAAGCCGCTGGTGCCGATGCGGATCATGCTTCCTCGGCCTCTTCCTCCACGTACTCGTCGAGATCGTCGGCTTCCTCGGTGTCGTCATCGACGTCATCCTCGTCCGCGAGCACCATACGCGAGCGTCCCCCGGTCTCCGCCGGGCCGACGACGTTGCGCTCCTCGAGCTGATCCATCAGCCGGGCGGCGCGAGGGTAACCGATGCGCATCTGGCGCTGCAAGAACGAGGCCGAGGCTTGGCCGTGCTTGCGCACCAGCTCGGTGGCCTGCTCCAGCAGGTTGTCCTCTTCGTCGTCGTCCTCCAGCGACATCCCCTCCCATGGCGCCGGCAGGTCGCCCTGCACCATGCTCTCCAGCACCTGGCGCCGCCAGTAGGCCGAGAGCGATTCCAACTCCTTGTCGGAGACAAAGCATCCTTGGATGCGCTGCAGCTGCGGCGAGTCGGGCGCCATGTAGAGCATGTCGCCGCGCCCGAGGAGCTTTTCCGCGCCCGGGGTATCGAGGATGACGCGCGAGTCCACCTGCGACGTCACGGCAAAGCTCACACGGGCGGGAAAGTTCGCCTTGATGAGGCCCGTCACGACATCCACCGATGGGCGCTGCGTGGCGACGACCAGGTGGATGCCCGTGGCGCGCGCCATCTGCGCGAGACGACAGATGGTGCGCTCCACGTCGTCGGGGGCGACGAGCATGAGGTCGGCCAACTCGTCGATGACCACCACCACCATAGGCATAGGGTCCAGCTTTTTCGAGGCGGCGAGGCGGTTGTAGGTCTCGATGTTGCGGGCGCCCACCTCGGCAAAGCGGGTATAGCGCCGATCCATCTCGCGCGTGACCCAGCGCAGCGCCACGATCACCTTCTCGATGTCCACCACCACCGGCGCGAGGAGATGGGGGATACCGTTGTACTTGGTCATCTCGACGCGCTTGGGGTCGATGAGTAGCAGGCGCAGTTGCTCGGGGGTGTTGTAAAAGAGGAGCGAGGCGATGATGGCGTTCAGGCAGACGCTCTTGCCCGAGCCGGTGGCGCCGGCCAACAGCAGGTGGGGCATGGAGGCCAGGTCGGCCACGACCGCCTCGCCCGACACGCCGCGGCCCAAGGCGATGCGCAGCGAGGCGCGCATCTTGCGAAAGGCGTCCGATTCGAGCACCCCGCGGAGCCCCACCACCGCCTTGGTCTCGTTGGGCACCTCGATCCCCACCAGGGCGCGGCCCGGCACGGGCGCCTCGATGCGAATCTGCGCCGCTGCCAGCGCTAGGGCGAGGTCGTTGGTGAGCGAGAGGATCTTGCTCACGCGCACCTTGTAGCGGCGTAGCTTGCCCTCACGGTCCAGCCGTTCAACGTAACCCGGCTCGATGCCGAACTGGGTGACGACCGGCCCGCGGTGCCATTCGGCCACCCGGGCGGGGATGCCAAAGGCTTCCAGCGTGTCCTCGATGATCTGCGCCTTGAGCCGCGCGTCCGCCTCGTCGTTGGTACCCGGCGCCTCGGGGGTGAGCAGGTCCAGTGATGGCACTCCGGCGGGCGTGGGCAGGGGGCGGGCGGCGGCCTCACGTGGCGGACGGGCGCGGCTCGCCTTGCCCTTGCCGAGGCGTGCCGCCAGCGTGGGCCCCGGCGACGACGGCTCCACCTGCGTGGGGGCACGAGGGCTCAAGAAGCCGGGCTCGCCGGCCGGCGTCGGGGTGCGCGCCGCCGCCAGCGCTCGCCGCCGCGCGATCTCGGTGCGCACGCGCAGGGCGGCCTGCGACGCCACCCACCGCAGGCGCCACACGGCGGTCTGCAGCGAGATGCCGGTGGTCAGCAGCGCCGTGGCGACGACGAGCGTCGCCAGCAGCAGGATGCTGATGGGCCGGCCCAAGATGGGCACGACCACCTGATAGATGGCCCACCCCAGGTAGCCGCCGCGCTGGCCGGCCTGCGCCAGCGCCAGGGGGGGCTCCCCGCTCGTGACGTGCAGCAGCCCGAGGGCGGAAAAAAAGAAGAGTTCCGCGCCGATGATCGTCTGCCAGCGCGGGTCAAAGCGCTCCTGGACGAGATTCCATAGCAGGACGATAATGCCGCTCCCTAGGAGCAGCAGCGCGATGGGGTAGGCGCCGAGGCCAAAGGTCTGGCGCAGCATCAGCGACCAGGCCCGGCTCAGCTGCCCCTGGCTGTTCGAGAGGAGCGCAATGAGGGTGACGGCCCCGATGGCCGTGAGGACCAGCCCCCAGACCTCCCTTTGGAGCAGCCACTGCAGGGCGTCTACGGACGCGTTCGTCGACGATGGCGAGCTTGAGGCGCTCCGGCCGTTTTTGCGCGTTGCTGTGGGGTTGCTTTTTTTCCGTGTCATAGCGTAATCAGATTGTGTCGATGCGGCCTCTGCCGCCTGGTGGGTGCAATGGATGAAAACGGCGTCCCCATCGCCTCGTGGCACCGCGTCGGGTGCAACGCCGGGGACGCCGCGCTATCATCCCATGAACGGGCGCGTGTGTCAAACGCTCTCCCGCAGCAAGGCCGCTAGTACAGGTACGTCGCGCTCGTACCCCACTCCGCCTCACGCGATGGCAGAGGCGACGGCGCTGACGCCGACGGCTCCTCTTCTTCCGCTTCCTCGGCCTGTCGCATGGTGAGGGCGATGCGATGACCGGCGCTATCGATCCGCAGGATGCGAACCGTCACCTCGTCCCCCTGGTTGACCACCTGAGAGGGGTGCACGACCTTGGAGTCAGAGAGTTCAGAGATGTGTATCAGGCCCTCTAGCCCGTCCTCGATCTGCGCAAAGGCGCCGAAATCGACGACGTTGGTGATGGTGGCATTGAGCGTCTGACCCACCGTGTATTTGCCGTCGACCACCGTCCACGGGTCGGGCTGAGTGCGCTTGAGGCTGAGCGCGATGCGATGGTGGTCGCGGTCGACGCTGATGACATACACCTCGACGGGATCGCCGATCTTGAGGATCTCGCGGGGATGGGAGATGCGACTCCACGACAGTTCGGATAAATGGATGAGGCCGTCCACGCCGCCGAGGTCGACAAAGGCGCCGAAATCGACCAGGTTGCTCACCTGGCCGCGACGCGTCTCTCCCGGGGTGATCCCCTGCAACAGGCGCTCGCCGTCCTTGGGCCCCCACACGGTGGCGCGCTCCGAGAACACCAGGCGGTTGCGCCCCCGATCCAGCTCGATCACCTTGAGCTGGAGTTCCTCACCGACCCAGCGGGCCAGCTTCTCATCGCGCGCCTCGGCGCTCTCAAAGACGGGCACCTCTTTGAGTTGCGAGGCGGGGACGAACCCTTGCAGATCGTCCCAACGAACCAACAGCCCGCCGCGATTCCACCCGGTCACGATCCCACTGACAACCTGCCCCCCGCGAAAGATGCGCGCGGCGCGTTCCCAGGCGGCATCGAGCCCCGTGCTTCCAGTGGGGACGGGGGCGGTTCCGGCGTGGTCTCGTGTCTCGGGCGGGGGGGCTGCGGGCTCTTGGAGATCGGCGGGGCGACTCGACTGACCATTGCTACTTTGGTACCGATGTCTGGCGACCTCCAGGAAATCGGACAGCGACTCAAGACTATGTGTGCTCGTAGTCATCCTTCTTCCCTCGTCAAGCTCGGTGCAACATCATTGTCCTGGTTGACAG
This sequence comes from Anaerolineae bacterium, assembly GCA_040768165.1. Classification (GTDB taxonomy): domain Bacteria; phylum Chloroflexota; class Anaerolineae; order UBA1429; family UBA1429; genus DUUT01. The sequence continues at coordinate 69,120 of JAXGNH010000018.1, forward strand.
TGCAACACCGCACGGTGAACAGGCTCTCTCTTGAACGCCTCCTTTGCAGGCAAAGAGGTGGGCTCGGCGGCCCACGGCACTGCACTGCCGAGCGGACAGCCGAGCCCTATCCTCTCGATGCCTGAGCCTATGGTTTGGACCGCGATCGGCCACGATCGTGGTCGCACATGCCAAGCGTACGCGGCAAGGGGCGGCGCCTGTAGGAGGGTGATGCGGGGCGCTTGGTCCTGCCTCCCTCGCGTGAACCACGTTGTCACGAGGAGGCCCGGCCGGCATAGGTAGCGCACGATGCAATACGTGCCGGGTCTCAGAAGATCCAAGATGACTCGAGCCCAAGGCGCCAGGCACCCTGGTGACCCCATTATAGTCGACCAAAAAGCAGTTGTCAATGCCCCATAAGAATTCCCAAGGGCGTCAAACAGCGCAGGTCGTAGGCTCTGGAACCACCGAGCGACGTGCACCGCCGGCCTGGGTGACAACGGGATATGCATCATGGCCCACGCAACGACGCGTAGACAATAACACCGAACGAAACCGTAATGACTCGATGCGACTGTGCCAAGGAGGCGAGCCCCTTCTCCGGGATGCACGGGTGCACAGAAAACCTTGACACGCGGTTCCCCGTCTGCTAGACTAGCCGTGCGCATCGATAGGGGTGACGGAACGCATCCATGCGTCCCCCCCGCCACCCAAGACCGTGCCAGAGGTTGCGCCTGGCTCGAAAGGCACACCGTGCTCTTCATGGGAGAGGAGTTGGCCTTGCAGAGCGCAGTCCCCTGTTTCTCGAGCCCCCTGTTCGCATCGGGCCGTTCCCCCGACCCTCCCGCCAGGCGTTTCGTCGTTGGCATCCGCGGCTTTGGGCGGCTTGTCGCCCCAAGGCATCATGGCTCATCCCTCATATCCATAGCGCCTCGTGGTGTCTCCGTACTAGCAGCAAGTGCCTCGCATGTGTTTCCGCATCGTTTTTCGCTCCGTCTCCAGGCAGTGTTTCCCGTCGTTGCAGGTTCGGCCTGAGGCCGATCGCCGCTAGTCGTCCCTGTGTTGCCCTGTTAATGCCTCGGCCTTGACTGTGCGTCGCGTGTCGCGCCAGTGAGGAGGTTCGACGGGGTCCGACGACCACCCAAACGTAGCCTACGGCATATGGCCCGTGCGGCGTGCTTGGCGTTGGCGGCTGCGCCCACGCGCCATGCTGTTGTCAGGCTCACACGCCATGAGGAGGCCTGCGGAGCGCGTCGGTTGCTCTTGGGCCTCTATCGGGCGTATGGCGACGATCGGCCGCGTGTGCCGCGATAAGGAGGCGCCTATCGACGAGATTCACCTGTAGCGATCGCTCCGTTCGGCTGTCAATCCGCAATGCTAGGGAGGAGGACGAACATGCCTCGTGAGGTCTCTCGTCGTGGGTTCCTACGCCTGGCCGCTACCGCAACCGCGGGCACGCTCCTGGCGGCGTGTCAGCCCAAGGTCGTCGAAGTAACGCGAGAAGTGGAAAGGATCGTCCAGGAGACGGTCGTCGTCGAGGGCACGCCCCAGGTCGTCGAAAAAGTCGTCAAGGAGACGGTGATCGTCAAGGAGGAGGCCAAGGCCGCCGCCGAGTCGGAAAAGGTGGTGCGCGTCCTGCTGTCGTCCTGGGCCGTGGGTGAGATCCCCTTTGATACCGCCGCGCGCGAGTTCAACGAGGCGAACCCAGGCGTCAAGGTACAGATCCAGACGAGCTTTGAGGGCTGGGACACCAAGGTGATCGCCCAGATCAACGACGGCACCCTAGAGTGGTGCGCCGCGGGCATCCTGACTCCCTTCCTCGACATGCAGCGCTGGGTCGCCACCAAGATGGTCCAGCCGATGGACGACTATATCGCCGCGTCGGCGCAGCCGGGCGCCGCCGATCTGCTGACCGACATGCTGGCCCCGATCAAGGAAGACTCGAGCTTTGAGGGCAAGTTCTACTCGGTGCCCTACAGCTTTGAGAACATCACCTTCAACTGGCGCGTCGACTATTTCAACGCTGTTGGCGCCACCGAGGCCCCCAAGACGTGGGATGACTGGCTGCGCATCGCCCTGGAGTTGAAAACGTGGGGCGCCGAGGAGCAGATCTATCCCACCGCCTTTGCCGGGTCGCTGTGGACCGACATTGGCGCCCTGATCTGCTCGGCGATGGACAACCCGTACACCGCCGATGGCATGATCAACTGGGAGGCGCCCGAGATGGTCGAGTGCCTCGCCTTCTTCAAGCGGCTCATCGTGGAGGAGGAACTCACCCCGCCCCACGGCTACGACGGCTGGCTCGACGCCTACTACAGTGGCAAGGTCGCCTCGGTGCAGGCCCAGAGTTCCCGTGGCGTCTGGGGGCAGAATGCCTTTGGCACCGACAAGGTGGCCACCTCCCCCATCCCCGCCAAGGTGGAGGGCGGCGGCGCGGGCAGCGTCTACTGGGGCAACGGCGTGGGCCTGCTGAACGGCGCCAAGTACCCCCAGGAGGCGATGGACTATATCATCTACACCATGGGGCCGCAGAACCTGGGCTTCCAGCAGACGGTCATCAAGACCGGCAAGACGCCCGTGTACAACTCGGCCTACGAGCAGATCATCAAGACGAATCCCCAGTTCCGCACCTACCAGTGGATGGTCGGCATGCTGGACGACGTGAACCGCTCGGTGGTGACGCCGCGCAACAACTATTACATCATCCAGCATACGATGTATCTCAAGCACATCGTGCCGTTTGTCGAGCCTGGCTCGGCGATGACGCCCGAAGAGTGCGCCCAGCTGATCATGAAGGATTCGCTGGACGAGATCTCCAAGCAAAAGCTGTAGCGCTACCGCGGGGGGAGGGGCGGCCGCCCCTCCCCCTGGGTCGTGCTCGCCCACGCACGAAATGGAAGGAGGGCGTTCATGGCGTCAGCTGCCCGCATCGCGCGCCGAAACCTGCGTCCTGGCGCCATCGCGATCAACGTGGCGCTGATCGTGATGTGTGCCGTCTGCTTGTTGCCCGTGGTCTGGTCCATCTCGTCGTCGCTGAAGGATCGCCACGAGCTGTATCAGACCGTGCCCACCCTGATCCCCAAACAGCCCACCTGGGCCAACTATCGCTGGATTTTCACCCAGGCCGACATGAGTCGCCTGCCGTTGAACATGTTCAACAGCTTCAAGGTGACCATCGGCGCCATCATCGTGCAGTGCATCACCGCGAGTATGGCGGGTTTCGCCTTCGGCCGGCTCAACTTTCGGGGGCGTGATCTCCTCTTTTACACGCTGATCGTGCTCATGTTCATCCCGCGAGCCGGCGGGCTCATGGCGCTGTACGAGCTGATGAACTTTTTGCACCTGCGCAACAGCCACCTGGGCTTGATCCTGCTTTTCCCCAGCGCCATCAGTGTGGCGCTGTTCATCATGCGCCAGAACTTTTTAGCTGTGCCTCATGAGTTGGAGGATGCCGCCCTCATCGACGGCGCCGGCACCTGGCGCTTGTTCTGGTCGGTGGACCTCCCCTTTGTGCGCGGGGGGCTGCTGGTGGTGGCGATCTTTGAGTTCGTCTATGTGTGGGGCGAGTATCTGGTCACCCTCACGCTGATCGACTTTCCCGAGTTGGAGACCATCGCCATCGCCGTGACCAAGCTGCGGGGCTGGGGGGCGCACTTTACCTCGGACATCGTGGCGAGCTATGGCACCGAGTCGGCCGCCTACGTGGTGGCCATGATCCCGGTCATCCTCATGTTCGTGCTCATGCAGAAATGGTTCGTCCGTGGCCTCAGCGAGGGAATCCTCAAGATGTAGGGGCTCGCAGCTCGCGCTTCATGGAGGTAAGAGATGGCAGGTATGCCTGGAGCCCAACGTGTCGATGAGGTGAGAGCGCAGGGCAAGCGGGCCGTACTGGTCGAACTGGGCCGCGAGTTCGTGAGCCTGCGCGCCCAGCGATGGGGCAACCTGTGGGGGTATGCCTTTATCACCCCCGCGATCGTCCTGTACCTGATCTTTCAGGCCTGGCCGATCTTGCGCGGCCTCTTTATGGCCTTCTCCGACTATCGCTGGCTGCTCCCCGAGACGCACACGCTGGCCGGCTTTAACGGGCTGAACAACTGGATCGAGATGTTCGGCGACGAGACCTTTTGGAAGAGCCTGGGGATCGCACTGCGCTTCACCCTGATGATCCTCCCTAGCACGCTGATACTCTCGCTGTGCACCGCCGTGCTGATCTCGAGAATCAAGAACGACTTTATGGCGGCCGTCTATCGCGTCATCGCCTACATGCCGGTGGTGCTCCCCACCACCGTGGCGATGCTCGTGTGGGCCAAGCTGTACGACGTCAAGTTCGGGTACCTGAACATCATGTTGCAGAACCTGGGCGTCAACAGCCCGCCCAACTGGCTCGGCTCGCCCAAATGGGCGCTCACCGCCATGGTGGTGCCCACCGTGTGGTCGCAGTTCGGCTACTGGACGTTGCTTTTCCTCATCGGCATCTATAACATCAACGCCGAGGTCTATGAGGCCTCCCTGGTGGATGGCGCCAACGGCTGGCAGCAGCTCTGGTATATGACCATCCCCCTGCTCAAGCCGGTGTTCACGCTGGTCCTCGTCCTGGGCTCTGGGGTGGTCAGCGCCACGGTAGAGTCGATGGCGCTCTTCCAGGGCACATCCGGCGGCCCCGGGGAGGCGGCGCTCACCTCGGGCGTCTATCTCTACCGCACGGCCTTTATCCATGGCGACATGCGTATGGGCTATGCCGCCACCATGTCCCTCTTCCTGGGACTCATCAACATCCTGGTCACGGGCATCGTCTTTCGTACGATGCGCACCGAACGAGCCTGAGGCAGGAGGAGCCATGCGAATCGCATCGGTCGATATCTGGACGGTGGTGGTACCCACCATCTCGGGGCGGGTGCACTCCGCCGTCTATGGGCCCGCCGGCTGGGACATGGTGCCCAAGCACATCATCCGCGTGCACACCGATGATGGTTATGAGGGGATCGGCGAGACGGGGCGTGGCGTGCCGCTGGAGGCGGTGCAGCGCATGGCCGACGACATCGTCGGCCGCGATCCTCGGCGCATGATGCTCCAGCAACTGCCATCCACCGACTCGCTCGACGTCGTCGAGGGCCCCCATTCCATGGACCGCTGGTGGGAGACCGCCGCCGCGGGGCCACGTTTCCCCGGTTACGAGGCGCTCGAGATGGCCATCGTCGACATCCTGGGCAAGCTCTACGGGCAGCCCGCCCACTGGTTCCTGGGCGGCGCCGTGCGCGACCGCGTGCCGGCCGACTACTGGATCGGCCATCAGACCCCTGAGGATGCCGCCGCCAACACGCGCCTCGCCGTGGAGCGCGGCTTCAGGGGGATGAAGATGAAATGCACCGGCGACGAGCCCCTCGTAGCGCGCTGCGAGGCGATCTGGGAGGTGGCGGGGCCCGAGTTCGAGCTGACCATCGACCCCAACACGCGCTTTTGGCGCCTCACCGAGGCGCTGGACATGGCGCGCGCCCTGGCGGCCCGCGGCAAGGTCAAGGTGTTCGAGGATCCCATGGCCAAGTGGAACCTCGACTGGTACCGCATGTTCCGCGAGCACGGGGTGGTGCCCGTGGCGCTGCACCTGGGCGACCCGCACGACGTCATCAGCGCCATCAAGGCCGAGGCGGTGGACTACCTCAACCTGGGCGGTGGGATGGTCCAGTTCTCGCGCAACGCCGCCATGGCCCACGCCGCCGGCATCCCCTGCTGGCACGGCTCGGGCAACGACCTGGGGATCATGGAGTTCTCCTACCTCCATGCTGCGGCGGCCGCCCGCAACTGCGTGTTGGGCAGCGATTTCGTCGGCTCCTGGACGCGCCAGGACGACCTGGTGGTGGAGGGGATCCAGTTCGAGGATGGCTACGCCATCGTCCCCGACAAGCCCGGCCTGGGCTGCGAGTTGGACATGGAGGCCCTGGAAAAGTACTGCGTGCGCTGAGGGCGCTCGTTTCGGGGCGCGTCGCGCACGGCAGAGGCGTAGCATGTGACAGGTTGCAGGTTACAGGGTCCAGATGGCGTACCCGCTGAACCCTGTAACCTGCAGCCTGTCACGTGTCATCTCGGTGCGAACCTCTCGAGGGGCACAGCGCCCTTTTGCCAGCTTACCGTGGGTTGGGTACACTTGACGCCATCGTAGCCGGTTGCTGAAGTAGCGAAGCAGATGGAGTTGGGTGAAAACACGGGTTCCGAGGTTCGAGCTGCAGGTTACAGTCTCTGTGGCGGCCCACCACTGAACCCTGTACCTTGAGACCTGCAACCTGGAACGAGCGATCCACAACTCACAACGCACAACTCATAACTCATAACCCGTAACCAACGCAGAAAGGACCATATGCAGACCACCAAGATCGGCATCATCGGTTGTGGCAACATCAGCGCCGCATACCTGCGCACCGCGCAGACGTTCCGTATCCTCGAGGTGGCCGCCGTGGCCGACCTCGACGCGTCTCGCGCCTGCTCCCGCGCGGAAGAGTTTGGCGTGCCCCAGGCGTGTGGCGTGGACGAACTCTTGGCGGACCCCGAGATTCGCATCGTGGTGAACCTCACGAATCCGCAGGCGCACACCGAGGTGAACCTGGCGGCGCTGACCGCCGGCAAGCACGTCTACACGGAGAAGCCCCTCGCCGTGACGCGCGAGGACGGCCAGCGCGTGGTGGCCGCCGCCCGTGAGGCGGGCCTGCGCCTGGGCTGCGCCCCGGGAACGTTTCTCGGTGGGGGGCTGCAGACCTGCCGCAAGCTCATCGATGACGGCGTCATCGGCCGGCCGGTGGCCTGCGCCGCCTTTATGATGAGCCATGGCCACGAGCACTGGCACCCCGACCCCGCCTACTACTATCAGGCCGGCGCCGGGCCGATGTTCGACATGGGGCCCTACTATCTCACCGCCCTCACCACCCTCCTGGGCCCCGTGGCGCGCGTGGCGGGCAGCGCCGGCATCCAGATCCCCGAGCGCACCATCACGAGCAAACCCAAGTACGGGGAAAAGATCGTGGTGAACACCCCCGACCACGTGGCCGGCACCCTCGATTTCGCCTGTGGCGCCATCGGCACCATCATCACCACCTTTGCCACCTGGCGGTCGCAGCTGCCGCGCATCGAGATCTATGGCACCGAGGGCACCCTCTGCGTCCCCGACCCCAACACTTTGGGTGGGCCGGTGCGCCTCTGCGGCTCCGCCGACCAGGAGTGGGCCGACGTGCCTCTCACCCATGGCCATGCCGACGGCCGCAACATGTGGGGCATCGGCGTGGCGGACATGGCCCACGCCATCGCCGCGGGCCGGCCGCATCGCGCCACGGGCGATCAGGCCTACCACGTGCTGGACCTCATGCAGGCGTTCCTCGACTCGGCCACGGCGGGCCGCCACGTAGAGATCGCCAGCACCTTCCAGCGCCCGGCGCCCCTGCCCCTCGGCCTGCCGGAGGACGCGCTGGACGACTGACGCGGGGCCTGCCCCGCCAAGGCAGCATCAACTCCCTCTCCCCGCACTTTGAACCTCAGCACTCTGGGGCAAGGGGTGGGGAGGGGGTGGATTTTGCGTAGCCGTATCGCCTTGCCTTCCCTTCCCAACGGTGCTATGCTCCCGCCCTGTACCATCAGGCGTCGAGGCCCTGGTGGCAATCATAGGCGAGGAGACCCCACGACGATGAAATTCGACTGCCGCGAAGACATCATCCAGATGACGCCCCTGTGGAAAGGGGACCGCTTCGAAGACGGCCGTCCACGGGTTTCGGACGACATCATCCGCCGGATGCGGAACGTCATCACCGAAGAGGCCTGGTCCGTGCTCTGGCGCGAGGGGTACCACTTTCAGTTCGAGGGGAACTGGCACTGCCTCAACCCGGGCGAGACGCTCGTGGGGCGCGCCGTGACGGGTGTGTTCGTGCCACAGCGCCCCGACCTGCACGACGCCCTGATGGAGTACGGCCACAACGAGGAAAAGCGCATCGGCGCCATGAACTCGTGGGTCATCGAGACGCTCCAGGAGGATGACGTTATCGTCATCGACCTCTTTGGCAAGGTCTATGAGGGCACCTTCTCGGGCGCCAACCTCTCCACGGCCATCGCAACGCGTACCAAGCGCGGACAGGTGATCTATGGCGGCATCCGCGACGCCCAGCAGATCCTCGAGATCCCCAACCTGATCACCTTCTGCAAGGGGATGGATCCCACGCCCATCCGCAACGTCACCCTGGTGGGCCTGAACGCGCCCTGCCGCGTCGGCGACGCCACCTGCATGCCGGGCGATGTCGTGCTGGCCACCTACACTGGCGTGCTCTTTATCCCGCCCCACCTGGCCGAGGCCGTGGTCGAGCACTCGGAGCGCACCCACATGCGCGAGAGCTTCTCGCACCAGCGGCTGCGCGAGGGGATCTATAACTCGAGCCAGATGGATACCAAGTGGACCGAAGAGATCGAGGCCGATTTTGAGGAGTGGCGCAAGGCCCACGCGCACGATGGCGACATCGACTGGGAGAAGAAGGACGAGTCCCAGGGAGCCATCAGCGAGGACGGCACGCTGCTCGGCTAGTCGGTAGAAACCAGAGGCCCGAGAGCACAGAGAATCCGGTTCTCTGTGCTCTCTCTCTGCTCGCTGCGGTTCGTTCTCACTCCCCGAAGCAGGTCCCCACGAGGCGAGCGCTGGCAATCCAGGGGTGGTCGGGCGGCACCCGCTTGAGTTTGCCGGCCACTTTTTTCAGGGGCACGGGCTTGCACTGATCGCCGCGTATGGCCACCATGATGTTGCCCTGCCCCTCCCCGATCAGCTCCACACAGCGCGTCCCCAGGCGCGTCGCCAGCAGGCGATCCGCCGGCGTGGGTGTTCCGCCGCGCTGCAGGTGCCCCAGCGCCGTGACGCGCGTCTCGAGGCCCGAGCGCTCCTGGATCTGCTGCGTCAGTCGGGCACTCACACTGGGCCCTAGACCGGTCTCGTCGTCGCTGCGCTGCTCGCCCGCCTCGGCCTCCTCGGTCGTGAGCGCGCCCTCGGCCACCGCCACGATGCTAAAACGTTTGCCCTGGCGGCTGCGGTTGAGCACCGCCTCGGCCACGGCGTCGACCCTGTAGGGGATCTCGGGGATGAGGATGACGTCGGCGCCGCCCGCCACGCCCGCTCCCAGCGCCAACCAGCCGGCGTTGTGGCCCATGATCTCGACCACGATGACGCGCTGGTGGCTGTCAGCCGTGGTGTGGAGGCGGTCGATCGCCTCGGTGGCGATGGTCAGGGCGGTGTCAAAGCCAAAGGTTACGTCCGTCTGGACGACGTCATTGTCGATGGTTTTGGGGAGCGTGAGGATATTGAGCCCGCTCTTGGTGAGACGGTAGGCGTTCTTTTGCGTGCCGGCGCCCCCCAGGCACACCAGCGCGTCGAGGTGCAGCCGCTCATAGTTGTCCACCGCCAGCGGCGTCATGTCCATGGTGCCCATCCCGCCCGCGGGCATGCGATGGGGCTTGTCGCGGCTGGTGCCCAGGATGGTGCCCCCCAGCGTGAGGATGCCCGACAGGCGGTCCATGCCGAGGTGGACGGTGCGGTTCTCCACCAGGCCCCGAAAGCCATCCAGAAATCCCACCACCTCCATCCCCGAGGCATAGGCGGCCTTGCCCACCGCCCGGATGGCGGCATTGAGGCCGGGACAGTCTCCACCGGCGGTCAGGATGCCGACGAGCTTCTGCGCCATGGTTCCCTCCCTGCGACGCCGATGCTATACCGGCGCCGTGAAACAAGTAGATACATTATCACACCGCCCACAGTCAGGGTCAAGGCGCGCCCACATCCCTGGGAGGTCCCCCTGCCGCGAGCCTGACAAGCACGAGCTACTGCGGAGGGCCTTCGAGAGGTGGAGCCGGCGCGAATGGGTGCGCGTTGGCCCCTGCCATGGGTCGGGGCTATACTATGACGGACTATGACAGATACGAACGACTTCTATGCCTTGCGGGACGAACTGCGCGCCCTGCGGGACGTGATCCCCGCGTTGCGCTCCGAGGTCGCCGGAGGGCCGAACGGAGAGTCGCCCGGCGAGCCCGCCGGCGGGGTCCACCTCCCGTGGCGCGACCGCCTGGTGCGCAGCGTGCTGCCCGCCATCGACCTGCCGCTGCCGGTGCTGCTGGTGGCTATCAGCGGTGGGGGAAGTACGGGCAAATCGACCCTCTTTAACGTGCTGGCGGGCAAGGAGCTGTCGCGCGTCGGGTTCCGTGCCGGCCTCACGTCGCGGGTGCTGCTAGCGGGGCACCCCGACGTCCTCTCGGGGCCCGACGTCGCCGCCAGCCTGCTCCATCGCCTGGCGCAGGCGCCCGAGCCGTGGAGCCAGGCCGGCGACGCCGTCACGCCCGGGCCGCCGCTGTACGCCGCCTCGTCCAGCGTGCCGCCCAACCTGCTCCTCATCGACACGCCCGATTTCGACACCGGCGTCGAGGGGCGCATGGTGAATCGCGAGCGCGCCGAGCCGGTGCTGCGCACCGCCGAGGTCATCGTCTACGTCTTTACCAACACGGTCTATAACAACCTCTCCAACACGCGCTTTATGGCCGACATCGTCGGGGCGATCGGCGGGCGGCCCATGGTGCTCGTCTACCGCGTGTCGCGCGCGGCGGACGACGCCGAGGTGCTGGAGCACTGCCGCGTCGTGGCGCGGCACCTCTATCGCACCCCCCAGGGGCGCGAGCTGCCGCGGCGCGAGCTGCCGTCCGAGATCCTCGGCATCTATCGCATGCACGAGTCGGACGCCGTGGCCCTCGGCCAGGCGGAGCCCAGCATCATCCCGGTGGGTGACGTTACTGGGGGGCGGGCCATCCGGGAACTCCTCTCGGGCCTCGACGTGGCGCGCATCAAGCGGCGCGTCTTTGCGGCGGACCTGGAGCAGATTCGGCGTGAGGCGGCGGCGGACCTGGAGGCGCTGCGAGGGGCGGCCCACCGTGCCTCCCTCTATCGCCGCGGCCTCGAGCAGGTGACGGCACAGGAGGCGCTCGGGGCGCTGCGCACCTTTCCCATGAACGAGGCCGTGGCGCTGACCACCCGGCTGTTCCTCGAGAGCAGCCCGGCGCACATCAAGGTGCTGCGCGCCACGGGGCGCGTGGTGGCCGCGCCGCTGCGGGGTGTGCAGGCCCTCGGCCGGGCGCTGGAGCGGCTGGTGGGCGAGGCGCCCGACGAGCCGGCCCCTCCTGATCCGACGGTTGAACTCGAGCGCGACCTGTTGAACGCCGCCAACGCCCTGCGCAACCGCCTGCTCGACGACCACCTCATCGTGAGGGTGACGGCCGACGACCCGCTGTTGCGGGAGGCGCGGGCGGAGGCCGCCGAAGAGGGAGGCGCCGCCCAGGTGGAGCCGCTGGGGGGTGGCGTGTTCAACGTTCACCTGACGGCCCCCGCCGCCGTGCGGGCGCGGGAGGCGGAGCTGCTGGCGCGGGATTGGACGGCCGTGACGCGCGACCTGCGCGCCGTGGCGCACGACCTGGTGGGGCTGCCCGCCGACATCGAGGAGGACCTGGCCGCCATCGTGACGCGCTTTCGCGCCGGCATGGGCTGGCGCGAGCGGGTGCGCGAGGGCCTCTTTGCCTCCCTGTCGGCGCTCCCGTCCCTCCTGGGGGTCACCTACATGCTGCTCACCGCCAACCCCGTGGCGGGCGCCGGCATCTGGATCGAGCTGCAGGGGCTCTTTGGGCTCAATGACCTGTGGGCGCTGGTCTCCATCCCCGCTTCCGCCGGCCTCAGCGAGCAGGAGCGCAAGCAGCTGCAGCAGATGGTCGCCCCCGCCTTTCGCCTCTGGTTCGAGCGCCGCCTCACGAGCGTCGTGTCCGTGCTGCAGGACGCAGTGTGTCGACCGGCGATGGAGGCGCTCGACGGCGTGCCCGCGCCCGAGGACGCGCGCTTTGCCCGCGTCGAGCGCGCCCTGGCATCCCTGGAGGTCCCCATATGAGATCACCCTCCGACGACTGGGGCTCGGACGCCGGCACTGACGGGCTGGCGATGCGCGGCGCCGCCGCCCTAGCCTACGCCGAGGCGGAACTGGACACCCTCGATGGCATCCTGTCGGGCGCCCCCGACTGGCGTCCGGGGCGCGCGCTGCACGCCGAGGTCGCCTGGTGTCGCGACCGCCTGGCCGAACTGAGCGCCTCGTGGGGCGCCAAGCTCGTCGTGGCCATCGTGGGACCGTCGGGGGCGGGCAAGTCGACGCTGCTCAACGCCCTCGCCGGCCGCGAGCTGTCGCCCACCGGGCGGACGCGCCCCACCACGCGCGAGGTGGTGGTCTATGCCGCGACCGAGGCGGACGCCGACGGCCTGGCGCAGCACTGCGGTCCCGAGCGCGTGCGCGTGGCGACGGACCGGCGCGCGGCCGCCCTGGAGCACCTCATCCTCGTCGACACGCCGGACACGAACACCCTCCCCGAGAACCAGACGCTCTTGCGCTGCGCCCTGGAGCGCGCCGATCTCCTCCTGGCCGTGCTGCCGGCGCACAACCCGCGCATGCACGACAACATCGCCTTCCTCAAGCCGTACGTTCAGCACCTGCCCGCCGATTCCGTCGTGCCGGTGCTGAACATGGTGGACCGCGTCCCCGAGGCCGAGCTGGCGAATAGCGTGGCGCCCGACGCCCGGCGGGCCGTCGAGATCGAGTGGGGGCTCGATGGGGCGCGCGTCTACCTCGTCTCGGCGCGCGGCGCGGCCCCCGAGGGCGACCCCTTTCCCGCCGACGAACGTCCCCTGCACGCCGTGAACGAGTTCGAGGCGCTGCGCGCCCTCGTCTACGAGTCCCTCAACCGCGCGGAGCAGGTCGTCGACCGGCGACTGGCGCGGGTGGATCGGCTGCTCGATCTGCTCCATGCGCACAGCCGCGCCGCCCTGGCCGCGCGGCGCGAGGCCCTCGCCGAGGCCGAGGGGCGCCTGCGCGACCTAGGGCGCCAGGGAGAGGCGCTGCTCGTGGAGGCGGCCGCCGGCCGGCGGCCGGGCGGGGTGGACGTGCACGCCTCCCTCTATGGCCTGCTGGCGGGGCGCTGGTGGGGGCCGGTGGGGTGGCTGGTGGCCGCCTGGGCGCTGGTGTTGCGCGTCGCCGCGCTGCTATCCCGTCCCTCGCGTTGGTTCCGTCCCAGCGACGAGTTCTTGGGCGCGTCGGAACTCCAGGCGGCCCAGTGGGCACCGGCGTTGGAGGGGCTGTATGCGCGAGGGTGGCCGCCCGCCGCCGATCTGCTGGTGCGCGGGGGGTTCGACCCCGCCGTGCGCGAGGCGGAAGCCTGGAGTCAGTGGGTGCGCGAGCGCGCCCACGCCGAGGCGGATCGCTGGTCCGACGCCTTTGGCGCCCGCCTGGACGCCCTGGCGCACCGCCTCGCGGCCTGGCCCCTCCAGGTGCTGCTGAACGCCCCCTCCCTGGGGCTGATCGTCTGGATCGCCTATGACGTCGTGGCGCGCTTTTGGCAGGGGAGCTACCTGCCGGCGGACTATTTCCGACACGCCGGCATCGCCGTGCTCCTCGCCTGGGCGCTCGGCTTTCTGCTGCTCCAGGTGATCGTCGCGTTCGCCCTGCGCGCGCCCTTGCGCCGGGGCGTGGCGCGCGCGCTGGCGGGCACGCCGTCGGCGACCCTCGGGCCGCTGGAGGGCCAACTCCGGGCGCTGGCGTCGCTGGAGCAAGCCGTCGGCGAGGCGGGCTGACCGTCGCCTCGCCTCCACCACGAGAGGAACGCCATGACCGACTCGCAACGCACGCACGAGCTGTCCATCGACGGCGTCCGCCTGCTTCTCGACGGGCAGCCCCACTATTTCCAGGGGCTCAGCTTTTTCAACGCCCTCTACAACCCCTCCTTCAACGCCGACGCCGCCGCGCGCAACGCCTGGCTGGCCAAGTTCGGCGCCAACGGCGTGAACGCCCTCCGCGTCTGGTGCCAGTGGGATTTCTCGCCGCCGCACACCTTTGTCGACACCTTGCCAGCGCACACCATGTACACCCCTGACGGCGCGGTGCGTGAAGAGCCCTTCGAGCGGCTGCGGGCCCTCATCCTGGCGGCCGACGCCCGCAGCATGGTGATCGAGGTGACCCTGTTCTCCCATGAGAAGCAGCCCAACCTGCCCGACGACGTGCTGGAGCGCGCCGCGCGCGAGATGGCGCGCCGGCTCGCGCCGTACCGCAACATCATCGTGCAGATCTGGAACGAGGATTCCACCGCGGTGTTGCGCCTGGCCGAGGCGGTCAAGGCGGAGGACCCGGCGCGCCTCGTGACGAACTCGCCGGGGTTCGCCGGCAACCTGGGCGACGACGCCCAGAACCGGGCCCTGGACCTGCTGACGCCCCACACCTCCCGCCACGATGTGGAGCCCTTCTGGGAGGTGGCCCCGCGCCAGATCGCCTCGCTCCTCGAGCGCTATGCCAAGCCCGTCATCGACGACGAGCCGGCGCGCACCGGCATCGTCCAGTTCGGCGGCATCCTGGGGGGCACGCTCCCCGAGCGCCACATCGCCCAGATCGAGGCGGTGCGGGCGCTGGGCGCCTACCACATCTACCACCACGACATGTTCCAGCGCAGTTACGGCTACGCCACCACGCCGCCCAGCGGCGTGCCCGATCCCGACTATAGCCCATTCCACCGCCGGGTGTTCGGTTACCTGCGCGACCATCGCAGGTGGTAGCGCGACTGCTCTGGCCGTGCTATAGTGCGTCCGTGGTCGTGTGGCGACATACCGTCACCCGGCGTGCCGTCGTTGGGAATCGCCCGCATCACGCCTACAGAGGAGCGAGACAACCATGAAGATCGCCGGCATCGACACCTATCTCGTGAACACGGGGCACCGCGACCTATGCTTCGTCAAGGTGCGCACCGATGAGGGTCTCTACGGCGTCGGCGAGGCCTACTCCGCCGGCCCCGACGAGGCCACCGCCAACGTCATCCACTATTTCGAGGAGTGGCTGCTGGGGATGGACCCCCTGGACATCGAGGGGATCTGGCAAAAGCTCTACATCGGCTCGCGCTTCCCCGGCGGCTCGGTGGTCTACTCCGCCCTCAGCGGCATCGACCACGCCCTGTGGGACCTCAAGGGGCGCGCCCTGAACACCCCCGTCTACCAGCTGTTGGGGGGCAAGTGCCGCGAGCGCATCCGCGTCTACCAGAACCCGGGCGGCGCCACGCCCGAGGAGACGCTGGAGAACGCCCTGCGCCTCAAGGAGCGCTACGGCTTTACGGCCTTCAAGACGAATCCCCTGCCCCGCGACGACCACCTCCGGCCCTGGCCGGCGGTGCTCAACGCCGTGGAGCACAAGATGGCCGTGTTGCGCGAGGGGCTGGGGGACGAGATCGAGATCGGCCTGGACCCCCACGCCCGCATCCTGGAGCCCTCCAAGGCGGTGGACCTGTGCGAGGTGGTGGCGCCCTTCCGCCCCATGTTCGTCGAGGAGCCGCTGCGGCCCGAGAACGTGGACGCCATGGCGGAGGTGCGCGCCAAATCGCCGGTGCCCATCGCCACGGGGGAGATGCTGTACACCAAGTGGGAGTTCCGCGACCTGCTGAAGGTGCGCGGGGCGGACATCATCCAGCCCGACATCTGCTGCTGCGGCGGGATCACCGAGATGAAAAAGATCGCCGCCCTGGCGGAGGCCGAGTACGTCACCGTGGCGCCCCACAACCCCATGGGGCCGGTGGCCACGGCCGTCAACGCCCAGTTCGCCGCCACGGCGCCGACCTTCCTCATCCTGGAGTACCACATCGACACGGAATCGCCGCGCAAGGATCTCGTGCAGGAGCCCTACCGCATGGTGGACGGCTACCTGGAGCTGCCGGACAAGCCGGGGATCGGGATCGAGTTGAACGAGGAGTACTATAAGCAGCACCCGTACAAGCCATGGAAGCGCGGCATGCCGCTCAAGCCGGACGGCTCCATGGCGTTCATCTAGGGGCAGGCGATGGGGGCGCCGCGGGGGGCGCGCGGGATGGCCCGCGGGCTAAAGCCCTCCGGCTACCATAGATCAAAGCCCCTTCGGGGCTGGCAAAGCGCCCCGGAGGGGCACCCGTCTATGATAGCCCGGCGGTTCACCGCCGGGCGGGTTGGCCGGAGCCGCGACACGAGAACGCGCCCGGGGACAATTCCCGGGCGCGTCTGCTATCTCGTTGCGACTAGAGGTGATCCCCTCTTATTCCGCGTCTCCGCCACAGCCGCCGCCACAGGAGGCGCAACCGCCCTCGCAGCCGCCGGCGAGTTCGTCGGGCGTGGCTTCGCGCAGGCAGGCGATGCGCACGTCAAAGTGCAGCGTCTTGCCGGCCAGGGGGTGGTTCAGGTCCACCGTCACGTTCTCGTCGTTCGCATCGCGCACATACACCACCACGGTGCGGCCGTCCTGCGTCCGCATGCGCAGGCCCATCCCCTCCTCGAGGTCCATGTCGGCGGGGAAGGCGGAGCGGGGCAGGGACTCGAGCAGTTCGGAATCGAATTCGCCGTAAGCATCGTCCGGCGCCACCACGACCTGCTTCTCATCGCCGAGCGCCATGCCATAGAGGGCGCGCTCCAGCCCCGGGATGATCTGACCGCGCCCCTGGATGAACTCCAGCGGGCCGCGTCCCTCAGAGCTATCGATCACCTCGCCGTCCTCGATGCGCAGGGTGTAGTCGATGCCGACGCAGACGTCGTCCTGTACGATCATCAGGGTAAACCAGCTTTCCGGCCCGTCGCGGGCCATGCTCATCGCGCCCGTGCGCGTACGCGACGCGCCCTTTGCGCTAACCGTCATAACCAAACGAAACGCCCACCCGTCCGAGTCTACCCCTGGGGTGGGCGACATTATCGGATACTATACCACGGAAGGGCTGGGCGTCAAGTGATGCAGGGAGAAGGAAACGCGGATGCACACGGATTCTGCGTTCTACTCCCCGGCTCTAGCGCACAACGTGCACGGGCCCGAAGAGGATGCGGTCGTGGGCCAGCGGCGCGCCGTCGGGGCCCGCGGCGGGTAGGCGCACGAGGGTGGCGGGGTCGTACATCCCCACCTCGACGTGGTACTCCCCCTCGGGGGCGTCGGCGTCGAGCTGGATCTGGTAGCCGTCGATGACGATCTCACCCGGCAGCCAGCCCGTGGTGGGGTAGGCACCCCCCATCGGCTCGCCATCCTCCTGCCCCCACACCCGGTCGGCGCCGTCGATGATGTGGGTGAACACCTTGTAGGGGGTGCCCATGCGCGCCTCGGCCCGCCAATAGAGAGTCAGATCCAGCGTCTCGCCGGGGCGCAGCGTATCCGGGGCCAGGTCGTAGCCTAGCAGCGACGCCGCCCCACCGAGGCGCGCACCGACGGGGTGCGCCATGACTGGCGGGTTGTAGAGGCGCTGGCGCCCCGCCACCTGCAACACCCCGACGGCGTGGGGCGGGGCGACGGGCACGCCCGCCACGTCGACCACGGCGACCTGCACCGTGTAGGGGCCGTTGGGCGTCTCGGCGTCCACGATGAGGTCATAGCGGCCGCACAGCGCCTCCCCCTCGCGCCAACGGGGCGTGGGATAGTCGTCTTGGCTGAGGGCGGCGCGCAGCTCCCCCCACACCCGCTCGTCGCCCTCCATCGTGAGGCGGACGCCGTACGGCGGCAGGGCGGCCTCCTGCGCCTGCCAGCAAGCCGAGAGGGCAATGGCGTCCCCGGGGCGAACCTCGCCGGGCAGGGACGAGTGCCCGAGGAGGGTCAGGCCGGGCGCTGCGTCGACGCTGTGGCGCTCGTCCATCGTCAGGCGGGCAGTATCGACGGGTAGCGCTGCGGGAAGCACCCGGGCGCGCCCGATGGCGATGTCGTAGCCCTGAGGGGCGCCGTGGACGCCGAGCACAGGCAGGCCGTCCCACGCGCCCTGAGGGTGCACGCGCACGATCACCTGGTACTCGCCGGGCGGCGTCCCCGGATCCACGGGCAACTCGAACGCCGCGATGGTCGCCTCGCCTACCGGCCACTCGGAGGTGGGGCGCAAGTCGGCGTATTCCAGCCCCTCGATCCACAGGCTCTTGTCCTGGATGTCCATCAACAGCTTGTGCCCCAGGCCCCAGGCATGCCCCTGGTCGTCCATCAGGCGCAAGGTGACGCCATAGTCGACGTCCATAGGCGCCAGCGCCGTCCATCGCAGGTTCAGGCGCAGGTCCTCGCCGGGTGCCGCCTCGGGGGCCAACCACTGCACGCCGGTGAGGCGCAGTCTGCCCCCCAGGTTCTCATCGAGGGGCGCCCCGGGCCAAAAGTCCTGTCGACCAAAGACCTCGATCAGACGCGTGTCATAGCTCCGGCGCTCGCTCAGATGGTAGTGCTGCAGGAGGTATTCTCGCAGCGCCGGGTGGTCCCGCAGACTGACGAACTGGTGCCCGCCGTGGGCGATGTTGAACAGCACCATGGGCGCGCCGCTCGCCTCGATCTCGGCGATGAGGTCGGACCCCATGATCTGGCCGCTGGAGGCCGCCCCCTCCGAGATACCGGCGGCCAGACGCGTCGTGCGGCGCTGGGCGTAAAAGTTGATCCCCGGATAGTCGGACACCACCACGTCGTCGGGGGCGGTGCGCGCCTGAACATAGGCCACCCACTCGGGGGTGGTGTCATCGCGCCAGCTCGCCACGAGGGCGTTCTTGGCGACGTGGGGCCAGAGTGCCAGGGCGAGGACCGCCGCCACGACGGCGACGCCGGCGAAGCCCCGCCGACGCGGAAGGCGCTCTGACAGCGCTGCCCACAGGCGATCTACCGCCAGCCCCCCCAGCGCGGCCAGAGCCGGCACGAGGTAGGTGAGGTGGCGCGCCTGCAAGTCACGCGTGAGGAGCAGGAAAACCAACGCCGTGGGAAGCTGCCAGGCGTAGACGCGCGCCACGCCCCGCGCGCGGCGCAGACTGAGGATGGCGCCGCCCAGGCCCAGCGCCACGTAGACGGGCTGGTGCCGGACATAGTCCCAGTACAGGCCGAGGGCCTTGGCGACGACCTGCAGGACGGGCATGCCCTGCCCCTGCCGCAGATGGTGGCCCAGCACGGCGCCGAGGGTCTCGGGCGTGAGCGCCACAAAGGCGCCGAATATGACGGCTACTACGGCGACGAAGGGAAGCCCCACGGTGAGGCCGGTGCAGACGGTATCGCGCCAGTCGCGCGTCGCCAGGAACTCGGCGAGCAAAAAGAGGCCGATCCCCGCCAGGGGCAGCGCCCCGAACAGCTTGGACGCCATCGCCAGGCCCATGGCCGCGCCTGAGAGGGCCAGAAGCAGCCCCTCACCCCCCGCCCTCTCCCCGAGTACAAGGAGAGGGAGCTGGCGACGGCGCCGCTGCGCATATGCTCGTACAAAGAGGTACACCCCCAACGCCGCCCAGAACAGCATGGGCGCCTCGGGCCGGAAAAAGCGCGCCGCCCAGAACGACTCGCTCTGTACCAGCATGAGGAGCGTGGCCAGGAGCGCCGGCCGTACCCCCCAGAGTCGCCGCACGGTGAGATAGGTGAGCAACGTCGTGGCCAGCACGAGCAGCGTCATGGCGAGGCGCGCGGCGAGCACCGAGTTGCCCGTCAGCGCGAGGATCAGCGCGCCCGGGTAGAGAAAGGCGGGCAGTTGCGGGGTGAGGAAATCGCGATAGGGTAACTCGCCAAGGGAGATACGCCAGGCGGCGTAGAGGTATCCCCCCTCGTCGTCGTATGCCAGCCAGCGCATGAGCCGATCGACATAGTAGGCGCCCCCAAGGAAGAGCAGCGTCGCGATGGGACCGAGTTCCCGCAGGCGGGCGCCCACTCGCGCCACCGATACCGTCCCGCTCCGCGTGGCCGAGTGGTTCATGGGCGGTCCGCCATCTGCTGGTCGAGGACGGTGATCTCGACGTCCAGCATCAGCCGGTCGTCGGGCTGGCGGACGCCCCGCTCGTCGTAGAGGGGTAGCGACCGCATGTCGGCCGCCCAGTTGTACATGCCGATGCCCACGCGATAGCTCCCCGGCGGCGCATCCTCGGCCACCGTGATAAGATAGCGGTCGCCGATGACCTCGCCCTCCCGCCAGCGGTCCGTGGGATAGTGGCCCTCCAGCGGCATGCTGTCCTTCTGCCCCCGCAAGGCGCCATCCGGCCCGATGAGGTGTGTGAATACGGTGTACTGCTCGGCGATGGAGGACTCGGCGCGCCAGTAGAGGGCGACCTCCAGCGTCTGCCCAGGCTGGACGGTGGGGGTGTCGACCGCGAACCCCATGAGTTCGATGGCGTCACCCAGGCGCGCGGGCTGGGGGTGCGCCGACGCGGGGAGGTCATAGTACCGCCCTTCGACGCGCACCGGCGTCAGCGGCACCGGTTCGCCCACCGCGTCGCCGTCTCCATCGAGGATGGTCAGGACGAGGCTGGCGTTGCCCGCGGTGGCCTCCTCGGCGATGGCGAGGTCATAGTAGCGCCAGAGCACCTCGCCGGGGAGCCACTGACTCGTGGGGTGATCCGGAGAGGCGATGTCGAGCATCCTGTGCGCCAGGATCCCTCCCTGTGCGTCCACGAGCTGCAGGCGAAGGCGATAGTCCTCCGGGACGGCATCGGCGGCCTGCCAGCTCATGGCGACGGTCAGGCGGTCGCCAAAGTAGACGGTGGGGCGCTCGAGGCTCCACCCGGCGAGCTTGAGCGTCGGCGCCACCCACACCTCGTGGGGCTGCACTGGGATCTGCTCCGGCTCCGGCGCGGTGCGCGACGGCGCGACCGTGACCGCCCCCAGGCTGAAGGGGTGTTCGAGCAGCACGCCGTCGGCATCGTGCACGGGCACGCGCTCGCCGGTTTCGCGATCGTACACCTCCACCTCGATGGCGTACGGCCCCGGCGCCAGGCCCGGCGTGAGGTCGGCCACCATCTCGCTCATCACGCGGTCGTCCTGCATCCAGTGGCCGGTGGGCGCCTGCCCCTCGCTGACGATCCAGCGATCGCCCTGCCCCCAGGTGCGGCGGTCGGGCCCGACGACGTACGACACGATGGACAGGTCGCGCGACACGTCACGCAGCGCCCGCCATTCGAGGACGCCGCGCATCCCGCGCGCCCAGTCGACGTCCGGCGCGCACAGCCCATAGGCCGTCAGCTCCAGTTCGCCATCGACGAGAACGCCCGCCTCGCGCCGCACGTCCGCCGCCCGAGCAAAGGCGCCGTCCCTCAGCTCCCAGAGGGAGAGGGAGACGTCGGGGAAGACGTGCTCCTCGGCGAGGGCGGCGTGGTAGCGGAACTGGTGGTCCATCCAGCAGTCGAACCACGAGTTCAGCCGCTGCACGCCATAGTCGACGAACCAGACGCGCTCGATTCCCTCCCCGACCGCCTGGCGCAACATGCTCAGCGCCAGGTCCTCGTCCTCGCTCTCGGGCAGGGCGTAGACGGGCAGGGGGCCGCGGTAATTGGCCTCAAAGAGGGAGGGGCGGTTCACCACGATGGCGTCGGTGGCCGGGTCGGCGTGCTCCGCGATCCAGGCCATGGGCGCCTCGTGAGTGCGGTTGGCATAGATGAGAGCATAGTCGATGCCGTGCAGCCGGACGACGTGCAGCGGCTCGGTCACGCCATGGTAGCGCTCCAAGAGTTCGGGCATATGCCCGCGCTGCACCTCGTTCGCGTAAAAGACGACATAGTCGGTCCGGGCCGGGTCGTACGCCTGTGGGCTGACGGTGCGGCCGGCAAAGAGGGGCGCAAAGGTCGACATCGACCGCGCCACCGCCTCCTTGTGGGCGGCGTCGGGAAGCGCGTTCAGGTAGGCGGCCGCCACGTCGAGCCCCTCGCCGCGTCCCATGAGGAGGACGTCGTCCGCCGTCCGGGCGCCACCGACGAGGGGACTATAGTAGGTAAAGTAATAGGGCGCGTGTGGCAGGACGACCAGGCCGCCGCCGACCAATAGGCCGGCCAGCAGCGCCGGCCCGCCGCGACGCGCCAACCAGGCGTTCCCGGTGCGCCGCACGATCCAGCCGTACCCCGCCCAGATGCCGGCGGCCGCCAACACCTGCATCACCGGGTGGACGGGAAGGATATAGCGGTCGAACTTTTTCATGCCCAGCGTCATGAACGCGGTATAGCCGGCGACGAACGCCCACAGGAGCCACATGGTGCGGCGATGCGCGTTGCGGCGCACCGCCAGGCCGGCGGCGATTGCCGCCCCCAGCGTCGTCCATGACGTCAGGCGGTAGACGAGTGCCACCGGGTAGAACGCGATCCCCGGATCGGGCCGCGCCGCGAACCAGAAATAGTTGTCGCTGGAGTGCGGCGCGCCGGCGTACTCGGTGGCGGTGCCGAACACGAGCGATAGCGTCTCGAGGGGCTGGACCCACATGGACGGCCACAGGGCGACGAACGCCAACGCCGCGGGGAGGCCCCAGGTCAGCCCCCGCACGATGACCCAGCGCAGCGGGCGGCGGTCGAGGAGGGCGGCGCCGCCGATGGCCAGGGCGGCGAACGGCGCGGCAAACATGGCGGGTGACTTGTTCAGCGCCGCCAGTCCTGCCCAAACCCCCGACAGGGCAAGATAGCCGGGGCGATCCTCGCGTAGGGCGATGGCCAGGCTCAGCAACGAGAGGAGCAGCAGGCCCGAGGCGATGGCGTCCAGGTGCAGCACGCGCGAGTGCCCGAGGAAAAAGGGATCCAGCAGGATCAAGATGCCGCCCAACAGGGCGAGGCGCAGGCCAAAGAGGCGGGCGAGGAGCAGGAACGCCGCCCCCACGCACAGCGCAGTGACCACCGCCACCCCCCGGCGCGCGCCGTAGAGCAACGACGCAAAGCGGGCCGGCGCTTCCTCGGACGTCTCGTGGAGGGCAGAGGAACTCGCCAGGTTGGCATCGATGCAGAAATCGTGCCACGCGGCGATGGGGTCGTCGTCCATGGCGGGCACGCCCACCCACATGGTGAGGACGCCCGGATGCCCCGTCTGCAACGTCTTGGTGAGGTCGCCGGTGCGCAGCCCGTGGTGAAAGTTGATGCTGCGGCACACCCAGCGAAACTCGTCCGGCGAGATGAACGCGTCGAGGGCGCGCAGGCGCACCACCAGCGCGGCAAAGACGAGCAGCACGGCCGGCAGCACGTACCGCCACGTGAGCCGGACGGCTCGACGCGGGCACGGTAGGCGCTCGGTCGCGGTGTGCGGCATGGAGCTACTCTCCCGGTGCAACGACCTCGATGTCCATCAGGTGGATCTCATTGCCCACGTGGGCGCCCTCGGCGTTGAACACGGCCAGGCGCCGCGAGCCGTCGTGGGGGTACATCCCCACGACCAGTCGGTGGGGGCCGAGCGGCGTCTCCGGGTTCAGGATGAGGGTGTAGGTGTCGCACAGCACCTCGCCATCCTTCCAGCCGTCGGTGTGACGGTCGCCACAGCGGGGCACGTGGTCCATCTGCGCCCAGACGACGCCGGGATCCTCGATGTGGGTGAACACCTTGTAGCTCTCGGGGATGGGCCCGGCGGCTCGCCAGTAGAGCGTCAGCGTCACCACGTCGCCGGGGCTGGGCGTCGGGTTGTCCAGGCTGTAGCCCAGGAACTCGATCGATTCCTCGAGGCGATAGTACATCACGTGCTGGCGGCTCTCCAGCATGTCCATGGAGATGAACTCGGCGGCATAGTACGGGCCACTCACGGTGGCGTCGAACGTCGCCTCGAACTCTTCCGGGTGATAGTCGCGGTACGCCAGCTGGGCCGGGCGCCGCTCATAGATCTCCATCTTGGCCTCGTCCCCCACCCACACGCGGCCGACGAGGTCATAGTCCTTTTCCACGTCATGCATGGGGACGCTCTTTTCGTCCTGGACGTTCCGCGCGATGAAATAGTAGCGCGGCAGGCTGGCGCAGCGGTGGCGGTCGCGGGTGTACCAGCTCGTGATGTGGGCCGCCTCGTTGGTGGAATAGTGTCCCGCCAGCACCCCCTGGTCGTACAGCGCCCCGATCACCTTCCATCCCGCGCGGTACGGGAAGCCAAAGAGGCCGACGGAGGGAAACTCGTCGCCGTAGGGCACCCAGAACAAGGGCGTGCGGTGCTCCGGGTAGGTGCGCCGGTACTCGGGGGTGTGGCTCACGAATACGATGACCAGGTAAGCCAGAGAGACGAGCATCGTCATCCCGGCCAGGGCTTGGGCCACGCGGGCGAGGCGCGGGCGCCAGGCAACGAGGTGGTCGAGTTCCATCCCCAGGAGGAGCGCGGCCCCGGGAAACACGGTGTAGATGTGCGTGCGCGGATCGCCGAACACGAACCCGAACACGAGGAACGGCACGGCGAACCACAGCAGGGCGCCGCGCCAGGCATCAGAGCGCCCGGGGGCGGCCAGGGCCAGCGCCAGGGGGACGGCAAAGAAGATGCCGATATAGTCGCTCTCGCCGATGGCGAGCAGTCGCGGCCACAGCACGGCCGTCGCCAGTAGCGCGGCGAACCCCGCGGGCAGGAGCCAGCGTGTCGCAGCCAGTCGCGGCGCGGCAAGCCGCGACAGGCGCGCGGCGACGATCCCCAGGATTCCGACTCCCATCAGCCCCAGGTAGTAGGAGGCGTTGTACACCGAGCCGATAGTCAGAAAATGCTCGAGGTTGTTATAGGGAGGGCGGCCGGCGCGCCGCAGGATGTATTCCTGGGCTGTCTCGAAATGCGGGTGCAGCACAAAGGGCACGTAGAACAGCCCCAGCAGGGCCGTGGCGCCGAGCACCGGGCCCGTCAAGTCGCGGACGATCGCTGCGGGTGACGCGCGCCTTCGCCGGTACGCCGCCAGGATGATCCAGGCTGCGGCGGGAACGGCAAAGGCGCCGTCGCTGTGGGCGAGCAGCCCGCATGCCAGCAGCAGCGCGCACGCCCAGAGGTCGCCGCGGCGCCCCCTCTCCCCGAACCGCAGGGCGAACAGGACGCCCGCCGCGCCGAACAGCATGATCAGGCTCTGGTACTGCACGATGCGGGCAAAGGCGACGAAAAAGCCGTTGAGGGCGACGAACAGGAACGCCCACCACCCGGCGCGGTGCGATTGAGCGCGGCTGCCGATGGCATAGATCCCCAGGGCGCCGAGGATGCTGGCCAGCGCAAAGGGCAAGCGCGCGGCGAACTCGGTGGTGAGGCGGCTCACGGCGTAGGCGTGGGTGGAGAGGAGGATCTCCGCCGGGCCCTTTTTGTGGACAAAGAGCGCCTCGTTGCGCCCGAGGATCAGGGCGGCGGCCTTTTGCAGCACCTTGACCTCGTCACCCTGGAACTCGGAGTAGCCGAGGTTCCAGATGCGGAGGAACACGGTCAACAGCGCCAGAGTGCCGAGGGCCAGGAGCTGCTCTTTGGGCGGCCAGCGGCGCCGCACAGCGGCCCCCGACGCGGGCTGCACGGCCAGAAGACCGACGGCGATCAGGTCATGGGCCGCCAACACGGGCAGGCGCGAGAGGGGGATCGGCAGGTAGCTGAAGATCAGCATGCCGCCGACGAGCCAGGCGTACCCCATCCCCGCCGCCAGCACGATCCAGGTGATCCAGCTCTCCTCGTCGCGCAGGGCGAGGCGCGCGGTGAGCACCCCGGGGATGGCGCCGGCGAGGATCCAGATGGCTGCCGAGCGCACGCCGAGCTGGGGCGCCAGGGCAATGGCCAGGTTGGCTGCCACCACCGCGGCGGCGCACCCCAAACAGGCCGGGTGTCTGACGGCCGCCCGCCGGGACGCCCACTGCACGCTATGCAGCATCGGCGTATCCGATCGGCATGCGTCGCGACGGGCGTACGCGAGAGCGCGAGACCGATGCGCTGGGGGCACAGCCGGTGGGTACGGGCGTAACGGGCGATGATGGGAAGCCGGTGCTCATAGACTCAGCCTGGGGAGATCATCGTTGGCCGTCTCACGACGGCGGTAAGCGTTTGGGTGCCGGCGGCGGGCGCACGCCGAGAGGCGACATGACGGCCCGGCGCGCCGCAGGTGCGCGGCATTATAGCATCGGCCTCGAGGGGGGTCAATGTGAGCGTTGACGAATCGGCTCTGGAGCCTATAATCTATATTAGTTGAGTCGGTCACTATGCATAGCAACGGGAAAAGTGATGAGTGTAATGCGCGCCTTGCCAATCAAAAACCCCATCGTCTGCCGCCAGGATATCTCGTTCTCTCACCCCAGCGAGCACGAGTTCGCCTGCATCCTGGACTTTTACGGCATCGAATGGCGCTACGAGCCGACCACCTTTCCCCTCGAGTGGGACAAGGATGGCAACGTGGTGGAAGCCTTCTCGCCCGACTTTTACCTCGTGCAGCAGGACCTCTACGTGGAGCTAACCACGCTGCGACAGAAGCTGATGCGCTTCAAGCATCGCAAGATTCGGCGCCTGAAGGAACTCTATCCCGACGTCAATGTCAAGCTCTGGAATCGCAAGGACTATGAGCGCTTCCTGGAGCGCTTTGGCATGGAGGGGCGCCGGGAGGAGTTGGTGGGCCAGGAGGCGCTCAAGAACCACGATGCCTGAAGCCGAGAGGGACATCACCCAAGACGTCGAGACGGTGCTATTCAGCGAGGAGACGCTCCTGCGTCGTATCGCCGAGCTGGGCGCCGCCATCTCGCGCGACTATGCCGACAAGGATCCCCTCCTCATTGGCGTCCTGAGCGGCGTGGTGGTGTTCATGGCCGACCTCGTGCGCAGCATCACCGTGCCGGTGACACTGGATTTCATGGCCATCTCCCAGTACACCTCGGGCTCGCCCAGCGGGACGGTGCGCATCACCAAGGACCTGGACCACTCCATCACCGGCCGGCACGTGCTCTTTGTGGAGGACGTGATCGACACGGGCCTGACGCTGAACTATCTCCTGCGCACCCTACGCACCCGCGAGCCAGCCAGCATCCAGGTGTGCGTGCTATTCGACCGCCCCTATCGCCGGCTCATCGACGTGCCGCTAGCGTACCAGGGGTTCGAGCTGCCCGACACCTTTGTGGTGGGCTATGGCCTGGACGCCGGAGGCCACTACCGCAACCTCCCCTTCGTGGGCGTGCTCAAACCCGACGTGCGGCGGTAATGGAACGGTTGCAGGTTTCACGCCGGTTCCGGGCCGGACGTTACAGGTGACAGGCTTGAGCGAGTCATCACGCTCGACCTTGTAACCTGTCACCTGCAACCATCCGGCTCACAACTCGCAACTCGGAACCCGCAACCCACAACTCACGCGCCCCGCACTTCGACGAGGATGACCACCGAGCGCGCGGCGGCCGTGTAGCGCGGCTCGGCCAGCAGCTCCGCCTCGTCCTCATCCACCAGATCGGCGGGTGAGGGGAGGCCCGTGTCGACCACGCGGCGCCAGCGCATGTCGGGCGGCAGCTCGAAGGTCAGGGGCTCCCAGAAGGCGTTGGCGATGATGTACACCCCCACGTCCCCCGGCACGCCGTGAAAGTGGATCGCCAGGCTGCGAGAGTGGTGGCTCCAGTCGGGCTGGACCTGCTTGACGCCGTGAAAGGTGACCCCATCCGTCAGCGCCGACTCGTAGCTGCGCCCCCCGAGGCTGTGGTCGGCGGTCAGCGTGCGGTGTCTCCGGCGGAAGGCGATCAGGCCCCGCACAAAGCGCACCAGGTCGGCGTTCTCCTCCGCCAGCCCCCAGTCGTACCAGCTCACGGGGTTGTCCTGACAGTAGGCGTTATTGTTCCCGCCCTGCGTGCGCGCCATCTCGTCGCCCCCGAGGAGCATGGGCGTGCCGCGCGCCGTCATCAGGAGGGCGATCAGGTTGCGCATCTGGCGTGCGCGCAGCGCGAGGATCGCGGGGTCGTCCGTGGGGCCCTCCACGCCGCAGTTCCAGCTCAGGTTGTGCGTGGTGCCGTCGCTGTTGTTCTGGCCGTTCCCCTCGTTGTGCTTGCGGTTGTACGAGACGAGGTCGTGCAGTGTAAAGCCGTCGTGGCAGGTCACATAGTTGATGCTGCGATGCGAAGCATAGCTCGGCTTGTTGCGAAAGACGTCAAAGCTCCCCGTCATGCACCAGGCGAGGTGGCGCACCGTGTCCAGGTCGCCCCGCACAAAGCGGCGCAGGTCGTCGCGAAAGTGGCCGTTCCACTCGGCCCAGCGATGGCCGGTGAACGAGCCCTGCTGGTACAGCCCCGCCGCGTCCCACGCCTCGGCGAGAAGCTTGGTGCCCGCCAGCACGGGGTCCGACTCGATCTCCCACAGGATGGGGGCGTCGGTCACCGGCTCGCCGTGCTCGTTGCGTGAGAGGACAGAGGCGAGATCGAAGCGAAACCCGTCCACGTGGAACTCTTGCACCCAGTAGCGCAACGACTCGCGGATCAGCCGCCGCACGATAGAGTGGTTGCAGTTCACCGTGTTGCCGGTGCCGGAAAAGTTGAGGTAGAAGCGCCGGTCTGGCTCCAGCATATAGTAGGCGACGTTCTCGAGCCCGCGGAAGCAGATCGTTGGGCCCATCTCGTCCCCTTCACCGGTGTGGTTGTACACCACATCGATGATCACCTCGATGCCGGCGCGATGGAGCGCCTTGACCATGTCGCGGAACTCGTCGACGGCTCGCCGGGCGTCATTGGCGGTGGCGTAGCGCAGGTGCGGCGCCAGGTAGCCGAGCGGCGCATAGCCCCAGTAGTTGCTCAAGCGCTCGCCCGTGAGCGGGTTTACGTGGAGGAACTCTTGCTCGTCGAACTGCTGCACCGGCAAGAGTTCCACCGCCGTGACCCCCAGGGAGTAGAGGTAGGGGATCTTGTCGATGAGTCCTACAAAGGTGCCCGGGTGCTCCACACCGGACGAGGGGTCCGCCGTGAGGCTGCGGACGTGGGTCTCATAGATGACGGTCTCGTTCATCGGGCGGCCCAGCGGCTCGTCCCCCTGCCAGTCGTAGCCGCTCAGGTCCACGACCATCGACTTGAGCGCCGAGGCCGTATTATCGCGAAAGCCCACCGCCTCGGCCCGCGACCAGTTGTCGCCATAGGCGACACCGCGGGCGTACGGGTCCAGCAGCACCTTGCTGGGGGTGAAGCGCAGCCCCTCCTCCGGCTGGTAGGGGCCGTCCACCCGGTAGCCATAGATCTGGCCGTCGCCCACGCCCCGGACAAGGGCGTGCCAGTAGTAGAAGGTCTTGTTGCGCTGCGGATTGAGGGTGATGGCGTGGGTCGGGAGCGGCTGGTCGTAGCGGTCGAACAGCAGGAGCTGCACGGACGTGGCGTGGGCGCTGAACACGGAGAAATTGACGCCGCCGTCCATCACGGTGGCGCCCAACGGATAGGGGCGCCCCGGCAGAACCTCGATGTTGCGGCGCCCACCCGGCGCGTCTGGATTCATAGCATTCACCTCGCGCCAAGTATACCACAGGCTCTGGCGAGGGGCGTAAACGGCCCCATTTCGGGTTCCGGGTTGCGGGGCGGACGGTACCAGGCTGTAGGTGATGCGTTGGGTGCGACGCGGTTACGGGTACGGGACTGCTCCCGTGCTCCGACGCGATGATTGTTCGCCCCGAAACGTCTATGCTACAATGGTGCCTGCCATCATCTGAGGCGGAACGACCCAACCGCCGAGTTCGCAGAGATCACCGCGCTGGCGTCGCATGCCGGTCGCATCTCGGCGTTCTCTGCGACCTCTGCTGTCAAGAGGAGTGTACTCATGGCGCAACTACCCGGCCCGTCTGAGGAGCAGCCCGAGGTCCCCGAGTTCGTGCAGACCGCCCGCGCCCAGATGGAGGAGCTGGATCGCTGGGAGCAGATCGCCGAGGAGGAGGCGCGGCTGGCCTACGAGATGACGCTGCGCAATGAACTCTCGGGCGGCACTCCCGTCGTGCGTCGCTTCGAGGCGCGCTGGCGCGAGATGGTGGGCGCCCAGTATGCCATCACCACAGTGAACGGCACCGCCGCCCTCTATAGCGCCTTCTTTGGCCTGGGGGTCGGCCCCGGCGACGAGGTGATCTGTCCGACCTACACCTGGATCGCCAGCATTTCCCCCGCGCTCATGCTCGGGGCGCGCCCCGTGTTCTGCGAGTCGGACCCGCGCACCGGCCTCATCGATCCGGAGGACGTGCGGCGCCGCATCACGCCGAACACCCGCGCCATCGTGGCGGTGCACCTCTGGGGCTGGGTGTGCGACATGGACGCCCTCATGGCGGTGTCGCGGGAGACGGGCGTGCCGATCCTGGAGGACTGCTCCCACGCCCACGGCGCCACGTATGGCGACCGCCCGGTAGGCGGCATCGGCCGGGTGGGGTGCTGGAGCTTCCAGGGGTCCAAGCCGGTGAGCGCCGGCGAGGCGGGCATCCTGGCCACCGACGACCCGGAGGTGTTCGACCGCGCCTGCCTCGTGGGGCAGGTGAACCGTATCGTGGGGATGGACCTGGCCCAGGACACCTACCGCTACCTGCAGCCCCTCGGGACGGGGATGAAGTTCCGCGCCCATCCGCTGGGCGTCGGCATCGCCTCGGTGCAGCTCGACAAGCTGGAGGGGCTGAACGCCCGCCGCGGGGCCTATGTCGAGGAGGTGGAGGCCAGCCTGGCCGATATCCCGTGGCTCGAGCCGATGCCCACGACGGAGGGTTCGCGGCGGGGCGGCTATTACGGCTTCCCGGTGCGCTACCGGCGCGAGGCGGTGGACGGCGCCCCGCTGGACAAGATGATCGAGGCGATCAACCGCGCCGGCGTCCCCGCGCGGCGCTCGTTCTATCCGCTGCTGCATCGGCTACCCCTCTTTGCCCAGGGGTTCGACCTCTTTACGCGCAACCGCGGCCCCCTGTGCGGCGACTATCGCGGCTATCGCGAGGGGGACCTGCCGGTGACCGAGGCGCTGATGGAGGAGATGATCTTTTTGCCGGTGCTAAGCGACCCGATCCCGGGCGCGGCGCGGCTGATCGTCGAGTGTCTGCACAAGGCCGGCGAGATCGTACGAGGGTTGTGAGGAGACCGGATGCCGAGATCGAAGCGTTTCGCGGCGCTCGCCGAGCGCCCCATCAACAAGGATTCCTTCGTCCACGAGTGGCCCGAGGTGGGCCTCATCGTCAGTGATAGCCCCTTCGACCCGGCCCCTAGCCTGCGGATCGAGGGCGGCCGCGTCGTCGAGATGGACGGCGTGGCGCGCGCCGACATGGACCTCATCGACCGCTTCATCGCCGATTACGCCCTCGACCTCTCCGTGGCTCAGGAGGCGATGGCCACCCCGCCCGAGACGATCGCGCGTATGCTGGTGGACGTCAACGCGCCGCGCGCCGAGATCGTGCGGCTCGTCGGCGGGTGTACCGCCGCCCGCCTGGTAGAGATCGTCCGGCACATGAACGTGCTGGAGATGATGATGGGCCTGGCCAAGATGCGCGTGCGGCGCACCCCCGCCAACCAGGCCCACGTGACGAACTGGAAAGAGCACCCCGCGCTGCTGGCCGCCGACGCCGCCGAGGCGGCGCTGCGTGGTTTCGCCGAAAACGAGACCACCGTGCGCGTGGCGCGCTATGCGCCGTTCAGCGCCCTCGCCATCCTGGTGGGGTCACAGGTGGGGCGTGGCGGCGTCCTCACCCAGTGCGCCGTCGAGGAGGCGGTCAACCTGCGCCTGGGCTTCAAGGGGCTCACGAGCTACGCCGAGACCCTCTCGGTGTACGGCACCGAGGGCGCCTTTGTCGACGGCGACGACACCCCCTGGTCCAAGGCGTTCCTGGCGTCCGCCTATGCCTCGCGCGGCGTCAAGATTCGCTTCACCTCGGGCACCGGCTCCGAGGCGCTCATGGGCCATTCTCAGGGGCGCTCCATGCTCTACCTCGAGGCGCGCTGCCTCCTCGTGACGCGGGGCGCCGGCAGCCAGGGGGTGCAGAACGGTTCCATCAGCTGCGTCGCCCTGCCCGAGTCCCTCCCCGGCGGCGTGCGCGTCATCCTGGCGGAGAACCTGCTCGCCTCGATGCTCAACCTGGAGGTGGCGGCGGGCAACGACGCCCTGGCCAGCCATTCGGACATCCGCAAGACGGCCAAGCTCATGTGCCAGTTCATCCCCGGCGCCGATTTCGTGCACTCGGGGTTCAGCGCCGTGCCCCGCTCCCCCGACAACCTCTTTGGCGGCGGCTGCTTTGACGCCGACGAGTACGACGATTACCTCGTGGTGCAGCGCGACATGCAGGTGGACGCCGGCCTGCACCCCATCCGCGAGGAGGAGGCGCTGGCGGTGCGCGAGCGGGCGGCCCGCGCCATCCAGGCGACCTTTGCGGCGCTGGGCTTTCCCGCTATCACCGGGGAGGAGGTGCAGGCGGCCACCACCGCCCACGACAGCGGCGACATGCCCGACCGCGACGTGGCCGCCGATCTCGCCGCCGCCGACGGCTTTTTGGCGGGTCCGCGCACCGTGCTCGACGTCATCGCGGCGCTGGACGCCGCCGGCTATACCGAGGTCGCCGAACGCCTGCTGGAGATGGGGCGGCAGCGCATCCTGGGCGACTATTTGCAGCCCGCGGCCATCCTGGACGCCGATTTCCACGTGCTGAGCGGCATCAACGACCGCAACGACTACCAGGGCCCGGGCAGCGGCTACCGCCTGCAGGGGGAGCGCTGGCAACGCGTGCAGGACCTCCCCCAGGCCAAGCCGCCGGCCGATTTCGTGCAGCAGGGGCAGCCGCTACGCGTGCCCCTCGAGGCCCTGGGCGCGGCTGCCCAGGGGAAGCGCGCCGAGGTGGTCATCGCGGTGGGGCCCGCCTTTGGCCAGGACCTGACCGAGACCATCGGCGGCCTGCCCCACGACCAGGTGCTGCAGCAGCTCCTCACCGGCATCGCCGAGGAGGGGCTCACGGCGCGCATCGTGCGGGTACACCAGTCCGCCGACCTCGCCTTCGTGGGGTATGCCGGCGCGCAGATCAGCGGGTCGGGGATCGCCATCGGGCTGCAGTCGCGCGGCACCACCGTCATCCATCGCGCCGACCTGGCGCCGTTGAACAATCTAGAGCTGTTCCCCCAGTCGCCAAACCTGACGCTGGAGTCATACCGCCACATCGGCCGCAACGCCGCCCGCTACGCCAAGGGGGAGACGGTGCAGCCCGTGCCGGTGCGCGTCGACAACTGGGTGCGGCTGCGCCTGATCGTCAAGACGATGTTGCTCCACCGCCGCGAGGTGGAGGCGATCGACCCCGACCGCCCGCCCACCGAGCTGGCGTTCGACTGGGAACCAGAGATATAGACCTTGTACTGGGAATCCGATGGCACGCTGATTCCGCTGATCGAACGCTGATTTATGCAAGATCCGTATGCCGAAGCATCTCGTCGCTCGGTGCTCGCTACATGAAGGCAGGAAACCAGCAGATTCTGCGGAGATCAGCGGTCCATCTGCGGAATCTGCGTACAATCGGACTTACGTGACGTGAGGAGTACCGTTGATGCCCGAATCGACGTATCGATATCCCTTGGGCGAGCACGAGGACGTGGCCTCGCGCACCGGGCGGCGGGTGCGTGAGATCACGCTGGACGCCGTGCGCTCCGGACAGGTGGCGCCGGAAGACCTGACCATCCACGCCGACACGCTGCGCGCCCAGGCCGCCGTCGCCGATCGCGAGGGGTGGCCCCAACTGGCCGCCAACCTGCGCCGCGCCGCGGAACTGGCGTCCGTGCCGCAGGACATGGTGCTGACGGTCTATGAGGCGCTGCGTCCCTACCGCGTCACCCACGAGCGGCTGCTCGCCCTGGCCGACGAGCTGGAGCGCGACTATGGCGCCGTCGAGAACGCCCGCTTCCTGCGGGAGGCTGCCGCCGTCTATCGGGAGCGCAAGCTGCTGTAAGGAGGGCCTCATGCACGTGAGTCGCTTTGACCGCGAGCGGGCGCGCCCCGCCCACAACGGCACTATCCTGGCGATGGACGTGCTCCCCGAGGGCGTGAAGGGGCCCTTTGGCCACGCCTGGGGTTACCTCGCACCTCACCGGGAGATGGAGGGGCATACCCATTCCACGGAGGAAGTCTATTTCTTCCATCGCGGTCGCGGTACGGTGATCGTGGGTGATGAGGAGCGCCCCGTCTCTCCGGGTGAGGTGGTCGCGATCCCACCGGATGCCTACCACACGGTGCGCAACGATTCGGATGGCGAGCTGCTGTGGTTCGCCCTGTGGTGGGAACCCATCGCCTGACGCGTACGTCAGGTTCGCCTGACGCGTACGTCAGGTTCGCCTGACGCGTACGTCAGGTTCGCCTGACGCACTCGTCAGGTTAATGAAATTTACGTTGCTTTGACACACCCCGAGCGCCTGCGTATAGTACGGACAACCACGACGGTGCCACGACCGTACGCCACAGCCGCTCCTCAAAGGAGACATCGCCGGTGGGCCAATTCGGAGACGCATTACGTGCGGCCCGAGAGAGCCGTGAGCTGACGCTGGAACAAGTGGAAAAGACCACGCGCATCCGGCGCGTGTTTCTTCAAGCGCTTGAAGAGGATCGCTTCGACGATCTACCGGCCCCCGTGTATACGCGGGGGTTCATTCGCAACTATGCGCGCCTGTTGGGGCTGGACCCCGACGACATGGTCGCCGCCTACGCCGCGGCCACCGGCACGCCGCCACCGAGCCAGTCGCCCCAGGTGCTCGACGAGCCCCTGGTGCAGAGCCCGGGCGGCAGCCCCATCGTGGGCATCTTTTGGGGGATCGTCATCGTCCTGGCCATCGGTGCGGCCGGCTGGTACGCCTATACGCGCTTTTACCTGGGCGAGACGCCGAGGCTGCCCAGCCTGCCCGCGCTCCCTTTCCTGGCGCCGCGCGAGAACCCCGGAGCCGTGGCGCCCGCCGATGAGGCGTCCGCGCCAGCCACGCCGTCGCCTCAGGCGGTGCTGATCGCGTCTACGCCGACCGAGGTCGAGGTCGTCGCGCCCACCGATACGCCGCTTCCGACGCCCGAGCCGAGCCCGACGGCCACGCCGACGTCGCCTGCGGTGGTGGTCATCACACCCACTCCCCTGCCGACGGCGACCCCCACCCAGGTTGCCGGGGTCATGGTCGAGGCGACCGTCACCGCGGCGACGTACGTGGAGGTCACGGCGGACGGCGAGCGGCTGCTGACGGCTACCCTCCAGGCCGGCGACGACGAGGCATGGACCGGCGAGCAGTCGGTGGCGCTGCGCATCGGCAACGCCGGCGGGATCAAGCTCAAGGTGAACGGGGTGGAAGTGCCGTCCCTGGGCGCCAGCGGGCAGGTGGTGAACGTCGAGTACACCCTCGACAACCTGCCCCAGGGCTAGGTCCGGCGGGAACGGACAATCGATGGGGGCTGTCCCATCACGATGGGACAGCCCCTTTGTGCTATCGTTGGAGTGAGGTAGATATGCGCTTTTTCATCACCACCCTTGGCTGCCCCAAGAACACCGTCGATTCCGAGATGATGGGCGAGCTGCTGCGGCGGGCGGGCCACGTGCCCGTGGACGCGGCGCGCCGGGCCGACGTCATCGTCGTGAACACCTGCGGCTTTATCGAGGCGGCGCGCACCGAATCGTACGGTGAGCTGCGTGCCCTCGCCGCCAGGAAGCGCCGCAGCCAGCGGCTGGTGGCAGTGGGCTGCCTCGCCCAGCGCTATGGCGAAGAGGTCCGCCGGCGCGTGCCGGGGGTGGACGCCGTGCTGGGCACCCAGGCGTGGCCCGAGATCGTGTCCCTCATCGGTCGCCTGAGTGAGGACCGGTCCCCCGAACCGGTCCTCAGCAGCAGGCCCGACGCCCTGGTGTGGTCCGTGTCGCGCCGCGGCGCGGCCGGGCCGTCGGCGTATGTCAAGATCGCCGACGGCTGCGACGCGGCCTGCGCGTTCTGCGCCATCCCCCTCATCAAGGGGCCGCAGCGCAGCAAGCCCGAGGCCAACATCGTGCGCGAGGCGCGCGAGTTGGCCGCGGGGGGCGTGCGCGAGGTGGTGCTCGTGGCCCAGGATACCACCGCCTATGGCCGTGACCTGGGCCGGCGAGACGCCCTGCCGGGGCTGATGCGCGCCATCCTGGACGCGGCGCCCGAAATCGCCTGGCTGCGGGTGATGTACGCCTACCCCCAGAACGTCACGCCGGAGCTGATCGACGTGCTGGCGGGGGAGAGGCGCGCCTGCCGCTATCTCGACCTGCCGCTGCAGCACGCCCACCCCGACGTGCTGCGTCGCATGCGCCGCCCGCACGACATCGATCAGGTCTATGCCCTCATCGCGCGGCTCCGCGAGGCGATGCCCGACGTAGCGCTGCGCTCCACCTTTATCGTCGGGTTTCCCGGTGAGACGGAGGCCGAGTTCGAGGCGCTTCTCGCCTTTCTCGAGGAGATGGCGCTGGACAAGGTGGGGGTCTTTGCCTATTCCGCCGAGGAGGGCACCGTGGCGGCGGATATGCCGAACCACGTGCCCGCCGAGGTCATCGCCGAGCGCTACGATCGCGCCATGAGCCTGCAGCAGGAGGTATCACTGGCGCGCAACGAGGCGCAGGTGGGGTGCGAACTCGAGATCCTCGTGGAGGGGGTGGGCGACGGTTTGAGCGTGGGACGCAGCTACCGCGAGGCGCCCGAGGTCGACGGCCTGGTGCTCGTGCCGGGCGAGGCCACGGTGGGGGATCTCGTGCGCGCCCGGGTCGTCGCCGCCCAGGAGTACGATCTCATCGCCGAGCGCGTTCACTCCGGCGGGGGGCACTGACCCGCCCAAAAGTCCTCCGCCATGAGCGTCCCATGGTAGAGGCGGTATGCCAGCGGGTCGAGGACGTTCAGGCGGCGGGGCTCGCGCAGGTAGAGCCACAGCGTGCGCGTCAGGTACTCCGCCGCATCGTGCGGCGCATTCTGCGCCGCATCTTGCGCCGCATCTTGCGCAGCGTCCTCCGCCCCCAACTCCCGGGCGGCGTAGCCCAGCGCGGCGATCTCTGTAAAGCGCTGCGCGACCTCGGCCAACTGGGGCGTGATCCCCGCTCCCTGGGAGAAACGCGGTCGCGCCTCATCGCAGGCCCCGCCGAGGAGGTGGTCGACGAGTTCCAGCAGCGCTCGCCAGACGGCGGAGGGGTCCTGGCGCAGCTCGACAATGGAGACGTAGGCCACCGCCGTGAGGGTGTCGTCACGCCACGGCTGGGGGCCCGGCGCATAGCGCGAGGGAAGGTGGGTGAACACGAGGTGGCCGCGCGGGCACGTCCACCACAGCCGCAGCAGCCCTTCGGGGAAGGCGCGCAGCCCCTCCAGGACCAGTTCGGTGGGGTGAAAGGCGTGCTCGTAGCTGCGCCGCACGGCCGCCGGCGCCAACTCGAGGGCACGCGCCTCGACGTGCATCTTGTCGCGCCACAACGCCCGCAACAGGCCCTCTTTGTCCATCGTCGGCATGGCGATACCTCACGCAAAGCGGTCATGAGTTGTGGGTTATGGGTTGTGCGGTTGCAGGTGACAGGTTGCACGTTACAGGCGTGAGCGAGTGGCATCGCCCTGAGTTGGGGCCCGCAACGCACAACCCACAACCCTCTGTCACCTGCAACCTGCAACAGCCCCTCACAACCCACTACCTACCATCCATAACGCTAGATCGCTCGTTGACGCTGTGGGGCGAAGATGCTATAATGCGGACCGTCGCGCAAGTGTGATTCCCCGGCGTCCGCGAGGTCGCTGCGATGACGTCTGTGCTCGTGCTAAATGCAACCTATGAGCCCCTCAATGTCGTCAGCTTGCGCCGGGCGGTGGTTCTTCTTCTGAAGGACAAGGCCGAGATCCTCGAGGCCGCCGATCAAGAGATCCGCTCGGCGGGCTGTTCCATTCCCCGACCCCTGGTTATCCGCCTGGTCTACTATGTGCGCGTGCCGCGCCGCCTGAGCATCCCCGTATCGCGGCGCACCGTGCTGATGCGCGACCGCTACACCTGCCAGTACTGCGGTTGCCAGCCGACCAAGGCGAACCTGACCATCGACCACGTCATCCCCAAGGTGCGGGGCGGCAACTCGGCCTGGGAGAACGTCGTCTGCGCCTGCAAGGCGTGCAACCTGCGCAAGGGCGCCAAGACGCCGGAAGAGGCGAACATGCGCCTGCGCACCCAGCCCGGCCCTCCGCGCTACGTGGCGCTGGTGTGGCTCTCCGGCGAGCCCAGCCACGACTCCTGGACCAAGTACATCCCCGATCATCCCTGGGATGACGATGGCGCCCTGCAGGTCGGTACCGCCTGACGCATCGCGCCGCCTGAACGCGTACCACAACCGCGCATCGCACCGAACGCATCGCTTGTAGGGGCCGCACGCCTGAGCGGCGCGGCGCGCACAGGCTGGTCCGTCCCACCACCGCACGTCACACCGAACACTGTGGCTGTAGGGGCCGCACGCCTGGGCGGCCCGGCGCGCACAGCGTGCGCGCCCTACCGGTATGCCGCCCCGCCTAGGGCGCCGCCACCGTCACGGGCGCCTCCAGCAGGATGTGGTCGCCCCATGGCGCCCCATCCGGCCCCCGAACCTCCAACCGCCTTCCATCCTCTACCGTGTACAGCCCAACCTCGAGGCGATAGGCTCCGTCCGGCGCGCCCTCGTCCACCGGGATCACGTGCCGATCGACGATCACGTCCCCCACCAGCCACTGGGTGGTGGGATAGCCGCCGTCGGCGGGCTGGCTGTCGTGTTGACCCCACACCGGCCCCTGGGTTCGGGGGTTGTGCGCCTCCCCCAACAGGTGGGTGAACACCGTATAGTCGCGGTCCAGCTTGTCGCCGACCGACCAGTAGAGGTCCAGCGTGACGCTCCCGCCGGGGCGAGCGGCGGCGGCGCCTCCCCGCACGCCGTGCAGCGTGTACCCCACCAGGGTGATCGGCGCGCCCGTTGGTGCGCCCAACCGCGTGCCTACCGGCACGCGAGGGGCGGCCTCGCGCAGCAGGGCGCGCGTGCCGATGACACGCACCTCGCCCAGCACCCTTTCCTCATCTCCCACGCCGAGTACGACGTCGTACCGCCCCGCGGGGGTGGCGGCGGCTACACCGAAATCGAGCTGTTGTCGGCAGGGGGTCGGCTCGGCGGGCGGCGCGCCGTCCGGCGGGGCGCGCCGCTCCAGCAGCACCTGGCCTCGCGGGTTGCGCAGGCTCACGCGCGCCGGCGCGGTGGGCGGGCGCTCCCAGAGGAGGGCGACGCGCGCCACGTCGCCGGGGGCGTACGCGGGCAAGGGCAGCTCCCACCCCCGCAGGCGCCCTCCCCCGATGGCGATGTCGAGGGGGTGCTGCGGAGTGTAGCCCTCCAGGGCGAGGCGCGGGGCCTGCCCCGCCGGATCGTAGAGGCGCAGGCCGTTGTGGCCAAAGGAGAGCGCCAGCACCTGCGGGGCGTACGCGTCCAGCCAGCGGCGCGCGTGCCCCTCGGGATCCGTGAGGTGCGCCTCCACCTCGGCCAGCCACAGCCGGTCGTGTCGCTCGGCCAGCGGCGCCAGCACCTCGTCCACGTCATCGGCCTCGAGCAGCCCCTCGCCGGGCGGAATCTTGGCCATGGGCGGCAGCGCCGCCGCGTTGGGCAACCCGTCATAGTAGTACAGGAACAGAGGGTAGCGCCCCCCGGAGTTCAGCAGCACGGCATCGCCCGGCTGCGCCTGGGCGGCGATGGCCCGCGCCATGGTGCGCAGGTCGTCGCGTCGGGCGCGCCCCCGGTAGTGGCCCGGCAGGAACACCAGCCACAGCGTCACGAGCGTCACCGCCGCCACCCGCCCCGCCTGGCGCCAGCGCTCCCCGATGAGGACGACGCCCCAGGCCAACAGCACCCAGAAGGCGGGGGCAAAGGGGAGCAGGTAGCGCGCCTCGACGTGCGGCGTGTAGAACAGCCCACGCGGCATGGTGGCAAGATAGACCGCGGCGGCGGGCAGCACGACGGTCAGCCCCAGCGTCAGGGCGGGCGTGGCCTGATCATGCCTCGCGAGGGTCGCTGCCGAGTGGGTCCGGTCTATGTGAGAGCCATCGCTGAGGGACCTTGGGGAGGAATGGTCGCGGGGCGCTTTGCGCCGCGCCAGGAGGGACGCTCCGCCGAGGCCCAGCAGGAGAAGGGGGTAGAGCACCGCGCCCGTGTGCCGGCCGATATCCACCGAGACGCCGGTGGTGAGCAGGGTGGCGTACAGCCGCGCATAGAGCTGCACGTCGAACGGCTCGGCCACCGACCAGGTGCGCATGCGGCCCCACGAGAGGGCCAGCCAGGCGGCGACCATCAGCGCGATGCCGGCCTGGGCGATGACCCAGCGACGCAGCGCCGGCGCGCGCCACAGCGCGCCGGGCCGCAACCCGTGCCGGCGCACCAGGGTGACCGCCACCACCACGTTCTGCACCAGCAGCAACGCGCCCATCAAAAAGATGGTGTAGAGCGCTCCTGTCGTGGCCAGGGCGTAGAGCAGCAGCGGGCGCCAGGGGTGGGGTCCGGGCGGTGCGTCGAGGGCGCGTTCGGCGTCGAGCCAGCGGATGAACAGGTAGAGGGACAGCGTCCCCAGCAGCCCCGCCAGCACATACATGCGCATTTCCTGCGACCACCACACGTGGAAACGCGCCGTGGCGATGAGCAGGGCAGCCAGCGCCCCCACGCGACGCCCCGCCGCGCGCGTGCCGAGGCGGTAGGTGATGGCCACCGTCATCACGCCGGCGCCGGCCGAGAGGGCACGCATGGCGAACTCGCTCTCGCCCGCCAGGCGTGACCAGGCCCACAGGGCCCAGAAATAGAGGGGAGGATGGACGTCCGACGCCGTCCAGAGGGTGACGCCAGGGAGGCCCTGGCGCACGCCCCACACGGCCAGCGCCTCGTCCCACCAGAGGTTGGCGTCGCCGAGGCGGTAGAGCCGCAGCGCCAGGCCGATGAGCAGGATCGCCGCCGGCAGGCCGTACCGTTCGGCCCAGCCGGCGCTCGTCCTAGTCTGCGGCGATGGCTTCATCCAGGACTCTCCGCAGCTCCTTCTGCTTGGCCGTGCTCAGCGTAGAGACCTGGCCCTTGAGCCCTTGCTTGAGGAACACGACGAGCTGATCGGGCGTGAGCGCCGGGACGGGGGCCTTGGAGGCATGCACCGTCGCCTTGGGGTTGGTAAAGACGACCGCGCCGGTCACGGGGATGTCATCCCCGGGCATGGCGGCGTCGATCCACTCCTTCAGCCACTTGATATCCTCCTCCAGCTCCACGTGCGGCTTGCTGAGGCCGGGCTCGCCGAATAGCTGCAGGAACTTGCGGAAACCCGCCCTGTGGCGCCAGCGACCGTCCTCGTAGGTGATCTCGCCCTCCTGGATCTTGGGGAGGAACACCGTCAGGCCCAGGTGCGAGGCGAGCACGTGCGGGGTGGCGAAATAGTAGTGGTACAGGGCGTAGCGCTTGTCGAGGCCGTCCAGCACCCGGTTCAGCACCTGGTCGGCGCGCGGCTCGCGCACGTAGCGATTGGCGGTGTACGAGCCAAAGCTGGCGGCCAGCAGGCCCACCACGAGAAAGCCGTAGGAGAGGAGTGGGGAGCGGGTCGACGTCATGAGCCCCAACACCAGGGCACCGAGACCGATAAAGCTCCCCCAACGGGCGTACTTTTGGCGCTTGGTGAGGAAGGGTTCGTTGAGATAGGATTCCATGCACTACCCCGATGCGTCAGGTGGACGGCGCGCCGTCGTCGTCCGATATTCCAGCAGCGGCGCCCGAGAGCATACGGCTCGGGCCTTCCAGTACGGTGACGGTGTCGGCCATGTCCTGGCGGATCGTCTCCACCAGATCCTTTTCCACCGCGCCGATGGCCACCTTGACGGCGTTCTCGATGGCCAGCGCGTCGGAGCGTCCGTGGGCGATGATGACCACGCCGTTGACGCCCAGGAGCGGGGCGCCGCCGTACTCGCGATAATCGAGCCTCTTGGCCACGGCGCGAAAGCTCGGCTTGGCCAACATGCCGCCCAGCGCCGAGAGGGGCCGGGCCTTGATCTCGGAGCGCAGGAGGGTGAACAGCATCGACGCCACCCCCTCGGCCGTCTTGATGGCCACGTTGCCGACGAACCCGTCGCTGACCACCACGTCGGCCGCTCCCTGCAGCAGGTCCTTGGCCTCCACGTTGCCGACGAAATTGAGCGTCATGCGTCGCAGCGCCTCATGGGCGGCCTGCACGGAGGCGTTGCCCTTGGTCTCCTCCTCGCCGTTGGCCAGCAGGCCCACCCGCGGCCGCGCGATCCCCAGGACGCGCTGGGCATAGATGGAGCCCATGAGCGCGAACTGCACCAGCCATTCGGGCTTGCAGTCCGTGTTGGCGCCGATATCGAGGAGCAGGCTGGTACCCTGGAGGGTGGGAAAGACGGTGGAGAGGGCCGGGCGCTTGACGCCCGGGATGCGGCCCACGCGCCCCGCGCTGGCCAGCGCCGCCGCCAGCACGCCGCCCGAGTTGCCGGCCGAGACAAAGGCGTTGGCCTTGCCCTCGCGCAGCAGGCGCATACCGACGACCATGGAGGAGTCCGGCTTGGCCCGTACGGCCTGGCTGGGGTGCTCGCGCATCTCGATCACCTGGCCGGCGTGCACCACGGAGAGGGGCAACCCGGCGGTGTCATGCCTAGCCAACTCGGCGCGGATGTCGCTCTCGCGCCCCACGAGGATGATCTCCTGGCCAAAGGCGCGCGCGGCGCGCACCGCGCCCTCGACATCGACGCCCGGCGCGTTGTCGGTCCCCATGGCGTCCAGCACGATGCGCATGGCGCTTGTCCTCTCCCCCAAAGCTGCGGTGATACACGATGCTAGCGCATCCTATTCTAGCGAAAGGGGGGCAATTGACAAGTGGCATCAAGCGTCTATAATAGGGATGCTTTCCGAGGGTACTCGGAGTTGCCCCCGTGGTGGAATTGGCATACACAGCAGGTTGAGGGCCTGTGTCCGAATGGACGTACTGGTTCGAGTCCAGTCGGGGGCACAACAGATGGATAACGAGGGGTAAGGCTGTGGCCCTGCCCACACGACGACAGACGCCGGAAACGGCGTCTTTTTTTGTGCATACTGCCACAGGGCGTCACGCGGCACGGCATTCGGATCGTGACATCGCGAAATGGGCAAAGGGTGCAAAGACCGGCGCGCGAGCGATCCGGGGTTGCGCGCATACCCTTGCTCTGGCGCTCCCGCCTTCGCGACTTTCGATGTCTACGTGCTTTCGCGATCCAGACTTCCACGCCCGTGGCAGTGGGTGCATCGCGATTGCGCCCCCCTGCGCTTTGGGCTAGATTACCCCCACAACCATTCTGTCCGTCGGCTTGACGCCGGCCGCTACATCGAGCGCCAGGAGGCCGCCCTATGCAGCTCAGTTGTCTCCCCGTCTCCTTCTTCCCCGATATCATCGCCGGACGCATGTCCCTGGCCGAGTGGGCGGCCATGGGCGCTCGGCTCGGCCTCGACGCCATCGACCTGAGCATCCTCCTCGTGCCCGACCGCTCCCCCGCGGCCGTCGCGGCGACCAGGCGCGCCATCGAGGCGGAGGGGATGCGTGTCACCATGGTTACCAGCTACCCCGATTTCACCCACCCCAACGCCGCGCAGCGCGAGCGCGAGCTGGCGCTGGAGCAGGAGGTAGTGGCGGTGGCGGCGGGGCTCGGCGCCTCGCTGGTGCGGGTGACCACCGGCCAGGCGCACCCCGAGACGGGGCGCGCCGAGGGGGTCGCCTGGGCCGTCGAGGGCCTGAGCCGCCTCGCCGAGTCGACGCGCCACCTCGGGATCACCCTCGTCTATGAGAACCACTCCAAGCCCGGCGCCTGGACCTACACCGATTTCGCCGAGGATCCCGCCCTCTTCCTGGAGGTGGCGCGGGGCGTGGCGCCGGCCGGCGTCGGCATCAATTTCGATGCCGGCAACGCCGCCACCTTTGCCGATGACCCCGTGGCGCTGCTGGACCAGGTCATCGATCGCGTCGTCAGCCTGCACGCGTCCGATTCGGCGACGCGGGGGCGCCTGCAGCACGTGCAGGTGGGCGCAGGCCTCACGCCGTACGCGGCGCTCTTCCAGCGCTTGGTGCGCGCCGGCTGGGACGGCTGGATCTGCATCGAGGAGGCATCGAACCAGGGCGAGGCGGGCGTCGCCGCGGCGGTGCGCTTTATCCGCGAGACCTGGCACGCCGCCCAGGCGCCGGAGGGGTGAGGCGCCGTCAAGTCCGGTGGCCGATCGGTCGATAATACCATAGAACCGTCATCCCACCGGAGACGCTCGGAACGCTCCGTCGCCAGTGTGCGGACCAGCGAGAGGCGACGCCATGGACCCCGCCACGCCACAACCATCCCCCTCAGGAAGCGGGCATGCCCGGCTGATCCGGGAAGCTCTGATCGCCCTGCTGGTCGCCGTCCTGACGTGCGCCTTGGCCCGTAGCACCCATGCCGGGGGAACGCTCGACGACCTTCAGCAGTATCCCCCTTCGCGGTGGGCTGAGGGCCTGGGGCTGGCCGCCCTCACGGCGGCCGTGGCGTGCGGTGCCCTCGCCCTCCTCCGCAGCCGCGTCCTGGCCCGAGAGAACGCCGCCCATCGTGACGCGGAGCGCGCCCTGCGGGTGCGCAGCGAGCAATTGGAGGCCCTGCGCCGCGTCGGGCTGGAACTCACCTCGCAGCGGGACACGCGCGCGCTGCTGCGGTTCATCGTCGCCCGGGCGGTAGAGTTGGTGGGGGGAGTCTCGGGCGGCCTGTATTTGCATCGCCCCGAGGCTGACGTCCTCGAGTGGGCCATTGCGGTTGGCCCTCACCCCTCGCATGTCGGCGTCACCCTGCGCCGGGGTGAGGGGCTCTCGGGGCGCATCTGGGAGACGGGGCGGCCGCTGGCCGTGGATGACTATCGCGTCTGGGCGGGTCGTGCCCCGGTCTATGCGGGGATCGAGTTCGTGGCGGTGGTGGGCGCCCCGGTGGTGTGGGGCGACGCCTTTCTCGGCGTGCTGAACGTCATCTCGCCCCAGCCGGGGGCATTCGGCGATCAGGAAGCGGAGCTGCTCAGCATGTTCGCTGCGCAGGCGGCCGTCGCCCTGGAGGGCGCGCGCCTCCTCGAGGAGACGCAGCGGCAGTCGGACCACCTGGGCCGGCTCCTCTCGGTCAGCGAGTCGCTGCACCGTGGGTTGGACCTCGACCAGGTGCTGCACCAGGTCGCTCGAGGCGCTGTGCACCTCGGCTTTCGCCGTGCCGTGATCAACGTCGGCCAGCCCCAGGAGGAGACGCTCGCCGT
The DNA here is from genome assembly GCA_040768165.1 of Anaerolineae bacterium. GTDB lineage: Bacteria > Chloroflexota > Anaerolineae > UBA1429 > UBA1429 > DUUT01. The sequence continues at coordinate 113,997 of JAXGNH010000018.1, forward strand.
GCGGGCCATCGTGGGGATCGAGGGGCCGGAGGCTGAGCAGCTGTGGGGCGCCGTCTACCGTTGGTCGGACTTTCAGGCACTCATGGAGGAGCGCTTTCGCGTCAGCCGCTCATACCTCATCCGCCACGGCCAGGTGGACTGGGAGCGCGATTTCGCGGGGCCGGTGGTGGTCCCCGCGGGGCGCGGGCGGGGACCGGGCTACTGGAATCCGGAGGATGCCCTCTTTGTCCCCCTGATCGGTACCCAGGGGCACCCCGTCGGGATCCTTTCCGTCGACGAGCCGGTGGACGGCCGCATCCCCGATGTGGCCACCATTCAGACGCTGGAGACGTTCGCCAACCACGCTGCTGTTGCCATCGAGAACGCCCGGCTGTACGAGGCGGCGCGGCGGGAGCTGGAGGAGCGCGAGCGGCTGGAGCAACAGCTCATTCAGGCGCAAAAGATGGAGGCGGTGGGGCGGCTGGCCGGGGGTGTGGCGCACGACTTTAACAACCTCCTCACCATCATCAACGGCTATTCCGACTTTATGCTGCGCAACGTGGACTTGTCGGAGCGGCTGCGTGAGGACATCGACGAGATCCGGCGGGCCGGCGAGCGCGCCGCCGACCTGACGCGTCAACTGCTGGCCTTTGGGCGGCGCCAGATGCAAGAGCTGCGCGTCTTTGATCTCAACGATGTGCTGAGTGAGATGGCCAGGATGCTTCGCCGCCTCATCGGCGAGGACATCACCCTGTCGTTGGCCCTGGCCGCCGAGCCCCTCCTCATACGCGCCGATCGCAGTCACATCGAGCAGGTGGTGGCGAACCTGGCGGTCAACGCCCGCGACGCCATGCCCCGGGGAGGCACCCTCACTATCGAGACGTGCTGCGCCTGCCTGAGCCCAGATGCCGCCACCAATCTCGGCGTCGAGGGCGGCGGCTGTGTCCAACTCGCGATCTGGGATACGGGCACGGGCATAACGCCAGAGGTGCGTGCCCACCTCTTTGAACCCTTTTTCAGCACCAAGGGGCCCGGCAAGGGCACGGGGCTGGGCCTGGCCACGGTGTACGGTATCGTGAAGCAGAGCGGGGGCGAGATACAGGTGCTCAGCGAGCCGGGGCGCGGCGCCGAGTTTCGCATCTACCTGCCCTGCTGTAGTGAGGAGGAACCCCAGGCCGCGCGTCCGGATTCCATGGCAGCGCTGCCGAACGGGGGCGAGACGATCCTGGTCGTCGAAGATGAGGAGCGCGTACGGCGCTTCGCGTGCGACGCGTTGCGCCGCCTGGGCTACACCGTGCTCGAGGCGAGCGACGGGATCGCTGCGCTGGAACGGCTCGGCGAGGCGGCGTGCCCCGTTGACCTGGTGGTCACGGATGTGGTGATGCCCCGCATGGGCGGGCGCGACCTGGCCGCGCGATTGCGCGACTTGCACCCCAACCTGCCGGTGCTGTTCATGTCGGGCTACCCCGGGGGCGGCGAGGGGCGGTCCGACGCCACCCAACCCGGCCTGGTGCGCAAGCCCTTTACTGCCGAGATACTAGCGGGCCGCATCCGCCAGGCGCTGGACGACGCCGGGGCCTGAGCGCGACCGATGGCGCGGGATGGGCGCGCCTTCAGGATATTCTGTTGCTTCAACCCTTGCCCTGACGCGCGATTGCGCGTATACTGACATTAGGGTAGCTTGCATGAGCAACCCCGCATGGTTGTATCTTTACACGGCTCTTCCGAGGTCGCCGTGGTCACACCGGCGATCTGTTGAGGCTCCGCTCCCGCTCGTGCGCTACACGCTGGGCGATGGACGGGCTCGACGCATACCTGCAACGCACGGGGGCCTGCCGCGCCCAGGGCGCCGGGCCCCTGGAACAACGGCTCGTTTGGAGCGGGAGGCAAGGCGCTGTGCGTGCACGGCAATGGCGATACATCGATGACGAGTCTGGCGCCGAAGTCGTGGAATGGGCCGTCGTCACGGTGATACTGATCGTGGCTACCTACGCCATCCTGCAGGCGGTGGGTTCCGAGTTTGGTACGGTAGCCAGCACGGTGTTGTTCAGGATACGCGATTTCGTCGGGTTCTAGGCGGCGCGTCTCGGCTCGGGCGGGTGAGGACAGCGGCCCTTCGGAGATTCGGCGCCGGGGGGTACCTTTTGACGCGCGCTGTCAATTGCCCTATACTCCGGTCCACCGACGGGGTGTGGCGCAGACCGGTAGCGCGCGGCGTTTGGGACGCTGAGGTCGGAGGTTCAAGTCCTCTCACCCCGACTGGAGTCGTTTTCGCGGGCGTAGCTCAGTTGGCAGAGCTCCTGCCTTCCAAGCAGGTTGTCGCGCGTTCGAATCGCGTCGCCCGCTCTGACCCGACGGTATCGCTGTAGCGCAGTTGAGAAATCGTGAGGACGACCGCATCTGTGGGTGTTATCTGTGAGCGCTCTCCTGGACCACGATCTTGCCTGCGCTCCGAACCGCCCCCCTTGAGAGGATACACACTCGCTTGAGAGTCACCCTCGTATCGTGTCCCGTCCTGCCGTCCCGCGCAACCTTGACTCCTGGCGCCGGACCGCGGGGAAGAGGTGCGTGATGGCGTGGTCTGATGCATCTGGGGATGCTTGTGTACGTGTTGGCCGGCTGTTGCGCACAATAGGACGGGACGGGTTCACCCCCTTCTGAGTCGACATATGACCCGATCCAGGCCCTGGTGGCCTTCCAATGGAACCATCCTGACTCGCCGCGAGGCACGGCGAGATCGTGGCATGCACCACGCGTCGCCCGCCGCGGCGATCCGAAAGCCGGATCGTCGGCGGCCGCGAGATGGAGCGGCATGCACATCGCCCTCGTGGGTCGCGGGCTCTCGTCAGGCCGGCGACCGGGACCGTCCGCATCACTGGAGCGGTCGCGCGTGCGGTGTACCCGCGCCGTCCTCACGGCCTTGGGTGGACGCCCCACTGCCGGCGCGAGTTGCGGCAGAGGATGGGGTGTCGATGCTGCCGTCGCATGTCTGTGGGCTAGAGTGAACGACCCGTATCGAGTGTCCTCACACTGGGATCGGTCGGTCAGCAAGCCGGAAGGAGCTACTATCGGACGAAGCATGTAGTGCATCGGCGCCGGATGGGCGGCGCCTGGGGTAGCCCTTTGGGCAGAGGCAGCAGGTTCGCGTTTGCGATGCGGCGCAGGGTGCGGCGCTCGTAGACACAAGAAAAGAGGATTCCAGATGAGGATCTACGTAGGAAATCTTTCGTACTCGATGAGCGAGGAGCAACTCCGGCAGGTGTTCGAGGACTTTGGTCAGGTCGAGTCGGCGACTATCATCACCGATCGCGATACCGGCCAGTCGAAGGGCTTTGGCTTTGTCGAGATGCCCGTCGAGTCCGAGGCGCAGGCGGCCATCACAGAGTTGAATGGCAGGCAGATTGATGGCCGGGCGCTGACGGTGAACGAGGCGCGGCCGCGTCCGGAGCGTAGCGACCGGGGCGGGCCTCGCGGTGGTAGGGACATGCGAGGCGGCGGCGGGGGTCGTCGCTTCTAGGGATAGCTCCACGCCGCGTCGGTCAGGCCGGGGAGGGCTCGCACCTCCCCGGCTTGGCGGCGCGTGGGGTGCCCCGATGAAAAGGAACAAAACGGGATACCGGGAATGAGGATTTTCGTAGGTAACCTGGCTCGCGACGTCACGGAAGCCGAGCTACAGGAGGCGTTTGCCGAGTTCGGCCACGTTTCCTCCGTCGCTATCCTGAAGGATCGGGAGACCGGTGAGCCGAGGGGTTTCGGGTTCGTGGAGATGCCGGCGGATGCCGAGGCCAAACTCGCCCTCGCCGGCTTGAGTGGGCGGTCGCTCAAGGGCCGGCCGCTGCGCGTTGACGAGGCACGGCCGCGCGATGATCGTGGGCCCGCCGGAGGTCAGCGCGCGCCCATGGGGAGTCGCAGCAACGGGTTCAACGGGCGGAGCTATGACCGCGAGGCGCCACGCCCGCCCGCGCGCGCCGTGGAGCGCGAACCGGAACGCGGCAGCAATCGCGACTCCGACCGCGCGCCGGAGCGACGCTCCGGCTGGGGTACCGACAGGGCGCCGGAGCGCGACGATTCCCGTCGACAGCCGCGCGGCGACCGGGACACGTGGGAGGATCGGCGACGCGCGCCGCGCGACGACTGGAGCCCGCCCCCACTACCCACTGGCGATGACTGGTCATCCCCACCGCGCGGCGTGGACGATGACGGCCCGTCGACGCGGGGCAACCGCAACAGCCGGGCTACCGGAAAACGCGGCCGCGACGACCCGGATGGGGGCGATCGATCGGGCAAATGGGGTCGCTCCGGCGGCCGCCGCGGCCGGCGCAGCCGGTACGAGGACGACGACGAAAGCTGGTAGCCGGCGTCGTCAGGTGCGAACCGGGTTCACGCGCGGGGCACGCCCCGCGTCTGTGCGTCATCTCTCGCGCCCGACACGTGCGTGTCGGGCGCGAGCCCGTCTCTGGATCCCGTACGACTTGTCGCAGGGTCTGGGGTGCGCTATGGTTGTGGGCAACGCAGTGTACCCAACGCGTTGGCCACAACGCGGCCTCTGGGCATCGCACTGACACATCGCGCAAGGGGAGGATACGATGGACGGTGATCGTCTCGTGGCGGTGGCGCTCGATCAGGGCAGGGGCGTTCTGCGGCTGGCGCCGAACTGGGTGCCCCGCGTGTTCTGCATTCCGGGACGCCGCCTGAAGCTGCACCCCGACGACTATTACGCCCTCGGGGCTGACCGGGGCGGCATCGATGAACGGTGGTTCTCCTCGACCACGCCCGCCGACAACGGCCCGGGCACGCCCGCCGACGAGGGGCTGAGCTACATCGTGTTGGAGGATGGCGACGAGACGCACCGCATCCTCCTGCGGGACGCCATCGATGCGCGCGGCCGCGACATCATCGGCCCGCGCCTCATGGACGCCTATGGCCGCTGGCCGATGTACGCCAAGTTCTTTGACAACATGGGCCCCCTGCCGCACCACGTCCACCAGCGCGCCGAGGATGCAGCCCGCGTCTCGCAGCGCCCCAAGCCCGAGGCGTACTATTTCCCCGTGCAGCAGAACAACCACGGCGGAGACTTTCCCTTTACCTTCTTTGGCCTCGAGCCGGGCACCACGCGTGAGGACGTCATCGCCTGCCTGCGCAACTGGAACCGCGGCGACAACAAGATCACCAACCTCTCGCGCGCCTACAAGCTCGAGCCGGGGACCGGCTGGGACGTGCCTGCGGGCGTGCTCCACGCCCCAGGGAGCCTCTGTACCTACGAACCCCAGGCCGCCAGCGATGTGTTCGGGATGTTCCAGTCCCTGGTGAACGACGTGCCCATCGCCTACGACATGCTCGTCAAGGACGTGCCGTCCGACCGCCGCCACGACCTGGGCTATATCGTCAACATGCTCGACTGGGACCTGAACGTCGATCCCGAGTTTGTGCGGCACCGCTTCATGCGGCCGCGCCCCGTGCGCCCGGAGGAGGAGATGCGCGAGGCGGGCGTCATCGACCGCTGGGTGGCTTATCGCAGCCCCTCCTTCTCCGCCAAGGAGACGACCATCCTTCCCGGTCGCAGCGTGACGCTGCGCGACTCGGCGTGTTACGGCCTGATCTTGCTGCAGGGTCACGGCACGCTGGGGGTCTGGGAGGTCGAGTCGCCCACCATGATCCGCTTCGGGCAGCTGACCAATGACGAGTTCTTTGTGACTGAGGAGGCCGCCCGCACCGGCGTGCGCGTCACGAACCCGAGCCGTACGGATCCCATTGTCATGCTCCGCCACTATGGCCCGGGCAATCCAGACCTGGACGCCGACTAGAGGCGCAGGGGGCGGTCCCTGCTCGCTCAACGCTGAGGGCCGCCCCGGCGCACTATCCATGGCTCGTCCGCGCCCATGAATCACCAAGAATGCACCTTGATCGCCGCCGACGGCACACGTCTCTACTGCCAGTCCTGGCATCCGGAGCGGCCTCCGCGCGCCGTGGTGCTGGTGTGCCATGGCGTGGCCGACCACGGCGGGCGCTACCCGCACCTCGTCGCCGCTCTGGTGGGGCGTGGGTATGCCGCCTGCGCTCACGACCATCGCGGGCATGGGCGCTCCGACGGGCCGAGGCTCGACGTACGCGCCTTTAGCGAGTACGTGGAGGACCTGCGGACCCACCGCGACGCGGTGGCCGACGTTTTTCCGGGGCTGCCCCTCTTTCTCTTTGGCCACAGCATGGGCAGCATCGTGGCGCTCGAGTTCGTGCTGACGCACCCGGGCGCCATGCAGGGACTGATCTGTTCGGGCACGGCACTGCTGGCGGGCGAGGGGTTTCCGCCCGCGCTCCTGGCGCTGAACCGCCTCCTGGGCCGCGTGTTGCCCCGACTGAGACTCGTCTCCCTCCCCACCGAGGGGATCTCGCGCGACCCAGCCTGGGTGAACCAGACGCGCGCCGACCCTCTCATTTACCATGGACCCGGCACGGTGCGCCTCGGCAACGCCATCCTCGCCGCTCAGGGGCGCGCGCGCGACCGCCTGGCCGAGGTCGACCTGCCGCTGCTGGCCGTGCATGGCGCCGCCGACGCCCTGGTCGACCCGGCGGGCGCTCGGATGCTCGTCGAGGGCACGTCTTCCTCGGATAGGACGCTGCGCCTCTACGAGGGGGCGTTCCACGAGGTGCACAACGACCTCCCGCCGGCCCGCGAGGCGATGCTGAGCGATCTCTTGGCGTGGCTTGACGCGCACACGGCTGTGGCGAAAAGTCTCGCTGTTTGACCCTCGCATGCCGGCATGGTAGAATCTGCCGACTGGGGTTGGCCCTTGGGCCCATAGCTCAGCGGTTAGAGCGGCCGGCTCATAACCGGTTGGTCCCTGGTTCAAATCCGGGTGGGCCCACAGGAAGGGACGAAGTGCCGCTCAACGACCGCGTTGAGCGGCTTTGGTGTGCCGGCGGCATCGCCGGCCCCGGGGAGCGGCACGTCGGGGTGCACCGCGGCGACATCCCGACGCGGTGTGGGGTGTATACCACTGCGGTAGGATGCTCTGTGCTGTGCGCGGGGTTCGCCCATCGTCCCTCGATGCCCTTCCTTTTTCGTTTCGTGGCAACCGTGGTATAATGTATTATGGCAACGAGTGCCACTATGGTGGTTTCGTGTCTGCCCCGGCACCGTCGAGCCGGCCGGCGGGTGGCCACGATACGCACGGGTGGAGGATAACGTGAGACCAGCCTGGCCGAGGAACGCATTTGTCTACCTCCTGATTCTAGTCGCCAGCATCGCCCTGTTCTATAGCTTCCTGACCCCTACCGATAGCTCGCGAGAGATCGCTATCAGCCGCGTGGCCGAGTTGGTCAAGCAGGGGCAGGTGGAGAGGCTGGCCGTCGCCAATGATGGCATCATCAGCGTCACCGTGCGCGAGGATGGCCGGACGGTCAAGTACACATCGCGCAAAGAGCCCAATATCGGCATCGGCGAGACGCTCATCGGCCTGGGGGTGACCCCGAATGAAGTCGAGACGGTGGGCGAGCTAGTCGCGGTGCGCCCCAGCATCTGGGAGAACTGGGGCATCGTGCTGATCCAGGTGGTGCCCCTGGTGCTGATCGGTCTGTTCCTGGTGTTCATGTTGCGCCAGGCGCAGAGCGGCAACAACCAGGCGCTCTCCTTCGGCAAGAGTCGCGCCCGCATGTTCACCGGCGATCGGCCCAGCAGCACCTTTGATGATGTCGCCGGGGCCGACGAGGCAAAGCAGGAACTCGAAGAAGTCGTCGAGTTCCTCAAAGAGCCGGAGCGCTTTACGGCCCTGGGCGCCCGCATCCCCAAGGGGGTGTTGCTGGTGGGCCCGCCCGGCACCGGCAAGACGCTCCTGGCGCGCGCCGTGGCCGGCGAGGCCGGCGTGCCCTTCTTTAGCATCAGCGGTTCCGAGTTCGTCGAGATGTTCGTGGGCGTCGGCGCCAGCCGCGTGCGTGACCTGTTCGATCAGGCCAAGCGCAACAGCCCCTGCATCGTCTTTGTGGACGAGATCGATGCCGTCGGGCGCCATCGTGGGGCGGGCCTCGGCGGCAGCCACGACGAGCGCGAGCAGACGCTCAACCAGATTCTCGTGGAGATGGACGGCTTTGACACGGATACCAAGGTGATCATCGTGGCCGCCACCAACCGGCCCGACATCTTGGACCCGGCGTTGCTGCGGCCCGGGCGCTTTGACCGGCGCGTGGTGCTCGACCGCCCCGACCGCAGGGGGCGCGAGGAGATCCTCAAGGTGCACGTGCGGGGCAAGCCGCTGGCGCCGGAGGTGGAGCTGGACACCATCGCCAAGCAGACGCCCGGCTTTACCGGCGCGGACATCGAGAACTTGGTGAACGAGGCCGCCATCCTGGCAGCGCGCGGCAACAAGCGCTCCATCGGCATGTTCGAGTTCCAGGAGGCCGTCGAGCGCGTCATCGCGGGCCCCGAGCGGCGCAGCCGGCTCATCAGCGAGCGCGAGAAGCGCATCATCGCCTACCATGAGGCGGGTCACGCCGTGGTGCAGCACCTGCTGGAGCATACGGACCCGGTGCACAAGGTGTCCATCGTCTCCCGCGGCATGATGGGCGGCTACACCATGACCCTGCCCGAGGATGACCGCACCCTGTACTCCAAGCGCAAGTTCGAGGACGAACTCGCCGCCATGCTCGGCGGCCGCGTCTCTGAGCTGTGCGTGTTCGGTGACGTGACCACCGGCGCCAGCAACGACCTGCAGCGCGCCACCAAGATCGCCCGCTCCATGGTGACCGAGTACGGCATGTCGGAGCTCCTGGGTCAACGGACCTTTGGCCAGAAGGACGAACTCATCTTCCTGGGGCGCGAGATCTCGGAGCAGCGTGACTATAGCGAAGAGGTCGCGACGCAGATCGACCGCGAGATCAAGGTGATCATCGACCGCGCCTACAACCGGGCGCGGGAGGTCATCGAGACGTATCGCGACAGGCTCGATCGCGTCGCCGAGCTGCTCATCGAGAAGGAAACCATCGACAACGCGGACCTGGTCGGCATCTTTGACGGCGCGTCCAAGGTGGAGGGCGAGGCCATCCCGGCCTGATCCGGGGGATATCGCAGCGCTGCGTGGCGCGCCACGCAACGCCAACGCCGGGGCCAAGCTGATACGGTTTGGCCCCGGTTTTTCTTGGGGGATGTGATGTCTGAGGCGACCTTTGAGGCGATCACCGTGGGCGCCACCGGCGCCAAGACGCTTGTCGTGGACGTGGAGCACACCGCCGCCCACTGGGGCAGCGGCTCACTGAACGTCCTCTCGACGCCCCATATGGTGGCGCTGATGGAGGGCGCCGCAGTGGCCGCCGTGGACGCCCTCCTGCCCGAGGGCTATCAGACGGTGGGCACCCGCCTCGACGTGCGCCACGTGGCGGCCACCCCCATGGGCCAGAAGGTGACCGCGCGAGCCGAGCTGACCGCGATCGACGGGCGGCGTCTCGCCTTTCGCGTCGAGGCGACGGACGGCGCCGGCGTCATCGGCGAGGGGATCCACGAGCGGTTCATCATCGCGGTGGAGCGCTTTCTCTCGCGCGCCCAGGCGCGCGCGGCGGGCGCCTCAGCGTAGTGCGCCCTCGCGTTTGACAGCGCCCGCCCCCCGGCCTATACTCACCCCAATCGCATAAGAATGCACCGCCAAAGGCTGTGAAGGAGAGAGTACGCGGGCACGGCGCCCTCAGGGAGAGAGGATCATCGACTGCGAGTCCTCTCGGGAAGACGCTCGCGGAAGTTCGCTCCAGAGCCGACGGCTGAAGCCCGTGGGGCAACCCCCTCGGGTGCGTAGGTCGCTCCGGTAGCCCGCCGTTACCAGGGCAGTCGGTACGCCGGACCCCACGAAGGGGTTGGGCCGCCGACGATGAGAGGGCCTCGGCTGAGGCCAATGAGGGTGGTACCGCGGAGTGCTGCGACGGCAACTTCGTCCCTGACGAGTTGCGGTCGTTTTTTTGTGCCAAGACGGGGAGCACACACCATGTTGAGCCAACTGGAAGAACTGCGCGAACGGGCCCTACGCGACCTGGAGGCCGCCACCACGGCCGAGAACCTCGAGCAGTGGCGGCTGGCCTACCTGGGTCGGCGCGGCCAACTGACCGTGGCCCTGCGAGGGCTGGGCCAGCTTTCGCCCGAGGAGCGGCCGGCCGCCGGCCGCGTGGCGAACGCCATCAAGGGCGCCCTGGAACAGGCCTATGAGCAGCGCGCCGAGACGGTGCGCCAGGCCGCCCTGGCGGAGGAACTCGCCAGGGGCGCGCTCGATGTGCGCCTGCCGGGGCGGCCCCAGCACCTGGGCTACCTGCATCCCTCGACGCAGACGCTGCGCGAGATCGGCAGCATCTTTGCCCAGATGGGGTTCCAGGTGCTGCGCAGCGGCGAGGTCGAGGATGACGTCACCAATTTCCAGTTGCTGAACATGCCGCCCGACCATCCGGCGCGGGACATGTGGAGCACCTTCTACCTGGATGTGCCCGGCCTGCTGCTGCGTACGCACACCTCGCCGGGGCAGGTGCACGCCATGCGGCGCTACCACCCCGAGCCGATCCGCGTCATCCTGCCGGGCAAGTGCTATCGCTACGAGCAGGTGACCCAGCGGCACGAGTTCCAGTTCTACCAGGTGGAGGGGCTGGCCTTGGGGCATGGCATCACCATGGCCGACCTAAAGGGCACGCTGGTGAACTTTGCCCGGCAGATGTTCGGCCCCGAACGGCGGTTGCGCTTCCGGCCGAGCTATTTCCCGTTCACCGAGCCCTCGGCCGAGGCGGATATGGACTGCATCATCTGCGGCGGCAAGGGGTGCGGCCTGTGCAAGTACACCGGCTGGCTCGAGATCCTGGGGTGTGGCATGGTGCACCCCAACGTGCTGCGCGGTGGTGGCTATGACCCCGACGAGTACAGCGGGTTCGCCTTTGGCATGGGGCCGGAGCGCATCGCCATGCTCAAGCACGGCATCGCCGATATCCGCACCTTTTTCGCCAACGACCTGCGCTTCCTGCAACAGTTCGCGTAGAGGGAACCCGATGGTACGCTGATCCTTGTACCTTTGGATCTGTGAAAATCAGCGGCGCATCTGCGAAATCTGCGTACCATCGGACTCGCTTTCTGGAGGTAGACATCATGCGAGTGCCACTGAGTTGGCTCAAGGACTATGTGGATATCGCCCTGCCGGCGGAGGAGTTGGCCGAGCGCCTCACGATGGGCGGGTTGGAGGTGGACGGCATCGACCGTGTGGGCGAGGAATGGTCGCGCGACCATATCCTTGTCGGGCAGGTCGTCGAGGTGCGGCCCCACCCGAACGCCGACCGCCTCGTCCTGGTGAGGGTGGACTATGGCGCCGAGGAGCCACTGGAGGTCGTCACCGGCGCGCCGAACCTGCGCGTGGGCGACGAGGGGCAGAAGGTGGTGTTCGCCACCGTGGGAGCGCGCCTCATCGACCCCTATGCGGACACCCTGCGCTACCAGACCCTCAAGCGCAGCAAGATTCGCGGCGTCGTCTCTGAGGGGATGGTCTGCTCGGAGAAAGAGCTGGGGCTCTCGGACGAGCACACCGGTATCCTGATCCTCCCCGAGGATGCGCCGGTGGGCAGGCCGCTGGGTGACTATCTGGGCGACGTGGTGCTGGATCTCGACCTGACGCCGAACCTGGCGCGCTGCTTCTCCATCACGGGGGTGGCCCGCGAGGCCGCCGCGCTGACGGGTGGCGCGCTGCGCCTGCCCGATCCGGCCGTCGAGGCCACGGGCGCGCCCATCGAGGGCAAGATCGAGATCGAGATCGCCGATCCGGACCTGTGCCCGCGCTATAGCGCCGCGCTCATCACCGGCGTTACCATCGGCCCCTCCCCCCAGTGGATGCAGCGCCGCCTGCTCCTGGCGGGGATGCGGCCCATCAACAACATCGTCGACATCACCAACTATGTCATGCTCGAGTGGGGTCAGCCGCTGCACGCCTTTGACTATCAGCTCCTGCGCCCTCTCGCCGCCGGGGGGCCACCCGCTATCGTCGTGCGGCGCGCCCACCCGGGGGAGACGATGACCACACTGGACGGCGAGTCGCATGTCCTGAGCGACGAGATGCTGCTCATCACCGATGGCGGCGGGCCGGTGGCCGTGGCTGGCGTCATGGGTGGCCTGGAGAGTGAGGTGACGGAAGGGACCACCGACATCCTCCTCGAGGCGGCGAATTTCAACAACATCAGCGTGCGGCGCACCGCCGCGGCGCTGCACATTCCCAGCGAGGCGGCGCAGCGCTTTGGCCGCGGCGTCGATCCGGAACTCACCCTCGTGGGGCTGCGCCAGGCGGCGGAGCTGATGCGCGCCCTGGCCGGCGGCACGGTAGCCGAGGGGTTCGCCGACGCCTACCCGCGCCCGCCCGCGCCCAAGGTGATCGATTTCCGCGTCTCCGAGGTGGAGCGTCTGCTGGGCGTCGCGCTGACCGCTTCCGAGGTGGCCGAGATGCTGACCGCCCTGGGGTTCACCTGCGAGGTGCTGGCGGAGAGACCCGCCGGCGAACAAGCCGTGGTGCGCACCCATGTGCCGAGTTTTCGTCTCGACGTGGCCATCGAGGCGGACCTCGTCGAGGAGGTGGCGCGCATGTACGGCTACGACCGCTTGCCCGTCACTCTGATGGCCGACGCGCTGCCGACCCAGCATCGTGACCTGGACCTCGAACTCGAGGAAAAGGTGCGCGATCTCCTGGTGGGCGCCGGCCTCACCGAGACGATCGCCTACTCTCTCACCAACCTGGACAGTGTGGCGCGGCTGACGCCCGATCGCAAGGCGCCCGCGGCGGAGGGGTACCTGCGGGTGACGAACCCCCTCACGCGCGAGCAGGAGTACTTGCGCCAGACGCTGATGAACACGGCGCTGGAGACAACGGCGGCCAACCTGCGCTTCGTGGATCGCGTGGCGATCTTTGAGGTCGCCCACATCTACCTGCCGCACGACGGCGGCCTGCCCGAAGAGCCGCGCCGCCTGAGCATCACGCTGGCGGGGCCTCGCGAGCTGCGCTCCTGGCTCACCGACGCCGACGAAGAGATGGACTTTTACGACCTCAAGGGGATCGTCGAGACGCTGTGCGACCGCCTGGGGATCGAGGACGCCGCCTATGCGCCGGCGGAGCACCCGACGTACCGCCCCGGGCGCGCGGCGTCCCTCACCGTTGGGGGGCGCGACGCCGGCGTGCTGGGCGAGGTGCACCCGCTGGTGGCGGCCAACTTTGACCTGGAGCGTCGCGTCTGCCTGGCGGAACTCGATCTCGAGGCGCTGCTGGCGGCGGCGCAGCCCGTGCGCCAACACAGCGCGGTCTCGCGCATGCCGACCCTCAAGGAGGACCTGGCGGTGGTGGTCGACGAGGCGACGCCGTCGGACGCCGTCGGGGCGACCATCCGCAGGGCGGGTGGCGCGCTGCTCATTGACGTGGTGCTGTTCGACGTCTACCGTGGGCCACAGCTCGGCGACGGAAAAAAGAGCTTGGCCTACAGCCTGACCTTCCAGGCACCCGACCGCACCCTCACCAGCGACGAGGCCGCGCGCCAGCGCGAGCGCATCGTCAAGGCGCTATCCGACACCATGGGAGCGCAGATACGAAGCTAGAGACCTGGCAGGGGGCCATGGCGTCGAGCGCCACGGCCCCCTTGCTCCTCACCTCTGAACGATGCTGGCCCCTTGCTAGCGAATGCGCATCGCCTCTTCGTCGGCGCGGCGCACCCGTGCGGCCCGGCGCGCACAGGCGTGCGCGCCCTGCCGGTGGCTGGCGTAAGGTCGTAGCATCCGGCACAGGGTGCGCGCCCTACCGGTGGCTGGCGTAAGGTCGTAGCATCCGGCCGGGGTGCGCGCCCTACCGGTGGCAGCGTAAGGTCGTAGCATCCGGCACAGGGTGCGCGCCCTACCGGTGGCTGGCGAAAGGCCGTAGCATCCGGCACAGGGTGCGCGCCCTACCGGTGGCTGGCGAAAGGTCGTAGCATCCGGCACAGGGTGCACGCCCTACCGGTGGCGCAGTGTAAGGCTACGCAGCATCCGGCACCGGCGTGCGCGCCCTATCGATGAACAGCGGAAACCTGCGCAGCATCAGCGTCATCTGCGTACCATCGGACCTCCTCGTGCAGGCCTCACCCCATGGGGTCGACGATGACGCGGATGGCCGCCTCCCCGTTCACCGGGCACTTGGTCTCGCACATCCCGCAGCCGATGCAGCGCGCGTGGTCCACCACCGGCGCCTGCAGCTCGCGCACCGCTCCCGTCACATCCTGCTCGTACTATTTCGGGTGTGATCGCCTTCTGCGGGAGAGGGCACATCTCTTCGCACACGATGCATTCGGCGCGCCCCGACCAGGGGATGCAGCGCGCCGGATCCACGTACGCCTTGCCGATGGCCGTCAGGCGCTTCGCCTCCGGGGCGAGGGGTGGGATGGCGCCGGTGGGGCAGGCCTCGCCGCACGCCGTGCAGGAATAATCGCACGCTCCCAGGCGCGGCACGAGGATCGGAGTCCAAAGTCCCTCGAGGCCCGCCTCGGTGAGGCTGGGCTGCAGGCCGTGGGTGGGGCAGACGCGCAGACAGGCCCCGCAGCGCACGCACGCCGCGGGCTGGGCCTCGTCGGCGCCGGGCGGCACGGCCGGTGGGCATCGGGGTGGTGGTTTGATGGCGCGATCTTTAGCAGCGCCAGCCCTGCAGGCTGATCCCCAGCGCGCCCAGCGCCTGTCGGCGGAGGGGTCGTAGGCATACCCCTGTCGACGCCCCATGTCCCGACGAACAGAGATCGCCCCTTTGGGGCAGGCGTCCGCGCAGTCCAGGCACAGGATGCACTCGCCGCCGTCGCTGGTGTACCCCCTTGGCGGGATCGATGGTGGCCATGGAGCAGGCTCGCGCGCAGGCGCCGCGGAGGTGCGCAGGCGTCGAGACGCGCCGCTTGAGCCATGACGCCCGCGCCGTGAGACTGTAGACTGCGCCCAGTGGGCACAGGTAGCGGCACCAGGCGCGTCGCGCCACCAGCCCGAACGCCAGGATGCCGCCCAGCAGCGCGGCGAGCAGCAGCCCCCCATAGAAGGGCTGTTCGTAGCTCGGCACCGTGCCGCGCAGCGCCGGTCGAACGTCAGCAGCGCTCCGCGGGCGGGCAACGCGGTACAGCTCCGTCTCCGCCTGGGTGACAGGCCACGTGAGCCCGGCAGCACTGGCGTCGTGATGCCGCGGATGAACAGCGTCAGCGGGTCGAGCACCAGCAGCGTCAGGTTGCCCCACAGCGCCGCAAAGGCGATGACGAACAGCAGCCCGTACTTGGCGCCGCGCGCCGCACTCCCCCTACCCCCGGCCCTCGCCCCAGAGTACTGGGGGTTCTCCCCGAGTACAGGGAGAGGGAGCAGATCAGCCGCACCCGGGCCGGCTCCCTGGCCCCGTCCTCTCGCCGAGCACAGGGCGAGGAGGTAGATCGGCCGCCGCATGGGCCAGCTCCTCGCCCCGGTACTCCGGGGAGAACCCCAGTACTCTGGGGCGAGGGCCGGGGTGAGGGGGAGCGTCTCGTCGGCGCGAACCAATCGCTGAGCGTCCCCAGCGGGCAGAGCCAGCCACACCAGGCGCGCCCCACCACCAGCGACAGTCCCAGCAGGAGGAACGCCGGCGCCAGCCGGGAAGCCAGCGCCGGGCGGCGATCATGGCCGTCGAGGCCGCCAGGGTCGAGGCGCATCATCGTGGCGGCGGAGGCGTCGCCGGGGCGTCGCGCAGCGTTGGGATCACGGCCAGGGTGAACGCCAGGAACGACAGCGCCTGCACGGCCTGCCGTGCCCGCCGCCAGTGGCGGAATGTCGTAGGTGTTGCCGCGGAATGTACGCCATTCCGCCCAGGTCAACTCGGCGACCTCTATGCTGTCCAGGTCGGTGGTGCCCAGTCCGCGCTCGGCGGCCGCGGCGATGTACGAGACGTCCTCGGGCCGCAGCCAAAGAGCGACGTGGCGTAGGCATCCACCGCCACCCAGTCCGCGCCGGCGATGACGGTCTCTATCTGCTTGACGTCGTTGAGGTTCCCGCCGGTGGGGCCATTGGCCATCAGGATGCGCACGGCGTCCATCACCGTCAGTTGCGGGCAGACGAGGAGGCCAGATCGGCGATGCGCGCGCCCATGTTGCGATGGATGGCGCTGCGGTTGTCGATGACGCCCAGAAGGTTCTTGCCGGCCAACGTCAGCCGCGCCAGGCTATGGTGCTTGGCGATGGGCACGTTGATCACCAGGTCGGCCTCGAGGATCGGCTGGTAGAACGGCCAGCGCTTGATGTCCTGCCCCTCGAGGATGTCGGCTTCGACATAGGCCATGGGCGCCATGACTTCCATCTCGCCGCCGGCGGCGCCACCTCCTCGATCCCCGACGTGACGTACGCCCTGGCGGCGGTGCCGGAGAGGGATGATCCATGGCGCGCACGCGCTTGGCGCCCACGCCGAGGCACATGCGCACCAGGGCGGCCACCACCTCAGGATTGGTGGTGGAGGCGTACTCGGGGCCGTAGTTGGCGTTGCAGATGTTCGGCTTGATGATGACGTCATAGCCCGGCTTCACAGCGCTCGATCCCCCGATGGCGGCCAGGGCGCGCTCGGTGGCGGCCGCGACCGCGCCCGTAGCGGCGGGGTCGGCCCGCGCACCACGGCCATGTCGGCTGCCCCCAGCGGCGTCGGGGAGGGCTCCTTGGCGGCGGATGTTGGGGGCGCGGTGGGCGGCGGTGCGGTGGGCGCGTCGGCGGTTGCCGCGGTTGCGGTTGCCGCGGTTGCGGGCGCGGGGGTTGGGGCGCCTCGGTGGGGTGCGTCTCAGCTGTTACTGCGGATGTGGGCGCCGGCATCGGTGGGCGGCGGCGCTGGCGGCGGCGTGGGCGTGGCGACCGCCCGCGGCGCGCAGGCGCCCACCAGGGCCGACAGGGTCGCGGCCGCCGACCCGAGGAGGACCTGACGGCGGGTAACCGCTCTCATGGCTCGACCTCCTACCCGTAACTATCGAATCAGACGGGATAAGTCTGGATTATAGCGGGGGGTGGGGGGACGTCAAGGGGCGGCGCGACGCGGTGAATCGCGCCTGGCGAGCCATCCGGTTCGTCTACTGGGTGGGCGCACCGCCGTTCCCGCCGCCAGCCCCGTCCTCCTTCAGGCAGTCGTGAGCATCAGGCACTAGCCCGGCATCCTCTCTGTCTGAAGGCACGAGACGAATCTCCAAGCGGCAATCCAGCGCGGTCGCCACCCGGCGCAGGTAGGAAACGCTGGGATCGCGTCCCCCGGCCTCCAACCGCGCGATGCTCGATTGTCGCGTGCCGACCTTTTCGGCGAGTTGGGCCTGCGTGAGGCCCCTTTCGATGCGACGACAGGCGACTTGGTAGGCGGTCTCCAGGGCGTCGTAGGCGGCGCGAGTCTCCGGGTCCTTTAGCAGGTCCGCTTCGACATCCTCGAAGCGACGTACCTTGTTAGGCATCGTACTCTCTCCTTAGCCAGGTCTCCCGCCGGCGTCGAGCCGTGTCGATCTCTTGTGTCGGAGTCTGCTGCGTCTTCTTGCGGTAGGCGTGCAGCAGGATGCATCGTTGACCGTGGAACACAAAGTAAAACACGCGACCGGCGCCGGCTCGTAGCTCCCAGATGGGGCCGACGACCTGCCGCGCGTAGGGCATCGGCAACTGAACTCCGTACGATCGGAGGAGCCGGATCGTACGCAGCATCGCCGCCCGCTCCTTGGGCTGCAGTTCCTTCAGGAACTCCTCGACAGGACTGCTGCCACGATCATCGATAAAGAACTCGATCGACCATTCAGGAGCATCTGGCATATTGTGTCTCGATTATAACATAATGGTGATATTAGCACAATGGATCGTGGGCCAAGTGGGCAGAGCCGATGATATCTGTGCCCAGTGGCACGTCAAGCGCCTCTTGCGCTTCGCAAATTGACACCCCTATCCCCCTGTGCTATCATCCGCCCCAGAGAGGTGGGAGAACTGCCGATGAACCGCAACACCGGATGCATGCCAGGCGAGAGTGACCGCGACGTGGTCGCGCGTGTCGTTGTGGTTCCGGCCATCCATCACCATCGACGGTAGGTGAGTGTTTGCCCTGCACCGTAGCAGAGTAAGCCGGCTCACCGCAAGAGACCTGTTCCTCGGAACCGGTCTTTTTTGTTACCCGAAGGAACCCGCCCATGATCAGTGACGCGCGCTCACAGGCAAGGCAATTGCCCCACGGCCTGGCCGACCTGTTCTACGAACAGGCCGCCGTCAAGACCGAGCTGGAGACCCGCCTGCAGGATACCTTCCGCGGCTGGGGCTATCAGCGCATCATCCCGCCGACGTTCGAGTACTATGCCACCCTCTCGACCGAGGCCAGCCCTCAGCTCGAGGAAGAGATGTACCGCTTCTTTGACCGGGAGGGCCACATCCTGGCGCTGCGCCCCGACATGACCGTCCCCACGGCGCGCGTCATCGGCACGCGGCTGTATGACCAGACGCTGCCCCTGCGCTTCTACTATCTGGGCAGCGTCTTTCGCTACGATGAGGAGCCCCAGGCGGGGCGGCGGCGCGAGTTCACCCAGGCCGGCATCGAACTCGTGGGCGCCGGCACGGCCGAGGCCGACGCCGAGGTGGTGGCGGTGGCCGTCGGCGCCCTGGATGCCATGGAGGTGCCGCGCTTCCAGATCAACCTCGGCCAGGTGGCGTTCCTCAAGGCGATCCTGGCCGGCCTGGGCGGCGAGGCTCGGGGCGATCCTCGCTTGCAGAACGGCGACCTGCGCCGCATCGAGGGGGCCGTGAACCGCAAGAACGACGTAGAGCTGCGCGGCGTCCTCGATGACCTCCAGATCGGCGGGCGCACCGCCGAGGCCGTCGCCGCCATCCCGCACCTCTATGGCGATGCCGCCGTGCTCGACGAGGCGCGCCGCCTGGCGACGAACGCCGAGGCCACCGCAGCCGTGGACCAGTTGGCGGCGGTGTACGAGCTGCTCGATCGCGCGGGGGTGGCCGATCGCGTCACCCTGGACCTAGGCGAGGTCCGCAGCATGGCCTACTACACCGGCATCACCTTCCATGGCTACGCCGCAGGACTAGGATTCGACATCTGCAGCGGCGGTCGCTACGATGGCCTGGTGTCGCATTTCGGCGCCGACCTGCCTGCGGTGGGTTTTGCCCTCGGCCTGGAGCGGTGTATGCTCGTTGCTCGGGCGCGCTGCGCCATCGCCCCCCACGTGGTGGTGCAGGGGTGCTCCGACCCCGAGGCGCATCGCCTGGCGGCGCTCGCACGGGGGCGCGGGCTGCGCGTCGAGATGGACGTCGTGGGGCGCTCGGGCGACGCTCTGATCGCCTACGGGCGCGAGTGTGGCGCGCGGCACATCATCGCCGCTTCGGGCGGAGGCTATACCCTCATCGAGCCGGATGGGGCGCGCACCATGAGCCGCGGTGAGTTGGAGAAGGAGATCGCCACATGGACCCCTTGATCGTCGCCCTGCCCAAGGGGCGCATGCAGGACGATGCCCTGGATCTCTTTGCCGCCGTCGGCTATCCTTGCGATCCCGAGGCCTCCTCGGGGCGCAAGCTGGTGTTCGACGATGCCAGCGGCGCCTTTCGCTTCATCCTCGCCAAGCCCGCCGATGTGCCCATCTATGTAGAGTACGGCGCGGCGGACCTGGGGATCGTGGGGCAGGACGTGCTGCGCGAGGGGAGCCGCGACCTGTACGAGCCGCTGGGGCTCGGGTTCGGCCGTTGCAGGCTCGTGCTGGCGGGTCCAGCCGAGGCGCGGGATCGCAACCTGCGCCTGGAGACGGGCGTGCGCATCGCCAGCAAGTACCCGCGCCTGTCGCGCGAATACCTGCAGCAACGCGGCCTGTCGGCCGAGATCATCCCCCTGAGCGGCTCGGTGGAGCTGGCCCCCGCTGTGGGGCTCGCCGACCTGCTCATCGACCTGGTGGACACCGGGCGGACGCTGCGTGAGAACGGGCTGGTGGTCCTCGCCACCATCATGGAGTCACAGGCCACCCTGGTGGTCAACCGCGCCAGCCACCGCCTGCGCCACGTGGCCATGCGCGAGATCATCGCCCGGCTGGCGGCGGAGGTCGCCCGACGCCAGGCCGCCGCGGAGGTACGTTGATGGAGTCTCGAACTAAAAGCAGCGCGCCGACCTTGCACATTGTATACGGCGCCGACGAGGCGCGGCGCACCATCCTGCGCCGCCAGCCGCTGGAAGAGTACGAGGCGCCGCCCTCCCTGGCGGCCGGCATCCGCGCCATCTTTGGCGAGGCGCTGACCCCCGATCAGGTGGTGGCGCGCATCCTCGATGACGTGCGGGCACGGGGGGACGCGGCCGTGCTCGACTATTCCCGGCGCATCGACGGCGCCGAACTCGAAGCGCTGCGCGTGCCCCAGGAGCACATCGCCGAGGCGTGGCGCGCCACCCGCCCCGAACTGCGCGAGGCGCTGGAGCTGGCTGCGGCGCGCATCGAGGCCTTTCACCGGCGCCAGCCACGCAATTCCTGGCTCGATTGGGACGAGGACGGCGGCGCGCTGGGGCAGATCGTGCGCCCGCTGGAGCGGGTGGGCATCTATGCCCCCAACGGCACGGCGCCCTACCCCTCCTCGCTCCTCATGGCGGCCGTCCCGGCGCGGGTGGCGGGCGTGGAGCAGGTGGTGGTGGCCACGCCGCCCCGCGACGGCCGCCTGAACGACACCATTCTGGCCGCCGCCCACGTGGCGGGGGTGCGCGAGGTCTATGCCATGGGGGGCGCCCAGGCCATCGCCGCCCTGGCCTACGGCACCGAGTCGGTGCCGCGCGTCGACAAGATCCTCGGCCCCGGCAACATTTTCGTGGTGCTCGCCAAGCGGCGCGTGTTCGGCGCCGTGGATATCGACCAACTCCCCGGCCCCACAGAGACGCTGCTGGTGGCCGACGAAAGCACCAACCCCGCTTTTGTGGCCGCCGATATGATCGCCCAGGCGGAGCATGACCCCCTGGCCTCGGCGCTCCTGGTGACGACGTCGGAGGCCCTGGCGCGGCGCGTGCGCGATGAGGTCGCGCGCCAGCTGGCGACCCTCGAGCGGCGGGACACCATCCTCGCCTCCCTGGAGGCCCGCGGTGGCATCGCCGTCGTGCCCGACCTGGAGACGGCCCTCGACCTGGCCAACGCCTACGCCCCGGAGCACCTCTGTCTTCTCACCGCCAGCCCGTGGGACCTGGTCGGCCGGGTACGCAACGCCGGCGGCGTGTTCGTGGGCGAGCTGTCGTCCGAGGCGCTGGGCGATTACGTCGTCGGACCCAGCCACATCATGCCCACCGGGCGGACGGCGCGCTTTTCGTCGCCCGTCAACGTGTGGGATTTCTGCAAGATCACCAGCGTGTTCGGCGTGGGCCCGGCCACGGCGCGTCGTGTGAGCGGCGCCGGCGTGATCCTGGCCGAGGAGGAGGGGCTGACGGGCCACGCGCGCGCCATGCGCCTGCGCCAAGATTACCTGGACGGAAGGGAGGCTCCCTGATGGCCACATGGAGGCGTCCGACCAACGCGACCCCGACCCTCGATCCGGCCGCCCTCATCGCGCGACGCGTCGAGGAGCTGGAAGAGTATGCCCCCGAGACGGTGGAGGAGGTGGCCCAGCGCCTGGGTGTCCCCGTGGGACAGCTCATCAAGCTGGATGCCAACGAGAACCCCTACGGGCCCACGCGTCGCACCATGGCGCTCGTCAACGGCTATAGCGAGTACCATCGCTATCCCGACGCCATCAGTCGGCGGCTGCGCCAGGCGACCGGGGCGTACCTCGACGTGGACCCCGCCCGCATTATGGTGGGCAACGGCTCCGACGAGCTGATCGACCTTATCATGCGCCTCTTCCGCCCGTCGCCGCTGGGGGGCGGCATCGCCCAGGTGATCGATTGTCCCCCCTCCTTTTCCATGTACGGCTTTTACGGCATCAGCCACGACCTGCGGGTACGGCGCGTGCCGCGGCTGGATTCCTTCCGGACGGACTTGAGCGCCATCGAGGCGATGTGCGCCCGGGACCCACAACCCAGGCTGCTGTTCCTCGCCTCGCCCAATAACCCGGACGGCCAACTACTGACGAACACCGAGTTCGAGCGGCTGATCCAGCTCCCCATCGTTCTGGTGCTGGACGAGGCCTACGTCGAGTTCGCCAGCGCGTCGCGGGTCGGCCTGACGTCCCGGTACAACAACCTCATCGTGCTACGCACCTTTAGCAAGTGGGCGGGGCTGGCGGGGCTGCGGGTCGGCTATGGCGTCTTTCCCGAGGCGCTCATGCCCGCCCTTTGGAAGCTTAAATCGCCCTACAACGTGAACGGCCTGGCCCAGGCGGCCGCGCTCAGCACCCTGGAGGACATCGACGAGGCGCAGGCCACCGTCGCCCGCATCGTCGCCGAGCGCGAGAAACTGATCGCCAGGCTGCGCGGCTTTTCCTTCCTGCGTGTGTTCGACAGCCAGGCGAATTTCGTCCTCTGCCGAGTCCGCAGCGTCTCTATCAACACGGTGCGGCGCGCCGTCGAAAAGCGCGGCATCATGCTGCGCTACTATGGCGGCGACATGCAGGATTACGTCCGGATCACCGTCGGCACGGCGATGCAGAACGAGTCGCTCCTGATGGCGTTACGTTCCGTCTGAGAGGGGAACGGTACGCTGATCTCGCAGATGGATCGCTGATCTCCGCTGATCGGACAGGGGATGATGATCGCGCACCGAAGTGTGCCGTTCATCTGGCGTCTGACATGTACAGGCATAGAATCTGAAAAACCAGCGAAGATCAGCGTCCGATCAGCGGAATCAGCGTACCATCGGACAGGCTTCGAAAGGGGTCCACCATGACAAACGAACGCACCTGTGAGGTGTCCCGCGTCACCGCCGAGACCGATGTCCGCCTGCGCCTGAACCTGGACGGGTCGGGCGAGCACCGCATCGACACGGGTGTGCCCTTTCTGGACCACATGCTGGCCCACGTGGCGCTGCACGCCCCGCTGGACCTGGAACTGACCTGCCGGGGCGACACGCACATCGACGCCCACCATTCCGTCGAGGACGTGGGCATCGTCCTCGGCCATGCGCTGCACCAGGCCCTGGGCGACAAGGCCGGCATCGTGCGCTATGGGCAGCGTCTCCTCCCGATGGACGAGGCGCTTGCGCTGGTGGCCCTCGACTTTTCCGGGCGGCCCCTCCTGGCGTACGACGTGGCCATTCCATCCGCCAGCGTGGGCGCCTTTGACACCGAACTGGTGCCCGAGTTCCTGCGGGCGCTGGCTACCCACGCCGGGCTGACGCTCCACGTGCGCCTGCTGGCCGGCGGCAACAGCCACCACATCATCGAGGCGGTATTCAAGGCGTTGGGCCGCGCCCTCGGCGAGGCGGTACGCCTCGACCCGCGCCGGGGCGGCGTGCCCTCGACCAAAGGGGTGCTCTAGCGATGCTGACTATCGTCGACTATGGCGTGGGCAACCTGCGCAACGTCTATATGGCGTTCCGCCGGTTGGGCGTTGAGGCCGAGGTCACGGCCGAGGCCGACGCCATCCGTGGCGCCCGCGCCATCGTCCTGCCGGGGGTGGGCGCCTTTGGCGATGCCATCGCCAGTATCCGCGCCCTGGGCCTGGAGGCCACCCTCACCGACGCTGTGAAGGGTGGCACGCCTTTCCTGGGTATCTGCGTCGGGCTGCAGCTCCTCTTCGAGGTGAGCGAGGAGATGGGCGAACACCGGGGCCTGGGCGTCCTCGAGGGGCGCGTGCGCCGTTTCCCGCCGGGACTCCCCGTGCCGCACATGGGGTGGAACCAGATCCAGCAGGTTCGCACGGTGCCCCTCTGGCGTGGCATCCCCAACCAAAGCCACGCCTATTTCGTGCATTCGTATTATGTCGATCCGCGCGACCCGAGCGTGGTGGCGGGCACGACGGAGTATGGCGGCGAATTCGCCTCGGCCGTGGCGCGCGGCAACCTGTACGGTATCCAGTTCCACCCAGAGAAGAGCCAGGACGTAGGCCGCGCCATCTTGCGCAACTTTCTCGTCGAGGCGGGCCTGATGGACGGTGAGTCGTGATCGTCTATCCCGCCATCGACATGCGCGGGGGGCGCTGCGTCCGCCTGCGCCAGGGCGATTTCGCCGCCGAGACGGTGTTCGCCGACGACCCCGCCGACGCGGCGCGCCGCTGGGTGGATGAGGGCGCCGCGTGGCTTCACGTGGTGAACCTGGACGGCGCCCTGGGCGAGGTCGGTGCGGACTCTCCCAACCTGGCAGCGCTGGAACGCATCCTGCGCGTCGTGCCGGCGCCGGTGCAGTTCGGCGGCGGCGTGCGCTCCCTGGGGGACGTCGCCCGCCTCCTGGGGCTGGGCGTGGCGCGCGTTATCCTGGGGACCGTGGCCGTGCGGCAGCCGGAGGTGGTGGCCGAGGCCGTGGCGCAGCACGGCGCCGAGCGCGTGGCGGTGGGCATCGATGCCCGCGACGGCCGCGTGACGGTGCAGGGGTGGACCGAGGCCGCCGAGACCACGGCGCCGGAATTGGCCGCCCGCATGGCGGCGCTGGGCGTCCGGCACGCCATCTACACCGACGTCGGGCGCGATGGGATGTTGGTGGGCGTCAACGTCGAGGGCACCGTCGGCCTGGCGCGCGCCTCGGGGCTGCAGGTCATCGCCTCGGGCGGCGTGGCATCGCTGGACGACGTGCGCGCCCTGAAGGCGCGGGAGGACGAGGGGATCGCGGGTGTGATCATCGGCATGGCGCTGTACCGGGGGGCGATCCGCCTCCCCGAGGCGTTGGCCGTGGCGAGATAGTGCTTATCGCGAGAGGAGACGAACATGCTGGCCAAGCGGGTGATACCCTGTCTCGATGTGATGAACGGCCGCGTCGTCAAGGGGGTCAATTTCCTGGAGCTGCGCGACGCGGGCGATCCGGTGGAGCACGCCACGGCCTATAGCCGGGAGCGCGCCGACGAACTCGTGTTTCTCGACATCACCGCCTCGCATGAGGGGCGCGACATCGTGGTCGACATGGTGCGACGGGTGGCCGACGCCATCGACATCCCCTTCACCGTGGGGGGCGGCCTGCGCACCGTCGAGGACCTGCGGCAGATCCTGCTGGCCGGCGCCGACAAGACCTCCATCAACAGCGCCGCGGTGCGTACCCCCGACCTGATCGACGAGGGCGCGCGACGCTTTGGGTCGCAGTGCATCGTCGTGGCCATCGACGTCAAGCGAGAGCAGGATGGGAGCTATGGCGTCTATATCAACGGCGGGCGCGAGCCCACCGGCAAGGAGGCCGTCGCCTGGGCGCGCGAGGTCGAGGCGCGCGGCGCCGGCGAGATCCTGCTCACCAGCATGGACCGCGACGGCACCAAGGACGGCTACGATATCGCCATCACGCGCGAGGTCGCGGCGGCCGTCTCTATTCCCGTGATCGCCTCGGGCGGGGCGGGGACGCTGGAGCACTTTTACGAGGCGGTGACCTTTGGCGGCGCCAGCGCCGCGCTGGCAGCGTCGCTGTTCCATTTCCGCGAGCTGTCCGTCTCGGACGTAAAGGACTATCTCGCCGACCGCGGCGTGCCCGTGCGGCGGTAGGGGGATGGTACGCAGATTTCGCTGATAGAACGCTGATTTTCGCAGCAAAAAGGACCAGTCTCCACTACAGGGGTGAGATACAATAGGCTATATGTAGTGACGAGTTCATTCGTTCCGGTGGATCCGCTCGAGTTGTTAAGGAAACGATTGAAGTCGTTACTACACAGATAGGAGAGCGTTTACAGTACATAGTGACGAATTCATACGTTCCGATGGATTCGCTGCAGCGGCTGGAAAGCAAGCCGTCACTACGTAGATAAAGCGCCATGGATTCTATGTAGTAACGAATTCATTCGTTCTGGTCGACTGACTTCAGACGTAATGAGATGAGTACAGGCGTCACTGCACTGTTAGCGGAGCCGCGAACCCTGGCGGCGTAGGCCGCACGCGCTCTACGGAGTATGGCGACATGCCCGATGACCGAACCGTCCAACCCGATGACCTTGCCTGGGACGCCAACGGCCTCCTGCCGGCGGTGGTGCAGGACGCGCGCACCGGCGAGGTGCTGATGGTGGCCTATATGAACCGCGAGGCGTTGGAGCGCTGCCTCGCCACCGGCGAGGCCTGGTTCTGGAGCCGAAGCCGCCGGGCCCTGTGGCACAAGGGCGAGACCTCGGGCAACGTACAACGCATCCGCGAGGTGCGCGTGGACTGTGACGCCGATACCTTGTTGCTGCGCGTCGACCCGGCCGGCCCTGCCTGTCACACCGGCGAGCGTACCTGTTTCTACCGCGCCCTGGCGGCGCCGTCGAAGGAGTAGCCATGAGCGACGTGATTTCGACCCTCACCACGACCATCCAGGATCGCATTACCAATCCCCGTGAGGGCTCGTACACCAATCGCCTGCTCGCCGCGGGCAAGGCCGAGATGCTGAAAAAGGTTGGCGAGGAGGCCACCGAGGTGGTCGTGGCCGGGGCTATGGAGAGCAAGGAGCGCCTGGTGTACGAGACGGCCGACCTGCTCTACCACCTGTTGGTGCTGCTTTCGTCTCAGGGCCTCACCTGGGCCGATATCGAGTCGGAACTGGCCCGCCGCTTCAAGTGAGCGGCGGCTCGCGATAGGATGTACATGGGCACGACGCTACCCCCTGTCGACCTGAGCGCTATCGAGGCGATCCTCTTTGACCTCGATGGTACCCTCGTCAAGACCGACAACCGCTGGGCGCGGCTGATGGGTCAACGGCTGACCTTCCTGCGACGGCTGAGCCCACGCCTCGATAGTGATCGGCTGGGGCGCGATCTCGTCATGGCCCTCGAGGGGCCCTCGAACTATGCCGTGTCCACCGCCGAGCGGCTCGGCCTCGAAGGGGTGATCCGCAGCCTAGCCGACCGGGTGCGCCGCTCCAAGGGGGTGGCCGTGCGCGGCGCGTCGGTGCTGGTGGAGGGCACGCGCGAGCTGCTGGCCTCCCTCGACGGCCGCTATCGGCTGGCGGTGGTGACCACGCGCGCTCGCCCGGAGGCGCTCTCTTTCCTGGTGCAGCAGGGGCTGGAGCGCTACTTTTCTGTGGTGGTGACGCGGCAAGACGTGTGGCGCATGAAGCCGCATCCCGCTCCCGTGCGGCGGGCGGCGCAGCTCTTGCAGGTGGAGCCATCGTGCTGCCTGATGGTGGGCGACACCACCATGGATGTGCGTGCGGCGCGGCGTGCAGGCGCCGTGGCGGTGGGGGTTCTCTCCGGCTTTGCGATGCGCGACGAGTTGCAGCGCGCCGGCGCGCACCTCATTCTCGACAATGCCGCCGACCTGCTGGCGCTCCTACCGCCCAAAGGGTGACGGTTCCTCGCAGATCGGGCAGGGACATCAAGAGGGGGAGCCCCTCGGGGCTCCCCCTCGGTCTTTATGCTCCGGCGCCGCGGCCTCAGCCGGCGGTCTCGGACTCGGCCTCTTCCGATTCGGCCTCGGTGGCGCTCACGGGGAAGAGCTTGTCTGGGCTCTCCAGCCGGTCGAGGTAGAGGACGCCGTCCAGGTGGTCCAGTTCGTGCTGGAACGCCTGCGCCAGCAGGTCCTCACCGCGATAGCGCACCTGCTTGCCCCGCAGATCCTGCCCCTTGATGGTCACCTGGGTGGCGCGCTTGACGAGGCCGCGATAGCCGGGCACCGACAGGCATCCCTCGTCCATCTCTTCCTCGCCCCGCATCTTGACGATCTCGGGGTTCACCAGCACATAGCGCCGCGCCGGCTCCACCTCCCGGTCGTCCTCGTCGTACTCGGCCGGCATCTCGATGACGAGCACGCGCTGCATCACCCCGATCTGGGGCGCCGCCAGGCCCAATCCGTTCGCGGCGTACATCGAGTCGAACATGTCCTCGACGAGCGCCTTGAGGCTGTCGCCAAACTGGGTGACCTTTTTGGACTTGGTGCGGAGGCGCGGGTCCTCCGCCGTTACGATCGGCTTTACCGCCATTTCCTATTCTCCGTGAGACGTGGGACGCATCGCCCGCTCCGCGCGAGGGGGAGTTGCGCCACGTGGGTCGAGGTTCCTCGCTGGGCTCGGAACGACAGATCATCTCGCAGCAGCGCCGGGCCATAGGGCCCGGAACCGCAGGTAATACGCGCAGCACCCTGCCGCCGGGACGGCGGCGCTCCGGCCGTGGCTGCGCCCGGAAGGGCGCGGCTGCCTCCGGCGAGCGAAGCACACGCGTCGTAGCGCGACGGTCCGCTCAGCGAGCGGACCCTACAAGGTACCGCGAGGGGCACCCATCTCCACAGGCAGGCTCGGCGAGCGGACCCTACAAGGTACCGCGAGGGGCGCCCCTCTCCACAGGCAGGCTCGGCGGGCGGACTCTACAAGAGATCGCGAGGGGCGCCGGCCCGCGGTGCGTGGATCATTGGGTTGATTATAGGTTCCCCCCTCCGGTGTGTCAACAATTTCCGACCGGTCTCCTCCGCTTTCGGGAATTGCCGACCCCTTCCGCCGCGCCTATAATGGGGCCGTGACTCGGGGAGGGGGCATGAGACACCGGGTATCGGTGATCGCTACCGTCTATAACGAGTCCGCGTCGATCGACGCCTTGCTCGACTCGCTCCGTCGCCAGACGCGCCGTCCCGATGAGATCATTATCGTGGACGGCGGCTCGCGCGATGATACCCTGCAGCGCCTGGAGCGCCACCGCCAGCGCGGTGACCTCCCGCTGCGCGCTTGGGCGCTGCCCGGCTGCAATATCGCCGCCGGCCGCAACGCCGCCATCGCCGCCGCGGCCGGCCCAATCATCGCCGTGGTCGACGCCGGCGTGCGCCTGGAGGACCGCTGGCTGGAGGCGATCACCGCCCCTTTTGAGAAGGGGTTCGCCCCTTTTGAGAAAGGGTCAGCCGCCATCGAGGGGGACTCGTCCCCCGACGTCGTCAGCGGCTTTTTCGTCGCCGACCCCCACACCCTCTTTGAGCAGGCGCTGGGCGCTGTGACGCTCCCTCGCCTCGACGAGATCGACCCCGACACCTTTCAGCCGTCGTCGCGCTCGGTGGCATTCCGTCGCGACGCCTGGGCGGCGGTGGGGGGGTACCCCGAGTGGCTCGACTATTGCGAGGACCTGGCCTTTGACTTTCTCTTGCGCGATGCAGGCTTTCGCTTTGTCATGAGGCCCGACGCGCTGGTGCATTTCCGCCCGCGCCCCACGCTGCGCGCCTTCCACCGGCAGTACTATCGCTATGCCCGCGGGGACGGCAAGGCCGACCTATGGATGGCGCGCCACCTGATACGCTACGGCACGTACCTGGTGGCCCTGCCCGCCCTCATCGCCCTCGGCGTCGCGCACCATCCCCTGTGGTTCGCCCTGGCGCTGGCCGGCCTGGGCGCAATGCTGCGCACGCCCTTCCGGAGGCTGGCGCCGCACCTGCGCGACCTCTCGTGGGGCGATCGGCTGGCGGCCGTGGCCTGGCTGCCCGTGATTCGCGTCGGCGGCGACGTGGCCAAGATGCTGGGCTATCCCGTGGGGCTATGGTGGCGCTGGCGCCACACCCCCACGAATACCTGGGCGCGTCGCTGGCTGTAGTGGAACCGCTGGAGGGGTTGGCGCGTCCACAGGCTGAGGGGTGCCGGCGGGACGCGCCGCGGGGTGTCCCCGCTCGTGCCGCCACACGATTGCCCGGCAAACTGCTCGATGGTACAATAGGTCACTCACGGCCATGCCCGGAGGGTCCAGTGCTGGATCTGGGGATCGTTATCGTCAACTATAACACGCGTGATCTCCTCCGCGATTGCCTGCAGTCCCTCCCCGACGCCTGCCGCGGCCTGACGTGTCGCACCATCGTGGTCGACAACAACTCGTCCGATGGCAGCGCCGAGATGGTGCGCGGCGCGTTTCCCGGGGTTACCGTCCGGGAACCCGGGCGCAACGGCGGCTATGCTTTTGCCAACAACATCGGCCTGCGCGAGGTGGGTTTCGGTGACGGCGTCGCGGCGCCCCCGCGCTATGCGCTGTTGCTGAACCCCGACACGGTGGTCCCGCCCGATGGGTTGACGCGCATGGTGGCCTTTATGGACGCCAACCCCAACGTGGGCGTGGTGGGGCCCAAGCTGGTGCGGCAGGATGGGGCTTTCGATCGCGCCTGTCGCCGTAGCTTTCCCACGCCCGAGGTTTCGTTCTATCGCCTGACGGGGCTCAGCCGTCTCTTTCCCCGCAGCCGACGTTTTGGGCGCTACAACCTGAGCTACCTGAGCGTGGATGAACAGGCCGATGTGGATGCCGTGGTGGGCGCCTTTATGCTCATGCGGGGCGAGGCGCTCCAGGCCGCGGGCCTGCTCGACGAGACCTTTTTCATGTACGGGGAGGACCTCGACCTGTGCTACCGCATCAAGGCGCTTGGCTGGCGCGTGGTGTACCATCCCGGCGTTGTGGTGCTCCACGTCAAGGGGGCGTCCAGCCGGCAGGCCAGTCGCCGCGCCATCAACGCCTTTTACGATGCCATGCGCATCTTTCACGACAAGCACTATCGCGCGCAAAGCGCCTTTCTGGTGAACTGGATGGTCGACCTCGGCATCGGCCTGATGCGGGCTGTTGCGCTGGCGGGCGACCGCCTGCGCCCTCACGGGCGCAAGCGAGTGGCATCGGCGTAGGCTGAACGATGTCTCAGAGAACGCGCATCCTCCTGGCAGTGCTGACCGTGGCTGTGGACGCCGCGATGGCCGTCCTGGCCTTTTACCTGGCGCACCGGCTGCGGGCCACCGTGCCCTTCCCCACCCCCCTCGTGCTGGGGCCCTTTGCCAACTACTTGGATCTGGTCGCCCTCCAGGTGCTGACCCTCATCCCGACGATGTTCTTTATGCGGCTGTACCATCCGCGCCGCGGCGGCTCGCGCATCGACCTCCTGTACACCATCCTCTCGTCAGTCTCTATCGCCACCGTCATCGCCACATCGCTGAGCTACCTCACCCGCCAGGGGGATCGCGAGTTGACCCGCGGGCTCATCCTCTACAACTGGGCGCTGACCACACTGCTCGTGACGCTGGGGCGCGTGTTCGTGGGGATGTTGCAGCGCTTTGTGCAGAGCCGTAACCCCGACCGCATGCTGTTGGTGGGCACCGGCGAGGTAGCCCGCATGATCCACCAGAAGACGATCCAGTCGCCGCACCTGGGGTATCGGGTGATCGGGTTCGTGAACGGCCACGAGGGGGAGCGCGAGATCGCCGGGGTGCCGGTGTTGGGACCGCAGGCCGACCTGGGGCGCATCATGGCGGAGAATCAGGTGGAGGACGTGGTCATCGCCCTGCCCGAGGCGACGCACGATCAACTCCTCGACATGATCTCTATCTGCGAGACGCACCACGCTTCGGTGCGCATCTTCCCGGACCTGTTTCAGATCATCGCCTCAGAGCTGACCATCGGCGACCTGGACGGCCTTCCGCTGCTGGCGGTGCGCGACGTGGCGCTGCGCGGGTGGAAGCTTACCCTGAAACGTGCCATGGACATCGTCGTCAGCTTTGTCGGGCTGACGGCGCTGTCGCCCTTTATGCTGTTCACGGCGCTGCTCATCAAGCTCACCTCGCCGGGGCCCGTGTTCTATGCCCAGGAGCGCGTCGGGCTCGACGGGCGGCCCTTCCCCATGCTCAAGTTCAGATCGATGCGCGTCGATGCCGAGAGCAGCACCGGGCCCGTCTGGGCCACTGAGGACGACCCGCGGCGCACCGCCCTGGGCACCTTCCTGCGCAAGACCTCCATCGACGAGCTGCCGCAACTCATCAACGTGCTCTTGGGCGACATGAGCCTCGTCGGGCCGCGCCCCGAGCGACCGGTGTTCGTGGATCAGTTCAAGCAGGTGGTGCCGCGCTACATGGATCGCCACCAGGAAAAGGCCGGCATGACGGGCTGGGCGCAGGTAAACGGCCTGCGCGGCGACACCTCCATCGTCGAACGCACCAAGTACGACCTCTACTACATCGAGAACTGGTCGCTGCTGTTCGACATCAAGATCCTCGTGCGCACCTTCCTCAACGCCTTCCGCGGCGACCGCAACGCGTACTAGCAGTCAGTCATCAGTTATCAGTTTTCATATCGGGCTGTTAGCCATTGGCCCTTGGCCAAGCGTACGCTGGCGGGCCGAGCCCAGCTCATCGCCGAGGGCTAGCAGCCAATAGCTAAAAGCTAATAGCTGTCCTTCGTGTCCCTTGGTGTTCTTTGTGCCTTGGTGTTTATCCCGTCAGCCGCTTGGCAAAGGCGTCGCAGGCCTCAAAGACGCGCGTCAGGTCCTCGTCGGTGTGGGCGACGGAGAGGGCGCCAAGGCCGTGCACCACGTTCACGTCATGGAGTAACAGCCCCAGCTTGAGCCCCTCCTCGCGCAGGCGCACATCCGTCAACCGTGGGTCGGTCATATCCTCGGCGGAACGCGGGGTGAAATCGTCGCGCGTCGGGAAATAGATGGACGCCAACGAGCCGCCGGCGATGGCGTCGTTGCCGCCGCCCGTGCAGCGCGCCAACACGCCCCGGTCGGCAAAGGCTTGCTCGATCCCCTGGCGCAGGGCGTCACCCCGGGCGGCCAGTGTCGGGTAGATTGTGTCCTCGTGGTCGCGCAGGTACTCGATCATCACCTGCCCGGCGAGCAGCGTCAGCGGGTGGGCGGAAAAGGTGCCGCCGTTGAACCAGACGCGGTTCTTGGCGGCCTTGCCCGCCACCGCCATCACCTCCTCACGCCCCGCCACCGCCGACAGCGGCATCCCCCCGCCGACGATCTTGCCGTAGGTGGAGAGGTCGGGGCGCACGCCGTACAGGCGCTGTACCCCGCCGGCGCAGAAGCGGAACCCCGTGATCACCTCGTCGAGGATGAGGAGCGCCCCGTACTGCTCCGTGAGCCGGCGCGCCGCCCCCATAAAGGCGCCCGTGGCGGGGATGAACCCCGCCCCACCCAGGCAGGGCTCAAAGATGAGGCAGGCGATGCGATCGCCCAAGGAGCGAAAGATCTTGTGCAGGGTGTCGACGTCGTTAAAGGGGGTCACGACGATCTCGTCCGCCGTGGCCTGGGGCACGCCGGCGGAATCCACGGCGTCGAACCCGCCGTCGCTGCGGCCGACCCCCTTGAGCGCCATGGGGTTGGCGCCGTGCCAGCCCCCGCAGACCTTGACCACCAGGCGGCGCCCCGTGTAGCCCCGCGCCAGCATGATGGCGTACATCGTCGCCAGGGTACCCGCCGTGGTCAGGCGCACGCGCTCCGAGCCGGTCGTCTCGGCCAGCAGGCGCGAGTACTCGGTCTGGCGCTCCTCGAGCATTCCCGTGTGCAGCCCCTCCCCGCGCTGCAACTCGGCCACCAGGGCATCGCGCACCAGTGGAGGATTGTGGCCGAGGATGTTGGCATAGTGTCCCTGCCAGAAATCGACCAGGCGGCGCCCCTCCAACGTGGTGACGTAGGCGCCCCCCGCCTGCTGTACGTAGAATGGATAAGGATCGAACGACCGTGCGCCGTGGCTGCCGCCGTCGATGAGCACGGTGGAGGCGCGCTCGTGCGCGCCCTTGGATGCGGTGAACGTGGCCTCATAGTCGGCCCGCAGCGCCGAGAGCAGGCGCTCGTGGCGGTAGGATTCGGGATTCACGGTGGGTCCTCCTCGTGCGATCGGAATCGTGCGTCGCCCAGTCTACCAACATATGGCCCTGGAGCCAAAGGCGACACGATGCGTCGCGGCGGGAAGGCGCCGTGGCGCAATGAAAGCCCCTGCGGGACGATGCATAGCCTCGCAGGGGCCGACGTCGAGACCACCCGGCGACTCAGCGCCGGGGAGGATGGCTGCGCTAGACGCTCTGCGTCTGTGAGACGGTTATCACGCGGGACTGAGCGCTGACGGCGCTGAGGTGGCGCGCTAGGCGGCGAATCCCCTCGCTGAGCACTGTCTCGCTGGCGCAGAGGGAGAGGCGCACGTAGTGGTCGCACAGGGAGCCAAAGCTGCAGCCGGGACCCACGGCCACGTGCTCCGCCTCGAGCAGCCCTCGGCTGAAGGTCAGCGAGTCGTCCGGCTGGCCCGAGATGTCGACCAGCATATAAAAGGCCCCGTGCGGGTATGAGACGGCCAGGCCGCCGGCACGCGCCTCGGCCACCGCCACATCGCGCCGCCGCCGGTAGTGGCCGCGCATCTCCGCGACGCAATCCTGCGGCCCCAGGAGCGCGGCGATGGCGGCGTGCTGGGCCACCGTGTTCACGCAAGAGACGATCGGCTCCTGGATCTTGGTCATGGCGGCGACGATCTCGCGGCTCGCTACGGCATAGCCCACGCGCCAGCCCGTCATGGAATAGGTCTTGGAGGTGGTAAAGATCGAAACAACCCGGCCCTCGGTGTCCCACCGGGCCGGGCTGATGTGTTCCCCCTCAAAGACGAGGCGATCGTACGTCTCATCCGCGATCAGGTAGAGGTCGTGGCGCTGGCAGAACTCTAGGCAGCGTCTGAGCACCGCCTCCGAGTACACCGCGCCGGTAGGGTTAGAGGGGCTGTTGATGAGCATCGCCTTGGTGCGCGGCCCCACCAGCGTCTCCAGCACGTCGAAATCGGGCGCGAAGTCCTGGTCGGCCAGCGTCGGGTACACGCGGCACGTGGCGTTGAGGATCCCCGCGGCCATGGTGAAATTGCCATAGCCCGGATCGGGGAGCAGGACCTCGTCGCCGGGGTCCAGCAGCACCGCCATGGAGGCGAACACCGCCTCCATCGCCCCGATGGTGACGATCACCTCCTCGGGGGAGACGTGCATGGCGTTCTCGCGGGCCAGCTTGACGGTGGCGGCCTCTCGCAACTCTTTCATGCCGGCATTGGCCGTGTACCCCGTGTACTCGTGGCGCGCGGCGTGAACGGCGGCCTCGATGATGTGGCTCGGTGTGGGAAAGTCAGGCTGCCCGATCTCCAGGTGAATGGCATCCGGGAAGCGGGCGGCGCTGTCGAGCATGGTGCGGATGGGGGACCTTTCAATGCCGCAGACAGTGCGAGAAAGCGCCTTCATCGTCGTCTCCTTGAGGGATGGCGGCCGGAACGCAAACGCGCCGTGTGGCGAGGTCCGGCCTCGTCGCACGGCGCTCCAATGTAGCGCAATCGCTCGGATCCTTGAGCGAGAGTTCGCCCATCATAGCACCCCGGCCCTGATTTGTCAATCGCAACGAGAGGTGCCACAGCAGGGGGACCCCGGGAGGTATGCGTTTCCGCCCTCTGTCGTCATTTGTCATGCCCGCCCCGCGATGGTATAATGGCGGATGCTTGTCGGCGGGCCGCGCGCGGGCACGTTCCCTGTCCGCGGACCTCGGTCGCCGGCATTTTCATTCCCTTTCTGCTCCCGATGGTCCCGGGTTGCTGCCGGGCGGACGTGTCGGGGGCAAACCCAGAGGAAGGAGGCAAGGCATTGCGCACCTACGAACTGATGTTGATCGCCGAGCCCGAGCTTGATGAGGAAGCCCTCGCCGCCCTGACCGAGCGCATTCAGCAGGTCATTACGAACAACGGCGGTGCGATCGTTAGCGTCGAGCAGATGGGCCGGCGCAAGTTGGCGTATCCCATCCAGCGGCGTCGTGAGGGGCACTATGTGCTGATTCACGCCAACCTGGAGCGTGAGACGATCAGCGAACTCGAGCGCAGCTTGCGGCTGTCCGAGGACGTGTTCCGCCATCTCCTCGTGCGTCTCGATGAGGTGGAAGAGACGCCGACAGAGGCTCCCGCCCCCGAAACCCCAGAGGCGAGCTAACCGGGCGCCTAGCGGGCGGGCCGGGGAACGCGGCGTGCCCGGGTTGTGCGTAATCCCGGAGACCAGTACTTCAACAGGAGACTACCTTGGCCGAGAGTGAAGATAGAGTACGGACGGAACGGCCGAGCGCCGAGGGGAGGGGCTCGGAGGGTCGCTCCTCGGAGCGCGATAGCCGTGGGTCTGACGGCGACCGTCGCAGTTCAGACGGCGACCGTCGTGGTTCCGATGGCGACCGCCGCCGGTCGTTCAGGCCACGTCGCGGTGGGCCGCGGCGCCGCAACCGCGTCTGCCAGTTCTGCGTCGAAAAAGTCAAGAGCATCGACTACAAGTCCGCGTCGTTGCTCCGGCAGTACATCAACGAACGCGGTCGCATCCTGCCCCGAAGGCGGACGGCGGCCTGTGCCAAGCACCAGCGCATGCTCTCGCGGGCCATCAAGCGCGCCCGCCACGTCGCCCTGCTCCCCTACACGGGCGAGCATGTGCGCGTGCAGCAGGGGTAAGCGTTGGCCCCGCCGGGCCCGGTGGCGCGCTGCGTCATGGGGCCCCGGCACACAGCGGTGCGTCACACGGGGGTGTAGGATGATGTGTTCCTATGCCCCCGCGTTCTGTATTGGGCACTGATCTCACAGAGGACGACATGGGCAAGACACCCCCTCGGCCCGAAAAGGCCCTCACCCGCAAGCAGATATCCCGGCGCGAGCGCGAGCAGCGCATGCGTCAGCGCCTCATCCTGGGCACCGGCGCGGTGCTCCTCATGGTCGTCGCCATCCTCGGCTGGGGATTGTACGACCAGTACGTGCTCCAGCCGCGCCGCCCGGTGGCTACCGTGCGCGGCAGCGAGATCCCCCTGGCCGACTATCAGCGCCTCGTGCGCTATCGCCGCTGGGACTATCGCAGCTACCTGCAGCAGCTCCAGGCGCAGCGTGCCCAGTTGGCGGCCGCCGAGGAGGACCAGGCCTTCTTGCTGCAGTACATCGACCAGCAGGTGCAGCAACTGCAGGGCGAGCTGATGAACCTGCCCATCACGGTGCTCGATGAGATGATCGACGATCGCCTCATCCGGCAAGAGAGCGCGCGGCGGGGCATCACCGTGACCGCCGATGAGGTGCAGCAGCTCCTGGAGGAGCAGTTCGGCTACGATCGCGACCCCGAGCTGCCGACGCCGGCGCCGACCTCG
The DNA here is from genome assembly GCA_040768165.1 of Anaerolineae bacterium. Lineage (GTDB taxonomy): Bacteria > Chloroflexota > Anaerolineae > UBA1429 > UBA1429 > DUUT01. The sequence continues at coordinate 150,800 of JAXGNH010000018.1, forward strand.
GCGCTGCCCGAGGTCAAGCCCAGCGACCCCGTCACCGCGACGGCGACGCCGGAGCCGACGCCCACGCCCACCGTCGCCCCCATGACGGAGGACGAGTTCGTGGAGCGCTCCACGAGCTGGTTCACCGTGGTGCGCGAGGCGGCCGGCTTCACCGAGGCGGACCTGCGCTACATGCTCGAGAGTTCGCTCTACCGCACCAAGCTCGCCGCGGCGATCCGGGCGGAGGCGCCCACCGTCGCCGAACAGGTCCACGCCCGCCATATCCTCGTCGCAACGGAGGAGGAGGCCAAGAGCGTCAATGTGCGGCTGGCAGCAGGTGAGGATTTCGCCGCGCTGGCCGCCGAGCTGTCGCAGGATAGCTCGAACAAGGACGACGGCGGCGACCTGGGGTGGTTCCCGCGGGGCCAGATGGTCGCTGCCTTTGACGAGGCGGCCTTTGCGCTGCACCCCGGTGAGACGAGCACCGTCGAGACCGAGTTTGGCTTTC
>JAXGNH010000019.1:0-137410 GCA_040768165.1 Anaerolineae bacterium
GCAGGTGTGGCGTCATCGCTCCTGCTCGCTCTGTGCGCTGCCCAAATACACCCCCTCCAGCTCATCCAACATCCGATGGAACGCCTCGTGCCTGCCCTCGCCCACGACGTCGCGCTCGATGGTCTCGAAACCCTCCTCCAGGGCGTGCTGCTGTTCCTGCGTGAGGATGCGGTCGGCCAGGGGGTAGAGGACGCGGTCCTCCTTGATGATGTGCTCGCGCAGCAGCGCGGCGTACCCTCGGGCGTGCTCGGCGATGCGCCGGCCGGCGCCCTCCTCGTTGCGGCGGTACGCCTCCAGCCCCTCGGCCATGCCGCGCACGTGGCGCCGCCCCTCCTGGTGGTCGGCCAGCATGGCGCCGATGGGCCCGCCCTCGGTGGGCACCCCCGCCCGCCTCATGGCCACGAAGAGCAGGTCCTCCTCCTTGGCGTGGTGGCAGCGGTCGGCGAACACCTGGATGAACTCTAGGATCTGGTCGAGGTGGCCCGTGTCCACCGCCTGCCCCGCCTCCAGGCGTCCGCTGATGGTGTCCAGGATGGCCAGCATGCGCTCGATGCCGCGGTGTTCGGCCTCCAAGTCCTCTGTCGGTCGCATCGTCTTCGCTCCTTTCACCGGCGATGGCCGGGCAGGTGGTCCGTCTCTCTGTCCCCATTATAGCGCCAACGGGCGTGGTGGATGTGATAGAGGTCACAGCCGCCGGCCTCGGCCACGGCTGCCCTTGTGCCGGCCCTCGCCGGGGGGTATCATCCCGTCGTTCGACGTTGCACGCTGACAGTGTGACATCACGAAAGGGGAAGGGATCCGATGGGTGAATGGTTGGAGGGTGACGTCCTGGCGAATGGAATTCGCCTCCACTACTACCGGGCACAGGGGCGGGGCGCCGCCTCGGGGCGCTCTGTGGTGCTGTGCCACGGCCACAGCGATCAGGGGCGCCAGTACAGCCCCCTGGCCCGCGCGCTGCGCGACGACTATGACGTCATCATGGTGGACGCCCGCTATCACGGCCGCTCCGAGGCGCCACGCTGGGAGGAGGAGCCCGACTCCATGTCCCACGACCTGGCCGGCCTCATCGAGGCGCTGGGGCTCGACCGGCCGGTGGCGGGCGGGCATTCCATGGGCGCCGGCTATGTCTTTCGCGCCGCGGCGCTCTACCCCGACATGCTGCGCGGCATCATGCTCGAGGACCCCGGCTGGCGCGGCCACTTTGGCGACCGTCCCCTGGCCGAGCGCCAGGCCGCCATCGACCGCTTTCGCACCCTCACGTTCGAGGAGCACCGCGCCGAATGGCAGCGCAACCGCCCGAAATGGTCCGACGAGATGCTCGATCTCATGGCCGAGGCAAAAAAGCTGATCAGCCCCGAGATCATCCGCCGCCAATGGGTGACGGTGGACTGGAAGGAGACCCTGGCGCAGGTGCGCTGTCCGATCCTGGTGTTCACCGGAGACCCCGCGTTGGGCGCCCTGGTGACGGAGGAGGCGGCCGCGGAGGCCAAGCGGCTGGTGCCCAGCATCGAGCACGTCCACACGCCGGGCGTCGGCCACCTCATCCGCTACGACTCGCCGGAGCCGTACACCTCGGCGACCAAGGCGTTCCTGGCGCGCATCTATGGGGTGTAGGGGGCGGACCGCTCGCACTTGGGGGGCGGCGGCCGTCCGGGTCACGGTGATGTCGGCCCGCGCCGTCGTGGCGTGCTGCACCTCCACGACGGCGCTCCCCGTGGCGAGGCCGCCATCGACCCGGGCGCGGGCGTCGATGGTGTACGTGCCCTCGTCGAGCCGCTTGATGGAGAAGCATCCGCCGCGGTTCGTCGGCTTGTTCTGGAGGCGAGGCATGGTGATGCCCTGGGCGTCGCGCACGTCGAGGTCGGCCTTGATGGGGCGGTCGTCGGGCGCCAGGCGCACGCACCCCTCGATGGCGCCGTTGCCCATGGTCACGGGCTGCGGGGTGGAGGACACGGGCTCGCGTCGGGCGCAGGCCGTCAGCAGCGCCGCGGCCAGGACGAGGAGTGTGGCTATGCGGCGCATCGCCCACCTCCTGAGACTTGCCGGTCGTCGTCCGGGGAGTCGCGTCGTCATGCGGATGGATGAACGGGAGGCCCGCTGCGGGATCGATGCAGGGCGCGGGGGACGTTCAGCGGAGAAACGGGAGTGGATGGGAGTCGAACCCACCAGGGCCGCCTATGCGGCACCCCTCAACGATTTTGAAGACCGCGGAGCCCACCGGGACTCTACCACCCCCACGCAACGTTAGCATACGCCGAACGCGTTCTCCCGTCAACCGGCCGTGTTGTTGTGAGTTGTGGCTTGCCGGAGTAGTGACAGGTAGCAGGTTGCAGGTTACAGACTCAAGAGCGACCGTTCGCTATAGCCTGTAACCTGCAACCTGTGACCTGCAACGCCGTATGGCGCAACCCGTAACCCGGAACCATCTGTGCCTTTGGCTCTCACGCCCATCTGTGCTACCATCGTCCGCGGCAAACTATTCGATTGGGGCGGTCATGGTATCGCGACTGCAGACTCTTCTCTCCTGGAACCGCGTGCAAGAGACCCTCGTCCACCGCAACGTGTGGGTGCGGCGGTCGGTGGCGTTGGCCATCTGCCTGGCGGTGGGGCTGCCCATCGGCGCCATCCTCGGGCTGTTGGGACCCCTCTATGGTAGCGCGGCGCTCATTGCCCTGGCGGTGGGCGCGGCCATGCTGCGCAACGTGCTGGTGGGCCTGGTCGCGGTCATCGGGGTGATCTGCCTGCTCCCCTTTGCCGCCCTCCCCATCGACATCGGCTTTGCGCCCACCTTCCTCGATCTGGCGCTGGCGGCGGTGTTCTTTGTCTGGGTCAGCCAGATGGCCAGCGACAAGGACTATAGCTTCCTGGCGCTGCCGCCGATCTTGCCGGTGATGGTGTTCCTCGGCCTGGCGGTGGTGGCGTTCGTCGCCGGGCTCACCCACAGCGCGCTGACGGCCAACGTGGTGCGCCATTTCGGCGAGATCATCCTCAGCCTGCTCCTCTTTGTGTTGGTGACCAACGTGGTACGGACACGGGAGCACCTCAAGCTCGTGGTGGGCGTGCTCATCGTGGCGGGGGCCCTGGCGGCCCTCGTGGGCGTCGTCCTCTACGTCCTGCCCGAGACGCTGCAGATACGGCTCCTCTCGGCGCTGCGAGTGGTGCGCTACCCAACGGGAGACGTGATCCGCTACATTGAGGACAACCCCGACCTGCAGAGGCGCGCCACGTCCACCTCGGTGGACCCCAACGTGCTGGGGGGGCTGCTGATCTTTATCGCTGCCCTTACGGGCGCGCAGCTGCTGGCCGACCGGCCCATCCTGCCGCGCGGCTGGCTGGCGGTGGCGTTCCTCGTCACCGGGCTATGTATGGTGTTGACCTACTCTCGCGGCGCCTTTGGCGGCATGGCCACCGCGCTGTTACTCCTGGGGATGCTGCGCTACCGGCGCATGCTGCTGATCTTTCTCGGGGTGATGGCGCTACTCCTGCTGCTGCCGGCGGCGCGCCCGTTCATCGACCGCTTCGTGGAGGGCGTGCAGGGGCAGGACCTGGCCACGCAGATGCGTTTCGGCGAGTATCGCGATGCCATCATGCTCATCGGCCGCTACCCCTGGTTCGGCGTGGGGTTCGCGGGCACGCCCGACATCGATACGTACCTGGGCGTGTCCAACGTCTATCTGCTGATCGCGGAAGAGATGGGCCTCATCGGGCTGGTGGGGTTCCTCGTGGCGTTGGGGAGGTTCCAGGCGCTATTCCTCGCCGCCTGGCGGCGTCGCGCCGTGGACGCCGAACTCGAGCCGATCCTGCTGGGGTGCTGCCTGGCCGTGGCGGGCGGCATGGCGGGCGGCCTTTTCGACCACTATTTCTTTAACCTGAACTTTCCCCACGCCGCCGCGCTCCTGTGGCTGGTAGTGGGGTTGGGGGCGGTGGCGATGCGGTTGGGGGAGGAGGGGGCGGCGGTCGAGGCTGTATCTGTGGGCGAGCCGGTGCCTGCCGGCCTCGGGCTGCGCAGCAAGAGGGCGTAATCGTGAGGGTGTGCTGTTTTGGCACCTACGATGTGGATTATGTGCGGAACGCCGTCGTCAGGGCTGCGCTGTGCTCGCAGGGCGTCGAGGTCGTCGCGTGCCATGCCACCGTGTGGGCCGGCACCGAGGAAAAGGTGGCCGACGCCAGAAGGGGCCCGCTGAACCCGCGGCTCTGGCTCAAGCTGCTGCGCGCCTATGGGCGGCTCCTGCGCCGGCATCGAGCGGTTGGGCGCTACGATGCCATGATCGTCGGCTACCCGGGCCACCTCGACCTATTCCTGGCGCGCATCCTGACATGGCTACGCAGGAAACCCCTCGTGTTCGACGCCTACGTGTCCCTCTACGACACCGTCATCAGCGACCGTGCCCTGGCGAGGCCACGATCGCTGCTGGCCATCGTCAGCCGCTGGCTGGACCGCGTCACCTGCCTCCTGGCGGATGCCGTGCTCCTGGACACCGAGGCCAACATCGCGTTCTTTTGCGCCCAGTATCGATTGCCAAGAACCAAGTTCCACCGCATTTGGGTGGGCGCCGATGAGGCGTACCTATCCGCGGAGGACGAGACCGACGGAGCGTCGCCGTTTCGCGTGCTGTACTTTGGCAAGTTCATTCCGCTGCACGGCCTGGATACGGTGGTCCGGGCGGCGAAACTCCTGGAGACGGTGCCTGATGTGCGCTTTGAGATGATCGGGGGGGGGCAGGAGCGCCGTCGGGCGGAGGCGCTCGCCGAGTCGTTGCGGGTGACCAACATCGACTGGGGGCCGGAGTGGATGCAGCCGGCCGAGTTGCGCGAGCGCATTCGGCAGGCGGACGTGTGCCTGGGCATCCTCGGCGTGAGTGACAAGGCCGCCCGAGTGATCCCGACCAAGGCCTATATCGCCCTGGCGATGGGCAAACCGCTCCTCACCCGCGACTCCCCGGCCGCTCGCGAGTTGTTGGTACCTGACGTTCACGCCATGCTGTGCGCCGCCGGTGAGCCGGCCGATGTCGCACGCGCCATCATGGCCCTGCGGAGCGATCCAGCGCTACGCCGGAGGCTGGGCAGGGCGGGGCGAGACCTGTTCAGGGCCGAGTGTTCTACGGACGCCATTGGGCGTGCCCTGGTCCGCGTGCTGCGGGCCGTCTGCCCCTCTGTGCCCCACGTACCACAACCGTAGCTGAGGCTGCAGGCATCTCTCGCGGCCATGGTAGGGCGCGCACGCCTCTGCGCGCCGGGCCGCACAGGCGTGCGGCCCCGACAAGTTCCTCGTTCCACGGCATGCGCGGTGGCAGTGCCAGCACCCACTCTGCCGGCGAAGCAGCCTCTCCTAGACGCCGAGGGCCGGCTTCTCGCCGGCGCGGGGCACGCGCCGGGAGGTGCCGCCACCGTGCCTAGTAGGCGAGGCTCACCGCGATGACGCCCAACTCTACCACCTCCCCCGCAGCGACATCCACGACGATGTCCCTCGACGTGTTCGCGTCCTTCACGGGCTGAAGGGTCAGCGGGGTCTTGATGATCAGGGCATAGCGTCCGGGCGCGACGTCCCCAAAGACGAACTGGCCGTCCTCGTCCGTGCGGACCCACGGCGCGGCGTCCTCGTCGAGCCTGGCGAGCCCCGACGCTTGGCCGCTCTCATCGGTCAACAGCGCGGCCAAGAAGAGGGTGGTATCCGCCAGTGCCGAGGGGGGGAGCCCCTGTACCTGACGCATCATCGTGCCCGTGATGACGCCCATCCCCTCTGCCGGCGTCTCCGGCTCGGGCGTTTCCGGCACAAAGGGCGCAGCGCTCAAGGGAGTAGAGGTCGCCTCCTGCCCCTGGGTGGACCCCGGGTAGGCCTCGGGCGCGAACGGCGTCGGCGCGGGATACTCCTGAGTGAGTGCCGCGGTCGGTGAGGCGGGAGCGGGGGCTGTCGCTGGCGCCTGCTCGCTCGTCGCCGTCGGCTCAGCGGTGGGCGAGTCGAGAGGCTCCTCCTCGGCCTGCTGGCTCGTGGGAGTCGGCTCGGCGAGCGGCGTCTCCGTCACGCCCGTGGCCGAGCAGCCCGCCAGTACGAAGAGCGACACGATCAGAGCGACAAGGCCAAGGCGGAGCGTTACTTGTGTCTGCAAACCGGAACCTCCGAAGACGATCTCTGAGGTACAAAAGGGGCTGCCACGACGGCAGCCCCTGACATATCTACAAGCTGCGGGGACTTAGGGCGCGGTGAAACCAAACCCGTTGTAGGTCTGGAACACGTCGCCCGAGCCACCGGTGCGCACCTGGTTCACCACTGCCAGCAACTGATCGCTGGCATTGGCGCCCCGGATGGTGGCCGAGCCCACCCAGCCGTCGGCAATCTCAAAGCCGCCGGGGGCGTGCAACCGGATGACCGGCTCGCCTTCGCCGATGTCAAAGGTCTCCGAGGTGGTGAACACCTCACCCTGGCCACGATCGAGCCGACCGACGTAATCGATGGTCACCGTCGTCGCCGGGCCAATGTTCACCAGGTTGATGCTCGTCCAGAAGCCGCTGTTGCGGTCCATGAGGAGGGGCAGACTGATGGTGCTCTGGGCCTCTGCGGGGCGATAGGCGCTGTAGGAACTGGCCAAGCCTTGGCTGAGGTTCAGCTGGTTCACCACACCCACCAGCGGCTGGTCGGCACTGTTGGTCTGAATGCTGGCCGAGCCGACGAAACGGGTACCCGGGTTGTTGGCGTAGCAGTCGCTGCCCGCGGTGGCCGCGTTAAAGGCGAACAGGCCAAAGGTGCCCGCGCTGCCGGGATCGATCGTCTGGGTCTCGGTGCACGCGTTGCCAGCAAAGCCGGGCGTGTACTGGACCGTCACCGTCGTGGCCGTATCGCCGGCGTTCTGAATCTGGATGCTGCTGACGTTGCCGGCGTTATAGTACTGGAACAACGGGGCCACGATGTCGGTCGAGTTCTGCGTGAAGCCGTCATAGGCGTACAAGACACCAGGGCCCACCTGCACGACCGAGGCCACCAGGGGCACGTCGTTCGTGCTGCGGACGGTGGCAGAGCCCACAAAGCGGTCGCCCAGCTGGGTGAGCCCCGTCTGGTCGAACGTCATCGAAGCGCCCGGGCTGATGGTGTACGTGGTGGGGTCCGTCCAGTCGGTGCCGAACAGGCCCGCCGTGTACACGACTTGAACCGTCGCGTCTTCAGAGCCCGCGTTCTGGACGTTGAACCAGGTGTTGTTGTTGCTGTTCCCCCGCATCACGAGGGGCAGGCTGATCTCGGGCGCCCCGGCGTTATAGCCCGCCGAAGAGGCGTTGAAGGTGAAATCGTTGGCATAGAGGTTGTGGATGGCGCGGATCTCGCGGTCTGACGAGACGATCGCCGAGCCGGTGAAGGATTCCGGCAGCCCCTCTACCTGGACGGCAAAGTAGTTATTGGCGCTGTTCGCGGCAATCGTATCGGTCACCGTGGCGGCGACGCTGCCATCCTGGGCATAGAACGTGATGGTGATGGCGGCTTGCGAATCCTCGAGGTTCTGCAACTGGAAGGCAGAGCCATAGGTGAGCGGACCTTGCGCGGACACCGCCCCGAGGGGGAGGATGAACGCGCTAAGGAGCGCTAAAACTAGGGCCACTCGTCTGACTGCTCTCATCGGTCACTCCTTCACTGGATAATGGCCATTCGTGCCAAACCGGGCGTTTACTCTGTTCGCATTATCGGGTGTAACCGGCCCAAAGGCAATAGCCCATCTGGGTGATTCTAGCTCTCGGCCGGCATGTTAGCGCTTTCCGCCGTCGCATCGGCCGTTATGTGTGCTCGATGGCGGCGTGCCCACCACGATGCCAGGCAGAACCAGAGGAGGTCATTGAGATAGCACCAGATGCGCAATAGGATTGGGGCGGCGATGGCCATGGGCGCCGGCACGAGGGTGGTCAGCAGAGCCGCCATCGAGATCTCTTTGGCGCCGATCCCCCCGATGGTGAGGGCGGCGACGTGCCCCAGGATACCACTCGCGGCCCAGATGGCCACAATGCCCGGGAGCCGCTGGAGGCTGAGAGGATGGAGCGCCGCCAAGAGGAGGTACAGAATGATTCCCCCCATGACCCAGGCCGTGGCGTAGCAAGCCGTCCAGAGCGCTACGTGGCGGCGTCCGAGAGACCACGCAACGGGCGCGGTGCCCTTGAGGCGGCGCGCCACCCAGTCGACGCAGCCACGGAGCAGGCGCGGCGATGCGACGCACACCACTATCGCCGTCGTGAGCGCCGCGAGGGCCGGCCGATAGGGCTGCAGCGGCGGAATGTCGCTGCTCAGCGCCAGGCTTCCCTGCAGCACGGCCAGCGCGGAGAGAAGCAGCAGGACCGATTCCATCGCCGTGGCAAGATACGTCGAGGCTACCGGCACGCCGATCTCGTGACATAGGTAGGTGCGGCCGGCGAGGAACCACAGTGGCGTGGGGAGTCGTCGGGCCAGGGAGGTGGTGAAAAAGATGCGCACGTCCTGGCGATAGTCGTGGCGGGCGCCGAGCTGCCTCAGGATTCCGCCCCATACCAGGGCGGGTATTCCCGCGGCGAGCGGGTACAGGAGCAGCGCCGCGAGGGCCATGCGGTAGTCGAGGCGCCAGGGGTAGCTGCGCAGCATGCCCCTGTTCTTGTAGACGGCAACGGCGATCACCGCCGCCGAGGCGGTGACGATAAAGATCACCGCTGCGCGTCGCACGTTCTGCGCGCTGGGGCGTGGGCGCGGGATATGCCGGCGGACGCCCATGGGCCGATCATCCACCTTCCGCCGCTCCAGGCCGCTTGCGCGCGAGCAGTCCCAGGCCGTTGCTGAGGCTCAGGCCGAGGCGCTGGCTGAGGGCGAGGAGGACGCGCTTGGTCACGGCTGCCCCGGGCAGTTCCAGGGTTCCTGTCACCGTCAGCCCGTGTTGCTCGAGCGCCATCTGAAGCGTGCGTCGCGTAAAGTAGAACAGGTGCTCGATCGGGTCGTAGTGGTGCCAGCGGGCGCCGCGGATGCGCGCCGCGAGCCCGCCGGCGTTGGGCGTATGCACCGCGACAACGCCCTTCGGGCGCGTCACGCGCGCCGCCTCGGCGATGACCGTCGCGGGATTCGCGACGTGCTCGATCACGTTGATGAGGCAGACCGCGTCGAACGCGCCGGACGCGAAGGGCAGATGGGCGATGTCACCCAGTAGAGTGACGGGATGGCCCGCCGTCCGAGGTTGCTGGCCGGCCAGGGTGCGACTGCGTTCCACCCCCCAGGCCTCCCAGCCCCGCGCTGCGGCCTGAGCCAGGAGCAGGCCGTCGCCGCAACCGGCGTCGAGCAGGCGTCCTCGGCTCCCCATCGCCTCGAGGGTATCGAGCAAGGCCTCGTTGCCGGCGGCGCGGTCATTTCGCGTAGCGGCAAAGTAGGCGGCTTCCTCCTGGACGGAATAGGTCCACATGTCGTCCCGTCGGGAAAGCCGGGGGCTGGCGAATAGCAGCCCGCACTGGCGGCAGCGCACGATGTCGTGCGCCTCGGCGACGGGGTGGAAGGCGGTATTGACATAGACGCCCGCACGCGTACGATTGGGTATGCGAAAGCGCAGTTCCGCCTCACTCTCGCCGCAGAGCGGGCACGAGACGCGTTCGTAGGCCAGGGGCTCCGGGCGCGGGCTAGTCATGGATCCTCTGCCGGCTTCCGTCGAGCAGGCCGTCCCACGCCGCCTTGGCCGCCTGCGGCCGGCCGCGCAGGACATCCCTCACGCCGCCCGCGAACTCGCTCAGCAGCACCGCCAGGTGCGTCGCCAGCGGCCAGCGGCCGTGGGGGTGCTGCCGGTAAAAGAGCATGCGGTGGCGGGCGTGCTGATAGCGACTCGTCGTGCTGCGCAAGGATGCCGTCGCTGAGCCGAGGTGCCACATCTTGGCTCGTGGCTCGACCCAGACGGTCAGCCCCTGCTCGCGAATCCGGGCGCACAGGTCGGCGTCCTCGTAGTACATCTGATAGCGCGGGTCAAAGCTCGCGGTAAGGAGTAGGGCGCCACGCCGGATGAGCATCGCGCAGCCGGTGACATAATCCACCCGCATCGGGGCCTGGAATTGGCCGCGATCCTCGGCGCCCCGGCCGATATCGCGCGGCATCGGCAGCCATCGGCGGCGCTCGCTCCCGAGGGCCCAGATGCGTCGGGGCTCGTCGGCGCGCAGGATCATGGGCGCCACGATGCCGGCGTCGGGGTGTTCCTCGGCCAGGTGCACCAGCCTGGTTACCATGTCAGCGGCGATCCACGTATCATTGTTGAGCACGAGGACATAGTCGGCGCCATGGGCGAGGGCCCACGCGATGCCCAGGTTGCAGCCGCCGCCGTAGTACAGGTTGGCGTCCGCTTCCAGTACCACGGCGCGATCGGCGAATTGTGCGCGCAGCAGGGGTACCGAGGCATCGTCCGAGGCGTTGTCCACCACCACTACCTGCTGCCGGGGATAGTCGCCGGCCAGGATGGATGAGACGCATTGCGCCGTCTCCACCGGGAGGTTCCAGTTGACCGTCACGACGACGACGGAAGGGTTGGCCGGCATGGTGTTTCTGGGCCTTTCGCATCCTGGGCGGCGATCCCTCGCTGCCTGCCACAGGGTACAGCTATGCGTGTGCTGAGGATCTGTATCGTCAGTCTCGACCTGCTGCCGAGTCGTAGCTCGGGGTTGGCCGTCTATGGTGAGACCCTCGTCAGAGGGCTCGTTGCCCTGGGACACGACGTTACCGTCGTGACGTCGAGACGAGGCGGCCAACTCCCCTACGAGATCGTCGAGGGCGTGCCGGTGCATCGCGTGCCCACCTGGCGGGCCGACTGGATCGGTTTCGCTCACCATGCCGGCCGCGCTGTCGCCGGGCTCGGGCGCGCGCAGCCGTTCCACGTGATCCACTTTCTCGACGTGCACTTTGCCTACGGCTATCGCGGCAGGTTCGTCGCTGGCCTCTTTCAGTCGTTTCGCCAGCGGGCCACTAGCGATGGCGGGTTACCCTACCATGCCAACCTCCGTGGCCTCGTTGGCCGGATGGCCTATTACAATGCCGCCCGCTGGCTGGCCGAGGTGCCGGCTCTGCGGCGCGCCGATCGGCTGGTGGCCTCTAGCCAGGCGACGGCGGACGAGTTCATCGCACACTATCGCGCCGACTCGACCAGAATCTCGGTCGTCCCCCTCGGTATCGACCTCGATCGCTTTCAACGGGTCGACGCGACCGATCTACGCGCGCGGCTCGGCCTCGCCGGGAATCCGCTGTTGTTGTACGTCGGGTTCTGTACGCCGCGCAAGGGGCTCGATGTGTTGGCGCGCGCCTTGCCCATGCTCCCCCCCGAGGCCCGCCTTGTGGTCGTTGGACGCTGGGAGGCGGACTATCGCCAAAAGTTCTATCGTGCCGCCGGATGCGCGGCACACAAGGTGGTCGAGGTGGGCCAGGTGCCGGATGCCGATCTCGCCCTCTACTACAGCATGGCCGACCTGTTCGTGTTTCCCACACTTCTGGAAGGATTCGGCCTTCCCCTCGTCGAGGCCATGGCCTGCGAGACGCCGGTGGTGGCCACACGGACAAGTTCGGTACCCGAAGTGCTGGGCCCGGGCGGCCGCGTCGTCCCGCCGAAGGACCCGCAGGCGCTCGCCGCCGCGATTACCGAACTCCTCGCCGATTCCGAGTCTCGCCGCATCCTTGGACAGTCAGGGCGTGCCTGGGTGCTGGCCCGCTACGACCGCGCACGCATGGTGGCTGGAACCCTCGCCGTCTACGATCGATTCGTCTGCGACAGGGCCTGATCTGCTGGCTTGCGTCCCTTGACGACGATGTGATGGCTGTGGGACGGATCGATCCGCGCCATGACGCGCCCGAGGGCGCTGGGAAGTGGATAGTAGCCAAAGCCCCGGGCGCGTTCGATGGTGAACCCCGCCCGTCCCATGAGGCGGAGGAGCGAGCGATAGGCCACCACCACGATGTGGCGGTGCAGGTCGACCTCCGAACTCGCCACGATCTCTGCCTCGTCCGACATCCCGTAGGCCTCGCGGTGCATGCGTCGCACGATGGCCATGTCAGCATCCAGCATGGTGGTCAGATTGGGCCCCGAGAACGGCTGGAACCCGAGCGCCAGGGCAAAGATGTTGTGCCACGATGATAGGTTGGGTGTCGCCACCACGCAATAGCCTCCCGGCCGGAGCACGCGGTAGACTTCGTGCACCAGTCGGGCCGGATCCACCAGATGCTCGAGGACGTCCATCGCGGTGATCACATCCACCGTTTCGCTCTCGAGCGGCAGCGTTACGTTGGCATCGGCGACGAGGCAGCGTATGCCGGATCGCGCCGCCTGACGCAGCGCCGAGGGCCGGCATTCGAGCCCGCACACGCGCAGGGTTCCGACGGCGCGTGCCAGGTGCATGGTGTTCGTGCCGTTGTGACATCCCACATCGAGCAGCAGCGCCTGGGGGTCCGGCTCCATGCACGCCAGTTGGCCGCGGTAGCGCTCGCGCACGGTGCCCTGATAGATGCGATCGAGGTAGGAAAACAGGAGTGCCTGCGCGCGGTGATAGAGTGGCATCAGTCCAATCTCGCCTGCTGCTCGGCCAAGCCTCGATCTCTTGCCGGACGTCTAGGGCTTGACAATGATGCCCTGACCGGTCGGGAGATTGAGCACCGAGACTCCCCTCGCTGACGCAAAGGCATCAAAGGCGGCGCCCTGCGGCTCAAAGCCGCGGTAGGCATAGTCGTCCAGGAGTATGATACCTCCGCTGACCATGCGATCCCAGAAGAACTCGGCGGCGGCTATCTCGGGGAGGGCGCAGTTCATGTCGAGGGAGAGGTACGAGACCTCTCGCGCTTCCACCGACGGCAGAATGTCGGGCACGACTCCCTTGAGCACTCGGACATTGGGAAAGCGCGCGAACGTCGCCATCACCTGCGCCGAGCAGTCTTCGTAGCCCCCGGGCCGCCTGCCCAGGCGCCGCTCCTCTTCGGAGATATGGTCCGCCGCCAGGCCGCAAAAGCTATCCACCAGGTAGAACGCCTTGTCCAGGCGCTCGAGATGTACGTATTCGGCCACGGCCAGCGCCAGGCCCCCACGATACACCCCGCACTCGACCCAGTCGCCGGGCAGGTTGGCCGCGCGACCGGCCGCCCAACAGGCCACGTGGACGCGCCAATGAATGTCCCTTTCGCGCCAGGAGCCCGTCTCCTTGCCTGCCCGGTAAGCGCGCATGAAAGCGTCATCGGCCAGGAAGCGGCAATTGTGCACCGTTGCCAGGCCATCCTGAAAGTAGGACAGGCTGGGCCACAATGCCCGGCAGACCGCCTCTGTACCACGCATCCGCAGCTTCCTGACGGCACGCCGCAGACGGACGGGCAGGTCGCCCACGCCGCGGTGGGCGGTCATCCCTTTGTCCTCCGCACGATCAGATCCGCCAGCAGCCCCACGGCCGTCAGCTGGAATGCCGTCAGCATCACCATTACCGTCGAGGGGGCAAAGTGAAAGTTGTAGGTGAATATGTCGTACCCCATCTTGACGATGCCGACGGCGAACATCGCCAGGATCACCGGCAAGAACATGCGCAGCGGGTTAAAGTACATCATGGTGCGCACCACCAGCGAGATATAGTTGTACGTATCGCCGATGGGGTCGAACGTGGAGCGCCCGATGCGCCGGTAGTAGGGGATCGCCACCCAGCGCACCTCGTAGCCGCTGCTCAGGAACGCCATGGTGATGGTGCTCACCCACGAGTGGGTGGTCGGCAGGATGCCAAAGAACTGGGGCACCAGGTCGCGCTTCATGGCGCGCAGGCCTGAGTTCAGGTCGGGGATGCGCGTCTCGGTGAGGTACGACGCCAGCAGCCGGATGAACTCCTTGGCGGCCGAGCGCAGCCACTTGAGCGTGCCCATCTCCTTCTCGCGCGCGCCGATGACCATGTCGCAGGTCTCGAGTTCCTTCACCATGCGCGGGATCTCGTCCGCCGGATAGGTGGCATCGGCGTCGATCATCACCACATACTCGCCCCGGGCGGCCTTGATCCCCGTGGTGCGGGCGGCGCCGTTGCCCAGGTTGCGCCGGTGCCCCACCACGCGCACGTGGGGATAGGTCTCACAGATGGCACAGGTGCGGTCGGTGGAGCCGTCGTTCACCACGAGGATCTCCCAACCACAATCCAGCGACTCGCAGGCGCATGTTACGTCATCGAGCACGACCCGGATCGCTTCTTCCTCGTTGTAGGTGGGGATGACGACGCTGACGAGGACCTCGTTGCTGGACATGGGGGTGGATGATCTCCTCGCTGGGCTCCGTTGCTTACCGGGCTCCGGCGGGATGCCGGGCGCCCGTACGTGCCTGGCGATTATAGCGGCGCAGGGGAGGGGGCGCAAATCGTGCGCCGGCGGGGTCTCGGGCCACATTGCCGGGGGCGCGCCTCGATGCTATACTCCCGCCTCACGACGGGAGGCGAAGAACATGACGAGTGGGCTGCTGCGTGATGCTCTGGAACGCGTGTATGGTCAGGATCGAGAGGTGCTCGACGCCCAAGTCGAGCGCTATCGCCGTGGGCTGACCGCCTTTGGCGCGCGCTACGGCCCCGGTGAGGTGGCCGTGTTCCGCGCGCCCGGCCGCGTCAACGTGATCGGAGAGCACACGGACTACCACCATGGCTACGTGCTGCCCGTGGCGCTCGATCGGGACGTCCTCCTCTTTGCCCGGCAGCGGTCCGACGCAGCCGTTCACCTGGCGAACGTCGAGGCCGAGTTCACCGAACGCTCCTTCCCCATCTCCCCCGACGTGCCGCCGCGGCCCGTGGGCGACTGGGCGAACTATGTTCAGGGCGCGGCGCAACTCCTGGAGCGCGAGTGCGGCCCGGGGTTGCGCGGCATGGACGTGGTGGTGGACGGCGCACCTCCCTACGGCGTGCCCCGCGGGGCGGGCGTGTCGTCCTCGTCGGCCCTCACCGTGGCGGCGGCCGTGGCCCTCGCCGGTCTGAATTGTCTCTCACTGGAGGGGCCCGCGCTGGCCGAGCGCTGCAGCCGCGCCGAGTGGTACGTGGGCACGCGCGGCGGGGTGATGGACCATTTCGCCTCGCTGCTCTCGCAGCGCGGCCACGCCCTCTTTCTCGACTGCCGGCCCGGCCCGGATGGCTATACCTACAGTCGCGTGCCGCTGCCGGCGAGCCATGCCGTGATGGTGGTGGATAGTGGCGTGCGCCACCGCAACACGGGCCCCCACTATAACCAGCGCGTGGCCGAGGGGCGCATCGGCATCCACCTTCTTGGTGCGAGGTACCCGGGCATCACCCACCTGCGCGACGTCTCGGCGCTGCCGTGGGAGGAGTTGGAGCCCGTGTTGCCCGAGCGCATCGCCGCCGCGGACCTGCCGGCCCTGGGGATCGACCTGGCTCGCCTGCTGAACGGCGGGGTCCTCCCCCAGAGCGCCGAGTACCTGGTCCGCCGCCGCTGCCGGCACGTGGTGACGGAGAACCAGCGCGTCCTGCGAGCCGTCGCCGCCATGGAGGCGGGAGATACGACCACCCTGGGGCGGCTCATGGACGAGGCGCACGCCAGCGCCCGCGACGATTACGAGATCAGCATCCCCGAGATCGAGGTGCTGGTGGAGGCCGCCCGCGCACACCCCGGGACCCTCGGTGCCCGCCTCACCGGCGCCGGCTGGGGCGGCTGTATCGTGGCGCTGGTGGAGCGCGAGGCGGCATCGTCCTTTGGCGCGTCGGTGGCCGAGGCCTATCATCGCCAGACGGGCGGTACCGCCCGCGTGTTCCACTGCGTGCCTGGGCCGGGGGCCGGCCTCGTGCTGCACACGCGCGCCTGAACCCGATGCCTGGAGCGTGATGCCGTGATCGTCCCTCCCAACCCACCCGGCCGGCGGCTGCTCGCGTCCCTGGCGGGCGCGCGCCTCGTGCTCCTGGCCCTGGCGCTGTTGGCGCTCGTGGGCGTCACCGGCTGCTCGTCGGTGGTGCGCGAGCAGGCGCCGGCCGTGACCGCCGGGGTGTGGCTGGAGTCGAGCGGGACCGTCGGCCAGACGTTCGTTGCCCACCACGAGGGGTTGGAGGGGTTCGAGATCCACGTGACGCCGGAGGGAGCCGGCGGCGAGGTCGCCCTGCGCCTCTACGAGCCGGACGGCGCCGACAAGTCCGCGGCTGCCGCTCCCGTGGCCGAGGCGCGCGTCGCCGTGCCCGAGGAGGGGGGCTGGGTGCGCCTCGCCTTCCCGCCGCGACGTGACGCGCGCCAGCGCTACTATCGCGCCGAACTCTCGTACTCTGGCCCCGGGAGGGTGCGCCTGGCCACGGCGCCGGGGGGCGCCTACCTGCATGGCGCGCTCGCTATCGACGGCGCGTCCCAGGACGCGCAGCTCGCCTTTCGGTTGGCGTTCGATCGCCGGACGATGCTCGTGGGCCTGGCGGCGCAGGTGCTGACCACCTGGCTGCCCATCGGCTTGGCCGCCGTGTTCTTGCTCGTCGTGCCCGGGCTGGCGCTCCTGGCGCTCTTGCGCAGCTCTCGCGACTGGTATGGCTCGCCGGAGCGTCTGGGGCTGGCGGCGGGGCTCGGCGCGGCGCTCCACCCGATCCTGTTTCTCCTCGCCGACCTCGTCGGCCTGCGGCTGGGGCGCGCCTATCCCTGGGTGATCGGCATCGTCTCCCTGGGGGTGCTGCTGGCGCGTTGGTGGCGCCAAGGCCGGCCCCTGGTGCGTCCGCGGTTATCCGACCTCCGGGGCCACGAGGCGTTCTGGCCGCACGTGGCGCTGGCCGGCGTGGTGGCGCTCATCGTCGTCACCCGCTTCCTCCCTATCGGGTCGCTGGAGGCGCCCATGTGGGGCGACGCTTTCCAGCACACCATGATCGCGCGCCTGCTCATCGATCGCGGGGGGCTGTTCGACGATTGGCGCCCCTACGCCGACCTGCTCAGCTTTTCCTATCACTATGGCTTCCACGCCCTGGCGGCGGCGCTCCACTGGCTGACGGGGCTGGGTGCGGCGGACGCCACGCTGTGGATGGGGCAGGTCCTGAACGTCCTAGCGGCGCTGGCTCTCTACCCGCTGGCGGCGCGGGTCGGCAGCAGCCGCTGGGCGGGGGTGGGCGCCGTGCTGGTCGCCGGGTTGCTCTCGCCCATGCCCATGGCCTACCTGAACTGGGGGCGCTACACGCAGCTCGCCGGGCAGGTGATCCTGCCGGCGATGGCCTGCCTCTGCCTCGAGGCGCTGGAAGCCTCTGATGGTGTGCTCAAGGGCGGTTGGCGTGTCCTCGTGCCGGCGATCCTGACTCTGGCGGGCCTCTCCCTGACCCACTATCGCGTCCTGCTCCTCGCCGCGCCCCTGTTCCTGATGGCGCTGGCGCTGTCGGGCGGGGCGCTGAGGGGGCGCGCCCTCGGCAGGACGGCGCTGCTGGGGGGCGGCGCGCTGCTGCTGGCGCTGCCGTGGTACCTGAACGTGCTGACAGGTGCGATCTCGCGCCTCGTCTGGGGGCAGGTGGTGGCTTCGGCGGCGCCCGACGCGGCGCCCGGTGACTTGGCCGCTGTCGCCGGCAACATGTCCACCTACCTCCCCGTCTGGGTGTGGTTGGCGCTGCCCCTCGCCGTCGGGTGGAGCCTCTGGAGGCGGGAGCGCACGGCCGCTCTGGTAGCGCTGTGGTGGCTGGGCGCCTTTCTACTCGTCAATCCGCAGCTGCTGGGCCTCCCTGGGGCGGGCATGATCACCAACTTTGCCCTGTTCATCGCCGCGTACATCCCCGCCGCCGTGTTCCTTGGCGCGGCGCTGGGGTGGTTCGCGACGATGTGGAGGTCACGCATGGCGTCCGTGGTCCTGACGGCCGTGGTCCTCATGATCGGTGCGTGGGGGGCGACGGAGCGTCTCGCGGAGCCCGACCCCGGCGCCCACGCGCTCGTCACGCGCCCCGACGTGCGGGCGGCGGGGTGGATCGCGACGCACACGCCGGACGACGCCCGCTTTCTCGTGAACGCCTTCTTTGCCTACGAGGGGTCATCGGTGGTAGGCTCGGACGCGGGCTGGTGGCTGCCGCTGCTGGCGGGGCGCGCCACGACGCTGCCGCCGCTGACGTATGTCGCCGAGACGGGACCGCGGCCGGAGTACCGCCTGTGGGTGAACGGCCTCACCGCCGCGCTGCAGGGTGCGCGTCTCGACGACGAGGGGGCGCTGGTGGCGCTGCGGGAGCACGGTGTGACCCACGTCTACATCGGCCAGCACCAGGGGCGCGTCAACTATGCCGGCCCCGACGTGCTGGATCCGGCGGAACTCGCGGATAGCCCGCATTTCCGCGCCGTCTACCAAGAGGATCGCGTCTGGGTGTTCGAGTTCCTGGGGGACTGACACCCACCGCCCGCCCGGGGAATATCAACGCCGACTGCCCGGGCCATAGCGCTCGATTCCATACAGGAGATGATAATGTCCAACGCTACCGATGCCGTCCTGGCCCACGCCCGTACGCTCTACCTGGCGGGGCACCATTGCAGCGAGGCCACCGTGATCGCCGTGGGCGATCACCTCATGGGCAAGACGCCCGAGGTCCTCATCCGCGCCAGCAACCCCTTTGGCGGCGGGCTTGGGGGATGTCGCCAGGAGCTGTGCGGCGTCCTGGCAGGCGCGGCGCTCATCCTGGGCGCCACGCGCGGCCGCCTCGAGCCGACGGAGGACGACAAGGCGTTCTACGAGCTGGTCTGTCGCTACCGCGAGCGTTTCATCGAGGAGTTTGGCAGTGCGCAGTGCGAGGCGGTGCGCAACACCATGCCCGAGATAGACAAGCGCTGCGGCCCCGTCGTCGAGCGTGGCGTGCGGCTGCTTCTGGAGATGCTATAGCGGCACCGATTTCGGGTTGCGGGTTCCGAGTTGCGGGTTCCTGGTTCCCGGTTGTGCGTTGTGTGTTGCCCGCGGGCGGTCACAGGTCGCAGGTGGCAGGTTACCAGGCCCTCGCGCATGGTCTCACGTTAGCCTGTAACCTGCCACCTGTAACCTGGAACAGGCGCAACCCACAACCCACAACCCACAACGCACAACACACAACCTTCTCGTTCGCTTGCGCCAGGCCCGCGCGGGTGATACACTCGCGACGTTCACGTTGCGTGTTGCCTCGAGGTGATCGATGCGCGTGCTGGTGGTTTCCGATATTCACAGCAACCTCCCCGCCCTGGAGGCCGTCCTGAAGGACGCCGGGGCGTTCGATATGCTCTGGTCGCTGGGGGACGTGGTGGGGTACGGCGCCGAGCCCAATGAATGCATCGCCCGGCTCAACGGGTTCGAACACAAGGCGATCGCCGGCAACCACGACTGGGGCGCGCTGGGCAAGCTGGACCTGGAGGATTTCAACATCGACGCCCGTCGCTCCAACCTCTGGACGCGCGAGGTCCTCGCGCCCCAGTCGTGGAGCTACGTCGATGCCCTGCCTCAGGTCCTCGTGGAGGGGGAGTGGACGCTGGCTCACGGCAGCCCGCGATATCCTATCTGGGAGTACCTCATCTATACTAGCGTGGCGAAGCAGAGCTTTGGTCATTTCGACACCTCGTTCTGCCTGGTGGGTCACACCCACGTGCCGGTGATCTTTCGCGACATGCCCGACCGGCGCGATTGCCTGGCGATGCAGCCCGAGGAGGGGAGCCCCTTCCCCCTTACCGAGGGGCGCTACATCGTCAACCCCGGCAGCGTCGGCCAACCCCGTGACGGCGACCCCCGCGCCGCCTATATGCTGCTGGACACGGACGCGGCGACCATCGAGCATCGCCGCGTCGAGTACGACATCGCCGAGGCGCAGCGCCGCATTCGCGCGGCCAACCTGCCCACCCGCAACAGCGCCCGCCTCGAACTGGGCTGGTAGCGCGCTAACGGCGGGCACCGCGGGTAGAAACATAGGTCAAGGCAGGGCGGACACGCAGGTCCGCCCCTACCATGACCGCAGTTCCCGCGAGCGTGAGCGGACACACGATGCCGTAGGGGCGGACCTGCGTGTCCGCCCGCTCCCGCCCTATGCATCGAGTCGGTCGCGTCCGCGCGCCCCAAGCCGGGCTGATGAATGGGGGGGAACCACCGGTACCAGAAGTACGTCTCAGACCTGTAAGCCTTGCATAGTCGCACCGAGGAGGAACCCATGAGGACGAGCAGGTGGATCGCCGTTTTCGCCCTGATACTGGTGATGGTGCTGGTTGGTGGCTGCGCCGGCAAGCCCGCCCAGATGTCCCGCGACGAGGCGGCCTACGAGGTGGCCGTGGAGGCGGAGAAGCAGTCCATGGCCGGCGCCGGTGCGGTGGCGCCGGCCCAGCCCGCCGAGGCGCCGGCGTCGTACGGGGAGGAGGGGAGCCGGGGCTATGCCGCCAGCGACGCCGCCCTCCAGCAGCGCATGATCATCCGCACGGTGAACATGACGGTGCTGGTGGAGGACACCGACGCGGCGCTGAACGAGGTGCGCTCGCTGGTCGCCAGCTATGAGGGGTACATCGCCGACTCGAACCGCTGGATGATCAACGACACCCAGGCCATGGCCCAGGTCACCATCCGCGTGCCAGCCGAATCGCTGGACGCGGCGCTCGAGGCGCTGCGCGGCATGGCGCTCAAGGTGGAGCGCGAGACGTCATCGGGCCAGGATGTCACCGAAGAATACACCGACATCCAGGCGCGGCTGCGCAACCTGGAGGCCACCGAGACCGAGTTGCTGGCGCTCCTCACCGAGGTGCGCGAGAACCGTGGTAAGGCGGAAGAGATCCTGGCCATTCACCGCGAACTCACCAGCATCCGCGGCCAGATCGAGTCGCTCAAGGGACGCTCCCAGTACCTGGAGCGCATGACGGCCCTGGCGACCATCACGATGGAGATTCGCCCCAAGGCAACGCCCGGGGCCGTGGTCGACTCGTACCGCTGGAGCCCACTGGTGACGGCGTCCGATGCGCTGCGCTCCCTGCTCTCCTTTGCGCAGGTGGTGATCGATGTGGGGATCTACCTGCTCATCTTCTCGCCGGTGTTCATCATCCCCGCCGTGATCGTGTGGCTTGTGGTGCGGGCCCTGCGTCGCGGGCGCAAGCCGAGCGCGGCGACCGGCTGACACGCGCATGCATTGCAGTTGTCACAGGTTGTGCGTTGGGTACAACGCGGTTACAGGCTCTAGCGTGGTCGCACGCTGGAGCCTGGAACCTGCAACCTGTCACCGGTGGTCCCACGGGGCAGGAGAACGCACGAATCCGCCACGATGGCGCGATGGGCGTATGGCGGCGTGCTAGCCGACGATCTCGTCCTCGACCTCGCGCTTGGCATCCATCGCCTCACGCCGCGCGCGGGCCGCTACCCCCTCGGCGCGCTCCCGTAGCTCCACGGCGCGCTCGCCGAGGGCCTCCCGCATCTCCTGCCCCGACTGGGGCGCCGACAGGATCCCCAGCATCCACCCCACGATGACGCCCACGATGAACCCGATCACAAAGGCGGATCGACTGCCCATGTTCTCTCCCTTTCACCCCTCAGTACGCGCGCGAGGCGCGCGGCACACACTACACCTCCATTATAGAGCGTGCCGACGCGGATCGTCCATCGGGGAAGCGGAAGGAATGGGCGCATGCGCGTAGAACGAGGCGGTAAAAGATGCCGAGACCGCGGAGGATAGATACATCTCCTTCCTCCGTGGTCTCTGTGGCCCCTCTGTGGCCTCTGTGGTTCCTCTCCCCGTCCGCTAGGCGAGGCCGGCCAGGCGCTCCTGGAGCCGGGTACGGCGTTCGCGGCTCTCGGCCAGCTTGTCGCGCTCCTTCTGCACCACCGCCTCGGGCGCCTTGTTCACGAACCCTTGGTTCGACAGCAAGCGCTCCGAGTGGGCGATCTCTTGATCCACCTGATCGATCTCGCCCTCCAGCCGGGCCCGCTCGCGATCGAGGTCGACCAGCGCCGCCATGGGCAGGTAGCAGGTCGCGCCGCCCACCACCAGCGTCAGCGCCTTTTCCGGCGGGGCGTCGAGGGAGGCGTGTAGCTCGAGGCGTCCCTCGTCGATGCGCGCCAGGGCCGCCAGGGCCCGCGCCTGCGCCCGCAAGAAGGGGAGCCGCTCCCCCGCGGCGATGATCGCCGCGATGCGCCGGCCCGGCTCCACGTCGTACTCGCTGCGCGCGTTGCGGACGGCGCGGACCAACTCCATGAGGTCGTCCATCTGGTCCTCGGCGGCCTCGTCCAGCGCGCCCGCCTGGGGCCAGGCGGCCACGATGAGCGCCGGCTCCGCCTGGCCGTCCGTCGCGCCGTGGGGCAGGTACTGCCAGATCGCCTCGGTGATGAACGGCATGTAGGGGTGCAGCAACCGCAGGCAGCCGTCCAGCACATAGACGAGCACTCGGCGCGCATCCTCCGCCTCGGTGGCCTGTGCATCGTCGCGGAGGCGCACCTTGGTCATCTCGATGTACCAGTCGCAGTATTCGCTCCAGACGAAATCATAGATCTGGCGCCCCGCCTCGCCGAGCTGATAGCCGTCGATGAGGCGCTGCACCTCGCCCACCAGGCGATGGTAGCGGCTGAGGATCCAGCGATCGGCGGCGTCCATACCGGCCCTTGGGGCGATCCCGTCGGTCGGCGGAGTGTAGCGCTCCGGGCTACTTCCCAGGTTCCCCAACACGTAACGCGCCGCCTGCCAGATCTTGTTGCCAAAGTTGCGGTTGGCCTCCACGCGGCTGGGCGCCAGCCTCATGTCGTTGCCCGGCGTCGAGCCGGTGAGCAGGGTGAACCGTAGCGCGTCCTGGCCGTACTCGTCGATCATATAGAGCGGGTCGTAGCGCCAGGCATCGGGCATCGACTTGCTGATCTTTTTTCCCTCTTCGTTACGGATCAGCCCGTGGAGGTAGACGGTGTCGAACGGCACCTCGTCCGTCATGGCGAGGCCCATCATGATCATGCGCGCCACCCAGAAAAAGAGGATGTCGTACCCCGTCTCGAGCACCGACGTGGGGTAAAAGTAGGCCAGGTCCTCCGTCTCCTCCGGCCAGCCCAGCGTGGAGAAGGGCCACAGCCCCGATGAAAACCAGGTGTCGAGCACGTCCTCGTCCTGGCGGATGTCGTCGCTGCCGCACGTGGTGCAACCCGTGGGGTCCTCGACGCTGCAGATCTGCTCACCGCAGCTCTGGCAATACCAGACCGGGATGCGGTGTCCCCACCAGAGCTGCCGCGAGATGCACCAATCGCGGATGTTCTCCAGCCAGTCGTTGTATATCTTGGTAAAGCGCTCTGGCACGATGCGGACGCGGGGAACGGACCCCGTTCCCTCATCCCGCACCGCCTCGATGGCCGGCTCGGCGAGAGGCTTCATGCGCACGAACCACTGGGTCGAGATGCGCGGCTCGACGATGGTGTTGCAGCGCTGGCAGTGCCCCACGGAGTGGCGGTACGGCTCGACTTTGACGAGGTCGCCCATCTCCTCGATGGCGGCCACCAGGTTCTTGCGGCACTCGAAGCGGTCCTGCCCCTCGAAGGGCCCGGCCGCCGCATTCATTGTCGAGTCCTCGTTCATCACGTTGATCGCCTCGAGGTTGTGCCGCTGCCCGATCTCATAGTCCACCGGGTCGTGGGCGGGCGTCACCTTGACGGCGCCGGTGCCAAAGGCGGGGTCTACCGCCTCGTCGGCGATGATGGGTATGGCGCGGCCGATGATGGGCAGGCGCACCGTCATCCCGATGAGGTCGCGGTAGCGGGCGTCGTCGGGATGCACCGCCACGGCGGTGTCGCCCAGGATCGTCTCGGGGCGCGTGGTCGCCACGGTGATGGAGTGCTCGTGGGCGTCATCCCAGTAGCGCACGTGCCAGAGGTGCGAATCCTCCTCCTCGTGCTCCACCTCCAGGTCCGACACGGCCGTGCCGCAGCGCGGGCACCAGTTCACCAGGTAGGCGCCGCGATAGATGAGGCCCTGCCGGTAGAGGCGCACGAACGCCTCGCGCACGGCACGGGAGAGCCCCTCGTCCATGGTAAAGCGCTCGCGGTCCCAGTCGCACGACACGCCGAGGCGGCGGTGCTGGGTGCTGATGCGCTCGTGGTAGACGCGTTTCCACTCCCACACGCGCTCGATAAAGCGCTCGCGCCCCAGGTCGTGGCGCGTGAGCCCTTCCTTGGCGAGTTCGCGCTCCACCACGTTCTGGGTGGCGATGCCGGCGTGGTCGGTGCCGGGCACCCACAGGGTGGGGCGCCCCGTCATGCGGTGGTGGCGGATGAGGGCATCCTCCACCGCCGCCGTGATGGCGTGCCCCAGGTGCAGGGCGCCGGTGACGTTGGGGGGCGGCATGGAGATGACGAACGGCTTGACCCCCGGCTCGATGCGCGGCTTGAAATAACCCTGCGCCTCCCACCAGTCGTACAGCGCCTTTTCCATCTCGGCGCCATCAAAGGTGCGCGGCATCTCGGCGGGCAACGGTGCTTTCATAGAGGCATTCTCCCGGTTGATTCATGAAACGCGGATTCTGCGGATCTTTTTCCGACTATGTAGTGACGAATTTATTCGTTCTTTGCTGCTATAGAGAGGAAACGAATGAATTCATCACTACATAGGTTTGTATCCGTGGCAATCCGCGATATCCGCGTTCATCCGCGTTCCACCACTCTCACTCAACAATGTGCATCCGCAGTCCCGGCGCCTCGGGAATCTCGATGTCGAGACCGTCCGCTGCCTCGATGAGGTGCACGGCCTCGGCGCGCGTGACGCTGCGGATGTCCAAGGCGGCGGCGGACAGCGCTGCGCGCAGGCCGTCGTCCGCTGTGCCGAGCGTCAGTGCGCGCAGCGGGGTGCTGAGGCGCGCCCGACGCTCCGACTTGCTCCGGCGCACGGCTGTGGCGATGCCGACGAGGGCCTCGCCCGTCGTCTCGGCCGACTCGTCGCCCCACTCCGCCCTTGTCTCCGGCCAGGCGCCGCGGTGGACCGAGCGCGCCGGCTGCGTGGCGGCGAACAGCGCCTGGTACAGCTCCTCGGTGATGTAGGGCATGATGGGCGCCAAGAGCTGGAGCACCGTCAGGAGCGCCTGGTATAGCGTCCAGCGCGCGCCCTCGCGTCGCGGGTCGCCCTCCTCCAGCTCGTACAGCCGCTGCTTGACCATCTCGACATAGTTGTCGGCGAGGGCACTCCAAAAGAACGCCTCGGTCTCTTCCTTGGCCGTCACGTGGTCGTACGCCTCGTACGCTGCCGTGGCCGCCGTGACGGTGCGCGCCAATCGCGACAGGAGCCAGCGATCGGCGGGCTCCCGGGACGTTTCGTGCCCGCCGGGATCGAAATTCTCCAGGAAGCGCGCGGCAAAGCGCGCCACGTTCCACAGCTTGGTCACCAGCCTCTGCCCCACGGCAAAGGTCGGCTCGTGCACTATGGCGTCGCGCCCCAGGCCGGTGCCCGCCGCCCAGTAGCGCACCGCGTCGGCGGAATAGCGCGCCATGACGTCGTCGGGCGCCAGGCTGGCGCCGCCGCGCGACTTGCTGATCTTGCCCCCCTCGGGCGACAGCCCGTGCCCGGAGATGGCCACGTGCGCCCAGGGCACCTGGCCGTGATGGTACCACGACTTGGCCACGGTGTAGAATGCCCAGGTGCGGATGATGTCGTGCGCCTGGGGCCGCAGCGCCATGGGGAACACCCGTGCGAACAGCTCGGGATCCTCCAGCCAGCCGCCGGCGATCTGCGGGCTCACCGACGACGTCGCCCAGGTGTCCATCACGTCCGGTTCGGGCTCCAGGTCCCCGCTACCGCAGTCGCAGCGACGCGGCGGGGCGGCCGTGCGTGGGTCGATGGGCAGGCTCCCCTCGTCGGCCAGCACCACGGCGTCACACTGGCGGCAGTGCCACACGGGAAAGGGCACGCCATAGGTGCGTTGGCGGGAGATGATCCAGTCCCAGCTCAGGTTCTGCACCCACGTCTCGTAGCGGGCGTGCATCGACGCGGGATGCCAGGCGATGCGGCGCCCCGCCTCCAACAGCTCCTCCTTGTGGTCAAGCAGGCGCACGAACCACTGGCGCGTCTCGATGTGCTCGATGGGCGTGTCGCAGCGGTCGTGGACGCGCACCGTTTGACGCATGGCCCGCCGCTCGAGGACCAGCCCCTCGCGCTCCAGGTCGGCGATGATGCGCGCCCGCGCCTGGGCCACCGTCAGCCCGGCGTAGGGGCCGGCGGGGGCCGTGAGGCGCCCCTCACGGTCCAGCACGGCGATGAGGGGCAGGCGGTGCGTGTACCACCACTCCACGTCGGTGGCGTCGCCAAAGGTGCAGCTCATCACCGCGCCGGTGCCCTTTTCCGGGTCGACGCGATAGTCTGTCAGGATCGGGATATGCTGCCCGAACAGCGGCGTGATGGCGCGCCGGCCCACCAGATCCCGGTAGCGCGCGTCGTGGGGATGGACGAACACCGCCACGCAGGCGGGGAGCAGCTCCGGCCGCGTGGTGGCGATGGGCAGCGAGCCCCCGCCCTCCAGGCCGAACGCCAGCGTCACCATGGTCGTGTCGCGCTCCAGGTCGTCCACCTCAGCCTGGGCGATGGCCGTGCCGCACGTCGGGCACCAGATGGTGGGCGCCGAGCGGCGGTAGACCAGCCCCTGGCGATACAGGTCGATGAACGAGTACTGGGAGGCACGCTGCGCTTCCGCCGAGACGGTGGTGTAGGTGTGGCGCCAGTCGACGCTCAGCCCCAGCCGCCGCCAGAGGCGCTCGTACCCCTCCTCGAGGCGGGCGCTCACGTCGCGGATGGCGTCGATAAAGCTCTCGCGGCTCACGTTGCACGGCGCGATTCCCAGGCGCTGCTCCACGAGGCGCTCGGTGGGGAGGCCGTTGTCGTCCCACCCCATGGGGTAGAACACGTTGTCGCCGCGCATGCGCCGGTAGCGGGCGATGAAATCGGTCTGGGCGTAGGAGTAGCAGTGCCCCAGGTGCAGCTCGCCCGAGACCGTGGGCGGCGGCGTGTCGATGGCATAGACCGGCCCCGCGCCGCGTCGGTCAAAGGCATAGACCTGCTCGTCGTCCCAGAAACGCTGCCAGCGCTCCTCGATGGCGGGCGCATCGTACCTGCCGGTGCGCCACGTCGCCGCTTCCGTCGTTCGTGCGCTCTCCATAGTCGTCACTCCTCGCGAGTGCGCGCAACGAGGAGAGGCTTACCACGGAGGCACGGAGGGCGCAGAGGGTTTTTTCGTTTTTCCCAGTCTTTCTGCGTGCCCTCTGGATCTATGTGGTTGCTCTCTCCTGGGGCGCGTCGGACGCGTCGATCTCAATGTGCTTTGGCGTCCACTCGCGTGACCGGCGCCGCGGCAGGGGCTCCCCCGGCCGCGACGATGCACCTCCTCGAGTCCGCTCGACCGTGTACTGCTGGCATGGCACTGGCTCCATGAACGCAAAAACCCCCTCTCGTCTGGAGACGAAAGGGGGCGCCTTCCGCGGTACCACTCCGCTTCGGCGCTGGGCCCCATGCGAGGCGCAACGCCGCTCTCTGGCGCAGTAACGGGCGCACCCGTATCGGCCTACTCTTGACTTCGACCGATCGACTCCCAGGCGACCTTGGGCGGCCACTACTGAGAGGGGCTTGCAGCCGGTGACCCCTCATCTCTAGCAGCGCGCGTCCGCCTACTCCTCCTGCTCGCCGTCTTTCATCGTGATTCTAGCACCGAACGGATATAACGTCAACCAAAGCTGAATCGCGAGAACGCCGAGAGCGATCGTGGGGGATGTACCCCGTACATCTGCGCTCTCGGCGTTCTCCACGGTTACCTATCTCGTGACTACCCGTACACCCATCAGCGCCGTTAGTGTCGGCCGTTCCCGTTGCCCGACACCGCGGGCTCCAGGGCGCGCGCCGGCCTCGCGGCGGTGTGCTGCCGAGGGGCGGGGGGCAGCGCCGTCGCGTGCGGCATGTGCGCGCCCTCATCGTCGGCGTGGCGCCCGTTGGTGGGGATGCGGAACTGCGCCACCAACTGCTGCAGCCTCTGGGCCATCTCGGACAGTGACTGGGCGCTGGCGGTCATTTCTTCCGCCTGGGCGCTCATCTCCTCGGTCATGGCGCCCACCTCCTCGGCGGCGGCCGAGTTCTCTTCCGAGACGCTCACCACGCTCTCCATAGCGGCCGAGATTTCGCCGCTGGCGGCGGCCGATTCCTCGGCGGCGGCGGTGTTCTCTTCCACCACGGCGGAGACGCTGTCCATGGCGCCCACCAGGTCGCTGGAGGCGGCGGACATCTCTTGCGCCACCGAGGCGATCTCGGCGACCTGATCGCTTACTTGGCGCGATGCGGCGAGGATCTCGGCCAGCGCCTGGCCCGCCTCGCCGGCGAGGGCCGAGCCAGACTCGACCTGCTTGAGGCTGGCATCCATGGCGGCCACCGATTCCTCGATGCCGTTCTGCACCGTCTGGATGAGGGTGGCGATCTCTTTCGTCGCCTGGCCGGAACGCTCCGCGAGCTTGCGCACCTCGTCGGCCACGACGGCAAAGCCGCGCCCCTGCTCGCCGGCCCGCGCGGCCTCGATGGCGGCGTTAAGGGCCAGGAGGTTGGTCTGCTCGGCGATGTCGTCGATGGTCTCGACGATGGCGCCGATCTGGGCCGAGTGCTGCTGCATCTGCAACACCTTCTGCCCCACATCAGCGACGGTGCCCTTGATGGTCGTCATCGCCTGGACGGTGCGGTTCACCGTGCCGGCGCCCTCCTCGGCGCGCGCCGCGGCTTGCTGGCTCGCCGCAGCGGAGGACTGGGCGCTGCCGGCCACCCGATCGATGGCGGACGTCATCTGGGCGACGGAGGCGGAGGCGCGCTCCACGGCGCGAGCCTGCTCCTGGGCGCCCTTGGCGATGCCGTCGATGGCGCCGGCCATCTGCTCCACCTGCGACGTGGCCTGTGTGATGCTGTTGGTCTGCTCGGCCGTGCCCTGCGCGACCTGCTGAATGGTACTGGCCACCTGCTGGCTGGCCTGGGCCGTCTGCTCGGCGGCGGCGTTGATCTGCTCGCTCGCACCGGCGACCTCTGTGGAGCCGTCCTGGACCTCGCCGATGAGGTCGCGCAGATTGGCCAGCATCCGCGCAAAGGCGCTGCCCAAGGCATCGACCTGGGAGAGGGGGGCGACGTCGGCGGTGAGATCGCCCTCCGCGATGCGGCCGGCGGCTTCGGCCATCTCTTGCTGATAGCCGATCATCTGGCGGAAGGCATCGGCCATGGCGCCGATCTCATCCCTGCGGTCGATGGTGACGTGCTGGGTGACATCGCCGATGCTGAGGGCGGCGGCCACGCTGGCGATCTCGATCATCGGCCGGGCAAGCGAGTTGGCGATGAGGAAGGCCAGCACGGCGACGACGGCCGCGGCCACGAGGACGATGACGATGGTGACGTTGCGCAGACGCGTGGCGGCGGCATAGGCCTCGTCACCATCGAGCTTGGCCACGATCGCCCAGCGCATGGCGCCGGCCTGGACGGGTGCGTAGGCGCCCACCACCTGGCGGTCGCGATAGTCCACGTACTCGTCGGAACCCGCGTTGCCGGCCAGCGCGGCGCGCACGGCGTCGGTATCGGCTCGGAATTCGAGTTCGGAACGCTCCTTGATGCGGCCCTGCCGCTTTAGCTCCTCCTCGAAGCGCAACTTGGTCACCACCATGCTCGAGCCGTTGACCAGGTAGACCTCCCCCGTCTCACCGACCTGGGCAGAGGCCATCAGGTTGGCGAGGGTGTCCATGGGCACCGTGCCGGCGGCCACGCCCACGACCTCACCGTTCGAGATCACCGGCGAGGCAAACACCACCACGACGTTGCCCGTGACCATCGAGACGAGGGCGTCCGAGACGGCCGGATTGCCCTTGATCGCCTCCTGAAAGTAGGGGCGGGTGGAGAGATCGGCCTCACTGCCGTCGCTGGTGGCGATCGTTGAGCCGTCGGGCCCGGTGACGAGGAGCGTCTCCCAGATGCCCCACTCCCTATCGTATAGCTTGAGCGCCGAGAGAACGCTCTCTGGGTTCATCGCGGCAACGCGTTCCGCTCCCGCGACCACGGCCATGTCCCTGGAGCGATCCGTGAACCACTGCTCGACGACTTGCCCCTGTACCTGGACCATTCTCTCGAGCTGTTCTTGCGCGTCCTCTTGTAGCGCGGTCTGGCTCTGGACAAAGGCCAGGACGCCGATGGCGATCATTGGGATTAGCGAGAGGAGGAGAAAGTAGAGCAGCAGCTTTCCCTTGAGGGACTGCATGAAGGTGATCCGGCCGCCCCCCTTTGGGCGCGTCGCTGCGGACATGACGGTCATCGTGTGCCTCCTGCAATCGGATGAGCATGGTGTGGTGGGCGGGAGGATGCCTCATCGGGAGGGTGCTCTGGGCCGCCCCGGCTCGCGCGTCCCCCGTGCGCCGGGACATGCGACCACGCCCGCCGCTCAAAGGGCATGAAACGGCTGGGAACCCCCCGGAACGCGCCAACCCAATGCTGTACTGTACGATTCGGCGCCGAACGCGCGCCTAGCAGGGGCGAATGTCACTTGTTGGCAGGGGAAAATGTCCCTCCCGCGGAGGGTGGGGGACGAGGGGGCTATTCGAGGCGCGTCCAGCCGCGCCGCAGGGCATAGAGGGCCGCCTGGGTGCGATTCGTGACGCCCAGCTTGCGATAGATCTCGGTGAGGCGATTGCCCACCGTCTTGGGGGAGAGGGAGAGCCGCTCGGCGACCTGCTCGTTCTCGAGCCCGCGTGCCACGAGGAGCAGCACATCCCGCTCCCCCTCGGTGAGCCCTGCGGCGACGGGGGAGGCGGCGACGGGCGGGCCGGCGCGGCGAAAGGCGTCCAGCACGTGCTCGGTGACGGTGGGGCTGAGCAGGGCGCCGCCGCGGTGGATGGTGCGAATCGCCGCGGCCAGATCGCGCCAGTCGGTGTCCTTGAGGAGGTAGCCGCGCGCCCCGGCCCGCAGCGCGCCGAGAACGTACTCACCCTCGTCGAACGCCGTCAGGACCAGCACGCGGGTGCCCGGCGCGCCCTCGATGATGCGACGCGTCGCCTCGAGCCCGTCCATGCCGGGCATGGCGATGTCCATGAGCACCACGTCGGGCGCCCACTCGGAGACCAGGGCGACGGCCTGGGCCCCATCGCTTGCCTCGCCCACCACCTCGATGTCGCCTTCGGCATCCAACACTTTGCGGATTCCCTGGCGAAAGAGGGTGTGATCGTCGACGATGAGGATGCGGATGGTTGGCATGGTGTTGTCTTTTGGTTTCCGTTATGACAAAAAGTTGTCAGTTATCAGTCATCAGTTGTCAGTAGTACCTGTAGGCCCTGACCTGTGGATATTGGACGGCCGGCCGCCAATGGCCAATAGCCAACGGCCAAAGGCCCCTATTCACCACTGACAACTGATCGCTGACTACTATGCATATCTACGGCACGATCCGCCCCGCGCACCAGTGCGTCGCGCGCCCGACCCACAGCGCCGGGCACCCCGTCCATGGCTCTGCGTCGTTGGCTCTCGGCGGACCGCGATCGGCGTTTGGCTGACGCGGGCTGTATCTGGGCGACCGCTCGGATGACCACATCCCGATGGCCAAGCGCTAAGGCCAGCAGCCAATGGCCGACCGCCGAAAGCTGAGCGCCGACCGCCAACATTGACAGGTCCCGCCTCGCACCCTAGAATAACGCGCGTTTCTCAATCGTGCCAGTACCCCTGGATGATCGGCGATGACAAAGGAAGGCGGGCCCGTCGGCCCGGAGCGCTATCGCGTCCCCGCGGGCGTCGCGCGCAGCGAGAGTGTGATCAAGAACTCGACCTTTATCGGCACCATCGGGCGCGCTGAGGATGTCGCCGCCGCCGAGGCTTTTGTCGAGCGGGTGCGCGCCGAGTTCCCCGACGCCAGCCACAACGCCTGGGCCTATCGCATCACCGGAGGCCCCCAGGGCCTCATCGGCTCCTCGGACGACGGCGAGCCGGGCGGCACCGCCGGCCGGCCCATGCTGGCCGTCCTGGAGGGGAGCGGCCTGCTGGAGATCGTCGCCGTGGGCACCCGCTACTTTGGTGGCACCAAGCTGGGCACCGGCGGGCTGGTGCGCGCCTACAGCGGGGCGGTGCGCGAGGCGCTGGCCGAGCTGGCGGTCGAGGAGCGCGTGCTCCATCGGCTCGCCCGCATCACCGTGGACTATGGCCTCTATGGCAACCTCCAGTATCTCCTCCCGAGAGACGGGGTTATCATGGAGGACCCCGCGTTCGCCGAGCGGGTCTCCATGCTGCTGGCCGTGCCCTATGACCGCTGGGATGCCGTGGCGCGGCGGCTGAGCGAGCTGACCAACGGCGACATCGACCTGGAGCGCTGTCGGGTGGGCGAGCGGTATGACGTCGTTTCCTTGGAGCGCGCATCGTGACACCTGCGGCCGGTGCGCCATGGTGACGCGCGATGGACGCCGGGCCTATTGCCTGTTGCTGGTCGCGCTGATGCTAGGCGCCGCCCTCACGAGTTGCTCGAGCGGGAGAGCCGATGGGGCGGCCGTCGTCGTGGCAAGCGCCGACTCCCCCGAGCAGGTGCTCCTGGGCAACCTCACGGTGCAGGCCCTCAAGGCGGCCCGGTACCGCGTGGTGGACAAGACGTCGCTGGGCAGCCCCTGGGTCGTGCGCCGTGCGCTGGAGGCGGGCAACGTCGACCTCTGGTGGGAGTACACCGGCGACACGTGGACGGTGCACCTGGCCCACGATCGCCCCATCTCGGATCCTGCTGAGGTGTACGAGCGCGTGCGCGAGGAGGATGCCGCCCGGGGGATCACCTGGCTGCCGCCGGCGCCGTGCCTGCGCACCATGGGGCTGGTCATGGCGCGCCAGGAGGCGGGTTCCCTCGGTATCGGCAGCATCGGCGACCTGGCAGGCCACGTGGCGAGGGTGGATCCCTTCACGAGCCTCTGCACGCCCGAGGGATTGTATGGCCTGGCGGGGGGCGTGCGGGGTATCGAGCGGGTGTACGGCACGCGCTTCAGCCCCAAGCACCTGGTACATGGCTCCATCGAGGAGGGATACGCCCGCGCGGCCCGCGGCGAGTGCCTCTGCGCCATGGGGTACTCGCTGGATGCCGGCCTGATCACCCACGACCTGGTGGCGCTGGCCGACGACCGCGGCTTTTTCCAGGCCTCGAACCTGGCGGTGGCGGTGCGGACGCCCGTGCTCGAGGCGTTGCCGGGCCTCGAGGAGGACCTGGCGCCGCTCAGTGCCATATTGACGCGCGAGGCGATGACGGGTATGTTGCGTGACGTTGTCGTGGATGGCGAAAAGCCCGAGGCGGTCGCCAAGCGCTTCCTCGGCGACCACGACCTGCTGCGGCAGTAGGGCCTTTACCGGGGAGGACGCAGAGATCGCAGAAGTGTCCAGGATTCCGGGGGAGGTGTCGCCGACGGCCCCCTCCAGGGGCGTGGCGACCGAGCGTGCCACGTCTGGGATCTGCGAGAATCCGCGTGGTATCAGCGGAATCTGCGTGCCATCGTTCTGACTCGGATATCTGCCTCTGATAGCACACAACGAGAAAGGGAGTAGCACCCGATGGAGACGATCCTGCGCAGCGCCGGCCGTGAGGCTACCATTCGCCCCGATGGGCCCACCATCATCATCGGCGAACGCATCAACCCGACGGGCAAAAAGCTGTTGGCCGCATCGCTGGCCGAACGCAACATGGGGCGCGTGCAGCGGCTGGCGCTCTCCCAGGTGGAGAACGGCGCCGACGTGCTGGACGTGAACGTGGGCGCCGCGGGCATCGATGAAGTCGAGGTGCTGCCCATGGCCGTCAAGGCCGTGATGGAGGTCACCGACCTGCCCCTGTGCCTCGATTCGGCCAACGCCGAGGCGCTGCGGGCGGCGCTGGCGGTGTATCCCGGCAAGGCGCTCATCAACTCGGTGAACGGCGAGCAGGCCTCCATGGATCGAGTCCTGCCGCTGGTCAAGGAGCATGGCGCCGCCGTGATCGCCCTGACGATGGACGAGGATGGCATCCCCGCCGAGGCGGAGGGCCGCATCGCCATCGCGTCCAAGATTGTCGAGCGCGCCGAGGCGATGGGCATCCCACGCGAGGACGTGCTCATCGACTGCCTGGCGCTGAGCGTATGCACCGACGGCAACGCCGGCCGCACCACGCTGGCGGCCATCCGCGGCGTGCGCGCTACCCTGGGCGTCAACATGACCCTGGGTGCCAGCAACATCTCCTTCGGGCTGCCCGACCGCGAGGCGATCAACGACATCTTTTTGGCCATGGCCCTGGCCGAGGGCGTCAACGCACCCATCGTCAACCCGGGCCAGTCGCGCAAGGCGATCCTCATCAGCGACCTGCTCCTGGGCAAGGATGAATACGCCATGCGCTACGTGCGCTACCACCGGCAGCAGGCGCGCAAGGCGGCCGGCGCCGAGTAGATCGGAAGACAGGCATGTCGATCGCGTTAGGGATCGATACCGGCGGTACCTACACCGACGCCGCCCTGGTCGAGTACGAGACCGGCCGCGTCCTGGCGCACGCCAAGGCCCTCACGACGCGCCACAACCTGGCCGTCGGCATCCGCGAGGCGATGGAGCGGGCGTTGTCGGTGCCCCGCACGGATGACACGCCGGGCGCCGCGGATGTGTGCCTCGTGTCCCTCTCCACCACCCTGGCCACCAACGCCATCGTGGAGGATCAGGGCGCGCCCGTGGCGGCCATCCTCATCGGCTACGGCGACCTCTTCTCCGATGTGGATCTCGAGCGACACCTGGGCACGCGCCGCTACACGCTCATCGCCGGCGGCCACCATGCCGACGGGGAGGAGGCGGCGCCACTCGACCTGGAGGCCGCCCGCGCCTTTATCGCGGCACAGGCGCCCCACGTGGCCGGGCTCGCCGTCTCGGGGTATTTCGGGACGCGCAACCCCTCCCACGAACTCGCCGTCAAGGAGCTGGCTGGCGCCATGACGGGCTTGCCGGTGACCTGCGGCCACGAGCTGACCCACCGGCTCGACGCGCTGCGGCGCGCCACCACCGTGGCGCTCAACGCCCGCCTCATCCCGCTGCTGTGCGACCTCATCCAGGCGGTGGAGGCGGCCATGGCGGCCCACGGCATCGATGCGCCGCTCATGGTCGTCAAGGGGGACGGCTCGTTGATGCGGGCCGAGATGGCGCGGGAGCGCCCCATCGAAACGATCCTCTCGGGCCCCGCGGCGAGCGTCGTGGGCGCCCAGCACCTGGCGACGGGCGTGGGTGGCGGGAACGGCCACCTGACGGGCGACGCCGTGGTGGTCGACATGGGAGGCACGACCACCGACATCGCCGTGCTGAGCGGCGGGCGGCCGCGCCTGAACCCCGCCGGCGCGCGGGTTGGGCGCTGGCGCACCATGGTGGAGGCGATCGACGTGCACACCGCTGGGCTGGGCGGCGACAGCCGCGTCTGGTTCGACGAGGGGCGCGCGTTACGCATCGGCCCGCGGCGCGTGGTGCCCATCGCCCTGTTGGCCGGCGACCACCCCGAGGTGCGCGACGTGCTCCGCGAGCAGGCCGAGGTCGACCCCCGTGACGAGGCGTTGGGG
Source organism: Anaerolineae bacterium (assembly GCA_040768165.1). Classification (GTDB taxonomy): domain Bacteria; phylum Chloroflexota; class Anaerolineae; order UBA1429; family UBA1429; genus DUUT01. The sequence continues at coordinate 35,385 of JAXGNH010000019.1, forward strand.
CAGTTCCTGTTGCTCCAGCGGGAGGACTGGCGCCACGACGGGGAGCATCCCCCCTTTGAGCGCGCCCTCATGGAGCGCCTGGCGCGGGGGCCGCTGCCGCTGGCCGGCATCCGCGAGATCGTGCAGCACCCGAGGCTGTACGCCCGCTACCTCGACGCCCTGGAGCGTAGCGGCGTCGTGGCGCGTGCCGGCCTCACCCCCACCGACGCTGCCCACGTGTTGGGCCTCTATCGGGGGTGGGACGTGGAGGCGGCGCGCCTGGCGGCGGAACTCGTGGTGCGCCGCACTGGGCGCGACGCGACGGCGCGGGGTGCTTCAGTCCCGAGCGTCGAGGCACTCTGTCGCGAGATCCTGGCCCGCACCAGCGAAGGGATTGCCGCCGAGGTGGTGGCCAAGTGCGTGCACGACGAGGTCTCGCGGGGAGCGGCGCAAGGCGGGCGTGACGGCGGTGAGCGCGCCGTCGGCGCGCTGGACGCCCACCTCATCGCCCAGGCCCTGCGGCCCGCCTCGGGGGGCGCGCTGGGCTGCACGCTGACACTGGCGCCGTCGCTGGTCGCCATCGGTGCGCCGGTGGCCACCTACTTTCCACGCGTCGCCGCGCTGCTCCACGGCCGGCTGCGCATTCCTCGCTACACCGAGGTGGCCAACGCCGTCGGCGCCGTGGTGGGGAGCGTGGTGTGCCGGGCGCACATCCTCGTGGCGCCGCGGCAGGACGAGGACGGCTATCGCATCCACCTGCCCGATGGCGTGGCCGACGTCGAGGCGCTCCCGGATGCCCTGGCGCTGGCCGAGCGGCGCGGCCGGGCTGCGGTGTCCGAGGCGGCACGGCGCGCCGGCGCCCAAGAGATCACCGTTACCGTCGAACGTCACGACCAGAGTGCACCGGTGGCCTACGGCTGGGGCGATGAGGTCTATCTACAAAGCCTCCTCGCCGTCACGGCTACGGGGCGCCCGCGGCTGGCACTGCGGGAGTGACGCACCACTACATCGGAGGAATGTATTCGTGAGCGCCAAGATTCAGAGTGTTTCGGCTCGAGAGATTCTCGCCAACCGCGGCAACCTGTGCCTCGAGGTCACGGTGACCACCGACAGCGGCGCAGTGGGCCGCTCGACGCCCGAGGCGGGCGTCTCCACGGGCACCTACGAGGCCACCATGGTACTCGATGGCGGGCCGCGCTACGGCGGCATGGGGGTGCGTCGCGCCGCCGAGAACGTCAAGGTGATCGCCCCGGCGCTGATCGGGGTGGAGGTGTCGCGCCAGCGCGACATCGACGCCATGATGCGCGAGTTGGACGGCACGGCCGACAAGTCGCGGCTGGGCGCGAACGCCATCGTGGGCGTCTCTATCGCCGCCGCCAAGGCCGCCGCCGCCGATGCGGGGCTGCCCCTCTACCAGTACCTGGGCGGGCCCAACGCCTGCACGCTGCCCATGCCCATCGTGGGGATCGGCACCGGCGGGCGCTACCGCGACCCGGGCAAGACGCGCTGGTTCAAGCCGAGCTACGAGTTCATCGCCTACGGCGCTGCCAACTGCTCGCAGGCGATGGAGATGTGCTGGGAGGTGCGCCAGGCGATAGGGCGCATCATGCAGGAGCGCTTTGGGCCGCGCATCACGGGCTACTCGCGCCTCAACGACTTGGGGAACGTGCTCAAGCACGATGCCGAACTGCTGGAGGTCATGACGGAGGCGATCGTCAAGGCGGGGCACGAGGGCAAGATCGGCCTCTACTTTGACGCCGCCGCCGACTGCTACTATGAGAAGGACATCGATCGCTACGTGGGGATCTTTACTGAGGGGGAAAAGACCCGCGACCAGATGGTGGCCCAGTATAAGGAGTTCGTCGCCAACTACCCCCTGGTGTCCATCGAGGATCCCCTCCACGAGGACGACCTCGAGGGGCACGCCATGATCACCCAGGAGCTGGGGATCGAGATCGTGGGGGACGATTTCTTTACCACCAACATCGAGCGCCTGGAGCGCGCCGCCGCCATCGGCGCGGCCAACTCGATGGTGCTCAAGATCACCCAGGTGGGCTCGGTGAGCGAGGCGCTGGACGCCGCCAACTTTGCTCTGCGTCACGGCTACAACGTGCACCCCTGCGGCAGCCGCGGTGACCAGGACAGCATCGCCGACTTTGCCGTGGCCCTGAACGCCGGCCAGGTGCGGGCGGTGGACTATAACCGGCTGCTGAGCATCGAGGAGGAGCTGGGGAGAGCCGCCGTCTGGCCCGGCAAGGCGCTCTTCAAGGGCGATAAACAACGATAGAGGATATGGAGAACTAACCGCAGAGACCACAGAGATCCCGGAGAAATGCAATAGAGTCCTTTCTCCGCGGTCTCTGCGGTAAAAGATCGTTCTTGTTATGGACCGGACGGCGTCCGGCCTACTGTGGCGATCCGAACCCCGGATCGTTGGTGTGCACTTTCTTGCGGTGGCATGGACGTTCTGTACGGACGGCGTCCGGCCCGCGGCGATCCAAGCCCCGATCATCAGCGTGTGCCCTACAGCGGCGGCATGGACACTTCTGTAGGGGCCGACGGCGTTCGGCCCGCGCGCAGGCGGCGATCCAAGCCCCGGACGTCAGCGTGCGCGCCTCGGCAGCGGTGTACGGACGCTTGTAGGGCCGACGGCGTCCGGCCCGGGCGGCGATCCAAGCCCCCGACGTCAGCGTGCGTGTCTACAGCGGCGGGCATGGACGCCCGTAGGGCCGGACGGCGTTCGGCCCGCGGCGATCCAAGCCCCGGACGTCAGCGTGCGTGCCCCAGCGGCGGCATGACGCTCTGTAGCTCGACGGCGTCCGGCCCGCGGCGATCCAAGCCCCCGATCGTTACGTGCGCGCCCTACAGCGGCGGCATGGACGCCTCTGTAGGGCCGGACGGCGTCCGGCCCGCGGCGATCCAAGCCCTGATCGTCAGCGTGCGTGCCCCATAGCGGCGGCATGGACGGCCTTCGTAGGGCCGGACGGCGTTCGGCCCGCGGCGATCCAAGCCCGACGTCAGCGTGCGCGCCCTGCCAGCGCGGCGCATGCGATTGCCTGTAGGCCGGACGGCGTCCGGCCCGCGGCGATCCAAGCCCGGACGTCAGCGTGCGTGCCCTACAGCGGTGGCATGGACGCCTCTGTAGGGCCGGACGCCGTCCGGCCCGCCGCCGCGCCGTCGGCGTCCGGACGATAGAGTATGCCATGATACAAGAGGGCACAGAGAAAGGCAAGCAGTTCTCTCTGTGCCCTCTGTGTCCCTAGAAATCTCTGTGCTCTGTGTGTAACCCCTACGGCTTGAGCCCCTTGCGGCCCAGGAACACGGCGCGGGAGCCGAGTTCCTCCTCGATGGCCAGGAAGCGGTTTCCGGTCGGGCCGAGGGCGCCCTCGCGGAGGTGGCCGCAGCCCAGGCCCACCGTATAGTCGGCGATGTCGGCGCCCTCGCCGCGGCTGCTGCACGGCATGACGCCGTAGCCGTTGCGGTAGGCGAGCTGCACCATGTCGAACGCCTCGCTGATGGTGCCGATCTGGTTCACCTTGAGCAGCACCGTGTTGGCCGCTCCGGCGTCGATCCCCTGCTGCACGCGCTCCGGGTTCGTGGTAAAGAGGTCGTCACCCACGATCTCGATGCCGACTTCTTTCGTGACGATGGCGTGCCCCTCATAGTCGTCCTCGTCCAGCGGGTCCTCGATGATGACGAACGGGTACTCGGCCACCATCGTCTTGTAGAGGGCGATGAGGTCGTCGCGCGTCTTGTCCTCGGCGGAAAAGAGGCCCACGAACCGCTGCTTCTCGGGCTCCCAGTACGTGCCGGCCGCCACGTCCACCTGGAACCCCATCTTGCCCTCGTAGCCGGCGCTGGCGATCGCCTCCACCATGATGTCCCACAGCTCGCGGTCGTGCTTGACGAGGCCGGCGGGCACGAGGCTGGCGCCGAAATTCGTGTGCTGGCCGGTGCCGACCTTGGCCTGGAGGAGGCGCGAGAACTCGTTCCCGACCTCCCAGCCGGCGTAGGCGGCGTCGGCGAAGCAGTCAAAGCCGTAGCACATGATAGAGTAGCTCGGCTTGCCGCCCGAGCGCGCCCCGCCGCCGTAGCGCGTGCTCCCCACCACGGTGATGACGCCCGGCACCGGCATGATGCAGGCGTTGACGCCGCCGATGTGCTGGTAGAGGGGGATACCCAGGCTCGCGGCGCCCGCCTTGAGGGTGGCCGCCGAGACGCTGGCGGTGGCGTTGCCGCCCAGGTTGGTCTTCATCGGGGTGCCGTCGAGCGTGATGATGGCCTCGTCCACCTCGCGCTGGTTGGCGGCGTCCATGCCGATGACGGCCGGCGCGATGACGTCCTCGACGTTGCGCACCGCCTTGCGCACGCCGCGTCCCTTCCAGCGCGTGCCGCCGTCATAGGCGAACTGCACCTCGTGCTTGCCCACCGAGACGCCGGCGGTGACCACCGCCACACCGGCAGAGCCGTCTTGCGTGACGACGGTGGTCTCGATGCCGGGATGCCCACGGTCAGAGAACACCTCCCGCGCCTTGACGGAGACGATCCTGCTTCCTGCTGGCATGCTGCTCGTTCCTTTCGCTAGAGATCTCGAAGAGAGGGATCGATGGTGCGTTGTACCCAGCGCGCAGATGACGCTGATCATACGCTGGTTTCCGCGGTCCTTCTGATATACGTTGCTCCGCACACGCTCTGTCTGAACCAGCAGAAATCTGCGTCGCATCAGCGTGACACGCGTACCATCGCATTCTGCTAGTCAGAGCCATCCATGATGAGGGTCACACACAGGTCGTTGAGGCTGATGTTGTGCGTGGCCACGACGCCGCTGTCCAGCCGGCAGAGCGCCGGCGTGGTGTTGTGGTGGCGCAACTCCTCGCGCAGGTCGATGCCCAGCTCGCAGGCGCACTGGAAGGTGGTGCCGTCCACCACACCTCCGGCCAGGGAGGGGATGTCCTCACACCCCTCGGCGAACTGGGTGCCGGGACCGTCGGTGCCGTCGGTGTCCACGGCCCCCACGACGATGTGGCGGCTGCCGGCGATGCGGAGCGCCGCCGACATGGCGTACTCCTGGTTGCGCCCACCGATCCCCTTCTCCTGCCCCACCGTCACCAGCAGCTCGCCGGAGGTAAAGAGGGCGCAGGGGGGCTGGAAGGGGATGCCGCTCTGCTCGCAGGTTGTGGCGATGGTGGCTACCACCAGCCCCGCCTGACTGGCCTCGGCGCCCAGGCCGCGGGCCAGCTCGACCGGGCGGTAGCCGAGGGTCGCCGCCCTCTTCATCGCCGTGGGGATCACCCCCAGGTGGTTGGGCATGACGCCAAAGATGCGGTAGCGCATCCTTTCGAACGTCCCGGCCTTGACCGTCTCCCAGCGGGGATCGGCCTCGGAGAGAAAGGCACGCACCGAGGCGGGCACGGCGTCCCAGGCGTCCCACTTTTTGAGCATGGCCGCCGCCCGCTCAAAGGTCGAACCCTCGGGGAGGGTGTGCAGCCACACGTTGCGATGCATCAGCTGGTCGTGGTCGCCCGGGTCGATGGCCAAGATGTGGATCGCCATGGCGGGCGCGATGTGCGTCGAGATGCGGCCACCCTTCAGCTGGTCCAGGTGGTTGCGGATCGGGTTGAGGTCGCCCGTGGGCGCCCCGCGCTCGATCTGCATGAGGTAGGTGGTCTGGCGCACCTCTTCCAGCGTGACGCCCGGCACCGGCAGGGTGAGGAGCGACGAGATGCCGTTGGCGGCGATGGTAAAGACGAGGTCCTCGGCGCGTAGGTCCGTGAGGAGTGCCAGGATGCGCTCGCACCCCTCCACGCACCCCTCGTCGGGCACGGGGTGGGCGCCAAAGGTGACCCCGATGCGCTCCAGGATGAGGTCGTCGCCGTGCTTGGCGATGACATGGCCGCCCGTCAGGCGGTCGCCCAGGGCCTCCTCGATCGCCTTGGCCACGTGCTGGGCGCCCTTACCGGCGCCCACCACCAGGATGCGCCCCACCTTGTCGAGGTCAAAGACGGCGTCGCCCGTGACGGGGGAGCCCTCTGGCTCATAGTCAGCGCCGCCGACGATCAGTTGGTTCCCCTCCACCCGGACGAGCTTTTTCGTGTTATAGTACGGGTCCGCGGCCTGCAGGCCCGCCTCCAGGATCTCGACTACGTCACGCCGCCCCCGCCGATTGCCGTGTGTGGTCAACGCCTCTGCGTTGAGGATGCGCTTCACGTGCCTGTCTCCTTCAATGGACGGTATCGCCTGTGGTGATGGCGGCCCCGTTGTGGCGATGTCGCGCCCGAGCGGCGCCGCGCGTCCACCTCGCGCGGGTGCCCATGGTAGCAGGTCTTGCCGAAAACGTCCAACCGGGCGAGTGGACGTTCGACGTCTCGCGTGGGCCGGCGAGGCGGTCGTGTTCGGGGCTAAAGGTCCGCCGAAAGGTGACGATACCTCAGTGAGGCTCTCTGCAGCGGCCGAGGGAGGCCCTTCATGCCCGCTTGCCAGGAGCCCGCAAGTCAGGTAGAATGACCTAAATGGCGTTACAATGCCCGGTTGCGCGCCGCCGCGGCATTGAAGGGGCGCCCCTCATCTCTCCTGCCGCACGGCAGTGGATTCGACGGGATCCGCCCCGCCGAGCCTCCTCCTAGGACGGCTCCAAGGCTCAGGACACCGAACCGACAACGTACCCCACACCTCTAGAAGGAGCGCTGCATAGGTGAGAACCGGACGGGTAGCCCGCGTCATGGGAGTAGTCGTCGATGCCGTGTTTGCCGTGGGCGACCTCCCCAGCATCAGCAGTGCCCTGCTCGTGCGACGCCCCGACGACTCGCACCTGGTCGTCGAGGTGCAGGAACATGTGGATCCTCGCACGGTGCGCTGCATCGCCATGTCCTCCACCACCGGCCTTCGCCGTGGCATGGAGGTCATCGACACGGGGAATCCCATCCAGGTGCCGGTGGGTGATGCCACCCTCGGCCGCATGTTCAACGTGCTCGGTGAGCCCATCGATGAGGGCGATCCGATCGACGATGGGCTCCGGCATCCGATTCACCTCGCTTCCCCCTCCTTCCAGCAACAGCGCCTCACCACCGAGGTGTTGCCGACGGGCCTCAAGGTGATCGATCTCCTCACGCCCTACGGCAAGGGAAGCAAGATCGGCCTCTTTGGCGGCGCCGGCGTCGGTAAGACGATGCTGGTGATCGAGCTGATCCGCAACAGCACCCACGAGCGCTCCGCCGTGGCGGTCTTTGCTGGCGTGGGCGAGCGCACGCGCGAGGGTAACGACCTCTGGGAGAGTATGAAGTCCAGCGGCGTGCTCGGCAACAGTGTGCTCGTCTTTGGGCAGATGAACGAGCCCCCGGGAGCGCGCCTGCGCACGCCCCTGACGGCCCTCACCATGGCGCAGCACTTTCGCGATGCCAGCCAGCGCGACGTGCTCCTCTTTATCGACAACGTCTACCGCTATGTCCAGGCGGGCGCCGAGATCTCGGCCCTCCTGGGGCGGCTCCCGTCTGCGGTGGGCTACCAGCCTACGCTGGCCACCGAGATGGGTGAGTTGCAGGAGCGCATCAGTTCTACGAGCGACGGCGCCATCACCTCGGTGCAGGCCATCTATATCCCGGCGGACGATATCACCGACCCCGGCGTGGTGGCGGCCTTTAGCCACCTGGATGCCATCACCGTGTTGACGCGCCAATTGTCGAGCCAGGGCTTTTACCCCGCCGTTGACCCTTTGGGGTCGAGTTCCAAGCTGTTGGAGCCGCGCTTCGTGGGCGAGTACCACGTGCGGGTCGCCTCCGAGGTACGCGCGGTGCTGGCCAAGTACGAGGCGCTGCAAGACATCATCTCCATCTTGGGGACGGAGGAGTTGTCCGAGGAGGACCGCATCACCGTGCGGCGCGCCCGGCGCCTGCAGCGCTTTCTGACGCAGCCCTTCTTCTCCACCGAGCAGTACACCGGCCTCGAGGGCAGGTACGTGGAGCTGGAGGATACGCTGCGAGGTTTTGAGCAGATCGTCGAGGGAGAACACGATGACCTGCCCGAGCAGGCCTTTTACATGGTGGGCACCATCGAAGAGGCGATAGAGAAGGCCAAGAACTTGTGAGCGACGCACCGCACGATCCGAACCGCCTGCATCTGCTGGTGCTGACGCCCGAGGAGATCCTCTTTCAGGGGGACGTGCTCTGGGCGCAGGTGCCGCTGGTCGATGGCCTGGCGGGGGTCTGGCCGGGCCACGCCCCGCTGGTGGGGCGCATCGATCGGGGGAAGGTCGAGTACGCTACCTCCGACGGCGTCGAAACGGTGGCGGTGGCCAGCGGGGTGCTGCGCGTCGATGACGAGGGACGCTGTATCGTGCTGGTGGGCAGCCTAGCCCGCGGTGAGGTCGACGGCTGGTCGCTGGGCGCGATGGGGGCCGTAGGGCCCGAGGAGGACGAAGAGATCGAGGCGATCCTCGAGAGCGCGCTCGCGGGCGACACATCAGCCGAGGCGCGGGGTGAATAGCATCGCCGTCGCGCCGCTGGTGTTGCTCTGGACGCTCATCGGCGTGGCTCTGGCGGGCGTCCACCTGTGGATGCTGCGGTGCGCCCTTCAGCGTGTCGAGCCGCTCGAGCCGAGCCGTGCCGGCGTGCGCCTGGCGGCGAGCATGCCACTGCGGCTGTTGGCCGTCGCGCCGATCCTGGCCCTTGCCGCACGGGCGGGCCTGTGGGCGTGTCTCGGGCTGGTGGCCGGTAGCTTGGCCGGTCGCTGGCTCGGTGTCTGGTATCTGAGGGGCCGCCTGCCCCTTCCGATTCGCTGCCACAAGCAAGGATAGATTCGTGGGCATTGAGAGCGTCTTTCCCCAGGTGCTGTTCAGGCCGGCCGGAGTGCCGATCCGGGATTCTGTCCTGCATACCTGGATCGTCATGGTGGTCATGCTGGGGATAGGCGTCTGGGCGCACAATCGCCTGCGTATCTGGGACCCCAAGATGTGGCAGCTGACCATCGAGTACATCGTCGATTATGTGGAAAAGCTGGTGGTGGATACCAGTGGCCGCGCTTTACCGGAGTTGGTGCCCTACCTGACCACCATGATCTCGTTCATCCTGTTGGCGAACCTATTGGGCATGTTCCCGGCGATGAAGGCGCCCACCCGAGACCTCAACACCACCCTGGCGTTGTCGGTGGTTTCGTTGGGCTCCTGGCAGGCCTACGGCATTCGCAAACGCGGCTTTCGCGCCTACATGCATACATTCATCGAGCCGATGGCCTTTATGCTGCCCCTGAATATCCTGGGGCTCATCAGCCGTGTGGCATCCATGGCGTTGCGTCTCTTTGGCAACGTCATCGCCGGCGAGATGATCGGCGCCGTCATGTTCATGCTGGTGCCGCTCATCGTACCCCTGCCCCTGAACATGCTGGGCATGATCACCGGGGTACTCCAGGCGCTGGTGTTCACGGTTCTCACGCTGGTATTCGTGGTCGAAGCCATCAGTTCCGAGGAGGACGAGACCGGCGTCGCCCACGAGGCACCTGGTACGATCTAGTTCCATCCCGAAAGGAGCGTAACACCCCAATGCTACCAGATCAGCAACTGCAGTTCGCCATCGTCACGACTATCGTGGTGGGGGCCGCCATCGTCCTAGGTTGCATCACCCCGGCGCTCATGGAGGGCAGGGCCGTGGTGCGCGCCTTTGACAACATGGCCCGCCAGCCGAGCGTGGCGGACCGCATTCGCGGGCTCTTGTTCGTCGTGCTGGCCATCCTCGAGTCCACGGCCATCTATGTCCTGCTCATCTGCCTGATTCTGCTTTTCGCCAACCCGTTCGCGGGGATCTTTGGATTGTAGGGGGTAGCGGATGCTCGAACTGGACTGGGCCACGCTGCTCTTCCAGATCATCAATTTCGTCGTACTAGTAGCGGGGCTCGGCTACTTTTTGTTCAGGCCATTGCGGCGCAAGCTGAACGAACGCGGCCAGATCATCGCCGAGACCCTGCAGCGTGCGCGCGACCAGGAGGCCGAGGCGCGGCAACTGCGCGAGCAGTGGGAGGAGCGCATGCGCACGGTGGAGCAGCAGGCCGAAGAGATCCTCCACCGCGCCCATGTGGCGGCGAGCCAACGCTCGGCCGAACTCCTCGAAGCGACGCGGACGCGCATCGACCGCCTGACCGACGAGATGCGGTCCGATCTCTATCGTCACCGCGACGAGATCGTGGTGCAGCACTATGACGAGATCCTCGATGCCATCATCGACCTGTCGGGGAGCGCCGTGCGGTCGGTGACCACGCGCCGCACCCACGACGACCTCGTCACCAACTTTGCTGCCAGCATCTACCAGATGCCGCAAGAAGAGGTCAACGAGTTTCGTCGCGTGATGGCCGATCGCGTGCCGCACGCGTTCGTATCGACGCCCGTGGCGCTCACACAGGAGCAGACCACGACGCTGACCGACACGCTGTCGTCGCTCATCGACCGCCACATCAACCTGCAGGTCGACATCAAGCCCGAACTGGTCGCCGGCATCCAGGTGCGCCTGGCCGATCGCCTGATCGATAACAGCGTGCACCAGCATTTGAACCGCATCCGCAACCGCGTGCGGCAGGACCTGGTGGCGCGTATGGGATCAGGGGCGTAGCATGGCCGATACAACCACCACGTCCGTCTCCGCCTCCACGGAACTGCCCGAGCGGGCCGCGCCGGAGGGCACGCGCATCCGCTGGGAATCGGCGCAGCGCGCCGCAGGCATGGGGGGCGCCGACGGCCTGCCGGGCCCCATGATCGAGCGCCTGCTGCGTAACCCCGGCGACAGCCTCCGCGAGATGTTGTCGTCCCTGGTGGCCGAGGCCGCAGACACCCATGCCGGGCTCTCGGTGACCCAGATCGGCACGGTGCGCCAGGTGGGCGACGGCGTGGCATCCGTGTGGGGCTTGCCCAGGGTGACCACCGACGAGCTGTTGCGCTTTGCGTCGGGCGTCTATGGGCTGGTCATGAACCTGGAGACCGACTGGATCGACTGCGTCCTGCTGGGGTCCGATGAGGGGATACAGGGCGGCGACATGGTGTGGCCCACGGGGCGCCGCATTACCGTGCCGGTGGGCGACCGCATGCTTGGCCGCGTGGTGAGCCCTCTCGGCGAGCCGGAGGATGGCAAGGGGCGCATCTTTGCCGATGAGTACCGCTTCATCGAGCGGGACGCGCCGGGCGTCGTGGAGCGCCAGGCCGTAGCCGAGCCGCTGCATACCGGGCTCAAGGCGGTGGACGCCATCGTGCCCATCGGGCGCGGGCAGCGCGAGTTGATCATCGGTGACCGCCAGACGGGCAAGACGAGCCTGGCCCTGGACGCCATCATCAACCAGAACGACACGGACGTGGTCTGTGTCTATGTCAGCATCGGCCAACGCAAGTCGGCCACGCTGCAGGTCGTCCGCACCCTTGAGGAGGCGGGCGCCATGGAACACACGGTGGTGGTGATGGCCTCGCCCGACGACCCGCCAGCCCTGGTGTACCTGGCGCCCTATGCGGGGTGCACCATCGCCGAGTCGTTCCTGGACGACGGCCACGACGTGCTCATCATCTACGACGACCTGAGCAAGCACGCCGACGCCTACCGCGAGCTGTCGCTGCTCTTGCGACGGCCCCCCGGACGCGAGGCCTATCCCGGCGACATCTTTTACCTGCACTCTCGCCTGCTGGAGCGCGCGGCGCGCATGAGCGATGCGCGCGGTGGCGGCAGCATCACGGCACTGCCCATCGTCGAGACGCGTCGCGGCAACATCTCGGCCTATATCCCCACCAACCTCATCTCCATCACCGACGGCCAGATCTACCTCAGCCCCGAGCTGTTCAACCAGGGGTACAAGCCGGCCATCGACGTGGGGCTCTCGGTCTCCCGCGTCGGCGGCGCCGCGCAGACGAGCATCATGCGTAGGGTGAGCGGCCAACTCAAGCTGAGCTTGGCGCAGTATGAAGAGGTGGCCCACTTTGCCCGCTTTGGCACCGAGATCGACCGCGCTACGCGACGGCAGATCACGCGCGGCGAGCGTCTGCGCGAGGTGCTCAAACAGGAGGCGTACGCGCCCCTCTCCCTGGCGCGGCAGGTGCTCATACTGCACGCCGCCGACGGCGGTTATCTCGACGAGTTGCCGGTGGAGCAAGTCTCGCGCTATGAGGCGGAGCTGTGGGCGCATGCCCAGCGCGAGTACCGCAGCGTCATCCGTCGCATCGATGAGGAACAGGCTCTCGACGACGACCTGAAAGCCGATATGGACACGCTGATCCAGGAGTTTGGCGAGAGGTTCCTCTAGCGTGGAAGATATCGAGCGCATCAAAGAACGCCTCGACAACATCCGCGGCGTCGAGCCGATCATCACCTCGCTGCGCACCATCGCCGCCGGTGGGTGGCGCCTGGCGCTCAAGCGCCTGGGGGCCACGCGCCAGTACGTCGAGCACCTCCGCGAGGTGATGGCGGTGCTGGTGCCCCTTGTGGGTCTGGAGGAGCTGCAACGCAGCCACGTGCAGGTGCAGCCCCTCAGCCCGCGGAGGCCGGCGGTGCTGGTGATGGCCTCGGAGCGAGGCCTGTGCGGCGCCTTTAACGACATCGTCCTCGAGGGCGCCGAGCGCCTCATCGCCCAGCAGCAGCTACAGGCCGAGGAGGTGCTCCTCATCACCCTGGGCGCGCGGGCCGAGAGCTATTTCCGGGCGCGCGGGCGACACCTGCTGATGGCCCAATCCCTTCCCGTGACCCGGGTCGCGCCGCTGGACCTCGTGGAGGACCTTGCGGCCAACCTCACCGGTCTGCTGGACAGCGGCGAGGTCGACGCCATCCAGGTGGTGTTCTCACCCTATCAGGGGTCGTCCACCACCCCGCCGGTGATGCGGCGCTGGCTGCCGGTGGAAGCCGCCTCCCTGCCCAACGCCTCGGTGGCCTGGCCGCAGCCCATCGTCGAGACCGAGCCCTCCCTCCTCTACCAGGGCGCCATCCAGACCTGGGCTCTGGCGCAGCTGTACCAGATGGTGATGGAGTCGGCCGCCAGCGAGCAATCGGCGCGCTTTCGTGCCATGGACTCGGCCAGCAGCAACCTGTCCAGGGTGATCGAGGAACTCACTCTCGCCTACCACTCGGCCCGCCAACACGCCATCACCATGGAGATGCTCGACCTCGTGGCGGGGGCAGGCATCCTGCGCGGGCCGCGGGGGCGGGGCGGACGATAAAGCGGGTGACGCTGCCCCCCTTGCCCCCCGACGTTCACGGTGCTATAATCGGGCTGTGATCATGTACCCGAAGGAGCACGAATCAAGGCATGTACGGGACCGAACCTTCTGAACCCTCGAGTACCATCGAGGACCAACGGGGCGCCTGCATGGCGCAGATCGGGCCCCGCTGGCCTCACCTCGCAGTTGCACTGCAGTTAGCAATATCCCGGCGCTTTCCACTCAAGTATCCCTGTTTGCACCGACAGACCTGATCGCCACGCACATGGTGGCCGGGCGGTAGCCTCATGGCGCCGCCGGGGAGGGCTGTCGTGTCGGCATCGACGGGGATATCCGCCGCGCGGAGCGCGGCTCTGTTGAGTGAGGGAAGCGAATCGTGACACCTCGAATGGCCAAACTACGCGAGTTCGCCGAGTACCGGCAGATCGCCGGCATCGACGAGATCGGCCGACGTTACCTGGCCATGAACGCTTTTGACGGCATCTTGACGATGATCGGCGTGCTGATGGGTTCCTACGTGGCGGGGATCCGCGAGCCACGCATCGTGATCTCTACAGGGCTGGCTACCTGCCTGGCGATGGGCGTCTCCGGGTTCTGGGGCGCCTATCTCACCGAGTCGGCCGAGCGCAAGCACGAGATGCAGGAATTGGAGCATGCCATGCTCGTGGACATGTCCCAATCCAAGCAGGCGCGGGCATCGCGGTTCGCCGCCATCGTCGTTTCCATCATCGACGGGCTCTCGCCTCTCGTGGCCGGCATGGCCGTACTCATGCCGTTCGTCGTGTGCGGCCTGTGGCGCGACGTGATGACGAGCTATGCGCTCTCGGTGGGCATAGCGCTGATGCTGCTCTTTGCGCTGGGCGTCTTTTTGGCGCGCGTGGCACACGAGCGCATCATCCCGGCCGGCGTCCGTATGATCGTGGCCGGCATCGTGTGCGTCATCCTGAGCTTTTTCTTGGCGGGCGGGCACTGAGGAGGCGCGCACGGCGTGTGGAACCGGGTCTTTTTGCTGGCGTCCGGGTTTCTCTTTGGCTGGTCGTTGGTGCGATACTGGACGGTTCCGCGCGTACAGATGCGCACCCACGCGCTGCGACTGGGGATCGCCGTTGCCATTGGCGGCGCCGTCATCGTGCTCCTTGGGCTGGAGTCGTTGCAGGCGGCCGCGGCGGGCGTGCTGGTCTTTGCCATCAGTGCGGTGATCGCCTATGCCGGCAACGCCCGACAGGTGAGCCGCGTGGAGGAACCCGCGCCCGTGCCGCGCCCCACCTCCACGGCCATCGATGCGCCGCGTTGGGGGGTGGTGTTGGTCTCGTGCCTCGAGCCGCCCACCTATGACGGCCCCGATTATTGGGCCTGGCGCCTGCGACGGAGGCAGGGCGAGGACGGGCGCGTGCCCCACTGGTTCGTACGCCCTCGCGTGTTTGCCCGCATTCGCACCGCCTACCACGCCCTCGTCAACGGCGATGACCCCAACGGCTCCGCGCCCAGCGACGCGCTGGGGCGGGTCGGGCAGACCCTGGAGGCCCTCCTCGGCGGCGAGTACCGCGTGGAGACGGCCCGCATCGGCGTCCCCCTGGCGCTGGCTCGCGCTCTGACGGACATGGCCGGAGACGGGGTCACGCACGTCATCGTCCAACCCCTCCAAGTGTCGCCCGGTGCCGTGGATGCCGTGCGTGAGGCCGTCACACATTCGCGCGTGCGCGAGGCAGGGGTGCGCGTCACCGTGGCCGATCCCCTGCCCGTGCTGGCGTGGGACGGTATCGAGGGGCGCCTCGATGCGTGGATGGCGGGTCGCCCGCCGAGCCCCCTGCGCGATCCCGAGCCCGACGTTGTGGCGCGTCTGCAGAGCCGGGTCGTCGCGCAGGCGTGATCGGCCCGACCCCGGCGGACGGGATCGTGACGGAGGTCGAAGGGCATCGCGGGAGCCCGCCGCCTCCGCTACCAGGACGGGAGTTCGACCATGTCGGCATCCCCCGCGGGCGCCGAGCCCGCCGCGATCGTGATCTTTGGGGCCTCGGGCGACCTGACGCGCCGCAAGCTGGTGCCCGCGCTGCATAGCCTCATGTGCGAGGGGTTTCTGCCCGAGGACGCACAGGTCGTGGGTGTGGCGCGTACCCAGATGAGCGACGAGCAGCTGTCCACCCGCCTCTACGAGGGGGTCATGGACTATGCCCGGCTCGAGCCCAGCATCTGTGAGCGCTGGCCCGAGTTCGCCGGGCGCATCTCCTACCTCTCGGGCGACTATGGCGATCCGGAGACCTACCGGCAGCTGGAGCAGAGGCTACGGGAGTTGGACCGCGATCGAGGAACGCGGGGCAACCGCTTGTACTACCTGGCCCTTCCCCCCGAGGTGTTTCCCACCGTCATCGAGCAACTGGGCCGGGCCGGCATGGCGCGCGGCGCTGACGGCGGCTGGGCGCGCATCGTCATCGAAAAGCCCTTTGGCCGCGACCAGGCCAGCGCCCGCGAACTGAACGCCGGCGTCCACACCGTCTTTGACGAGGAGCAGGTCTATCGCATCGACCACTATCTCGGCAAGGAGACGGTGCAGAACCTCCTGGTGCTGCGCTTTGCCAACACGATCCTCGAGCCGGTGTGGAACCGCAACTATGTCGATCACGTGCAGATCACCATGGCGGAGAGACAGGGCGTCGGCCACCGCGGTGGGTACTATGATCGCGCCGGCGTGCTGCGCGACATCGTGCAGAACCACCTCATGCAGCTCGTCACCCTGACCGCTATGGAACCCCCCTCCGCCCTCAACGCCAAGATGCTGCGCGATGAAAAGGTGCAGGTGCTCCAGGCCATCCGCCCGATCCGTCGGGAGGATGGGGTGTGGGGCCAGTACCACGGCTACCGCGACGAGGCGAAAGTGGCCCCCGACTCGAACACCCCCACCTACGTGGCGCTCAAGCTGTACGTGGACAACTGGCGCTGGCAGGGGGTGCCCTTTTACGTGCGCTCGGGCAAGTGCCTCGCCGCCAAGACCACCGAGATCTCGCTGCAGTTCAAGGGGGTGCCGCACCTGCTGTTCCCGGAGAACGTCGACCTGGAGGCAAACCGCCTCTCCATCGTCATCCAGCCCAACGAGAGCATCCACCTCTGCTTCGAGACCAAGGTGCCGGGGCTGGGGATGCGCGTCGAGACGGTGGACATGGAGTTTCACTACGAGGAGCGCTTTGGCGAGGACGTGCTGCCCGACGCTTACGAGCGCCTGCTGCTCGATGCCCTACAGGGGGATGCCTCGCTCTTTGCCCGCTCCGACGAGATCGAGATGGCCTGGGCGCTCATCGATCCTCTGACGGAGGAGATGACGCCGGAGCCGTACGCGCCGGGGAGCGCGGGCCCGGCCGCCGCCGACGCGCTCATGGCTCGAGACGGGCGGCGCTGGCTGCCCATCGTGCCCCAGGACGGTGACGAGGACGACTAGGGCGCGAAGGGGTCGGGGAGCGCGCGCGACAGCGCCCGAACGTCCACGGGGATGCCGGCGATGAGGAGCAGCACGCGATCGGCGCGGCGCGCGAGGCGCTGGTTGGCGCGTCCCAGCATGTCGCGGTAGGCGCGCCCCAGGGGGTAGGCCGGCACCACCCCCATCCCCACCTCGTTGGAGACGATCACTAGCGCGACGCCCCGCGCGGAGCACAGCTCGCACAGCGCGTCCGCGTCGGCCAGCAGACGCGCCTCGGCGGCGGCAGGATCGTCCTCCTGCGCCAGGAGGACGTTGCTGGCCAGCATGGTGAGGCAGTCGAGCAGCACGGCGCCGTGGTCGGCCAGCGCCCCGCCGGCGGCCGCCGCTACGTCCACGGGCGCCTCCACCGTGTCCCACGTCGCGGGGCGTTCGGCGCGGTGCCGGGCGATGCGCTCCGCCATCTCGTCGTCGCCGGCGGTGGCGGTGGCCACATAGAGCACCCGCTCCGCCAGGCGCCCCGCCAGGAGCTGGGCATAGTCGCTCTTGCCGCTGCGCGCTCCGCCGAGCACCAGCACGATCCCCGTTTCGCTCACAGCGTCCCATCCTCCCATGCCAGTACGAGATCCCGGGATGTCACCAGGTCCTCCAGGTTGAACACCTCCAGCGTGACTACGCCGTCGAACCCCGACCGCGCCAGGGCGTCGAGGGCGGCGCGGAGTTGGGGCCGTGGGGTGTGGCGCAACGACGCGTGGTCGCGTTCGCCGATGCCGTGGAGGTGCACCACCCGCGTATAGGGCGCGAGCCGCGCGATGCACGCCGGCGCGTCCTCCCCCTGCAGCCAGAGGTGGCCGATGTCGAGGCAGAACCCCACCGGCAGGCGCTCCAGGAGCGGCAGCATCTCGCCGTGGGGCCAGCGCTCCAGGTTCTCGATGCAGATGCGGCCGGGCTCGCCCGCCGCGGCTGCCAGCTCCGCCAAGCCGACCGCGCAGGCGTCGCGCCAGGCGTCCCAGGCGCCCGTCTCCAGCGGCTCACGGGCATCGAGGTGCGCTACGTACGCGTAGGGGCTGAGCGGCCGCGTGAGTTCGATAATGCGCCGCGCCATGGCCATGGAGGGGTCGGGCTGCGCGCCGGGGCCGTCGCCGCCCGCCGCCACGCGCAGGTCGAGGGGCAGGTGCACGGTGTAGGTCAGGTCGTGATCCTTGGCCAGGCGTCCCAGCTCGTCCAGCGC
Organism: Anaerolineae bacterium; assembly: GCA_040768165.1. Taxonomy (GTDB): domain Bacteria; phylum Chloroflexota; class Anaerolineae; order UBA1429; family UBA1429; genus DUUT01. The sequence goes on from JAXGNH010000019.1 coordinate 53,166, forward strand.
GGCGTCGTCGGGGAGGTTGCTCGCCTCCGGGATCTCGAACAGCACCAACTCGACGTCGTCCACCATGGGGCCGAGCCGGCGGACGTTGGGCAGGATGTCGTCGGGGTAGACGTAGGAGGTGCTCCCCAGGCGAAAGGCGCGCGGCGAACGGTTCAGATCGCCGGAGTGCAGTCTATCACGCGACATAGAGCGCCCCCCAGGCCAGCAGCGCCACCACTTCGACGACCTCACAGGCCAGCCCGTAGACGTCCCCCGTGATGCCGCCCCCCAGCTGGCGCGCCGCCCAGGCACCCGTCGCCCAGGCCGCCAGCCAGGAGAACCCGGCCGCCAGCGCCCCGCGCCACGTCCCGAGCAGCAGGACGCAGGCCAGCGTCGTGATGGCGGCCACGCCCACATGTCGCGGAGAGAGCTGCGCCTTGAAGGCCGCGCCCATGCCGCTGGGCCGCGCGTAGGCAAAGGCGGCGGTGACATACACGAGCTCCATGCGCCCCAGCACCGGCGCGGCGACGAGCGCTGGCCAGGGTGCCTCGCCGATGGCCAACCACTTGATCAAGAGGAGTAGCGCCGCCCCCACCACGCCGTACGCGCCGACGTGGACGTCCTTGAGGACCGCCAGGCGCCGCTCGGCGGGCGCCGCCAGTGCCAGGGCGTCGAAACAGTCCACGGCGCCATCCAGGTGCAGCCCGCCGGTGACCGCCACCCAGGCGGCCAGCGTCAGGGCCGACGCCAGGAGTGGGCCGAACGCTAGCGCCATCGCCCACCGCACCCCTGCCAGCGCTGCGCCGATGATCAGCCCCACCAGGGGGAACCAGGCCATGGCTCGGCCGAGCACGGCGTTGTCTCCCTCGCCGCGCGCAGAGTCGTCCCGTATCGGCACGGGGATACGCGTCAGGAAGCGCAGCGCCAGGATGAATGCCATCGGCCTAGGCGCGTCCCGACACGCCGGCCGAGGAAAAGGTCGCCATCTCGCCCAAGATGCGGCAGGCGGCGTCCACCAGGTGCATGGCGAGCACGGCGCCGGTGCCCTCTCCCAGGCGCAGGTTGAGGTCCAGCAGGGGCTGCGTGGCGAGGTAATCCCACATCGCCTGGTGGCCGACCTCCACGGAGCGATGGGAGGCGATGATATAGTGGGCAGCCGTGTGGCACAGGCCGGCGGCGATCATGGCGCCGGAGGTCGTGATGTAGCCGTCCACCACCACCGGCACGCGACGCGCCGCCGCCGCCAACACCACGCCGGCGATGGCGCCGATCTCGAACCCCCCTACCTTGGCGAGGACGTCCAGCGCGTCGCCGGAGTTGGGGCGGTTCACCGCCAGCCCGCGCTCGATGGCGGCGATCTTGCGCCGCATCCCCTCGTCGTCGATCCCCGTGCCACGGCCGGTGAGTTGGGGCACCGGCCGCCCCGTCAGTGCGGCGACGATGGCGGTGGCGGGGGTGGTGTTGCCGATCCCCATCTCGCCCGTGGCCACCGCATCGAGTCCTTGGGCGTATTCGGCCTCAAAGGCCGCGATACCGGCCTCGACGGCGCGGATCGCCTCCTCCCGCGTCATGGCCGGCCCCTGGGCGAGGTTGCGCGTCCCCGGCGCCACCTTGAGGGCGTAGAGGCTCGGGTGCGGGGGCAGTTCCGCCGCCACGCCGGCGTCCACCACCACCAGCCTCGCCCCGGCCTGACGCGCCAGCACGCTCACGGCGGCGCCCCCCGCCAGGATGTTGGCCACCATCTGCGGGGTTACCTCTTGGGGAAAAGCGCTCACTCCCTCGGCCACCACGCCGTGGTCGCCCGCGCAGGTGATGACCACCTTCCGCGCCATGCGCGGGCACTCGCGGCCGGTGATGCCGGCCAGTTGGATCGACAGTTCCTCCAGGCGCCCCAGGCTGCCGTTGGGCTTGGTGAGTTGCGCCTGGCGCTCGCGAGCGGCGTCCATGGCGGCCTGATCGAGGGGGGCGATGGCGGCAACGGTGTCGCGATACGTCATGAGCGATGATCCTCCAGGGTCGACGTTCGAGGGATGCCCGCCATTATACGTTCGCAGGGGGGAGCGGCTAAACGAGGGGTGGGGGTGCCATCAAGGCGCAAGCGGTGACGACAAAAGCGCCGGCGGTTCACGCGCGGCGCCGCGAACCGCGGCCTAGAAGGTGGCGCGGAGCTGGGCTTACCGCGCCACGGCCAGCGCCTGCTCGACGTCGAACTCGAACAGGGTGGGCTCGCGCAGGCGGTACTCGCGCGCTACGGCGAGGAGGGTATCGTTGGGGGCATAGTAGAAGGCCAGGCCGCGGCGCGGCTCGGCCCCCGGGGCGACGTCGGCCCACACGTCGCACCCCTCGGGCACGCCACCGGAGGCGAGGAGGTCCGCCAGCGGCGCCTCGATCTCTTGCATGAGGCGTGCCCGCAGCGGCCGAGCGCCGAACTCGGGGACGTAGCCGTCGGCCAGCAGCGCCTCGCGCGCCTGGGCGGTGAGACGCACGCGCAGCCCGTGGCGCAGGTACTGCTCGTTCGCCTCGGCCAGCATGCGGTCGAGCACCGCCGCCAGGGTATCGGTCCCCAGCGGCCGGAAGGTCACGATCTCGTCGATGCGATTCAGCCACTCGGGCGTGAACGTCTTGCGCAGCGCGTTCAGCCCGATACTGTGGATCGCCTCCTCCACGGCGCCCACGGGCCCAGACGCGGCACCAAAGCCGAGCCTTCGCCCCTGGATATGGTCCATCATCGCGCGGGCACCGACGTTGCTCGTCATGATGATGATGCTGCGCCGGAAATCGACGCGGCGTCCGCCGTTGAGCAGCGTCACCTCGCCGTCCTCCATGATCTGGAGCATCAGGTGGCGGAACTCGGCCGAGGCCTTTTCGATCTCGTCAAACAGCACCACGCTGTTGGGGCGCTCGATGACGTCCGAGTCAAAGAGCGGGCGCTGGTCGCGCCCCACGTAGGCGGGCGGCGCCCCCACCAGGGCGGCCACCTCGTGCCCCTGGCTAAAGAGGCTGCAGTCGATCTTGAGAAAGCCGTCGCCCTCCGGGTGGAGATAGTGGGCCAGGCGCCGGGCGGTCTCGGTCTTGCCCACCCCCGTCGGCCCGAGGAAGAGGAGCACGGCCACCGGCCGGTCGCGCCGGCCGGCGGAAAAGCCATAGCGCGCGCGGTTCAGCCCGCGCACGATGCTGTCGATGGCGCCATCCTGGCCAAAGATGCTGCCGCGCAGGTAGCGCGTCAGCTCGTCCAGGGGGTTATCGTGGCCCCGCACGGCGCGCACCGCCGTCGGCGGCACTCCCATCGCAGTCACGTTGTCCATGATGGTCCCTCATCGCGGGATCTGGATGTGTTCGCGGCTACAATCTACATCGGCACGATGGTGTAGGGCTTGAGCCGCCATGACGCCTTGACGCGACGGCGCTCCGGCCTATACTTGGAGCCCGAACCAACGGTGATTCGGCCCCACAGATGGGATGCGCCTGTGGGGCCTTTTTGCATCATGCCGGCGCCCCGTCGAGGGCGGGGCTATCGAGGAGGACGCCATGATCGTCGAGATGCGCCGGGGCGCGCCCCAGGAGCAGGTCGACGCCGTTATCGAGCGGGCCGCCAAGCTCGACTGCGGCACCCAGCTGAACGTCGGCACCGACAAGGTGGTCGTCGCCATCCTTGGCAGCGACACCGGCCACATCCCCACCGAGGTCTTTGCCGTCCTCCCCGGCGTCGAATCGGTGACGCGCATCATGCGTCCCTACAAGCTGGCCTCGCGCGACTTTCGCCCGCAGCCGACCCAGGTGCGCATCGGCGACGTGGTGGTGGGCGGGCCGCGCGTGGTGGTGATGGCGGGCCCCTGCTCCATCGAGTCGCGGGGGCAGCTGATGGATACGGCGCGCCACGTGGTTGAGGCGGGCGCCACGGTGTTGCGCGGCGGCGCCTTCAAGCCGCGCACCTCGCCGTTCAGCTTTCAGGGATTGGGCGAGGAGGGGCTGGAACTCCTCGACGAGGCGCGGCGAACGCTGGGCGTGCCGGTAGTCACCGAGATCATGGATCCGCACCAGTTGGACTGCGTGGTCGAGCACGTGGACGTGCTGCAAGTCGGCGCCCGCAACATGCAGAACTATGCCCTGCTGCGCGCCGTGGGCGAGAGCGGCAAGCCGTGTATCCTGAAGCGGGGGTTGGCGGCCGCGGTGACCGAATGGCTGCAGGCGGCCGACTATGTGCTTGCCGCGGGGGGCAACCAGCTCATCCTCTGCGAACGGGGGATTCGCACCTTTGAGACGAGCACGCGCTTTACGCTGGACATCTCGGCGGTGGGGGTGATCAAGCGCAGCTCACACCTGCCGGTATTAGTGGACCCGAGCCACGCGGCGGGTCACTATGAGCTGGTGCCGGTGCTGGCGCGGGCGGCGGTGGCGGCCGGCGCCGACGGCTTGCTCATCGAGGTGCACCCCGATCCGATCAACGCCCTCTCCGACGGCCTGCAACAGCTCACCCTCAGCGACTTTGGCCGGCTGATGGGCGAGCTGCGCGCCATCGCCGGGGCGGTGGGGCGCAGCATCTAGCGATCTCAGAAGGTGATGACCGTGCCAGCCGGGCAGGGCGCGACGCGCTCGCCGAATGCCTGGGCCAGCACCCGTGTGGCGCGCAGGCCCGAGCAGTGGTTCAGGTAGAGGGCCGGCGCGCCCTCCTTTTCGAGGGCCACCGTAATCGCCTGAAGCTCGGCGGCGTCGGCGCCGCCCAGGTGCGTCCCGCCCACCACCGCTACCAGCGGAGCATCGGTCTGGCGGCGCAGGGCGCCGAGGGTGTTGCGCAGGCCGGCGTGGCAGCATCCGCACAGCAGCACCACGCCCCCCGGCACGTCGAGCACCAGCGCCTGGTCGTCGTTGTAGGGGTCGGGCGCGTACTGGCCGCTGAGGCGAATGGCGTGCTTGGCGCCGGCGCCCAAGGGGTGAGGGCGTGGCTGGATGTCGCCGATGGTGCGGACGCCGGGGACGATCTCTTGGGGCGCCGCGCTCAGGTGCAGGGTGGCGCGGCACGAGAGGTCGGTGGGGGAGAGTGCCATCCCGATGCTCGACCCATCGAGGCGATAGCGCGGGCGGAACAGGTCGGCGTGGCCGTAGAGCGGCACGTTGGGGTGCGCGATGAGCACCTGGTCGAGGCCGCCGGTGTGGTCCATGTGGGCGTGGCTGATGGCCACCGCCGCCAGGGGCAGGTCGATGAGCCGCAGCGCCTCCATGTTGTGGCGCCACACGACGCCGCTCTGGCCGATGTCCCACAGAACGCGGGCGCCGTCCGCCTCGATGAGGAACGACAGGCCGTGCTCGCCCCACAGCTCACCGTGCGGAACGGAATTGTCCACCACGCAGGTTAGGCGCATCATCCTGACCTCTCTCGCGCCACGGCGTGGGGTGGCCGTCGCGGCCACCCCACGCGAGCGGTCACTGCGCGTGTCTAGAAGGCGTTCTCGACCTTCCACTGCTCCCAGACGTGTCCCACCAGACCGATGTTCGGCTTGAGGGTGGGCTTGCCCGGCTGCCAGCCCGAGGGCACCACCTCACCGGTGTTGCGCACGTGCTGGTAGGCGCGCACCTGGCGCAGCGTCTCGCTGACGTTGCGCCCCACTGGTGGCGTCAGCACTTCCATCCCCTGGATGACGCCGTCGGGGTCGATGAGAAAGCGCCCGCGGATATTGACGCCGGCCTCTTCATCGTACACCCCATAGCTCCGCCCGATGGAGCCGTTGGCGTCGGACAGCATCGGCCACGGGAACCCGCCCGGCACCATCTTGCTCAGCTCGGTCTCTTGCCAGATCTTGTGACTGTGCTGGCTGTCACGGCTGATGGCCATGACCTGCACGCCCAACTCGTCGAACTGCTGCTTCATGGAGGCGACCGCCGCCAATTCGGTCGGTCAAACGAAGGTGAAATCCCCCGGGTAGAAGCAGATCATCACCCACTTGCCGGCATAGTCCGACAGCTTGACCTGCTTGTAAGCGCCGTCTACGAATGCCATGCCGGCGAACTCGGGCGCTTTCTTGCCGACGCGCGCGACGTCCATGGTGGCCTTCCTTTCCACGTACTCGGGTCTCTCGCTCGATGCGGCGGGCGTCGCTGAGGCGGTCGATGATTCGGTGGTGGGCGCGACGCAAGCGACGTTCTCTTCGCCCATAATGCCTCCTTCACCTGGGTGGAGCGAATCGATGGCCACAGCATAGCACGCCGCCGCCCCCGGCGTCAACGCGGTGCGCGCGGAACGACAGGCGGCGTCGTCCCGAACGGACGTGAGGGACCTCGATCAGCAAGACGAGGTTCCTCGCGTTGCTCGGAACGACGGATGCGGCGTCGTCCCGCGCTACTCCGCCTGGCGCATCGTGTGGGGGAGCAGCACCACCGACAGAGCGGTGGTCGCCAGGCCGATGAGGCCCGTGATGATGAACGTGGTGCCGAGGCCCAGGCTATCGCCGAACACGCCGCTGATGGCGGGCCCCGCCACCATGCCGATGGCATAGATCGACTGGTAGAACCCCATGGCCGCGCCACGCCTTTCGTCGGGCACGGCAAACATGACCCCCGCCATGAGCACGGGCGTCGTCACGCCAACTCCCACGCCGTGCACCAAGCGCAGTGCTACCAGCGGCCAGAAGGCCCGAGTCGCCGGCGTGAGCAGGGTGGCCACGGTGGTGAGGGCCATCCCCAGGGCCACCGTCCAGCGGCTGCCAAGCCGGGCGGTGATGGGCGCCCCGAGGAACGAGACGGCGGCATAGGTCGCCTGCCACGTCGACATAAGGATGCCGAGTTGCGCCTTGGTGGCGCCGAGTTCGGCGGCGTATACCGGCACAAAGCCCTGTGTCATCGCCCAGGAGATGTACTGGTTCAGCAGCGCCAGGATCGATACGGCCAGCAGGAGGGGCGTCTTGCCCACGGCCAGAAGGGTGCCCAGCGAGGTGGGCCGGCGCACCGTCCTCTCCGCCTCGGTGACGCGCGCCAGGAGCAGGGCGGTGAGCACGCCGAGGCCGATCCCCACGAGGAAGGGGGGGCGCACCCCCGCCACCTGCGCCAGTTGGCCGCCGGCGGCCGAGGCGACCGTCATTCCCACGGCCCCCAGGGCGGTAGCCATACTCGTAGCGCGCACCACCTCACCCTTGGGATAGCTGCTCACCAGGAGCACCGACAGGGGCACCCAACAGGCGGCGGCCACGCCCGCCAGCCCGCGGCCGAGGACGAGCACCCATGGCTCGGGCGCGATGAGCATCGAGGCGGCGCTCAGGGCGCCGGCCAGCGCGCCCGCCAGCACGAACGGCTTGCGACGGCCCAATCGGTCGGAGGCGATCCCGATGGGGATGCGAAGCACGAGCTGCGTGAACCCGTACGCCGCCACGATGATGCCCACCAGCGACAGCGACGCCCCCAGCGTGCGGGCATAGGCCGAGAGGTAGGCGTTATAGATGTACAGCGAACTCCAGAACAGGGGGATGCCGAGCAACAAGAGTCGACGCCGCGCGCGGTGCGCGGCGTCGACCTCGGCCGGCGTGGCGCCGGGCCGCAGCCCCGGCCGCCACGTCACTCTTGGCGCGTTCAGCACCCATCCAGGCACACCTCGTGCCCCGTCTCGGCGGAGCGATAGATGGCGTCCAGCACCGCCTGCGTCTGGAGCACCGAGTCGAGATTCACGGCGCACTCGGACTCGTCGCGCACGCAGGCGACGAAATGGCCGATCTCGGCGGTATGGGCGTTCCCGACGGGGATGTTGGCGGGCGAGATGTCCACCAGCGAGCGGTGCATCTCTTTGTAGATGCGCAGCGGCGACATATAGGCCCCGCCATGAGTGCCGAGGATGCGCGTCTCCTGGTATTCCTTCTCGATGTTGGCGGCCCAGCTGGCTCGCAGGATCAGCGAGGCGCCGCCCTCAAAGCGCACCATCGCCACGCCCATGTCATCCACGTCGAACTTGTGCGCGTCCCACGGCGCCCAGATGCTCACCACGTCCGAGCGTTTGCCAAAGGCCGCATAGGTCACACCCGTCACGGAGACCGGCTTGGGGTTGCCCATCAGCCACATGGTGTGGTCCAACGTGTGCACGCCGATGTCGATGAGCGCGCCGCCGCCCTGCAGCTCCTTCTGGGTGAACACCCCCCACCCGGGGATGCCGCGCCGGCGCATGCAGGTCGCCTCGCCATAGTAGATGTCGCCCATCTCCCCGGCGTCGATGAAGCGCTTGAGCACCTGCGCCTCGCCCGTAAAGCGCCAGTGCAGGCCGACCTGGAGGATCTTGCCGGCGCTGCGCGCCGCCGCCGCCATCTCTTGCGCCTCGCACAGGTTCATGGCCATGGGCTTTTCACACAGCACATGGAGGCCCGCCTGCAGCGCGGCGATGGTGGTGTCGCGGTGCGCCACGTTGGGCGTACAGATCGAGACGGCATCCAGCTTTTCGTACTCGAGCATCTCCTGGTACGAGCCGTACCAGCGCGGAATGCCGAACTCGTGGGCGATGTCGGCCGCCTTGTCGAGCACTACGTCGCACACGGCGACGATCTCGACCCCCTTCTGCGCCTTGTATCCCGGGATATGGGCGTAGCGGGCGATGCTGCCCGACCCGATGATCCCGATGCGAACGTTCCCATTCATGCCTGATGCTCCCACTGTCTAGGGTATGATGTCTGTTAGCGATAGCACGGCGTCGTCGACCCCAGTGGGGCTAGAACGCCACGGCACAGCCGTCGTTTCGCGGCTCCGAGCCGCACATCAGCGCGCCGCTCTCGGGGTGCACCATGATCACCTGGCCGCCGCCGAACCCGCCCCCGCCGAGGGTCAGGTCGTGGCCGCGCGCCCGCAGTGACGCATACACCGCGTCGGGTAGGCCCGCCTCGATCTGGTAGACGTTCTCCTTCTGGTAGAAAAACCGCGGCGCGTCCAGCGCTTGTTGGGGGTTCATGCCGTGGTCCACGATATTGCTGAGCACCTGCACGTGCCCCTGCGGTTGCATGAATCCGCCCATCACGCCGTAGCAGATGGCCAGGTCGCCGTCGCGAGTCACCATGCAGGGGATGATGGTGTGATAGGGCCGCTTGTGCGGCGCGATACAGTTGGGGTGCGCCGGGTCGAGCGAAAAGAGGTTGCCCCGGTTCTGCAGCGCGATGCCGGTGCCCTCGGCCACGAGCCCCGAGCCGAACCCCATGTAGAGGCTGTTGATGAACGACACCGCGTTCCCCTCGCCGTCGGCCACCGTCAGATAGATGGTGTCGGGCGAGGTGGGCGGCATGCCGCCATCAGGATGCTGGATGGCGTGCTCCATGGCGATACGGCTCCGTTGCTCGTCGGCGTAGGCGCGGGAGAGGAGCCCCGCCACGGGCACCTCGGCCTGCTCCGGGTCGGCCACAAAGCAGCCGGCGGCCGTCATCCCCAGCTTGACCGCCTCCATCTTGACGTGCATGGCGTCGACCGCGTCGTACCCCATGCCGGCGAGATCGTACGCCTCCAGGATGTTCAGCGCGATGAGGGCGGCGATCCCCTGGCCGTTGGGCGGACACTCGTAGACGCGATAGCCGCGATAGTCGGTGTGGATCGGCTCGACCCAGGTGGAGGTGTGATCGGCCAGGTCCTGCAGCGTGAACAGCCCGTCGTAGCGCTCCGAGGTCGCCACGATGGCGCGGGCGATGGGCCCGCGGTAAAAGGCGTCGGCGCCCCCCTCGGCCAGCAGACGCAGGCTGCGCGCCAGGTCGGGCGAGCAATGGCGCTCCCCGGCGCGGGGCGCCCGGCCCGTGGGCAGGTACGTGGCGGCCGCGGAGGGGTCCTCCCGCAGCAGCGCATCGCTCGCCTGCCAGGAGCGCGCGATCCCCTCGCTCACCGGGAACCCGCCCTCGGCATAGTCGATGGCCGGCTGCAGCACGCGGTCGAGGCCGAGCCTGCCAAAGCGCGCCACGGTGTCGGCCCAGCCGGCGGCGGCGCCCGGCACGGTAACGGGCAGGATGCCGCGCAGCGGCATCTCGTTCAGGCCGCGGCGTTGCATCTCCTCCAGCGTGGCGGCGTAGGGGGCGCGCCCGCTGGCGTTCAGGGCATAGACGCGGCGCTCCTTAGCCCAGTAGATGAGGGCAAAGGCATCGCCGCCCATGCCGGTGCTCATCGGCTCCACCACGTTGAGCGCCGCGGCCGTGGCCACGGCGGCGTCGGCGGCGTTGCCACCCTGCATGAGGATGCGCAGCCCCGCCTGGGCTGCCAGGGGTTGGCTCGTGGCGACGGCGCCGCCAAACCCCATGACCACCGGACGGCGCGAGGGAAACTGGTACGACATGACGGGTCGGCCTCCTGTGTGGCGCTGGCTCGTGGGACCCTACGCGATGCTACTCCACCTCGGCGACGGCGTCGAACGCCGGCTTGAGCGCGGGGTACAACGAGCGGTAGATGGGATAGTAGGTGTCGTAGGTCCTGCGGTTTGCGGGCACCGGCTCCACCGTATCGACGATCTTGACCGTCTGCGCGCACGCCTCGGGCACGCTGGCATACACCAGCGCGCCCACACCGGCCAGCAGAGCGGCGCCGTAGGCGCTGCTGTCGGTGACGTTCACCGTGACGAGTTCGGTGCCGAACACGTCCGCCAGGATCTGGCGCCACACGCGGCTGCGCGCCCCGCCGCCCGTGGCCCGCACCTGGGTGATGGGCACGTCCAGGCTGCGGAACAGCTCGATGGAATCGCGCAGGCTGTAGGCCACCCCCTCGAGCACGGCGCGCATCATGTGGCGCTTGTTGTGGCGTACCGTGAGCCCAAAGAACGCCCCGCGGGCGTTGGGGTCGGGGTAGGGGGTGCGCTCCCCCGACAGGTAGGGGAGGTAGATCAGCCCCTCGCTGGCGGCGGGCGCCAGGTCCGCCTCGGCCGTCATGATCTCGTAGGGGTCGACGCCGGTGAGCGCCGCCACGTCCATCTCTGCCGCGCCCAGGGTGTCGCGCAGCCAGCGGAGCGAGCCGCCCGCCGCCAGCGTCACGCCCATGACGTGCCACTTGCCCGGCACGGCGTGGCAAAAGGTGTGCAGGCGTCCCTCCGGGTCGCGGCTGGGGGCGTCGGTGTAGGCAAAGACAACGCCCGAGGTCCCCATGGTAACCGAGACGAGCCCCGGCTCGACGATGCCCGTGCCCACGCCGCTGGCGGCCTGGTCGCCGCCACCCCCTACCACGGGCAGCCCCACAGGGAGGCCGGTGGCGTCGGCGACCTCGGCCGTCACGCGGCCGGTGATCTCGGGGGATTCCACGCAGGTGGGCATCCACTCCATGGGGATGTTGAGCAGCGAGAGGACCTCCTCGCTCCAGCGGCGCTCGCCCACGTTGAGCAGCACCGTTCCCGAGGCGTCCGACACCTCGGTGGCGTACTCGCCCGTCATGCGATAGCGGACGTAATCCTTCGGCAGGAGCACCTTGGCGACCTGGGCGTACACCTCGGGCTCGTGGTCGCGCGTCCAGAGGATCTTGGGCGCGGTGAACCCGGGCAGCGCGGGGTTCATGGTCAGCTCGAGAAAGCGCGCGCGGCCGACGCGCTCCATGATCCAGCGGCACTCGTTGGCGGTGCGCTGGTCGTTCCACATGATGCAGGGGCGCAATACCCGCCCCTGGGCGTCGAGCAGCACCATGCCGTGCATCTGGCCGGTGAGGCCGATGCCGGCTAGCTCTGTCTTGTCGACGCCGGTGGAGCGCAGGACCTGGCGGATGGAACCGACCGTCGCCTGCCACCAGTCCTCGGGCTCCTGCTCGGCCCACAGTGGGCGGGGGGTGTACATGGGGTACTCGACGGTGGCACTGCCGACGACGCGCCCCTCCGAGTCGATCAGCAGCGTCTTGGCGCCGGTAGTGCCGATGTCGATGCCGATGAGGAATGCCATGCTGATCCTCCGCTAGGTGTAGGCCCTGGGTAGGAGAAGCCACTCATTCTGATGATACCCACGCGAGAGGGTTTGGCAAGTTTCCGCTCGAGATGACCTGCCCTTGCCACCTGCCGACGCGACGCGAAGCGGGGGGCGCCTGATGCATCAGGCGCCCCCCGGAGGCGAACACGGCAGATGGCGCGCCCGTCAGTGGGCGTTCTGAGTGTTCTGCCCATTCCCGTTGTGGGTCAGGTTCACGATCTGCCCGTCGGCCATGTGCAGCGTATAGTCGACGTACTCTTGCATCGTGGGGTCGTGGGAGGTAGTGATAATGGTGATCCCCTCCTCCTTGGCGATGCTCTGGAAGAGGCCCATGATGGCGCGGCCGGTCGCGCTGTCCAGTTCGCCCGTGGGCTCGTCGGCCAGGATGAGGCCGGGCCGCGTGACGATGGCCCGGGCGATGGCCACGCGCTGCTGCTGGCCGCCCGACATCTCTTGCGGGCGGTGCTTGGCCCAGCGCGTCAGGCCCACGAGTTCCAGGCACTCCATCACGCGCTGTCGCCGCTCGCGGTGTCCCATGCCCACCAGCCGCAGAGGCAGCTCCACGTTCTCGAACGCCGACATGGTCGGCATCAGCGCGAACGACTGGAAGACAAAGCCGATGGAGTGGCGGCGGATCTCGGTCAGTTTGCGATCCGACAGCTGGGCGATGGAATCCCCAAAGAGGTACACGTCCCCCTCCGTGGGGTGGTCGAGCCCTCCGATGACGTTGAGGAGGGTCGTCTTGCCCGAGCCGGACCGGCCCATGAGCGCCGCAAAGTCTCCCCTGGCGATTTCAAAGGACACCCCGCGGAGGGCGTGCACCTCGATGCGGTCCACACGGTACACGCGTGTGACGTCGACGGTCTTGACGACGAATTCACCGGTATATTCTGCCACGGTTCTCGTCCATCCTGTCCTAGGGGTGAGGGGTTACTTGTTTCCTCGGCGAAGCAGCCCACGCAGGCCGCGGCTGGCATCGCTGAGGCGCAGCTTCCAGTCCTTCGAGCCCCGCTGTGGCCCCCACGTCTCGGCTACCTGCGAGACGCGTGCGGCCTGCGCGGCGGCACCCGCCAGCCCCAACGCCGGCTTGACCAGGATGCCCGCCTCGGTCAGCTCGACCTCGGCGCGGTCGGTGATTCCCAGTTCCTCGAGATACTCGCGCGGAACTTGCAGGCGTCCCGCGGCGTCCAGCACCACGTACTCGTGATAGGTGACCTGCTCCTCGGGGACCTCGGCGCCGTTGTTCTCATCGGCGCTTTCCGTCGGGGTTTCCTCTCCCACCAGCGTCGGCTGCTCCGCGCGCACGCGCCGCACGCGCTCGCTACTCGTCTTGCCGTCGCGGATGGCCACCACACGGTCCACCTGATTGGCCATGCGCGGGTCGTGCGTCACGGTGACGATGGTGAGGTTGTACTCCTCGTTGAGGTGGCGCAGCGTGTCGACGATGCCTTGCGCGGTGGTGGTGTCCACCTCGCCCGTGGGCTCGTCGGCCAGCAGCAGCACGGGCTTGTTGGCCAGCGACACGGCGATGGCCGTGCGCTGCTGCTCGCCGCCCGACAGCCGCGGCAGGTCGTGGTGGCGCCGCTCCCACAGGCCGACGGCATCCAGCAACTCGCGCGCCCACGCCTTGCGCTCGGTGAAGGGCATGCCGGCGACGATCATGGGCAACTCGACGTTCTCCTCCACCGAGAGGTAGGGGATGAGGTTGCGCGAGGGTTGCTGCCAGACGAATCCCACCTTCTGTCGGCGATAGCGCGTGAGGGCGAACGACGAGAGCTTGAGCAAGTCCTGCCCGTCGACGATCGCCTTGCCCGCTGAGGGGCGGTCCAGCCCGCCCAGGATGTTCATCAGGCTCGACTTGCCGCTGCCGCTGGGGCCGATGATGGCCATGAACTCCCCACGGTCGACCATCAGATCCAGGCCCTGGAGCGCAACCACCTCCAGGTCCTGCACCTTGTAGATCTTGACCAGGTTGTCACACAGGATCATGGGGCCGTTAGTTGCCATCCTATACCGCCTCTCCGAGCTTGACGGCCTCAAAGATGCGCAGGCGCGACAAGAACCAGATCATGCTGGCCACGGCCAGCAGCAGCATCGCCCCGAACACCACATAGATCTTGGTGATGTCCTCCCAGGCGATCAGCACCACGAAGGGGGGGATGTCGACGTTCCTCGCCGTCCCCACCTGTAGGAAGGGGATAAAGAGGTCGCTCACCCACACCCCCAACCCCGTCCCCGCCGATACGCCCGAGGCGATGAGTAGCACCTGCTCGAATCCCAAGAAGCCGATCATCTGTCCAACCGAAAGGCCGATGGCGCGCAACACGCCGAACTCGATAAAGCGCCGCCGGAACGAGATGAACGAGTGCAGCAAAAAGCCGAGCATCGTCAGGATGGCGGCCGCCACGAACCCCACCGACAGGATGCCGAACACGCCGGTGCGCTCGGGTCGCGACTGCTCCGCCTCGACCGCCTCGCGGCTGCCCCGTATCGCCATGACGCGGATGTCATAGTTCATCAGCTCGCGCTGTACCTCGTCGACGTCCAGTGCGGTGTCGGCGCGAACCCATACGTCGTAGGGGAACATCCCGCCCATCTGCTCGAACACGTACTCCAAGTTGCCGACGAACAGGTACTGGTTCTCTTCATCCGGATAGTAGGTCGGGAAGTAGCGGATGACGTCGGCGATGATAAAGCTGACGTTGCGGCGCTCGCCCCATGCCGAGACCTGCAATTCCACCCGGTCCCCGACGTCGAGGGAATAGTCCCACAGGAACTCGGGGCTCACCAGCAGCGCCGAGTGGTCGATGGCCAGGCGGTTCATGAGCGTCCCGAGCGAACTGTAGGCAAAGTCGTTGCGGAAAAAGGCGACCGAGGGAAACTCGAGGCGGTCGATGCCAAAGAATCGCCCGCGGCCGGTGGACCTGCCGATGGAGGCCACGGCGGGATAGGAGCCCACCCGCACAGCGCCCTTGATCTCGGGCACGCGCATGTGCTCGCTCACCGGCACGAACACCCAGCCGCCGACCTCCTCCGCTGCCGACGAGGCGGCCTCCGTCGTGGCGCTGCCGCCCCCCTCTGCCTCGGAGCTCTCGCCCATCTCGGTGAGGTGATAGTCGCTGCCGTAGCGGTAGTACATGCGGTCGACGAGGCTCTGATCGAGGGTGCGCGCCATGGACGCCGTAAAAGTGGCCAGGCTCAGCGTCAGCACCAGCAGAAGCAGCGCCCCGGTGTACTGCGATGAGACGCGCGCCAACTGCCTGAGCGCCAGCACGATGGACACCGATGGCGATACCTGGCTCGTCACCCAGGCCAACAACTCCATCGCCAGCGGGAAGACGCGGATGATCAGCAGCGACACGGCAAAGATCGTCAGCGAGGGCACCAGGAAGAGCAGCGGGTCGCTGAACGGGTCGCCGCCGGCCGTATCTCCCAGGACGCTCAGAGTGCCGCGGTTCTGCAGGATATAGTAGCCATAGCCGGAGGGGATCAGCAAGAGAAAGTCGAGGAAGAAGCGCTGCCAGAAGGGCTTTTCCATCGCCCGGGCGCGGTCGCGCTTGTAGGTGACGATGGTCAACCGCGCGGCGCGCAGCGCCGGCATCAGGCTGGCCAGCAGGGCGATGCCGATCCCCAGCAGCGCCATGCGGATGGCGCGCGGCGTGATCAGGACGGGCAACGGCTCCCGGGTGCCGTACGCCAGGAACGACACGGTGTTGCCCATAAAGATCGCCAACTGCTTGCCGATGAGCAACCCGCCGGCCAGGCCGATGACGCCGATCATGAGCCCTTCGAGGGCATAGATGCCCACCACCTGGGCGTCACCGGTGCCGCGGCTCTTGAGGATGGCGATCTCGCCGCGCTGCCGCTCGACCACCAGCCCCGAGATCATGCCGATAAAGTAGAGCACCAGACCCAGGATGGGGATCGAGAACACGTAGAGGATGATCGTCATCACAAAGGTCGTCCAGCGATAGTTCTGGAGCGCCTGTGTGGGCGAGATGTCCAGTACAGTGTTGGCGAGGAGGGTGCCGACCCGTGAGTTCAGATAGTTGATGCGCCCCAGGAGGCCTGGCACGTCGTCGGTGCGCACGTTGTCGCCGTCAAAGACATAGTACCAGATGGCGGCATAGACCTCTTTGTCGGTCACCGGCGACACGCGCGACCGGAACACGTCCTCGGTGATGAGGAGGGTGTTGGCCAGCGCCTTGGGGTTGTAGAACCAGTACGGATTCTCCGGGTCGGTGGCTTCCCACACGCCGGCGATGCGGACGTTGAGCTGGGTTGGCCGCGACTCGGTGGTCTTGGCGTCGGCGCCTTGGCCGGTCGTGGCCGACTCGGCGCGCTTGAACACCACGTACGTTTCGCCGACCTGCATGCCGGTATCGCTGGCAAAGCTGGCGCTGATCAGCACGTCGACATAGTCGGGATCGGCCGATGCGGCGGGGAACTCGCCTGCCAGGATGCGGATGTGCTCCTCGATAGCGGACACAAAGCCCACGTTCACCCAACCGAGGGGTTGACGCAGCCCGATGTAGGCCGCCTCGGAGGCGGGAAAGAGGGAAAAGTTATCCGTCTTGACGTGGCGCACAAAGCTCTGTTGGGGCAGCCCGATCAGCCCCGGCACCGACGCGGTGATGTACTCATCCACCGGCCCAAAGTCCTCGATCTCGACCGGGCCGTGCCAGGCGCCGATGTAGCGGTACATGAAGGCAAAGGGCGGGCGGGCGCGCACCGCCGTCTCGCCCTCCTCGGCCGACAACTGCTCCTTGAGCACCTTAAAGTTGGCCGTCTCGGTGTAGAGCGGCACACTGCTGATGAGGGCTACCGCCGTGATGAGGCCGACGATGGAACAGAGCGTCAGCCCCTTGTTGTTCCACAGGCGTTTGGCAGCGATGAGGAAAACGGACAGGACGTTCATCGAGTCGTCTCCTCGCTACTGCCCGACCACGGTCTGGCCCTCTTGGAGACCTTCCCTGATCTCGACGCGCTCGGCGCTCTCGATGCCCAGCACCACGTCGACGCGCTTGCGCGTGCCGTCCTCATCCACCTCGACGAACTTGCGTCCCGCAAAGGTGCGGATCGCCGCCGGTGGCAGCCACAGCACGTCTTCGCGTTGCTCGATGGTGACGATGACCTTCACCAGGTCGCCCGGCTTGAGGTCGAGGTCCTGCGGGTCGAAGGAGATATGGGTCAGCTTGTCCGCCTCTTCCACGGTGGCGCCACCGCCACCACCATAGGGGTAGGGGAGTTGGATGATCTCGGCGGGCAGCTCCTTGCCGGGGTAGGCGGAGAGGATGATGGCGGCCTCCATCCCCTCGGCCAGCCGCTGCAACTGGGTGCTCATCGGCTCGGCCGTCACCTCGATCTCGGCCTCATCGGCCACCACAAACACCGGGCTGTAGGCGTTCACCTCGCGCCCCTCGTAGCACGACACGGAGGTCACCTTGCCGGCGATGGGGCTCGTAATCTGGGTGGCGTCGAGTTGGGCCTGCAGGCGCTCCACGGCCAGCGTGCTGCGCCCCACTGCGGCCTCGAGGTTCGTCTCGGTGCCCTCCTCGAGGCGCTCCAACTCGCGCTCGGCGAGGGCGATCTGCTGCTTGAGGATGGCGATGTCGGAGACGAGTTGCTGCTGCTTGAGCACGGCGCTCTGATAGTTGGCCCGAGCGATGGCGATATCCTCCGGGCTGGCGCCCTTTTGCATCTCCTGGTACTGCATCTCGGCGATGCGCACGTTCAGCTCACCATTCTGCACCGAGGCCTGGGCGCTGCGGCACGAGGCGCTGCTATCATCCTGACCGCAGATGGCGTCGCGCTGATTCTGGGAGCCCCACAGCGAGTTCTTGGCCTGCTCGATGCGGTCGCGGGCGATGGCCAGGTCCGTTTCCGACGGGCCGGCGACCGCCTTGTCCATGTTCGCCTTGGCGACGATCACGCTCACGTTGGCGGCCGCTTCCTGTTCCTTCTTGGCCAACTCGAGCTTTTTGATCTCCAGGTCGATGCGTGCCTTGTCCACATCGAACTCTTGCGAGGCCATGGCGGCGGCGAGGTTCAGCTCGTCCGTCTCGAGCTGGATCTGGGCCTGCTGGAGCTGGCGGACGAGGTCATCGTTCTCGAGTTCGGCCAGCAGCGTGTCCGCCTCGACCATGTCGTTGCGCTCGACGTACACCTTCTTGGCGCGCCCGCTCGTCCGAAAGAAGAGTTCCTCCTCAATGACGGGAGCGACGCGGCCGGTGAACGAGAGGCTATCGATGACCGTGCCGCGCTGGACCGTGTAGGTTGGCTTGACGGGCACAGGGGGTGGCGGGATGGGCGTGGGGGTGGCCTCCTCCCGCTTGGTGGATGCTGAGGTGCTACATCCCATCGACGCCACCAGCACGGCGATGAGGAGCGCTACTGCCAGACCTGGACGGTACCTTGAGGACATGAGTCCGCTCTCCCTTGGATATAGTCTGCCGCCTTGCCAGAGCCCATGGGGTGGACTGCTCTCGTACAGGCGGACACGAGCCGGTAGCACGAACCAGCGGAGCGCCGATCGATTCCTATAGGATGCCTCTGGCAACCTTGCCATGGCAGTGACAGCCTCTTTGCGATGTAACCACGTCTAGGATGACGGCACGAGCGGACAGCATCGGGGAAGTTCGGCTATCATAGACAACTGCGGGCCGGAGCACAAATCCACAACGCGGCAAGCGCCGCAGAGCGCGCTTGCTGGGCCCGTCGCAGGTCCGTTGGGAACAACGTGGATCTTCGCAGCCGAAGGGCGACGATCCACGCGGGGAGTATTCGGAGGATCTCGGTGGAAGGCCGGGTCTCGGTCGCTTACGACGCTTCCTCACCCTGGACGGTGACCGTGACCGTAATCTTGACATCGGTGTGCAGCCTGACATCCACCTTGGATGTGCCGACCTCTTTGATCGGCTCGTCGAGCATGACCTTGCGTTTATCCACCGGCTCGCCGATGCGCGCCGCGAGTTGCTCGGCGATATCGGCGCTGGTTATCGAGCCAAACAGGCGGCCTGACTCGCCACTCTTGGCTTTGAAGACGAGTTCGACCTGCTGGAGCGAAGCCGCGTGCGCCTCAGCGGCGCTCTTTTCCGCTTCAGCGGCACGGGCGCGCGCCGCCTCGCGATCGGCTACCTGCTTGCGTGCGGCGTCAGTGGCGGGAACGGCCAGGCCGCGCGGTATGAGATAGTTGCGGGCATAGCCGTCGGCCACGCGACGAACCTCGCCCGGCTTGCCGAGCCTCTTGACTTCCTTCAAGAGCAATACTTCCATGGAGCGGCCTCTCCTTGCGCGCTGACAGTCTGAGCGCACCCATGATACACCAGAAACGGCCTGGTCGCAAAGCAGAGGGTTACAGGTGACAGGTGCCAGGATACAGCGCGTGCCCCCGCAGATGGCCGTTACCACACCACGGCCAACGCGGTGCGTGTAACCTGCAACCGCTGTTACCTGTAACCCCCGCATCGGCCTCGGGAGAGGCAGTGTCGCACGCTCTACATGCGGCCCAGAATCTCGGCCTTTTTGCTGTCGTATTCAGCCTGGGAGATGAGGCCGGCGTCCAGCATCTCCTTCAGCTTGCCCAGCACGGCCACGGGGTCGGCAGCCGCGGGCGATGCGGGCGCCGCGGGGCCCGCCGCCGGAGCCTGCTGTGGCTGGCCGCTGAGCCCCTCCGACAGGATCTTGGCCATCGCCAGACCCGTGCCGAGGCCCATACCGAGCTGGGTGCCCTCGCCGGCGCCGCCCCCCGCCGCGGCGGAATCGCCCACGGCGCGCGCCGCCTTGAACTTGAGGTACGAGTCCATGTTGCCGATGGCGCCCATGGAGGCTGCCTCATCGATGGCGGCGTTCGTCTCTTCCGTCGGGCTCACCGACATGATGTAGAGCTGCTTCAGGAGCAGCCCCAGGGAGGCGAAATCGTCGCGCACACGCACGCGCGTCGCCGCCGCGACCTCATCATACATGGCGGGGAGGTCGAGCACGGTGCGCATGTTCTCACCCAGCAGGTCCGTGATGCGGGTGATGATCATGCTCCGCAAATAGTTGGACACATCCTGCGTGCTCATATAGCCGCGGGTGCCCATCACCTGGGCCACAAAGAGCTGCGGGTCGGCCACCTGCATGTTGTAGGTGCCATGGGCGCGGATGCGCACCATCCGCAGCACCTCGTCGCGGAGCGTGATCGGCTCGGGCGTGCCCCAGCGCTGATCGATGAAATCGCGCGTGCTCACAAAGTACACTTCGGCCGTAAAGGGGGTGTTGCCGCTGAACACCGCGCCGACCAGCCCCGTCAGCAACGGGATGTTGGCCGTAGTGATGGTGTGGCGGCCGGGGCCAAAGGTGTCCAGCGCCTTCCCATCCCGGAAGAACACGGCCGCCTGCCCCTCGCGCACGATGACCTGCGAGCCGATGCGAAAGTCCCCCGGGCCGTTCTCGGGCACGCGGTGCACGATCTCGTTGCTGGACGGGTTCGGATACTCGACTACATCCAGGATTCTGGCCATTGTCTATGCTCCTTATCCCTAGATCAGGATGTGGCGGCACGGCCTCTCGCCGCGTCGGCCAGGGCGCGGCTAGCTCAGAATGACGTCGTGCCGCTTGCTGAACGTCGTGTTCAATCGCTCCAGGGCGGCGATGAGGTCGTTGGCCTCGGCGGCGGTCGTCGCTTCGGCGTCGGCCGCCTCGGAGAGCTTGGTCAGGAGCGCCGACAACTCGCTCACACCCTCAAGCATCGCCAGGTCAAAGTCGTACAGCCGGTCGAGGACATCCTCGTCCACCTTGACGGCGTCAAAGAGCCCCGCGTAGCCATAGCTGGCCGTCTTGATGCGGTCGATGAGGAGTTGGAGCTTCATGCCGGCGCGCTCTAGGCTGACGATGGATGCCAGCCGTCCCCTCGACGTGAGGGCGTATTGCACCTCGTTCAGCCGGCGGAGCTGCTCCTCGTACTGCCGCGCCACGTGCAGCCGCAGCATCTTGTCGGCCTCGCGCCGCTGCTCTTTTTGTTTATAGCCGGCATACCCCGGCACCTTGCCGACCAGGTCCTCGAACTTGTTTTGGGACGCCTGGATCTTTTCGGTGAGATCATCGAGCATGGCAAACAGCCTCCTCTGGTTCCCGCATGCGCCGCGGCTATCCGAGCGGCGGTGACTCTCGTTCCCTATACGCACCTCACGGCGAACCGTTTCGCTGGCGGTCATTGTAGCGGAACGAAATACCGATGTAAACCGACCGCGTTGTTGTGGGTTGTGCGTTGCATGTTGCGGGTTCCGGGCCGGACGGCGTGTCACAGGTTACAGGCTAGAGCGGGTGATGACGCTCAAGCCTGCGACCTGTAACCTGCAACCGCCGCTAACTCACGGCTCATAGCTTACAGCGCACAACTCGCGCTCGCGGCGGCATAGTCGCATACCGTTGCTAGCGGGCACTCGCGGCAGCGCGGCCGCGCGGCGGTGCACAGCGTCCGTCCGTGCCGGATCACGTTGAGGTGGAAGGGATAGTACAACGCGGGCGGCAGCATCCCCTCGAGGAGTTGCTGCGTCTTTTCCGGCGTCGTCCTGGGGGGCACGAGCCCCACCCGCAGCGACACGCGATGGACGTGGGTGTCCACGGGCAGGGCGGGCTTGTGCAGGGAGAAAAGCAACACGCAGGCGGCGGTCTTGGGCCCCACCCCGTGCAGCGCCATGAGATAGTCTCGCGCCTCCTCGGTGCTCATAGCGTCCAGAAAGTCAAGAGCTAGGCTGCCCCGCTCTCGATGGAGGTCCTCCAGGATGCGGTGGATGCGCGGGGCCTTGGTATTGGCGAGGCCCGCCGTGCGGATGGCGTCCTCCAGCGCCCCCACCGGCGCCTCCAGCACCTCCTCCCAGGTGGCAAAACGCTCGCGCAACGAGCGGTAGGCGCGGGCCGTGTTTACGTCGGCCGTGTTTTGCGACAGGATCGTGACCACCAACTCGCTCAGGGGGTCACGTCGTTCCTTCAGATCGGGCTCGCCATAGTAGGCGAGCAGGCGCTGGTGGGTCTCCAGCGCCTTGGCGGCGGCATTGTCGGGCATTATGGGCGCGTTCCCTGGTGATCCGGCGTGGCGGAAACAGAAACAAGCCCCGGGCCGGATGGTGCGGGGCTTGTTTCACATCTCTCATGCTCAGTTCTGGGACTGGTCCCCGTTGCCGATGGCGGCGTTCAGGTCCTTGACCAGCTCGTCGACGTCGATGCCGTGCGCGGTGGCGCCCTGCGCCAGGTTCTCAAAGCGCGCCGCGGCGCAACCGATGCACATCAGCCCGTGGCTCAGGAAGACCTTGACGGTCTGGGGATAGGTCTGCACGATCTCGCCGATCGGCATCTCCTTCGTGATGGCCATTAGGGTTCTCCTTTGGGTTCGTCGTGCTGCGCTCGACTACCCACCGGATCGCCCCGGCCTTTACGGGCGACAATCGGGTAGCGCGCACGCACCAGCATAGTGTCATATTGTACTCCATTTGTCAACAATGGACAACCCCTGCATCAGGCGCAAGACACCATTTGCGCCCCGCCGCTCCCCGGTGTACCATACCCCCTCGGGAGAGGACATGGAGAACGTCGACAAGACCATCACCCTGGGGCATCCCAGTTACGTCTGGAGGGCGGGCCAGGAGCGCCGCTTTCGCCTCGTGGAGCGCTACGTGCCGCTTGAGGCTGCCCGCATCCTCGACGTCGGGTGTGGCCTGGGGCTGTACGTGCAGCGTTTCCGCCAGGTGACGCCCCAGGTGCATGGCGTCGACGTGGACGCCGAGCGGGTGAGCCTGGCGAGCGAGACGCTGCCCAACATCCGTCAGGCCCCTGCCGAGCGCCTCCCCTACGCGGACTCTTCCTTCGATGTGGTCTTTTCCCACGAGGTACTGGAGCACGTCGACGACGACCGCGCCGCCGTGCGCGAGGCGTACCGCGTGTTGGTTCCCGGCGGGTGGCTCGTGGCATTCGTGCCGAATCGCCTCTACCCGTTCGAGACCCATGGCGCCTACTGGAGGGGGCGGTACCATTTCGGCAACATCCCGCTGGTCAACTATATGCCGAACGCCCTCCGCAACCGCCTCTGCCCCCACGTGCGGGCCTACACCCGGCGCGGCATCGAGGCCCTCTTTGTCGGGCTGGACGGGGCGGTGCGGGTGCACCGCTGCATCTATGCCGGCTATGACAACATCGTGGAGCGGCGGCCGGCCTTGGGGCGCCTGTTGCAGCGCCTCACCTACGCCCTCGAGGCGACGCCGCTGCAGTGGCTCGGGCTCTCGCATGTGATCGTGTTCCAGAAAAAAGAACGCGGATCAACGCGGATTGGGCGGATTGATGCGGATAGAGAATAAAAAAACCACAGAGACACGGAGAACACGGAGAGGGTGTATGCGGGTGTGGGTTGGTGGCCTCTGCGGTTCGTGTAGGAATCCGCGGCGATCCGTTTCATCCGCGGAACCCGTGTTCCATCGGTCAGTCATCACGGCGACCTATACACCAAAGGCGTAGAGCGAATGCACAGAGTCAGATTCCAACCTTCGGGCGTGACGACCCGCGTCGAGGCGGGCAAGACGTTGCTCGATGCCGCCATCGCGGCGGGCGTCGAGATCGAGACGGTATGCGGCGGCCGGGGCACGTGCGCCAAGTGCCGCGTCATCGCATCCGGCGGGCTGGACGAGCCGACGCACCTGGAGGAGCGCGGGCTGACGCCCGACGAACGCGCGCTCGGCTATCGCCTGGCGTGTCAGGCCGTCGTTCGGGGCGATGTGGCCGTCGTCGTGCCCGACGAGTCGCGTGTCTCGCGGGTCAGCATCCTCTCCGAGGGCGCCGTGCGCGAGGCGCCCCTCGCCCCGTGGGTGCGCCGCCACGCCATCACTGTGCCAGAGCCGAGCCTGGAGGACCAGTCGGGCGATCTCGAGCGGCTCAGGCGCGCCTGGCGCGCCGCGTGCGACTCGGACCTGCCTCCCCTGAGCCTGCGCGCCCTGCGCCAGCTGCCGTCCGCGGTGCGCGACGGGGAGGGAAGCGTAACGCTGGTGTTGGCGAACGGCACCGGCGCCGCCGGCCATGGCCAGATGGGGCCCCTGCACGTCATCCGCGTGGAGCCCGACGGCGCGCCGAACCGGCTGCTGGGGATCGCCTTTGACGTCGGCACGACGACGGTGGTGGGTTACCTCGTGGACCTCGAGACGGGGGAGCAGCTCGCCGTGTCGTCGCTGCTCAACCCCCAGACGCGCTATGGCGACGACGTCGTGTCGCGTATCGACTATGCCGGGCGCGAGGCCCACGGCCTGCAGACGCTGCAGCGCGAGATCGTGGGCGCGCTGAGCGCCATCATCACCGCCACCACGTCTCAGGCGGGGGTAGAGACGGACGACGTCGTGGCGGTCACCGTGGTGGGCAACACCACCATGCAGCACCTCGTCCTGGGCATCAGCCCCGCGGCGCTGGCCCAATCCCCCTATGTCCCCGCGGTCACCGATGGCGTCTGCCTGAGCGCTGAGGTTTTGGGCCTGGGATCCTACCCCGATGCGGTGGTGTGGGCGTTGCCCAGCATCGCCGGCTGGGTGGGCGCCGACACCGTGGGGGTGCTCCTGGCCACCGGCGCCCACCTCCAGGATGAACTGGCCCTGGCCATCGATATCGGCACCAACGGCGAGATGGTCATGGGCTCGCGAGGCCGGGTGGTGGCCTGCTCCACGGCGGCCGGACCCGCCTTTGAGGGCGCGCACTTGAGCTGCGGCATGCGCGCCGCCGACGGAGCCATCGACAGCGTGTCCATCGACGGCTCCGTGACGTGGCACACCATCGGCGAGAGCGCGCCGCGGGGTGTGTGTGGCTCAGGCCTGGTGGACCTCGTGGCAGAGATGCTGCGCTCCGGCCTTATCGACGCCACCGGCATGATGCAGCCCGGCGAGGCCTTGGAGGCCATGGGTCAGCGCGCCCTGGCGGAGCGCGTCATCCAGAACGGCCGACAGCGCTCCTTCACCCTGGCCACCTCCGAGGAGGGGGCCGGCGGGCGGCCCGTGGTGGTGACCCAGCGCGACGTGCGCGAGCTGCAGCTTGCCAAGGGCGCCATCCGCGCCGGCATTGAGATCCTCATGTGCGAACTCGGCGTCACCGCCGAGGATGTGCGCGTTATCTATCTGGCCGGCGCCTTTGGCAACTATATCCGGCCGGAGAGCGCCCTCGCCATCGGCCTCATGCCGCGCTTCCCCAACGCCCGCATCGTGCCGGTGGGCAACGCAGCCGGCTCGGGCGCCCGCATGGCGCTCCTCTCGCGCGACATCCTCGCCGAGGCGTCGCACCTCGTGAGGGAGATGGACTATCTGGAGCTGTCGGGCCGCCCGGATTTCCAGGACCGTTTCGCCGAGGCGATGGTGTTCTAGGAACGCGAGAGGGCGCTTGGGCGATGGCAGTTACAGGTCACAAGTGGCAGGTTACAGCCGCGGCGCCTGGCCTTTCCTGTGATGGGGAGCCGCCAGCACATGCCTGTAACCTGTGACCTGCAACCTGGAACTTGACCGTCCGCCACGGCTTCGGGAGCGGCGCCTACGAGCCTGCTGCCGCGCCCAAGGGCGCGTTGACACTCGCTCCCACATCGTCTATACTAGCGGCGGCGTGCGCCGCGGCGGCCCGCGAGGAGACGGCGGCCGATGCGAACCCTCCTGAGAAGGTGGCCGGGGCTCAAGTGGCTGTACCCCGGCATCGGCGTCAAGCGCTGGGTGGGGCTTCTGGCGGCCGGGATCTGCGCCCTCAGCCTCGGCATGGCTTACTTGCTGGTGATGGTGTATCGCCAGGCGCCCCTGCCAGAGGTCGCCTACTACCTGACGCTGCAATTCCTCCCCCGCCACACACGCGCCCTTCTCTTCCTGGGGGGCGGGCTGGGCCTGGTGGGGCTGGCACTTTACCATCTGAACCGCTCGCTGCTCTCGCTCCTGCTCCTGGCGCGGTCGAGCGAGGCCGCGGCCGACGCCGGCGCGGCGCGTGACCTGCCCAAGGGCGATGCCCGCGAGGGCGGGGTGCGCATTGTGGCCATCGGCGGCGGGCACGGCCTCTCTACGCTGCTGCGCGGGCTCAAGGGCTGTGCGGGCGAACTCACCGCCGTGGTTACGGTGGCCGACGACGGCGGCAGTTCCGGTGTGCTGCGCCGAGAGATGGGGATGCTCCCGCCGGGCGACCTGCGGGACTGCATCGCCGCCCTCGCCGACGCCGAGCCGCTCATGGCGCAGCTTTTCCAATACCGCTTTGGGCGCGACAGCGTGCTCGACGGGCACTCCTTTGGCAACCTGCTCATCGCTGCCATGACGGGCATTACCGGCGATTTCGAGAGCGCCGTGAGCGCCGTGGGACGGGTGTTGGCGGTGCGGGGGCGCATCCTGCCCTCCTGTCTGGCCAGCGTCACCCTCTGCGCCGAGGTGCGCGACCGCTCCGAGCCCGACAGGGATCCCTACCTACTCTCCGGCCAGTCGCGCATCACCCGCGCGTCGGGGCGCATCGAGCGCGTCTGGCTGCAGCCCGACGGCGTGCGTGGGTACCCGGAGGCGATTCGCGCCATCCTGCAAGCCGATCTCATCGTGCTGGGGCCGGGGAGCCTGTACACCAGCGTCATCCCCAACCTGCTCATCGGCGATATCCGCGAGGCGGTGCGCGTGTCGCGCGCCGTCAAGGTGTACGTCTGCAACGTGGCCACGGAGCGCGACGAGACCGCCGGCTTTACCGCGGGCGATCACTTGCGCGTCCTGCACGAGCACATCGGGCGCGGCGTCTGCGAGTGCATGCTGGTCAATGCGAATACCGGCTTTTGCTTGCCGGAGCACTCGGGCTCGACCATGGTGGCGCCCGACGCCGATGGGCTCGAGGGGTGCGAGGTCGCTCTGGCGGATCTGGTGGATCGCCAGCTTCCCTGGCGTCACGATCCGCGCCGGTTGGCCGAGGCGCTTCTCGACTTGTACGCCCGGCTGGCGGGCGACGGCTGGGCAGCCGACGCCGAGGCGCTCGCCCGCAACGTCTAGCGACGGGTGTTCCACCACGAGCGGCCGCCTCCACCAGTGGCGCGACCGCTTCGGTGATGCGAGCCGGCCATGCCGGTTCATACAATGCCGTCCCTGCCACCGACGGGACGATCCCTAGCCCAGCCACCGGCTGGGCCACTCATGCAGTGCCTCGAATGACGAAAGGAGTCACAATGGCAGTCAAGGTTGGTATTAACGGGTTCGGCCGCATTGGGCGACAGGCCCTCAAGGCCATGATGGACGCCTACCCCAACGACATCGACATCGTTGCCATCAACGACCTGTTCCCTCCCGACAGCTTTTCCTACCTGCTGCGCTATGACTCGACCTATGGCGGGCTGGACGCCACCGTGGAGGCTACCCCGGATTCGCTCATCGTCAATGGCAAAGAGATCAAGTTCTTGGCCAAGCGCGATCCCAGCGAGATCCCCTGGGGCGACATGGGCGTTGACCTGGTGGTCGAGTCGTCGGGCGTGTTCACCGACGCCGCCAAGGCGGGGCTGCACATCCAGGCCGGCGCCAAGAAGGTCATCATCACCGCCCCGGCCAAGGGCGAGGACATCACCGTGGTGCTCGGCGTGAACGAGGGGAGCTACGATCCCGCCGCCCACAAGATCATCTCCAACGCCTCGTGCACCACCAACTGCCTGGCCCCCGCGGCCAAGGTCGTCAACGACAAGTGGGGCATCATTCGCGGACTGATGACCACGGTGCACTCGTACACCGGCGACCAGCGGCTGCTGGACCTGCCGCACAAGGACCCGCGCCGCGCCCGCGCCGCCGCCCTGAACATCATCCCGACGACCACCGGCGCCGCCAAGGCCGTGGCCCTGGTGATCCCCTCGCTCAAGGGCAAGTTCGACGGCTATGCCCTGCGCGTGCCCACGCCGACGGTGTCCATCGTCGACTTTGTGGCCGAGGTGGAAAAGCCGTGCAAGCTCGAGGACATGATCGCGGCCTTTGACGAGGCGGCCGCCGGCCCCATGAAGGGGATCCTGGGCGTGAGCCACGAGCCGCTGGTTTCGATGGATTTCAAGGGCGACACGCGCTCCAGCATCATCGACGCCGATTCGTGCATGGTACTCAGCGACACCATGGTCAAGGTGGTGAGCTGGTACGACAACGAGTGGGGCTATGCCCGGCGCGTGGCCGACCTCGTGAACTTTGTTGCCAAGAAGGGCGTCTGATCGGCGCTGCGTGTAGTACAGCGCCCGGCTAACGTAACGTTTCTCAGGGGGATGGGCACCAACGGCGCCCATCCCCTTGTCACTGTGAGGCAAGCCTGTGGCACGTCGCGTTGCGCTGTTGAGTATGCATACTTCGCCGCTGGCCTCGCTGGGCGGCAAGGAAACCGGCGGGATGAACGTCTACATCCGCGAGCTGTGCCGCCAGTTGGGGCGGGACGGCTGGGAGGTGGACGTCTTTAGCCGCGCCCAGGACCCGACCCTGCCCACCGTCCAATATCCCGACGAGCCGGGTTGGCGCCTGATCCACGTGCCGGCGGGCCCGCCCGAGACGGTAGACCGCCGGGAGTTGTTTCCTTTCCTGGAAGAGTATGTCGCGGGGATCGAGCGCTGGCGTCGCGAGCAGGGCGTCACCTACGACCTCATCCACAGCCATTACTGGCTCTCGGGATGGGCCGGCCTGCGCTTGCGCCAGGCATGGAACCTGCCCCTGGTACACATGTTCCACACCCTCGGGCGTCTGAAGGACATGGCGACGGGCGACAACGGCCAGCGCGAGGCGGACAACCGCGGTGAGGTCGAGCAAGACGTCATGGACGGCGCTGATCGCATCGTAGCGGCCACGCCCCTGGACCGGCAGCAGATGCTGGATCACTATCGCGTCGATCCGGACCGCATCGCCGTGGTCCCCTGCGGCGTGAACCTCGACCTCTTTCACCCCATCGACCAGCGCCGCGCCCGCGAAGAGCTGGATATCTCCGCCGACCGGCGGCTGCTCCTGTTCGTGGGGCGGCTCGACCCGGTCAAGGGGCTCAACGTGCTCCTGGAGGCGATGTGTGAATTGACGCGTCGTCTGCGCCCCTGCCGCGCCGAGGACCTGAGCCTGGCCGTGATCGGCGGCGACCGCGAGAGCCACCTCGAGGCGATGATGACCGACCTCTCTTGCTATACGGAGATTCGGCGCGAGTTGGGGTTGGAGGACCTGGTGGTGTTCATCGGGTCGCGGTCGCAGGAGGCCTTGCCGCTCTACTATGGCGCCGCCGAGGTGTGCGTCATGCCGTCCCTCTACGAGTCGTTCGGCATGGTGGCGCTGGAGGCGATGGCGTGCGGCACCCCCGTGATCGCCTCGCGCGTCGGCGGGCTCACCTACACGGTGCGCGACGGCGAAACCGGCTTTCTCGTGCCCGAGCGCGACCCCAAGGCGCTGGCCGCGCGGCTGGAGCAGCTGCTGACCGATGACGCCCTGCGCCGCCGCATGGGCGAGCGCGCCGCAAAAGTGGCCGCCGAGTACAGCTGGACCGTGGTGACCGACGCCATCGAGGCGTTGTACGAGGAACTCCTGGCGGAGCGCCGGCGGGCGGCGTCCCGGGGCGCCGAAAGCAGGCGCGAGCGTTGCCTCCGCTAAAGCGGGAGCCCCTCACCCCAGCCCTCTCCCCGAGTACAGGGAGAGGGAGCCGATCCACCCTCGCCCCCGCCATCGCGCCAAAGTACTGGGGTTGTTCCCCGACTACAGGGAGCCCCGCCGTCGGAGCGCCCAGGCGCGCTCCAGCAGGCCGTAGAGACGCGGGTGGTACATGCGGTCATAGGCGCCCACGTAGCGCACGATCTCCCCGCCGAACCCCTCTTTGAAGCGCTGCACCCCGCTCAAGGGGGCGGTCTCGGGGTCCTCGTCGACATCCGGGATGCCCCACAGGTCGTACTGGCTGCATCCCTCTTCCTTGGCCCACTGCATGGCGCGCCATTGCAGCGCATGGTTGGGCATGCGCTCGCGGTGCGCATTGCCCGACGCCCCGTAAAAGTACCACGCCTGCCCGTTAAAGGCGTAGGCCATCAGCCCCGCCACCGGCTGCCCCTCGTACTCGGCCAGCAGGAGCTGGACGCGGCCCTGGGGGGCGAATAGCTCCAGCGCCCGCCGGTAGTACGCTTTGCTGTGAATGCCAAAGGTGTCGCGCTCCCCCGTCACCGCCATCAGGGCGTAGAAGGCGTCCAACCCCTCGACGCCCGCCGACCGCACCGCGATCCCCTTGCGCTCCGAGAGGCGCACGTTGTAGCGCCACTTGGGCTTCATGCGCGCCAGCAGCGCCTCGTCGTCGGCCTGTAGGTCGACGATGATGGTGCGGCGGGGCTGCACCGTGGTGGGGCTGGGGGCCAGGCCGCGGGCGCGCAGCGCGTCGTGGCAGGCCGTCTCCTCGTCGCGCCATTCGGGCTCCACCTTGAGAAGCAGCGCCCTCCGCCGCCGACACTCGCGGTGCAGCGCCTCCCACAGGGCGTCGACGGCCGCCTCGTCCGCCCCGGCGAACGCCGGCCCCTTGGGGACGTAGCCAATGGCAAAGGGTCCGGCGCGCCGGTAGAGCACCTGTGCCCCAGCCACCAGGACACCGTCCCGCTCCACCGCCAGACGGAGGGGCGTCCAGCCAAAGCCGCCCTTCAGGTCGCCCCAGGCCCAGGTCTGCAGCAGGTGGCCGCGCGGGTCGCGGGAGATGAGGGCGTCCCAGGCGGCGGAGGTCAGAGTGGGGGTGTCGTCGGCGATGAGCAGGCGCATGGCACACGTCTCCGGGGATCGATGGCTGGCACGTGGACGTATTGTATGCCCCTCGCCTGGCAGAGCAAGCGGGGGAGGCGAAGGGCGCCGCGAGAGGCGACGAGCGCGAGAAGGCCGGCTTTGCCGGGCTCGGTACTCCGAGTCAGCGCCGGACCTCGGTCCGCGGCGTGCCCCGGACTCCGCGGGTTGCCGCCGGGACGGCGGCGCTCCGATACTGCTTGTAGGGCTTGACCCCCGCTTGACAACGGACGCCGTATGCCCCATAATGGGGCTGGCTGAGGTGACCGTAGGGTCACCTCGCCCTGACAACGCTATCCCAACAAGAGGAGGTGATGTGGATGGACAACAGTAGTAAGCGGCGTGCCCTAGCATCACCTCTGGGTAGAGGCTAGGGCACATAGGCGAAAGGGCCCTTCGCATCGCGAAGGGCCCTTTCGTGTCCCGGTGTCGTCGCTAGACGAGCAATTCCCCCGCCCCCACCTCTTCGTGGCGCTTCAGGGTGAGGTAGAACGTCGAGCCCTTGCCGACCTCGCTCTCCACGCCGATAGTCCCGCCGATCAGCTCCGCCATCTCGCGCGCGATGGCCAACCCCAGGCCGATGCCGCCGTGCTTGCGCCGTAGCGAGTCCTCCACCTGGTAGAAGCGCTGAAAGATGCGATCCAGTTCCTCTGGGGCGATGCCGACGCCCGTGTCGCTCACGGCGATGGTGACATAGTCGTCGTCATAGTTCCCCGAGACGCGAATGGATCCTTCCTCGGGCGTGAACTTGAGCGCGTTCGAGAGCAGGCTTCCCAGGATCAGGTGCAGCAGCTGCTCGTCGGCGCGCGCCGTGGGGAGGTCGGGCGGAAAGTCGAGGGTCACGTGGTGGCGCCGGCGCTCCGCCAACAGGCGCAACTCGTCGAGGGCCGCGGCCGCCACGGCGGCTGTGTCGACGTCGGTCATGCGGATCGGTTCCTGGCCGGTGTCGATGCGCTGCAGGCTCACCATCTCGTCGATGATCGACTTGAGCTGCATCGCCGCCTGCACCACCTGGGCTAGGTGCTCGCGCATCGGGCCGGTGGCCTCCTCCTCCAGCAGGGTGGCGTAGGCGAGCACCACCGCCAGGGGTGACCGCAGCTCGTGGGCGGCGATGTTGATGAACTCGCTCTTGAGATAGTCCAGCTCCGCCAAGCGCTCGTAGGCGTCCTGGATCTCGCGGAACATGCGGGCGTTCTCCAGCGCTACCGCCGCCTGGCTGCCCAGCACCGACAGGAACTCGACGTCCCCCTCCTGGAAGGGAGCCGAGCCCTCCGCGTGCTTGGCGACGTTCAGCACCCCCAGCACCCGATCCTGGTGGATGAGAGGCAGCGAGATGGCGCTGGCGATGGGGCGCGACTGGTAGCCGGGCGCAAAGCGCGCATCGTCGCGCACGTCCCCCTGCAACACCGCCGGCTCGCGGTGCGTGATGACATAACCGGCGATCCCCTCGTCCGCCCGCTGGGTGACCTTGCCGATGATGTTCTCGTCGAGCCCCTCGGCGGAGTGAATCACCAATTCGCCGCGGCTGTTGAGCAACATGAGCGAGGCGCTGTCGGCGTTCATCTCTTGCCGCGCGATGCGCACCACATGCTTGGGCACCACGGCGAGGTCGACGGAACTCATAAAGATGCGGCTGAGGTCGAACAGGGGGATGAGGGCGCGTAGCCGCGCGTTCTCACGCTCCAGGCGCTGACGGGCGAGGGCGCGCTCCACGGCGGCGTTCAGCTCGTCGGGGCGGAAGGGCTTGAGCACGAACTCGTAGGCCCCCAG
Organism: Anaerolineae bacterium; assembly: GCA_040768165.1. Taxonomy (GTDB): domain Bacteria; phylum Chloroflexota; class Anaerolineae; order UBA1429; family UBA1429; genus DUUT01. The sequence goes on from JAXGNH010000019.1 coordinate 85,522, forward strand.
GCGCAGCGCCTCGATGGCCGATTCCATCGTGCCAAACCCGGTCATGATCACGGCCGCCATGTCGGGGTGGAATTCACGGATGGCGCGGTACGCCTCCAGCCCGCTCATGTTGGGCATCATGATATCGGTGACCAGCAGGTCAAAGCGCTCCTGGTGCGAGCGCTGAACCGCCTCGCGGCCATCGGCCACGCCGACGGGATCGTATCCGGCGAACTGGAGGGAGCGCAAGCACATGCGCCGCACCTCTGGCTCGTTCTCGGCAACGAGAATGCGTTCCTGGGGCATCATCTACTCCCGCCCGTACTCATGGGCGTCTATGGTCGTGTCGCGGCCCCGGCGGCGCGAGGCCGGCGGGTTACGAAAGAGGCAGGTCGTTGGCGATCATATAGCCTCGCCGCAACACATTCTTCAGGTAGATGGGTGAGCGGGGGGCGGGCTCGATCTTGTCGCGGATGTTCTTGATGTGCACCCGCACCAAGTCGGGCATGCCGGTGCCGGGGGGATAACCCCATACCTGCTGTAGCAACTGGTCGGCCGAGAACACCTTGCCGGCGTTGGACATGAGGAACTGCAGCAACTCGAACTCGACGGGGGTGAGCAGCACCGACTGCTCGGGGGTCGAGATCTCAAAGGTATTGCAGTTCAACACCAAGGCGCCCACCTCGATGCGCTCGCTGGGGCGCTCGTTGCCGTCGCGCTGGGTGCGGCGCAGGAGCGCCTTGACGCGCAGCTCCAGCTCGCGCAGGTCGAACGGCTTGGTGAGATAATCGTCGGCGCCCGCCTCGAACCCCTCGATCTTGTCGGCGATCTCGCCGCGGGCCGTGAGGAACAGGATCGGCGTCGGCGCCAGGTCGGGGTTGGCGCGTAGGTGGCGGCACACGTCGATGCCGTTCATCCCCGGCATCATGATGTCCAGCACCACGAGGTCGGGTCGGCGCCGTCGCGCCGACTGGAGGGCATCGGCGCCGCGGTGCGCCACGGTTACGGAATGCCCGGCGCGCTGCAGGGTGCGCTCGATCGTCTCGGCCACATCCTCATCATCGTCAACGACGAGAACGTATTGGCTCATGGTGCGGGTCTCCTTGGAGTAGCGTGATGACGGTGGAGCGGCCGAATACGCCGACATTATAGCGGCATGCCGCGCGCATGACAACGCCTGCCGGAAAAGAGGGCACGCGGATGCACGCGGATCGTCCGGATCTATGCGGATATGGCAAGATCTGCGTTGATCCGCAGAATCCGTGGAAATCCGCGTTCCATTTCCCCCCGGTTGACCGCGATACGCTCCTGAAGTAGCATGAGGACACCATGACGAACTCGCGCGGCCCCATTCGACCCATCACCACGGCGCAGATCGTCGGCATCCTGGCCGCGACGCTGGCGCTCTTTTTCATGGTCGCCTTTGCGACCAAGTCGGTGGATGCCTTCCGTCTGCGCGCCTGGCGTGACCAACTGCAGGACGAGATCGACGCTATGCAGCGCGAGCGCGAGGAGCTGGTGGAGGAGACGCGCCGCCGCAACGCGCTGGCCTGGGCCGAGGAGGTGCTGCGCGACGCCGGCCAGGTGGGGCCGGGAATGGTGAGCGTCATCGCCGTGACGGCCACGCCCGGGCCCACGGCCGAGCCCACCCCCGAGGCGACGCCGGTCCCCGTGGAGACGGTCGCCCCGCGCACCGCTCCCTTTGACAACCCCCACTGGGACGCCTGGTGGCGCCTCATCGCCGGCGGCGCCGACTGACGGCGGCTCGCGAACGCTTCGCTGGGGGGTGAACCCCTCCGGCTACTCGAGATTGAGGCCCGATTGGGGCTGGCGTCTGGCCTGACCCGGCGGTTCGGCGCAGGGCGGGCGCGGCATGCCGGCGCCTCGACGCGATTGGGCATCCTTCATCGCCAACGCAACCCTCCCACATCCTCGCGATGGCCCAGAGCGCGCCGGCACTCTGTCGATGGGAGGTCATGGCATGGGCGGGTTGCGAAGCGCGGCGCGGAACCATCCCCTCACGCTGTTCTACGTCCTGACGCTGGTCCTCAGTTGGCTGCCGGCGCCGCTGACGGGCGGCTCGTTGCTGCCCCATGGGCCGTTCCTGGCGGCCGTCCTCGTCCTGACCCTCACCGAGGGGCGGCGAGGGCTGGCGGAGCTGTTCGGCCGCATGGCCAAGTGGCGCGTTTCCTGGTACTGGTACCTCATCGCGCCGGGGCTCGTGATCGGCTACCTGCTGGTGGCGTTCGCCCTGAATCTGCTCCTGGGCGCCAGGATCGCCGAGACGGTCCACTTGCGTTCCGCCGGCGCAGTGGCGGGGTTGGCGCTGGAACTCCTCATTTTTGGCGGTCAATGGGAGGAGCCCGGCTGGACCGGCTACGCCCTTCCCTGGCTGCAGGGACGCGATGCCGGGCGCCCGTACGGGCTGCTGATGGCCAGCCTGCACCTGGGGGCGCTGCGCGCGCTCTGGCACCTGCCCCTGGTGATCTATGGCCACATCCCCTGGTTCGACCTCGTTTTTCTCTCCATGGCGCTCCAGTTCCTCGTCACCTGGCTGTTCAATCGCACGCGCGGCAGCGTGCTGATCGTCATGCTGGCGCACCTGACGTCCAACGTCGTGGGGGGCGGGCTGATGGTGCCGCTGTTCGCCGGCGCCGATTACACGCGGTTCTACATCCTCTTTATCGCGGTGGCATGGCTCGTGGCGCTGCTCCTGGTGCGTCGCGGGGATTGGAGCATGGGCCGGCGCATGGAAGGGGAGCCCGAAACGCCCAAAATGGCGATTTGACGAAAGGTGCGCGGACGGGTATAATCCTATTTGTTGATGCGGGGTGGAGCAGTGGCAGCTCGTTGGGCTCATAACCCAAAGGTCAGAGGTTCGAATCCTCTCCCCGCTACTAATCTTTCCGGCGGCGTAGCTCAGTGGTAGAGCAGGGGACTCATAAGCCCTTGGTCACTAGTTCAAATCTAGTCGCCGCCACACAAGCGCCCTTCCCTCATTGGGAAGGGCTTTTGCGTTCCCCACAGTATTCCGCAGAGGGCCGCCCCGACACGCGGCCGCAATGCGTCATCCGACCGGATGGCACCGCCGAACACCGCATCACCTCCGGCGGCGATCCTTTCCTGGGCAGCTACGTCCACCCGTTCGCCCTCGTCTTTGGAGACCGCACCCGGGTGGCCCGCGAGGCGCGTCGGTGGCGCACCATTGTGCCGTTGGTGCGCGTCACGCCCGGCGGGGGAGACTGGCCGGCGGAGCAGAGCCTGCTGACGGTGACGCCCGATACGGCGCACGTCACAGCGTTCCGCGTGGCCGGTGACGGGCTGCACGTGGTGGTGAACGACGTATCCTGCCAGCCCGGCGGCGTTGTCGCCAAGGGAAATAGGCCGACTCGGCCGATCTCGCCGGCTATGGCGTGGCGACCCCGACCATCTAGTGCTGCAACCGCATATCCCGCCGAACGCGGCGCTTGTAGGGGCCGCACGCCTGTGCGGCCCGGGGCGCCGTGACACGCTCACCACGGTTATCGCGCTCGGCCGCCCATTCAGCACACCTGCAAGGAGGCCCTTGTCTTTGCAGCGCAAGAGAGATATCCTCCGGGCAGGTCTGCAGGCCCGGCCTCGCCGGAGCATCCCAAGTCCATACGAGGGACAACAGCCTTGACCACAGGCATCGTGTTCGATATCAAAGAGTTCGCCCTACACGACGGGCCGGGCATCCGCACGACCGTGTTCCTCAAGGGCTGCCCGCTGCGGTGCTCCTGGTGTCACAACCCCGAGGGGATTTCGCGCGAGCCTCAGATCATGCGCTCGCCGGCGGGCGAACGACTGGCGGGCGCCCTCTATACCCCCGGGGAGTTGGCCGCGATCCTCAACGGGCAGGCGGACATCCTGCGCGACAACGAGGGCGGCGTCACCTTCTCCGGTGGGGAGCCGTTGCTGCAGGCGCAGTTCATCACCGAGACGGTGGACCTGTTGGACGACATCCACGTCCTCTTGGACACCTCGGGGTGCGCCAGCGAGGCAGACCTGCGCCAGGTCGCCACGCGCTGCGACCTGGTGTACTATGACGTAAAGATCGTCGATGCGGCGCTTCACCGTCGGCACACCGGCCGCGACAACGGCCCGATCTTGTACAACCTGGGTGTCCTCGGCACACTGGGCGTTCCCTATGTAATCCGCGTGCCCCTGATCCCCGGCGTGACGGATACGGACCGCAACCTGGCCGACATCGCCGCCCTGGCCCGTGGGGCGCCGGGCCTGCTCCGCGTGGACCTGCTGCCCTACAATCAGGCGGCAGGGGCCAAGTATGCCGCGGCGGGGATGACGTATGCGCCGACTTTTGATCCGAGCGCCCCGGTCAACGCCAACACGCGCCCCTTTGAGCGGCAAGGGGTAGCGGTGCATGTCGCCTGAGGCCGACTTGGGGGAACGCGCTAGGCCTTGCGATCAACGTCGAGATCTGTGGAGGAGGGGCTGTGAACGAGCGTCTGGAGCACATAAAGGGCCGGGTTCGAGATAGAGAGCACAGGCGATGGCGGCAGCCCGCGGCGCCGGACGTTTTGGCCGAATGCGAGGCGCAGGCGCTGTCCTGGCCGAGACGCGCGGCGCGCCTGACGCGTCGGATGTGCGAGGCCGAGATACCCGTGCTGTACCCGGACGAGCGGATCGTGTTTACCCGCACGGTTCCCAGTGTCCCCTCCGTGTACTCGCCCGAGGAGTGGTCCGAGCTGACGGCGGGCCGCACTCTGCACGAGTCCGGACCCATCAGCAACATCTGCGCGGACTGGGGCATGGCGCTTTCCCAGGGCCTCCTCGGGCGGAGGCGGGTCGCATTGGAGACACGCGAGCGGCTGGCGCACGACCCGCTGGCGGTCGAGTTCCTCGACGGCGCCGTCGAGAGCATCGACGCCGTGCTGGCCTTGGCCGCGCGCTACGAGCGGGCGGCGCGCGAGGCCGGCCGAGACGATATCGCCGCGATCCTGGCGCACGTGCCCGCCCATACGCCCCGCACCTTCCGTGAGGCGCTGCAAGCGCTCCGGCTCCTGCAGGCGGCGGTGTGGCTGAGCGGCCACTACCATGTGGGGCTGGGACGTTTCGATCAGTACATGTGGCCCTACCTCGAGGCCGACCTCCGCGCAGGACGGCTGGACGTCGCCGGGGCCGAGGAACTCCTGGCCGAGTTCTTTATCTCGCTCAACAGGGACAGCGACCTCTATCCGGGCGTGCAGCAGGGAGACAACGGGCAGAGCCTGACGATCGGTGGGGTGAAACCCGATGGCTCGGACGGTACGAACGCGTTGACCCACATGGTGCTGCGGGTCGCCCTGGACACCGCCATGATCGACCCCAAGATCAACCTGCGGCTCGGCCCCGAGACGGACCTGGACCTCCTGCAGCTCGCCACCGAGCTGACCCGCAAGGGGCTCGGGTTTCCCCAGTACTCTAACGATGCCGTCGTCATCCCGGCGCTAGCAGCGCACGGGTACGCCCTCGAAGATGCCCGCGACTATACGGTGGCCGCCTGCTGGGAGTTCATCATCCCCGGCAGGGGTATGGAGGTGGTCAACATCGGCGCCGTCTCGCTGCCCGCGGCCGTCGATCGGGGGATCCGTGAGGGCCTTGGTGGCGGCGCCGACCTGGACACGGTCTTTACGTACACGGCTAAGGACATCTCCCGGCAGGTATCCGCCCTGGTGGAGGCCTACGGGCAGCTCCTTCTGCCGCCGGCGCCCTACTATTCCGTGCTCATGGATGGCTGCCTCGAGCAAGGCCGTGACCTGTCGCAGGGGCTCAGGTACAACAACTATGGCATACACGGCGCCGGCTCGGCCGATGCGGCCGATGCCCTGGCCGCGGTCGCCAAGCTCGTGATCGAGGAACGCCGGGTGGGCGCGGCGGAGTTGATCGCGGCGCTCGACGCCGATTTCCAGGGCTATGAGACCCTGCAGCGCGTGCTGGCCGACGAGGCCCCCAAGGTCGGCAACAACGATGACGAGGCCGATGGCATGCTCGGGCGGCTGTTCGATTGGTTCGCCGAGGCGTGTGAGGCGATCGGCGACAACGGCCGCGGGGGAAGGGTCCGCCCGGGCACCGGGTCGGCCATGTACTACCTGTGGCTGGCCAGGGGGCACGAGGGGATGCGCGAGCCCGTGGTGGGCGCCACGGCCGACGGGCGCGGTAGCGGCGAGTTCCTGAGCGCCAACCTCTCGCCGGCGCAGCACGCGCGGGTGCGCGGGCCGATCAGCGTCCTGCAGTCCTTCAGCAAGATCGACTATACGCGGATCTGCAACGGCGGGCCGATCACCATGGAGCTATCCGACGCCGTGTTCCGGGACGCCGAGTCGATACGTAAGGTGGCGATGCTGGTGCGGACCTTCGCGCGTCTCGGGTGCCAGCAGCTGCAGCTGAACACCGTGAACCTGGACACCCTGCTCGACGCCAAAAAGCACCCCGAGCGGCACAGGAACCTCATCGTGCGCGTCTGGGGGTGGAGCGGCCATTTTTGCGAGCTGGCGCCCGAGTACCAGGACCACGTCATCGCCCGGCACATGTATAGCGCGATGTGAGCAGACCCGCCTTGATTCCTCATTGGCCGTGGCTATCGGATCATATCGCGCCGCTACCACGACATGACAAGCTCTGACACCGGCCGTACGGCCGGTGTCAGAGCTGACTTGACGGTTGGCGCTATCGGCCTACCGCGCCCCCTCGCGATTCTTCGCGATCTGGCTCATGATCCACTTGGCGATGAGGATCAGCGCCAGCGAGCCGATAAAGACCTGGATGATGAGCACGCCAAAGATCGACGGCCCCCAGTCGTTGCCCAGCACGTACTGGCCCAGCACGCCGCCGATCAGACCCACGATGATGTTGCCGAGCCAGCCATATGGCAGTTTCGTCCTGCTGACCATCTCGACGATGCCGACGATGATGATGGTGACGATCAGTGAGGCGATGAACCCAAGAATCCCCATACTGATACCTCCTCACCCCGTCGGGTGGCTGCCCTGCGCTATCGTCACAACAGCACGACGGCGAGCGCCAGGGCCAGGGCGAGCGTCGCGAGGGCGCCCGCTCCGCCGCAGCCGATACATCCCTTTCTCTTCCTCACTTCGCTCGGACTGTAGTACTTTTTGCGTCTCTCTTGCCCGCGCTCTCGCCTATCCATCTGACCTCCCTCTACCGTGCGGCGCGCCTTCCATCGCAAGCCGGCGCAGCCGTCGTGTATAATCAGTATATTACCAAAAGGGCCTGCGCCACAAGGGGGGCCTAGAATCCTGGACACACCCCGCCCAAGCTTGAGAATCTATGACACGCGGAGGAACCCACCCATGGACCGATCCTTCATCGCCCAGAACACCGCCGAGCGCGCCCGCCTGCGCGCCCTCGTCGAGCGCCTGACCGACGACGACCTCTCCCGCCCCATGTCCGCCGGCTGGACGGTGGCCGGGGTGCTGGCGCATCTCGCCTTCTGGGACGCCCGCGCCGTCTGCCTGCTGGACAAGTGGGCCACCGGTGTCCCCCCCTCAGAGGCGGACGAGGAGCCGGCGGACGTTGACTGGCTCAACGATGCCGCCAAGCCCCTCTGCCTGGCGCTCGCGCCGCGCGTGGCCGCGCAGCTGGCCCTCGACTTGGCAGAGGAGGCGGATCGCAGGGTCGAGGCGGTGTCGGACGAGCTGGTGGCACAGATCAAGGCGGCCGGCCAGCCGCTCAACCTGTCGCGTGCCGACCATCGCCGGGAGCACCTGGACGACATCGAACGCCAGCTGTAGGCGCGCGATACGCCGGCCACACCCCATGAGGCCCCTCCTCGCCGGGAGGGGCCTTTGCTTCAAGCGACGTGGCGCGGTACCGCGCCAAAGGCCCCCACGGAGGCGCATGACCGGCCTCTCCCGACGGATGCGCCCCGAATGCTGCCCCGCGCCAAACTTTTGGCCGCTCTGGATCGTCTATAGAGTGAGACACAGCCACATCGCACGGCAAGGAGGTCGGGCGCTTGACCAGAGACGCATTCCACGAAGAGTTGTCGACCTATCTAGAGGCGGAGGGCGACCGGATCTACCGGCTGGCCTACAGTTACATGGAGAACGAGCAGGATGCGCTGGACGTGGTGCAGACAGCGGTGGTCAAGGCGCTCTCGGCGTCGCCGATGCGGCAGCCCCGCTATCTCAAGACGTGGGTCTATCGCATCGTCGTCCATACGGCCCTCGACAGCCTGAGGGCCCGCAAGCGGCGCGTGCTCTCTGACGACTGGGCGCTGGGGGACGGCGCCGACGACCCGCCGCTGGATGCCGCCCTCGACCTGCGCCAAGCCCTGAGCAGGCTGCCTCCCGATCTGCGGGCCATCGTCATCCTGCGCTACTTCCATGACCTCGAGCTGCGGGAGGTCGCCGAGGTGTTGGGCGTGAACCTAAACACCGTCAAGACCCGACTCTACCGCGCGCTGAGGCTGCTGAACGTCGAGATGGAGGACGACCATGCATGAGCGTCTGGCCGAATTGAAGCGGGCGTACGAAGCGACGCCGGTTCCCCCGGAGGTGCACGCCATGATCGATGACCTTTGCCGCCGCGAGCGGCCACGCCCGCGCTTGCTCCTCTGGCGGCCGGTCGCGCTGGCGGCCGCCTGCGCGCTGGTCGTGTTTGTGGTGGGGATCAACGCCCTGCCCGCCGTGGCCGAGAGCCTCGAGGAGGTGCCGGTGCTGGGGCCCGTCGTCAGGGTGTTGACGATCGCCAGCTACCGCCTGGAGGAGCAGGGCGCCAGCGCGCGCATCGATATCGCCCAGATCACCGGCCTGGAGAACCAGGAGCTGGAGGACGCCATCAACGCCGAACTCCGCGCCGATGGGCAGGCCCTCCTGGCCAAGTTCGAGCGCGACGTGGCCGATCTCAAGGAGCGCTTTGGCGAGCAAGAGACGATCCGCATGGCGTTCGAGACGTACTATGAGGTCAAGCGCTCGGATGAGGAGGTCTTTTCGCTGCAGGTGGAGTACTTTTGGGCGGCCGGCGGCTCGGATACCCAGCGCGAGTACTATAACGTCAACCAGCGGACGGGCGAACTCGTCACCCTCGACGCGCTGTTCGCCGCCGGCGGCGATTACCTGACCGTGATCAACGACTATCTCATCGCCCAGATGAAGGCCGAGACGCGCGAGGATGGCAAGAGCCTCTACTGGGTCAACGACGACGATCTCGAGATGGATCGCTTTACCGGCATCGAGGCGGACCACGATTTTTACATCAATGAGGCCGGTCGATTGGTGATCGCCTTTGACAAGTACGAGGTGGCCCCGGGGTACCTGGGCACGCCCGAGTTCGAGATCCCGACGGAGCTGATCGCCGGCCTGCTGGCGGAGGATGCACCGATCCGCTGACACGAGTCCGCGCTTCGAGCGCCACCTCCCGAACGCCCCTTCGCCGCAGCCCTGGCATATCGCTGGGACGCTGCGGGGGGGCCTTGGGGAGGTGGTGCGGCGTCTGCTCCCTCCGGTAGCGCTGCCGGCCATACTGGTGTAGGATGCGCCTCCGTAGGCGATGGCGCCGGCGCATACCAGAGAGACGAACAGCCTATGCTCGAACCACCTGACATCCCGACGGAGCGCATCATCGACCGCCTGTGGGCCGCGTACGGCCTGCGCATCGGCCACATCGCCTTCCTGCCCCTCGGCGCCGACCAGAACACGGCGGTCTATCGCGCCGTCGCGGAGGACGGCGCGCCATACTTTGTCAAGCTGCGAGGCGGCGCCTTTGACGCCGTCGCCGTCGACCTGCCACGATTCCTCTTTGAGCAGGGGGTCGCCGAGATCATCCCGCCCCTCGTGGCGCGGTCCGGGCGGCTCTCCGCCGACCTCGACCCCTACAGGGTGATCGTCTACCCGTACATCGAGGGGCGCAACGGTAACGAGCTGGCCCTGTCGCCGAGACAGTGGGAGGCGTTCGGCGCGGCCGTCAGGCGGCTGCACACCGCCGTCCTGCCACCGGCGCTGTCCGCCGCCATCCCGCGGGAGACCTACACCCCGCGCTGGCGCCAGAGCCTGCTGGCATGCCTCGAGCGAGCCGAGGCCGGCGCCCCGGTCGACCCCGTGGCGGCGCAAGTCGTCGCCTACCTGCGGCAGCGGCGGGCGGAGATCCTCGACCTCGTGGAGCGCACCGAGCGGTTCGCGCAGGCGCTGCGCGCCGCGCGGCCACCTCTCGTCGTCTGCCACACCGATCTGCACGCCCACAACATCCTCATCGACGGCCACGATCACCTCTACATCGTCGACTGGGACGACCCCATCCTGGCGCCCAAAGAGCGCGACCTGATGTTCCCCGGCGGCGCGCAGGGATTCCTCGGGTACACCGTCGAGGAGGAGGAGCGTCTGTTCTTCCGCGGCTACGGACGCGTCGAGGTGGATCGCACCGCGCTGGCCTACTATCGCTACGAGCGCATCATCCAGGACCTGGCGATCTTTTGCGAGCAGCTGCTTACCACCGACGAGGGCGGCGCCGACCGTCCGCAGTGGCTGCGCTTTCTGCTGTCGGCTCTGGACTCCGACGGCCCCATCGCCATGGCGCGCCGGGCGGACGGTACGCTCGCCGGCGGGTAGTGGCTCGCGGCGTGCGGGAGGCGCCATCTGCGCCGGCCATGAGACCCTCGCCGGAACCCGCGGGCGGGGCGTATGGGTGACCCAATCGTCATGGCGTGAGTTTGGCCCGAAAGGTGGTACATGCATGGGCAACGTCATTGCCGGCGCGGAAGAGGTCACGCCAGAGTGGCTCGCCGCCATCCTGCGGGAGAAGGGGGCCCTGGCTCGAGGGAGGGTGACGCGCGTCACGCCCGACGAGACCGAGTCGACCTTTGCCTCGTCCGTGTCGCGCCTGGAGGTGGGCTATACGGAGGATGCCTCGCCGGGCGCGCCGCGCAGGCTGTTCCTCAAGGCGTCGAGCCCCGCCCTCGCCCCGGGTGCGTTCGATGCCGCCCAGACGGGTCGCGAGTACATCTTCTATCGCCATGTCGCCCCCATGATGCGGGCGGCGTTCACCATCCCCTGCTACGATACGGGCCACGAGCCAGAGTCTGGGGCAACCCACATCCTCCTGAAGGACGTATCAGAGACGCATGCCGCCTGTCGGGATCCCCTGTGTGGCGGCAACTGCGAGGCCGCCATCGATGCCCTGGCGTCGCTGCATGCCTTCTGGTGGGACCACCCTCGTCTCGGTAAGGACGTCGGCAAGTTCCCCACCCTGGAGGAGCGGCGGGAGGGATGGGCCTACGCGACCGAGAGCACCGTCGCTTTTATGGCGGCGTGCGGCGATCGCCTCGCCCCCTCGTGGCGCGCGACCTATGAGAGCGTGTTGCCGGCGCTGCCCGCCCTGTCTGGGCGGCATACGTCGGGCCGCCACCTGACCCTGGTGCACGGCGACGCCCACCTGGGCAATTTCCTGTTCCCTCGCGAGGCGCGTGGCGCGCCGACCTATCTCATCGACTGGCAGTTCTGGCACCCCACCATCGGCGGAACCGACCTCGCCTTTATGATGGCGACGAGCTGGGATCCGGCGATCAGGCGGCGACTCGAGCCGGGGCTCATGCAGCGTTACTACCGCGGCCTGCTCGCGGGTGGGGTGCGGGGGTACGCGTGGGATGACTGCTGGGACGACTATCGCTTGTCGGTGATCCTGGTGAGCGTCTTTATCCCCGTCTGGCGCTGGGCGCTGTTCCATTGGGAGCCCGACACGCGTGCCCTGGAGGTCAGCATGACGGCATTCGAGGACTTGCGGTGCGCCGAGCTGCTGGCGGTGTCGTAGGTCTGGCGGCTGCCGGTGGCCGGGCAGCCCCGACGCCATCCGAGGAGAGGTGGAGCAGATAAGCGGCATAGACGAGCTGAGGGCCACTCTGCGCGAGGTCGACCGCTCCCGGTACCCGGGAGTTAGCGGCTACACCAAGGCCGAGAACTGGAGGGAGATGGGCCCGGGCGGGCTGTACCTCGTATCGCTGCTGGCGGCCAGCCTCGACCTGCGCCCCAACGCCCTGGTGCTCGATCTGGGTTGCGGCTCCGCCGCGTCGTCGCTGTACCTGGCCGACAACAATGACGCGCGGGTGATCGCGGTCGACCTGTGGACGGACTCGGTCGACAATGCGGGGCGGATCGAAAGCCGGGGGCATCGCGGCGACATCATTCCGCTGCTGCTGGATGCCGGCAAGCCCTTGCCCTTTGCCGATGGCTATTTCGACGCCATCCTGTGCGTCAATAACCTCAACTTTTACGGCACGGACCTGGCGGTGCTCGATCGGATCGCCCGGCATCTGAAGCGTGGCGGTGTGTTCTGTTCGGGCGGGGAGTGCCTGAACGAGGAATTCACGCCCGAGCAGTTGGTGCATCCACCGGCGGTGTACAGCTTTGACGCGTCCGTCTGGAAGGACGATTTCCTGACGTCTCACTCGCCGGCCTGGTGGGCCGATCACGTCGCGCGGTCTGACGAGCTGCAGCTCGTGTCGTGCCGGGAGTTGGAGGACGGGCCGCGGCTCTTTGAGGAACAGGCGCTGCTCACCGAGCCGGAGGGCTATCTCGGCCTGCGCGCTCGACAGGCCAGAGAACTCGAGATACGCCAGATCGCGTTCGGCAGAGAGAATAGGCCCTACATGACGCTCTATCGCCTCGCCGCGACGCCTCAACGATGGTAACAGACGAGGCCACCTTCACAGCGAAGGTGGCCTTTTCCTTCTATCCGCGCTGTACGCAGCGCTCCCTACGGCGGAGTGCTTCCGCTACGAGCCGTTCCGGCCCGCGCTGCGTAGTTGCCTAAAGAAGGCGCGTACGTCGCCGGCAAAGAGGTCGGGCGCCTCTAGGGCGGCAAAGTGCCCCCCACGGTCGAAATCCGACCAGTGAACGATGTTGTACGTCTGCTCCCCGTAGCGGCGGATGGCAATGTCCTCGGCAAAAGCCGCCATGCCCAGCGGGGTGGCCAGGGGCCCCGACATCAGGGACGGCTGCCAGTGGTTGCTCTCATAGTAGATGTGCGCCGAGGAGGCGCCGGTGCCGGTCAGCCAGTAGATGGTGGCGTTGGTGAGCATGCGATCGCGGCTGACGGCCCGCTCCGGCAGCTCGGACGACGGGTGGGTCCATTCCTTGAACTTGTCCACGATCCAGGCCAGTTGCCCGACGGGCGAGTCGTGCAGGGCGTAGGCGATGGTCTGGGGGCGGGTGCCCTGAATCTGCGAATAGCCGCTGCCCGAGGTGTAGTATTGCTGAAGCCGCGCCAGGCGCGCCTTTTCGATCTCGGTGGCGGCTGCCAGGTCCTCTTCGGTTGGCTGCTCCCAGGGAATGAACCCAAAGGTGGCGGCGTTGACGTGCACGCCCACGACGTGGTCGGGGTCGGCATATGCCATAGCCGGCGCGACAAAGGCGCCAAAGTCTCCCCCCTGCGCGCCATAGCGCTCGTAACCCAGACGGCGCATCAGCTCCACATACGCCTTGGCGATGCGATCGGCGTTCCACCCGGTATCGGCGGTCGGGCCGGAGAAGCTGAAATTCGGCATCGACGGGATGACGAGGTGGAACGCGTCGGCGGGGTCGATGCCGTGCGCGCGCGGGTCGGTCAGTGGGCCGATGACGTCCAGGTACTCGACGAACGAACTCGGCCAGCCATGGTTGAGGATGAGCGGCAATGCATTGGGCTCGGGGGAGCGCACGTGCAAGAAGTGGATGCGGGCGCCGTCGATCTCGGTGGTGAACTGGGGATAGCGGTTGAGTTCCGCCTCCGCGGCACGCCAGTCGTACGCGTTGGCCCAGTAGTCGGCCAACTCCCTGAGATAGTCGACGGGTACGCCGCGATCCCAGTCCGCGCCGGCGAACTCGGAGGGCCAGCGGGTTCGCAGCAGCCGATCCCGCAGATCGTCGAGGTCGGCCTGAGGGATGGCGATGTGAAACGGCAAGATCTCGGAATCGGGCCGCTCACGGGCGGCGCCCGTCACGCTTTCCCGAACGTGTTCCGTCATCAAGAACCCCTTTCTATGCAGTAGGTACCTCGTACCGACTACCGTCACTATATCCCGCGTAATGTAGTATGTCAATCATAATACGATACAACAGGCGACGCGTTCGTGCTTTCACAGGCCGGTATCTCGGCCTGCTGCCGCGGGGTCGCGGTGCTTGACACTCCGCCTCCCTGCGTTCATGATGAGAGTATGGCACGTGATGGCGCGCAACGCGTCGTGGGGTGGATGCGAGGTGAAGCTGTGAAGATCATCCTGACGAGTGTGTTCGTGGAGGATCAGGAAAAGGCTCGCCAGTTCTATACCGAGAAGCTGGGCTTTGTCGTGAAATCGGATTACCCGGTCGGCCGCTTTCGCTGGTTGACCCTCGTCTCGCCGGAGGGGCACGACGACGTCGAGCTGCTCCTCGAGCCGAACGACAACCACGTTGCCAAGGTCTACCAGCGGGGCATCTATGAGCAGGGGATCGCCGCCGCCACCTTTGGCGTCGACGACGTGCGGCGCGAGTACGAACGCCTCAAGGGCCGGGGCGTGCATTTCACCATGGAGCCGACGGTCATGGGCGACGCCACCATCGCCGTGTTGGATGACACCTGTGGCAACTTCATCCAGATCGCGGGGCCGGCCTGAGCCACGGCGATCTGCTTTCGTGGCCTGCACCACGCACCTTGGGAACCGGTGAGCCTGCTCGAATGCGGTACTGCAGTCACGGACGGAACTAGAGCACCGAACGGGCTACACCGGGTTCCATGAGGCAGCGCCTACTAGTGACTGGATCGAGTTCTATGCGCGAGCGTGGCATGCCTTGGATACTGCCTTTGTGGCTTCGATAAGGTATTGACACATTCCAAGGATTGGTGTACCATGAGGTTGAACCACCGAAATCGCGAATGCGACGTAGGTGGTGTTTCTATGCCTTTGGATAGTTGACTATCCCATATGGTTCATTGCAGGCCTTGAGGTTTAGAATGGGTACAATGGTGTCAAGGGCTGTGATGACGTCTTCGTAGGAGATGCACTTAATTCGGTTGGGCCACGGCGTATGGCACATATGCGCTTTGGCATAAAGCGAAACGAGAAACGATATACCGTCCGCCACTTGAATAAAGTGTGGCTGCTGTGAGTCTTTGGGGAGGGGATCCTCTATGAGGCACCCGAGGTCACTGCGATAGCCTCCCGAGCTGTACCGTGACGGGATATCGTTGTACCGCTGGATCCGCCTCACAGTGCTCCGCATGCTGCCCACCCTGCCCTCATCTGTGACGATCAGAAACCTATGTCCAGCGCCTTCCCGGTGGATGTCGTTAGCGATTCGCTGTGCGTTGTACGTAAGCGCGGTATCCAGGACCCGGTACTTGTCATTGCGGACGTTCTTCTTGACGATCACCACGTTGATGGATTTTAGTGCTAGTCCCGCCACCATCTCATAGTAGGCGAAAAAGATCTCGCGCTTCGTCCTTCTGCCGAAGCGGAAATGGTGATAGGGTTTCTTTCCCAGAAGCAGGGATCTCATATGCATCTCGGTACTGATGTGAAGGCCGGTATCCTGCCTCAGCTGTCGCCGAAAAGCGGTGATCGTGTCTAGATTCCCTCTCCATGCCTCATAGTGCATGTAGACGCTCGTGAGGACGAACGATTCGGACGAACCTGGGTTGCCGTCATCACCTGACTCGTCGACGTATGCGATGTACATGTTCTTCCCCACGATGATGCAGCGTATCACGGATTGTACGCCGCACTCATATCGTCGGCAAGCTGTCTCACTCCTACAATCCCCTGGATCGGGTCGCCTACGTCGGGGCAACGCGTTCCGTCGCGCGAATGTGACACGGATTCCGCACGAGAGTAGAATACTCTATTGATGGCCCGTTCAACCTCGGCGGGCCGCCGATGGTTTCTGAGGTCGCACGAGGTATGCATGACGTGATGTACAACCCCGAAAACCCTGTGATCGTGCAGGGCGACAAGAGCGTGCTCCTGGAGGCCAACAACGACCACTACCAGGAGGCGCGGGACGTCCTGGCGCGCTTTGCCGAGCTGATCAAGAGCCCCGAGTACGTCCACACCTACCGCATCACCCCGCTATCGCTGTGGAACGCCGCCTCGGCGGGGCTCTCGGCGGACGAGATCCTCGAGGGCCTGGAGCGCTACAGCAAGTACCCCGTCCCCGACAACGTGCGCACCGACATCGCCGAGTACGTCTCGCGCTACGGGCGCGTGCGCCTCATCGCGCGGGACGGGCAGCTCCTCTTGGTGTCGGACGACGCGCCGCTGATCATCGAGCTGAGTCGCCACAAGGCCCTCGCCCCCTATATCACCCGCGCCCTCGACGCGCACACGCTGCTCATGGACCGTGGGCGCCGCGGGCACATCAAGCAGGCGCTGGTGAATATCGGCTATCCCGCCGAGGACCTGGTGGGGTACGTGCCGGGGGAGGCGCTGACGATCCGCCTCCGCGAGGTGACGGGCGGCGGCCAGACGTTCGCCCTGCGGCACTACCAGCAAGAGGCCGCCGACGTCTTTTACGCCGGCGGGGCCGCCAACGCGGGGTCGGGCGTCGTGGTGCTCCCCTGTGGCGCCGGCAAGACGATGGTCGGCATGGCGGTGATGGACCAGATGCAGTGCAGCACCCTCATCATCACCCCCAGCACCGTGGCGGCGCGCCAGTGGATCGACGAGCTGCTGGACAAGACGACCCTCACCGAGGACCAGATCGGCGAGTACACCGGCCTGACGAAAGAGATTCGCCCCGTCACCATCACCACCTACCAGACCCTCACCTACCGCAAACGCGGCACGAAGAAGCGGGGCCTGCCGCTCCTGGAAGAGTTCCCCCACTTTCAGCTGTTCAACGAGCGCGACTGGGGCCTCATCATGTACGACGAGGTGCACCTCCTGCCGGCGCCCGTCTTTCGCATCACGGCGGAGCTGCAGACGCGCCGCCGCCTCGGCCTGACGGCCACCCTGGTGCGCGAGGACGGCCTCGAGGAGGACGTCTTTTCCCTCATCGGCCCGAAAAAGTACGACGTGCCCTGGAAGGACCTGGAGCGACAGGGGTGGATCGCCACGGCCGATGTCGCCGAGGTGCGCATCCCGTTGCCGCCCGACGTGCGCATGGAGTACGTGCTGGCGCCGCAACGCCAGAAGCACCGCATCGCCTCCCAGAACCCGGACAAGCTGCGCATCCTCGACGAACTCTTGCGCAAGCACCCGCACGATCAGGTGCTCATCATCGGCATGTACCTCGACCAACTCGTAGAGGTGCAGCGCCGCTACGGCTACCCGCTCATCACCGGCAAGACGGCGGTGCGCGAGCGCCAACGGCTCTTTCAGCAGTTCCGCGACCACGAGATCCGCTGCCTGATCGTCTCCAAGGTGGGCAACTTTGCCATCGACCTCCCCGACGCCAGCGTGATGGTGCAGATCAGCGGCACCTTTGGCAGCCGCCAGGAGGAGGCCCAGCGTCTCGGGCGCATCCTGCGTCCCAAGGAGAACGGCTACCTGGCCCACTTCTATACGCTGGTGAGCCGTGACACCGACGATCAGGACTATTCGGCGAACCGCCAGCTCTTTCTCACTGAGCAGGGCTACCAGTACACCATCCTGTACGACCACGAGGTCGCCGCGTTCGAGCCGGCGACGCTCGTCGGCACCTACCGCAGCGTGGTTCCCGCCGTGGGGGACGGCGCGCGGCGGCTCCCGAGCGGGAGGTAACGATGGCGTTCGGCGCCCTGCCGCTCGAACACAATGCGCCCTCCGACGACACCCCCGATGTCCTGCCCTATTGGGCTTACGCGACCGTGGAGGATCGCCAGCGGGACGATGTGGAGCGCCTTGCCGAGGACCTGGAGTTCATCTCCATGCGCGACCTGCGCGCCATCGCCAACAGGCATGGCTGGCCGGTGCGCGGCGCGCGCAAGCGCGAGGTAGTCGCTCAGCTCGTCGCGCACCTCATCGATCCAGACCACGCGCGCCAGGCGTACGACGCGTTGGATGCCGAGGATCGGCGCGTCCTGTGGGCCATCATGGTGCTGGAGGACGAGCCGGGATCCGAGGCGGCGATCCTGTCGCTGGCTCAGTCGTTCGGACCCCTGACGCGCCACAGTACCCTCGTGCCTTATCTCGATCGGCTCGTGCAGAGCGGCCTCGTGCTGCCGCGGGCGTCGGTGTACTATGTCGGGCCGAGCCACGACCTCGTGCCCCGCGCCGTGCTGCGCGCGCTGCCCCCCGCCCTGGAGGAGGTCCTCCCGGACGCCCTCCGGCATGACCCCCAGATACTCACGGGAGAGACGCGCCCGGCCGACCCGGGCGAACTCCTCCGGGCCTGCGGCCACATCCTGATGCTCCTGGAGGAGACCCCCGCAGCGCCGCGCCCGCCGAGGCAACATCCCTCCATGGTGGACCCCTTTGGGCACCTGCGCGGCTGGGACTATCTCGAGGAGGAGGTGCGCGCGGCCCAGGAGCGCGACCACCTCACGCAGCCCCACACCTTTTCGCTGACGGTGCCCACCCCCGGCTGGGCGCTGTCCGACGCCGATGTCGCTCGGCTGGCGCCCGTCGCCGGTGGGGAGGCGCGCCTCGATCTGATCTATGGGCTGCTGGTCGGCGCGGGGCTCCTGCGGGCCGGTGATCGCATCACCGTCAACCAGGAGGCCAAGGCGCACTATTTGATGCGCGACCCGGCGGCTCAGCGCGCCGTGCTGGCGCGCGCCTACTTTGCGACGGACGCCTGGAGCGAGGCATGGGAGGTGCTGCGCCGTAATCGGACGCTCCGCCTGCGGCGCTATCTCCAGCCCTACCGCACGTTCACCCTGCGGCAGCTCGGCCGCGATCTCGCGGACCTCCGCCGGCTCGTCTTGCGAGCCCTCTCCGCCGTGCCTGACGGTCGGTGGGTGCGGATGGACGATCTGCTGGCGCTCTTTCGTAGCGCCTGGTCGGCCTTCGACCCCCTGCCTCTGCACCCCGTCGACGGCCCGCGCCATACCCCCTGGAACCTGCGCGCCGCGCGAGGCGACGGTTCGTACGGCCCCCCCGCGTGGGACGACGCCCAGGGCGCGTTCATCGAGATCATGCTCACCGAGCCGCTGCGCTTGTTGGGGCTGGTGGATCTCGCCGAGCGCCGGGGACGTGTGGAGGCGGTGCGCTTTCATGGGCTCGCCGACCTCTTTTTCGATCGCGTGGAGGTCGCCGCGCTGCCCGCCCATGCCCGTCCCGCCGAGGCGACATCGCCCGAGGAGGCCCTGCGCGTCGCGGGGCGCGGGGAGGGCGCGGGCGCCGTGCGCATTACCGTCGCCGCCTCGGCTCTGAGTGGGGAGGCTCACGGCCTGCTGGGCCGCATCGCGCGTCTCGAGCGGGCCGCGATGGACGGCTTTGACTATGTGCTCGATGCGGAGACGACCTACGCTACGTTCGAGGCTGGCGAGGCGCTCGAGGACGTGATGGCGGCTTGGGAGCGCCTGCTGCCCATCGCGATGCCGCCTCCCGTGCGGCGGAGGCTGGAGGAGTGGTGGCAGGCGTACGGGCGCGTGCGGGTGTACCAGGACGTGGCCGTCATCGAGTTCGCCGACGACTATGCCCTGGCAGAGATGCGGGCCGTCTCCTCCCTCGATGAGGTGTTGGTCGCGGAACTCTCCCCGCGCGCGGTGGTCGTGCTCCGCGACCAGGTAGCGCGGCTCGTGGCCGAGCTGGAAAAGGCCGGCTACACCCCCAAACGGACGGGTGCGGTCTGATATGGCAGAGGACCTCGGCGCCCTGTTGGACGCCTACCAGGCGAGCGTGCTGCAGAGCATCGCGGCGACGGCCGACATCGACGTGTCGGACAGAGGCCGTAGCCTGTCCAAGGCGGCGCTGATCTCCAGGCTGCGCGTGGAGCTGTTCAGCGAGGGGCGCGTGCGCGCCGCTTGGCGCGACCTGGACGAGCGCGAGCGCGCCATCGTCAACCGCCTGCTGCTCCATGGTGGGGAGGCCAGCACCCGCGCCTTCAAGCGGGAGCTCTATCGCGCCGGCCTGGTGACCGTTGCGCCGAGCGGCTTTGGCGACGTCTATGTCGCCTATGCGCGCGGCTATACCGGCCACCCCAAGCGGACGCACTCGACGGCCTTTGAGGACGTGATGGCGCGCCTCACCCAGCGCGGAATCGTGTTCAGCCGGCCCGCCAACCAGAACTGGAGCGGCACCCCCTACAAGCTCGAGTTCCATCCCGGGGTCGCCGTGCTGGTGCCCGAGGCCGTGCGCCGCTTCTTGCCCGAGCCCGAGCCGATCCCGCTGACCCTCTCCGATTGGGAGCCCCGCCGCGTGGATGCCGGCGCCCCCGATCTCTTCATGCGCGACCTCTACCTGTACTGGGACTATGCCCGGCGCGCCGAGGCCACGGTCATCCAGTCTGGCCTCGTCGGCAAGCGCTGGCTCAGGGCCATCAACGATCTCCTGCTGGCGCCCGATGCGGCCCTGGAGGAGGCCAGGCGCGAGGACGAGGCCCCGCGCCTGTTCCTGTTGCGCCAACTCGCCCAGGGTTTGGGCATCCTCGAGCTGCGGGACGGCGCCCTGCGCCCCTCCGGCGATCCGGCGACCATTCCCGCCCTCTGGGCGATGTCGCCGGTGGTACAGCGCGCGGCCTGCGTGGACCTCTGGCCGCGGCTCGAGGAGCCCCGAGACGCTGCGCACGACGAGAACCTCCTCCCCCTCGCGGCGGATGGCAAGCGGGCCCTCCTGAAGGCGCTCGCCGAGGTTCCCGCCGGCCAGTGGCTGACGCCGGAGGAACTGCTCGATCGGGCGGCCAGCGTCGCCGACGGCAGCCTGCTCCAAGGGGGCGGGTTCGCGGACAGCTACTATGGCTATGGCATCAACGAGAGCATGCTGCTCGAGAGGGAGAGCGCGGCCGAGCTGAGCGCCATCATCGAGTCGCTGCGCGGCTTCCTGCTCGAGATAGGCCTGGTGGAGCTGGGCTATGACGATGACGAGCGCCCACGGGGTGCCCGCGTCACCGCCGAGGGGCGCGCCATGCTGCGCCAGGTGGAATCCGGGCGCGGCGTTGCGGCACCGGCTGCCTCGTCCGGGAGTGAGATCGGCGATGGGGCCAGCGTCGTGGTGCAGCCCAACTTTCAGGTGCTGGCCATAGGCCCCGTGTCGCTGGCCACCCTGGCGTGGCTGGACCTCTTTGCCGAGCGCCAGCGCGCCGGCCCCGCCGCTTTCGAGTACCACCTCAGCCGCGAATCGGTGTACGCGGCCCAACAGGTGGGCGTGAGCGTGGGGCAGATCCAGGCGTTCCTGCAAAGGGTCGCCGGATCGGAGCTGCCGCAGAACGTCGCTCGCTCTCTGGGCGAGTGGGCGGCGCACCACGAGCGCATCGTCTTTCGCGACGGCGTGAGCCTGGTGCAGGCGGCCGATGCCGCCCTGATGGAGCGGCTGGCGCAGGATCCCCAGTTCCGGCGCCTCGACCTGCGCCCCCTTGCCCCCGACGTGGCCCTGCTGCGTCGCGACCAACAGGACGCGTTCGTCGCCGCGCTCCTCGAACGCGGGCTGCTGCCGGCGGTCTCGGACATGCGACCCGAATCCGCCGACAACAGCGTGGTCGTCGACGCCGAGGGCGTTGTGCGCACCGTGCACGCCGTGCCCAGTATCTACCTGCGCGATCGGCTGGCGCGGTTCGCCGAGCCCGCGGGCGACGGCCGCTGGCGGCTCACGCCGCGCGCCATCGGACGGGCCGGCGGCAGCAAGGGCAAGGTGGCGCGCCTCCTGGAGGAATTGGGCGCGCTGCAGCGGGGTGATCTGCCCGAGGAGCTGGTGGAATCGATCCGCGTGTGGGGCGGTTACTATGGCTCCGCCGCGGTGGAAACCCTCACCCTGATCGAGTTCAGCGACCACGAGACCCTCACGGATCTGCTGACGCGGCCCGACCTGCGCGGCGCGCTCATCCCGCTCTCCCCGGGAAAGGGCAAGCGCGCCCTCGCCGCCATCGCCGAGGGGCGGCGCGAGCAGGTGGAGGACGTGCTGCAGCGCCTGGGGGTGCGCATCGGCGGCAGCATCGCGCGCTAGAGGGCGCTGCATGGGCGCCACGCGCTCGCAATAGCCGTAGTCGCCTTGCCCTCACCTGCTCACCACGAGACGAGGCCAGCAACGATTGGAGGGTGATGCAGAGCGCATACCCTAGTGCCGCCGCCTCCGACGTGCATCCCACCCCGTTCCCGGACGTCAACGCCCTCGTCACGGGGCTGCTCCAGGGGGTGCGCGCCGCCCTGGGCTCCCAGTTCGTCGGCATGTACCTGGAGGGCTCGCTGGCCAGCGGCGATTTCGACGCCGATAGCGACATCGATTTCGTCGTGGTTACCGAGCAAGCGGTTACGGACGATCTCTTTTGCGCTCTGCGCGCCCTGCACGAGCGTATCGCAGCCCTGGACAACCCCTGGGCCTTCGAGTTGGAGGGCTCGTACATCCCGCGCGACGCCCTGCGACGCCACGGCCCGGCGCCGCTGATCCATCCCAACATCGAACGCGGGCGGGGCGAACGCCTCAAGATGGCGCGCCACGACGAGGACTGGATCATCCACCGCTACACCCTGCGGGAGCGTGGCATCACGCTCGTGGGGCCGCCGCCGGATACCCTCATCGATCCCATTGCGCCCGAAGATCTGCGGCACGCCGCGCTGGCCGTGCTGCGCGACTGGTGGTTGCTCATGGTCGACGATCCCGCGCCGCTGGCGATGCGTGGCTACCAGTCGTACGCCGTGCTCTCCCTCTGTCGCATCCTCTACACGCTGGAGCATGGCGCTGTGGCCTCCAAACGCGAGGCGGCGCAGTGGGCGCGGGGGGTCCTGGACTCTCGCTGGGGTCCGCTCATCGATCGCGCCTGGGAGGGGCGGAGCGCCCCGGATGCGGACGCTCCGCCCGAGGATGTGCGCGAGACGCGGGCGTTCATCTGCTACGCGCTGGAGCGCAGTAGGGCGGGAGGGGGATGAGATGCGCGTGCGCTGGTCGAACGTGCCGGTACCGGAGGAGAACCTCGTCGCCATCGGCGTGGGACTGGCCCTGCAGCGCGTGACTCCCACGCGGCTCGCCCGACCGGCGCGGTCGGCTCGCACTCTCGGTGTGACGCTTATCGCGGCGGGCGCGCTGCTCGCCGGCTGGGCCGTCTTGACCATGGCTGAGGTCGACAGCGAGGCGCCGTCAGAACTCGTCACCACCGGACCGTACGCCCACAGTCGCAACCCCATGTACCTCGCCTGGGCGCTCGCGCAGGCCGGAGTCGCCCTGGCCGTGGGCGCGCCCTGGGTGCTGGCGTCGCTGCCTGCCGCGCTCGCCTACACGCACCGGGTGGTGATCCCGCGCGAAGAGGAGCAACTCGTCGCCGCCTTTGGCGACGCCTATCGGCGCTACAGGGCACGGGTGCGGCGGTACGTGTAGGGGGCATGGCGCCGGTCGGTTGGCCGGCGAAAGGGGGCCTCGTGTCGGGTTCGGAGCGAAGGGCGGACGAGTTGCAGGAGGCCGCGCGACCCCGGCCGCGGAGGGGCCCCGATGCGATGGCGCTGGGGGCGTTCGCCGCTCTTGTGGTGCTCATCGCCGCCAATGTGGTGGCCATCCGCTTCACGAATCGGGAGCTACCACCGCTGTGGGGTGGCGGCACGCGATTCGGCTTGGCCGGACTCATCTTCGCCGGTTATGTCTCGGCTCGCCGCCTGTCGCTTCCACGCGGCCGAGCCCTCGCCGGCTCGCTCCTGTTCGGCGTACTGCAGTTTGGTCTCGGCTTTGCCCTCGGCTACTGGGCCCTTCTCGAGGTGCCGGCCGGGCTGGCATCGATCATCCTCGCCTCGGTGCCGATCTTTACCTTTGTGTTCGCCGTCATCGCGCGGGTCGAGCCGTTCCGCGTGCGGAGCCTCATCGGAGCGGTGGTCGCCGTCTCGGGGATTGCGCTCATGTTTGGCGAGCGAGCCGGCGGTGATATCCCCTTCCTCTACCTTCTCGCCGCAGTGGGGACGGCGGCCAGCTTTGCCCTCGTGCCGGTGGTGATCAAATCCTTCCCCGACGTCCCGGTGGCCGTGAACAACGCCATCGGGATGCTCACCGGCGCGGTCATCCTCCTGACCCTCTCCCGGGTTACCGGAGAATCGATCAAAGTCCCCGAACTACCGGCTACCTGGCTCGCCCAGCTCTACCTCGTGGTACCCGGCTCGGTGGGCGTCTTTGCGTTGCTCCTCTTTGTCCTGGGGAGGTGGACCGCCACGGCGGTATCGTACCAGACCGTCCTGAGCCCGATCGTGTCCATCGCCCTGGCCGCGTGGCTGCTGGACGAGCCTGTGACCCAGGGGCTCTTTCTGGGAGGGGCCCTCGTGCTGACTGGCGTCTATGTCGGGGCGCTGGCACCCGACCGCGAGCCCCGCTGAGTGCATATCCGCACCCGGCGCCCAGATTTCCGTTCTGTGTGCGCGCCACCGAGCGCACCTGTCCCTGCAGCCCCTTGACAGCCCCACGCTCGCTCGACTAGCTTACGTCCGCCTGCCCTGCGCTGCCGTGGCGCCGGGGCGAATCGGCAGCTCGGGCACAGCTCTTGTCGTGCCGCGACGCGGGAGAGGGAGTCCAGCATCACGGCCCGGCGTCGGCACGATGCGTCAGCACGACACGGCCAACCTGCTCAACCCTCGATTGAAGGAGGCCACCATGAGCGACGACGTCTATGAGCGCCTGGCCGATGCACTCGATCGGCTGCCCAACGGGTTCCCCCGTACCGCATCGGGCGTCGAGATCGCCATCCTAAAGCACCTCCTTTCGCCAGAGGAGGCCAACCTCGCGCTCCAGGTGGGCGGCGAGTGGACGCCACTCCCCGCCATCGCCGAGCGGATGGGGATGGCAGAACGGGAGGCGAGGACGCGCCATACACCAGGGAGGAGTTGCTCGAGTACCTGGCGCTCTGTCGGCGACAGATCGAGGAGCGGCTTCCCTCCACGGCGCTCGACGCGCCGTCCGGATTTCACTGGCTGCCGTTCGACAAGCTAGAGTTGCAGTTCTACAACATCCGCCACATCCAGCACCACGTGGGGGAACTCTACGAGCGCCTGGCCTCCGCGGGAGGCGCGGAGGTGGGCTGGGCCGCCAGGCACGCGGCCGAGGGCGAGGAACGCCGATAGGCGCATGCCGTCGCCCGTCGGCGACCGATGGGGGATAGAACGATACGGCCTGGCCCTCGGGTAGGGCTGGTGCTATCGGGCGTCGTGTGACCGGGTGCGATCGCACGACAGGGAGGGAGCCGTCATGATCGACATGGCCGAAGCGCGCGTCATTGCGGATCAGATCGCGGAGCATCTCCTCGGGAAGCGCATCGCGGGCGCCGAACTGGGGGAGAAGAAAAAGCGGTCGTATCGCGATGCCTACCTCCTGCGCGTCAAGCCGGAGGTGTTCCGAGAGCGCCTCGAGGGGACGACGCTCAGCGATGCCTACGCCAAGTATCGCCACGTCTGCCTCGAGACGGACGGCGGCGCCGGTATGGACGTCTGGGACGTGTACGGCAAGATCCTCTACATCGAAGCGGGCGCCAAGGTACCCGGCAACCCGCCCATCACCCTCCTCTTTGACGATGGCTCACGGTTGATCGTCCTGCCCGGCGTGTGGGGCGCCATGCGACTAGCATCCAACGAGGACCTGCGAGCGTTTCGCGATGGGTCGGACGCCGAGATCCTCGACGCGACCTCCGAGGCATTTACCATCGAGGCGCTGCGGGGGCTGATCGTCAGGGACGCGTTCCAAAAGAGCACCATCAAGCAGGTCATTGCCAGGCACGGCAGCCCCGGCATCGTGGGCATGATGGGCGCCTACAACCAGGAGGCGCTCTACCGGGCGCGCATCCACCCCAAACGCAAACCCCAGACGCTGTCGGACGATGAACTCGCCGCGCTGCACGGCGCCATCGGGGATGTCGTGCGCGACGCCATCGCCGCGGGGGGCCGCGGCTCGGAGCGCGATCTGTTCGACCGGCCCGGCGGTTGGGCCCCCACCGTGTCCAGGGCGACGGAGGGCACGCCGTGCCCCGCGTGCGGCGCCCTCATCACCGAGGTCAAGCTCGGGGGCGGGGGCAAGTACTATATGTGTCCTGGCTGTCAGGTGTTGTGACGCTGTGAGCCTCGGGTCGCGCCGTTGCGCTTTACTCGGCGCCACCCATTCGGGCTGCGGCCGCCCCTAACGGCCGAGGAGTCCCCATGAAGGCATCGCCCCTCGAGGACCCGGAGGTTCGGAGCGGCGCCATCCGCTGGATGATCCGCGAGACGGCCGGCAACCTGATCCTCATCGCCCTCCTCTTTGGCATCGTGGGGCGGTGGGACTGGTGGGCGGGCTGGGCGCTTTCGGGCATCTATATCGTCTGGTCGGCGGCCACGGCGGTGCTCATCCTGCCCGTCAACCCCGAGATGCTGGCCGAGCGCGCCCGCCCCCGTCCTGGCACCAAGCGCTGGGACATGGCCATGCTGGGGGCGCTGGGGTTGGCCATGGTCGGCCAGTACGTAGTGGCCAGCCTGGACGTGCGGTGGGGTTGGACGCTGCCCATGCCCCTCGCCGTGCGCATCGCAGGCCTGGTGGTGGCGGCGTTCGGCTATGACGTGCTGGCCGTCTGGGCGATGGCGTCCAACGCCTTCTTTGTCGCCACGGTGCGCATCCAGTCGGACCGCGGTCAGACCGTCGCCACCGGCGGCCCCTACCGCTACGTGCGCCACCCCGGCTACCTCGGCACCATCCTGCTGCACCTGGGCGTGCCGTTTCTGCTCAACTCCCTCTGGGCGCTGATCCCGGGCGTGCTCGGGGTCCTGGTGTTGGTGGTGCGCACGTCCCTGGAGGACAGGACGCTCCAGGCCGAGCTGCCCGGCTATGCCGCGTACGCCGGCCGCGTGCGCTATCGGTTGGTGCCGGGGGTGTGGTAGCGGCCCGAGCGCCCGTCGTCGGGTGGCCGCAGCCGCGCGCATCGCGAACCGTTCGCCTCGACATGGGCCGGGAAAGGAGCCGATCATGGAAGCAATCGAGACCGAACGCCTGACGCTGCGCAACTTCCGTCCCGAGGACTGGCGCGACCTGCACGAGATGATCGTGGGGTACCAGGCTTCCGAGTACGCGCAGTACGACGATCGGTGGCCCACCGGCGAGGAGGATATCCAGGGGATCGCCAAGTGGTTCGCCGGGGGGGATACCTATCTGGCGGTCTCCCTGCGGGATACGGGCAAGGTGATCGGCTTTGTCGCCCTGAACGAGCGGAGCGAGGGCGATGGGCCGGCGCGCAACCTGGGCTACGTGTTCAACTTTTGCTACCACGGCCAGGGGTACGCCACCGAGGCCTGCCGGGCGGCCATCGCGTACGTCTTTGAGGGGCTGGGGGAGGCACGGTTCGTCACCGGCACGCACGACGCCAACCTGCCGTCGCGTCGCCTGCTATCCCGGCTCGGCTTTCGCCCTCTGGGCGACGGCCAGTACGCGCTGGAGCGCGACGAGTGGCTCGCGCGGCGGTGAGGCGGTGACGTGATGCTGTCACGCCGCCGATGGGTCCCCGCCCTTTTGGGGTAAGCAGACAAGGAGTCCTCCATGGGCCAGCAAAGCAACCGCGTCTCGCCGCAGGCCATCGTGCCGATGTTGGTCGTCGTGGTCCTCATCCCCTTCCTGCCGCTGCTGATCTCCGGGCACTGGAATTGGGGCGAGGCATGGACCTACGCCGTCATCTGGATCCTGGGATTCGTCGTCAGCCGGCTGTTGGCCGTCCGACGGCACCCCGACATCCTCGCCGAGCGCGCCCGCTTTACGCAGCACACCAACGCCGAGCCGTGGGACAAGCTGCTGGCGCCGCTGGTGGGCGTGGGCAGCGGGTTCATCCCGCTGGTCGCCGGGTTCGACGCGCGGTTTGGCTGGTCTTCGCCCTTTGGCGGGCCCGCCAAGGCGGCGGCGCTGATCGTCATCCTGGCCGGATACGTCGTGGCGAGCTATGCCCTCATCGAAAACCGCTTCTTTTCCGGCATCGTGCACATCCAGACCGATCGTGACCACCGCGTGGTGTCCACCGGCCCCTATCGCTGGGTGCGCCACCCGGGATACGTCGGCGCCATGCTGACCTATCTTGCCACGCCCGTGTTCCTCGACTCGGCCTGGGCGTTCGTGCCGGTGGCGGTGTTGGGCGTCGCGTTGGTGGTCCGTACGCGACTGGAGGACAGGACCCTGCAGGAGCAGCTCCCGGGCTATCGCGAGTACGCCGGTCGCGTGCGCTATCGCCTCGTGCCGGGGGTATGGTGACCGGCCAGGGCCAGGGGAGCCATCACGTTGGCGCAGACGTCCTCGGTCCGGACCTGGCGGCCGGCTGGAACGGCCTCTGTCGGGTCGGTGCGGCGGCGGCTCTCGTCGCCGCCATCGTCTTTCGGAGGAACCTCGGGTCCGAGTACGTGCTCCTGAGGAGCATGGGGCTCTTTTCCTCCGGCCCTATGGTGGCGCCGGCCGCGGCGGCCGACTGGTTCGCGCTGCTCGGCGATAGCCCCTTCCTCGGGCTGGTGCTGATGAACGTCTTTGACGTGGTCAACTATGCCCTGGTGGGCGTCATCTATCTGGCGTTGTGCGGCGCCCTGCGGCGCGTCAACCCGGGCGCCATGGCCCTGGCCGCGGCGATGGGCCTCGTCGGGGTGACGGTCTATTTCGCCTCGAACCGCGCGATCGCCATGCTCACCCTCAGCCGGCGCTACGCGGCAGCGACGACCGAGGCGCTGCGCGCAGCCTCCCTGGCGGCGGGGGAGGCGCAACTCGCCGTCAGCAACCCCGGCGACATGTACGCCGGCGCCGGCGACTATCTCGCCCTGTTCCTGGTAACTATGGCGGGTCTGATCATCGCCGTCGCCATGCGGCGGAGCGAGGCGTTTCGCGGGGCCACCGCCTGGACGGGCATCCTGGCCCACGCCACCATGCTGTGCCTCTTTCCGGCCGTGCTGGCGGCGCCGGCCATCGCCTTCCTGCCGCCGTCCCTCTCGGCGCTGTTCTTGCTGGCGTGGTATGTCCTGAGCGGCGTGCGGTTGCTGCGGTTGGGGCGGGAGGAGGACGGCGCGCCGCTGTGAGGGCGTTTGGATCGCGTCGATCCAATGCGCTCGGCCGATTTGCTCACCCACCCCCACCCGACGTATCATTCCCCCCTAACGTCTCGCAGTACACCAGGAGGGTACCCCCATGAAGGCGCTGGTCATCTACGATTCGGTGTTCGGCAATACCGAAAAGGTCGCCCAGGCGATTGGGGCGGCGCTCGGCACGCCCGCCGAGGCCTCGGTGGTTCGGATCGGCGATGCCAGCCTGGGGCAGCTGGCCGGGATCGACGTGCTGGTGGTCGGCTCGCCCACGCGGGCCTTTCGCCCCATGCCGGCCGTGAGCGGCTTTATCAAGGGGCTGCCCGCCGGCGCTCTGCAGGGGGTGCGCGCCGCCGCCTTTGACACGCGCATCTCACCGGAGGACGCCAACTCGGCCATCCTGCGCTTTTTCGTGAGCATCTTTGGCTGGGCGGCCGAAAAGATCGACAAGGCGTTGACCCGCAAGGGAGGCCGTCAGGCCGTCGCGCCCGAGGGGTTCTACGTCCTCGGGTCGGAGGGGCCGCTGCGGGCCGGCGAACTCGAGCGCGCCGGCGAATGGGCCCGGCGCATCGCCGCCGCGGCATAGGCCGGCTCATCGAACCCACGACAAGGACGACCATGCGAACGACACATCGCGACTATGCGGAGGTTTCCGGCGATTTTCACCGCCTCTGCCGCTTTACCGTGGCCAACGCCGCGGCGCTGCGCACCCACTCCACCTGGAGCCTGGGCAGGGTGGTGGACTGGAAGTACGGCCTGTTCGAGGAAAAGACGGCCTACCCCAGCTTTTGCGACCGCAACGCGCACCTGTGGTTCGATGCCTTTGACGAACTCGCCGGCTATGCCATCTCGGAGAACGGCGACGCGGGTTTCGCCATCATCACGGCGGCGGGCTACCGCTTTCTCTTTGAGGAGATGCTGCGCTGGGCGCTGGATGCCTGGGGCGGCCGATCCCCTCGCTCCTCCATCGAGATCACCGCACGCCAAGAGTACGAGGCCGAGATCCTCGAGCGCCACGGCTTTGTCCGACGCTCGACCTTTGGCATGTGGCGCTTTGACCTGAATCAGGATCTGGCACCGCGCATCCCTCTTGCGGCGGGGTTCTCTATCGTCGACATGGCCGCGCATCCCGACTATCGCGCCCAGCGCCTGATGCGCGCCGACGGGTTCGGCGGCAAGGAGACCCTCTCGGAGGAGGAGCTGCGCCACCAGTTGGCGTTCTACAACCACATGCACCAGGGCCCCATCTACCATGCGGAGACGGACCTGTGCGTGATGGCGCCGGACGGCGACCTCGTGGCGGGATGCGAGGCGCTCATCGACGCCCGCAACGCCGAGGCGGACGTGGAGCGCGTCTGCACCCGCGCCGCGTTCCGCCGCCGCGGGTTCGCCCGCGCGGCGATCGTGGAATGCCTGCACCGCCTGCAAGACATGGGCATGCGCGCCGCCTACATCGCCGGTTACAGCCGCGAGGCGATGTCCCTCTATGGCTCCCTCGGCGCCACGTCCAAGCAGGAGGCGTACGTCTATGAGCGGGGCGACGGATGATGATGGCGGTCAGCTGTCAGTGGTCGGCTATCAGCTGCTATCCCGCCGTTAGGAGCCTGCAGCGATGGGCCGATGACCGACAACTGCTCACTGACGGCTGATAGCCGATAGCTGACTTCCGCCACACCGCCAGGAGGCACGCTTTGCACGCTCTCGACGCCGACATCGCCGACTCTCGCTGGAGCGGCCTCTACCGGGCGGGCGCCTGGGCGGCGCTGATCATCGTGGCGCTCATCCCCGTGCAGATGGTCGTGTTCACCGTCTGGCCGCCGCCCGAGGCCGTGGCCGACTGGTTCGCGCGGTTCCAGAGCAGTTGGCTTCTGGGGCTTGTCAGCGCGGACCTACTGTTCATGGTGAGCAACGTGCTCCTCGCGCTGGTGTATCTGGGGCTCTACCCCGCCCTGCGACGGGATGGCGAGTCCGCTATGGTCATCGCCCTGGTGCTCGGTTTCATCGGGATCGCCGCCTATCTCGCCTCGAACACGGCCTTTGAGATGCTGGCCCTCAGCAACCGCTACGGCGCCGCGGCTACGGACGCCGAGCGGGCGATGCTGCTGGCAGCGGGGCAGGCGATGGTGCAGACGACCACCGGCACCGCCTTTGACGCCTACTATATCCTCAACGCTATCGTACTACTCATTGTGGCGCCGGTTATGCTGCGCGGCCACGTCTTTAGCCGCACCACGGCCTACACCGCCCTGGCGTCCGGCGTGCTCATGCTCATCCCCTCCTCAGCGGGCACCATCGGCACCATCTTTTCCATCGCCTCTCTCGTGCCGTGGGCTTGGTTCTCGATCCTGATCGCCCGCCGGCTGCTGCAGCTGGCGCGGCTGGCGGCGAACTGATTCGGGGCGGGCGAACGCGAATCTGCCATGGGGAGTGTTGCAGGGTTCAGGTGGCATGTTACAGCCTATAGCGACACCATTCGCTGAAGCCTGTAACCTGCCACCTGGAACCTGTAACCACGCCTCAGACCATCAGCGTTCATCTGTGTCCGATCTCGCCTGATCGGAGGTGTCCTCTGCGCGCGCTGCACCTCGACACCGACATCGGCGGCGATATCGACGACCTGTGCGCCCTCGCCCTGGTGCTCGGGTGGCCGGACGTCGACCTGCTGGCCGTGACGACCAACTCGGATGACGGCGGCAGGCGCGCCGGCTATGCGCGCTATGCCCTGGACCTCGCCGGGCGGGGCGACGTCCCCGTGGCGGCGGGCGCCGACGTCGCGCTGGGACGGTACCGCGTCACTCCCGGCCTGCCCCGGGAGGCGGACTATTGGCCGGCGCCCATCCCGCCGGCGCCGGGGCCCCTCGACCGCGCTCTGGACCTGCTGGAGAACAGCATCGCGCGGGGCGCGATCATCGTCGCCATCGGCCCCTGCACGAACCTGGCGCTGCTCGAGGAGCGCTCCCCCGGCATCCTGCGCCGCGCGCGCCTCGTGCTCATGGGCGGCTATCTGTTCCCGCCGCGCGAGGGGTTTCCGTCGTGGGGGCCCGAGATGGACTGGAACCTGCAGGTGGACGTGGAATCCGCGTTCCGCGTCCTGCAGAGCGCCGACCCGACCCTCGTGCCACTCACGGTGACCGTCGAGACGTTCCTGCGGCGGGCGCACCTCGACGCGCTGCGGAGCGCCGGGCCGCTGGCGCGCCTCATCGCGCGGCAGGCGGAGGTGTTCGCCCGCGACGAGGGCAATGAGGAGCGCTATGGCCGCGTCTGCGCCGGCCTGCCCGACGACACCATCAACTTTCAGCACGACCCCCTGGCCTGTGCCGTCGCCCTGGGGTGGCGCGAGGGGGTCGAGATCGAGACGCTGCCGCTGGTTACGACGGTGGAGGGCGGATGGCTGCGCCAGCGCGTCGGGGAGGGCGGCGCCCCCACCCGCGTGGTGACGCGCGTCGATGCCGAGGCGTTTGCCGCGCTGTGGCTGTCGTTGGTGCAGTAGTAATCAGTTTTCAGTGGTCAGCTATCAGTTCTTGGCCAGTCAGCATTCGAGTTCGTATGATTACCAATGAACACTGCCATTTGGTGCCATGGAGTCCATCACACAATTATCCATGAATCGCGCCAGGCCGACGCAGCACAACTGGCGACTGATAGCTGACCACTGACCACTCCCCAGTCGGAGGGCACATGATCCCCGTCCCACCATCCGTCCTGGAGTCACTCGCGCCGCGCTATAGCACGGAGGCCGGCGCTCTCGCCCATTTCGGCGGTGGGCGCCCGGAGAACGACGGCGTCGTGTACGCCTACCCCAGCGGCGAGGGGCGCCGCCTGCTCAAGGTGATGGCGATCCCGCTGGAGGGCGAGCGCCGCGCCATGCTGTGCCTCGACGAGCGCCTGCGCTTCGCCCACTACCTGGGGACGCACGGCGCCCGCATCGCCCACCCGCTGCCCTCGCCGGCCGGCAACCTCTATGAGACGTGCGATCACGGCGAGCACCGCTGGGTGGCCTATGGGATGGAGGTCGCCCCCGGCGCCGTGGTGCGCCCCGACGCCTGGAACGCTGCCCTCTTTCGCGAGTGGGGCCGGACCATCGGCCTGCTCCATCGCCTGGCGCGCGAGTACCCCTCCTGGCGCGCGGCCGTCGACCCCGAGACGGGAGAAGAGTTCCTCACGTGGCGCGAGGAGTGGCAGTCCTTTCACGATTGGTGTCGCGACGACGAGGTCCGCGCGGCATGGGGGGCGATCAAGGAGCGCCTCGAGGCGCTGCCGGTGGAGCGCGACGCCTTTGGCTTTATCCACAACGACCCGCACCTCTTCAATCTGCTCTATGAGGGCCGCGCCGGCGTCACGCTGCTCGATTTCGACGTAGCCAACCACCACTGGTTCACCAACGACATCGCCATCGCCACGCAGACGGTCCTCTTTGCCCAGTCGGGTGGCCTGGATCGCGCGGTGGAGCGCCCCGAAAAGCTGCGCGGCTTCCTCGACTTCTTTATGGAGGGGTATCACCGCGAGCACGACCTCTCTACTGATTGGCTTGACCGCCTCGACCTGTTCATCGCCTATCGCCGCATCCTAATGTACATCGTGATGTACGACGACATCCGCCGTCGACCCAAGCACCGCGCCGCATGGCGGCGGATGATCCTCTCCCATCCCGAGGTCGCCGGACGTTGGCCGGCGGCATGAACGCCATATGGAGCGTGAGATGACGCCATCCCATCATGAGCCGTCGCCCGGCGCCGGCGAGGTCGCCGATCACTATGCCAGCGGGTACGAGGCGGAGCGCCTCGCCTCGGGGAGCGGGCGGATCGAGCGCGAGCGCACGCGCCACCTTCTGACGCGCTTTTTGCCTGCGGCGCCCGCCACCGTTCTCGACGTGGGTGGGGGACCGGGCGGCCACGCCCTCTGGCTCGCCGCGCGGGGGTACCGCGTGCACCTGCTCGACGTCGTGCCGCTGCACGCGCAGCTGGCGTTGGCGGGCTCAAGCCGCCAGCCGGACGCCCCGCTGGCCGGCGCGACCGTCGGCGATGCCCGCGCGCTGCCGTGGGATGCCGGTACGGCCGATGCCGTCCTCCTCTTCGGGCCGCTCTACCACCTCACCGCCGCGGATGACCGGCAGGCCGCGCTGCGTGAGGCGCATCGCGTGCTCAGGCCCGAGGGTGTGCTCCTGGCGGTGGGCATCTCGCGCTTTGCCTCATTGTTCGATGGCCTGCGCCACGGCTACCTGCGCGACCCCGCCTTTGCCGCCATCGTGGAGCGCGACCTGCGAGACGGGCAGCATCGCAATCCCACCGGCCATCCCGCCTACTTTATGGATACCTTCTTTCACCACCCCGACGAACTGCGCGCCGAGGTCGCCGCCGCCGGGTTCGACGTGCGGGACGTCTATGGCGTGGAGGGGCCCGGCTGGCTGGCCGGCGACCTCGATGCCTGGTGGGAGAACCTGGAGCACCGCGAGCGCCTGCTGCGCGTCGCCGGCGCCGTAGAGACGGAGCCGACCCTGCTCGGCGTGAGCGCGCACCTCATGGCGGTGGCGGAGAGATAGGCGATCGCCGGCCTGGATAGTACAGGGGGACGCACCATGATCGACCCGCAACTCGAGGGCAAGGTCGTCCTGATCACGGGCGCCAATCACGGCATCGGCGCCGCCACGGCGCTGGCGTTCGCGGCGCAGGGCTGCCGCGTGATGCTCACCTACTACCGGGAGGCGAGCCCCTTCTCCGACGAGGAACTGGCCAAGGCGCGCGAGGCGGGTATGGGCGGGGATGTGCTCTACCGGGCCCAGCAGCAGCGGTCCGCCGACGGGGTGGTGCGCGCCATCCACGAGCGGGGTGGTACGGCCGTGGCCCACGAGGCAGACCTCGCCGACCCCGACAACATCCCCTTGTTGTTCGACCTGTGCGAGGCGCAACTGGGCCCCGTGGACATCCTGGTGAACAACCACACCTACTACGTCCTCGAGACCTTTGACCCCGCCCTCGCGTCCGGCGGGGTGAGCGGCGCTCGCCTGCCCACCGCCGCCACCATCGATGCGCATTTCGCCGTCAATGCCCGCGCCTATGCCCTGCTGATGCTCGAGTACGTCCGGCGTCACCGCGACCGCGGGGCGACCCGGGGGCGCATCATCAACCTCAGCACCGACGCCGCCGACCGCCACGTGGCGAACGTCAGCTATGCGGCCAGTAAGCACGCCATCGAGTCGTACAGCCGTTCCGCGGCGACAGAGCTGGGCAGATACGGCATCACGGTGAACGTCGTGGCACCCGGGCCCATCCAGACCGGCTACATCACGCCGGAGGACGAGGCGATGATCGCTCGCGGCACGCCCCTCGGCCGCGTGGGCGCGCCCGATGATGTGGCCGATGTGATCGTGTTCCTCGCCTCAGAGCAGGCGCACTGGCTGACGGGGCAACTTCTCTACGTCGGCGGCGGCTGGAAGATGCCCCAGTAGGCATGATATGCGCTAGCAGTTGACGCCTCAGCCACGGGTGACTATGCTTGGCGTGCCCTCGCCGACCCACCTCGCTATTCCTCATCGGCGCCGGCTCCGTCCGGCCCCGCGTCGCGGCTCCTCCCAACGCTACCGGCCAATCGCCTCGAACCTGGCCGCGGCATGGGCATCGGTGACCTTCTCTCACACATGGTGGAGGTGTCGCGATGACGCATGCCGGATCGGTGGGGCAGACTATCGGCGCCAAACGCGCCGAGTTCGGGCGGCCGTATTCGGGCGAGGAGATCCTGTCGGACGAGGTGTTGGCCGCGCGCATCCGCGAGCGGGCCGCTACGACGGTCGTCGATGCCGAGGAGCTGACGCGGCGCGGCGTGCCGATCAGCCCCTTCCTCGAGATCGGGGCGGGCAGCGTCCAGCGCAGCATCGCCCTGGCGAATCACCAGCGCGCGGACGGGGTGGCGACCGACATCAGCCAGAACGCGCTGCGCGATGCGCCGTACGTCCTCTCGCTGTTACGCCAGGGGCGCGCGCCGATGCGCATCTGCTGCGACGCCCACCACCTGCCGTTCCTCGACGACACCTTCCGCTTTGTCTTTGCCTACCAGACCCTGCACCATTTCGAGAACCCGGTTCCCGTGGTGGCCGAGTGCTATCGCGTGCTGGGGCGGGGCGGCTACTTCTTTTTTGACGAGGAGCCGCTGGACACGCGCTTGCGCCGCCTGGCGCGGGGGCGCCGCATGCTGTCCCATCCCCCGACGCGCGCGCAGCGCATCGCGGCGCGCCTGGGCGTGGAAAAAGTGTTCTGGGATGACGGCGCCCACGAGCGGTCGTTGGGCATCGTCGAGGGGCGCCCCGACATCGCCACCTGGCGCGAAGCGCTGGCGTGCTTTGGGAGCGTGGAAGCCGTCGTCAACCGGCGCCTGCGGTTCGGCTCGAACCTGCGCACGCCAATGCTCAGCGCGCTGTTGTCGGGCCTGGTGGGGGGCAACATCCGGGGCCTCTGCCTAAAGCTGGACGGAATGGTCGCCGCCGCCGACTTTTGCGGGCGGCTGATGTGCCCGGACTGCCTCTCGGCGAACCTGGCGGTCGTCGAGCGCGAGCCCATTCTCTGCCGCAACTGCGGCCGGACCTATCCGGTGGTCGAGGGGGTATACCGCATGCTGCCGGCGGAACTCGAGGCACAGCTCTGCCTAGACGCGGCCGAGCCGCCGGCCGCCCCTCCCTACGCCGAGGCGCCCGCTGCTGAGGACGTGCTGGGACTCGATGCGTCACTGCAGTCGTAACCGCGTTCAGGTGCGTCGTGCAGTCGCCCTCGGGCCTGGACCCGCGGGCCAAGGGAAGGAGGGTATTGGACGATGGCGCTCGTTCAGAGGTTGCCGCTGCGCGTCGCCGATGGCGCGCTGCGCCAGCTTGCGAGGATCTGGCCGCTCCTGGCCGCCGCCGGCGCCGGCATCCTGCTGCTGGTCGCCGGTGTCTACGCCCTGAGCGTGTACCAGGGGGTGGAGCCGTGGATGCTCACCGGCGATCCCACCGCCCTCACCGACTCGCGCTGGTGGCTTGGCTTCCTGTCGAATTTGGGTATCATGCTGTGGTCCGCCGCGGCGGCCATGTGCGCGCTGGGGACGATGCTGCTCTATCGTGTCGGCGCGGGT
This sequence comes from Anaerolineae bacterium, assembly GCA_040768165.1. Classification (GTDB taxonomy): domain Bacteria; phylum Chloroflexota; class Anaerolineae; order UBA1429; family UBA1429; genus DUUT01. The sequence goes on from JAXGNH010000019.1 coordinate 122,626, forward strand.
GGCCGATCGATGCTCTTTTTGCTGGCCTCCACGGCGCTCTGCCTCGCGCTGGCCGTGGATGATGCCTTCTTGTTGCACGAGGAGGTCCTGCCGGCGCACCTACGCATCCCGGAGAAGGCGGTCTACGCTGCCTATGCCGTGGCGGCGCTGGCCTATGCGGGCCTCTTTTGGCGGACGCTGCTTCGCACCGACTATGTAGTGTTGCTGATTTCCCTGGCCTGCTACGCCGTCTCCATCGCCATCGACCTGTTCACGTACAACATGTTCGTCGAGGACGCGTTCAAATTCGCCGGCATCGTCCTCTGGGTGCTCTACTTTGCCCGCGCCGTCGCTCGCTTGGTCGAGGAGGGGCTCGTGGGCGCCCAGGGGGCGCGCGGCGGCACCCAGCCCGCCGGGTGACCGGCCTGAACGCACCAGAGTGTCCATCCGGAGGCATCGATGGCGACTAGCCCTCGCCTGGAGCGCGAGCGCCGCACCGTCGAGGCGATGATCCGCCTCTATTGCGCCGACCACCACGGCCTCGACGATGGCGCCCTATGCGCCGCGTGCCGAGAACTGGCCGACTATGCCCGCGCCCGGCTCGAGCGCTGCCCCTTTGGTGGGCAGAAACCCACCTGTGCCCGCTGCCCGGTGCACTGTTACCGTCCCGAGATGCGCGAGCGGATTCGGACCGTCATGCGCTACGCCGGCCCGCGCATGCTGCTGAGGCATCCCGCCATGGCGCTGCTGCACCTGGTCGATGGGCTGCGCAGGGCGCCCGAGAGGCGCCAAGCCTGACCCGCCACCCGAGGCGCCGCCGGTCGCCCGCCCCGCGCGTCATCATCGTCTCAGCCATCACACTGCAAGACACCAGGAGGTCGCGGATGGACGCCGGCTGGTCGCTCTCGATCAAAGAGATGTCGTGGGTGGAGCACACCCGCGAGGAGGTGGATTTCGTCGTCGAGGCGCTGGCGCTCGAGGGAGGGGAGCGGGTGCTCGACCTGGCCTGCGGCTATGGCCGTCACTCCCTGGAGTTGGCCCGACGGGGGTATGACGTCGTCGGGGTGGACATCACCCCCGCCTACATCGCCGACGCTCGCGCCGCGGCCGCCGGCGAGGGGCTCGACGTCACCTTCCTGCAGGGCGACGTACGCGAGGTGCCCTTTGTGGACGCCCTTGACGTGGTGCTGAACATGGCGGACGGCGCCATTGGCTACTTTCCGACGGAGGAGGGCAACCTCGCCCTATTCGACGCCATCGGGCGGTCGCTGCGCATCCTGGCTGCCTACGGCGGGTACGATACGGCCATCCCCGCCTCTCCCGATCGCCTCATGCAGGTGGTGTGCTCTCGGAAGGAATGGCAGCCGGCATAGCGCGGCTCGGTGAAGGTTCGGGCCCGCCATGGACCGGTGGATGCAGCCGGCGCTGTCGCCCAGCCTCCGCGTGGTGGCGATCGATCAACAACCCGCCCTGCTGCCCTACGGGCGATACGATCCCGTCTGTGGCGAGCAACGGGCATACCTTGCTCGACATGCACCCAGGGGGCGCGTGGTCGTGTTCGAGCACAGCGCGCACTTGCTACGGCTCGAAGAGCCGGAGCGCTACACGCGCGAGGTCGTGCGGTTCATCCTGGAGTAGGCGTTTGGCTCAAGGGCACGGTCGCGCTATAGTCTCTGTACCGAAGACACAATCTCTCAAGACTTGCCTCCTGGAGGACGCCCGTGACCGATAGCGCCGCCCGTCGCGCCGCCCTGGTGGCCGTGACGCTGATCTCCTTTGCCACCCCCTTTATGATCTCTGGCGTGAACGTTGCCCTCCCGATGATCAGCGCCGAGTTCGGCGCCGGCGCCATCCTGCTGAGCTGGCTGTCGACCTCGTACACCCTCGCCTCGGCCGTGTTCCTGCTTCCGTTTGGCAAGCTGGCGGACATCTATGGGCGGAAACGCGTCTTTCTCGCCGGTACCTGTCTCTACACGGTGGCCTCGCTCCTCTGCGCGCTGGTGAACTCGACGAGCATGCTCATCACCACGCGCGTCATCCAGGGGATTGGCGCCGGGATGGTGTTCGCCACGAGCACCGCCATCCTGACGTCCGTCTATCCGGCGAGCGAGCGGGGCAAGGTGCTGGGCATCAACGTGGCGGCCGTCTACCTGGGGATGTCGGTCGGCCCGTTCCTCGGTGGGGTGATGGTGGAGGCCTGGGGGTGGCGGAGCGTGTTCCTGGCCAACGTGCCCCTCGGGATCGTCACCGTGGCCCTGACCACCGCGCGGATGCGGGGCGAATGGGTGGGCTCGCCCGGCGAGGCGTTCGATCTCGCCGGCTCGACCATCTATGGCGTGGCCGTCGTGGCGCTGATGCTGGGCTTCAGCCAGCTGCCCGCCGTGTGGGGGGCGGGGCTGATCGTGGCAGGCGCGGCCGCCGGGGCTGCCTTCCTCGCGCGCCAGGCGCGTATCGCGCACCCTGTGCTCGACCTGCGGCTGTTCCGCGGCAACCGCGTGTTCATCCTTTCGAGCCTCGCCGCGCTGGCCAACTATGCTGCCACGGCGTCGGTTGCCTTTCTGCTCAGCCTCTATCTGCAGTACATCAAGGCGCTGACGCCACGCGAGGCGGGCATTGTCCTCATCGCCCAACCCGTCGTGCAGACAGTCTTTTCGCCGCTGGCGGGGCGCCTTTCGGATCGCATGGAGGCGCGGGTGGTGGCCAGCACCGGCATGGCCTTTACCGCCATCGGCCTCACCATGCTCACCTTCCTTGGGGAGGGGTCGAGCCTCATCTACGTGGTGGCCTGCCTGCTGGTGTTGGGGTTTGGCTTTGGCCTGTTTTCCTCACCCAACACCAGCGCCATCATGGGCGCGGTGGAGCGGCGCTACTATGGGGTCGCATCGAGCCTGGTGGGGACGATGCGCGTGTTCGGCCAGATGCTCAGCATGGGCACGGCCATGATCCTCTTTGCCCTCTACATCGGGCAGGCGCAGATCACGCCCGAGTACTATGGCCGATTTCTGCTCAGCGCCCGCACCTCCTTTGGCATCGCGGCGGTACTCTGTGCTCTGGGCATCTTGGCTTCTCTGGCGCGGGGTAGGGCGCGCGTGGCGGAGGAAGCGGAGGCCGCCGGAGCCCACTGAGCGCCAGGATCGCCAACTCCCGGACGCGATGCCCTGCCCCGCCATGTGTCGCGGCCCACGTGTCCACCGACATGGCGCGGCCTTGCGTACGGGCGGGCTCCTGTGCCTGCCCACGTCACCACCGATTCGTGCGGACGGACCGACGTGTCCGCCCACGATACTGCGCCACCCCTCTCTGCCATCAACGCCCCCGCCATGCACGTCCCCGCCTCGCGGCGCCAACAGAGGAGGGTAGACCATGGAGACGATCGGCGACCTGATCGGGCGGATCATTGGCCTAGACGCCGAGGAATTGAATGTGGGGCAGATGGCCGTCCGGGCCATCGTGGTCTACATCTCGGCATTACTCATGGTGCGCCTCGGCGAGAAGCGCTTCTTTGGCAGGAACACGGCCTTTGATTTCATCCTGGGCATCATCCTCGGCTCCGTCGTCAGCCGTGCCATCAACGGCTCCGCCGCGTTCTTTCCGGCCCTCGCCGCGGGGCTGACCCTTGTCCCTCTTCACTGGCTCTTTTCCGTGCTATCGTTCCCCTCGGACTGGTTCGGCACGTTTGTGAAGGGCAATGACCGCCTGCTCGTCAAGGATGGCGCCATCCTGTGGGACGCCATGCGCAGGAGCCACCTCAGTGAAAAGGACCTGATGAGTTCCGTGCGCACCCAGGCCAACGTCGATGACCTCGAAAAGGTCAAGGCGGCGCGCCTGGAGCGCAGCGGCGATATCAGCGTCATCAAGGCGGACGCGCAGCCCAAGGTGCTGGAGGTCGACGTCGCCGACGGCGTGCAGACGGTCCGCATCCAGATCGAGTAGCTCGCGAACGCAGGATGTGTCCACGATCACACGAGGCACGCCGGGCACCATCCGCGGCCAAGGCCGGTGGCTGGCAGGCCCAAGGTACTGGGCGGCCCAGAGTCCTGGGCGGCCCAGAGTACTGGGCTTAAAAGCGCGCCAAGGCGCGCTCCGGGAGGGCTGCCTATCACCCGCCGCTCCCCAGGCGCCGAGCCGCCAACGGGCGCGCTATCCGGCGACGTCGACGGAGGCCAGCCAAGCAGCCCGGCCATCATCGACACCCTGCCAAACCCGATTGACAAACATCCCGACACGCGCTACACCATCCCCCGCACGTTGCTGCCTGCAGGTCAACTATGTGCCTCGGCCACCTGTAACCTGTCACCTGGAACCTGCAACCTGCCCGAAACCCGCGACCCGGAACTCGCAACCCATAACGCGAAAAGGGAGCCGCCATGGAGACGGTCACCATCCCCTGGGCGATGTGGTACACGCCCGACCGGTTCGACCTCACCTTTCCCGATTCCTGGGAGATCACCGTCGCCGCGATGAAGGGCGGGCCCGACATCGGTGACGCGGGCATCCGGCGCGCCCTGGCCGAGCCCATCGGCGCGCCCCCCCTGCGCGAGATGGCCCGGGGCCGGCGCGACGCCGTCATCCTGGTGGACGACATCTCACGCCCCACCCCCGCCTCCCGCCTGCTGCCCTACATCCTGGAGGAACTCGCCGCCGGCGGGATCGCCGAGGAAAAGGTCGTGGTCATTGCTGCCACCGGCACGCACCGCCCCTTTGGTCGGCAGGAGTGGGTGAAAAAGATCGGCCTGGAGCTGACCGAGCGCCTCGACATCCGCAGCCACAACCCCACCGAGAACCTGGACTACCTGGGGCTCTCCTCCCTGCGCATCCCCGTGTGGGTGAACCGCGATTTCGTGCGCGCCGAACTCAAGATAGGCCTGGGCATCATCATGCCGCGGGGCCGGAGCTATGGCGGCGGCAGCAAGATCGTCCTGCCCGGCGTGTGCGGCCGCACCACCATCTCGGCCAATCACAACTTTTGCCCCAGCGCGCGCTTTGTCGACCACACCCAGGAGGTGGGGCGCATGGCGGGGCTCGACTTTATTGTCAATCCGCTCCTCAACCCCGACCTGGGGGTGATGGCGCTCGTGGCGGGGGAGCCGATCCAGGCGTTCGAGCGCGGCTGCGCGTTGGGCGGCGACCTGTACGGTACCGTCGTCCCCGAGGGGATGGACATCGCCGTCTGCAACGCCTGGCCCAAGGACAACGACGCCCACCAGATCTCCCTGGCGCGCGTGCCCCTCTTTGGCACCCGCAAGCAGGCGCTCAAGCCGGGCGGCACGGTGGTCACCGTGTCGGCCAGCCCCGAGGGGGCGGGCTACCACCTCGTCATGGGGCCGGGGACGTTCTTCCGATCGCGCACCGGCCGGCAGGTGGGCGCGGCCCTTACCGGCGGCGCGGTGAAGGAGGTCCAGGCGCGCAATATCCTCTTCTGCCCCGGCGTCAACGCCGCCGAGGTGCGCCTCCTCTACGGCGACCAGTACCTGTTCTGCAAGACGTGGCCGCAGGTGTTGGCGGCGCTCCAGGAGCGCTATGGCGCCTCGGCGCGGGTGGTGGTGTTCCCGTATGGGGCGCTGCAGAACGCGGCCGAGTAGGCGGATTGTGGGTTATGTGTTGTAGGTTTCGAGTCCCGGGTTGTGGGTTGCGGGCCGGCGATGTAGGGGCCGCACGCCGTGCGGCCCGCCGTTGGCTGCGAACGCTGTGTGTGCTGCACGGTTGAGCCTGCCGCGGCGATACCCTGTGCCATGAGCGGCGTATTGTCCCATGCTTTACACTCATGTTCCTTGCCGGGAGGGGGACCATGTCGGCTCAACAGATGCGCTGCGGCAATTGGGTATCGAGGAAAATGATCACGATGGCGGCGGTTCCGGCACTGCTTTTCACGGGACTCTCCTTTGCCACCCCCTGGTTTCTGATCGGCGCGATCCCCCTGCTCGTGGCGGGCGGCTACTTGATCTGTGCACGCCATGCGTTCTCGCCCGAGGGCGGCAACGTCCAGGGCAGAATTCAGGATCTCGTCCTGGAGCATGCGGCGTGGGACGGACAGGGGAGAGCCCTGGATGTCGGCTGCGGCGACGGACGGCTATATGGCCATCGAGCTGGCCCGGCGCTCTCCCGACGCGCAGGTCACGGGGATCGACTGCTGGGGCGGGATGTGGGAGTACTCGCACGATGCCTGCGAGGCCAATGCCATGGAGGCCGGCGTGGCGGATCGGGTGACCTTCCAGCGGGCGAGCGCCGCACAGCTCCCCTTTGAGGACGATACCCTTGACCTCGTCATCAGCAACATGGTCTCTCACGAGGTCAAGGACGTCGCCGACAAGACCCAGGTGGTCAAGGAGGCGCTGCGCGTCCTGCGGGAGGGCGGGCGCTTTGCCTTTCAGGATCTCTTTCAGGATACACAGCTCTACGGCAGCATCGATGACCTGCTCCGTAGCCTGCGGGAGGCGGGGATTTCGGAGGTGCGGTTCGTGGCTACGGGCGAGTCGTCCTTTATCCCGGCGCTGCTTAGGCTGCCCTTCATGGTCGGCACCATTGGTATGATCTGCGGGGTGAAGTAGGTCGGCGCTGGTTGGTTTTGCGCTAAGGCATCGCCTTAGGGTGCCCCCGCGCGCCGGAACGAGGCCACGATCTGGTCCGCCGTGGCCTGCGCCTCGGCGGAGAGGGTCGTCTCGTCAGTCGGCGAACAGGCGCAGTGCAGCCTGAGGAAGAGGTCGATGTCGCCGCGGCGGACCGCGCTGGTGCAGCCGTACAACACCTCCATGTCCTTGTCGAGGGCCACCAGCACGTCGCGCTGCAGCTCCTCACCGAGGAGGAGGACGCTGCCCCGCGTCGCGATCTCGCCCGCCGCCAGGCCCGTCGGCGTGATCTGTTGGTCCTCGCCGACCCGGCGCCAGCCTACCCGCAGGCCGATCTGGGGCTGGGCGGGATCGCGCACCCACAGTCCGTGCCCCACCATCGTCGAGGGGGGCTGATCCTCTTCGACTTCCCAGCCGGGCGGGTAGCGGAACGCAAACCCGTAGGCGTCGTTGCGGTACTCGCCCCAGCCCTCGTAGGTGTTCTCGGGGATGGTCGTGGGGGATGGTGGCGCTGCTGGTGGACGCGTGTCGGTGGGCGCGACCGTCGGCGGGACGGGCGTGGCCGATGAGGCCACCGAGGAGGGAGGGGGTGTCGGCGAGGCGATGCGCGGCGTCACAGTGGCGAGGGGCTCCGTCGGAGGGGGCGTGGTCCTCGCCTCGATCGCGGCAGTCGGCGCCACAAGCGGCGCCGCGGGGCGGCAACCCACGATCAGGGCGTATATGGCGACCAGAAGCCAGGCGCACCGCCTGCGAGTACCCATAGCATACCCCCTCACGCCAACTCTGGCGGTGGCCGGATAGCGACGCCTCACGAGGACCATGATAGCACGCTTTGCCATGCCCCGCGTCATCCTTTTGTCGCATCTCCGGGCCGGTTCCTCAGCTTCGGCGGCGGCATGGCCCAATTGGCGTGCCGCGCGCGGCGACGTACTCTCGCCACATCGTACAGCGAACGGTGAAAGGAGATTCGTTCCATGCCCCCGATGGATGAGGCGATTCACGCCTTTCTCGAGCACTATGGCGGGGCCCTGAGTGAAGGCGATCTTGCGGCCATCGTCGCCTGCTGGGAAGTCCCTGCCCTCGTCCTGTCGGACCAGGGCGTACAGGCGGTGTCGGCGGCCGCCGAGGTCGAGGCGTTCTTTGGCGGCGCGGTCGAGTGGTACCGCTCGCAGGGGATGGTCGCCACGCGGCCTGAAGACGTGCGCATCGAGCCGCTGGGCCGGCGGGTCGTCGCGGTGGACGTCACCTGGTCGGCGCAGAACGCCGCCGGCGAGACGGTATCCACCGAGCGGTCGCACTATATCGTGCGCCTCGGGGAGGATGGCGTCCCGCGCGTGCGGGTGGCGGTGGGGGTGCTGGAGTAGGTGGCTAGGAGAGCCCGCCGCGGGCTGAACCCCGGCGCTAGCCCTGCGAAGTCGGCCTGCGCCGACTGAGGCGCGTGGTGCGCGCCACCCCACGTAGTTGAGCTGACGATGTAGGGGCCGCACAGCGTGCGGCCCGCGGTGGCGTCTGGATCGCGAAACCACGAAGCACCGCGAAAGTTATGAAAGGGCCGTGCGCTGGATGCTAGTGCGCCGCTCCTGCCCGCCGCGGGCTGAACCCCGGCGCTAGCCCTGCAAAGCCCGCCGTCGCGGGCTCGGATCGTATGGCACACCGCAAGGCCCACGGCTGCCGCTGTAGGGGCCGCACGCTGTGCGGCCCGCTGTAGCGGGCGGGGTCCTCCCCAGTCGGCGCAGGCCGACTTTGCAGTGCCAGCGCCAGACCTCGGTCTGCGGCGCCCGTCGCCAGCGCAATCAGAAACCCCTCCGGTCCGATCACCCCCCTGCGTCGATACCATTGACAACGACATCTTGACATAGTACATTACAGACGAACGGTATGGATGGGAAATGAGCAGTCTCGAGCCCTATCGCTCATCCGTCAGCAGCCTCTGATGGTAGGCACGTGATGATCGCCCTGGTTGAAGAAAAGCGCGAGGAGATCGAGAAGCTGTGCGTCCGCTACGGCGTGCGGCGCCTCGAGCTGTTCGGCTCCGCCGCGGCCGGCGGTTTCGACCCCGATCGCAGCGACCTCGACTTTCTCGTCGAGTTCCAGGACCTGCCGCTAGACCGTTACGCCGACAGCTACTTTGGCCTGCTGTTCGGGCTGGAAGACCTCTTTGGCCGGCACGTGGATCTCGTGATGACGTCGGCCATCAGGAATCCGTACCTTTTGGACGATATCGAGGAATCGAGGACGGTGCTGTATCAAACAGACTGTGCGGAACCCACTGAGTCAGACAGTAGTTCCAGGTTGTAGTCGGTAGAGTTGTGAAAGGCGACAACCTAGTGACGCTCATCCTTACTGCAATGTCGGACCGCGCGATCGTGCAGGTCTCGGATAGGCGACTAACGCGGAATGGCCAGCTCATTGACGACCTTGCAATGAAAGCCGTGTGCGTAACCTGCATGGACGCCACGTTTAGCCTGGGATATACCGGCCTTGCAGAGTTGGGGCGTGCCCGAACCCGCACTGATGTATGGACTGTTGAGCGTCTTGCCCGTGAAGGCTTGTGCTGCTATGGATACGCGCAGATCGTGTCATTCCTTAAGAGCGAGCTAGAGCACACCATCAGACAAATGAGGCTGCGCGGGCGAGATCGTGCGATCACCCTTGTGCTATCAGGGTACGGACCAACCGGTGCATTCCTCACACTTCTGACCAATGCGGAAGATCATAAAGGGGCGACTCTGCACACAGTCTCTGACCGGTTTCAGGTACACCACTTTCACAGAAACCACAGACAGATGCATAGGTTGGATCTCTGTGCTAACGGGTCGGGGGAAGCAGCGATGGAGTCCATGTGGGAACCGCTGCGGACGGTCCTCAGGAGGTACTACAAAAGTGATCCCAGCGACATCGCGAGGGCCATGGTCTATTTGATTCGCAGGGCTTCACGTGACGCGGAGCACGGGGGCTATGTGGGGAGGAACTGTATAGCTACCCTTCTCGCGCCAGACGGTTCGTTTGTTTGTGAAGATCATCGCGAGAACCTGGGATACCAAATTCATCCCCCTCATTACCTGACTCCAGGCATGGCGTTCAGGGACATTGAGATCCGGACCGGGCCTGAGCCTCCGTCTTGGTGGTGAATATCGCGCAGATTCGATCGCTCATTTTGTCGCACTGAAGCGTCGCAAGGCAATCGCCCATCTTGGATCAGGCTATGGTCATAGCTGGTGTTTACATCACAGCCCGCCAGGTGAAGGCGATCTGATAAGGCCGGATCGCGCACGAAACACCACAGAAGGCGCGAGAGGGCCGTGTGCTGGATGCTAGAGGCGCCGCTCCTGTCCGCCGCGGACCGAGGTCCGGCGCTAGCCCTGCAAAGCCCGCCGTCGCGGGCTCGGATCGTATGGCACACCGCAAGGCCCACGGCTGCCGCTGTAGGGCCGCACGCTGTGCGGCCCGCTGAGGCGGGCCGGGTCCTCCCCAGTCGGCGCAGGCCGACTTTGCAGTGCCAGCTGTGACCTCGGTCTGCGGCGTACGCCGCCCGCGCAGACCTCTGGATCGCGAACCACGAACACCGCGAAAGGCGCGAAAGCCCCTCGCCGCGTGAGGCATGCCGCCAGCACAGGTGCCCCGCGGCGCGAGGCCCTTTCGCGCCCTTCGTTCGTTTCTTGCTTTCGTGAATCCAAACACCCCCGCGATCCGCAGGCGCCCCCTACTCCTCCTCCGGATACACCTGCACCCGCGGCTCGAACTCCACCCCTCATCCAGCGGCCACATCGGGCGTGGGCACTGGTATGCCCCAGGCTGCGCAGTCGGCGCTGGTGGCGCCGGGGGCGTCCACGTTCACGCACGCCGCCGCCCACTCTTTGAACATGTGCGCCTGCAGTGGGGGCATTTCACCACTACGGTCGAAGCGCTGCGGGTCGAGGCCAGGTGAAGAACAGCCCGCGGTCGTGCAGGCTGATGGCGTGGCTCGTGACGATCAGCGTCACCGCCCCCACCTGCAGCACGGCGGTGGCGCCGGCGCGCGCCTCGCGCCCCGACGTCTCGGAGGTGACGTGGCCGTCGCTGAGCATGCGCACGCGCCCTCGACCTCCAGCGGCGCGAACCGCGGGTCCACCGTGCCGCCCACGCGGGTGCGCACCACATTCCCACGCCGCCGCCACCGCGTCGCGCACCGCCGGCTCGTCCACGATGGGGATGAGCGCCAGGCCGGCATAGCCGCCCTCGAGAAGCGCCCGCAGGATGGCGTTGCTGTCCCCCGGCGCGCCTGAGCTGGGGGCGTCCGCCGCGTCCACCAGGACCGCGGTGCCCTCGGTCGTCCGCTTGGCGATCTCTACCGCCTCGTCCAGCGGCGTCAGCTCTGGCGCATTGCCCGTGGTGCTGCCAAAAGAGGTCGGCGATGCGCAGCGCCTCCCGCTCCGCCAGGGCGGGGTCGGTCGTCGGTGGTGACAAAGCTGTTGAGCTCCAGCTCGGCCACGTCGGTGAAGGGGTTGCCCCAGACGGGGCCTCGCCGACAGCGCCGTGGGGCCTTGGGTCACCTCTTGCGCGGCACGCACCGATGACCGAGGCCTGCAGGTGATGAGTTCGTCGCCGCGCACCAGCGCCGGCACGAACACCCGGGCCGTCGAGGGCGCGCGCCCCGCCCAGGACGCGCAGGAGGATGCGCGCCGCCCGCTCGCCCGTTTCGAACATGTCCACGTGGGGGTAGGTGGTAAAAGACGGAAAAGGCGTCGGTGGCGCAGCATGCGGTCGGTGAGGATGCCGTGCAGGTCGCATGAGGCGATGAAGGGGACTTCTTCCGAGGATGGCGCGCGCGCCTCTTGCAGGAGGAACCCCTCGGGGTCGTCCTCGCCGTCAGCGGCCATGGCGCCGTGCAGGCTGAAATAGGACGGCGTCGGCCGCGGCGCCGCCCGTAGGGCGTTCAGCAGTTCCCCCGCCAGGCGCTGCCAGTCGGCGGCGGCCAGGGTGCCGGCGGAGCTGATGGCCCGGGCGCTGTAGGTGGGCGTCACGGTCACGTCGGGTGCTGGCGCAAGACGCTGAGCGCCCCGGCCACCCGCTGCGCGCCGTCCTGCGTGGCGCAGGATTTCGTCTCCCCGCAGGACGACGAAATCCGCATAGTGGCTTGGCGCGGGGTTGAAACTGATACCTCCAGCTTGCTCTCGGCGATCAGAACGCATGGAATGCACCTCCTCGAATGGGATTCACCACGAGCCACGGGGGCACAGAGGTGGATGGGGGTCGCTCAGAACGCACTGACGACAAGGGGCTGCGTCCCGGCGAAGATGGGGCGCGGAGAAGGGCCCCCGGCGCCGGGTGCGCCGCGGACCAAGGTATACCGCAGAAGCGGCGTCGTGTCGACCGGCGTTTTCGTATGGAGGATGAAGCGTGGCGCGGGAAAAGGACGAGCTGACGCCGCACCAGTTCGAGGTCACCAGAAGGCGCACGGCCACGACCACCCCCTCGACGAGGAGCGCGCCAAGATACGCCGCGAGAAGGAGGGCTATGCGCGGCGCCGCCGCCAGGCGCGGAGCGCCCAGGAGCGCTGCCTCGGCGCCATCGCGCGCCCCGACGACGTGGAGGACTGGGAGGAGGACCCCGCCGTTTTGGACGAGGAGCGCGCCGCGCGCGAGCTGCACAACGCCCACACCCACAAGCGTCGGCTCAAGGGCCTGGCGCGCCACATCGAAGACGCGTAGCGTCGCCCCTCCGGCCTTGATGCCATCCGAAAGGAGCTGAACCGTGCGCACGCACATCATCGCGACCAAGGGGTCGTGGCAGTGGCAGGGCATCCCCACCATCGAGCGCGCCGCCAACGGACGCCTATGGAGCGCGTTCTTTACCGGCGGCCCCAAGGAGCCCGACCCCGCCAATCGCGTCTTGCTGTCCACCAGCGCCGACGACGGGGCGACCTGGAGCGCGCCGACGCCGGTGGTCGATCCGCCGGGCGCGACGCGCGCCTACGATCCCGCCCTGTGGCACGACCCCGCCGGCCGGCTGTGGCTGTTCTACAACCTGGCGAACCTCGAGGCGCACGACTATTCCGTCTGGGCGATGACGGCCACCGGCTCCGATGGGCCGACGCCGCGCTGGGGCGCGCCGATGCGCATCCCCCTCGACCTTCCCTTTGCCTTTCGCCTGAACAAGCCCACCGTCCTCTCGACGGGGGAGTGGCTGCTGCCCGTGACCTGGGCCCCCACGGCGCCGGAGGGGTGGTTCGCGCGCGAGGGGCAGCTCCAGGGCGTGGCGATCACGCCCGACGCCGGCACCACATGGTTCTTCCACGGCGGCGTCGAGGCGCCCCCCTGGGCGTTGGAGAACATGATCGTCGAGCGGCGCGACGGCAGCCTGTGGATGCTCATCCGCACCGGCAGCGGCGTGCTGTGGCAGAGCACCTCCCATGACGGCGGGCGCACCTGGTCGGAGGGCTCGCCCACGGGCATCGTGAACCCCGGCTCGCGCTTTTTCATCCGACGCCTGGCCTCGGGACGGCTGCTGCTCATCAACACGCCCGATCCCGCCAAGCGTAACCGCCTCCTCGCCTACCTGATGGACGACGATGGAGCGCCGCCGTCCCCGGCGGCACCAGATGGCCCGGGCCTGGAACTCGACGGCCGCGACAACGTCTCGTATCCCGACGCCGTGCAGGCCCCCGATGGCGCCATCTATGCCGTGCACGACTGCGAGCGCCATGCCCTGGGCGAGATCGTGCTGAACGTCTTCACCGAGGACGAGATACCCGGCTGAGCATCTACCCATGGAGGTTCCCATGCCCTATCCGAGCCCTGCTCCCAAGCTTCCCCTGCAGGTGTCGCCCGACCGGCGCCACCTCGTGCAGGCCGGCGGCTCCCCCTTCTTCTATCTGGCCGACACCGCCTGGGAGCTGATCCATCGTCTGGACGAGGACGAGTGCCGCCGCTACCTGCGCAACCGCGCCGCCAAGGGGTTCACCGTCGTCATGACGGTGCTCCTCGCCGAGCTGGACGGGCTGAACACCCCCAACGCTCACGGCGAGCGGCCCCTATTCGACAACGATCCCGCCCGCCCCAACCCGGCGTATTTCGAGCAGGTGGACGGCGTCATCGGCCTGGCAGAGGAGTTGGGCCTGGTGGTCGCCCTGCTGCCCACCTGGGGCGACAAGTGGCACAATCACCAGAACACCCCCGGCCCCCGCGTGTTCTATGATGGTGCCAGCGCCGGCGCGTGGGGGCGCCATGTGGGGGAACGCTAGCGCCACGGCATGGCGCCGCTGTATACGACGCTCGTCGGGCGTACCGGGCTCGACGAGGTATAGTCGCAGCCGTTTGGCCCCTCGCTCCTCCTATGCTAGATTCCTTCAGCATCGCGTGATGCCCCTGCGAGTTCGACCCCCAAGGAGCCACACCTATGGCGCTGCACGTCGTCCCTCTGACGCACGATCACGTCCCCGCCGCCGCCGACCTCATGGCCCGGCGTTACCACAGCCTGCGCGGGACGATCCCGCAGCTCCCGCCGCGCTACGGGGATGAAGCGGTGCTGATGCCCATGCTCGAGATGATCGTGGGCTGCGCCGCAGGCGTGGCGGCCATGGAGGGGGAGCGCCTCGTGGGGTTCATTGCCGGTGTGGCGATCTCCGCGTTCAAAGGACGACGCGCGGTCCTCAGCCCCGAGTGGGCCAACGCTGCCGTTCCGGCGAGCGAGGGTGGGGAATCACGCGCCATCTATGAGCGCATGTACGCCGCCGTCGCCGACGCCTGGGCCGCCGCGGGATGCTCCTGCCACCTCATCGGGCAGTTCCCCGACGACGCCGGCGCGCTCGACGGTTGGTTCCACCAGGGGTTCGGGCTGCTGTGCATCGACGGCGTGCGCGACCTCAGTATACCCGATGCACCGCCGGCGCCTGTGGAGGTCCGGCGCGCGGGACCCGCAGACGTCGCGGTGGTATCGGCCCTCTCGCGGGGCCTGAGCGACCATGGGCGCGCGTCGCCGATCTTTCTCGATGGCCACCCCGAGGACGAGGACGCCTGGGCGGCGCAACTCGAGGGCGACGAGCGCGTAGTGTTCCTGGCCCTCGCGTCGGGGACGCCGGCGGCCTACATGCGCATCGGGCCGGCCAGCGATGACGCCTGCGGGGTCATCATGGACGAGGGCACGGCGAGCATCACCGGCGCCTATGCCCAGCCCGACGTCCGACGGCTGGGCGTCGCCACGGCCCTGCTCCGCGCCTGCTTGGCATGGGCGGCGGAGCGAGGGTATGCGCGCTGCGCCGT
>JAXGNH010000020.1:0-125710 GCA_040768165.1 Anaerolineae bacterium
GCCCATGACGCCCAGCCGCATGGGGCGCGCGCCGTGTTCGGGCCGTAGGGTAGCGTCTGTGTCCGTCATGGTCTCCGCCGGCGTTACTGCCACTCGAGTTCGATGTCGCCGATGAGTACGGTGTCGCCCAGTTCTACGCCCGCCTCTTCCAACTTGGCCGCGATCCCGCGGGCCGCCAGGATGCGCTCAAAGCGCTCCGCCGCCTCGTACGACGACCAGTCGGTCATCTTGGCGAGGCGCTCGATCTCTTCCCCGGCCAGGCGATAGACTCCCGGCTCCTCTTGAGTGATCGTCACGTCGGTGCGCTCGCGCTCGTGGGGGCGAAACACATACACCTCCTCGGGCGGCTCCTCCGGCGGAAGCGCCGCCAGGCGCTCGACCACCGCCCGCATCAGCGCTTGCACCCCTTCGCCCGTCACGGCCGAGATGCCGTGCACCGTGCCCACGTCCGCGCCAACAGCGCGGCGCAGGGCGCGCAGTTTGGCCTCGGCGTCCGTCAGATCCATCTTGTTGAGGGCCACGATCTGTGGCCTGGCCGCCAGGTCGGGGCTGTGCGCCTCCAACTCGGCGTTGATGGCGCGATAGTCGGCCACCGGATCGGGGCTGGCGCCGTCCACCAAATGCACCAACAGGCGCGTACGCGCCACGTGCCGCAGGAACTGGATCCCGAGGCCGGCGCCCTCGTGGGCGCCCTCGATGAGGCCGGGGATGTCGGCCATAACAAAGATATCGCCGTCGACCTCGACCACCCCGAGGGTAGGGCTCAGCGTCGTGAAGGGATAGTCGGCGATCTTGGGGCGCGCGGCGCTGACCACGGACAGGAGCGTGGACTTGCCCGCGTTGGGCTTGCCCACAATGCCCACGTCGGCGATCAGGCGCAGCTCCAGCACGAGCCGCCGTTCCTGCCCGGGCTCGCCGCGCTCGGCGAAGCGCGGCGTCTGCCGCGTGGCGCCCTTGAACGCCTCGTTGCCGCGCCCGCCGCGCCCGCCGCGCGCTACCAGCAGCGTCTGACCCTCCGCCATGAGATCACCGATCAGTTCGCCGCTCTCGGCGTCGCGCACCACGGTGCCCGGGGGGACGTCGATGTACAGATCGTCGGCGTTAGCGCCGTGACGGCTCTTGCCCTGGCCGTGCACCCCGTTCTCCGCCCGGTAGTGGCGCTGCCGGGCGAGGGCTACCAGGCTGTTGAGGTGCGCGTTTACGCGCAGGTAGACGCTGCCTCCCGCCCCACCGTTGCCGCCGTTGGGGCCGCCAAAGGGGACATACTTCTCACGGCGAAAGCTCACGCAGCCGTTGCCGCCCGCCCCCGCGCGCACCTGGATCGATACTTCATCATAGAACAACGTCATACCCTCACAAATCGCACAATAGCGAGAGCCCATGCCCGGCAGAGCCGGACCCGCTCTCGCCTATCCTGCACCAAGGATACCCCGGCACTGCCCGAGTGTCAAGGCGCGCGGGGGACGCTCTCCCAAAGCTCCGCGCTGCCGGGCCACGCGCAGATAACGGCGCACCTCGGGCATCGGCGAAGCGGTGCGCGTAACCGGAGGGGCTATTGCGTATGTGTCTTTTTAGGGCATTCTGTATCGTTCATGTGGTGAGGTACCACGGGCATAGGTTTCTTTGTGTCTGCGATCCTAGATACATCCATACAGTCGATCAGTCATGCATCCAATCCCGCCGTATGCAGGTCAAACGTACTGCGCCTTTGACAGGAGGTTAACGCTATGCTAGTATGTTAACGGTTGGTTAACAAAGCGTTTCCAGCACCGAGGTGGTCGGAAGTCATCTCCCGTGTGGGTCTCCCGGCGTGACCCGCACGGTTTTTTTGACCAACCCGGACAGGGCCTCCTCGGCATCGGGCGCGACGCTTGGTAACCACCGCCACTGGCGGCCGGGCAATGTCGCGGCATTCTTGTAAGGAGGACGATACGATGGCAGAGCGAGCCACGGGGAGAGTCAAGTGGTTCAGTCGCGTCAAGGGCTATGGGTTCATTGTCCCCGACGGCAACGAAGCAACCAAGGACGTTTTCGTGCACTTTTCGGCGATCCGCGGCGAGGGTTTCCGCAACCTCGATGAGGGACAGCTTGTCGAGTTCACCATCGAAGACACACCCAAGGGCCCCCAGGCCGCCGATGTTGTAGCACTCGATCAAGGCCAGAGCTACGAGGCCGAGGCTCCTGCCACCTGGTAGCAGCCCCTTCTGACAACTGAGAACGAACCCGAACAGATCCCGTCGAGTCTCCTCGACGGGATCTCTTGTTACCCGTGCAGGTGCACCAGCAGCACGGCAATGTCCGTCGGCTTGACCCCCTCGATGCGCGACGCCTGCCCCACCGTCTGCGGGCGATGGAGCGACAGCTTGTCGCGCGCCTCGTTGCTTAGGCCCGTGACGGCCCCATAGTCCAGCGTCTCGGGGATGCGGCGCGCCTCGAGGCGACGCACCCTCTCCACCTGACGCTGTTGCTTCTCGATGTACCCCGCATAGTGCACCTCGAGGGCCACCTGCTCGGCCACCGCCCCCGGCACATCATCCGCCGCCGGGGCCAGCAGGCGCACCGCCGTATAGGAGGCGGCCGGCCTCCGCAGGTACTGCAGCGCGGGCACCGGATCCTCGACGAGCGCGTCCCCCGCCTCGCGCAGAATGGCGTTCGCCGCCGACTCGGGCCTCAGCGTGACGCGCTCCAGCCGCCGCAGTTCCTCCTCCATGGCGCGTCGCTTATCCTCCACAGCCCGATACCGCTCCTCGCTTACCAGCCCGACGCGCCGGCCCGCGGGCGTGAGACGCAAATCGGCGTTGTCGTGTCGCAGCAGGAGGCGGTACTCGGCCCGTGAGGTGAGCATACGATACGGCTCGCGGATCTCTTTGGTGATCAGGTCGTCCACCAGCACGCCGAGGTAGGCTATATCGCGCCCCAGCGTCAGCGGCTCCTCGTCGCGGACATGGCGCGCCGCATTGATCCCCGCCAGCAGCCCCTGCGCCGCCGCCTCCTCATAGCCCGACGTGCCGTTGATCTGCCCGGCATGGAACAGCCCGTGGACACGCCGCGTCTCGAGGGACGCCCGCAGTTGGTAGGACGGCACATAGTCGTACGCGATGGCATACCCGGGCCGCACGATCTCTGCGTCGGCCAGGGCGGGGATGCTGTGCAGCATGTCGCGTTGCACATCCCACGGCATGCCCGTAAAGCACCCCTGGACGTACACCTCACTCGTGGCCCACCCCTCCGGCTCCAGGAAGAGTTGATGCGCCTCCTTGTGCGGAAAGCGCACGATCTTTTCCTCGATGGAGGGGCAATAGCGCGGCCCGGCGGCGTCCACCGTCCCCGGCGCGATAGGTGAGCGGTGCAGGTTGTCGCGCACGATGCGATGCGTTTCCGGCGTGGTGTACACTAGGTAGCACGGCATCTGGGGGCGCCACGCCGTCTGATGCGCGATGGGATACGCCGGGTTGATGGGAAGGAGCAGCGGCTCCGCGGGGGCGCCGTCGAACGAAAAGTAGAGGGGCTCGTCGCTGCCGTACTGGGGTGTCGTGCGATCAAATCGCACGGTGCGTGCATCCACCCGTGGCGGGGTGTTCGTCTGCAGCCGGCCCATCTCAAAGCCAAGGGCGCGCAGCGACCGCGCCAGGCCCCGCGCCGGAAACTCGCCGGCCCGACCCGCCGCCAGGCGATAGTCGCCGCTCAGCACGCGGCCGTTGAGAAACGTGCCGCTGCACAACACCACCGCCCCCGCAGTGAGGGTCTCGCCGTGATCGAGGCGCACCCCCACCACGCGGTCGCCGCGCAACAGCAGCTCCTCCACCTGCCCCTGCAACAGGCGGAGGCCGGGCGTGGCATCGAGGGTATGTTTCATGCTCAGGGCATAGAGGTGTTTGTCCGCCTGAGCGCGCAGCGCCTGTACCGCCGGCCCCTTGGAGACGTTCAGCAGGCGCACCTGGATAAAGGTGCGGTCGATGGTGCGCCCCATCTCGCCGCCCAGGGCGTCGATCTCACGCACCAGATGCCCCTTGGCCGGCCCGCCGATGCTCGGGTTGCATGGCATCTGGGCCACCAGGTCGAGGTTCATGGTAACCAGCAGCGTGCGACGCCCCATGCGCGCCGCCGCCAGGGCCGCCTCACACCCAGCGTGCCCCGCCCCAACCACGATGACGTCGAATTCGCGTGCCATGCGGTGTTACCACCCATTCCGGGCCGGTCGCGCCAGCCTAATCCTCGCCCATCACCCCGCCCACGATGCGGTGCACCGAGGCACGAAAACGTCCCCAATCGCGCCACTCGGGGGGCAGCGCCTCGAGTTCCTCCGCCAGCGCCACCACCTCCGCCAAGGACAGCTCGCGGAAGCCGGTGATCGCCTCCCCCTCGTCCGCCACGCGCAGCGTGCCGCCCCGCTCCTCCAACAGGAACAGGTACGACGTGAACTCGATCTCTGCGCCATCCCGGACGAAGCGATGCTCCACCGCGGCCAGGAACGCCCGCACCTCGACGTCGAGGCTCGTCTCCTCGGAGGTCTCGCGGATGACGGCCTCTCCCAGGTCCTCACCCGGCTTGATCCCGCCGGAAGGGAGGCGGTAGGTGCCCTCGGGGTAGAACTCTTTGGTATGCACGAGGTAGAGCCCGTTGCGGCGGCGTAGCAGGAGCACCACCTCGCCCGCCCGCTTGCGACGGACCGTGCGCCAATAGCGCCAGGTGGCCTCGCTGACCTCGTGGCGCAACGTGTACACGGCGGGGGCGCCCCAGCGCTCCATGGCCTCCGCCACGCCGCGTACCTCCCCTGCCACTGGGGAGGTCATACCGTGTCGTTCGTGACGCCTGCCGAATCCCTTTGCATGTTCGCACATGACAAGAGATTATAGCATGCTGCCGTGCCGCACCCAACTTGAGACCGCACCGCCGCCATGCTATGATGTGCCCACCGTCGGACCACCACCGGGAACACCTCCGAATAAACCGGGCCGACGCCACGTATATAGTGCAGAGAGAACTACCTTCACCATGGCAGACGATCCGAGCCTCGAGACCCAGCTGATCCGCTGTGCCGCCGCCGGGAACACGGGCGCCTTCTCGCAGTTGGTGCGCAAGTATCGCCCGCAGGTGGTGCGTACGGCGTACGGCATCGTCGGCTCGGCTATGGAGGCCGACGACGTGGCGCAAGAGGCGTTCATCAAGGCCTGGTCCAACCTGCCCGATTTCCGGCAGCAATCCGGCTTTTCCACGTGGCTCTACCGCATCACCGTCAACGCCGCCATTGATGCCGTGCGCCGCCGGAGGCCGGAGGCGCCGCTGGCCGACGCCTTACCGGGCGAACGCGTGGCCCCCGAGGAGGAGGCCTTGCGCCGCGAGAGGCAACGCGACGTGCGGGGCGCCATCCAGGAGTTGCCGCCCGCCGCCCGTGCCGCGTTGGTGCTGCGCGAATACGAGCAGCTTACCTATCGCGAGATCGCCGCCGTGCTCGATATTCCCATCGGAACCGTCATGTCGCGCCTGAGCTACGCGCGCCAGCTCCTGAGAGAACGACTCACGACGCACGACCGGTGACGCCGCCGACGGCGCAACGCCGCGGCGACGCCGTCGGCGAGGAGGGATGATGGATCACCCTGGAGAGGTTCAGCTCCAGCGCTACGTGGACGCCGAGCTGGACGAGGAGGCGGAAGAACGCGTCCGGTCACACCTCCGGGCGTGCGTAGCGTGCCGTGCCTGGACGGAACAGCAGGTATGCCTGCGTGAGATGGTGCGGGCCACCATCCCCGACCAGGGCGAGTTTGCGTCGGAGGGCGAGTTCTGGCTGCGCATCTCGGGGCGCCTGAGCCCGCGACGATCTCCGCGTTGGCCGCTACTGCCCCTGCTGCCCCCCGTTCTGCTGGCCGCCCTCGGCTCGGTGCTCCAGGTGGCGTTCGCCGTCGTCGTGGGGCTATTCGCGTTGAGCGCGGTCGGGCTGCTTCCGGCGCCCGCCGACATCGTGGCGGGCAGCATCCCCGACGTCCTCGGCCATCCCTGGCTGGAGGATACCATCTATGCATGGCTTGGCTGGCCCGCCGCCGAGGTTGTCCAGGCGGCCGCCCTGCGCTGGCAAGCGATGGGCGCCGGAGCGCAGCACGGCATCCTGCTCGGGACCGCCGTCATGGGAATCGTCGCGGCCCTCGGCGCCGTGGCCGTGCTCGACCTGACCTGGGCGTTGTGCTGGCCGGGCGCGGCCCGGCGCGAGACTGAAGGAGGTAACTAGAGATGGACTATGGTAGAATCATCCGTCGCGCCCTCGAGATCGTGTGGCGCCACAAGGTACTGTGGGTGTTCGGCATCGCAGCTGCCCTGTTCAGCGGGGGGGGCGGTGGTGGTAATGGCGCCAATGGCATCCAGTACACGTTGGATGAGAACAGCCTGAGGCGTTTTGGCCAGCAGATGCCCTTCGGCCCCAACGTGGAGGCGGTGGTCCCGGTCATCCTGGCGATCATCGGTCTGGTGTTACTCCTTGTCCTGGTGTTCGCCATCGTGGGCATCATCGTCCGCTACACGAGCGTCGGCGCCCTCATCGGCGGCGTGGATGAGGTCGAGCGCACCGAGCGCACGTCCTTCCGCTCCGCCCTGCGCATCGGCTGGCAGCGCCTGCTGCGCCTCTTTGCCATCGACCTGATCATCGGCATCGCCATGTTCGTTGTGGTGCTTGCGCTGGTCTTTGTCACCATCGCCGGCGTTCTCTTTGCCGTCCTGCCCGCTATAGCGCTCGCTGAGGGTGGGGGGAGTGGCGCCAACGTCCTCGCCGTGCTATGGGGCGTCGGCGTCGGATTGGCCGTCCTCGTGGCCCTGGTAGCGGTCTCCGTGATCGTCTCGGCAATCACGACGCTCATCCGCGAGGTGGCGTTCCGGGCCAACGTCCTGGAGCGCCAGGGGGTCTTTGCCTCCATCGGGACGGCGTTCCGCCTGATCCGCGGCAACCTCAAGGAGGTGCTGCTCGTCTGGCTCATCCTCGTGGCGATCAACCTGGCCCTCAGCATCGTGGCCATCCCGCTGGTCGTCATCGGGATCGTGGGCGTCATCGGCCCGGCGGTGGCGGCGTTCGCACTTACCGAATCGGTGGCGGTGACCCTGCTGGTCCTGGTACCGATCGCGCTGTTCTTTGTGCTGGTCGCCGCCTTCATCGGCGGACTGGTGCTCACCTTCCAGTCGGCCGTGTGGACGCTCTCTTACCGCGAGTGGCGCACCGAACACCTGGTGCCGGAGGCGGTCTGACCCTCGCCCGGCGCGAGCCGGAACGACAAAGCGGCCCGGCGCTCCCTCGAGGGAGCGCCGGGCCGCTGTCCTTCGGCAGCGTCAGGCGGTGGGGCGCAGTGCGGCGAGCACGATGCGCGCCGTGCTCACCATGTCCGACACGGCCACGTGCTCGTCACAGGTGTGCACCTCGGCCATGCCGCAGCTCACCTGCACCGTGGCGATGCCGGCGCTGTTGAATACGTTGGCGTCTGACCCGCCGCCCGTCGGCACCATGATCGGCTCCACGCCCACGGCACGCATGGCGCCGGTCACTAGGGCGATCACGGGATCGGTCTCATCGAACGTGTACGGGTCGTACTGGCGCATCACCTCGACGTCCACCTGCGCGCCGTTCGCCTCGGCGCGCTCCTGCAGCGCCCGCACCATGGCGTCCGTCTGCGCCTGAAGCTTGTCCTCGCTGCGGCTGCGCGCCTCTCCCCTGATGGTCACCAGGTCGGGCACGATGTTGGTGGCCGTGCCCCCCGAGATGACGCCGATGTTGGCCGTCGTCTCCTCGTCGATCCGCCCCAACGGCATGGCGGCAATCGCCTCGGCCGCCACGCGGATGGCGTTGATCCCCAGTTCCGGGTTGGCGCCCGCGTGGGCCATCTTGCCGTGGACGGTGGCCAGCAGCGTGTTCTGCGAGGGCGCGGATACCACCAGGGTGCCCTGCTCACCGCCGGCGTCTAGGCCTATTCCCATACGGGCCTGCAGCCGGGAGGTGTCGAACTCCTTGGCGCCCTCTAGCCCCACCTCCTCGCGCACGGTATAGAGCGCCTCCACCGGTCGGTGGCCGTCCTTACCCTCCTTGAGGATACGCAGCACCTCGAGCATCACCGCCACACCGGCCTTGTCGTCGGCGCCCAGGATAGTGGTGCCGTCGCTGTACACCACGCCGTCGCGTACCACGGGCCTCACATTCTCACAGGGGCCGACGGTGTCCATGTGCGCCGTCAGGAGTAGCGGCTCACCCTCGCCGTCGAGGCGCGTTAGCAGGTTCCCCGCCCCATCGCGCTCCGCCGCCATGCCCAGGGCCCGCAACTGGGAGGTGATCGCCTCGGCGACCAATCCCTCGCTCCCGGAAGGACTGGAGATGCGGACCAGATCCAGAAAAAGGTTCAACAATCGCGTCTCATCGATCATGTGAGCTGTGGCTCCTTCATTTGGGTAGGATTCGATTCGGCCAACAACTCGCGGGCGCTGCGGCGCGTGCTCTCGGTGGCGGCGCCGCCCAACATGAGCGCCAGCTCGTTCACGCGCTCCTCGGGCGAGAGGGCCTGCACCTTGGAGAGAGTGCGCCCGCCCACCACGTCTTTTTCCACGCGCAGGTGCGTCTCGCCATAGCTCGCCATCTGCGCCAGGTGCGTTACACAGAACACCTGGTGCTCGCGCGACAGGTCCCACAGCTTGCGCCCCACGATCCGCCCCGTGCGCCCGCCGATACCGGCGTCAATCTCGTCAAAGATGAGGGTCGGCACGGGGTCGGCCTCTGACAGCGCCGTCTTGAGCGCCAGCATGAGGCGCGACGCCTCTCCGCCCGAGGCCGTGCTGGCCAACGGCTTGGGGTCCTCGCCGGGGTTCGGAGCGATGAGAAACTCGATGCGGTCGATACCGGTGGCGTCAAAGGCGATGCGCCGCCCGCCCAACTCCAGGCCGTCGGCCGCCTCGGCCCGGTCCGTGGCAACGATAAAGCGGGCATGCTCCATCCCGAGCTGCTTCAGTTCCGACTCGACGCGCGCCGTCAGCGCCTCGGCGGCGGCCCGCCGCGCGACGCTGAGGTTCTCCGCCAGCGCCCCCAGCTCTCCGAGCAACTCCACCTCGGTCTGACGCAATTCCTCCTGGCGCTCCTCGCTATGGCTGATCCCGTCCAGCTCCTCCTGAGCCCGATCGGCGAACGCCAGGACCTCCGCGATGGTGTCGCCGTACTTGCGCTTCAGGTTGGCGATAAGGTCGATGCGCTCCTCGACCTGCTCCAACCGCTGGGGGTCGTAGGCGACCTCGTCGCGATAGGCGCGCATGGTGCGCGCCAATTCCTCGAGCTGATAGAGGGCCGTCTCGACGGTCTGGCTCTGCTCGCCGAGGGTATCATCCACCTTTTGTAGGGCCGCCATGTGGTCCACTACAGCCCCCAGCTGATCGACCACGGAGCGCTGGCGCTCCTCCCCCTCGAACAGCAACTCATAGACGGAATCGGCCAGCAGCTTGAGCTTTTCGGCGTTGGCCAACAGAGTGCGCTCGCGCCGCAGCTCTGCCTCCTCATCAGGGTGCAGCCTGGCGGCGCGAATCTCGTCCACCTGGAAGGTCAGGAGGTCGACGCGGCGCGCCAGCTCCCGCGCGTCGCGCTGCAGCGCGCGCAACGCCTCGCGCACCTCGCGCAGACGCCGCACTACCCCGGCCACCTCGGCGCGCGGCTCCTCCAGTCCGCCGTAGCGGTCGAGAAAGTCGATGTGGCGTCGGGCTTGCAGCAGCGTGAGCTGGTCGCCCTGGCCGTGGATGTCGATGAGGTGCCGCCCGAGGTCGCGCAGCACGCTCTGCGTCACGGCGCGGCCGTTGACGCGGGCGCTGCTGCGGCCGCCGGCGCTCACCTCGCGGCGGACGATCAGCTCGCCGGCCGCCAACTCGGCGTCGTCCAGCAAGCCCAGCGCCCCGAATTCGTCCTGCAGCGCCCGCAGCGTCTCGGCGTCGAGCTGGAACACCCCCTCGACGGCGGCGCCGTCGGCGCCGGTGCGCACCAGATCCGTGGACGCCCGCGCGCCCAGGAGCAGGCTCACGGCGTCGATGATGATCGACTTGCCCGTGCCCGTCTCACCCGTCAGTACGTTGAACCCGGCGCTAAACTGCAGTCGCAGATGGTCGATGATCGCCAGGTTGGATATCGAAAGCTCGACCAGCAATGCCACCCTCCATCTAGCCAGGGCCGCAAGCCGGAACGCCCGCCCTAGCGCAGGCGCGCCGCCGCCGCGCCGATCGCCAACACGGCGTAGAGCAGGCTGCCAAGGTTCAGCAGCGAGGCGAGCACCACCAAGGGGTTGGCAGGCAGCGCCAGGCTCCCCGACGCCAACATACGCCAGATCAGCGGCCCCGCCAGCGCCCCCAGGGCGATGGACACGCCGGTGATGATCTGCACCGGCCGACCGCGCTTGCGCGTCGTACGCAGCACCGCCTCGGCGATGATGCCGCCCACAGGGATCGATAGGAACAGCGCGAAAAAGAGGCCAGCCTGTGTCATCAAGGCCCCGGCTACCAGGGAGACCGCCAATGCCACCGCCGTGGTAAGCACATAGTCCTGGGGCTTGAGCACATATAGGGGCGAACGGCCGCGCCGCGCGCACGTGGGGCAGCGCAGGCCCACCGGCGTCCTGATGGCGCACTTGAGGCATATGGGGTCTAGACATCGGCTGCACCGGATCAGGGTCTCGGTACGGGGATGGTTGACGCAGTACATGACTTCGGTGGGATCTATGGTATCGGTCCCTGGTCCGGCCATCGCAGTCTCCGCAATACTGTTTCGTAGAAATAACCGTCGCTGCCAAAGCGGATGAACTTGGCCGTCACCTCGCTCTGCGTGCAGCGCATCTCGTCACCGGGCAGCAGGTCCATGTCCGTCTGCCCATCCACGGTGACCACGGCGCCATCGCCCTTGATGAGGCGCAAACGCAACACGCGATCGGCTGGAGTCACGATCGCGTGCGCCACGGCCAGATGGGCCGCCACGGGCGTTATCGTCAGGCAGCGCACATCGGGGGCCACGATGGGCCCGCCTGCCGACAGACAATAGGCGGTGCTCCCCGTGGGCGTCGAGACGATGACGCCGTCGGCCGTCTGCGTCATCACATAGTGGTCGTCCACGTCCACCGAGACGCGCACCGTGCGCGAGGTGCGACCGCGCCCCATAAAGGCATCGTTGATCGCGTCGCAGGCCATGAGCAGCCGGCCGTCGCGGTACAGCTCGGCGTGGAGCATCATGCGCTCTTCGAGCAGGTAGCCGCCCTCCAGCACGCGCGGTATGGCGCTCTGGATCTCGGTGGGCTCCACCTCGGCCAGGAACCCCAGCCGGCCCAGGTTCACGCCCAGGATCGGCACCCCCGCAGGCGACACGGCGTGTACCGCGTGCACGATGGTGCCGTCGCCGCCCAGCGTGATCAGCAGGTCGAGGCCGGGCGCCGCCTCGCGCAGCATCGCCTCATCGTCCGCCGCCCCCTGCCACACCGTCACGCCATGCGCGTCGAGCGTTTCCCGCACAGTCAGCGCCAGACGCTGCGACTCGGCCCGGTTCGGGTGGTAGAGGATCCCTATGCGCTGCATGGTCAGGCCAGCGCCAGGTGGTTCGTCAGGATCGATACCACCTCCGACTGCGGCGCCAACTCCGGTGGAGCGTCGCTCCGCATGTCCTGGATACGCACCTGCCCCGCCGCCATCTCTTCTTCACCCAGGATGACGGCAAAGGCCACCTGACTGCGATTGGCGCCGCGTAGCTGCGCCCGCAGGCTCTTGTCGCCAAAGCCGATCACGGCGCGCACCCCGCTCTCGCGCAGGTCGTTGAGCAGTTGCAGCGCCCGCGCCTTGGCCTCCTGGCCGATGGTAACCAGCGCCACCTGCGGGGCGGGGAGCGGCGGCACCTGAATCTCCTGTTCCTTCATCAGCAACACCAGGCGCTCCATCCCCGAGCCAAAACCGATCCCGGGGGTGGGAGCCCCGCCCAGCTCCTCCGCCAGGCCGTCATAGCGCCCGCCGCCGCACACGGCGTTCTGTGCGCCGATCCCCTGGGCCCACACCTCGAACACTGTCTTGGTATAATAGTCGAGCCCACGCACCAGGCGGTGGTTCATGGTGTATGGGCGCTCCAGCGCGTCCAAATAGCCGCGCAGCGTTGCCAGGTGCTCGGCGCACTCGTCGCAGAGATAGTCCGTGATGCGCGGCGCCGCCTCGATGATCGGCTGGCACCCCTCCACCTTGCAGTCCAACAGCCGCAGGGGGTTGCGCTCCAGCCGCCGCCGGCAGTCCTCACAGACCTCCGTCTCGTGCTGGCGATAGTACTCCACCAGCACCCGGAGATAGCTCGGGCGGCACCGGGGACAGCCGGTGCTGTTGAGCTGATAGCTCAGCCCCCGGAACCCGACCCGGGTAAAGAGTTCCCACGCGACGGACATGACGTCCAGGTCCACCGCCGGGTCCTGCTCGCCGATGCACTCGATATCGAACTGCGTGTGCTGGCGATAGCGCCCCGCCTGCACGCGCTCATAGCGAAAGATCGGCCCCATGGTGTACAGCTTGACCGGCTGCGGCCGCGTCTTCATGCCGTGCTGCAGGTAGGCCCGCACAATCCCCGCCGTGAACTCGGGGCGCAGCGTGATGTCCCGTCCGCCCTTGTCGAGGAACGAGTACATCTCCTTGTCGACGATGTCGGTCCCCTCTCCGACCCCCCTGACATAGAGCGAGGTCTCCTCAAAGATCGGCACGTCGATGCGCTGATAGTCGAACAGCGCCGTCACCTCGCCGATCTTGGAGCGAAGGAACTCCCAGTAGGGCTGGTCTTCGGGGAGGATATCGATGGTACCACGGGGTGCGACGTACAAACTAGGCCTCCTGGCTTGATGTATCAGGGTGATTATAGCCAAATGGGGGCGCCGAGTCCACCTTTATCAGGCGCCGCCCACAGGTATGCGCGCGCCTGACGGTTGTGGGTTGCGCCGCGGGTGCGTTCCAGGTGACAGGGTTTCAGGTTACAGGCTCTTGCGCAACCTTTCTTTTGAGTCTGTAACCTGTGACCTGCAACCTGTAACCGCCCACTAATCCACACCGTTCAGCGCATCAGTCCTGCTCGAGCCGGTCGTCGCAGATAGCACGGTGCCCACAATAGCGGCAGCGCGTCGGGTCGTCGTGGCTGCGAGGGAGCGGGCCGGACCGCAGGCCGCGCCGCATCTCGTCCATCACGGCGATGAGGTGCTCCCGTAGGGCGTCGTCGTAGGGGATGCGAAAGGTCCTGTCGTGGTAGCGCAACAACCCGTGGGGAGGCGGCCGCCCCTCGTTCTCTTCCACCAGCAGGCAATAGGCGGCCAACTGCAGCACGTCCCCCTCATAGGGAGTGCCGGCGCGCCGGCCGGGCTTGACCTCTACGGGGATGGTGTCGCCGTCCACGCGCACGAGATAGTCGGGCTTGCCCGCCAGCTGCCAGCGCGGGGCATAGAGGGGCCGGCACTCCTCCCATCCCTCGGTGTCGGCATAGATTACTTCCCCCTCGGGGATGCCCGTCTGCCGACGCGTCGCGCGGGAACGCGTCCAGAGGAGGTAGGCCAGCCCGGCCGACAGGGCGAGCGCCAGCAGCAGACCGAGCTGCCAGGCACTCATCGCCACGCGTCGAGGTAGGGGTCAGACACGGTAAAGGGCACGCCGATGGGGTTCCAGTCCAGCAGCCACAGGGCTTCCTCGGGCGCGATGCGAATGCAGCCATGCGACATCGGCCGCACCCCGAGCGCATCGCGATCCTGGTACACCTTTTCCCCCTGCTCGTCATAGACGTACGGCAGCCCGTGGATATAGATCCCCCCGACCGAGTGGTAGAGGTACCAGGCGTGGTCCTGATGGGTGCCGAAGGCGAAAAAGGTCTCCACGTACACGCCGACCTCGCCACTGGCCGCCGGCGTATAGCTGTTAGAGTCGGGCTTGCCGGTGCTGCATGGGATGGCGCGCAGCAGCTCGCCGTGCTCGAACAGGTAGATGTGCTGGCTGCGCTGATCGACATAGATGTAGCGGGCGAGGTCGGGCCGCGTGTCAAAGGGGAACGGTGTCGCCGTGGGCGTCGGCGTGATGGTCGCGGTCGGCGACGGCGTCGCGGTGGCTGTCGCAGTCGCCGACGGGCGCGGCGTGGCGCTGGGCGGCGCCACGGTGGACGTAGCCGTGCGGGTGATCAGCGGCGTCGACGTCGCGGCGGGCTTGGCCACTACGGATGGCGTCGTCACCGTCCCGACGCGGGCCACTTCCGGTGAGGCCGCCTCGAGATGCGGCCGCGGCACGGCGCACAGGGCGAACACCGCCACCAGCGTCAGGCTGATGACGAGCGCCCACTCCCGCCGGTTCATCGTCTGCATCGTCTACCACCCTGCCATCGGCGCCGCCAGACGTGAGGCGGCACCCGTGGACTCGCTATTGGTTACCCACATATCGCTGCCAGCGTCCCCTGGTATCGCCGTCACCAACCGTGGCTACCAACAGCCACGCACCAGGGTGACGAGTAGCGCGACGGCCAGCAGCGTGGCCGCCAGCGCCAGCCGTCGCGCCCAGGCGCCCTGCATCGCGCCGGCGCGCACCCGACGACCGTGCTCGCCATGCCGCCGGCGGCCGGCCTCCAGCGCCTGCACGTTCCGCGGCGCCTCACCGGCCACGCGCTGCAGCCACCACGAGCGAGCGCAGTAGGCGTAGCGTCCCACCTCGCTGGCGGTGAGCGCGCCGCCGCGCCGTGAGCGCCGCGAGGACACCCCTACTCTCCCTCGTTCAGGCGCTCTTCCAGCGACTGCAGGCTCTCCTGAAGACGCTCCTGGCGCACGGCCGTCGTCAGATCGCCGCGCGTGCGCTCCGTCACGCCTCGCACCATGTCGGTAGTGCGCCGCAGCCCGCCCGTCATCGAGTCGGCGAAATCCATGGTGACGAGATAGGTATAGATGTCCTCCATGGCCGACAGCAGGCGCTCGGCCCCCTCGACATTCCCGCGACGGATGCTGTCGAGGGCGTAGCGCCGCATCTCGCCCGCCGCCTCACCGAGGCCGTTCAGGTAGGCGGGATACTCGATCCCCATGGCGTCCGGATCGGGGTACGGCTCGCCCGTCACCACCGAGACCACAATCGCGGCCTCGGCCAGCTCCTTCATGGCGTCCTGCACATAGCCGGCATAGTAGATATCGTTGTAGGTGCGCGCCTCGTCGACCATCTCGCGGGCCGCCTCCCGCGCCTCGGCCAGCAGCGAGCGCGCCACGTCATACTCGTGGCGGTGCGCCGCCCGGATGCAGTTGGCGCAGAAACGGATCATGCTGCGCGACCGCTGCAGCGCGCGATCGCGGATCTCGCTCTTGCGCGTCAGATCGGCGCGAATGCGCTCGATGATCCCCTCGAGGTCCGCCCCACTATCCGTCGTTCCCATGCTACCTCCCATCACCCCGAAATAGACGGCCGTTACGGGTTCCGAGTTCCGGGTCGGAGGTTTCAGGCAACAGGTTCCAGGTTACAGGCTCAGGCGAACGGTCACGCTGTGGCATGTAACCTGTAACCTGTGACCTGCTACGTCGCTGTTCAGCTCTGAACTCGGAACCCGCCGATCACTCCGCCTGCTGAAAGCGGATCCAGGTCAGCTCACCCCACGTGCCCTCCACGTCCAGCGGCGCCGACGGCAGATCCTCCAGGTTGATGGTGTAGGTCACCGGGTTGGCGAGGCCGTCGAACGAGAACTGGCCGCTGCCGTCGGTGGTGGCCGTCACCGACCAGTCCCAGGCGCGAATCGTGACGCGCACGCCGCCCACGCCGACCCCACGGCCATCGAGCACGTGCCCGCGGATGAACATCTTTTGTGAGCCGACCCCCTCGGAGCCCACGATCTCGCCCACATAGCTCCCGGCGGGCGGCGGCGTCCCGTCCTCGGCCGCGTCTGGCGTGAGCGTCGCCGTGGGCGCCCTCTCGCGCGCCGCACACTGCACCGCCGCCTCCTCGCGCTCCAGGGCTAGGTCGGCGTCGGCCGTCAGCGCCAGGGCCGCCGCGTACTGCTCCTCCGCGCCGCACCAGTCCTGAGCGGACGCCAGTTGCTCTCCCAAAGCGCGATGCGCCTCCACCAGGCGCGTTCCCACATCGCGGTAACCGGGCTCCTGCGTGTGGACCCTGTCGAGATTCTCGATGGCCAGCGCCCAGTCGTTGTCCCAGTATGACAGCCCCGTCACATAGTATGTGGCCAGTTCCCTGGCGCGTGACACGCGCTGCTCGTCGGGCCGCAAGAGGAGGGCACGATCGAACATGCGCAGTGCCTCGGTCACGCGGTCCTGCTCCACGAGCTGCAACCCGCTCTGATACAGCGCCTCGAACAGGAGGCGATCCACCTCATCGCGGCGGTACGTGGGGTTGGCGGCCAACAGTCGATCCGCCGTGGCAAAGAGCGTGGGCCAGTCCTGGCGCTCGTACGCCTGCGTCATCTCGGCGAGATACGCGGCGCTCATCTCGTCCTGGAGCTGTGACGTGGGCTCGGGGATCCCCTCGAGCCGCTCCTGGGCCGCATCGAGCCCGTCTCGGGCAGAGTCGAGTCCCGGGTCGAGCTGCAGCGCCATGCCGAACTCGGCGGCGGCCAACTCGTACTCTTGGAGGGCAAGGTGATTGCTGCCACGGTCATAGTGGTGCAGCGCCGCCTGGCGCACCGCCTCCTGGCGGTCTTGCAGCCCCAGGTACACCGCGCCCACCCCCAGGGCGACCACCAGCAGCAACGCCAGCCCAGACAGGACCAGCACGATCGTCGTCCGCCGGCATCCCTGCGCGCCCTGCTCCTCGATCGCAAAGGGGCCGGCGCCTTCAGACGCACCCCAGGGCACCGCCGAGGCCGCCGTCATCGACGGTTGGGTCGTCGACGACCGTGGCGCCAGCGCCGAGACTTTTTGGCCGCAGCTCGGGCAAAAGAGCGCGCGCCCGCGTATCGGTTTGCCACACGTGGGGCAGTTCATTCCATTTCCTCGGAGGGTTAGCTCTCGTGTACCATCACGACCCGCCCCTGGGCATCCTCCACGCGCACGGTGACCGGCTCGGCCTCGGTCGCGCCTTCCAGGGACAAGGTCTCGAGATAGGGCGCGTCGGGCCGCACGGCCACGTCGCGGACGGCGATCTGGCGATCCCCCTGCAGCACACGCAGCGTCCACCGCCGTTCCCCGATGGACCCGACGCTGACGCGCAGCGTCGCCCCGTCGCGCGCTACCGAGAGGACGCCCTCGGCGCCGGCGGTCGAGGGGCCGCCCGTGCCGGCGATGGCGTACCACGTCTCATTCCACGCCACGGTGGCGCCCGGCCTCAGCGTCACGTCGTCCCAAAAGGTGGCGCTCAGCCCGCTCCACATCTCGACGTACTGCGAGCCGTCGTCGGTGTAGGCGCGCGAATCGCCGAATCCCAGGCCAAACGCAAACAGCTTGTTGCCGCGCACCACCTCGGGCGGATAGACGTGCACCATCCCGAGGGCCGCCGCATCGTCATAGACCGCCGTGTACGGCGCCGACAGGTTGGGGGCAAAGAACCCCAGATAGTCGCGCCAGTTGCCATAGCTGCTCATATCACGACCGTCGTGCGCCGGCCACGCCATCGTCTCGTGGGCATCGGGCAGCGACTGGTCGCCGCGGCTGTGCACGATGACCTCACGCGCCGGATAGTAGAAGCGCAGCGAGGGCTGCACGCCGTGCGAGCCCGGGGAGAGCATGGCGTTCGTCCAGTACTGAAGCGAGCGCGCCTCGCCGTGAGGGTTGTGCAGCGTCGTCCGCAGGGCGAATCCCGCCTCGCCCGGCGCGAGGGTCACCTCCACGCGCGCCTGAATGCCGCGCGAACGCTCCTCGATGGTCATAGTCGCCGTGGCGCTGCCATCGACGCCGCGCGACACGACCGTATCCCATGGCTCGGCGGTCACATAGCCGTGCTCGTTCACCGGCAGGCAGAACTCGATGCCACCCACCGCCAGCCACCACCCCTGATCCTCGGGCCCCCAGTGCGTGGGCTTGATGGCGCGGTTGTTGTACAGCAGGTCCTGTCCCGTGGGCAGGTAGCGCGCCTGGTAGATGCGCCCACCCAGCTCGGGCAGGAGCGTGAGTTCCAGGTAGGCGTTGCGCAGCCGCAGCGCCCGGTAGGTGCGCGGCCGTGGGCCGCCCACCCGGTCGCGGCGCAGCAGGGGATAGGGGTGCCCCGCCTCGGCCTCGTCGGTATAGAGCGCATCCTCATAGGCATAGGTGTCGATGGTGATCTCGCCCCACTCGGCGGCCACGGGCTGCGGCGCCGTGGTCGGCGCGGCCATGGCGCCCGTCGTCGGCCTTGGAGCGTCCGTGGGCCGCGGGCCGGGGCTGGGCGTCGCCGCCTCGACCTCCGCTGCCACGTCAGTAGGTGTCGCCGTAGGCGCCACGACCTCAACCGTCGTCCGCGCCTCGCCCTCATTCCCCGCCACGTCCCACGCCTGGACGATCACGTCGTAGCGGCCGGCCGCCAGCGCGCGGGTGTCCACGTTGAACCGCAGCGTGGGCTCCGCAACCTCGTACACCACCTCGTCGCCCACGCGTAGCGCCATGCGCGCCACCCCGTCATTGTCCGTGGCCTGCGCCGAGACCTTGAGCCCCTCCTCGGACGCCACTCGTTCGGCGAGGGGCGCCCACTCGACCTGCGGGGATGCGACGTCGCGGAGGGCGCGCGACACGGTCACCTTGCGGCTGGCCTCAGCCGTCACCTCGACGACGACCGACTCGTATCCCTCCTTGGCGAGACGCACCTCGTACGCCCCGGGTGACACCGCGATGCGTTGGGGGCTATCGCCGTGAGGCTCGCCGTTCAGCGCAACGGAGGCGCCATCGGGGTCGGTCAGGATTTCGATCACGGCGGGGACGGGTGTCGCCGGCAGGCTCGCTTCGCTGGGTGAGGGAGTCGGCGTGCCCGTAGCGCACCCCAACAGCCCGCCCAAAAGCCACAACGCCGCCAGCCAACGGCTCACGGTCAGCAGGGGCTTGAGTTGGCTGGAGCGGTCGGGCCGGCTGGCTGTCGTGACCATGGCGGGGATTATAGTGGACATGCGGAGGGCTGTCCAACCTCGGCTGCCGCAGCCCACAGCGTGCCCTTGGCCCGGTCGCTAGGGCGTGCTATAATGCCTCCAGTCAACCGCAGGTATCGTGGCAGAGCATCGACTCGCCTCAGCCCCATCCGGTTGGGTCGCGCAACGGGACACGCAACCATGTACCTCCATCCCTGGAGACCACGCAAGAAGCGACGATTCTGGATCTGGCTCCTCTGCCTGGCCATTGCCTTTACCGTCTCGTGGAGCCTCTACTCCAAGCAGCAGGATTTCGTCGCGCGCGTCCGGGGGCCGCTGCCCACACCCACGCCCACCGAGATCAGCGCCCGCGAGTACATGGCCGTCGGCGACGCCTCTTTCTGGGACGGCCGCTTGAACGACGCCGCCCACGCCTACAGCCGCGCCACGGAACTTGACCCCACTCTGGCGGCAGGCTACTCCCGCTGGGCCCGCGTCCTGGTCTACCGCCGGCACACCGAGGAGGCCGTGCGCATCGCCCGCCGCGCCGTCGAGGTCGACCCCAACTCGGCAGAGAGTCACGCCATCCTCTGTATGGCCCTCGACTGGAACGGCCAGATCGTCGAGGCCGTGGCGGCGGGGATCAAGGCCACCACCGTCGATCCCGAGTACGCCATGGGGTACGCCTACCTCTCTGAGGCGTACGGTGACCAGGGGCGCCCCATCGATGCCTGGGACCTGGCCCAGAAAGCCATGGAGCTGGAGCCGGACAACCCCCTCGTGCGGCGGAACCTGGGCTATTCCTATGAGGTGAGCGGCAAGTACCGTGAGGCGATTCGCGAGTACGAGGCCGTGCTGGAGATGAACCCCAACCTCGGCTTCGTCCACATCGATATCGGCCGCAACTACCGCGTGCTGACGGACCTCAACAGCGCCGCCGCGGCATTCAAGCGCTCCACCGAGGTCGACGCCGGCGACGCTCAGGGGTACGTCCTCTATGGTTCCGTGGTGTACGCGCAGGGTGATTATGTCGAGGCCACACAGGCCTTCCAGCGCGCCATAGAGATCGATCCTGAGTACGGCGTGGCACATGCCAGACTCGGGTTGGCGTTCTACATGCGGCGCAACTGGGAGGACGCCATCGTGCACCTGGAGCGGGGGATCAGCCTGGGCGACCGCGCCGAGGAGAACCTCGTTATCTTGGGGCTCTGCCTGTCGTACCTCGACGAGTGTGAGCGCGCCATCCCCTGGTTCGAGGAGGCGTTGGAGGTCAACCCCTCCTCGCCCCTCGCCAAGCAGGGGTTGGCCAGTTGCCAGTAGGCGCTGCCCTCGGCGCCATTGCCCGCGAGGGTGTGCTTTGGTTCGAGACAGACGCGGTGGTGCGCGACGAGCGCGCGCTATCTAGACCTATGAGGCGATCGACTCTACGATGAAGCGTTCTTCAGGGAAACGTTCTTTGACGCGGCCCGATCGGCGGCAGGTGACGCTCTGGATCCTCAGCGTGTTCATCGTCGCCAGCATGCTCTGCAGTTACCTCGTGATGGTCCGCCCGCCCCAGCAACCGGTCGCGCCGACGCCGCCCCCCATCACGGAGACGCCGCGTGCCACCGACACGCCGGTTGCGGGCGCCCCAGCGTTCACCGAGACGCCCACCCCCACGCCGACGCCCTGACTCAACGAGCATCACAGCCTATGTGGTAACGACTTGAGTCGTTCTTTGCGGTACAGCGGGAAAAAAGGCTCAAGTCGTTACTACATGGTTTCTTCCTGTATAGTCGATGCGATATTGGTGAACCTGTCATTCGCGTTGGGCATAACGACAGAAGTCGTAACTACCCGGCCTCGACGGTCTTTGTAGTTACGACTTCTGTCGTTGTTCCTAATATGTCACTAGATTGTGTCTAGTTTGGGGTATCTCGCGATCGGCGGACATCCGCGCCCCATCAGCCGTGCCAGCGCGTTGGGTACAAGGCGCCATCTCCCCGCTACAGCGCGTGCCTTCCGGCCACCGCCATCTGCTGCGTGATCTGCTCTACCGATGGAATGAACGCCTGCTCCAGCACCCGCGACACCATGCTCGGGACGTCGGGCGCCGTGACGTGGCCCACGGGGCAGTCCAGGTAGTCAAAGAAGCGCTCCTGCACCTCGTCGGCGACGCGCGCGCCCAACGTCAGGCTGCGCGGCCCCTCCTCCACGATCAGCAGGCTGCCCGTCTTTTGCAGGGACCGGCCGATGGCCTCATAGTCCATCCCGATATAGTCCAGCGTGCGCAAGTCGATCACCTCGGCGCTGATCCCCTCACCCGCCAGCGCCTCGGCGGCCTGCAGGCACTTGGCCACGCCAGTGAGGTAGGTGAGCACCGTGACGTCGCTCCCCTCGCGCACCACCCGCGCCTTGCCATAGGGCACATAGTAGTCCATCGGGTGGGCGCCCCCGAGCCCCTCGGCCGGCACCTGATCGGGCACGCCGTACAGCATACCGTGTTCCAACATCAGCACGGGATCCTCGAAGCGCATGGCGGTGTTGAACATGCCGATATAGTCAAAGGCGTTGGACGGCGCCATGACGCGCCAGCCGGAGAACTGGGCAAAGAACGAGCCCGGATCCATAGAGTGCTGTCCACCGTAGCCAAAGCCGATGGCCACGCGCGTGCGCATGATCAACGGGAAGCTGATATTGCCGCCGTACATATGGCGCAGCTTGCCGATCTGGTTGAACAGCTGGTCCGACGCCATGAGGGCGAAATCGGGGAACATCACCTCCACCACGGGGCGCATCCCCACCGACGCCGCGCCGCCCGCCATGCCGATGAAGCCCGTCTCAGAGATGGGCGTGTTGATGAGGCGCTCGGGAAAGGCCTCCTTGATCCCTCGCGTCGCCTGGTAGGCTCCGCCCCGCAGGTTGGCCACCTCCTCGCCGAGCACGAACACGCGCTCGTCGCGCTCCATGGAGCGCAGGGTCACCCCCGCAATCGCCTCGACGTACGTCATCGGCCGGGTGTTGGCCACGTCCTCGCGCTCAACGAACCGCACGCCCTGGAAGAAGTCCTTCTCGCAGCGCACGTCGCGCGTCAACGATTCCAACGGCGGCCACTTCGCTGCCGGTATGACGCGGGCGGTATCCCCGGCGCTGCCATCGCGCTCCTCGGTGCAGAACGCCAGCGCCGTGTCTATCGAGGCGCGCGCCATCTCGCGCATCCGCTGCACGTCCGCCTCGGCCAGCAGCCCCGCCTCAACGACGCGCCTGGGAAAGACCTCGACGGGATCGCGCTGCTGCCACTCGGCCTCTTCCTCCTTGGTGCGGTAGCCAAAGGCGCTGCCCGGAATGCGGCCGGCGTGATGGTAGTGGCGGTACGTCTTGGCCTCGATAAAGAAGGGGTGCGGATCGCGCCGCATCGCCTCGGCGGCGTCGCGGATCGCGATGTACATCGCCAGCGGGTCCATGCCGTCGACGATGACGCTGTCGATGCCGTACCCCAGGCTGCGCAACGCCAGGTCCTGCACGCACGACGACTCGGCGGTGCCGGTGCCCACAGCGTAAAAGTTGTTCTCCACAAGATAGATGATGGGCACGTCCCACAGCGCCGCAATGTTGGCCACCTCGTGGAGGCAGCCCTGGTTGATGGCGCCGTCGCCGAACACCGACACCACCACGGTATCACGTTTGCGGAGCTTTTCCGCCCAGGCGGCGCCCGTCGCCAGCGGGATACCCCCACCCACGATGGCGTTGCTGCCCAGGTTGCCCGAGGTGCCGTCATAGAGGTGCATCGAGCCACCGCGACCCCGGCACCACCCCTCGTAGAGGCCCATGATCTCGGCCAGGGTGCGGTTCACCGCGTCCTGCACCGGCGCCGTGACGCCGTGCTGCAGGGGCAGATAGCCGTCCGGCGCATAGTACATCACCGCCTTGGAGACGAAATGGCCGTGGGCACGATGCGTCGAGCCCACCATGTCCGCCTTGCGCAGCGCCGCCGCCATGCCGACCGCCACCGCCTCTTGGCCGACGCTGGTGTGCGCGGGCCCGTGGATCAGGTCGGCGTCCTTCAGATCGAGCACGGCCGTCTCAAAGTCGCGCACCAGGTACAACAGAAACGTCATGCGCTCCAGTTCGGCGCGATCGATTCCCCTCAGATCGTTCTCATCGACCTCCAGCGCGTGACAGGCCGCCGGCGGCCGCTGTTCGATGCGTCTGCTCATGCCACACCCCTTCGTTGTTGTCCTTCTATCAGTGCGCGTTGCACCCACCCCGTGGGCGGGCGCGAGAGACGGCTATGGGAACCGTAGGTAGTGAGCCCCGCGGGCCGCACAGCGTGCGGCCCCTACACCAACATCGCGTTCGGCGCGACATGTTGCTACCCCCCGGGCCGCACGGCGTGCGGCCCCTACATCCGTGCGTTTCGGCGTGACGGGGCGTTGTGGCCCGCGCAGGCCGCGGCGTCAGCCCTGGGGCAGGATCTCGCGAATCTCACACACCTCGTACTCGACGCCGCGGAAATAGGCGACGAATACGCCGGGGCGAATCTCCAGCGCCTCGCCCAGGAACTCGATGCCGCGATCCTTCAGATCTTGGTACGTCGCCCAGAAATCCTTGACGATAAAACCGATGTGGATCAGCCCGAAATCGCTCTGCTGGCGGTCGGGCCGCGGCTCTCGTCCCGGAGGGTAGTGATAGTCAAACAGCTCCAGCACGTTGTCGTGGAACTTCATATGCACGATGCGCACCCGCGTCCCCTCGACGCCGATGAGACGCGCCATGGGGGTATCGAACTCGCGATCGAACACCTTTTCCATGCCCACCACGTCTTGGTAAAAGGCGACCGCCTTTTCCATGTCCTTGACGCTCATGGCGACGTGGTCCATACGCTCGAACATCGCTAGGCCTCCATGTCGACGAGAATCTTGACCGCCTCGCCGCGACGCATCATGCCAAACCCCTCCTCCCAAGCGTCCAGGGGGATGATGGCGCTCACGAGTTGCCGCAGCTTGTCGGCTTCCTCGCGCTCGGCCGCCAGCGCCTTCTCCCAGCTGCTGGGGGGCGAGCTGAAGCAGCCGGCCAGGTCGATCTCTTTGTACAGGATGGTGTTCCACGGGATGGGGATCGTCTCGGGCCCCACCAGGCCGATGAGGATGGTGCGCCCCGTCTTTTTCACCAGGTCGAGCCCCTGGGCGATGGCCGCCCCCGACCCTGAGCACTCGATCCAGGTATCGACCCCCGCGCCGTCGGTGAGCGCCATCACGGCGTCGCGCAGCGACTCGCGCTGCACGTTGACGGTGTGGCTGGCGCCCATGGCGTGAGCCAGGGGAAAACGCTTCTCTGCATCCATGTTCGTGCCCGAGACGATGATGGGGCCCGCCCCGAGGCGGCTCGACCACACGGTGGCCATCAGCCCCATGGTCGCCGCACCCGAGATGAGCACGCTCTGCCCGGCCGTCAGGCGGCCGCGCTCCACGAGGCAATGCGCCGTGATGGCGAACGGCTCGGTGACGCCCGCCACCTCCCAGGGGATGCCGTCGGGCAGCGGATGCGCCAGCCATGCCGGCAGGGTCAGGTACTCGGCAAAGGCGCCGTTGTACTTGCTCCCCAGGGCCAGCTTCTGGTCGCAGATGTGGGGCTTGCCCGCCAGGCACAGGGCACACACACCGCAGGCGCCGGTGTGCAGTTCGCCCACCACCTTGTCGCCCACCGACCAGCGGTCGCTCACCCCCTCGCCCACGTCGGCGATGATGCCGCAGTACTCGTGGCCCATCACCACCGGCGGCGCGTTGGGGAACTCGTCCGCCTCGATGTGCAGGTCGGTCCCACAGATGCCGCAGTACTTGACCTTGATGAGAATCTCGTCGGCGTCGGGCTTTCGCACGGGGACGTCGCGCACCCCCACGTTACCCTTGCCGGCCGCGTACTTGACGAGTGCCCTCATGCGACGCACCTTTCGTGTTGCTGCTTGGTACACAGACTTTGAACGCGGATCAAACGGATTCACACGGATCAGTAACGAATATCACACAGAGCAAGATGGACTATAATACTCAATAGATCAGCGCCAATCCGTCCAATCCGCGTTCATCCGCGTTCTATTAGTCCCTCATCCGGGAAAGGGCACGTTGAAGCGCTGCCCAAGCTCGGCGAGTTCCTGGTACAGCCCCGGATCGATGGGGATACCCTCCGCCCGACGCCGGGCGCGACGCTCACCCTCTACCTCGCCGGGGTAATAGACCTGGGAGAACCCCTCCACCGGCGGGACCTGGTGCAGCTCGGCGATCATCTCGCCGAGGCGTTGCCTGAAGGCGTCGAGCGGCATGAGGCGTTTCAGGTCCAGCGCCAGGATAAAGTGCCCCAGCTCGCGTCGCCCCTCCATCTCGCCGTACATCTTGTTGATGTGCGGCCCCCACGGCATCGCCGTGAGCACGCTGCAAAAGATGCCGATGACCATCGCCAGGCCGCTCCCCTTGGGGCCGGCGATGGGATGCAGCCCCGCGATGGCGTTCGGGTCGGTGGTCGGGTTCCCCTCGGCGTCGAGGCCCCAATCGGGAGGGATATCGCGCCCCTCGCGCTTCGCCAGCTCGATCCTGCCATACGGGATCGAGGTGGTGGCCATGTCGAGGATGAGGGGGATGCCGTCGGTGGGAAAGCCGATGGCGATGGGGTTCGTGCCAAAGAACGCCTTGCGTCCGCCAAAGGGAATCAGGAAGGCGTCGGTGTCGGTCATCGCCATACCGATGTAGCCGTTGGACACCAGGCGGTTGATGTAGAACGCCGCCATGCCAAAGTGGCTGGAGTTGCGGATGCCGATGACGCCGCTGCCGCTCTCCTCCGCTAGGCGCATCGCCTCGTCGCAGGCGCGCCACGTCACCACATGCCCCAGGCCGTCGCCCCCGTCGACGATCCCCAGGGAGGGCGCGCGCTTCTCAAAGGTGATCGTTGGCCGGGCCTTGATGGTGCCGTTGTGAAGGCGCCGCACATAGTGCGCCAGGCGCACCACGCCATGGCTGTCGACGCCCGACAGGTTGGCCATGGTGAGGCAGTCCGCCACCACCGCCGCATCCTCGGGCGGCACGCCGGCGGCGCCGAGCACGCCCTGCACATAGGCCACGAGTTGCTCGTAAGGAACCAGTTGCGTCGATGCCTGTGTTGTTGTCACCAGCCTCACCCCATGTAGAGTCCGCCGTTGATGTCGAGCACGATGCCCGTTATGTACGCGGCCAGCGGCGACGCCAGGAACAGCACGGCGTTGGCCACGTCCTCCGGCTTGCCAAGGCGTTGCAGGGGAATGCCGGTGACGTACGAGTCCTCGTGTCCCGAGATCTGCTTGCGCACCGGATCCGTCTCAATGATGCCCGGGGCGATGGCGTTCGCCGTGATCCCGAACGGCCCGCCCTCCTTGGCGAGGGTGCGGGTCAGTCCGAGGAGGCCCGCCTTGGAGGCGGAATAGTGGATGCCCGCCTCGATGCCGCCAACGCGCGCCGCCAGCGACGAGGAGTTGATGATGCGGCCGCCGCGACGACGCTTCATCCCCTCCATGAGGCCCTGGCAGAGGAGGAATGGGCCGCGGAGGTTCACGTCCACCACCAGGTCCCACTCTTCCGTCGTCACCGCCCCGATCCCCTGCCGGTAGGCGATGATGCCGGCGTTGTTGAATACGATGTCCGCTCCACCATAGTCAGCCTCGATCCGGGCGCACGTCTCGGCCACGCTGGACGGGTCGGCTAGGTCGCAGCGCAGCGCGCTCGCGTCGCGCAGGTCGGCGGCCGCCGCCTCCGCGCCGGGGAGGTTGATGTCAGCGATGATGACGCGCGCGCCCGCCTCCGCGAGGAACGCGGCGGTGACCCTGCCTATCCCGCCTGCCCCGCCCGTGACGAGCGCCGTCCTGCCCGAAAGATCGATGCGCATGTTCCACTCCTTCTGAGGATGCGTGCCGCAACGATACCCGCTCTACCCGCACCATGTCAAGTGCCGAACCGGCGAAGAGCCACGGAGACACGGAGGGATGCACCGCAGAGAGCGCAGAGATCACAGAGGAGAAACCATGAGGAATTCGGGTGTGCGCAGGGAGCCGATAGGCAGGACCACCGCTGTAGCGCGTTCATGGAGCGCGAGGGCGCCTACAGGCCACTTGCTGGGCCACGATCCTGTAGATTCTCTGCGCTCTCTGCGGACTCTGCGGTAGGTCCCTCCGTGTCTCCGTGACTCCGTGGTTGCTCTTGCCGCAACGTTGACACGACGGGCGTCGGGGGTAGAATGGCGGGCACCCGCATGCGTTGCACCAGGAGGCGCCCATTGTCCCCAGCGGACCTCACGCACGACCAGCTTCAGGCCCTGTCAGCCGGGGCCGCCTATCTGGCGGCCTTTCTCCTGACATCCATTGGCGTGTGGCTCGCGGCTCGGGGCCTGCGCTCCCGCCACACCCCCTTCTCGGTGGGCGTGCGCCATTGGCCCCACTGGCCGACCGTCGGCCGAGCCGCCAGCCTCCTCGCGTCCGTCGGGTACCCGTACATGATGGTGCTCACCGCCGCGTTCTCCGCCGGCGATGTCGGCCTGACGCCGGTGGATTGGGCCGCCTCGCTGCCTTGGGCAGTGACCCTCGTGGCGGGCGGCGCCGTATGGGTCGGCGCGCTCTGGGGCTCGCACCTGCGCCGCGCGGGCGTGGCGCGCACCCACGGGTCGTGGCTCAGCGTGGCGGTGGACATCCTCGCCAACGAAGGTACAGCCGCCATCGCCCGGGGCACCCTGATCCCCTTTGCCGGCCCGTACTGGGGCATCTGGCTCGCGCCCCTAGCCAAGATGCTCGCCGCTCGCGCCAACCCGCACCTGAACGCCCGCCTGAACCGCGCCGGCGAGCGCGAATCGGTGTACCTCGGCTGGGCGCTGGATTGGCTCGCCGCCGTGGTGTTTGCTTTCGGGGCGGGTATTTGGGGCGCCCTGGCGGCCCGTCTCGTCGGGTCGGTGGCCGCCGAGGTCACGGCGCGTGTGGCCGTGCGACGCGCGCCAGTCGTGTCGCCCGGGGAGGCCGCTCCCCCCGCGTGACGGCATCCCACATCCGGACGCAAAAGGGCGCCACCCGTTGGGTGGCGCCCTTTTCGTGCGCTCGTTCGTGCCACGCGTCGCGGCCGCCGCCCTCAGCGGATGACGAGGGCCAGCACGACCAGGGTGGCAAACATCGCGGCGGCCAGCATGCCGATGCGCTTCAGATCACCGAGCACATAGCGGTACTCGCTCGCAAAGTCGGTCTCTTTGCCGGTGGCTCGTTCAGCGGCGCGAGGCGCCGCACTCACCGGCTGCGCCGCGGATGCTCCCTGCAGAGTCTCTGCCGCACGCGACGCACCTGTCGCTTGCGACACGGTCGCCCGCGAGGCGCTGCCCTGCGCGCCGCTTCGCCGCGCCGAGGCAGGTCGACGCTTTCGTTTCTTGGCCATGTCATCCACTCTCTTCCGCAGTATCGCGCGGTCACGCTGCTCATCAGACCGCCCCATTATAACGTCGCCCGCCGAGGGGTCAAAAGCCCGACGCGGTTACCCCTTCATGACGCCCAGCGGCCGCGTCCGGGCGACCTTGCGGGCGAGGCCGGCCTCGTGCACCACCTGGACGACGCGGTCCAGGTCCTTGTACGCCGCGGGCGCCTCCTCGGCCAGGCCCGCCATGCTGCCGGCGCGCACCACGATGCCGCTCGCCTCCAGCTCCGCGCGCAGCTGCTGGCCACGCACGGTGCGCTTGGCCTCACCCCGACTCATGGTGCGTCCCGCGCCGTGACAGGTGCTGCCGAACGTCTCCTCCATGGCACGCTCCGCGCCCACCAGGACGAAGGAGCCCGAGCCCATGTCGCCCGGGATCAACACCGGCTGCCCGAGATGGCGCCAACGCGCCGGGATCTCCATCCGCCCCGGACCAAAGGCGCGCGTGGCGCCCTTGCGGTGCACGCACAGGCGCTTGGTGCGGCCGCCCACGGTGTGCTCCTCGATCTTGGCGATGTTGTGGCACACGTCATAGAGCACCTCGAGGTTCGCGGGCGGCAGCTTGCCGGCCAGCACGCGCTCGAATGCCCCCCGAACAAGGTGCGTGATAACCTGCCGGTTGGCCCAGGCATAGTTGGCGGCGCACGCCATGGCGGCCAGGTACTGCCGCCCCTCGGGCGTGTCCAGCGGCGCGCACACCAACTCGCGGTCGGGCAGGGTGATGCCGTACTTGGCCGTGGCCTGTTGCATCAGCCGCACATAGTCGCTGCACACCTGGTGGCCAAGGCCACGCGACCCGCAGTGGATCCAGACGGTGACGCGCCCCGGCACCAGGCCAAAGGCGCCGGCCACCCCCTCGTCGTACACCTCGACGACCTCGTCCACCTCGAGAAAGTGGTTGCCCGACCCAAGGGTGCCGATCTGGTCGCGCCCGCGCTCCTGCGCCCGCGCGCTCACCGCCGAGGCGTCGGCCTGCGGCATGCGCCCCCCGTCTTCGGTGTGCTCCACGTCGCGCGCCGTGCCCTGGCCGGCGCGCACGGCCCATTCGGCGCCCTGCTCCAGTACGCGGCGGAGTTCCTTGTCCGACAGGCGGGCGCCGCGCGCCGCCCCGACCCCCGTCGGCACGGCGGCGTACAGGGCGCTCATCACGTCCTGCATGTGAGGGCGGATCGCCTCCGCCTCTAGGGTGGAGGTGAGCAGGCGCACGCCGCAGTTGATGTCGTACCCCACCCCGCCCGGCGAAATGACGCCGTCGGGGAGCGCCGTGGCCGCCACGCCACCGATGGGAAAGCCGTACCCCTGGTGCACGTCGGGCATCGCCATGGCATGGCCCACGATCCCCGGAAGCGTCGTGGTGTTGACGAGTTGCTCGATCGAGCGATCGGCCAGGGCCGCCTCGAGGATCCCCTCGTCGGCATAGATGCGCCCCGGCACGCGCATGTCCCCGCGCCACCCCTTGGGCACCTCCCAGAGGTAGGGCGATAGCCTGTTCAACTCCCGTTTGCCGACCATCTCACCCTTCTCCACCAAACCGTCGCCCCTAA
Source organism: Anaerolineae bacterium (assembly GCA_040768165.1). Classification (GTDB taxonomy): domain Bacteria; phylum Chloroflexota; class Anaerolineae; order UBA1429; family UBA1429; genus DUUT01. The sequence continues at coordinate 29,973 of JAXGNH010000020.1, forward strand.
CGCCACGCCGCCGCCCCGAACGCCCCCCGTCATCCCGAACGCCACTCCGTCGCCCCGAACGCAGTGAGGGGCCTCGCTATTAGCGTCCCCGCGTTGCTCGGGACGACGGCGGGGCGAACGTCGCCCCGAACGCAGTGAGGGCCTGGTTGGCCAAGGTCCCTCGCGCTGCTCGGGACGACGGCGGGGCGAACGTCGCCCCGAACGCAGTGAGGGGCCTTGTCTTACACAAGGCCGTCCTCGCGCTGCTCGGGGACGACGGCGGGGCGAACGTCACCCCGAACGCAGGAGGGGGCCTTGTCTTGCTGTTTTCGAGGTCCCCGCGTTGCTCGGGACGACGGCGGGGCGAACGTCGCCCCGAACGCAGTGAGGGGCCTTGTCTTGCTATTAGACAGCGGGGTCCCTCGCGCTGCTCGGGACGACGGCGGGGCGAACGTCACCCCGAACGCAAGTGGGCCTGTTGGCTGTCCCTCGCGCTGCTCGGGACGACGGCGGGGCGAACGTCACCCCGAACGCAGTGAGGGGCCTTGTCTTGTTGGTCAGCGCGCTGTCCCCTCGCGCTGCTCGGGACGACGGCGGGGCGAACGTCACCCCGAACGCGTGAGGGGCCTTGTCTGCTACACAAGGTCCCTCGCGCTGCTCGGGACGAAAGCGACCGCTATCCGTCGACCTCCGGCGCCCCCAGAATCTCTCGCGCCCGCTCTACGTCTTGGGCGATCTGGGCGGACAGCTCGGTGGGGCTGTCGAAGCGCAGCTCCGGGCGCAGCCACTCTACGAACTCGACCGCCATGCGACGGCCGTAGAGGTCACCCCGGTAATCGAACACGTGCACCTCGAGCAGGCGCTCCCCGGCGTCAAAGCTCGGCCGCACGCCGATGTTGGCGACGCCGCCGCGGCGACCATCCTCGGTCACCGCCTGCACCACGTACACGCCGTCGCGCGGCGCCGCCCGCGTGGGGTCCACCGGAAGGTTCGCCGTGCGAAAGCCCAGTGACCGTCCGCGATGGGCGCCGGCGGCCACCGTGCCGCTGAGGGTGTAGGGGCGCCCCAGGAGTCGCCCGGCCTCGCGCACGCGCCCGTCCATCAAGAGATTGCGGATGCGCGTGCTGCTGATCGGCTCGCCGTCGTCCAGCAGTGGCTCGATGATGCGCAGTTCGAACCCCTTTTCTGCGGACAGCGCTCGCAGCTGGTCCGTGGTCCCCTCACGGCGCCGCCCCATGCTAAAGCCGGCGCCCACCCACAGTTCCTTCATGCGCATCGCGCCCATCAGTTCGGCGACGAGGCCGGCGGCCGAGGTTGCGGCCAGTTCGGGGGTGAAGGAAAGCTGCACCAGCACGTCGACGCCCATCTCGTTCAGCAGGGCGGCGCGCTCCTCCGGGGAACTGAGGTAGCGGGGTGGGCTCTCGGGCTGCAGCACCGCCCGAGGATGCGGGTAGAACGTCAACGCCGCGCTGAGGCGCCCGGTGTCACGGGCGCGCCGCACGAGCTGATGGATGAGGTGTTGATGCCCGCGGTGGATGCCGTCGAACGTCCCAACGGTCAGGACGGTCTCCTCCGCGAGCGGTGGTGCCGTCAGGCTATGTAGAATGCGCATCGCGTTGCCATACCGTCAAAGTGAGTAGGGGCATCACGCCCCCTGAAGCACCTTGTGTGGCCGCCACAGGCCGCTCTCCGGATCGTGGCGCACCAAGGCGAGGAGCCGGCCATCGGGGGTGAAAGCCGCGGCCTCAGCCCCCTCTCCCGTCACCGCCAGCGAGGCCGGTTGGCCGTGCGTTAGGCGGCGGACAGCCTCGTCGTCGGCCACCGCTCGGGGCAGGCGACGCACGGCGACGCTCGGGTCGAGCAGGTGTTCGCGCCAGGCGCCCGATTCGCGCCCCTCCAGCAACCGCTCCAGATCGATGGCGTCCTCGAGGGTGAACGCGCCCACCGCGGTGCGCGTCAGCGCCGCCAGATGGGCTCCCACCCCGAGCGCCTCCCCAAGGTCGTGGGCAAGCGCCCGCACATACGTGCCCTTGGAGCAGTGTACCTGCACGGTGAGGTCGGGGGGCTCCCACCCCTCCACATCGAGGCGATACACCTCGATCCGGCGCGCCTCGCGCTCCACGGTGACCCCCTGTCGCGCCAGGCGATACAGGGGCTGACCGTTGCGTTTCAGCGCCGAGTACATCGGCGGGATCTGGTCGATGGCGCCGATGAAGCGCGGCAGTTCCGCCTCGATTCGGGCAAAGTCGAGCCCATCGATGGGCCGCTCCCCCTCGACCTCCCCATCGGCGTCCCACGTCGTCGTCGTGACGCCAAAGCGGATGGTCGCCCGGTAGCGTTTGTCGGCGTCCGCCACGTACTCGATGAGCCGCGTGGCCTTGCCGATGCAGACCACCAACACGCCGGTAGCCATGGGGTCCAACGTGCCGGCGTGCCCGACGCGCGTCTTGGGCGTCAACCGGCGCACCCTCGCTACGACGTCATGGGAGGTCATCCCCGCCGGCTTGTCGATGTTGAGGATACCAGCGTCCACGTCGCTCCCGAGATCTGATCGAACGCGGATGAACGCGGATCACACGGATTTCCGCCGATTACCACCACTAATCCGTGTCAATCCGCGCGATCCGCGTTCATCCGCGTTCCATTCCCCTCCGCCATCGCGAGGCGCAGGGCGCTGAGAACCATCTCGCGCGCCCGCGGCAAGGGGGCCTCCAGGAGGCATCCGGCCGCCTGCCGATGGCCGCCGCCGCCCAGGGACAGCGCCACAGCAGCCACATCGACCCGCGGCGTGGAGCGCAGGCTCACGTCCACGACGCCGGGACGTACCTCACGAAATACGGCCGCCACCTCGGCGTCGCGCACGGTGCTCAGCAGGTTGGAGAGGCCTTCGGCGGCGGACGGCTCCGCGCCGATGCGCCGCAGATCCTCCTGCGACACCTCCACCCAGATGACGCCGTCCTCCAGGCGCGCGTCCGAGAGGGCAGCGCCCCAGGTGCGCAGCATGGGGAGCGTCCGGCTGCGGAACACCGCCTCCATGATGTCGCCCAGCGATGCCCCCGCCTCCATGAGCGTCACCGCCGCCCGAAGGGCGTCCGCATTCGTGGAGCGGGTGCGAAAGCCACGCGTATCGGTGACCAGTCCGGTGAGCAGGCAGGTCGCGATGGTGGCGTCCAGCGGGATACCCATGGCGGAGATGAGGTCGAGCACCAACTCGCACGTCGACGCCCTCTCGAGCACCCAGTTCACGTCGCCGTAGCGCAAGTTCGTGATGTGGTGGTCGATGACCACGAGAGGCGCGGCCCCCCGCCCGGCGTCGGGGTAGATGGCGCCGATGCGCGCCGTATCGCTGGTATCCACCACCACCACCACATCCTCGTCCTGCCGCCAGCGCGCCACGAACGCGTCGCTGCCCGGCAGGAAGCGCAGGCTGGCCGGCACCGGATGCGCACAGGCCAGCGTGACACGGGTGCCGCGGCGCCGCAACGCCCACGCCAGGCCCAGGGCGGACCCGATGGCGTCGCCATCCGGCTCGATGTGCGCGACGACGAGCACGCGTCCGGCGTTCTCAAGAAGCGTCTGGACCTGCTCCCTCGCCCCGCTGCTCATCGTCCGACTGCTCATTCTCGTTGATATCCTTCAGGATCGCGTCGATCCGTTCCCCGTACTGCCAGGAGTTGTCCACGCGAAACTCGATCTCCGGGGTAAAGCGCCAATGCAGCACTCGGCCCAGCCGCTGCCGCAGGAAGGGCTTGGCACTCTCCAGCCCCGCCAGTCCTTCCTGCAGCGCCTCTTCCCCATCATAGCACGCCACGTACACACGTGCGATGCGCCGGTCCGCCGTTAGCTCGACGTCGGTGATGGTGATCGGCACCACCCGCGGATCGCGTACGGCATTCCGCAAGAGCAGGGTGAGTTCCTCTAGGATGAACCCACCAGCTCGCTCACGGCGATATGGGTTTTTCATCACTATCCTCGTCGGTCGGATGGCGGGCTACTTGGCCTCTTCGCGCGTGTAGAACTCGAGGATGTCGTCGGCCCGCAGGTCGTTGAAGCCGTCGACCCCCACCCCACACTCCATGCCGGTCGAGACCTCGCGCACGTCCTCGGTGTAGCGCTTGAGCGAACTGACCCGCCCCTCATGGAGGACCTTGTCGCCACGCCGCACGCGCACCATAGCGTTGCGCAACGCCTTCCCCTCGCTGACCTGCACGCCCGCGATCTTGCCTACACGCGGGATGGAAAAGACCTCGCGCACGACCGCCTTGCCCTGATCCACGTTCACATACTCGGGTGCCAGCATGCCGGTCAGCGCCAGCTGTACGTCCTCGATGATGCGGTAGATCACGTCATACGACTTGATGCTGACGCTCTCCGCCTCGGCCAGACGCTGGGCCGAGGGCTCGACCCCTACGTTGAACCCCAGGACGATGGCCTGCGAGGCCACCGCCAACATCACGTCCGACTCGCCCACGTTGCCGACGCCCTGATGGATGAACTTGACCTTCAGGTCGCCGACGTCGATCTTGTCCAGCGAGTTCTTGATCGGCTCAAGGCTCCCCTGCACGTCGGCCTTCAGGATGAGGTTCAGCGACTGAACCGCGCCCTCCTGGGCGCGCTCATAGATCTGCTCCAGGGTCAGGCCGCCCGTGGGCTGCGCCCCGACCTGCTGCACCGCCTGGGCGCGCTCCTCGGCGCGGGCACGCGCCTCGCGCTCGTTGGGAAGCACCTCGAACACGTCGCCCGCCTCGGCGACGTCGCGGAGCCCCATGACAACCACCGGCACCGACGGTCCGGCGCGGCGAATGTCGCGCCCCTGATAGTCAAACATGGCGCGGATCTTGCCATAGGTGTGGCCCACCAGCAGGGCGTCCCCCGTGTTCAGCACGCCGTCCTGCACCAGCAGCGTGGCCGTGGGCCCGCGTGAGCGGTCGAGGCGTCCTTCGATCACTACGCCCTGAGCGGGCCCCTTGGGTTTCGCCTTCAGCTCCGCCATCTCGGCCACCAGCAGAATCATGTCCAGCAGGGTGCTGATGCCCGTCTTTTGCTTTGCCGAGACCGGCACGCAGATGACCTCGCCGCCCCAGTCCTCGACCACCAGGCCCACATCGGCGAGTTGCTGCTTGACAAAGTCGGGGTTCGCCGTCGCCAGGTCGATCTTGTTGAGCGCCACGATGATGGGCACCTGCGCGGCGCGCGCGTGGTCGATTGCCTCGCGCGTCTGTGGCTGCACGCCGTCGTCCGCCGCCACCACCAGTACAGCAATGTCCGTCACGCCGGCGCCGCGCGCCCGCATGGCAGTGAATGCCTCGTGGCCCGGCGTGTCCAGGAACGTCACGAGCCGTTCGCCGGCCTCCACCTGGTAAGCGCCGATGTGCTGTGTGATCCCCCCCGCCTCCTGCGCCTGGACGTGCGTGGCGCGAATGGCGTCGAGCAGCGACGTCTTGCCATGGTCCACGTGGCCCAGCACCGTCACCACCGGCGGGCGCTCACGCAGTTCCTGCTGCTCCTCGGCGGTGTACTCACGCCGGTGCACGGTAGTGGGCGTCGCCACCACCTCGGGCTCCTCCGGCTCGGGAGCCTTTAGCTCCTTCACCTTGAAGCCCATGTCCTCCGCCACGATCGTTGCGGTGTCATAGTCGATGAGCTGGTTGATGTTGGCCATAATGCCCGCGTTCATCAACTCTTTGATCAGGTCGATGGGGCTGCGATCCATGGCGTCGGCCAGGTCCCGCACGGTGATCGCCTGGGGTAGCTCCAGTTCCTTCGGTGCCGCGGGGGCCGCTTCGGCCTGGCGCTGCGCCGGGGCGGCGCGCCCCTGATCCCGAGACGGCGTCGCCGAGCCGCCGGAGGGGCGAGAACCACGCTGCCCTCCACCGCCGCGCGACCGGTTGCCACCGGGGCGCGAGCCCGAGCGAGGACCACGCCCCCCGCCGGAGCGCGCAGAGACCGCACCCGAGGAGAATCCCTTGGCCACGTATGCGCCCTTGTTTTTGTTTGGTTCTTTTCGTATTGTCATATTGTGCCCCTCTCTACAGGACTTGCCGGCGCGACGAGCGCCGTCCAGAGCGCCCGCCGCTCCGGCGGGGGAAACGTCATAGCAGCCGCGGTCAGGCGCGTACCGTCGCGGGTACATGGGCCATGCGTACATGGGCCATGCGTACAAGGTCCATGCGTACATGGGGCCACGACGACGCTCGAGCCGTTCTAGCGATCGTATCCGAGTTGGCGGTAGGAACCGGGCCGAGTAGTAGCCAGACAGCCGTGAGGGGAGGCTATAGGGGAGTGACAGACACCATGCAATCTGGAACCTGCGACAGTATCAGTTCACAGAGCAGCCATGGTCGTCCCCCCCGACAAGCTCGATGACTCTACGTCTGTGGCATCCCATCCGACTGGTCAACACGATGGTCCTCTAATTCCGCTCGTGTCGCGCAGAGCGTCTAGTACTGCTCCTCAGTCGCCGTATCGGGCTCATCCGGCGTCGAGTTCGACGCCGTCGCGCTCGACGCCGTGGTGTGCAGAGCCGCATACTCTTCGATCATGGCACGATCACCGTCGGACAACTCGACCTTCAGCGCACGCTCGAATCGCTTGCGGGCCAACGAGTCCAGCCAACACTGCCTGTTGTCGCACACGTAGGCGCCGCGCCCGGGCACTTTGCCCGTCGGGTCGATCACGATGCGGCCATCCGCCGTACGCACAACCCGGTTGAGTTCGCGCTTGGTCAGGATGCGCCGGCATCCGATGCAGGTGCGCTGGGGCTGCCGCTTCACACGTTTGGCTGGCATGGGTCCATATCACACTTCTGAGCAAGAGGTCCGGCACGCGACCAGCGCGATGGCTGGCTCCACGGCCGGACCCTTGTTGCTAACCCCAATCCTCTTCGTCTTGTTCCCAGGCGCCACGACGGCTCGGCTTGCGCTTCTTGCGGGCCACCACGCGGCCCAGGCGCTCGTCGTACTCGAGGACGCGCTGGCGCTCCTTCTTGTCGCGGGCCCGGCGCCGTTCCTCCTCGTCGCCCTCTTCCTCTTCCTCAAACGCCGGAGGGGGCGCCACCCACTCTGTCGCCGGCTCTTCGGGCTCGGGCGCTGCCGGCTCCTCTACCGCGGGGGCCTCCTCAGCCGCCGCGGCCTCTTCGGCATCTTCGGCCTCTTCGGCCTCGGCCGCAGCCTCCAGCGGCGTCTCGACCTCGACCTCGGCCTCAACCTCGGCCGTAGCGGCGGGCTCTTCCTCGGCGAGAGCGGGCTCCGCCTCCTCGACGGCCTCGGGCGCCTCCCCCTCGACCACCGGCAGGGGCGCTAGCCCCGGCGCGAACTCGTCCTCGGCCAGCTCGGCCGTCTCGAGTTCCATCTCCTCGTCGTCGATGGCCGCTTCCGCCGCCGCCAGCAATTCCGCCGCGGCGCGACGCGCCTCCTCGCGCGCCTCGGCGCGCTGAGCCGCCTCGAGGGCCTCCGCCGCGAGCCGCTCCGCCTCCTCGGCGGCCTCCGTCTCGCTGCGGATGTCGATCCGCCAGCCCGTCAGCTTGGCGGCCAGCCGGGCGTTCTGCCCCTCGCGGCCGATGGCCAGCGAGAGGGACCGGTCCGGCACCACCACCTTGGCCGTCTTGTCGTCCTCGTTCAGATAGACCGAGACGACCTTGGCCGGGCTGAGAGCGTTGGCGATGAATTCCTGGACGTCGGCCGCCCAGGGGACGACATCGATCTTTTCGCCGCTCAGCTCATTGACGATGTTCTGGATCCGCACGCCACGCATCCCGACGCACGACCCTACGGGGTCGACCCCAGGCTGCAGCGCGGCCACGGCCACCTTGGAACGTGAGCCCGCCTCGCGCGCGATCGCCTTGACCTCGACCGCCCCGTTAAAGATCTCGGGGACCTCCAGCTCCAGCAGACGTCGGAGCAGCCCGCGATGGGTGCGCGACACCGAGATCTGCGGTCCGTGGCCGGTCCGTTCGACCTCGACCACATAGACCCGCAAACGCTGGTTGAAGCGGTACTGCTCCCCCGGGATCTGCTCGCTGCGGGGCAGCAGCGCCTCGGCCTTGCCCAGGCTCAGCGTGACGTTCTGCGACCGCGAGTCGATGTTGCGGACCACGCCGTTCACGATCTCGCCGGAGCGGTCGGCATACTCGAGGTACACCGAGTCGCGCTCTGCTTCGCGGATGCGCTGCATAATGACCTGCTTGGCCGTCTGCGCAGCGATGCGGCCAAAGTTCCGCGGCTTGACCTCAATATCCACGAACTCGCCGATCTCGGCATCGGGCCGGATCTCGCGGGCCGCATCCAGGGTCATCTCGAGGCCGTCGTCCTCGACTTCCTCCACGACCTGCTTCTTGATGAACACGCGGGCCTGGCCCGTGTGCGCGTCGAGCGTCACGTCGATATTCTGGTTAGCGCCATAGTTGCGCTTGTATGCCGAAATAAGGGCCGCCTCGATCGCCTCGAGGATCACCTCGGGCGCGAGATTGCGGTCCGAACAGAGCTGAGTGATGGCGATCTCGAACTCACTCTTCATTGAACCCAGAAACCTCCTGAATGCAGCCAAGAGCGCCACAATAAGAAAAGTGGGGAGCGCCCACTTTTTCCACAAAACGATACTTCGCTGAGAGTATATCACGTCTACAGGCGAAACGCAAGTAAACGCGACCGGCGACCGGCGACGCCTCGGGCCTTGGTTGCAGTTGTGGGTTATGCGTTGTGAGTTGTGCGCCCACAGCGCGTTGCAGGTTCCAGGTCTCAGGTTACAGGCGAGAGATGGCCAGCCCCCTTGAGCCTGTAACCTGGAACCTGTGACTTGTCACCTTCGCGTGCTCGTAGCCCACAGCCGCTCCTTACGCCCCGACAGGCGCGGTCGGGTCCGATGCGAGCGTCGCGTCGATGGCCGCCTCGACCTCATCGGCCGGCACCAGGCGGCGGTCCGCTTCCCAGCGCGCCTTGAGTTCGAACTGATGGTTGTCCAGCGTCCGGCGGCTGACCGTCAGGCGCACCGGCACGCCGATCAGGTCGGCGTCGTTGAACTTGACGCCGGCGCTCTCCGCCCGGTCGTCATAGAGCACCTCGTAGCCGCGCTCCTTCAGCCGCCCGTACAACGCATCGGCCGCCGCCGTCACCTCGGCGTCCTTGCTGCCCAGCGATACGATGTGCACCTGGAACGGCGCCACGCTCACGGGCCAGATGATCCCCTTGGCGTCGTGGTGCTGTTCGATGACGCACGCCAGCAGCCGCCCCGTGCCGATGCCATAGGACCCCATCACGAGGGGCCGCGCCACGCCATCGCGGTCGAGGAAGGTGGCCCCCACCGCGGCGCTATACTTGGTTCCGAGCTTGAAGAGGTGTCCTACCTCGATGCCGCGCGACAGCGTCAACGCCTCGCCGCAGTTGGCGCAGCGGTCCCCCTCGCGCGCCAGGGCGATATCGCCCACCGCCTCGACCCGAAAGTCCCGGGGATAGTTGACGTTGCGGTAGTGGTAGCCCACCTCGTTTGCGCCCGCCACGGCGTTGTTCACCGTGGTGAGCGAGTCATCGGCGATGACGCGCACCCCCGAGAGGCCGATGGGTGAGGCGTAGCCCGCCACAATGCCGGCCGCCTCCAGCTCTTCCGCCGTCGACGGGTGCAGCTCGGCGCCGCCCACCATGTTCGAGAGCTTGGTCGGGTTCACGTCCAGGTCGCCGCGGATCACGCCGAACACCACCTCACCCGACGGGGTGCTATAGAACACTGCCTTGTAGGTCTGCCGCGTCTCAACGCCCAGCAGCTTGGCCACTCCCTCGATGGTGGTCGTGCCGGGCGTGGGGACCTTTTCCAGGGCCGCCTCAGGCGCGCGCGGCCCCTCGCCCTTCACAAAGACCGCCTTCTCGGCGTTGGCGGCATAGCGGCAGTGGGGGCAGAGCACCAGCGTGTCCTCGCCCGCATCGGTGAGCACCATGAACTCGTGCGACACCGATCCGCCCATGATGCCCGTGTCCGCCTCGACGGCGATCGCCTCCACACCGCAGCGCGCAAAGATGTTCTCGTACGCCCGGTAGATGCTCGGGTAGAAGGCGTCCAGGCCCTCATAGTCGGCGTCAAAGCTGTAGGCGTCCTTCATCGTGAACTCGCGGACGCGCACCAGCCCGCCGCGCGAGCGCGGCTCGTCGCGGAACTTGGTCTGGATCTGGTACACCATCTGAGGGAGCTGCCGGTACGAGCCGATCTCCTGCCGCGCCAGGTCGGTGGCCACCTCTTCGTGCGTCATCGCCAGCACCATGTCGTGGCCGCCGCGGTCCTGGAAGCGCAGCAGCGCCGGCCCCGGCGCGGGCGCGTCGTAGCGGCCCGTGGCGCGCCAGATGTCGGCGGGCTGCACCACCGGCATGACCAACTCCTGGCCGCCGATGGCGTCCATCTCCTCGCGCATGATCTGCTCGATCTTAAGCAGGACGCGCCACCCGATGGGCAGGTAACTATAGATGCCGGCCCCCAACTGGCGGATCAGCCCGGCGCGCAGCGACAACTGGTGACTGACCAACTCGGCGTCCGAGGGGTTCTCACGCAGCGTGCGGCCAAAGAGGGTCGAAAAGCGCATGAACGGCCTCCTCACTGGTGTGCGGTGTAACACGTGAGTATACGGGTTCCCGGCGCCGGCGCAACTTGACTGCGCCCATCAGGAACCCTACCATGCGCGTCAGTCATCGGCATCGGGAGGTTGTGATGATCGTCCGGACCCTCGAGGTGGGCATGTTGCGCACCAACTGCTACCTCGTCGCCTCAGAGTCCTCGCGCGAGGCCGCCGTCATCGACCCGGGCGGCGATCCCGCCCTGATCCTCGATACACTCGAGGAGCTGGAGGCGACGACGCAGTGGATCTTGCTCACCCACTTTCACTTTGACCACATCATGGCGACCCCCGAACTCGTTCGCGAGACGGGGGCGCCGCTGGCCATCCACGAGGCCGAGGCCCGCTTGCTGGCCAAGCCGCCCGCCCTGTTCCGCTTTGCCCGGCCCGATGTTCCCGGCCTCACGGCGGACAGGCTCCTGCGCCACGGTGATACGGTGACCGTCGGGGAAGTGACGCTGGAGGTGCTCCACACGCCGGGCCATTCGCCGGGCGGCGTCTCGTTCCACATTGCAAGCGCGGGGATCGTGTTCTGCGGGGATGCCCTCTTTGCCGAGGGCGTGGGGCGCACTGATTTTCCGGGGAGCAGTGCCGAGCAGCTGGTGCGCAGCATCCGCGAGCGGCTGTTCGCCCTGCCCGATGATACCGTGGTCTACCCGGGGCATGGCCCCTCCACCACCATCGGGCACGAGCGACGCGCCAACCCGTGGGTGGGCGAGGGACGGGGGCGTGGTTAGCGTGGTGCGGTGTAGCGCCGCTCGATCACCTGGCGGCCGCGATTCCCGAGCGCGTGGGCGATCCAGCGCTCCGCCTCGCGCGCGGCGTCGGAAGGGGTGAGCAGCACCAGCGGGTAGCCGAGAGGATAGCGGCCCGAGCGCACCTCTATCGCCGTGGGGCGGCGCCCGTCCACGGCTACCACACGCACGCGCTCGTCCACGTAGGCGCTCGAGACGTATCCGATGGCGCCGGGGTGGCCCGCCACGTACTCGATCACCGCGCGGTCGTGGGGCACGATGACGGCGAACGAAGACACCTCGGTATCGCCCATCACGACGCGGTCAAAGACGTCGCGCTCCATCGATCCCTGGGCGTGCACCAGAACCTCGACGGCCTCGGACGCTCCGCCGAGTTCGTCCCAGCGCAGGTACTCCCCGGCATAAAGCGCCTCCAGCTGCCCCGCCGTCAACTCCGAGATCCCCAGGGCGGGATGGGCGACCACCGCGACGGCATCGAGGGCCAGCGCCCGGGCAAGCAGGCCGTCGTCTCGCTCAGTACTCGTCGCAGGGTCCACCCCCACCACGGCGACATCGGCCTGGCCGGTGGCGAGGAGGTCGCACGCCACATCGGAATCCACCGACACCACATCGAACGACGTCCGGGGGTTCAGCCGCCCATACTCTGCCACCAGCTCGGACACCAGCGGCAACGCCGCCCAGCAGGCCGCCACACGGACGAGGGCCGGCTCGTCGCCCGGGTCGTCCGCCTCCTCCCCCAGTCCAACCAGCGGACCCGAGACCCCCTGGCAGCCACCGATGAGCCCGGCGATGATGGCCGCCAAGACGAGGAGTCGGGCGGGACGCGCCCAGGGATGGGAGAGGCCGTTCATCGGCGCTCCTCAGCGGATGTAGGTTATTGCCAACGACAGGACTCCGAACCCCCAGCAGTAGAAGGCAAAGGGCCGCAGCGTGCGGGTTCGGAGATAGCCGAGCAGGAACCCGATGGCGGCGTATCCCACCACGAACGCCGCCACGAACCCCACCAGCAAGTTCGTGCTCTGGGACGCGTTGATGCCGGTGTTGACCAGCTTGGCAAGCTGCAGGCCCGCCGCTCCCGCGATGATGGGTATCACGATCAAGAAGGAGAACCGCGCGGCATCTTCACGCCGCAGCCCACGCAGCAGCCCGCCGGCGATGGTGGCGCCGGATCGCGAGATCCCCGGCGCGATGGCCAGGGCCTGCGCCAGGCCGATCCACACGGCATCGCGCAGCCCCGCCTGGTGGAGGCAGCGGTCGCGCCGCCCCAGCCTCTCGCTGGCCACCAGCAGCGCCCCGGTCACAAGGAGCAGCAGCGCCGCCGAGCGTGGCGAGGCAAAGAGTGCCTCGAAATAGTCCTCGAGCAAATAGCCCAGGATTGCCCCGGGGATGGCGCTCACCACGATCAGCCAGCCCAGCCGCTCCTCGGGTGAATCGAGCGTGCGCCGCCGTACACTCCTCCACCACCCCGCAATTACCACAACAATCTCGGCCCGCATGTAGGCAAGGACCGCCAGCAGTGTCCCGAGGTGCAACACCGAGTCGAACGCCAACCCGGGGTTCGGCCAACCCAACAGCCATGGCACGAGCACGAGGTGTCCGGAACTGCTCACCGGTAGGAACTCGGTGGCCCCTTGCAGGAGCCCCATCAACATCGCCTGGAGTATCGTCACGAGGCCGTCCCTTATGCGTCGAGTTAGCCGGCCGGCCGGCGCCAGGACGCGCGGTTCTTGACCCGCGCCCCGGCATCGGCGACGCGATAGCGCCGGTGAAAGGCCTCGCGAAAGGTGGCAAAGCGTCCCTCGCCGATGGCCTGGCGGATATCATTCATTAGCGTCAGCATGAAATGAACGTTGTGCACCGTGCCGAGGTGCAGCCCCAGGATCTCTCCGGCGACGATCAGATGGCGCAGGTACGCCCGTGAGAAGGTCTGGCAGGTGGTGCAGGTGCACCCCTCCTCGATGGGGCGCGGGTCCTCGGCAAAAGCGGCGTTGCGTATGTTCAGCCGCCCATCCCGCGTCAGCAGGGCGCCGTTGCGCGCCAGGCGCGTCGGGAGCACGCAGTCAAAGATGTCGATCCCCCGCGCCACCCCCTCGACGAGGTCTTCGGGCGACCCCACCCCCATGAGGTAGCGCGGCCGATCCGCCGGCAGCAGCGGCGTGAGCATATCGAGGATGGCGTGCATCTCTTCCTTGGTCTCGCCCACGCTCAAGCCGCCGATGGCGTACCCCGGAAAGCCCATCGCCGTGAGGGTGCGAGCGCTCTCCGCCCGCAGGTCGGGAAAGACCCCGCCCTGTACGATGCCAAAGAGCGCCTGGTCGGGCCGCCGGTGCGCCTCAAGGCTGCGCTCGGCCCACAGGTGGGTGCGGCGCAGTGCCTCCACGTTATAGGCATAATCGTCGGGCACCGTGCACTCGTCCAGCACCATGGCGATGTCGGACCCCAACTGCTCCTGGAGCGCCACCACCTTTTCGGGCGTGAAGCGATGCTGCGAGCCGTCGATGTGCGAGCGAAAGGTGACGCCGTCGTCGTCCACCCGCCGTAGATCCTTCAGGCTGAACACCTGGAACCCGCCGCTGTCGGTCAGGATGGGGCGCTCCCATCCCATGAAGCGGTGCAGCCCGCCCAACCGCGCGATACGGTCCGCGCCGGGGCGCAGGTAGAGGTGATAGGTGTTCGAGAGGATCATCGACGCGCCGACCTCGCGGAGGTCGCGAGGCGCGAGGGCCTTGACGGTGGCTTGCGTCCCCACCGGGCAGTACACCGGGGTGGGCACGTCACCGTGGGGGGTGTGCAACACCCCGAGGCGAGCGCGCGTGGCGGCATCCTCGGCGAGTAGCGTGTATGAAACGGCGTCGTTAGCAGGACGAGGCGCTGCCTCGGAATGTGTCGCAGTCATAAAGAGATTATACCATGGCCGGCGGGGGCCCTGAAACGACCCGCTCGCCGCCGAGTCCATCCACGGTTGGCAGACTTGCCGGGGTCGCCTGCCCAAACATCGCCCGCACTGAACCCGGTCTGGCAGAGGCGTGCCGCGAGGGGCTTGGCGAGATGATCCCGCGCCTGAGGGCGTAGCGGCCGATGTGGTCCGCGTCTAGTGGTGGTGTCCGCAGGTGGCGCAGCCGCCTGACGAGCAGCCGGCGCACCCGCCGCCGCCCACGCGCGACGTCGTGCCGTCGCTCCCCTTGCTCAAGCTGGCGAACGTCGACACCTTGCGCCGCGTGTCCAGCCCCTGACATTGGGGGCAGGGGGCGGGGTCATTCGCCCGCGAAAAGGGGCGCATGAGGTCGAACGTGACCTCGCAGTGCGGGCAGTTGTACTCGTATATAGGCATACGAACACCTCGTCGCGGAACCGGGATCACCACGCCCGATTGTACATTCGGCGCGGATGACAGTCAAAGCCACCTACCCCATGTGCGCCCGGATCACCTCGCCGATCCGCTTGATCCCCTCGCGGATCGTGTCGGGCGGCACGCAGGCGAAGGAGAGGCGGAACGTGTTCTGACCGCTGCCATCGACGTAGAATGGTGCGCCCGGAACAAAGGCCACCTTGCGCTCGGCTGCGTCCCTCAGCAGCGCCACGGCGTCCATCCCCTCCGGCAGGGTCACCCACAGAAAGAGGCCCCCCTCGGGGTGGGTGTGACGTACCCCCTCGGGAAAGTGCTCGGCGATCGCCTCGCACATGGCGTCGCGCCGCTCCCGATAGGTGTCGCGGATGCGCTGCACCTGCGCGGGCAGCCAGCCCCGCCGGATGAACTCACTGGCCATCGCCTGGCCCAGCGCGCTGGTGTGCAGGTCCGCCCCCTGCTTGGCCATGACGAACTGCTGCGCCAGGTCGCCCGGACACACCGCCCACGAGACGCGCAGCCCGGGCGCCAGCAGCTTGGAGAAGGAGCCCAGGTACACCACGTTGCCCTTGACGTAGGCTCCGGCAGCGGCGTTCTCGGGGTAACGCTCCGCGTCGAGGGCCGCCAGCGACGGCAGGGGGTCCCCCTGGAAGCGCAACGGACCGTACGGGTCATCCTCCAGGATCGGCACACCATACTGATCGGCGATCTCGACCACCCGGCGGCGCCGCTCCGGCGACATGGTCACGCCGGCGGGGTTGTGAAAGTTGGGCAACAGGTAGACGAACTTGGGCTTTGTCTCGCGCACCAGCCGCTCCAACGCGTCCACGCACACGCCCTCATCGTCGATGGGCACCCCCACCAGGTTCGCGCCGTAAGCCTTGAACGACTGCAGCGCCCCGAGGAAGGTGGGGCTCTCCACGAGCACCGTGTCACCTTCGTCGACAAAGATGCGGCCCATGAGGTCGAGCGCCTGCTGCGAGCCGCTGCTGATGGCGATGTTGTCCATGGTCGCCGGGATGCCCACCTCGCTCATCATGTCGGCGAGCTGGGCGCGCAGGGCGGGGAGGCCGTCGGTGAGGCCGTACTGCAGCGACTCCCGCGGTGCCTCGGTCAGGACGTGATGGGCCACCTGATCCAACTGATCGATGGGGAACAGCGCCGCCTCGGGCCACCCCCCTGCCATGGAGATGGTATCGGGCGACTGGGCTACCTTGAGGATCTCGCGGATCGCGGAGGTCGTCATCCACTCCAGGCGGCGCGCATACTGGGCCTTCCAATCGGTCGTCATGGGCGGGTTCTCCTTGCCGGTTTGGGTGATAGTTGCTGACGAACCGGCGGCGTTGCCGGCGGCGGGTGCGCCGCAGCAGTTCCCTCCCACGAGGCGAGTACGAGGCCTGCGAGAAGGAGCGGCCCCCCCAACCAGAGCGTCGGCGGGGGCGCCTCTTTGAGCACCAGGAATGCGAGGGCGCTGGCGCCCACAGGCTCGCCGAGGATGGCCAAAGTCACCACCAGCGGTGAGACGCGGGCCAGCGCCCAGTTGAATATCGAGTGACCGAACACCTGCGGCACGAGCGCCAGGAGCGCCAGCGCGGCATAGGTGCGGCGATCATACCCCAAAAGGGGTTGCCGCGCAACCAAGCACCCCGCCATCAGTGCCAATGCAGCCACGCCATAGACCGGCCAGACGTACGCCGGCGTCGACAGCGTGCGGCGCAGCCTCCTCCCCAGCAGGAGGTGCGTCGCCATGGCCAGCGCCCCAACGAGCGCCAGGGCGTCGCCCAGCAACGCCGCGCCCGAGGCCTGCAGGTCGCCGTAACCGATGACCACGCCGCCGGCCACCGCCACGCCGATGGCCACCCAGCGTCGCCCGTCGACGCGCTCTCGCAGAAAAAAGTGGGATGCCAGCCCCACATAGATGGGCGTAGTCGTCACCAGCACCACCGAGCTGGCCACCGAGGTGTACGAGAGGGAGGCGATCCAGGCAGCAAAGTGGGCCGCCAGCGCCAGGCCCGACAGCGCCAGACGGACGGCGTCCCCCCGCCCGATGGATGGCACCGCCCGGAGGAAGCGGGGCAGCGCCCAGGGCGTGAGGATGAGGGTGGCCAGGCTCAGGCGCCAGGCCCCCACGACCAGCGACGGCGCATCGGTCAGCCGAATGAGCACCGACGCCGTAGATAGGGCCGCGATGCCGGCGACCAGGGCGCCCCAGGGCAGCCGATGCGGGGCGCCACCCGCCCCCGTCCGCTCCACCGACGCGCCTCAGCGATCCTGGAAGGTGGGCTGTCGCTTCTCGAGGAAGGCGCGGGTCCCCTCACGCCAATCCTCGTTCTCGCACAGCAGCCCAAAGCTCTCCGCCTCGGCTTTGAGGCCCGCCTCCACCCCCAGGCGCTCGCCCGTGCGCACGGCGCGCAGCATCCCCGCCATCACGGGCGCGCTCAGCTGGGTCATCGTTCGGGCCAGCGCCATCGCCTCCTGCAGCGCCTTGCCGTCGGGGACGACGCGATTTACCAGCCCCCACGCCTCGGCCTGTCGCGCGGTGATGCGCTCCCCCGTCAGGAGCATCTCCAGCGCCCTTCCCTGCCCCACGAGCCGCGGCAGGCGCTGCGTTGCCCCCCAGCCGACGGGAAGCCCGAGGAGGATCTCGGGGCTGCCCAGTTCCGTCATCTCCTCGGCCAGGCGGATATGGCACGCCATGGCCAACTCACTCCCGCCCCCTAACACCAGGCGCCCGTTGATGGCGGCAATCACCGGCTTTTCCGCGTCGGCGATGGTGTTGCACAGCGCCTGGCCCTGGTCGGCAAAGGCGCGGGCGTTGTGGCAGTCGCGCAGTTCGGCGAGTTCCCTGATATCCGCGCCAGCGCAGAAAAAGCGTCCCGCGCCGGTCAGAATGATTACCTTGATCTCCGGATTCGCGATGGCGGCCAACACGGCGTCGCGCAGCGCCTCCAGCACCGCCAAGCTGAGGGCGTTCGCCGGGGGGTGATCGATCGTCAACACGGCGATCCGGTCATCGACATTGGTGTGGACCAGCGGTTGTTCGCTCATGGGATCCCTCCTCCGACGGTGAGATGTCTGCCCGCCGATGATAGCCCCGCAGGGCGGTGGGGTCAACCGGGCGCTAACCACCAAGTTGCCAAGGCCACCAAGGGACACCAAGGTGGGGCGATTAGCTGTTGGCTGTTGGCCAAGGGCGACGCGCGCCGGCCCAGTAGCCAACAGCCAATAGCTAATAGCCGAATCCTCGTGTCTTGGTGTTTGGGGCGGCGGTCGTGGTACAATCAGGCCCTACCGAACGCACACGGGAAGGCAAGAGCGCGCATGCCCATTCACCTGTTGCCGCCGGAGGTGGCCGACAAGATCGCCGCCGGCGAAGTGATCGAGCGCCCCGTCTCGGTGGCGAAGGAACTCATGGAGAACGCCATCGATGCCGGCGCGGACGATATCCGCATCGAGGTCGTCCAGGGGGGGCGACGCCTCATCCGCGTCAGCGACGACGGCTGCGGCATTCCAGCGGGCGAGGTCGAGTTGGCCTTTGCCCGGCACGCCACCAGCAAGCTCTCCACCGCCGACGACCTCTACCGCGTCCAGACATTGGGGTTCCGCGGTGAGGCGCTCGCCAGCATCGCCGCCGTCTCGCGCCTGACCCTCACCACGCGCACCGCTGACGAGGAGACGGGGTCGCTGGTGCGGGTGGAGGGGGGCGCCATCGTCCACCGCGAGCCCCTGGGCCGCCCCGTCGGCACCACCGTGCTGGTGGAGAACCTGTTCTACAACACGCCGGCGCGCCTCAAATTCCTGCGCGCCGACACCACCGAGGCGGGCCACATCGCGCGGCTCGCGAGCAGCTATGCCCTCGCCTACCCCGAGCGGCGCATCACCCTGCAGAACAACGACCGCCTCGTGCTGCGCACCACCGGCACCGGCGCCCTGCTGGACGCCATCATCGCCATCTATGGCCTCGACGTGGCTGAGAGAACCATCGTCGTGCCCCCTTCCGACGGCGCCAGCGGCATCCGCGTCTGGGGCATCATCGGCGCACCGTCGGTGCATCGCCCCAACCGGCAGGACATCGTCCTCTTTGTGAACCGCCGTTGGGTGCAGGACGCCTCGCTGAACGTGGCCGCCAGCGATGCCTACCGTACCCTCCTCCCCAACGGCCGCTACCCGCTGGTGATCCTGAACATCGAGCTGCCGTCCGAGGATGTGGACGTCAACATCCACCCCACCAAGCGCGAGGTACGCTTTCGCCACGCCCGCGACGTCTTTTCCGCCGTCCAGCGCGCCGTGCGCACCACCCTCATGGCCCACAACCCCATACCGGTGTCGGGGCCAGAGTACCAGGGCGCGGGAGCCCCTGGCGAGTGGCAACGCCGCGAGGCGCTGGCCGACCTGCGACGCCCCACGACCGAGCAATCGCGTCTCGCCATGGACCTGTACCGCCCCGGCGATGCCCGCGGCGATGGCCCCTTTGTGGTGCCTCGTAATGAAGCAGACTCTGAGGCATCGGCGCAGCGCCTCCCCATGCTGCGCGTCCTCGGCCAGGTGGCGCAGACCTACATCATCGCCGAGGGGCCGGGCGGTATGTACCTCATCGACCAGCACGCCGCCCACGAGCGCATCCGCTACGAGGAGCTGCGCGCCCAGCGCGACCGACAGGGAATCGTCACGCAAGAGCTGCTCGATCCTCTGCCCATCGAGCTGAGCCCGCAGCAGGCGACGCTGCTGGAGCCTCAGGCGGCCACCCTGGCCGCGTTCGGCCTCGAGGTGGCCCCCTTTGGGGCCAACACCTTTCTCATCAAGCGCGTGCCCGCCGGCCTGGCCGACGGCGACATCGTCGGCGCGGTGATGGAACTCTTGGACGCCGCCGCGAGCGGCGGCGAGGGGTTCTCCTGGGAGGATCAGATCCTCATCACCCTCTCCTGCCACACCGCCGTGCGGGCGGGTCGCACCCTGTCTCTGGAGGAACAGCGCGACCTCATCCGACAGCTCGAGCGCGCCGCCCTCCCCCATACCTGCCCCCACGGGCGCCCCACGATGATCCACCTCAGCCAGGCCCAACTCGAAAAAGAGTTCGGTCGCCGCTGAGCCTGTCCTGCAACTCCCTCCACGCATCTGCGTATAGAGGATGAATCGAGCCGGGAGCAGCTGGCATTACGGCTGAGGGGGAGTTGCACCATGGAACGCTTGTTTCGCAGCGAGAGCAATCGCGTCATCGCGGGGGTGTGCGGCGGCCTCGGCGACTATTTGCGCGTCGACCCGCTCATCCTCCGCATCCTGTTCGTCGTCCTGGCGATGGTGAACGGCATCGGCCTGTTCGTCTACCTGGTCCTGTGGATCGTCGTGCCCACCGCCGGCGCCGAGGGGATGCAGCAAGATCAGGTCATCCGCCACAACGTGGACGAGATCGGGGTTCGCGCCCGCGAACTGGGACAGGAGGCACGCAGCGCCTTTGTGTCGTATCGCGGACATCAGCAGGCCGACCGGCCGGATCAGCGCGCCGTGGTCGGTGGACTCATCCTCATCGGCGTCGGCCTACTGGTTCTGATGAACAACTTTGGGCTGCTCGGGTGGGTGAGCTTGACCCGGCTGTGGCCCCTCGTCCTCATCGGCATCGGCCTCGTCATCCTGCTCAACAATATGAAGGATAGGCACTAACGATGGGAGAGCCGTATGGGCGCGGCCGAGAGCATAACCGCAGCATCGTGGGGCCTCTGCTCCTCATCCTCTTGGGCGTGGCCCTCTTGCTCGATAACCTGGGGATCATCTCCTTGAGCTGGGGCGACGTCTGGAGGCTGTGGCCTCTCCTGCTGGTGCTGGCGGGCCTGCAGATCATCTTTAGCCGGACCACGTGGGGTGGCCTGGCATCGCTGCTGGTAGTGATCGCCATCATCGCGGGGGTGCTCGTCCTCAGCCCACCCGAGGGAAGGGCGCGGTCGGTAGAAGAGGTGGTCGCCCACCCGGCGCGCGGCATAGCGTCCGCGGTGGTGCGCGCCGACCTGGGGATCGGCGCCCTGAACGTGGGCGCCCTCGAGGACTCGGACCAAGTATTCGAGCTGTTGGCGCGCTACGACAGCGGCCAGGTGGGCCTCACCCACGACGTCCGGGTGGAGGACGGCACGGCGCACGTCCGCCTGGGCACCACCAGCCGGCGCACCGACTGGTCGCCCCTGGGCGGCAGGTTCGAGAGCGAGTGGCGCCTGCTGCTGAACCCTTCCGTTGCGACGCAGCTTGACGTCAGCACGGGCGTGAGCCGGGCGGAGCTGGCGCTAGAGCGCCTGGACCTCACGCGCTTGACGGTGAACGCCGGCGTGGGCGAGGTTCGCATCATCCTGCCCGAGGTCGGGCGCTACGAGGTGTCGGTGGACGGCGGCGTGGGCGCCCTACGCATCGACGTGCCCGAGGAGTTGGAGGCGCGCGTGCGCGTCAATCGCGGGCTCGGCGCGCTGGACGTGGCCCGGCGCTTCCGGCCGCAGGGCAGCTACTATGTCACCTCCGGGTACGAGGGGGCCGACGCCCGCGCCGAGATCGACGTCGACGGCGGGGTGGGGTCGATCACCATTCGCTGATACGTCCCACCGCCCTACTCCACCGCCGTCAGTGCCTCCTCGAACCCCCTCAGCCCCTCGTCGAGCAGGTCGGCGGTGATGTTGAGTGCCGGCATAAAGCGCACCACGCTCGTGCCACACCCTAGTAGCAGCAGCCCGCGCCGGAACGCCTCGGCCACCACGGCGTTGCGCAGGTCGACCGCCGGCTCGCGCGTGGCGCGGTCGCGCACCAACTCGACCCCTACCATGAGCCCGAGGCCGCGGATGTCGCCCATGGAGGAGTGTCGCGGCATCATCGCCTCCAGCCGCCCTCGCAGGCGCTCGCCCAGGCACCGGGCGTTCTCCAGCAGCCCCTCGCCGAGAAGGTCGAGGGTCACCAGCGCCGCGGCGCACGAGAGGGGGTTGCCGCCAAAGGTGCTGGCGTGGGCGCCTGGCGGCCACTGCATCAGCCGCGCCGGCGCAATGATGGCGCCCAAGGGCAGCCCGGAGGCGATCCCCTTGGCCACCGTCACGATATCGGGCCGCACGCCCCAGTGCTCGCAAGCGAACATATGTCCGGTGCGCCCCATACCCGACTGGACCTCGTCCGCCACGAACAGCATCCCGTGTCGCTCGGCCAGCGCCTTTAGCGCCGGAAGATAGTCGGGCGGCGGCACGACATAGCCGCCCTCCCCCTGGATCGGCTCCACAAAAACCGCGGCCACACCCGTCGGCGGCACGAGGTGGCCGAGGATCTCCCTCTCCACGTAGCGCAGGCAGAACAAGCCACACGATGGGTGGGTAAGGTGGAAGGGGCAGCGATAGCAGTAGGGATAGGGGATGTGGGTCACCCCGGGAACGAGGGGGGAGAACCCCTCGCTGTGCACCGGCTTGGAGGCGCTCAGCGAGATGGCGCCCATGGTGCGCCCGTGAAAGGCGCCCAGGAAGGCCAGCGTTCGCGGTCGGCGCGTCACCCAGCGCGCCAGCTTGAGCGCCGCCTCGATCGCCTCGGCCCCCGAGTTGATGAAAAAGACGCGCGCCGGCTCGTCCATTGGCGCCAGCGCCGCCAGCCTCTCCCCCAGGCGAATCTGCTCGGGATAGTAGAAATCGGTGCCCGACATGTGCAGGAAGCGGCCAGCCTGCTCCTGCACCGCGCGGACGACCCGCGGATGGCAGTGGCCTGTGGCCGTGACGGCGATCCCCGCCGTGAGGTCGATGTAGCGCCGCCCATCGACGTCCCACACCTCGCTGCCCGCCCCGCGCGCCATCACAAAGGGGTACGAGCGGGTGTACGAAGGAGAGATCACGACCTCGTCGCGCGCGAGCCAATCCGCCGCCATGGGGCCGATGCCGGACTCCACGTCTGCCATCGCTGAGCACCTCCACGTGCTGCCAGGCTCCGTGCCTAGACGGGTGTGGCCGCTGCCATGAGGCGCCGCGGCTGTCGGGCACCGCCTGAGGGACTCGGGTCGGCCACGGCTCTGCGCGTCGCGCGCAGCCTCGCTTGTGTGGTGACACGGCGGAAGGGTGACGGGAGCCCGGGTCGCCACCTTCCGCGTCGCAACGGAGGGGTGTCCGTTGACGGGACGCCCGCCATTCTACGCCCGATGCCGTCGGCGGTCAACGTCCTTGACGGGGCTCGGTGCCGTGCTATACTCGGTGCGTCATAGTATGTACAAGGTGGTAACCGTGACCGAACAGCAACTGGCAGACAGGGAAGAGATACTCGCCAGGCTGCGCAGGGTAGAGGGGCAGATACGCGGCATCCAGCGCATGATCGTGGATGAGCGCGATTGCGAAGCGATCGTGACGCAACTCTTGGCAGCGCGGGCTGCTCTGGATCGGGCCAGCATGGTGATCCTCACGCATCACTTGCAGCAGTGTTTGGCGGATCCCAGCGGGCGCCCAGGCCAGCGACAGCTCGAGCGCATCATCGAGTTCTTTGTCAAGTTCGCCGGCCCCGTCTCTGAGGGGCAGCCCGTTATCGAAGAGTGAGCCGCGCGGCTCGCCGAGATCGGAGGTTCGATGGCGCCACTCACCAAAGTCGATGACGCCAGCTTTGGCGTCGAGGTTCTCCAGGCGGATCGGCCGACGCTGGTCGATTTCTGGGCGGAGTGGTGCGGCCCCTGCCGCATGATGTCGCCCATCCTGGAAAAGCTGGCCGACGAGAACGCCGAGCAGTTCAGGATCGTCAAGCTGGACGTACAAGCTAATCCCGATGTGGCCATCCGCTATGCGGTGACCAGCATCCCCACCATGCTGCTGTTCGTCGGCGGCGAGGTGAAGGAGCGCCTCGTAGGGTACATGCCCGCGCCCAAGATCGTGGAGCAGGTCTCGCCCTACCTCCACTGAGCCCGGATACTGCGGGCCCCTCTCCTCAAGGCCTTCCCTGTGGGGAGACCTTGGGGAGGCGATGGTTTTTGACGACCCGCCACCAGCCGTTGACACGTCGACGTGCTTGTGCTATACTCGCGCCAAAGACTGTGATCAGGAAGAGTACCTGCCAGAGCGGGGTCCAGAGAGCCGGGGTAAGGTGAGAGCCCGGCACCAGCGCGGGCAGCGAATGGGCCTGGGAGTTGCGTGGCCGAACGGCGTCCCAAGGGGATGGCCCAGTAGGCTACGACGGGATCGCCGCCGTTATCAGGGCTGAGGGTATCGGATGTCACCGAGGTGGATCTCGGGCGTCCCGTACCTGCAAGAGTGAGGCTGGCTCCGAACCGTCCCCCGCCATCACGGCGGGGTGTTTTGTTCTTCGGGGTCAGGCTAACAAGGGTGGTACCGCGGGCGCGCAGGCTCTCGTCCCTTTGTGGACGAGGGCTTTTTTTGTTTTCCGCCGTCGGCCGGGGCACGTCCTTCAGCCGGCGGCAGCACCGCCGCGAACCGTCCCTCGTCGCAGATGCCTGCGTCGATGGAAAGGAGGAGCAGTCGCAACACCAAGCGCGATGCGTCGCACCGAGGCGGCATGTCCCAGCGGCCCGAAGAACGTCAGGCCGGGCCTTGGCCCCGACAGACCGGCAGAGCAGTTCTGCCCACATTGAGGAGGGTGAGGAGAACCATGGAAACGCGTTTTGTGCTCTCAGAGAATGACCTGCCTACGCGGTGGTACAACGCTCAGGCGGACCTGTCCGAACCGCTGCCCCCCCCGCTGCACCCCGCCACGCTGCAGCCCGTCGGGCCGGCCGACCTGGAGCCCCTCTTCCCGATGGACATCATCATGCAGGAGGTCAGCACCGAGCGGTACATTGATATCCCGACCGATATCCAGGATATCCTCAAGCTCTGGCGACCCACGCCGCTGGTGCGCGCCGTCCGCCTGGAGAAAGCCCTGGGCACCCCCGCCAAGATCTTTTACAAGCACGAGGGGGTGAGCCCCGTCGGCAGCCACAAGCCGAACACCGCCGTCGCCCAGGCCTACTATAACAAGATCTCGGGCATCAACAGCGTGACCACCGAGACCGGCGCCGGCCAGTGGGGCTCGGCGTTGGCCATGGCGTGCAACTTTTTCGACATGGCCTGCAAGGTCTACATGGTCAGGGTCAGCTACCAGCAAAAGCCGTACCGCCGCTCCCTCATGCGCCTCTTTGGCGCCGAGGTGACCGCCAGCCCCAGCACCGAGACCGAGGCGGGCCGCGCCATCCTGGCGCAGGACCCCGAATCCACCGGCTCCCTGGGCATCGCCATCAGCGAGGCGGTGGAGGTAGCGCTGCAGGACCCCAAGGTCAAGTACTCCCTGGGGAGCGTGCTGAACCACGTGCTCATGCACCAGACCGTCATCGGCGAGGAGACGATCAAGCAGCTCGATATGGCGGGCGCCGAACCCGACGTGGTCATCGGCTGCGTGGGCGGCGGCTCGAACTTTGGCGGGCTGGCGCTCCCCTTCTTCCGTCAGAACGTCCAGGACGGCGCCAAGACGCGCTTGGTCGCGGTAGAGCCGATGGCCTGTCCCACCATGACCAAGGGGATCTATGCCTTTGACTATGGCGACACCGCCAAGATGGCGCCCGTGGTCAAGATGGACACGCTGGGCCACGACTTTATCCCGCCGGGAATCCACGCCGGCGGCCTGCGCTACCACGGCGTCTCGCCGCTGCTGGCGGCGCTCCATCGCCGGGGCTATGTCAACCCGATAGCCTACACCCAGATCCCCGTCTTTGAGGCGGCGAGGCTGTTCACCCAGTCCGAGGGGATCATCCCGGCGCCCGAGTCCGCGCACGCCATCCGCGCCGCCATCGACGAGGCTCTGGAGGCCAAGGAGCAGGGCGAGGAGCGCGTCATCGTCTTTGGGCTCTCGGGCCACGGCCACTTTGACCTGACCGCCTACGACGCCTTTATGGACGGCAAGCTGCAGGACTATGCCTACCCCGAGGAAAAGATCCAGGAGGCCCTGAAAAAGCTGCCGCAGGTCGCCGAGTAGCAGCCGGACATGCACGGCCGAGGGGCGAGGGACCACCCTCCCTCGCCCCATACTCTGGGGCAGAACCTCAGTACTCTGGGGCGAGGGGAGTCTCTTTGTTACTGTGAGGTGCCCATGCGAAACAAGGTCCTGATCACCGAGCCGCTGGCCGAGGCCGGAATCGACGTGCTGCGCGCCTGCTGCGACGTCGTCGTCCGACTCAAGCCGTCGCCTGAGGAGCTGTGCGCGCTGATCGCCGACGCTGACGCCCTCGTCGTGCGCTCGTCGACGCGCGTCAGTGCCGAGGCGCTGGCGGCGGCAAAGCGCTTGTCCGTCGTGGCGCGGGCCGGAGCCGGGGTGGACAACATCGACGTCGAGGCCGCCACGCGCCGGGGCATTCTGGTGGTCAACGCTCCCGACAGCAACACCATCGCCGTGGCCGAGCACACCATCGCCCTGATGCTCTGCCTGGCGCGCCCCATCTGCCAGGCCGATGCCGGCATGCACGCCGGCCGCTGGGAGAAGCAGAGGCTCGTGGGCCACGAGTTGCGCCACAAGGTGCTGGGGCTCGTCGGTCTGGGGCGGGTGGGTGCGGCGGTGGCCGAGCGCGCTCAGGCGTTCGACATGCGCATCATCGCCTACGATCCCTTTGTCTCGCCGGAGCGGGCCGCCCAGCTCGACGTGGAGTTGCGGACGCTGGACGACCTCCTCGCGTGCGCCGACTATATCTCGCTCCACGCGCCGGCGACGGAGCGCACGCGCCACATGGTCGCGGCGCGCGAGTTGGCGCTCATGAAGCCATCCGCCCGCCTCATCAACTGCGCCCGCGGGGACCTCATCGACGAGCAGGCCCTCGTCGAGGCCCTGACCGCGGGGCGCATCGCGGGCGCGGCGCTGGACGTCTACCCCAACGAGCCGGAAGTCAGCGTCGCGCTGCAGCGGTGCCCCAACCTGATCCTCACGCCTCACCTGGGCGCCTCCACTGCCGAGGCCCAGGACGTGGCCGCCGTGGAGGTCGCGCAGCAGGTGGTCGAGGTGCTCGAGGGGCGGCCGGCGCGCTATCCCGTGAACGTGCTGGCCCTCTCGGGCGAGGAGATGGCCTTCGCGCGCCCCTACGTCGATCTCGCCTACCGCATGGGACGCTTTTACGCCCAGTTCGCCCAGGAGAGCCTGGCGCGGGTCGACATTACCTACGCCGGCGAGGTCTCGCGCCACGACACGAGTCTGGTGACCGCCTCCGCCCTGGCCGGCCTCCTCTCGGAGGCCAGCGAGGAGCCGGTGAACGTCGTCAATGCGCCCCTCATCGCGCGGGAGCGAGGGCTGGTGGTCAACGAGGTGCGCACCAGCGAGGTACAGGACCTGGCGGGGCTCATCACCCTGCAGGCTCAGGCGAACGGGCGGACGCGCCTGCTCGCCGGAACCGTCCTGCGCGACCAGCCGCACATCGTGCGCATCGACGACTACTGGATCGACGTGACGGCCGCGGGGATACTGCTCGTGAGCGAGCACGTGGAGCAGCCGGGCGTCATCGGGCAGATGGGTACCCTCCTGGGGGAGGAGGGGATCAACATCTCGTTCGTGCAGGTGGGCCGCCAGGCGCGCGGCGGCCGCGGCATCATGGTGGTAGGGGTGGACGACGCCCTCTCGCCCCGCGCCATGGAACGCATCATGGCAATGCCAAGCATCATCGACGCCTGGCTCGTCAAGCTATAGTCGCACCAGACAAAGTGCCTTGCTCCGTTTGACCGATGGTACGCTGATCACGCAGATATCGCTGATCTTCCGCCGGTCTTTAGGAAAAGCTAGAGATGCGTCGTTCGCCTATCACAGACGCAGAACGTCTGAGCATCGGCCCGGTACCCCAATCCGATCCGCGGATATCTGCGTAGAATCAGCGGAATCAGCGTACCAACGGCCCTTCTCCTCGCGAGACTCAGTACACGCCGGGCGGGTCTGAGGGGGGTGGGGGGAGGCCCTGCATGGCCGCCCACGCCTCACGCGCCTCGGCCACGACAAAGAGCGAGCCGGTGGTGAGCACGAGATCGTCCGGCGTCGCCTCGGCCAACGCTGCGGGAAGGGCCTCGGCGACCGCGTGTGTCACCACGGCCTCGCGCCCCAGCTCCCGCGCCAGGCTGGCGAGTTCCTCCGGCGGGGTCGCTTTGGCATGGCGCGAGCGCGTCACGACCACCTTGGCGGCGGCGGGCAACAGCGTCGCTAGTAGGTCGCGCGGGCTATGCGTCACGCCAATCCCCACCACCAGGATGAGACGGCGATGCTCGATGAGCGCGCCCACGGCGCCCAGCAGCCGCTCCATGGAATAGACGTTATGGGCGCCGTCCACCACCACCCAGGGGCGCCGCCCGAGCACCTCGAGCCTGCCGGGCCATCGCACCGTCTCCAGCCCTCGGCGCACCGCCTCCTCGGGCACCGCCATGCCGCCCGCCCTGAGCACCTCCACCGCCGCCACGGCAGTGGAGGCGTTCTCGAGTTGGTGCATCCCCATCAGCGGAATGCGCAGGTCGGTGTACTCGGGCGTGCCCTCGCTGCCAGGCCGATAGATATCGAGCCGCTGCCCGTCGGCGTCCGCGCCGCGCGTGCGCCAGCGCCAGTCATGCCCCACCTCCACCAGTGGGGCGCCCCGCGCGACGGCGGTCTTGCGCACCACCTCCAGCGCCTCGTGGCTCTGCGGCGCCGTCACCACGGGCACCCCCGGCTTGATGATGCCCGCCTTTTCGCCGGCGATGGCCGCCAGCGTATCGCCCAGCACCTTGACGTGGTCCAGGCTGATGGACGTGATCACCGACACCAGGGGCTGCAGCACGTTCGTGGCGTCCAGGCGGCCGCCCATCCCAACCTCGAACACCCCCACCTGCACGCCGCGTTCGGCATAGTAGCACATCGCCAGCGCGGTGATGACCTCAAAGACCGTCACCTCGGGGCGCGCCTCCAGGACCGGCTCCATGCGCCCCACGAGCCGGGCCAGGTCCGCCTCGGAGATGAGTTGCCCCTCCGCCTGGATGCGCTCCCGAAAGGTGTGCAGGTGCGGGGAGGTGTACATGCCGGTGCGATAGCCCGCCGCCCGCAGGATCGCCTCGGTCATGGCGGTGACGGAGCCCTTGCCCTTGGTGCCGGCCACATGAACCGACGAAAAGGCATGGTGGGGGTTGCCGAACTGTGCCAGCAGCTCCTCCATGCGCGCCAGCCGATAGACGCGCTCCGAGTAGGGTGGCTGGGGCTGCCGCTCAAAGTCGGTGCGTTTAAAGATGGTGCGCAGCGCTGCCTCATAGTCCATTGTGCGCGGCTCCTGGCTAGCGGGATAATGCCGCACATTGTACAGCACTCGCCCCGCCGCTCCAAGGTCATTTGACGAACCCCCACCCCTCGGCTACACTCCCTCGCACCGACTTGACCGCGCGGTCTGACCCCAGGAGGTACTCGACGCTCGTGACCAAGCGCCTCACCCTGCTCCTTTCTCTCCTCATCCTCATCGGCGCGACGGCCTCCGGTTGCCGACAGCGCCCGCTGCTCGAGGGTGTGGCCATCCGGCCGGCGACCATCTCGCCCAACGCCGACGGCCAGGAGGATGTGGCCGAGATCAAGTACACCGTCACGCGCCAGGCCAACGTAAGCATCTTCCTCGTCGACGCCGAGGGTGGGCGCCACGATTTCCGCGTGAACAAGCGCCGCTCCAAGGGCGAGCGCACGGCCTACTTTGGCGGCGTGATCGACAGCCGACTCCTCCCCGACGGCGGCTATACGGTGGTCGTCGAGGCCACCGACGAGCGCGGCAGCACGGCGCGCGCCGAGGCCCCCATCACGCTGATCGATGGCGACAAGGAGGACCTCCGCATCGAGGGCCTCAGTGTCTGGCCGCAAAAGTTCACGCCCAACCGCGACGGCATCACCGACCGCGTCACCATCGGCTACAACCTCAGCAAGGAGGCCGCCCGCGTCGAGGTCTATCTCCTGGGCCCTGACGGCGTCAAGCATCCCGTGGCCGAGGACAAGATTCGCGAGATGGGCGCCGCCGGCGTCCACGAGCACGACTATGACGGCGGCATCGACCTCGGCGCCACGCCGCCCGAGGATGGCGACTATACCGTGGTGGTCGAGGCCGAGGATTTCGTGGGCAACCGTCAGCAGGTCACCGGCACGCTGACCATCGAGGGGGGCGGCGTGCCACGCGTATCCATCGTGAACCGCGCCGCGGTGATCGAGCCGTCCGTCGTGCCCCTCGGCGAGACGCTCACCTTCACCTGCACCGTCAAGAACGAGGGCACCGTGCCGGTGCGCACCAAGGGGCCCGAGTCGGACGCCGAGTACACCAGCCTGCAGAACTATAACACGCTGGGCGAGTTCGAGGAGCCGGGCCTGTTCCGCATCGGCCTGGACTATGAGGGGAACAGCGCCGGCCGCTCCTACCCGTTCCGCTGGCAGTTGGGCAAGGATGAGGAGCTGACCGTCATCGACACCGAGATCGGCCCGCAAAAGTACCTCATGCCGGGCCAGACCGTCACCGTCATCGGGCATCTGCGCATCCTGGAGGAGACCTACAAGACCGAGCCCTACTTTTGGGTGGGCCTGCTCCACGAGCACGTGATGATCGTCCAGGACCGCGTCGACCCTGTGCCGATCTCTATCGGGTTCTGACCCCACCATGGATCTCGGCGTCATCGTCGTCAGCTACAACACGCGCGCACTTACCTGCGATTGCCTGACGGCGGCGTACGCCTCCATCGAGGCCGCTGCTCTCGACGCCCACATCTGGGTTGTAGACAACGCCTCCTCCGACGGGAGCGCCGACGAGGTGCGCCGCCGCTTCCCGCAGGCGACGCTCATCGCCAGCGACGCCAACCTCGGGTTCGCGGGAGGCAACAACGCCGCCCTGCAGGCCATGGCCGCCCTGGACCAACCGCCCCGCCACGTGCTGCTGCTCAACTCGGACACGGTGACCCACCCCGCTGCCCTGGGGCGCATGGTGTCCTTTCTGGATGCCTCGCCTCGCGTCGGCGTAGCGGGGGCGCAGCTCCTCTACGGTGACGGCTCCTTCCAGCACGGCGCCTTTCGCTTCCCCACCCTGTGGATGGCGCTCTTTGATTTCTGGCCCCCGCGCAACCGCCTGGCCGACTCGTGGCTCAACGGACGCTACCCCCCGTCGCGCTATGCCGCCGGCGCCCCGTTTCCCATCGACCATCCCCTGGGCGCCGCCCTGATGATGCGCTGGGAGACCTTCCTGGACGTCGGCCCGCTGGACGAGGGGTATTTCATGTACTGCGAAGAGATCGACTGGTGCCTGCGCGCCAAGAGGGCCGGCTGGGGCATCTACTGCGTGCCGAGGGCGCGCGTGGTGCACCTGGCGGGCCAGAGCGCCCGCCAGTTCCGAGAGGCTATGACGCTGGCGCTGTGGCGCAGTCGCTACCGCCTCTATGAAAAGCACTACTCCCGCGCCTACCGCTGGGCGATGCGCCGCATCGTCCGGGCCGGCATGGCGGCGGAGGCGCGCCGCACCCGACGCGCGCTGTGCCGCGGCGAGCAGTCTGCCGATGAGGCGGAGCGACGTCTGGCCACCTACCGCGCCGTGAGGGCGATGTGACCATGCCGCCGCAGACGATGCCGCGCATCACCGCCGCCGTACTGGCCCGCGACAACCAGGACGACATCGGCCCCTGCCTCGAGAGCGTCGCCTGGGCCGACGAGCGCCTCGTCATCCTCGACGACCGCAGCGCCGACCGCACCGAGGAGATCGCGCGTACCATGGGCGCGCGCGTGGTCCATCACCCCTTTCGCAACTTTGCCGAGCAGCGCGACGTGGGCCTGCAACACGCCGGCGGCGACTGGCTGTTCTACATCGACACCGACGAGCGCGCCACGCCGGCGCTGGGCGAGGAGATCCGGCGCGTGGTGGCCGACGACGCCTACGCGGGGTGGTGGGTGCCCCGGCGCAACTGGATCTGGGGGCACGAGATCCGCCACGGTGGGTGGTTCCCCGACCACCAGCTGCGGCTGCTGCGGGTGGGATGCGCCCGCTATGATCCTGCCCGCCCGGTGCACGAGGTAGTCCTTCTCGACGGCGCCGCCGCCTTCCTCGCGCAGCCCCTGCTCCACGAGAACTATCGCACCCTGGGCCAGTACATCGCCAAGCAGCGGCACTATACCGACCTCGACGCCGCGCTCCTCCGCGACCGCGGCGTGCGCCCCAAGCCTTGGACGTACCTCGCCCAGCCCCTGCGCGAATTCTGGCGCCGTTATGTCGCTCTCCGCGGCTACCGTGACGGTCTCCCTGGCTTGGCGCTGTGTCTGTGGACCGCCTACTACTATGGCTTGGTGACGACGGTCAAGCTCGGCCGCCTCTGGCGGGAGCGGTAGGGGTCAGACGCCGCACCGGCGCGCATCGGCGTGCGCGCCCTACACGTCGTCCGACGTGGCCAACCATCACACCGGCCCGTATCGGCATGCGCGCCCTACACCGCCGCTACCCAGCCCGACCCGCGGTAGCGCGCATCGGCGTGCCCGCCCTACACCCCCGCCCCCCAACCCGACCCGCCGCCACGGCGCGCATCGGCGTGCGCGCCCTACACCACCGACCCCCAACCCGTCCCGCCGCCACGGCGCGCATCGGCGTGCGCGCCCTACACGTCGTCCGACGTGGCCAACCATCACACCGGCCCGCATCGGCATGCGCGCCCACCACCACCCCCAACCCGTCCCGCCGCCACGGCGCGCACCGGCGTGCGCGTCCTACACCACCACCCCGTCCCGCCGCCACGGCGCGCACCGGCGTGCGCGCCCTACACCGCCGCTACCCACCCCGACCCGCGGTGGCGCGCCCGGCGTGCGCGCCCTACACCACCAACCCCAACCCGTCCCGCCGCCACGGCGCGCATCGGCGTGCGCGCCCTACACCACCCATCGACTCCAACATATTCGTGGTGCTCCCCGCTACGCCTTCTGCGCATGGCGCGGCGTGCGCTGCAGGGACATCCCGGCCGGTAGCGGCACGATCTGCTCGGGGGGAATCGTCGGCGCCCGCGTCACCGTGCGCGTCGAGGGGCGAATGAAGCGCGCCTGCCGGCCCCGTTCCACGAACACGGCGATGGGGTCCTGCCCCTCCCGGGCAACCTCCGGTAGGTACTGCACCAGCAGCGCCATGGAGACCTCGTACGGGTCCACCCCCGCCCGTCCGGCGATCTCCAGGCGCAGCGCCTGCAGGATCTGGGCGATGATCAGCACCGCCCACAGCTGCTGCTGGATGACGACCGGCTTGGCTGACCACAGCAGGTGCAGCTTGAGGTGCCGCTTGACCAACGTGAAGGCCAGCTCGATGTCCCAGCGGCGGGCGTACAGCCGAGCGATCTCGGCCACGCTCAGCACCGTGGGATCCAGCACGTCGGTGATGTAGCGGTAGGTGCTGGTGCCCACCCGCAAGCTCACCAGGCGCACGGCGTGCCCCGCGCGATCGGCGCGGTGGGCGCCCAGCCAGACGACGCCGTCGAAGACATCGCCCTGCTGGTAGAAGACGTGCCGCACGCTGTAGCTCGTCTTGCCGCGCAGCCGCGAGATGTAGTGCTGGCCCTGGTCCTGCAGCCAATCGAACCAGGCGAAGCCAAAGTAGCCCAGGTCCGCCAGCACCAGGCTGCCCACCGGCAGCCCCGCCACGAGGTCGCGGGCCAGCACCTTCTCGTTCTGGCGCGGCGCAGGCACGAAGCGCACCGCGCGCCACTGCTGGCGCCGCAGGTCGAAGAGCCCCGCCAGCTTGCCCGCCAGCAGGCGCTCATCGCGCGCCGGCACCGGGCGCAGGGCCGGGAGGCGGCGCGCGACCTGGTCGAGGGTGCTCTCGTCCAGGGCGACCACCTCCCGGGCGAAGGGGGCCAGGTCGTGCGGGGCGTAGGGCGCCCCGCGCGCCGCCAGCAGCGTGCCGACGTGGCGGAATAGCTGCTCCAGGGGCGCGGTGCCCCCCCGCTCCAGGCGGTTGTAGACCGCCTGATCGCTGAGCGGGAAGCGGGGATAGCGCCACAGCCCGGTGACGCTCAGCAGCCGCCACAGGGCGAGCTGACTGCTGAAGCCGCGCAGCACGCAGACCAGCAGCCCGGCCCACAGGCACAAGGCCGGCAGCACGCGCGGCCGACCGGGGCCGCGGCGGGGCGGCTCCTCCGGCAGCAGGGTGGCGGTCGTCTGCTGGAGGAAGGTCTCGATGTCGGTGAGCAGCGCCTCACCGTCGGGCAAGGACACAGTGGACATGGGTACCTCGCGTCTCGGAAGGATGAGGCGCCATCGTACCCGAGCGCCGCCCTTATGGCAACTGCTCCCAGAATATGTTGGAGTCGATGGACGCTGTCCGGCCCGCGGCATCGCGTGTGCCCGAGACGCCAAGAGGGGCAGGGTTTCCCCTGCCCCTCTCCTCTATGCGAAAGCGGTAACGGCGATTCTACGCCAACTCGGGCTGCAGCAACCCGTACCCTCCGCCGCGACGCCGATATACCACGCTAAAGCTATCAGCCGTGGCGTCGTAAAAGGCGAAAAAGTCGTGTCCCAGCAACTCCATCTGCTCGATCGCCTCCTCCACCGTCATGGGGCGGGTGCGGAAGCGCTTGGTGCGCACCACCTCGGCCTCAGCCTCCCCCTCCGCGAGCGGCTCCTCTTCGAGGAGTGTCTCGGGCTGCGCCGCCTGCATGCGGTTCTTGGAGCGATAGTGCTTGCCCTTGTAGCGCTCGATCTGCCGCGTAATCTTGTCCATCACGGCGTCGATGGAGGACTGCATATCCGCCGAGCGCTCTTCGGAGCGAAGGATCGCGCCGTTGGCGCGCAGTGTCAGCTGCACCACCTGGCTATCGCCGACGCTCTTGGTCTTGAAAACAGATAGTTCTACCCTCGCCTCATCGATCGTGGGCAGATAACGGTCGAGCTTTCCCACCTTTTTCTCTACATACGACTTGAGCCAGTCGGACAGCTCGACGTTCTTGGAAGTGACGATGATCTGCATCTCTAGCTCCTTTCCCCGAGGTGAGAGCGGCCCGAGACGGTTGGGGCGAGCGCAGAGGCACTCGGGTGTCGGCTGCGGCCTCCCACCGCGCACCCGAGAGGTCATCATTGACCCGGCCGCTTACTGCCATGGTAACATGGATTGGGGGGCATGTCAACGAGTGCACCATTCTAGAGCATAAAAAACAGGTAAACCATAAAACGCGAGCATTCGCCGGGCTTCGTGCCACGATGCACGGGGAAAGCCTTTTCGTGCCCCGCTCCGCTTGACACGCGGCGGCCGTCCATGGTATATTCCTATAGGCATAGTATAGATTAGGTGAGTGCGATGAAACTGGGAACCAAAGTGCGCTACGGCACCCGCGCCATGCTCGACCTGGCGCTACAGCCTCACGACGAGATGACGAGTCTCAAAGAGATCGCCGAGAGACAGGACGTATCGCAGAAATACCTCGAGCATCTCTTCTCGTCGCTGCAAGCGGCTGGCCTGGTGCGTTCGGCACGCGGCCCGCGGGGCGGCTATACCCTGGCGAGGCCGCCGCAAGAGATCACCGTGCGCGAGATCTATGAGGTGCTGGAGGGCTCGGAGGGGTTCTCGCCGTGTACCAGCGACCCCGAGGTGTGCAACCGCTATGATGTCTGCGTGACCCATGACCTATGGGAGCGGATGCACGCCGAGGCGATGCGAGTGCTCGACGAGACCACGATTGCGGACCTGGTGCGCGAGGCGCAGGAGCGAAAGGTGGCGTCGGCTCGGATGTACCACATCTAGTCGACCCGGCCACCCACCCACGGTAAGGAGAAGCGACGATGGGCAGGATCTACCGCGACATCACCGAGACGATCGGCAGGACGCCCCTGGTGCGACTGAATCGCGTCACCGAGGGCCTCGCCGCCGAGGTGGTGGTCAAGATGGAGTCGTTCAACCCGCTTTGGAGCGTCAAGGACCGCATCGCGGTCAGCATGATCAACGCCGCCGAAGAGGAGGGCAAGGTCACCGCGGGGACGACCATCATCGAGCCGACCAGCGGCAACACCGGCATCGGGCTATCGTTCGTCTGCGCGTCTCGGGGGTACAAGCTGATCCTCACCATGCCCGACACCATGAGCGTCGAGCGTCGTCGCGTCCTGCAGGCGCTGGGCGCCACGGTGGTGCTCACCCCGGGTAGCGAGGGGATGCCGGGCGCCATCCGCAAGGCGGAGGAGCTGCTCGGCGAGACGCCCAACAGCTACATGCCGCAGCAGTTCAAGAACCCCGCCAACCCTCGCATCCATCGCGAGACGACGGCCGAGGAGATCTGGAATGACACCGGCGGCCGCGTCGACATCGTCATATCGGGCGTTGGCACGGGGGGCACCATCACCGGCATCGGCCAGGCGCTCAAGCCACGCAAGCCGGGCCTGCGCATGGTGGCCGTCGAGCCCACCGGCTCCCCCGTCCTGTCGGGCGGCAAGCCGGGGCCCCACAAGATTCAGGGGATCGGCGCGGGGTTCGTGCCTGACGTCCTCGATCGCAGCGTGATCGACGAGATCGTGCAGGTGGATCAGGACGACGCCATGGCCATGTCCCGGCGGCTGGCGCGCGAGGAGGGGATGCTGGTGGGGGTCTCGTCCGGCGCGGCTGCGGTGGTGGCGCTGCGCGTAGCGGCCAGGCCCGAGAACGCCGGCAAGCTCATCGTGGCCGTGCTCCCGGACCTCGGTGAGCGCTACCTGAGCACGCCGCTGTTCGAGACCGAGTCTTAGCGCACGCCCCCGGAGGCGGAGCAGCGCGAGGCTATCGAGCACGTCACCGGAATGAACCTATTGACGTCGGTAGCCTTTCGTGCTATTCTGTGTATGCCCTCTACCCCTATAGGGTATAGACATGCGCACCCATCCAGGAAACGATGCGGCGCGAACCGGAACGATAGGAGGCCCAGACCGTGAGTCAGCAGTTCACCCTCTATGCGGATGACATCTCGTGCCAGCACTGCGCCATGACCATCAAGCGCGAACTCGGCGCGGTGGCAGGCATCTCCAACGTGCAAGTGGATGTTCCCAGCAAGGCCGTCGCGTTCGAGTACAGCGACGATGAGGCCCTGGCGCGCGCCAAGGCCCTCCTCGACGAGATCGGCTACCCGGTCCGCGCCGCATAGACTTGTGGCCGGAGCATCTCCAGGCACCACCTCCCGAAGGCCTCTCGCCCTGAGCCCCGGACGCGCAGGTTTGCCGCCGGGGGCCTTCGGGAGGTGGTCGCAGCCAAGGCTCGGGTTGGCGTCCGCCGCCCTTCATGGTAAGATCACTGGCCGCCCGGGAATAGGGCGGCCAACGCATCGAACGGACGATCGGCATGACGACCATGCGGACGATACACGCCATCGCGCTCGCCACAATCCTGTTGGCGGCGCCGCTCGTGAGTTGCGCTCCCTCCCCCGACGGGAAGGCGACGGGACCGACGGCCCCTGCCAACGCCACGCCCGACGCCATCGGCGCCGCCGCTACCCTCTCGGCCGTCCAGCGAGGTCCGGGGGTCGGACAGCCGGCCGCGGATTTCGCACTGAAAGGGATCGATGGCTCCGACGTCACCCTCTCGTCGTTGCGCGGCAAGGGGGTGGTGCTCGTCTTTTGGGCCACCTGGTGCGAGTACTGCCGGCAGGTGCTCCCCCACCTCGCGGAGGTCTATGAGGAGGCCCGCGACGACGGCATCGAGATGCTGGCAATCAACCAGCAGGAGGAGCCGGAGCGCGTCGTCGCCTATACGGCCGAGCACGACCTCCCCTACCCGGTGCTCATGGACCGGGACGGTGAGGTCGCCGGCCGGTACCGCGTGCGGGGCCTCCCCACCACGGTGTTCATCGACCCGGGGGGCGCCGTACAGCGGGTGCACCTGGGGACACTCGAAGAGTCCGCGCTACGAGATTATGTCAATGCCCTCCTGCCGACAGAGACCTGATCCCCTGGATCGGGGTTCATAATGCGCATTCAGACCCTCCCTCCGGAAACCGTCAATGAGTGGACCGAGCGCATCACCTACTGGATGTCACGGCTGCTCCGATGGGTGAGCGCCCACTGGCTGGCTCTGGCCAACCTCGGGTTCGGCGTGCTCGTGGGGCTGCCCATCCTGGCCCCCGTGCTCTACCACCTGGGCTACGATGGGCCTGCGGCGCTCATCCACACCGTGTTCCACCCCCTGTGCCACCAGCTCCCCGAGCGATCGTTCTTCCTGTTCGGGCCAAGCGTCACCTACTCGTACGATCAGCTGGCCGCGCTGCTAGGCCAGGGCACCGTGCCCCAACGGTGGGTGGGCTCATCCGACCTCGGGTTCAGGATGGCCGTCTGCGAGCGCGATATCGCCGTCTACGGCTCGATGGTGGTGGCGGGGGTCGTCTTTAACTGGTTGCGGCGCCTGCGCCCCCTATCCGTGCGTGGCTTCCTCCTGCTGATCGTCCCCATGGCCGTCGACGGCGGTGGGCAGTTCATCGGGCTGTGGAGCAGCACCTGGATCACGCGCGTCATCACCGGCGCTCTGTTCGGGGTGGCCTGCATCGCCCTCACCTATCCATATCTGGAGCGCGGCATGCGTGAGGTGCGCGCCGAGACCTCCGCCACCCTCCAGCGCTGGGGGCATTAGGGTGGATACCCAGAGCGTCACGCTGTTGGCAGCGCTGGGGGCCGGGCTTCTGTCGTTCTTTTCGCCGTGCGTGCTCCCCCTCGTGCCGGTCTATCTGGCCTACATGACCGGCGCGGCAACGGTGCGGGTGGAGGAGCAGAGCCGCCTGCGCGCCGTCGCCCACGCCCTGTTCTTTGTGCTCGGCTTTGGCCTCATCTTTGTGGGCCTGGGCGCCGGCATCGGCGCTCTCGGCGGCCTGCTCTATACGGCGCTCCCCTACCTCACCAAGGTGGGCGGGCTGATCCTCATCGTCTTGGGGCTTCACACGGCCGGCCTCATCCGCGTGCCTTGGCTGCAGATGGAGCGTCGCATCGGGATCGAGGCGCCCCAGGGGCGCGGATTCCTGACGTCGTTCCTCGTGGGGCTCATCTTTGCCGGGGGATGGACCCCCTGCGTGGGCCCCGTGCTCACCGCCATCCTGTTTCTCGCTGCCGACAGCCAGACGGCGGCCCGCGGCGCCACGCTGCTGGTCGCCTACACGGCGGGCCTCGGGCTCCCCTTCGTGGCCGTGGCGGGCCTCTTTGACCTCGCGGCGCCCGCGCTGCGGCGCCTCGGGCGCCACGCGCGCGTCGCCAGCGCCATCGGTGGGGCGTTCCTCATCGCCATGGGGTTCCTGCTGGTTACCGACCTGTTTCAGGCGCTGATCTACCGGCTGAACGCGTTCACCTTCGGCGCCTGACGGCGCGCCTGCAGGCCCTCTCGCATCTCGCCGATGGCGTAGTAAGAGCGCGGTCAGCCTTGCATGACGTTGGCGTATTTGTCAGTAAAGGGCATCTCCTGTATACTCGCCATGTGTTCGGGGCGTAGCGCAGCACGGTAGCGCGCACGGTTCGGGTCCGTGAGGTCGGAGGTTCAAGTCCTCTCGCCCCGACAGGAGAGAGAGCCGCAGATCGTCGGATCTGCGGCTTTGTTCTGACCACCCCACGACCGCCCTGCCACCCCACACGCCCGGGCGGGACCCTACCGTTGTCGCCCGCTCCGGCGAGGTGGTATAATGCGCCCTGCTAGAACTCCGGCCCGTAGGGCCGATGCGCACCGGGGCGATGCACCCGCAGGATCTCGCCGATGGCCATCATCCAAGTCGACCGCATCTCCAAACGCTTCGATCTGCAGCCCAACCGCCCGCGCTCCTTCCAGGAACTCGTGCTCAACGGCTTCCGCCGCGGACGCCGTGCACGCAAGGAGGAGTTCTGGGCGCTTCGCGACGTCTCCTTTGCGGTGGAGCCCGGCGAGAACCTGGGCATCATCGGCGCGAACGGCTCGGGGAAGAGCACCTGCCTCAAGCTCCTGACTCGCATCATCGAGCCCACCAGCGGCTCCCTCGCCGTGAACGGCCGCGTCGCCGCGCTGCTGGAACTCGGCGCCGGCTTTCATCCCGAACTCACCGGCCGCGACAACATCTTTTTGAGCGGCTCGGTCCTGGGTCTGAGTCGCCGCGAGATGAGGCGTCGCTTTGACGAGATCGTGGCCTTTGCCGAGTTGGAGCGGTTCGTCGACATACCAGTCAAGTTCTACTCCTCGGGGATGTACGTGCGACTGGCGTTCGCCACCGCCATCAACGTCTCGGCCGACATCCTGCTCGTCGACGAGGTGCTGGCGGTGGGCGACCAGAGCTTTCAGAACAAGTGCCTCGGCCGGATTCACCAGCTCCGTGCTAGCGGCACCACCATCGTCTTTGTATCTCACAGCCTCGACGCCGTGCGCTCGCTGTGCGACCGAGTCCTCTGGCTAGACGAGGGCAGGTTGTGCGGCGACGGGCTCGCCGAGCCGATCATCCGTCGTTACCTGCAGCACGTCCACGACAGGGCCGAGTCCGAGGCGATGGCGCACCTGCGAATACGACGGGAAGCCGCAGCCGACGATGCGCCGTCGCAGGACAACGGGCGTGAGACCACGGACGTCACGGATGGCCCCGCGCATCCCCGGCGGGTGCCCAACGGCCAGCGCTGGGGTTCGTGTGAGGCCGAGATCCTCGACGTGGCGATCCAGGGCGCCGACGGTGGCGAGCGCTATATCGTGGCCTCCGGGGAGCCGATGCGCATCGTCATCGCCTATCGCGCCCATCGCCGCATCGAGCACCCCATGTTCGGCCTGGCGATCCATCGCGACGACGGACTGCAGATCAGCGGGCCGAACAACGTCTTTTCCAACTGCGACATTCCCTTCATCGAGGGTGCCGGCCACGTCACCTATGCCATCGACATGCTGCCGCTACTGGAGGGCACCTACCTCCTGACCGCCGCCATCCACGACGCCAAGGGTGAGTATACCTACGACTATCACGGGCAGAGTTGGTCGTTCCGCGTCGTGCGAGGAGAGGTTGGGGAGCGCTATGGCATCGTCTACATGCCGTCGCGCTGGGAGCACACGCCGAGCGCCGTGATCGAGCCTCAGGAGGCGAACTGATGTTGGCGCGGTTGACCGAATTGCTGCGCTACCGTGAGCTGATCGAAAACCTCGTCATGCGCGACCTCAAGGTGCGCTACAAGGGCTCGGTGCTCGGCTTCCTCTGGTCGCTGCTGAACCCCCTGCTCTTGATGGGGGTCTTTACTGTCGTGTTCACCCTCCTGGCGCCCAATACCGCAATACCCAAGTTTCCGGCATTTCTCCTCTGCGCCCTGCTGCCGTGGAACTTTTTCAGTTCGTCGATGGTGGGCGCCGTCCACAGCATCGTAGGCAACGGCCACCTCATCAAGAAGGTGTATTTCCCCCGCGAGATCCTACCGATCTCGGTGGTCATGTCCAACTTTGTGAATTTCCTGCTGGCTCTACCGGTACTGTTCCTGTTCCTGGCCCTCTTTCGCGTCCCCTTTACCATCTGGCTCGTCTA
The DNA here is from genome assembly GCA_040768165.1 of Anaerolineae bacterium. Lineage (GTDB taxonomy): Bacteria > Chloroflexota > Anaerolineae > UBA1429 > UBA1429 > DUUT01. Next base: position 71,022 of record JAXGNH010000020.1, read on the forward strand.
CCTTCCTGTCATCATGGCGGTACAGGTGGTGTTCGTGATCGGCGTCGCCCTGCTGCTCGCCACCCTGAACGTCTACTATCGCGACACGGCCGTGATCCTGGAGGTGCTCCTCCAGGCCTGGTTCTTCTTGACGCCCATCTTTTACCCCGCCGAGATCGTGCCCGAGTGGCGTACCATCCTGGGGATCGAGCTGCCGGTCCGCAGGCTGACCTACATCCTGAACCCGATGGCGTCCATCGTGGCGTCGTACCGCTCGGTGTTGTACGGGTTCACCAACGGCGCGCCGCCGGCGCCGCCGGCCTGGGACTTTTTCTCGCGGACGGTCGTCACCGCCATAGTCTGCCTCCTCGTCGGCTATGCCGTCTTTGTGCGGCACAGCCGGCGCTTTGGCGAGGAGGTCTAGGGGCGTGGCGCGCGTGTCCATCGTCATCCCCACCCGCAACGCCGGCCCTGCTTTTGAGGACACGCTGAGAGCCATCGCCGCGCAGGACCTGGGCGAGCCCTACGAGGTGGTCGTCATCGATTCAGGGTCGACGGATGGGACGCCCGAACTCGCCCGGCGCCATGGGGCGCGGGTGATGAGCATCGAACCCACCGAGTTCGGCCACGGTCGCACCCGCAACGCCGCCATCGCGACGTGCGCGGGCGAGTTCGTCGTCCTGACGGTACAGGACGCCGTGCCCGCCGACGGGCGCTGGCTGTCGGCGCTGGTGTGGGCAATGGACGAGCACCCGGACGCCGCAGGCGCCTACTCGCGCTGCCTGCCGCGCCGCGAGGCCGGGTTTGTCGAGCGCTACCTGGCGACGCGCGAGGAGCGCACCGACGCCGGTGATGGCGCCATCGTGCAGAGGTGGCCATCCGAGGCGCACCTCTCCGCCATGTCGCCCGACGACCTGCGCCGCTGTTGCGCTTTTCACGACGGCAGCAGCATTCTGCGGCGCGCGGTCTGGGAGCGCTGCCCACTCCCCGACGTACGATACGCCGAGGACCTGGCCTGGAGCGTCGCGGTGATGCGCCTGGGCTACAGCGTGCTGTACGTGCCCGCGTCGCGCGTGCGCCACTCACACCACCGCTCCTGGTGGTACGAGCTGCGGCGCAGCTACGTCGACCGCCGCGCCGTCCTGGAGCTGCACGCCGGCGTCGTGCCGGGAGGCGCTGGCGGCGGCCGGCCTGCGGTCCGCTCCCGTCGAGGCGTCAGCCAGCTCATCCAGGACATGACCCGCGCTGCGCGGGACGAGGGTGCCCTCACGCCCGCCGTGTGGTGGGCGATACGGACGCGGGTGCTGGTCGGGGGGGTGGGCGTAGGACTGGCCGACCTCTCCGCCCGGCGCAGGGATGGCCTGTGGCCGCCGCAGATCGAGCGCTGGCTCGCGCGCGGCATCTGATCGAAGAGGCCCAGAGGATGCATCGAGATGATCCCATGACTCCACCTCTCTCCGGCGGCGCGCCGCATGAGCGGCCGCATCCGGTTCCCGGAGAGGCGGAGCATCAGGCGCGCGTCACCGCCTCGCCGCCCTCCGACCCCAGCGGCGACGGCGAGGCGTCAGGCCCTGCATTCGAGGGCGGCGATCGGCTCTGGTGGCTGTGGCGCGAGGCCGAGACGCGACGTATGCTGAACGTCGAGTACCGCGAGGAACTCGTCGCGCGCGAGCAGGCCGTCGAAGAGATGCGCGCCCGCATCGAGCAGCTGGAAAAGCGCTGGAGTGACCTCGAGCAGACCGCGGGTTGGGCGCTCCTGACGCGACTGCAGGCGCTGCGCGCACGGCTCCTGCCGCCGGAGAGCGCCCGCGACCGCTGGATCGAGGCGCTGTGGCATCGGTGGCGGGAGCGCCACTCCCTGGAGGGCTACGCGGATCGCGTGTTTCTCGTAGATCCGGTCCGCGACCCCTCGCCGGTGCAGCCCCACCGCGAGTCCGTGGCCATCATCGTCTGCGTCCACAACGCCCTGGACGATGTGCGACGGTGCCTCTCCTCGGTGCTTGAGCACACGGCTGCCCCCTATCGCCTCATCCTCATGGACGACGGGAGCGATGAGCCAACGGAGACCTACCTCTCCGAGTTTGCGCGCCAGCACGGCGCGACCCTGATCCGCAACGCGTCCGCCCGTGGCTATACCCTCGCCGCCAACCAGGGGCTGGCGGCTGCCGATGCGCCGTGGCTGCTGCTCAACAGCGACACCATCGTCACGCCGGGCTGGCTCGACCGCCTCGTGGCCTGCGCCGCGTCGGACCCGCGCATCGGCATCGTGGGGCCGCTGTCGAACACCGCCTCGTGGCAGTCGATTCCCGACATTGAAGACCATGGGGACTGGGCCGCAAATCCACTCCCCGGGATGACCAGGAAGATATGGGGGCGCTGCTGGCGGATCATTCGGCGCGGCTTCATCCCCGCGTCCCCCTGCTGAACGGCTTCTGCCTGCTGATCCGCCGCGACGTCGTTGACGCCATCGGCTGCTTTGACGAGGCGACCTTTGGGCCGGGTTACGGTGAGGAGGACGATTTCGCCCTCCGCGCCCGCCAGGCCGGCTGGTCGCTGGCCATCGCCGACGACGCCTATGTGTATCACGCCCAGTCGCGCAGCTACAGCACCGAGGCGCGCCAGCGCCTGGCGGTGGAGGCGGGGCGTCGCCTGTCCGCCAAGCATGGTCAGCCCGTCATCGACGCGAGCGTGGCCCACTGTCTCCACGACCGCGTGCTGCAGGGCATACGAGCGCGCGCCCGCGCGATGGTATCGCGGTGCGAGTGGATCGCGAAAGGGCGTACGCGCTACGAGGGCGCGCGGATCCTGTTCGTGCTACCCGTGACCCAGCCCGGCGGCGGGGCCAATGTGGTGATCGACGAGGCCCTGGCGATGCGCGCCATGGGGGTCGAGGTGGGTATCTATAACCTGCTCGCCAACCGCGCCGACTTTGAGCGCGCCTATCCCGCCATGCCGCTGCCGGTGCTCTATGGCAGGCCTGAGGACCCGGCCGGCGCCGCCCACGACTATGACGCTGTCGTCGCCACGTTCAACACCTCGGTGGAGTGGCTGGCGCCACTGAGCGACCTCGCCCGGCCGCCGGAGCGCGGCTACTACATTCAGGGCTACGAGCCGCTCCTCTACCCGGAGCACCTCCCCGACCATAGACGCGCCGTGCGTTCGTACACCCTGTTCGACGACCTCGTGCGCTTTACCAAGACAGAGTGGACCAGGCGACAGGTGCTGGCGCACACCGGCGCCGACTGCGCCATCGTCGGGCCGAGCGTCAACGTCGACCTCTTTCGCCCCAGGCCGTCCGGCCCCGAGCCACGAGCCGAGACGCCCGTGCGCATCGCCGCCATGGTCCGTGCCAACAGTCCATACCGCGCGCCCAAGCTCACCATGAGCGTCCTCCAGCGGGCGGCGCGTCGCTTTGGTGAGCGCGTCGAGATCGTCTCCTTGGCACCACCCTCGACGAGCCCGAGCTGGGGCGCCTCCCCCATCGCTTCCCCTGGAAGCTGGCGGGCGTGCTGAGCCAGCGCCAGGTGGCGCGCCTCCTCGCCGAGGTGGACGTCTTTTGCGACTTTTCGTCGCACCAGGCCATGGGGCTCACCGCCCTCGAGGCAATGGCGTGCGGCGCCATGCCCATCGTGCCGCGCAACGGCGGCGCTATCGAGTTCGTCCGGCACAACGCCAACGGCCTGGTAGTGGACGCCTCCTCCGCCGGGGCGTGCTGGCGCGCGCTGCGCCGCCTCGTGGAACGCCCCGACCTGCGCCGTCGCCTGCGGTCGCGCGCCATCGCCGACGTCTGCGAGCTGTTCCCCGAGCGGGCAGCCTACCGCATTCTGGAGGCGCTCCTCGGCCCCGACAGGGAGCGCACGCTATGAGCCGTCGGCGCATCCATGTGGTGTACGAATGGGGCGACGACCTGCGACCCCACGGCAGCGCCTACATCCGGCTCATCCGTCCCCTGTCGCACCCCGCCGTGCGCGGCTCCCTGGACGTCACCTTTGGCCGGTACTACGATGGGCAGCCCGTGGATGCCGTGATCGTCGATCGGCTGTGGCTGCCGGAGATACGCCGGGGCCATGACGCCATGTCCCTGGCGCGCGCCCTGGTGGTCGAGGCGCACGACAGCGGCGCCCGTTTCATCTACGCCCTCGACGACAACCTGCTGGAGATGCATGGCCCCGGCGCCAGCGCCAGCCCTCAGGCACAGGTGGTGGACTATTGGTTGTGCGCGGCGGACGGAGTCATTGTCACCACCGAACCGCTACGAGAGAGGTTGGCGCCGCTGAACCCGCGCGTCGTGGTGGTGCCGAACGCTCTAGATGAGCGCCTGTTGCCCGGCGCCATCCGCCCCGGGCCGGCGGGTGAGCGTCTCGTGATCGGCTACATGGGCACCTTTACCCACGACGAGGATCTCCTGTTGATCGTGCCGGCGCTGCGTGAGGTCTGCGCTCGCCATGAGGGCCGAGTAGAGGTCCATCTGGTGGGTGTCGTCGGCCGTCACGACACGCTGGAGGCGCTGGAGGGATTGCCGGTGCGGGTGGTGGCGCCGTGGCCCGAGGAGGGGGAATACCCCCTGTTCATGGTCTGGCTCACGCATCGCCTGCATTGGGACATTGCCCTGGCCCCGCTGGCCGATACGCCGTTCAACGCCTGCAAGTCCGACCTGAAGCACCTGGATTACTCCGCTATGGGCGCGGCGGGCGTTTACAGCGATGTGCCCGCCTACGCGGAGACGGTGCGGCACGGCCAGACGGGCTGGCTGGCGCCGAACGACACGGACGCGTGGGTGGAGGCCCTCGAGACGCTGATCGCCCAACCCGCGCTGCGACACGAGATGGCGCGTGCCGCGGCGGGTTACCTGTACGGCGAGCGCGTGCTCAGCCGCTGCGCCACGACACTAGTACACGCCATCGAGGGATTCCTGGGATAACTATGCCGAGTGCCGGCAAGCGCATGAGGAGGTAGAAGGTGGCTAAGGCGACACGTGGGGCGGACGCGACAGGCGCCGCGCCCGCTGTAGCGGCCTTGCCGCAGCGTCGGTGGCATGCGCTCGCTCGACCGCCGGTCCTCGTCGCCTCCCTGCTCATCGCCATTGCGGTGGTGCAGAGTTCCCTCCTCATCTACGCCGACCTGAACCTGCAATATCCGTTCATGTTTCCTGACTCGTACGACTGGATCGCCAACGGCCTGTACTACGCCGGCCACGCGGTGCGCTACACCGCCCGCCCGCCGGGCCTGCCACTGATCATCGCCGCCCTCGCCCGTACCGGCGCGCTGTGGCTGCTCCCTCTGGTGAACCAGGTCGTATTGCTGGGCGTTCTAGCGGCGTGCTACCGCCTGTACACCGGGGCGGTGACGCGGATGGTCGCACTGGTTGCTGTCGCGCTGCTCTTTGCCAGCTCCTTTGTGCAGTCACTCGCCCTCTATGTGCTTGCCGACCTGTACTGCCTGCTCTTCCTTGCGCTGAGCCTGCTTGAGTTCGCGCGCGCTCGCGAGGCACCGCGCCGCTACGTGCTGTCGGCGCTCTATCTGGGAATCAGCCTGACGTTTCAGTACGCCGGGATCGCGCTGTTGCCCGCCTATGGGCTGGTGTGGCTGATCTGCCGACGGCGGACGCCGGCGTGGCGGCATCTGGCGCTGGCCGCCGCCACGGTCGTCGCGATCCTAGGACCGTGGATACTCTACCGCTGGGTAGCGTTCGACGATCCCATGTACAGCGGCGTGCAGCACGGCGAGTTGGTGCGCTGGCACCTCGACAGCATCCCGTTCTACCTGTTCAACACGGTCGGGGCCGTTGGGCTCGTAGGCTGTGCGCTGGCGTTGGTGGGGCTGATGGTTGCCCTACGCCATGGAAGGGACGAGACCCTGCTCCTGATGCTGCTGGCACTCGCGGGCAACATCGTTTTCTGGGTGCTGCTCTACGATTGGAATGACCGTCGTTTCGTGCTCTACTGGCTGATACCCATCTACTATCTGGTGGCCCGCGGCGTCAGAGTGATCCTGTCCGCCACGCCCATCGTCCGCCGATCGGGGTGGGTCATCGTCGGCGTCATCCTAGGACTGGCGCTTCACGCCAACCTCGACTGCGGCTCGCCCCTGTCCGTCGATCGCATCGTCCTCTCGCCCCGGCACCACCTCGTGGCACGGGCGATTGCCAGGGGCTATGGGCTCGACATCGACTTGAGCGACCTGCACCTAGAGCGCGTTGATCTCGGCATGGCCGATAGCCTGGCGATCAGCAGGCCCCTGGCTACCCGCTACCTGCCCGTATCGCCGCCGCTCCCGGCGGATGTCACGGAGGCCCGTCAGCGCCTGACCGCGCGTTACCCGAACGGGACCCCGGCGCTCTGGTTCCATCCGGGTTCGGGCGAGTCGCGGTCCTGGTCTGTCCTCCGCAACCGCTATGGCAACGCCTTCCTGACGGTCCTTCACCTCGCCGCATCTCCGTCGCGCGTGCCAGCCGGCGAGCCCATCCTAGTGCTCAAGCCCTACGATTCCCTCGAGATCGCTACAGCCGAGGTGTTGTGGGAGGGCACGAGCGCCGTTCTGATCGTCGCCCGTGACGAGCGTCAGGCGCGCCCCATACTGACAGAGGGCCGTATGGCGCACCGTGCCGCGACCCACTCCGGCCCCGCTGCCCCGCAGCGGGAGGAGGGGGCTGTGCATCATATAGAGGGACAGGGGCGATGACGTGCCTGCAGGCGGGAGAGGGCGCGCGGAGCGATGCGCAGGCCAGCACAGCCTTCGAGGCCGCGGTTCGCGCGCACCTACGGCCCATCGAGGGTCGGCCCGACTATGAGGCATCGCTGCGGTGCCACCTCGACACGACGCGCTTTGACGCGCTGATGCGCGAGGTCTCGGCCTACCATCCGGTGATGGACGCTCGCCTGCTCAGTTCCGGATGCGGCTCCGCCGGCGACCTCCATGCCGCGCTTCGGGCGGGCGCCGCTGAGGTCCATGGCATCGAGGTGAACCCCGAGCTTGTGGGTCTGGCGGAGCGGCGGTTCGCGGACACGCCCGACAGGGCCCGCGTTCACCTGCAGCTCTATGACGGCGAGGCCCTTCCCTTCGACGACGATCGCTTTGACGTCGTGCTGAGCATCCATGTGATCGAGCACACCCGGCACCCACAGGCGTACCTCGACGAGTTGCTGCGCGTCACCGCCCCCGGCGGCTGCATCGTGCTCGATCTACCCAACCGCTACTATGCGTTCGAGCAGCATTCGTGGGCGCCGCTGATCCACTATCTGCCCGAAGGCCTGCGCGACGCGCTCATCCGTCGCCTGATGGCCCCGGCGTGGCGATGGCTCACCTCGGACGATCTGCGCTACCGGCTGTCGGCGAGCCTGGGCCTGCGGCTGCCATCGGCAGATCGGTTGGTGGCGATGGCGCAGGCCCTGGCGCGCCGTCGGCCGACGGCACTGGCGGATGCCTACTTTCACTCCTACGCCGGCGACCGGGTGTGCTTTGCCGGCCGCCGCACGATCCACCTGCTGGGCACGGCGCGGCGCCGCACGACCTTCCGACTCGTCTTGCGACGCCAAGCGCGGGCGCCCCGGCATGCGAGCATCGCGCCATGAGAATCCACCTCATCGTCCACCGCTTTCCGCCCGAGGGGATGGGGGGCACCGAGCTGTACACCCTCCATCTCGCCCACGGCCTGCAGGCCGCCGGCCATGAGGTGGCCGTCTTGACGCATGCCGAGGGAGAGGGCGCCGCGGTGACGCTCCGCGAGGACACGCATGAGGGAGTCCCCGTGAAGCGCCTGACGTTCGCCGCGGATGCCGGTGGCGACCTCATGCGCGAGGAGTATGACAACCGCCGGGTGGCGGCCGCGGTGCGGCGGCTGTGGCAGCAAGAGCGCCCCGACCTCGTGCACGTGACGCATTTCGGGCATCTCAGCACCTCCGTTGTCGAGGTCGCCGCAGCCATGGGCATCCCCTGGGTGGCGACGCTCACCGATTTCTGGGCCATCTGTCCCAACGGCCGCCTCCTGCGCGCCGACGGTTCCCTGTGCCGCGGGCCGGATCGCCTCGGGGCGTGCGTGCGCTGCCTCACCCACATGGGCCCCCGGGGCGCCGGCTATGCCCGGTTGGCTGCCGCCGCCCCCGACTGGGCGTGGTCGCTCGCCGCGCGCGCCGCGGGGTGGCCCCTGCTGCGCGCCGCGCCCCAGGCGCGATGGCTGTCCGACCTGGCGGACCGGGCCGCAGTGATCCACGAGCGGCTGCTGAGCGCCCGGGCGATTCTAACTCCCGGCGCCCATGCTCGCGCCATGCTCGTCGCCAACGGGTACCTGGCAGACCTCATCGTCCACGCGCCTCACGGCATCCGCGAACCGGAGGCGCTGCGCCGCAGCGGCCCGCCCGCCGAGGGCCCCATCCTCCGCCTGGGGTACCTGGGCCCTCTCACGCGCGCCAAGGGCGCCCACCTGCCTCTGGAGGCATTGAACGCCCTCGGGCCGGACGTGTCCGTATCGCTCACCTACCGCGGCGGGTTGCCGGCAGCCGCCGCCATGGATCCCTACGCGCGCGCTCTCCTGGAGGGCGTCGCTGCCTCGGATCGCGCCCGCCACGGGGGGCCATATCGTCAGAATGAGCTTTGGGAAGTCCTTCATGCCCTGGATGTGCTCATCGTTCCCTCGCTCTGGTACGAGAACACCCCCACGGTGATCTATGAGGCGATCGCCGCCGGCGTGCCCGTCATCGCCAGCGACCTTGGCGGCATGCGCGAACTCGTCGAGACGTTGCGCGGCGGCTGGCTCTTTCCGCGCGGCGACGCCACCGCGCTGGCTGAGGTGATCCGCGCTCTGGCGCTGAACTGCGGACGCGTCCACCGCGTCGCCGAGGGGCTCGCGCCCGTGCCGACCTTTGCGGCGCACCTCGAGCGCGTCCGCGCGCTGTACGCCGACATCGTAGGAGCCCCATCGTGACGACACCCGGCCTCACGCGCGTATTGATACTTAGTATGGACACTATCGCCCCGCGCATGGCCGGGCCCGGCATCCGCTGCTGGGAGCTGGCTCGGGTGCTGTCTCGATCGTGCCGCGTCACCCTCGCGGCGCCGACCCAGGGCGACATCACTCCCACCGGTTGGCGCCTCGTCCCCCTGACGCTGCGCGACGCTCGCGAGATCGACCCCCTCCTGGCGGAGGCCGACGTCGTGGTAGCCTACGGCTTCCTGCTGGGCGACTATCCCCAGCTCGCATCCCTCGACATCCCCTGGGTCGTGGACGCCTACGTGCCGGTGAGCAGTGAGACGCTGGCCAGCAACCAACTCGCCGACCTGCCTACGCGGCTGGCGCGACACAACGCCGACACGGCGCTCGTCAACCGCATGTTGGCCTCGGCCGATTTCGTCGTGTGCGCCTCGGAGCGCCAGCGCGATCTGTACCTCGGCCTGATGGCGTCCCTCGGCCGTCTCAACCCGTACACCTATGACGAGGACCCAACGCTGCGGCGCCTCATCGACGTGGTGCCCTTTGGCCTATCGCCCAATCCGCCGGTGCGGACGCGGCCGGTGATCAAGGGCGTCCACCCGGCCGTGGCGCCCGACGACAAGGTGCTGCTGTGGGGCGGCGGAATCTGGGATTGGTTCGATCCACTGACCCTCATCGAGGCGCTGGCCCGCGTCGTTCGGGTGCGCCCCGACGTGCGCCTCTACTTCCCCGGCCCACGCGCGCCCTTCCGGCGGCGCGTCCATGCCATGGCCATGCACCAACGCGCCGTCGACCTCGCCGACCGGCTAGGCCTGGCGGACCGCCACGTCATCTTTGGCGACTGGCTGCCGGTGGAAGAGCGCGCCAACTATCTTCTCGAGGCCGATATCGGCGTCTCGCTGCACCCTGCGGGGATCGAGGCGCGCTATGCCTTTCGCACGCGGCTGCTGGATTACCTCTGGGCCGGGCTGCCCATGGTGGTCTCCGAGGGGGATGTCCTCGCCGACCTGGTGCGGGAGCACGACCTGGGGTTCGTCGTGCCGCCGGGCGACGTGGACGCCGCGGCCGACGCCATCCTGTCCCTGCTCCTGGAGCCCGATCCCAAGGAGAGCCGCCGCGAGCGCTTTGAGGCCGTGGCCGCCGATCTGACGTGGGAGCGCTGTGCCGCGCCCTTGGTGGCGTTCTGCGGGGAGCCGCGGCGCGCCGCCGACCGCTGTGCCGGCTATGACGTCGGCGCTCCGCTGGAGCAGATCACCGCCTACTATGAGGGCTGGCGCGTGATGCGCGCCTTCAAGGCCGTAAAGGGCTGGCATGAGCGCCTGCAAGGGCTCCGTGCCCGGATGCTGAAGGGATGAGAATCCTCCTCACCGTTCACCAGTACCTGCCTCACAGCCGCTCGGGCACCGAGGTCTATACCCATTCCCTCGCCCGGGATCTGGCGCGGCGTCATGAGGTCCTGGTGTACTGTCACGAGCCGGCCCTGGACGGCGGGGACGAGGCTGCGCGCGATGAGCCCTACGACGGGATCGCCATCCGGCGCGTGGCGGGCTATCTGCGGGGCGGGGCACGCGGACCGTGGGCCGAATTCCGCCTTGACTATGCCAACGCCCTCATCGAGGCCGACGTGCAGCGCACCCTGGATCGCTTTCGCCCCGATGTGGTGCACGTGCAGCACCTCAAGGGGCTCTCGGCCGGACTCGTAACGGCCTGCGCCCGGCGTGACACCCCCGTCGTCATGACGCTGCACGACTACTGGGCGCTCTGCGCCAATGCCCAGTGTGTCCGGCCCGATGGCACGATCTGCCTCGGCACCCACGCCCGCCTGGAGTGCGCCCGCTGCGCCGCGGAGCGCGCCGGCCTGCCCGCGCTGCGCTGGGCTGCGCCTGCCCTCGCCCTCGCCTTCCTGGCGCGCGACGCCGCCATCCGGCGCGCGCTGCGCGGCGTGCGTCGCTTCATCTCGCCGTCTCGCTTTCTCAGGGAGCGCTTCGTAGCGGCGGGATGGCCGGAGGCGAGGATCTCTGTGCTGGAGAACGGGCTGGATCCGGCCCGGCTGGCGACGTCGCGCGCCGCGCCCCGCGGCCCATGGCGCGGCCACTATGCCTACATCGGCTCCCTCGCCTGGCAAAAGGGGGTGGATGTCCTGGTGCGCGCCTTTGGCGACCCCGCGCTGGCGGGGGCCCGCCTGCGCGTCTGGGGGAACCCGGCCGCCTTCCCCGACTATGCCCGGAGCCTGCGAGACCTGGCGGCCTCATGCCCCAACGTCGCCCTCGAGGGCGAGGCAGACGACCGGGCGGTGGACTTTGCCCTCGCCTGGGCCGACTATCTCGTCGTCCCCTCCCTCTGGTGGGAGAACTCGCCCGTCACCATCCAGGAGGCGTACGCCGCCGGCGTGCCCGTCATCGCCTCGCGGCTGGGCGCCCTCGAGGAGAAGGTGCGCGACGGCGTCAGCGGCCTGCTCTTTGCGCCGGGCGACGTCGACGACCTGGTGCGCGTCCTGCGGCGCACCATCGACGAGCCCGAACTGCTGGCCCGCCTCCGCGCGGGGATTCCACCCGTCAGCACCATCGCCGACCACGCCACGCACCTCGAGGCGCTGTACGCCGAGGTCGCCGCCGAGGCGGCCGCCGCGACGGCCGCGAGAACGAAAAAGGGGGGCGCCCCCTGACGCCCCCCCCCGCATAACCCCACGATGCGCCCCGCTAGCCCTCCAGCCCCAGGCGCTCGAACTGCTCCTGAGGCGCGTCGCTCTCGCGCATCAGCCGCACCAGGTGCGCCACCATGCGCGCCTCAACCTCGGGGGCGTCGATGGGGCGCTCCTGCCCGGGATCGCGCTCCAGATCGAACAGCATAGTGTGCAGCTCCTGCGCTCGCAGGTCGTCGTTGATCGGCGTCACCTCGCCCACGTGCGCGCGCCAGCGATCCCCCTCCTGGGTACGCACGTAGACCCATGTGCTGTATCTGTGATGGTACGTGCCGCCGCCATCCTCCCAGTAGTGCTGGTGGTCGGATGCCAGGGGGTGTACACGCCATGTTTCCGCAGCAGCTCGGGCATGGAGTCGTCGAACGGCTCCAGCGGCCCCCAGCTGCGGTGCAGCAGGTTGTAGCGCCCGGTGTGCAGCTCGCGTCGCGCCGGCATGCTGCGGAATAAGGTGCATTCCGCGGCATCGACCCGATGTAGCTGTTATCGAACACCACCGCGCGCTCGGCCAGTCGCTGATAGTTCGGCGCCTGAACCCAAGGGCTCCCGTAACAGGGCAGGTAGCGCCGGTTCAGCGAGTCGACCATCAGCATGATGGCCTTCACCGGCGTAGCGTCTCCATCTCGTCGGCGACCCCTCCGAGGCCCAACTCGCGCAGGCGCTCAGACGTCGGCCAACCCGTCTCACGGTCCCAGCCGCGCAGGCTGTAGTAGCGATCCAGGAGCGCCCTGAACTCGCGCGCATCCGCGCTGATGTGCGTGCCGTCGGTCTTTTCCGGCCACTGATAGTGCGGGATTACCACCTCGTCGATGGCGCGATTGCGCCCAAAGTTGCGCACGTCGATGCAGCGCTCCAGGTTCACGATGCGCTCGGCGATGGGGCGCTCCAACTCGTGGATGCTCACGTCGATGCCGGTGCAGGGGCGGTACATGGCCGCCTCGGCCCCCAGGTCGCCGATGATCGAGCCCTCCTCCGCCGCGAGTTCGCGTTCCAGGTCCTCGCGCGTGTCAAAGGTGCGCCGCGTCAGGGGGAACACCCAGTCGCACAGGGCCATCGAGTCCTTGATGATCGTCCGGTGCTGGTGGTACGCGGTGACGTGCTCGATGTACGCGTCGCCCGGGTACACCGCCTCCTCCGACCCGTACAGCGCCACTGCCAGCTCCTTCAGCCGCGGATTGATCTCGGAGGGATCCTTGGGCGCGCTGGGATAGCCGTACAGCCCGTTGAGGAAGAAAAAGTCGTGAGTGCTGGGGGTCACGTCGCGCGTCGACACGGCATAGAGCAGCGCCGAGTACTCCCAGAAGGGGCTGGGGTGCGGCTCCATGGCGCGGCCGTCGCGGTGCCAGCCGTGCCCACGACTGCCCGCGTCCTCGATAAAGTCCGCGAGATAGCGCGGCCCCACGGGGTGCTTCTCATAGAAGCGGGCCAATCCCTCGGCATAGTCGTTGCCCAACCCCTCGCGGAGCGCGACGCGCGTCAGCCACTGCCGCCACCACTCGGGATCGTCCAGGGCGAACGCCTCGCCCTCGATCTCGTGGACGCCCAACTCTTCGAGCGCGCTAAAGTAGCGGCACCAGGTGTCATAGACCCAGGTCGTCATTCCCAGGTCCTCCACCAGGCTGCCGACGTTAGTGCCCAAGGGGCCGAGACCGCTGGGTCGGGGGATATGCAGCTCCTCTCCGCTCTGCAGTCGGCCGCGGTATTCGGGATGCGAGCCCCTCGCCCAGGAGCTGTCGACGCACAGGCTCATCTTGTACGAGGTGCCGACGCCATAGTGGTCGGTGAGCGGTTCCATGCGGGCGCCGCAGCGGACGGTACAGCCGTGGGTACAGGCCACCATGGGGAAACCGACGTCGATCTGGCCGACGCCGCCGATGCCGCCACGCGCGATCTGCCACACGCGCTGCACCTCGGACACAAAGCCGGCCGGGTCCGCCAGGGCCACCCCACCCGTGCCGCGGACGGCGATCGCCTTGAGGTTCTTGGCGCCAAACACCCCACCAAAGCCGCCGTTGCCCACCGCGTTCTTGAGCCGGTGTGCGATGGTGGCAAAGCGCACGCGGTTCTCGCCCGCCGGTCCGATGGCCACCACCTGGTGCTGCTGCCCGTGCCGCTCTTTGAGGGTCCGCTGCGTGGCATAGAGCCCCTTGCCCCACAGGTCGCTGGCGTCCTCGAGCGACACGCGGTCGTCCTCGATGAGCAGATAGACGGGCGCGCTCGCCCGCCCCTGCACGATGACGCCGTCATAGCCGGCGTACTTGAGTTCGGCGCCCCAGTATCCGCCCATCGTCGCGGAGGCCCACATGGGCTGCGGGTAGCCCCGCGGCATGAGGCTCGACACGACCACGCGCCCCGAGGTGGGCGCGCACGTGCCCACTAGAGGCCCCGCGCTCAGAATGATGCGGTTCTCCGGATCATATGGCCCGACGCCCGGGCCCACTTCGTTCCAGCCGATCCAGGCGTTCCACCCGCGTGGGCCAAGCCATACCGTCGGATCGGGGGTCTCTTCCACCGAGATGGTGGCCGCGTCGAGATCGACGCGCAGCATGCGGCCAGTATACCCGCCCTTAGCGGCGCTCATCGGTGACCTCCGAAACGTAGGCTAGTGGCTCATAGGTTAGCGCCTTGCCCGCCAGGGGGCACATGGCGACGCACTGCGGCCCATCGGCGCGATCGCTGCACAGGTCGCACTTGATCGCCAGGCGCCGGTCGGGATGCCGCTGTGGGGCATCCCACGGGCAGGCCTTCTGGCATCGCATACAGCCGATGCACACCTCTTCCAGCACGCGCACGGCGCCCGTGCGGCCGTCGCGCACCAGTGCATCCACGGGACACGCCTCGATGCACGGCGCCTCGGGGCACTGGACGCACAGCGTCCCCGTAATCGGGCTCTCGCCGTCGAACTCGTTGAAATGGATAGCAATACGGGCCACCGCCGGTCGAGCTACGCCCTCATGGGCGATAGAACAGGCAATCTCGCAGACACGACACGTGCGACACCACTTGGGATCAAAACGCACTCTGCCCCTGGCACCGGCCGTCGGGTTGGGGGGCTTTTCACTGTGACGATGCGAACCGTTCGATGCAGTCATTACGCCCTCTCTGGCCTCAGGATCGGGTGTCGATGCTAACATGCTCGCCCGATACTGTCAACGTGGCATACTGCTCCTGCGCGAGCTCGCCGGGGTGCCGTCCGAGCGCTTGGCCAACCCTGCCCCGTGGGGTATAATGTCCCGGTCAATGAGCCCGTGAGGTGGTGTAGCGCGTCGTACGGCATCGGCCGGTGTGGCCACCTCGCTCGTATCTCGGAGGGAGAATATAGTGGAAGACGAACTGCAGAAGCTCAAGAGGTGGTCCAGTCGTGGGACGCTGAGCCAGTTCTACGCCGAGGTCTCGGCCAGGGCGTCGTCGGCGGGGGTCGAGTCCGAGCTAGATGGCAATACCATCACCTTCTACCGCGCCCACAAAGAGGGTGGGTTCCTGGGGATCGGTGGGCGCACCATCAAGGAGCCGGTCCTGCAGATCATCCGGAACGACGATACCGTCGAGATACCGGACGACACCATCGACGAGGATTTCGTGCTCGAACTCGCCAAGAGCCTGCGCGAACACTAGACCTGCTCCGCCCCGCGTTCGCAGGCCCGACTCGTTGTCGCTCTGACCTCGGCGCACACCCCCGGAGCCCAAACCCGCCAGCGTGACGCCAACAGGTGGCATGGTCCATCGGCCCTGCATCGCCAGCACCACGGCGTGTATGCATACCTGCCCGAGGTATCCGGCGTGATCCCGCCGGATGCGCCGCGTCGTTGCCCTCTACCTCCTTTTGTCGACCCCTCGCGCGGGACGTATAATCGATTGTCGGCCCCGTCATCGTAGCGCCCGTTTCGAGGGGATCACATGCCGCCAGAATTCTCAACCGGCTCGAGCGACCTGGACAGGCTCCTGGAAGAGTTGCGCATCGGCGACAATGTCGTCTTTTATACGGTGGATGCCGAGGCGTACCTTCCCTTTGTAGCCGCCGTCGCGCAGCATCGTAGCCGGGCCGGGCAGTCCCTGCTCTACGTCCGCTCCGAGGGTTCGCTGGACGCGACCATGGCCCAGCTTCCTGGCGTTCGCGTCATCGACCTGGCCGAGACCCTCACCGATGTGTCCGAGCCCGTCGCGCACCTTCACGACGTGCTGGCTGCTCACGGACGCTATGCGTTCTATGTGTTCGAGGCGCTCTCCACCCTGCGCACCTGGTTCCCGAACGCGTCCGACCTGAGGGCGTTGTTCCTGCGCATCTGCCCCTCCTTGTACCGTATGGGGTCGGTGGTGTACTGGGGCATCGTGGCGGACTCGCTGCCCAGCGCCGAGATCGCCGCCATCAAGGACTGCACCCAGATATTCCTTCAAGTCGAGCGCTCCTCCGGCGACCTGCTGATCACGCCCGCCAAAGTGTGGGGTCGCTTCTCGCCCGCCATGTTCCGCACCCATCGCGTGCACCTGTCGGAGCAGGGCCTCCTGCTCGGCCCCGCGCCCTCCAGCCGCGGTGACCCCGGGGCGTATGCCGAGGCGCTGGCCGACAAGAATCGCGAACTGGCAGAGATTCGCGACGCCCTCGACCGCAGCAACCGCGCCCTGCAGCAGCGCAACCGCGAACTCGAGGCGTTGAACGCCCGCCTCGCGGAGCAGGGGCGCCTCTATGCCAGCCTGCGCACCAACCTCGACCAGCTGCTCCGGTTGGTGCAAGCGGGGCAGGCCATCGGCTCGACGCTGGTCCTCGACCAGGTCCAGGAATCGCTGCTGGCCGCCGCGCAGCGGCTGTTCGATGCCCCCGCCTGCCGCCTGTCGCTGCGCCTCACCGACGGCGCCGAGACGGTGCGCGTGTCGGCGGGCCTCACAGACACATGGCGGGCCGCCCTCGACCAACCCGAGGCGCTCGAGTTGGTGGCCTCGGCGTGCCACAGCCTGGCCCCCGCGAGCATGCCGCTGACCAAGGGGGAGCCGACGGGCAGCCTGGCCGTGGCGCCCATCGTCCTGAGGGACAAGTGCCTCGGCTCCCTCGAGATCGCCGCGCCCGACGGTCGCCTGGCCACCCACGAGGGGTTGACGCTGCTCACCTACCTCGCCTCGCAGGCGAGCCTGTCGCTGGATAACGCCCTGCTCTACCAGGAGGTGGAGACGCAGGGCGAGCAGTTGCGCTCCTACGTCGAGAACGTCATCACCACCGAGGAGCAGGAGAGCCGGCGCCTGGCGCTGGACCTCCACGACGGCCTCGTCCAGATGATCGTGGCCTCCTACCAACACCTGCAGACCGCCCAGGCGTGGCGCAGTCGCGACCCCGAGACCGAGGAGCGCGAGATCCAGCAGGGGATCCAGCTGTTGCGACGTGCCATCCACGAGGCGCGCCGCCTCATCACGCAGCTTCGCCCAGCGGGGCTGGATGACCTGGGCCTCGTCCACGCCCTGCGCCTCTACGTGGCCCAACTCACCACCGACGCCGACTGGCACGTCGCGCTGGATGTCGCCGACGATTGGACGCCCCTCCCCGGCCCGCTGGAGGCGGCCATCTTTCGCATCGTGCAAGAGGCCACCACAAACGCGCTCAAGTACTCGCAGGCGCCCGAGGTAGAAGTGCGCCTGTGGCGCGATGCGCGCGACCTCTGTGTGGCGATCACCGACTGCGGGGTGGGCTTTGACCCGAACCGCATCCCGACGCAGCCCGACCAGGGGACGCACATGGGCTTGGTGGGCATCCGCGAACGCGCCCGCCTCTGGGGCGGTCGGTGTACCATCACCAGTCGGCCGGGCGTAGGAACGCGGGTTCAGGTATCGATCCCGCTGGCCCGCGCCGCCACCTCAACGGAGGCCACCGATGGTTAGCATCCTCATCGTCGACGACCAAGCTGTGGTGCGCGATGGGCTGCGCTCTATGCTGCGTGTCGAGCCCGACATGACTGTGGTGGGCGAGGCCGCCAGCGGCAAGGAGGCCGTGGCGCTGGCCGCGACGCTCCGCCCCGACGTCATCCTGCTGGACGTGCGCATGCCAGGGGTGGACGGCATCACCGCGCTCCCCCAGCTCAAGGCGCGCTGCCCGCGCAGCAGCGTCATCATGGTCACCCTGTACGACGATCCGGACTATTTGCTCGCGGCGGTGTCGGCCGGCGCGGCCGGGTACGTGCTCAAGGACGCCAGCCGCGAGGAGTTGGTGCGCGCCGTGCGCATCACCGCCGAGGGCGGCGCCATCATCGCCCCCTCCATGCTGCCCCAGCTCCTGCACACCGTGGGGCGGATGATGGGCTCCCTCAAAGCCAGCCCTACCTGCAGCCCCATCGACGTCCTGTCGGGGCGCGAGATGGAGGTGCTGCGCCACATCGCCGAGGGGTGCACCAATCAAGAGATCGCCGAACGCCTCATCCTCAGCCCGACCACCATCAAAACGCATGTCCAGAACATCCTGCAGAAGCTGGAAGTCTCCGACCGCACTCAGGCGGCGGTGCTGGCCGTCCGCTGCGGCCTGATCTAGCCTCCGGCTCGGCCAAATCCTCCATATGGAGGATACCGCCCTCTCCCCACCCGTGCTATGCTGACAGACACTGGTCGGTACGGTTCGTTCGGGTTGCACGTTGACCTGGCGCCGATCCACCGACCGGCGGCCCTCAGCCACAACGCCCGTGGTCTCTCCCCAATGCCGTGGGTTTGCCGATGACGACGCGTCCCGGCAAGCGCCCGCGTGGCGCCCGGTTATCACCACAGTTGGAGGAGACCTGCGATGGGCAATTTGGCATCCCCCAGGGGCAACGACATCACCCAGACGGCGAACCGCTCCCGCGATGTGGTGCCCAGTTCGGGCATGTGCTCGCGTTGCGTCGACGGTTGTCGTGGCAACTGCGAGTTCTTCAAGACGGCGTTCCGCGGCCGCGAGGTGCTCTACCCCAGCCCATTCGGCACCATCACTGCCGGCGGCGACAAGGACTATCCCGTCGACTTTTCGCATTTCAACGTCCAGGGCTATGCCTTGGGCGCCAGCGGCCTACCCGACGGCCACGAGGGGACGCCCGACAACACCCTCTTCCCTATGGTCAACACCGAGCTACTGATCGGCAACACGCAAAAGGAAAAGCTGTGCATGCCGATCATCTCGGGCGCCTTGGGCTCTACCGAGATCGCGCGGGCCAACTGGGAGCATTTCGCCGCCGGCGCGGCCATCTCGGGCGTTGTGCTCACCTGCGGTGAGAACGTGTGCGGCATCGACCCCGCCCTCGAACTCGACGCGCGGGGCAAGATCGTCGAGGCGCCGGATCTGCGGCGTCGCGTCGAGCTGTACCGCCGCTGGTACGAGGGCAACGGCGACATCCACGTGCAGATGAACGTGGAGGACACCCGCTTTGGCGTGGCCGAGTACGCCGTCGAAAAGCTCGGCGTCGAGACCATCGAACTCAAGTGGGGCCAGGGCGCCAAGTGCATCGGCGGCGAGATCAAGGTCGATTCCCTCGAACGGGCCCTCGAGCTGCAGCGGCGCGGTTATCTCGTGACCCCCGATCCCTCCAACGAGGCGGTGCAGCAGGCGTTCCGTGATGGCGCCATCAAGCAGTTCGAGCGCCACTCGCGCCTCGGTTTCATCGACGAGGAGGCGTTTGCCCGCGAGGTGCAGCGCCTGCGCGACCTCGGCGCCAAGCGAGTGACCCTCAAGACGGGCGCCTACCCCATGCGCGAACTCGCCATGGCCCTCAAGTGGTCGTCGGACGCGGGGATCGATCTGATCACCGTGGACGGCGCCGCGGGCGGCACTGGCATGAGCCCCTGGCGCATGATGGTAGAGTGGGGCGTGCCCACCGTTTACCTGGAATCGATGACCTACAACCTAGCCAAGATGCTGGACGCCCGCGGCGCCTATGTGCCCGATATTGCCATCGGCGGCGGCCTCTCCAGCGAGGACCACGTCTTCAAGGCGCTCGCCCTCGGCGCGCCGTACGTCAAGGCGGTGTGCCTGGGTCGCTCCATCATGCTGCCGGCCTTTGTGGGCAAGAACATCGGCCAGTGGATCAAGGACAACGACCTGCCACGAACGGTATCCCAGTTCGGCACCAAGGTGGAGGAGATTTTCGTCACCTACGACATCCTGAAGGCCAGGTACGGCTCGGACATCGAGGAGCTGCCCCTGGGCGCCATCGGCTGGTACACCTATGTGGACAAGTTGCGCGTCGGGCTCCAGCAATTCATGGCCGGCAGCCGCAACTTCTCACTGTCGTCGATCTCGCGCCACGACATCGTGGCGCTGACGCGCGAGGCGGAGGACGTCTCGGGGATTCCGTTCGTGATGGACGCCTACAAGGCGGAGGCCGAGGCGATCATCGCGGGGTAGAGGCGCACTGAACAACTGTAGACAAGGGCCGGAGCATTGCTGCTCCGGCCCTTTCGTCATACCTTCGCACCGCTGCTATTCGCCAGCCAAAGCAAGCACGCGACGACGCAAGTCGTCGGAGAGCTACAGGCCTGCCTTGGCCAGTTCATCTACAAAAGGCCCAATGCGGCTCGTGAGGCCGGCGGACTTGGCCTCTAGAAGCACGCGCAGAGTGCCCCATACCTCGAGACCAGCAGCCTGGGCCGTCCGCCGGGCCAGCGCATCGTCCAGGAGTACAATGTGCTCCCGACGCTCAAGGGCGAGCGCCATGGCAGCCAGTTCTCCAGCGCCGAGGTCCAGCGCCAGCCAGTTCAGGCTCGCCCCGTCAGGCACGTCACAGCCTCTCAGCCGCCCCTCCTCCAGCTCGGCCAACACGGCACCCGGCACCCAGACCTTACCAAAGAGCCCCACCAGCAGGCGCAGTGCTCCGATGCGATGCAGGTAGAGCAAGGGCGACGTGTTGCTGATCGCCTCACGCAAGGCCCGCCTCCAGGTCCCGCAGTTCGGCCTCCAAAGGAAACACTCTGTAACGCCCGAGTGTCAGGAGAAACTCGACGCGAGACACACCGGCAAGCTCAGCGGCACGTCCCGATGATAGACGTCCAAGCTCGTACAGCTTGACGGCAGCCAGCAGCCGCATCTCGCGGCCGAACGCCGCCTCATCCGTCTACTCCGCCAGAAGCACCTTCTCGGGCACATCGATCACGATTCGACGTGTGCTCATCCCAACCCTCATCTATAGCTCAGTCCGAGCGCCGCCCTCTGATGCTGTACACCCAGCTTACTTTCCGATTCTACGATATCTAGGTTCGGGTGCCAAACGCTGACTCTCGGGGCTCGTGCAAATACCCCTCGACAACGGCGATTTGTCCTCACCCCCGCGCGATGCTATACTATCTGCCCGGGCGCGTGTGCCCCACAATACGCTGGAGGGCACCCATGACCCGTTACATCTTTTGCACCGGCGGCGTCGTCTCTTCGCTCGGCAAGGGCGTGGCCGCCGCATCCATTGGTCGCATCCTCAAGGCCCGGGGCATCAGCGTCGTCATCCAAAAGCTGGACCCCTATCTGAACGTCGACCCCGGCACCATGTCGCCCTACCAGCATGGTGAGGTGTACGTTCTCGAGGACGGCACCGAGACCGACCTCGACCTCGGCCACTATGAGCGGTTCACCGACGTCTCCCTGGCGCGCAACTCGAACGTCACCACGGGACAGATCTATGCCGAGATCATCGCCCGCGAGCGCCGGGGCGATTTCCTGGGTGGCACGGTGCAGGTCATCCCGCACATTACCGACGAGATCAAGCGCCGCATCCGCCTGGTGGCCCACGACAGCGGCGCCGACGTGGTGATCGTCGAGATCGGCGGCACCGTGGGCGATATCGAGAGCCTCCCCTTTCTCGAGGCGATCCGCCAGATGCGCAAGAACGTGGGCACCGAGAACACCTGCTACATCCACCTCACCCTGTTGCCCCACATCGGGCCCACCAACGAACTAAAGACCAAGCCGACACAGCACAGCGTGCGAGAGCTACGCAGCATCGGCATTCACCCCGACGTGGTCATCTGTCGCGCCGACTATCCCATCGACAGCGACCTCCTGGACAAGATCTCCCTCTTTGGCGACGTCGACCGCGAGGCCGTCATCCCCTTGGAGACGGTGCAGTCGATCTATGAGGTGCCGCTGGTGCTCGAGGAGCACGGGCTTGGCGACTACCTCACGCGACGCCTGAACCTCCCCGCGCGGGAGCCCGACCTGGGCGACTGGCGCCACCTCGTCCAGCGTCTCAAGAACCCGGGCTGCGACCTGAACATCGCCCTGGTGGGCAAGTACATCGGCCTGCACGACGCCTACCTCAGCGTGCAAGAGTCGCTGCTGCACGCCGCCGCCCATCACGGGTGCAGGCTGCACCTCACCTGGGTCGACGCCGAGGAGGTGGAGCGCGGCAACGCGAGGGCCGAGCTGGAGCAGGCGGACGGCATCGTCGTGCCCGGCGGATTCGGCGAGCGCGGGATCGAGGGCAAGGTGACCGCGGCGCACTATGCCCGGGCGAACAAGGTGCCTTACCTCGGGTTGTGCCTCGGGCTGCAAGTGATGGTGATCGATTTCGCCCGCGAGGCGTTCGGCAGCGCCAAGGCGAACAGCTGCGAGTTTTCGCCCGGCACCCCCTACCCCGTGATCGACCTCATGCTGGACCAGCGGGACATCACCGATAAAGGCGGCACCATGCGCCTCGGCAGCTACCCCTGCGTGCTGAAAGAGGGCACCAAGGCGCGCCAGGCATACGACCAGGAGCTGGTGCACGAGCGTCACCGCCATCGCTACGAGATCAACAACCGCTTCCGTCAGCAACTCGAGGAGGCGGGGATGGTGTGGAGCGGCGTCTCGCCCGATGGCAACCTGGTCGAGATCGGCGAGATACGTGACCACCCCTGGATGGTGGGGAGCCAGTTCCACCCCGAGTTCAGGTCGCGCCCCAACGCGCCGCATCCGCTGTTCCGTGATTTCGTCGGCGCAGCCCTGGTCCACAACCGCAACGGAGCCAAGCGCGAGAGCTAGGCTATTTGCAGCATATGAAGAACGACTAAAATCGTCACTACAAAGAAAGACCGCTACTTTGTAGTAACGACTTTAGTCGTTCTCTTCTTGCACCGAATCGCTCCTATTGCCCTACTCGTACCTTCCGTACGTCTCGCACACACGCACGAGCGCGCGGATATTCTCCTCCGGCGTATCGCGCCCGCACTGGTCGCCCGTGGAGAGGATGAACCCGCCGCCCGCGCCAGCAGCGTCGATGGCGCGCCGCGCCGCGTGTTCCACCTCCTCGGGCGTGCCCATCAGCATCACGTTGGTGGTGTGGAGGTTGCCCATCAGCGCGAGCCGATGCCCGAAGGCGCGCTTGACCTCGGCCAGGTCACAATCCCCCATGGGCGGCTCCTCCAGGGGGTTGATGCAGTCCAGATCCGTCTCCTCCGCGCACATCCGAACCAGGGCGTACTCCTTGCCGCAGCTGTGTACCATGGTGGCCACCCCCGCCTCCTTGGCCATGCGCGTGATCTTTTGCAGGGTGGGCAGCGTCAGGCGGCGCACGATGGCGGGCGACTGCAGCGTGATCGCTCCCGATCCGCCCGTGAGGATGAAATCGGGTCGCGCGTCGATCACCATCTCCGCCTGCCTCAGCAGGGCGCGCTCGTGGAGTTCGCGCAGCTCGTCCAGCAGATCGGGCGCGTCGTGGTGCAGGTAGCTCAGCGCCTCCACGCCCCCCTCGAACAGCCCGAACCACGCCTGGAAGCCCGGCGTCCCCACGTGGAGCCCGTACACGCCCGACTCGCCCAGCTCGCGCTTTTGCCATTCGACCTGATAGGGGTCACACGCCTCGGGGACCTGGAACAGATAGCGCACCTTAGCCCAGTCGCGCTTCAGGTCCTTGATAGGTTTTACCGTGCGCGTGGGCGGATCGCCCACATAGTAGATAGTCTCGGCTTCGAGGTCGCCCGCCGGCGTGCGGATGCGCTCCGCCACCACCATACGCTCTGCGCTATGCGAACGAATGATGCGTTCGCGCTGCAGCGGGACGGGGTAGCTGTAGCGCATCGGCCCGTCATAGTCGACGAACCAGGCGTCGATGCCAAAGTATCGCGCCGCCTCGAGATAGGCACGCCAGAGGGGTGGACTGCCGTGATAGTACACGTCCCAGAAAGGGCGCCCCGTGAGCTTGCACGGGATCATATTCGAAAAGTCGGGCGCGCAGGGTACCCTGTCGGGTTGCCCATTGCGAATCGCCGTCAAGAACCGTTCGCGTGACGTCATGCCGAGCATGGTGGCTCCATTCGCGCTAGCTTTCCAGGAGGGGATCGATGCGCGCCGCCACCGCCGCGGCACAGGCGTCCGGGGTTGTGTCGCCGCGGGCCAGCCGCTCCGTCTCCTCATGCCAGACGCGCAGGCACTCGGCCAGGCGCAGGTTCCATGGCAGGCGCGCCGCCTCGGCCGTCTCGGCCACATCGGCCACGCGGGCGCACAGCGGGCACCGCTCCAGGACGCGCGGATCGCGCCACGAGGCTGCGCGACAGCCGGGCTCGGCGTAGCCCCGCAGGAACATCTGTACGCCCATCTCGCGTCCCGACATGTACTTGATCCACTGGAACGCCTCGATGGGGTACCGCGACTGGGCGCTGATGCAGTACGCCATCCCCTCGGCTACGGCCCCCTTGCGTCCACCCGGCTCGCGCGCGGGAAAGAGGATCCCTCCAATGTCCTCGTCCCCCAGGTGCTGGAGCGCGACGAGCCCCATGAGATCGGCCCGCGCCATCCCGAGGCGTCCTCCCGCGAACATGCTCGCCGGGCTTCCCTCCGTCTCGTGCGGCCTCGGCGCCACCTGCTCGGCATGCATGGCGTCGAAGAGCCAACGCAGGTACGCCACCCCCTCGGCGCTTTGGATGGCGGAGGCGCGCCCCTCGACGTCCAGCAGCTCGGCGCCGAACGCCCGCATGGCGGGATAGGCCGCCGGCAACTGATAGCTGTCCCCGTAGCCATAGATGGGCGGCCTCTCGGCGTTGAGGCCGCGCGTCACGGCGCCCGCGGCCTCCATGAGGTCCGCCATGGCCCAATCGCGGGAGGGGGGATCGATGCCCACGGCGTCCAGCAGCGAGCGCCGGTAGCTCAACAGGCAATCGCCGGCATGGCTCAGCAGCGGGATCGCCGCGAGTCGGCCGTAGCGCATGCAGGCGTTGAGCGCCCCGCCAAAGACCCCGCTGGTGTCATAGCGCTCGTCGGCCACCACGTCATCCAGCGGTCGGACGATCTCCCTATCGAACCACTGCAACAGGAGCGGCCCCAGCGGCGCCTCGAGGAGGTCGCCTAACTGGCCGGCGGCGCTCAACGCCGCCACGCGCCCGGGATAGGCGCCCCAGTCCGACGTGGCGCGCCATTCTAGGCGGATGGCGGGGAACATCTCTTCGAACGCCGGCGCCATGGTCCGCCCAAAGGCGGTCCAGCCATAGTCTGTTACATCGGCTATCAACGCTACCCGAGGTCGCGCCGTCGGCTGCGCGGTGACCACCATCGGCACCGCGATGGTACGCTCGACGACTCTGGGCGTCCCCTCGACGATCACCGTCTCGCGCACGATCTCGGTGATCACGGTGGTGACCTCTTTTTCGACGACGCGCTCCACCTCCACGACGCGTCGCGAGCAGGCGCCGGCCACCCCTGCCAATAGGGCGAGGGGCAGTGCTCGCAGCAGTCGTCGACGCGTCAGGCCCTTCATGGGGGTACCGTCCTCGAGTGGGTTCGCGGTGCACGGTGTGCCGCCATTATAGCATAGCGCCACTCCATGACGAATCATATTCCCTCGCGACCTCGGGACAGGCCCTCCTTCTGGGGGCGCACCTCCCACCACAAGACGCCTCGCGATCCAGGGATGCTGGCCATACTCTCCCTCCGGACGGCGTTTGATCATCACCTGGCCCTGTGGTATAGTGTTTTGGCAGAATGAAGAGTTGAGGTGGAGGCACGACGGCCGTATGGCTAAGCAGATTTTCACCGATCCCAGCGAATTCGACGACTGGTTGGGAGAGGATTTCGAGTATACGAGCGAGGATTTCGACGTCGACGAGTTCGCGGTGCTGCCGCTCCGCGACACGGTCGTGTTCCCGCACATGGTGGCACCCCTCTTTGTGGGGCGCGACCGCTCGGTGCGCGCCATCGAGGCGGCCATGGCGGAGAACCAACGACTCGTCGTCATCGCTCAGCGCGACGAAGAGAAGGAAGAGCCGAGCGGCTCTGACCTGTACAGCATCGGCACCGAGGTGGTCATCGGGCGCAAGTTGCGTATGCCCGATGGCACCACCAGCGTCTGGGTGCAGGGGCAACGCCGCGTACAGGTGCTCCGTTACACGCAGGTGCAGCCCTTCCTGCGCGCCGAGGTGACGCCGGTGCGCGAAGAGGCCGAGGAGGGCCTGCCCACCGAGGCGCTGATGCGCGCCGTCCTGGCTCTGTTCGAAAAGGTCGTCCAGTACAGCCGCAGCATCCCCGACGACGCCTATGTCGCGGCGATGAACGCCGAGGAGCCGGGGTGGCTGGCCGACCTCGTGGCGTCGGTCCTCGATCTGGATGTCTCGGAGCGGCAGGAGCTGCTCGAGACCACCAACGCCACGCAGCGGCTGCAGCGCGTGAGCATTGCCCTGGCGTCCGAGTTGGATGTTCTCGAGTTGGAGAACCGCATCCACTCCCAGGTGCAGGAAGAGGTCGATCGCAGCCAACGCGAGTACTTTTTGCGGGAGCAGATGCGCGTCATCCAGAGCGAGCTGGGCGAGAGCGATCCGCACCTGCAAGAGACCAACGAGTTGCGCGAGCAGGTCGCCGAGGCCGACCTACCCGACGAGGTGCGCGAGCGCGCCGAGAAAGAGCTGGCGCGCCTGGCGGGGATGCCGCCGTCGGCGCCCGAGGTGGGCGTCATCCGCACCTACCTCGACTGGATCCTGGCGCTCCCCTGGGGCAATACCACGGACGACAACCTGGACATCCTGCGCGCGAAAAAGATCCTCGATGATACGCACTATGGCCTGCCCAAGGCCAAGGAGCGCATCCTGGAGCACATCGCCGTACACCAGTTGGCGGCCGACAAGATGAAGAACCCGATCCTGTGCTTCGTCGGCCCCCCGGGTACCGGCAAGACCTCCCTGGGTCGCTCCATCGCCGAGGCCCTGGGGCGCAGTTTCGTGCGCGTCAGCCTGGGCGGCATCCGCGACGAGGCCGAGATTCGCGGCCACCGGCGCACCTACGTGGGCGCCCTCCCCGGGCGCATCATCCAGACGATGCGCCGCGCGGGGAGTCGCAATCCGGTGTTCATGCTGGACGAGATCGACAAGCTCGGCCAGGACTTTCGCGGTGACCCGTCGTCGGCCCTGCTGGAGGTGCTGGACCCCGAGCAGAACTATGCCTTCTCGGATCACTACCTGGAGTTGCCGTTCGACCTCTCGAAGGTCATGTTCATCACCACGGCCAACCTGCTGGACCCGATCCCTCCCGCGCTGGAGGACCGCATGGAAGTGATCGAGTTCCCCGGGTACATGGAGGACGAAAAGCTCCACATCGCGCGGCGGTTCCTGATCCCGCACCAGCTGGAGCAGAACGGGCTGCACGCCCTGAGCTTCTCCGAGGGAGCCATCCTGGGCATCATCCGGGAGTACACCCACGAATCGGGCGTGCGGAACCTGGACCGTGAGATCGCCAATATCAGCCGCAAGGTGGCGCGCCGCGTCGCCGAGGGCAAGCCCGCACCCAAGAGCATCGGCCGGCAGTCCCTGGTCAAGTACCTGGGCCCGCCGCGCTACGCGCTGGGGCTGGCCGAGGAGAACGACGAGATCGGCGTGGCCACCGGCCTGGCGTGGACCGAGGCGGGGGGCGACACCCTCTCCATCGAGGTGTCCATCATGCCCGGCAAGGGCGCCGTGCAACTCACCGGCCAGCTCGGCGAGGTGATGCAGGAATCGGCCCAGGCGGCTCTGAGCTACACGCGCTCGCAATCCGAGGCGTTGGGGATCGAGGACATCGACTTTGACAAGATCGATATCCACATCCACGTGCCCGAGGGGGCGGTCCCAAAGGACGGTCCCTCTGCCGGCGTGACCATCGCCACGGCGCTCATCTCGGCCCTCACCGGCCGGGCCGTGCACCATGATGTGGCCATGACGGGCGAGATCACCCTGCGCGGGCGCGTGCTGCCCATCGGCGGCCTGCGCGAGAAGGCGCTGGCCGCCTACCGCGCCGGCCTCAAGACGATGCTACTGCCCAGACGCAACCGCAGCGACATGACTGAAGTGCCCAACGGGCTGCGCAGACGCCTCAAGTTCGTCTTTGTGGACAACATGGCCCAGGTGATACCTGTGGCCCTGTCGACCAGCCGCGACGAGAGCGTCTCGCAGCGCCTGGCGTCCGCCCCGTAACCGTCACATCCCGTTCTATCGTCCCGAACGCCGTGAGGGACCCTTGTCTCTAGCTAGACAAGGTCCCTCACGGCGTTCGGGACGACGATCTTGTCGCGTCATTCCGAGCGCAGCGAGGAATCTCGTCGAGCGCATCAAGGTCCCTCACGGCGTACGCGACGACGATCTTGTGGCGCATTCCAGGCGCGGCGTGGGATCTCGTCGCATGGAAGCGTGCTGCCTGCCGACTGCCCGGACCCCTCACCCTGCCCTCTCCCCGAGTACGGGGAGAGGGTTTTATGTCGCGTCAGCCCCGATCCTCTCCCCGAGTACAGGGCAAGGGTCGTTCTGCCACGCTGGCCTTCGGTCCTCTCCTCGTACTGAGAGTGTTGCACGAATACCAAACACCCAATGCAGACCACAGCCCGTAGTATGTGTCTCGCCAGCCCGTCCCACAGGTTGTGGTGTCGTCAGCCGAAAACCGATCCCTGCAACACTCTCTACTCGGGGAGAGGATACAGGTGAGGGGTCTGTGGGGTTACGCCGCCACCGCGGTGGGGCTCAGATCCCCGAGCTTGCGGAGCAGTGTGAGCAGGCGCTCCTGCCAGCCATCGCCGGTCTTGAGCCAGATACGTGTGCCGCGAGCCTGAACCCCCGGCGTCAGCGCCTCCACCTGCTCGGCGGCGGACACCGACAGCGGCAGGGGTAGCGCCAGGGCGATCTGGCCGTCACTGCTGCTCACGGCCTGCACCCCCGCATCCCCCGCCAAGGCGCGCACCCGCAACAGGTAGAGAAGCCCCTTCACCGGCTCCGCCAACTCGCCAAAGCGATCGGCCATCTCCTGCTGGAGTTCGTCCACCTCATCCACCGCCTCGACGCGTGCCATGCGTCGGTAGAAACGCAAGCGCAACTGGCTATCGGGGGCGAAATCCTCCGGCAGGTAGGCCGACACGGGCAGGTCGATGCTCGGTCCCACGCCCAGCACGCCGGAGGTTGCTACGGCGTGCTGGGCCCGCCGGATGGCCGTGACGGGTTCCCCTGCCGAGCGGCGCAGCTCCTCCACCGCCTGTTGCAGCAGCCGCACGTAGAGATCGAACCCGATGGCGGCGATGTGGCCGTGCTGCTCGGCGCCCAGGATCTCGCCGGCGCCGCGGATCTCCATGTCGCGCATCGCCACCCGGAACCCGGCCCCCAGCTCGCTCGCCTCTTGGATCGTCTGGAGGCGTTTCTCCGCCACCTCCGTCAGGGGCTGCTTGTAGAACAGATAGGCGTAGGCGCGGTTGGTGCCGCGTCCCACGCGCCCGCGCAGCTGGTAGAGCTGCGCCAGCCCAAAGGTA
This sequence comes from Anaerolineae bacterium, assembly GCA_040768165.1. Classification (GTDB taxonomy): domain Bacteria; phylum Chloroflexota; class Anaerolineae; order UBA1429; family UBA1429; genus DUUT01. The sequence continues at coordinate 100,276 of JAXGNH010000020.1, forward strand.
TCGGCGCGATCGATGATGATCGTGTTCACGTTCGGGTTGTCGAGCCCGCTCTCGATGATGGTGGTGCACAGCAACACGTCGTGCTCGCCCTGGGCAAAGCCCAGCATCACCTGCGCCAACTCGTCCTCGTCCATCTGTCCATGGCCGATCACCACGGACGCCTCGGGCACGACGCGGCGCAGCTCCTCCGCCACGAGATAGATGTCCTGAACGCGGTTGTGCACATAGTACACCTGCCCGCCCCGGTCCATCTCGCGCAGGATCGCCTTGCGGGTCAGCGACTCGTCCCATTCGGCCACAAAGGTGCGCACCGGCAGGCGATCCTCGGGCGGCGTATCGATGATGCTCATGTCGCGCGCGCCGCTGAGCGCCATATAGAGCGTTCGCGGGATGGGCGTCGCCGTGAGGGTGAGCACGTCCACCTCGCGCCGCAGCTGCTTCAGTTGCTCCTTGTGGCCCACCCCAAAGCGCTGCTCCTCGTCGATGATCAGCAGCCCCAGATCCTTGAACGTGACGTCCTTGGACAAGAGGCGGTGCGTGCCGATGACGATATCCACGCGCCCCGCCGCCAGCCCCTCGATGACGTCATCCTGCTCGCTAGGCGACAGGAAGCGAGACAGCATCTCCACCACCACCGGGAACGCCCGCAGACGCCGGCGGAAGGTGTGGTAGTGCTGTTGGGCGAGCACGGTGGTGGGCACGAGCACCGCCACCTGGCGGCCATCCATCACCGCCTTGAAGGCAGCCCGCAGCGCCACCTCCGTCTTGCCATAACCCACATCGCCGCAGATGAGACGGTCCATCGGCTTGGGCCGCTCCATGTCATCCTTGACCTCGGACAGGGCGCGGAGCTGGTCGTCCGTCTCCTCGTAGGGGAACGAGGCCTCCAGCTCGTGCTGCCAGGTGGTGTCGGGCCCAAAAGCATGGCCAGGCGCCACCTCGCGCGCGGCATAGAGTTCCAGCAGATCCTCGGCGATGTCGCGCACCGCCTTCTCGGCGCGCTCCCGCGCGACCGCCCACTCGCCCCCGCCCAGGCGATGCATGTACGGCTCGCGGTCATCGGGCCCCAGATAGCGTCCCACGCGGTTCGCCTGGTGGATGGGCACGAACAGCCGGTCGCCGGCGGCGTACTCGATCTCCAGGTACTCACGCTCCAGGTTGCCGATGGTCTTGCGCACCATGCCGTGGTAGCGGCCGATGCCGTACTCGATGTGCACCACATAGTCGCCCTTTTTCAGGTCGGCGAACAAGGTCTCTGGGGCGACGCTCCGACGCTGGGCCGGTCGCCGGCGCCGCGGCCGTGACCAGCCGAACACCTCGGCATCCGTCAGGACCACGAGTTGGCCGGGGGTGTAGGCCCACCCCTCCATCATGATCCCATCCACCACCTGCACGCTCCCCGTGGGCGGCGCGTCGAGCAACGCAGTGGCCGGCTCGCAGTAGATGCTCTCCTCGCGCAACAGATCGCACACCCGCTCGGCCTGCCGTGTGATGACCACCACGCGCTGCCCGTCCGCCCGCAACTCGGCGATGTCGGACAGGGCGTTCTGCACCTGCCCGCCGAACTGGGGCGCCGGCAGAAAGGCGTTGTCGCCCAATAGGGGCTCCCCCTCGCGGGCGCCGAACCCCAGCGTCACCGCCCGCTTTTCGGCGAGGCGCCCCCTCAGCTCGTCCCAGGTGAGGTAGGGCACCGCCGCGTTGGGCGGCAGCTGGCGGTCGCTCACCATGTCCGACCGCATCCCCAATGATTGGTTCTCCAGCGCGATGGCCGCCGATTCGAGGCTCACCATGTCATCGAGCAGCACGAGCGCGTTGGCGGGCAAAAAGTCGAGCAGTGTCGAACCGCGCGGGTAGAGGTAGGGGAGGTAGAACTCGATGCCGGGAAACGATTCTCCCTCCGTCAGGCGCGCGATCTCTTCGCCCATGCGCTGGCGCGTGGCATAGTCGCACGCGCCCAGGTCGAGCGCCCGCAGCGACTCGGTGGCCGCCGGCCCCCACTCGGGGAGTGCCTCGCTGGCCGGCACGATCACCGCCTCATCGCGATGCTCCTCGGAGCGCTGCGTGCCGGGGTCAAAGGTGCGGATGCTGTCGATCTCGTCGCCAAAGTAGTCGATGCGCAGCGGCTGCGGCAGGTCGGGTGGAAAGACGTCGATGATGCTGCCGCGATGGCAGAACGTGCCCGCCTCCTCCACCACGCCCACCGGCTCGTATCCGGCGCGCACCAGTCGCTCCATGAGCTGGTAGGGCGGCAGCGCCTCGCCCACCCGCAAGCGCCGCGTGGCGCGCTGGAACGCCAGGGGTGAGACGCTTTTGGTCATCAGGGCCCACACCGACGCCGTGATGACTAGGCCGCGGCCGCCCTCCCCCGCTGCGGCGGCGCCCACTCCGCCCTTGGCGGCGACCAGGGCCGCCAGGGCGCTCACGCGCGCGTGGGCGGTGGAGCGATCCCAGGGCATGCGCTCGTAAAAGATGGCGTCGGGCGCCTGGAAATAGTGCACCCCCTCGGGTTCGTCCGACCAAGCGCGTATCTGGTCGGCGGCCTGCCGGTCGCCCTCCGGCCGCGCCGACACCAGCACGATAGGCCCGGGCCAATCGCGCTGCAGGGTGGCCAGGAGGTACGGGCGCGCCGCCTCGAGCAGTCCGACGGAGAGCGCCGGCAGGCGCCCGTCGCGCCCCGGCCCCTGCTCCACGCCCCGCAACGCCTCGATCAGGTTGTGGTACCGCGGATCACCTTCCAGCAGTGAAAGCAGCCCCGTAAGGTTCACCGTTCGTCCTCTCGTCCTTCGGCAACGCCTGTCGCCAGGCCGTTGAACTGGTTCATCGCCTCGCGAATGCCTCGCGTCAAGAAACACTCGATGGCGCGCACCGCCACCTCACACGCCTCCGCCAGCACCGGCTCCTGCTCGCGACTGATGTCGTTCAGCACATAGTCGATGGGGTCGCCGAACTCGGGCCGGCCGATGCCGATCCGCAGCCGGGCGAAATCGCGCGTGCCCAGCGCCTCGATGATCGACTCGATGCCGTGATGCCCGCCGCTGCTCCCACCCGGGCGCAGGCGCACCCGTCCGGTGGGCAGGTCCAGATCGTCATAGATCACCATGATGCGCTCCGGCGTTATCTTGAACCAGCGGCTCAGCGGCGCCACCGCCTGGCCACTGTCGTTCATGAACGTCTGGGGCATGGCGACGATCACCGACTGCCCGTCGATGCGCCCCTGCCCCCAGACCGCCTTGAAGCGCTTTTTGCTCAGCTCTATCCCATGGTCGCGAGCCAGTCGCTCGACGCAGTGGAAGCCGATGTTATGTCGATTATGCCGGTAGCGCTCGCCCGGGTTTCCCAGGCCCACCACCAGGTAGTGCGCCGCCCCGGGCGGCTTGCTCGCGTCCCCTCGCCTGCTCATCATCTCCATCCTGATACCTATGTCTGCGCCGCTCCCACCACCGGGCGGCACGACAACACGGGGCCAGCCAAGGAGACCGGCCCCTCAAAAGTTCCCTAATTGGCGAGCGCGCCTCTACAGCAGGCGGCGCAACCCGAATACAATCCCCAACAACACGAACACGGCGCCCGTAGCCAGGGATCCGTAGCAGAACGCCTGCGGCCATCCCTTGGGGTCCACCGGCAGCTCGTCGCGCTGGATCGGCCGACTCAGCGTGGGCGTCGGCGACGGCTGCGAGAGCGCCGCGGTGGGCGCGATGATCTGCACCGTGGCCGTAGCGCGCGGCGTCGCCTCGAGCGGCGCGGGCGTCGAGCTTGCCTCGGGAGTGGGCGTTACATCGGGCGTCGGCGTCTCCGTCGGCCCTGTGTTGGCGATCGAGATCTGCCGCACGATGAACTCTTCGAAATTCCCGTCCTGTTTGACGGCGTGCAGGCGCAGGCTGTAGACGCCATCGGGCAGGCGTGTCGTGTCCCACACCTCGAGTTGCCCATTCACTACCGACTGGTCATGCATGTCGCCGATGATGGCCCACTGCGCCGGGCTTGGCCCCACACCGAACTCGACCTTGTAGAACTGAAAGCTCGGCACCAGCGCCGAGCCCATGATCGGCACCATGCCCCGCACCTGTGCGTTGATCTCCGGCGACGTGATCTGTACCTGGGTCTGCTGCTGCGTCGGCTCGGCCAGGACGGGCATTATCGCGCCCAGCAGCGCGGTACCCAGCAGCACGGCCACCAGAATGGAACGTAGCGAGATTGGTCTACCCATCACGGCTCCTTGCGGGGTGACAGGGAGGCGCCGCTCAGCCCGCATGGGGCCGATGTTGTTTACTCCACTTCCCTGGCATATCGTATGAAGTTTACCACAAACCCCACCGACGGCAAAGCGGCCGTCGGCGCGCGAAATGGCTGGGGGTTGCGGCCGAACGGTGGCAAGAGTCTTGACAGCCCCCCCGTTCCGCATAGACTCATCATACCTCAGCACCCACAGAGAGGGCCGCCGACGCCCTCTGCCCGGCGGCGAAAGCCGCCACCATCAGATCCTGATCGCAACCCCGCCCGGCGGTCGGTGTTCTCACCACCGTAGGGCGCGGCGCCACGGGGAGTGGGCATGACAGAGCCGGACGAGGGGACCCGCGTCGAGGCAGCCAAGGCCAGCCCCGATGCCTTCGGCGAGCTGTATGAGCGCTACGTCGATCGCATCTATAACTATATCTACCATCGCGTCGGCAACGTACACGACGCCGAGGATCTCACCTCCCGCACCTTTTACCGGGCGCTGTCACACCTGTCGGGGTACGAGAACAAGGGCGTCCCCTTTTCGGCCTGGCTCTATCGCATCGCCCACAACCTGGTGGCCAACTGGCACCGCGATCGCGGGCGCCGACCGGTGGTGGCGCTGGATGACGTGGTGCTCCGCGCCCGAGCGGACATGCACCCCGAGAGCGTGGTGGAATCGAACGACGAGACGCGCCTCCTGAGCGAGGCGATCGAGCGCCTCGAGGGCGTGCGGAGAGAATTGCTGGTGCTCAAGTTCGCGGAGGGGCTCTCCAATGCCGAGATCGGCGCCATTATGGGACGCAGCGAGGGCGCCATCAAGTCGCTGTACCACCGCACCCTCCTGGCCCTCCGCAAGGATCTTTCCAAGCGAGGTGTAAAGGTCGAATGAGCCGATCGATGATGGCCAGCCGTAGCGGGCTGATCCGTGCGTTGCAGCGGGCGCTAGGCGCGATCGACGGCGCCTGGTGGTGGGGAGAGGGCCTCATGCGCGAGGCCGGTCTGTTGCCGCGCACGCGCGCGCCCCTCGAACCGCTGGAGGATGTCGTTCAGGAGACGTTGCGCCCCGTAGAGCCCTCTGAAACGTTCCGCCAGTCGCTGCGGAGCGACCTGGCGTTCGCCGCCCACCAGCGCAGCGCGGGCCTCATCATCGAGCGCCCCCGCCCGTTCCGTCAGGGGCTCATCCTCGGCATCGTCTTTGGGTTTCTCGCCATCCTGGGCACCACTCTACTCATCGCCTTCTGGCCGCGGCAGCGCGTCACGAGCACTCGGCCCTGAGGGGATCGTCCCGCGCACCACACGAAACGAGGCGCCCCGCTGCGGGCGCCTCGCGCGTTTTCCAGTGTTGCGACCCCGACGGCCGCCTCTGGCGCTACACCCGGTGGCAGGCAACCCAGTGCCCATCCCCCACGTCGCGCCATTCCGGCTCCACCTCGGCGCACACGTCGATGCGCCACGGGCAGCGCGTGCGGAAGCGACACCCGCTGGGCGGGTTCGCCGGGCTCGGCACGTCCCCCTCGAGGATGATGCGCTGGCGCTTGTCCTCCACCTGCGGGTCGGGGATCGGCACCGCCGACAACAGCGCCTTGGTGTAGGGATGCAGGGGGTTCTCGTACAGCTCGCGACGCCCCGTCAGCTCCACGATCTTGCCCAGGTACATCACCGCCACGCGATCGCTGATGTGGCGCACCACCGAGAGGTCGTGGGCGATGAACAGGTACGTCAGCCCGAACTGCGCCTGCAGGTCCTCCAGCAGGTTGATGATCTGCGCCTGGATCGACACGTCCAGCGCCGAGATCGGCTCGTCGCAGACGATGAACTCGGGCTGTACCGCCAGCGCGCGGGCGATGCCGATGCGCTGGCGCTGTCCGCCGGAGAACTCGTGGGGGTAGCGGTTCACAAAGTAGGGGTTCAGCCCCACGATGCGCAGCAGCTCCTGGATGCGCTCGCGCCGCTCCTTGGCCGTGAGGAGGTTGTGCACCTCCAGCGGCTCGCCGACGATGTTGCCCACCGTCATGCGCGGGTTGAGCGACGCATAGGGGTCCTGGAAGATCATCTGCATGTTGCGCCGCATGCGCCGCAGTGCCTCTCCCCGCAGATCCACCAGGCTTTGCCCCTGGAAGCGCACGTCGCCTCCCGTTGGGCGATACAGCTGGAGGATGGCGCGCCCCGTGGTCGACTTGCCGCAGCCGCTCTCCCCCACCAGGCCCAGCGTCTCGCCGCGCCGAATGCTGAACGATAGCCCGTCCACAGCCTTGATGTCGCCGATGTGGCGCTGGACGAGGATCCCCTGGGTGATGGGGAAGTACATGCGCAGGTCGGTGACCTCGACGAGGTCGCGGCCGTCGGTGTCGCCGGCTCCGATCTCTGTGATGCCGGTTTGGCTGGTGACGCCCATCAGCGTGGCCTCCCCTTTCCGTCGACGTCCACCCAGCAGGCGATCTCGTGGAACGGCGCCACGGGTCGCAGAGCGGGGTTCTCCTCCAAACAGCGGCCGATGCGGTAGCGGCAGCGCGCATAGAAAGGGCAGCCGGGGGGCATCATCACCAGGTCCGGCGGCAGCCCATCGATAGGCGTCAGCTTTTCGCGCGTCGAAGCGTCGAGCCGGGGCAGCGAGCCCAGCAACCCCAGGGAATAGGGGTGTCGCGGGTTGGTGTAGTACTCGTGCACCTCGGCGCGCTCCACGATATAGCCGGCGTACATCACCTGCACGCGGTCCACCAGGCCCGCGACGATCCCCAGGTCGTGGGTGATCCAGATGATCGCCATGCCCAACTCGCGGCGCAGCTCCTTGACGATGTCGACGATCTGCGCCTGGATCGTCACGTCCAGGGCGGTGGTCGGCTCGTCGGCGATGAGCAGTTGCGGGTTGCACGACAGCGCCATGGCGATCATCACGCGCTGGCGCATGCCGCCCGAGAACTGGTGGGGGTAGCTATCGATGCGTGACCGCGCCTCGGGGATGTTGACCATCTCGAGGAGTTCGATGCTGCGCTCGCGCGCCTGCTCCTTGGTCATCCCCAGATGCAGCTCCAGCGCCTCGCCCAGTTGCTGGCCGATGGTCAGCACGGGATTCAGGGACGTCATGGGATCTTGAAAGACCATGGCGATCTGGTTGCCGCGTACGTGACGCATCTCTTCCTCAGAGAGCGTGAGCAGGTCGCGCCCGTGAAAGATCACCTCGCCGCCCACGATGCGCCCGGGGGGCTGAGGGATCAGCCGCATCATAGAGAGCACGCTGACGCTCTTGCCGCAGCCGCTCTCCCCCACGATGCCCAGCGTCTCCCCCTCCTCGAGGTCAAAGCTGACGCCATTCACGGCGTTGACGGTACCCTCTTGGGTGAGGAACTGGGTGCGCAGGTCCCGCACCTGAAGCATCGTTGCCATCAACACAGCCTCCCTGCCGTGGTCGGACGATCGCTCATAGCATTACCTCTCGAGCGCCACATGATGGAGCCACGGGGAGATCGCCCCGGTGGCCCTATACCCCCTGACGTGGGGCTTGACCAGCACATTCACCGCCCCATGGGTCAGCGGGACCCAGGGGGCATCGGCCACGATGAGCCGCTCAGCCTCACGATAGAGGGCCGTGCGGCGCTCGGGGTCGGTCTCGACCCGCGCCTGCTCCAACAGTCCATCCACCTCAGGGTTGCTGTACCCGGTGTGGTTCTGCGAGCTGCCGCTATGGAACAACAGATCAAGAAAGTTCTGCGAGTCCGGATAGTCGCCAATCCACCCCGCCGAGAAAAAGGGATAGCGGCGCTCGTTGAGATCCCGCAAAAAGTACCCCCACTCGACCTGCTCGACGGTCGCCTCGATTCCGAGATTCTCCTCCAGCATGCTGAGGATGGCGCGATCGATGGATGACAGGTAGCCGCTGGTGCCGCTCACCGTCAACACGATGGGCGGCATGGCGCCCTCAGCGCCATAGCGCGACGACGCCAGCAGCGCGCGCGCCCTCTCCGGATCGTACGCCAGGCCCTCCAGCGTCGGGTCGAAATCGGGCATGGCAGGCGGCAGGATCCCCTTCGCCTCGGTGGCGGTGCCCCGCAGGACGAGGTCGGCGATCTTGGCCCTGTCGATGGCGTGGGCGAACGCCTGACGTACCGCCCGATCGTCAAAGGGCGGCATGGCGACGTTGAACCCCAGGTACTGCACGCTGGGCTCCGAGCCCGTCACGAGTTCCCGCGACAGCGGGTTCTCAGGGTCGGTCACCCGCTCGATCTCGGCCGGCGATACCTGGGCGATGTCGAGTTCGTCGTTCTCGTACATGGCCAGCGGCTGCCCGCCGCTCAGCACGTATTCGACGCGACGCACCGACGGCGCGACGCCATAGTACCGCTCGTTGGCCTCCAGGGCGATGAGTTCGTGGCTCATGCTGGCGAGCACAAAAGGCCCCGACCCGTTGGGCTGGCGCACCCAACCCGCGCCGTCCGCCTCGATTTGCTGCCGGTCGACGACGAACGCCACCGGATAGGTCAGCTTGGCCAGGAAGTAGGCCTTGGGCGCGTCGACCGTGATGCGCAGCGTGTGGTCGTCCACGACCACCACCCCTGTGACGAGCTCGGCCTCGCCGCGAGTCCGGGCCGTCGCCCCGACGATATCGTCCAGGTAGCTCCCCGCCACCGGGGAGCCCGTCTCGGGGCTGCACGCCCGCTCGATGGAGTAGGCGACATCCTCGGCGGTGAGGGCCCGCCCGTCCTGAAACGTGGCGTCGGGCCGCAGATGGAACGTGTAGGTGCGGCCGTCCTCGCTCAGATCCCAGCGCGCGGCCAAATCGGGAACGACCTCGAGGTCCTGGTCCAGCGTGACCAACCCACTGAACAGGTGCACCACATACTCGGCCGAGGTGCTGTCCTGCACCAAGGCGGGGTCCAGGGTGGGCGGAGTGCCGCCGGAGAGGCGCAGCGTGCCGCTCGGGCTAGCCCCCTCCTCGGCCGGGCGGGTGGTTGGGCGCGGCGCGGCGCTTCCGGACGCCTGTGGCGTCACGTCCGGGGTGGCGCGCAGGTACTCGGATGCCAGGTATGCCCCGAGGCCGCACGTGGTGGCGAGCACGCACAGCACCAGCAACGCGAACAGGATGATCAGCCAGGTCTTGCGCGTCATGATGGGCGTCAGCCAGCGCTCGCCGCGGCCAGCGTGAGCAGGCGCGTTCCGATGAGGCGATCCGTTGCGATCACGATGTGCCCTTCATACGCGGATCCAGGGCGTCGCGCAGGCCGTCGCCGAGAAAGTTGAACGAGAACATGGTGATGGCCAGCGCGATAGATGGGAACAGCACCTGGTTGGGGTATGACCGGATGGCGCGGGACCCGTCAGAGATCATCGAGCCCCAACTCGGCGTGGGCGGGTCGACGCCGAGGCCGATAAAGCTGAGGAACACCTCCGTCGTGATGTAGGTCGGGATGTTCAGGGTGATGGCCACGAGGATGGGCCCCATGATATTGGGGAGGATGTGGCGCACGATGATGCGCAGGTCGCGGGCGCCGATCATGTGCGACGCCTCGACGAACTCTTTTTCCTTCAGCGAGAGGATCTGCCCGCGGGCGAGGCGCGCGATCCCCATCCAGGCCGTCACGCCGATGCCCATAAAGATGAACAGCATGCCGCCGCCTTGCAGGCCCAATAGCCCGTCGACGGCGCGATTGATCTGGTTAAAGGTGTAAGCGGCCGTGCCGGGCTCCTGGTTGCCGCCAAAGCTCGTCTTGAAGAATGCCATCAGGAGGATGATGAGCAGCATCGTCGGGAAGGCGTACATGATGTCGACGATGCGCATCATGATGTTGTCGACCTTCCCGCCATAGTATCCCGAGATGCACCCGTACACGAGCCCGATGACGAGCGCCGTCATGGCGCCCATGAACCCCACCGGCAGCGACACGCGAACGCCATAGATGATGCGGCTCAACAGGTCGCGCCCCAGATAGTCGGCCCCCAGCGGGTAGATGTCGCCGATCTGGGTATATGCCGCCATGTCGCCTGGCATGATATCCGCCACCCACTGGGGCACCATGTGATTGTGGACCGAATCGCCCTCCGAATAGTGATAGGGCGCCACCACGTCGGCGAACACCCCCACCAGGACCAGAACCAGGATGAGTACACCCCCCAACACCGCCGCGCGGTTGCGCAACAGGCGGTGCCAGGCGTCGAGCCACAGGTTGGCGACACGCTGCTGCCCCTCGCCCTCGGCCGGGGCGGCGCCCACCAGGCGCTGCGCGGCGCGTTCTTGTTCAGACATGGACGCTCATCTCCTCGAAAGAGCTGATCGTGGCCCGCTCACGAGTACTTGATCCGGGGGTCCAGAAAGGCATAGGTCAGATCGACCATAAGGTTCGCAATGACCAAAAAGACGGCGTACAGCAGCACCGTACCCATCACCACGGGATAGTCGCGGTTCGTGATGCTGGTGATAAAGTACTTGCCCAGGCCCGGGATGGCGAATATCTGCTCGACGACGAACGTGCCGGTCAGCAGTGCAGCGAACATGGGCCCCAGCACCGTCGCCACCGGGATGAAGGCGTTCTTGAGGGCGTGGCGCACCATCACCGCACGTTCCTTGAGTCCCTTGGCCCGCGCCGTCCGAATATAGTCCTCGCGGATCACCTGCAGCATGCTGGCGCGCGTCAACCGCGCGATGATGGCGGACTCGTGCAGTCCCAGCGCGACGGCCGGCATCACGAGTTGCTCCGGCCGTCCCCAGCCCGCTACGGGGAACCACCCGAGAGTGAGGGCAAAGATGAGGATGAATAGCGGCCCGAGGACGATGTTGGGGACCGAGACGCCAAAGATGGCGATCCCCATGGTGATATAGTCCCACCTGGTGTTCTGCTTGAGGGCGGCGATCACCCCCAGGGGGACCCCCATGCCCACACCGATGGCCAGCGAAACGAGCCCGAGGGTCGCCGACACCGGCAGGTGCGCGGCAAAGATGTCGTTCACCGTGCGGCTGCGCGTGGTGTAGGAGGGGCCGAACTTGCCCTGCAGCAGCCCCGCATAGACGCCCGATGGGTTGCGCGTCATCCCCATATAGTCGGTGTACTGCTTCCACAGGGGCTGGTCGAGGCCATAGTAGCGGTTGAGGTTCGCGACGATCTCGGCGGGGAGGGGTTTTTCGCGGTCGAACGGCCCACCCGGAACGGCGTGTGCCAGTGCAAAGGTAACGATCGAGATGAAAAAGAGCACCGGGATCATCCATAGGACCCGGCGGACGATGTAGCGCCCCATTACACTCCTTCTCCTCAGCAGCCGTGATAGCGGACGGGCACTGCTGCACTGCCTTCGTCCGGAACATTGGCGTCCATTGTACCACAAGGTGGGCGGTGGTACATAATGGTGACAGCCACGTGGCCTGGGGCCACGTGGCTGCCGCAGTCATCAGCTCACACGTCGGGCAGCCCGACTAGTGCGCCATCACCTTCCACGTGTCGATGTGCTCGCCACCCAGCGGAGCATAGGTGCGCTCGACGTACGGCTTGGTGCACACGACGGTGGTGTAGTAGTAGATCGGGATGATGATGGCCTCATCCACGGTAAGGATCTTTTCCGCTTCGAAGTACAGCTCCTTGCGCTCATCGGGATCGGCCGACGCAGCCGCCTTCTCCACGGCGTCCATGAAGGCCTGGGCGCTGGCCGATTGCGGATCCCACTTGGGGTTGTTCTGGCTCTTGGTCGGATGGAAGACCTCGAGCAGCCAGTTGTTGGCGTCCGGATAGTCCGCGCACCACCCATTGCGGTAGATCTGCGGCGCGTCCTCGTCCAGGGTATCCAGGTAGACCGCCCACTCCTGGTTCGCGAGCTTGACCTCGACGCCCAGGTTGTCCTTCCACGACTGCTGGATGAACTCGGCGATCTTTTGGTGGCCCTCGCTGGTGTTGAACATCAGCGTGACCTCGGGCAGTCCCTGGCCATCCGGGAAGCCCGCATCGGCGAGAAGCTGCTTGGCCTTGGCCGGGTCAAAGATGATCCCCTCAAAGCTGTCATCATCGGCCACACCGCCAAAGATGCCGGGGCAGGCCAAGCTCTTGGCCGGCCGCTGCTCGCCCTTGGTCACCGTGTCGATCAGCTTCTGCCGGTCGACGGCGTAAGAGAACGCCTGGCGCACCTGGACATTGTCAAAGGGCGGCTTGGTGGTGTTGAACCCATAGTAGTACGTGCACAGGCTCGGGGCGATGTGCAGCTCCTGAGAGAGGGTGGCATCCGCCTTGATGCGGTCCATGTCGTCCAACGGCGCGTTGGAGACGTCCAGCTCGCCGTTCTCATACATGGCGAACGCCGTCGAGTCCTCGGTTACCATCACAAAGTTGATCTGCTCGATGGAGACGTCCTTGGCATCGACATGGTGCGGGTTCTTGACCATGACCATGCGGTTCTCGTGCTCCCACACGTCCAGCATGTAGGCGCCGTTGCTCCAGATGGTGCCCGGCTCGGTCCAGGCATCGCCGCCGGCCTCGATCGCCTCCTGCGGCTGCGGACGGTTCACCCACATGCCGGCGATCCCCGGGAAGTAACCCGCCGCCTGCTCGAGCGTGAACTCGACGGTATAGTCATCCACGGCGCGCACGCCGATGCTGTCCAGGTCCGTGCTCTCGCCCGTGTTCACCGCCTCGGCGTTCTTGATGATATAGTCGACGTAGGCATAGTCGGAGGCGGTCTCGGGGTTGATGGTGCGCTTGACGCCATACACCACGTCATGCGCCGTCACCGGGCGATGCTTGGTGACCTTTTTCGAGGCCGGGTCATAGTGCACCCACTGGGCATCCTTGCGCATCTTGAACGTCCAGGTGAGGCCGTCGGCCGATGCGCTCCACTCGGTGGCCAGCTCGGGAATCACTTCCAGGGTCTCGTCATCAAAGTCGGTCAGGCCCAGGAAGAGCAGCTCGACGCACTGCACCGAGGTCGTATCGGTGGAGAGCGCCGGATCGATGGTAGGCGGCTCGGTGTGAAGGTTGAAATTGAGTTCCTTGGCCAGGGCTTGGCCACGGGAGCAGCCGCTGAGCACCATCGTCACGAGCAAGACGAGGCTCATCAGCACGAGCAACTGCTTGTTGCGCAACATCTTTCCTCCTCAATGGTCACACTGCTGGTGTGTGGTACGGCACTACGGGACAGACGTTCGCAGTCCAGCCTCCCCTCCCTCCTTTCACCGTACGCGGCCCACCGCCCTGCGCCTTGGTGTGGCGCAGGCGCGCCGGCGAGGCTACCCACGGTAATCGGCCCTTCGGGGCGGGTGACGGGACACCCGCTCCACCGGTAATGGCCCGCATTATAAGCGGGCAAGCGATAGCGTCAACCGTTTGCGCATCGCCAACCGTTCGCGGTGGCGCAACCCTTCAGGCGGGAATCTCAGGGGACGATCAGCGTCTGCCCGACACGGATACTGCTCGGGTCCGTCAAGCCGTTGGCCCGGGCGAGCGACTGCACCGTGATGCCATAGCTCTCGGCGATCAGCCCCAAGCTCTCTCCGACCTGGACAACGTGGTTGCGCGGGGGCGCCTCCGACCCGGCGATCACGGTGAGCACCGTCCCCGCGCTCAGGTCGTCCGTGGCACTCTGCGCAGGATTCAGCGCCTGAATGGCCGCGGCCGTCGTGCGGTAGTATCCGGCGATCAGGTCGAGCGTCTCTCCGGCCTGCACCGCATGGTGGATGACGCTGCCCGTGGGGATCGCCTGGGGGCTGGCGGCCGGGATGATCAGCGTCTGCCCCACCCGCACGAGGCTCGCGTGGCTCAGGCCGTTGCGGGCCAGGATGGCGGCCGTGGTCGAGTTGAACAGCACGGCGATAGAGCCGACAGAATCGCCCCCCTTGACGCGATAGGCGATCTCGGGAAGCGGCGTCGGCGGCGCGACCTCGGGTGTCGGCACGGCCGTGGGGGCAAGCGTAGGAACCTCTGTGGGCGCCTCCGCCGCTGTGGGCGTCGGCGCGGCAGTCGCCGCGGCAGTCGCCGCGGCAGTCGGCGGCTCCGTCGGCTCGGGTGGCGCCTCGGTAGGCGGGATCTCGGCGGTGGGCTCCGCGGTGGACGGATAGGCGTCCTGCGACTGCACGGTGGCCGGCGGCTCCGGGTAGCCCGCCGACGCTATAGCGGCAGCCGTGGCGGTGGCCACCGCCACGCGGGCCAGTACGGGCGTCTCGACGCGAGGAGTCACCAGCGGAGGGGAGACTACACGAGGGGGTTTGGCGCGCTGACAACCGGCCGAAAGCGGCAGGAGCCCCGCCGCGCTAACAAGTAGACAGAGCGTTATAAGGCGCCCAACCCGACCCTTCATGGCGGCAGTCTCCCATCGTCGAGGACATTGCAGTGTCTACCCGCCCATGGTGGACGGTGCGCAGCGTTCCCGCTGGTCTGCCGCATGATAGCACAGAGGTATCGGCGAGGTCAAGCGTTTCCCGCACCGGGGCTCATCTCAGGGCGCCGCGACGGGGCCGAACTCGCTGGGGGGCCAGTAGCGCACCCACGCCCGCCCGACGATGTCGTCGAGCGAGACCACGCCAAAGGCGCGCGAGTCATTGCTCGACCGGCGGTTATCGCCCATGACGAACACGTGCCCCTCGGGCACCACCACCGGCGCCATCGAGCCCCAGGTGGGCTGGTCGAGGTACGGTTCCGCCAGGGGATTGCCGTCGATGTAAACCATGGCATCGTGGATGGAGACGGTCTCACCGGGGAGGCCGATGACGCGCTTGATAAGGGGGTCCACCGAACGCTGAGGACGCCGCAGCACGACGATATCGCCGCGCTGGGGAGAGCGAAAGCGGTAACTGATCTTTTCGATGATCAGGCGCTCGCTGTCGTGGAGGCTCGGGTCCATGCTCTGCCCCTCCACCCGCGTCGCCTGCGCCAAAAAGATGTTCACGACGAGCACGATGACCAGCGCCGGCAGCACCGCCTCCAACAACTCGCGCAGCCACGAGCGTACGATGTCGGCTGCCCCCGAGGCATTTCCCGCGCCGCTCGGGCCTTGCTCCTGCTCAGCTTTGCCCTGCTGCTCTTCGTCCACCATGCCTCACCTGTGTCAGGAAACGTTCACGAGAGGACACAACAGCACAGGCCCGACGCGCGGGCCCGTGCTGTGATGCCGTCTACCGGAAGAGCTGGGACTACCGGCCGCCGCGTCGCGGTTCGCCACGTCGACCGGGAGCGCCTCGTGGCGGGCCACTCGGCTTGCGGTCGCGCTGGCGCGCTTCCTCCGCCGTCCAGCCCTCCAGGACCGCCTGCCGCGAGAGCTTGATCTTGCCCTGGCTATCGATGTCGATGACCATCACCATGATCTCGTCGCCCACCTTGCACACGTCCTCGACGGTACCGACGCGATAGTCGGCGAGCTGCGAGATGTGAACCAGGCCATCCTGCCCGGGCAGGATCTCGACAAAGGCGCCAAAGTCCGTGGTGCGTACCACCTTGCCGGTGTAGATGCGCCCGATCTCGGGGGTCGCGGTCAGCTCGGTGATGCGCTTGAGCGCCTGAGCTGCCCCGTCGCCGTCCACCGAGGCGATGTACACCGTGCCGTCATCCTCCACATCGATCTTGACGCCGGTCTCCTCGACGATGCCCCGGATCGTCTTGCCACCCGGGCCGATGAGGGCGCCGATCTTGGCCACCGGGATCTGGATCGTCTGGATGCGCGGCGCGTACGCCGACAGCTCCTCGCGCGGCTCGGAGATGCTGGCGTTCATCACGTCGAGAATCTGCAACCGGGCCTCGCGGGCGCGGCGCAGCGTCTCCTCGATGATCTCGTCACGCAGGCCGGTGATCTTGATATCGAGCTGGATCGCCGTGACCCCCTTGGTCGTGCCGGTGACCTTAAAGTCCATGTCGCCGAGGTGATCCTCGAGGCCCTGGATGTCCGTGAGCACCGCCCAGCGGTCCCCCTCGGTGATCACACCCATGGCGATGCCGGCCACCGACGCCTTCAGCGGCACGCCCGCGTCCAGCAAGGCCAGGGTGCAGGCGCACGTGCTGGCCATGGAGGTGGAGCCGTTGGAGGACAGCACCTCCGACACGACGCGGATGGTATACGGGAACTCGCCCTCACGCGGCAGCACCGGAATCAGCGCCTTCTCCGCCAGCGCCCCATGGCCGATCTCGCGGCGGCGCGGCCCCCGCAGGGGGTAGGCCTCGCCCGTCGAGTAGGGCGGAAAGTTGTAATGGTGCATGTAGCTCTTGGAGGTGTCGCCGCTGAGCGACTCGATCATCTGCTCGTCGGAAGACGTCCCCAGTGTAGCGATGGACAGCACCTGCGTCTCACCGCGGGTGAACAGTCCGGAGCCGTGGGTGCGCGGCAACAGCCCCACCTCGGCGCTCAGCGGGCGGATCGTCCGCAGGTCACGCCCGTCCACCCGGATGCCGGTTTCCAGGATGCGGCGGCGCATGAGGTCCTTAAAGAGATCCTCGAACGCCTCGCCCACCTGCTTGGCATCCACATCGGGGCCCAACTGCTCGAGCACCTGGTTGCGGATCGCCTCCTCCGCCTCGCGGCGGTCGCCGCGTGACGCGCCCTCGGCCACCAATGCGCCCAGGGGCTCGGAGGCAAGTTCCCGCACCCGTGCCACGAGTTGCTCGTCGAGCACGTGGCGCACACCGGGGTTCTTTTCCTTGCCCATCTCTTCCGCCATCTGGCGCTGCAGCGCGATAACGTCCTGCATCGCCTCGTGGCCGCGGCGAATCCCCTCCAGCATCATATCCTCGGGGACCTCGCTGGCCCCCGCCTCGATCATCAGCACCGACTCGGCGGTGCCGGCGACGGTGAGATCGAGGGTGCTGTTCTCCATCTGGCTCACCGTCGGGTTGATGACATACTCGCCATCGATATAGCCTACGCGCACGGCGCCGATGGGCCCCATAAAGGGGATGTCCGAGATGGTCAGCGCCGCCGAGGCGCCGATGGCCGAGATCATGTCGATCTGGTGCTCCTGATCGGCCGAGAGGGCCGTCACGATCACCTGTACGTCGTTGCGATAGCCCTTGGGAAAAAGGGGTCGCAGGGGGCGGTCGATCATGCGGCAAAGGAGGATCGCCTCCGTCGAGGGGCGGCCCTCACGCTTAAAGAAGCCGCCGGGGATCTTGCCGGCCGCGTAGCGGCGCTCCTCATAGTCCACCGTGAGGGGAAAAAAGTCGATCCCCTCCCTGGGTTCCTTGGACGCCGTCGCCGTCACCAACACCATCGAGTCGCCTAGGCGCACCGTCACGGCGCCGCCGGCCTGTTGGGCAAGCTTGCCCGTCTCGATGACAACCTCCGAATCGCCAAAGGTCGTCCTGTACTGCTTAACCATGAGTCTGTCTACTCTCCCATTCTCTGGATGGGGGAGGATGGTGCGGATTGTCCAGGGACTGGGGAGTGCGTCCCAAGCCGTTGGGGCGCACTCCCCAATTCCTGCACAAGCCGCCCCGATCCTCCCGTGTGACGCGGGGTCCACCGTGGTGGTCAGAACTCCGCCCTATATGTGCGAGATCGACACAAACAAAGAGCAGATGGCCCAAGACAGAACCATCTACTCATTGGTACATTCAGTATCGCCTCTCGCCAAGACCCACGACTGCAACTAGCGACGGAGGCCGAGCCGCGTCACGATCTCGCGGTATCGCACCTCGTCCTTGCTGCTAAGGTACGTCAGATGGCGCCGCCGCTGGCCGACGAGCTTGAGCAACCCACGGCGCGAGTGCTCGTCATGCTTGTGCTCTTTGAGGTGCTCCGTCAACCGGTTGATGCGCTGAGTCAGCAGGGCTATCTGAACCTCCGGCGACCCGGTATCGGTCTGGTGCCGGTGGTAACTCTCGAACACGTTATCTTTTTCGCTCTTGGTCAGCGCCATGCGGATGCTTCCTTCCTACCACAATGGTAAACCCCTACTCGCCATTATAGCACAGAGGGGGCATGGCGCCAAATGCCAAGGTATCGGGCTCGACGCGCAATGAGCGTAACAGACTCGACCTGCGCCGGGCGAGGCGGCCGGTGTCGGCCCACCCCGCCATGGCCGCCCCATGCCTACTCGTCCGTGTCCACGATCGGCGGGAATGCGATCAACCCCGGCAACATCCGCCCCTCCGAGACGTCGGCGCAGTACCTGGCCAGCACCTCGTTGCTCGGATCGAGGGCGCACAGCATAAAGGCATCCGAGGTGTCGGGGCTACCCGAGACCTGCACCCCCTCGCTCGGCGCAAAGAGCGGCTCCAGGGCATCGGCGCTCAGCGACGTCGTCACCTGGCCCCCGCCGTGGTCGCTCTCCCTCAACAGGAAGGCGAGGACATCGCCAGCTGCGACGTCCCTCACAAGGAACTCTTTGATAGCGAGGGGCCGCGCCGCCTTGTACCGGACATAGGCCACCGGCTCCCCTCCCCTAGTGATCACCGAGGAGCGATGGCTGGCCGCATGGTTGAACCACTGGGCGATGCCGTCTCCGGGAAAGATCGCCAGGGCGTCGCCGCCGTGAGCCCGCCGCCATGCATCGACGATCCACGCCAGGTCGGACGCCAGGACAGGACGCTCCGCGAGGTCGGGCGCCTGTGCGCCGCGCGCCTCGAGGCGCACCGTGGCGCCGGAGAGGGAAAACATTCGCTGCTTGTACCCGAACCTGGGATAGTACGCCGGGTGCCCGCACAGGATCGCGAAGGCGATACCCTTCTGCCTGGCAACCTCGTGTCCCCGCTCGATGAGTCTTCCCCCGATGCCGCTACGCTGAAAGGCGGGCTCGACGCCGATGGGCGCCAGCAGTGCCCCCATCTGCCGCGTCCCCAGGACGACGAACTCGAAGGGCGAAAAGAGCACGTGCCCGACGACGCGCCCCGCGGCCTCCGCCACGAGGGACAGATCCGGGTCGAACAGGGTGTTGTGGCGCAGGATGTCGACGAGCAGCGGCTCTGCCTTGAACGGCGTCGGCCGCCAGTTCACGAACGCGTCATAGTTCAGGCCTGCAATGGCGCTATAGTCAGAAACGCGTTCGGGGCGAATCACAACATCACCCAAGTTAGCACCCTCCACTGTTGATTCACGACCCCTCTCCACGGGGCGTACCGCCATCGCTGTCCTGCGGATGGCCCCCTCTGTCACATCGCGGGCGCACTCGCAACAGCTTGACGTACTCGCCCTGCGCATCCCGAGCGTGGCGGAGCACGGTCGTGAACCCCTTCTTCTCATAGAGGTGCCGGGCCACATGGTTATCCACGTCCACCGCTACCACCATCTCGTCATAGCCGGCCGCGTCCGCATACGCGATGAGAGCGTCCAGGATGGTGCCACCGATCCCCTGGTTCCGGCATTCGCGCCACGACCAGGCGCGAGAGGTAGACCCGACGACCAGGATCGTATAGTCGGGATCGTCGTGTCGCAGGACGACAGAGCCCCTCCCAGGTACGCGCCATCCCTCGCATAGACGAGGGTGATCCTGTCGCCGGCTGCCAACTCGAGACCAGCCTGGCCACCAGTTCGGGCTGCCCCGCGACGTCCCAGATGTTGGCGCACCGCGCGAAATCCTGCAGGGCGAGCCTCACCACACAGCCTGAGCCGGCACGCGTCACGCGTTCGTCCCCTCGTGAAACACGCCCGCGTCCGACTGATCAGCGTCTCGCGCACCAAAGGCACTCACTTCAGCCTCTTTTTCATCAGCATAGGATCGCTTCTCGATTCTTGGACGCGCGGGTTTCGGCGCGCTTGCACCGTCCTCATCCCGCGTGCCTCCCGGCGAGGACGTGGCTATGCGTGGCCCGCCGCCTCATCCCGCGAGTATAGCACCATAATGGCTCCCGCCAGGATGAACGGAACGCCAAAGGCGATCGCCATGTTCAGGTCGTGCAGCCCCCCGTGCACCAGATGGTAGGCGCCCATCAGGTTCCGCCGGCGATCTGCAGCCACCCACCGGCTCGCTGCCGGAACAGGGCGAGGACACAACCCGCCACCGCCACGAGGAGCAGCGGGATGAACGCCAGCAGTTCCCGCGGATACCTCCCGCGCCATCTCGGGCACGCCCTCACCAAAGAAGAACGCGAGGAACAGCCCCGACGCGCCCAGCCCGATGACGCGGCCGAGCCACACGAGCCATCCGAGGCGCCCACCGCGGCGATGCTGGCCATTCATGACATGCCTCCCGACGTGGGGCCAGGCGTCCCTGATGCGGTCGTCCGTTTGATACCGGCCGCGATAGCGGCCGCTACTCGGCCGTCACCCCCAGGGCGCGCAGATTGCGCGGCAGCGCCCCGAGATAGCCTGCCATGTCGAGCGCGTTCACCTTGGCCTGGAGACCCGCCGGCAGATCCTCCAACGGCAACCCTTGCAGGAGCAGGTCGGTCTCCTCCTCAGTAAGGCCACCTGGACGCCGGGCCTCCCGATGTACGCCCGGTTCTCGGGGCAGACTTCCAGGCAGCGCGAGCAGCCGTACGCCGTGTGGTGCGCCGAGGGCGGCGCCCACTCGGGAAAGCCATCGTACTCTTTGCCCACCTCGTTGAGGTACGTCAGGCAGCGGGTGTTATCGATGAGGAAGCGGTCCCGCATGATGGCGCCCGTAGGGCAGGCGCTCAGGCAGGCCTCACAGCCGCGACAAGCGTCCATCGCCCGCACCGGGCGCCAAACCCTCCGGGCACGGGCGTCAGGAGTAGAACGTCCCGAGGTTCAGCAGGCTGCCCATCCCCTCCACGTAGCACAGGTTGTTCCTGCCATAGACGCCCAGGCCGCTCCGCACCGCCAGGAGCTTTTTGGGAGGGCGCGGCGCGTGGCGCACCCGATGGCCCATGGGCGAGAGAGCCTCGTTCAGGTAGCGTTCGATGGCAATGGGCGCGCTCACGTTGCCCACGTAGCCGGGCGGGATCGGCACGGGAATGCTCCGGCCGCGTCGCGTGAGGGTGATGGCCGCCGCCACGCTCGGCGTGGCGACGACAACGATTGAGCGCACCTCGAGCCCCACGTCGGGAGTGTCCAGTGCGTAGATGCCGTCGACGATGTGTCGCTGGAAATCGTTCAGCACATTGTCGTGCTTCAGGCGATCGATGTCACGCCGCAGCTCCTGCAGGCGCTGGGCCGGCACGACCACTGCCCTATCACCGTGTGCCCGGGTCTCTTGCTCGATGTGCGCGATCATGGCCCCACGCCTCATGGGCTATGCCGACGCCATGGCTCCCGTTCCCGTCGGGCGTCCGGCTTGTCTCATCCGCCAACACGGGCCGCCACTGGCGATTTCGGGAGGAGCCGCCGTCCAGTTAGCTCTTGCTCAGGAACTCGTCGACGGTCGCATAGCGCGTGATGGAAGCGCCCCCCTCGATGTACGCCACGAGTCTCGCCTCGACGCCTCGGACGTGGTCGGCATAGCGGTGCAGATCCCCCCCATCATAGGAGCCGAGCGCGTCGAGGTCAATGCTGGAGAACTCCTCCGACAGCACATCCTGAAGGCATACCGCTGAGATAAAGGCCAGCGCGGCGTCGCCGCTATCGCAGGACGCGTACACCTTGTTGAAAGTGGAGACGAGTTCGCCGTAACCCTCGGCCAGTTTCCCGGAATCGACGGCTTCCGACCGGGGCGGGGCCACGATCGGCTCGTCGGGGAGATCGCCCGCGGCGATGGCGCAATCCAGCCATATCGCGGTCGTCGTGATCAGCGCCTCGCACGCCTCCCTGATGTGACCGCTGGTGCGCGCCCCGATGATGGCCAGGTACCCATCAAGGAAGCCGTCCGGCAGCCGCGGCATCGCCTGGAGGTCCCTGAACTGCTTCTTCAGTCCCTGCCGATAGTAGGTCTGGTTCTCGTAGGTGACCGCCTCGACGATGAACGTTCGGCACAGCTCTCCGGCCCGACCACTCGCGGGAACGTAGAAAGGTCGACGTCCGACATCGGCCCCTCCGTCCGATTCACGTAGGAGCCATAGACCGCCAGCAAGCAGACGTCATCCGGATAGCTCGCTTCTACCTTCTTGATCACCCAGTCGAGTATTCGGGCGTTTCGGCTTGGCATGTCACTTCCCACAAGCGGCAGGCGCCGCGGCAGTGGCCGCGGCAGTGGCCGCGGCATCGCGGCGCAGGTTCGTCAGGCATCTCCCCAGGACGATCACTGCCACGTCGCCATGCGCCCGTGTCGTCTGTGGATGCACTCGATCGTCTTGGCGTCCTACGGATCACTCAAAGACAAAGGTCACTCGGGGGCTGTCACGGTACTTTCGCATTAGCTCCTGGTAGTATTCCTCGTCACCCCCATAGATGATCTTATGATACTGGCCGAGAAACTGGGGGTACGCGCGCCTGATATATTCTTCGGTCCTTTCGTCCTGCCTTCCCTGAGAAAAGACCCGCAGCTTGTCGAGATACACCGGGATGGCGGGGTCCAGGGCCTGAATCATCGCATCCACGTCCATGATGTACGGCAGGATCGGGGTGATGAACGCCCACACGGTGATGCCGCCATCAAGTAGAGCGTTCGCTACTTGGATGTTTCGATTGCCCGGCCCCTTGCCCGCCTGAGCGACATGCGCCAAACCCATCAGCACGGTGAGGCGGCTCCCGAGGCGCCGGAGCAGTTCCAGGTCCCGCAGCACGAGCCCGTTGTCGGCCTTGGTGGTGATAAAGACCGGGTACTGCCCTGCTCCCATCACCTCCAAGCACTTTTGCGTGAGGCGATAGGTGCCCTCCAATGGCATATACGGATCGCACCTGCTGCCGACGTACAGTGGATCTGACGCCGGTCGGTTGGCGGCCTGCTCCTGCAGCACCTCGGGGAGGTTCACCTTCACATAGATGTCCCTGTTCCAGTCGGCATCGTTCAGTTGGAAGCAGTAAGGACAGTGTAGCTGACACCCATATTAAGGATCGACCACCGTGACGGAGCCCCCGCCTGGCTCGCCCTCTAACCCGAACGCATCCGTGGTCTGCGTCTCGATGATCATCGTGGGCCCTCCTCAGGCTGCTTTCCGACCCGATCGCCACACCGTGCCTCAGCAGGCGGCGGCAGGAACTCCCATGGGCGTTGCCGGGTTCACGGTAGGGTCCGGGCGCCACCGGTGCAAGAGAGAGGCGGTCGGGCGCGACCCTGCCGTTACTTTTCCCTCAGCAGAGCGATGCTGTACGGATACAGCTCGGCCGTCATGATCCCCTCAGAGACCGCGGGGTCAGCGTTCATAATCGTCGCCGCCTCTTCCGGCGAACCCACCTCCAGGATCACGATGCCGAACGTCTTTTCGTCCAGGCCCGACGTCTTGCCCGCCAGGAGCAGCTGACCCTTCTCGAGCAGCTCCTGCAATCTGGCGAGATGCCGTTCGACGATCCCCTCCTCCCGGTCAGTCCAGTTGCTGGCATCGCACAACAAAGGGGCCGGCCTCAGCACATAGATGAAGTGGATTGGCGCGGCTGCCATGATGCTGACTCCTTTGCCGTTGGATGGCTGCGATCAGCGGCGCGAGGTGTGACGTTGGTGAACATGATCTCTCGTCCGAATCGCCGTGGCGATCGTCGCGGTTATGTCCGGTCTACAACGACCGTGCTTCCAGCCAAGAGATCGGCGAGATGCCTGCCATCGTGACGGAGCAGAACCATGAGAACGTAGACGATGGCGAGGGCTATGGATAGCGACAGCAGAGCCGCTGCAAAGGGCGTATCAAAGCCATGGTAGACGCCGTCGATGGTGCCCATGTGCCCGAACTGCCAGGGCAGAAACTTGGCCGTGTTCCGGATGACGCTCCCCCTGACAGGGCTGCCTTCGTAGATGACCTTCAGGCCAACCCTTCTCTTTCCCCACGAGGCAAAGGGTCTCGTCCCCTCCCAGATCGCGAAAACGGCAGTTACAGGAACCACGGAGGCCAGCGTGGCAATGAGCTGCGCTTGGTAGCTAGTGGATTCCGGGGTTCCGTCAGGAATGAGCGCATAGATGGATGAGGCAACGATGAGCAGCACGATCAGATAGGCCGATATGAGGAGCCAGTCGAAAAACAGCGCCTTGAGCCTGCGCGCCGTCCCCGGAATGCGGAGGTTTTCCCTGGTCCCGTGTTCCATTAGGCCCACATCCCCATGTACCTGTGGTCTGCAGAGGCTCGGCCTCAGAGTGCGGATAAAGACTAGCGGTACGTGGCTTCTCTGTCAGCCCTCCTCAGAATCTCATCGACGGTGTCTCCTACGGACATGTGCGTTGTGTCCAGCCAGAGACCGATGCGAGGTGTTTCCTCGACAAAGGCCTTGTAAAGACTCTCAACGGTGAAACCGACATATCCCTGCTTGGCTCTCTCGCGTTCGCGTTGCGCAATGGATCGGATATCGGGATTCAGCACAATAACAAACGTCGGGTACGGCTTCAGGAGTTCTGCAAAGAAGAGAAGCTTCTTTCCCAGGTAGTTGTCCTGTACAACAACGTTGAAACCATGCTTATAGTATTCGATAGCCACCATTGCGGCAATAGAATACCTCATGTCAAGCTGGGTCAGGGCTTCTTTGCTCGGGTTCTCACGCATCTCTTCTCTACCCGTTACGATCATCCTCCTGAACAGATCGCCACGGAGATGAACGCACTTGTCCAGTCTTTTCGCCAGAGCCTCGGCGACGGTCGACTTGCCGGAAGCCATCACACCGGTGATCACATAGATGGCTCTCTGTACCGACAACCCGTCATGCATTGGAGAGTTCATCGATCGCTTGAACCGCTAGCTCCAACGCCCTGATTCTTCTTTTCAGGAGCGTTCTCTGGGGACTGCCTGCCCTTGACCGGGTATAGATCCCTTCAATCGACGGGAGCAAACCAACAAGAATACCGCGAGCTGCTACGAGGTCCTCTGGGGGGTAATAGTGGGGTCTCTGGTTCCAGGCGCATTCGAGCACGGCCAAGCCAATGCGAAGGGCCTGGAGCCGTTTCTCTATCAAGGTAGTACCTGCGCCCTTCCGAGTCATGTGAGCCAAGGCCTTCTCGGATTTGCTGATTGCCGACCGGAAGGATGCGATCGATTCGAGCCTGGCCGCGGTCGATACCGTGTCGATCATGGCTCCTCTGACATCAGTAGCATCGTCACAGCGCGGCTTGGGGTGATGGCCTCGGTGCTTGAGGGCAGTTGCTCACCTTGCGCACACGGGAACATACGAATGGCCTCTGGCTAGCTCTTTCGCGTATCTCCGTCAGGGCGAACCATGGGGATGTAGGAGGTGAACAGCAGAGTGATAGGCTCCCAGAGTAGCGGTTCAGTCTAGATCCCCAAGAAACGCTTTTGCCTCCTCAGCGATGATATCTGCTTTCTCATGATGAACGTAATGACCAGTAGCGAGCTGCATG
>JAXGNH010000021.1:0-113686 GCA_040768165.1 Anaerolineae bacterium
TGATACCAGACGACGGCGCCCGGCCCGGCCAACAGCGCGCGCAGACTCTCGCCCCCCCAGTGCGTGAACACGCGCCGCGACGTCTCGATGAGCCAGCTCACCCGCAGCCAGTCGGACGGCACCGCCGGCCGCGCCTCGCCGGGCCAGGCGCGATCGCGTCCTGTCAGAGACCGCTCGGTGGTCACGAGGACTCCTTGTTTGGCGGTCGGCGATCGGCTTTCGGCTCTTAGCTACTGGCTGTTAGCCTTCCTAGCTCGTGTCGGTTGAGCCAAGAGCCAACAGCTAACGGCCAACAGAGCGCCGCCGACCGCCGATTGCCGACTGCTGACCGCTACCCCAGCGCCGGCTCGCCCTGAATGTCCTCCACCAACGCCACCGCCTCGCGCACCGCTTCGGCGTCGCCGTCGAGCAGGAGTCGCAGGCCGCCCTCGGCGCCGGCGATACCGCCCGCCGCCACGGCGTAGGCGTCCACCCCGCACAGCAGCTCCAGCGCCTCGATCTCGGTAAAGATGGTGCCGTGCACCGGAAAGAGGGAGTGGATGTGGCCCAGATGCTCGTCGGGCTCACCGATCACCTCGGCCGACTCTTGGATGTCGAACGGCACCTCCTTCTCGAGGCCCACCGGGATGAGCAGCTGCAGCTTTTTCCCAATGATGGTCCCCAGGGCGCCCCCGATGGTGCCACCCCGCGGATTGCCGATGGTGATCCCCGCCACGCCCACGGCATAGTTCAGCGCGTTGGCGCCCTTGATGTACACGTCGCCGGGCTGCATCTTTTCCAGGGCGCTGAAGCGATCGAGGTCCGGCGCCGGTTCACCGTTCACCAGCACGAGGTCGGGCAGCGCCTCCACCTTCCACGACGTGCCTCCCTTGGCGGGCATGGTGCGCCCCGTCACGTACGCGCGCCGGTCGATGGTCTTGCCGGTGAGTTCCTCATAGATGCAGCCGTTCGTCGTGCCGCTGGTCAGCACGATGATGCCGTTTTCCAGCTTTTCCTGGATGAAATCGAGGGCCGCCACGCCCTTGGCGATCAAGCGCTTTGATTCGGCCACCGTCAATACCACTTCCGTTTTCATGATCCCTCCATCAGAATGTAATGGCGATCTCTATCGCAACGCGCTCCGAGGCGCGCCCTGGCCGCCGGGACGGCGGCGCTCCACCGTGACGCACCACTCACGACTGGCCGCGCAACCACTCTACAATCAGCCGCACCCCGAACCCGGTCGCCCCTTTCACGCGATACCCCTTGGTCTCCTCCGACCACACCGT
Source organism: Anaerolineae bacterium (assembly GCA_040768165.1). GTDB lineage: Bacteria > Chloroflexota > Anaerolineae > UBA1429 > UBA1429 > DUUT01. The sequence goes on from JAXGNH010000021.1 coordinate 1,269, forward strand.
GCCGGCGATGTCCACGTGCGCCCAGGGGTACCCCTCCGCGAACCGTTTCAGGAACATGCCGCCGGTGATCGCCCCCGCAGGGCGCCCGCCGGTGTTCTTGACGTCCGCCACCTCGCTCTTGATCTGCTCGGCGTACTCATCATAGAGGGGCAGCGGCCACACCCTGTCTCCCGAGCGATCCGCCGCCCCCCGCAGGGCGGTCAGCAGGGCCTCGTCGGTGCCCATCAGCCCCGCAGCCACATGCCCCAGCGCCACCACGCACGCCCCGGTGAGGGTCGCCAGGTCCACCACCGCCCGCGGGCGATAGCGCCCGGCGTAGCCCAGGGCGTCCGCCAGGATGAGGCGTCCCTCGGCATCGGTGCTGATCACCTCGATGGTGCGGCCCGTCATCGCCGTGAGCACGTCGCCCGGCTTGTAGGCGCGGCTGCCGGGGAGGTTCTCCGTGGCGGGCACCAGCCCCACCACCCGCAGCGGCAGCTCCAACGCGGCGACGGCGCGCATAGCGCCCAGGGTGGCGGCGGCGCCGGACATGTCGTCCTTCATGCGCTCCATGCCATCGCTCGGCTTGATCGAGATGCCGCCCGAGTCAAAAGTGATCCCCTTCCCCACGACCACATAGGCGGGCAGATCGTGGCGCTCGGCGTTGTGCTCCAGGATGGTGAACGTGGCCGGCTCGTGGGAGCCCTGCGCCACGCCCAGCAGCGCGCCCATGCCGAGTTCGGCCATCTCCCCCTCGCCGAGCACGCGCACCGTCAGCCCCACCGCCTCGGCCATGGCGCGCGCCGAGTTCGCCAGCACGGTGGGCGTACAGTAGTTGCCGGGCCGGTTCACCAGGTCGCGGGCGTAGCAGGTCGCCTCGCCCACGATGCGCCCCACCTCGGCGCCGCGCCGCACCGCCTCCAGCGACGCGGAGTTGAACTCGACCAGCGTCAGAGCTTCCAGGTCGGGCTCGACGTCGGCGCGATCCGCCTTGAGTTCGGTAAAGCGGTAGGCGCCCAGCAGCGTCCCCTCCACCACCGCCTGGGCGGCGTCCTCGGGCGATAGGGCGCCCGCGCCCGCGCCGTGGGCGATGGTATGGTAGCTGCGCGCGCCCAACTTGCGCGCCTCCCGCGCCGTGACCGCCGCCACGCGCCGCACCACATCGCCATCGAAGCGCTCCTGTGGTCCCAGGCCCACCACCATCACCCGCCGGGCGGGGATGGCGCCGCGGGTGTACAGCACCACCACCTGCTCGGCCTTCCCCTGAAAGTCGCCCGCCGCGATCACCTCTCGAATCGCCCCGCCCAGGGCGGCATCCACCGCGCCCGTGGCCCCACCGAGCGTCTGCACCCCCTGGAACAGGTTCACCACGATCAGATCCGACGGCACGTTCTGAATCGCGCCGTGCTGCACTCGAATCTCCATCCTCACCCTCCTGTACCTCGCCCTGCGTCGAGCCTCGGCGTGACGGCCCGGGCCGTTCTCCGTGGTGGGCGCCAGCCCGACCATCGCGCCATGGTACCACGCCACCCCTCCGCCGACAACCTCTCCTGCGCCGCGGTGCGCGTCCACGATTGTGAGTGCCTCGCCGGGCGCGCCTCCTGTTTGACACCCCCTCCTCGATGTGCTACCATATTAGCACTCGATGGTATCGAGTGCTAGTTAGTTGACGATAATTGACGCAGAGGGCGCGGAATCGCGCCCAAGGCGCGCGCTCGAGCGGCGCAGCCTTGACACACCTCTTGTGCGATGCTAATATGTTGGCACTCTTGGGTTGCGACTGCTAACGTCGTACCCGGGCAGATGAGCGAACGGCGGAATCCGATGGAACTCAACGAGAGCAACGGAAAACTTACACCGCGACAGCGGCAGATACTAAAACTCCTGGTCCAGGAGTACGTATCGTCGGCCGCGGCGGTTGGTTCGTCGACCCTTCAGCATCAGGGCGACCTGGGCGTCAGCTCTGCCACCATTCGCAACGAGCTGGCCGCCCTAGAAGAGCTGGGCTACGTATCGCAGCCCCACACGTCCGCCGGGCGCATCCCGACGATCAAGGGATATCGCTACTTTGTCCAGCAGCTGATGGAAGAGGCGGAGCTGCCGCTCGTCGAGCAGCGCATGATCCGTCACCAATTCCACCAGATCCGCCACGACCTGGAGCAGTGGATGCGGCTCAGCGCGGCCGTGCTGGCGCGCACCACGGAGGCGGCCTCCCTCGTCACGCCGCCCCGCGCCGTCAGCGCGCGCTTTCGCCACCTGGAACTCATCTCGATCAACGATGCCCTCTGCCTCATGATCCTGGTGCTCCAGGACGGCAGCATCCATCAGGGCATGCTCACCACACCGGCGCCGATGGCTCAAGAGGCTCTGGCGCAGGTGTCCAACAAGCTCAACTCCCTCCTCGCGAACCGCACGGTGCGCGAGGTCCAGAGCAGCACCAACCCTGAACTGACCGGCCTGCGCGACTGGGAGGCCGGCATCCTGGGCCACGTCCTGCGGACGATGCATCAGGTGGAGCAGGACACGGTCCGCGACGTGTACCGCGACGGGCTCATCAACGTCCTGAACCAGCCCGAGTTCGTCGAGGCGGACAAGTTCCGGCAACTCGTCGAGATCCTGGAGCACCGCAGCTTGCTCGAATCGATCCTCACCCGCATCCTGAACGCCAGCGGCGTCCAGGTCATCATCGGTGGTGAGGGCGCCTACCAAGAGATCGACGACGTCAGTCTGGTGTTGGCGCCGTACGGCGTGCGCGGCACGGCCAGCGGCATCATGGGCATCATGGGTCCTACCCGCATGCGCTATGCCCGCGCCATCTCCAGCGTGCGCTACGTCGCGCACCTGATGGACAGCTTGCTGGCCGACCTGTACGGCGTCGAGCCGTAACGCGGCCGCGCGCCGCCCGCTCGGCGCAGTCACCGTGAAACCCCCGATCCTTTAGAGAGGTTGGACTATGCCGATGGATGAATCGCAAGAGAGGCAAGAGGAATTGGAACGGGCCGCCAACGCACAGCAAGGCGAAGAGCAGGATGAGGCGGTGCCCGCCCCCCTGGAGGAGGCGGAGCAGTGGCGCACCAAGGCCGACGAGTACCTCGACAAGTACCGTCGCAGCGTCGCCGATTTTGCCAACTATCGCAAGCGGCAGGACCGCGAGCGCGAGAATGAACTGCGCCGCATCAGCATGCAGGTGCTGCGGCGCCTGTTGCCCCCGCTGGACGACCTCGACCGTGCCATCGGGTCCGTCCCCCCCGAGCATCAGGATAGCCCGTGGGTGGAGGGGGTGCGGCTCATCGATCGCAAGCTGAACGGCATCCTGGACGAATTCGACGTCAAGCCCATCGAGGCGTTGGGCAAGCCGTTCGATCCCCGCTATCACTCGGCGCTGTTGCAGGGCGAGAGCGACGTCTACGCGGAGGGGATCGTGATGGAGGAGTTGCAGCGCGGTTACCTGTTGGGCGACGACGTGCTGCGCCCCGCTGTGGTCAAGGTGTCCAGCGGTCCCGGCCCATCGCGCGGTGATTCGGATGAAAACGGATAGGGAGGGATGGAGGCGGGCCAATCCGGCGCGTACCCATCCCTAGAATCGATATTGACCTGGAGGATTAGCACATGCCTAGAATAATCGGCATTGACCTCGGCACCACGAACTCGGTGGTCGCGGTGATGGAGGGCGGAGAGCCCACCGTCATCCCAACGGCGGAGGGTGGGCGGCTGTGCCCCTCGGTGGTAGCCGTGAACCCCAAGACGGGCGAGCGCATGGTGGGCCAGGTGGCCCGCCGGCAGGCGATCACCAACCCCGAGAACACCATCTTTTCCATCAAGCGCCTCATGGGGCGCAAGTTCAGCGACCCCGAGGTGCAAAAGGCGCGCCAGGTGCTGCCGTACAAGATCGTCGAGAAGGACAACGGCGACGCCTGGGTCGTCATGGGAGGCCGCGATTACTCGTCGCCCGAGATCTCGGCGATGATCCTCGCCAAGCTCAAGGCGGACGCGGAGGCCTATCTCGGCGAGAAGGTGACCCAGGCCGTGATTACCGTGCCGGCCTACTTTAACGACTCGCAGCGCCAGGCCACCAAGGATGCGGGGCGCATCGCCGGGCTCGAGGTGCTGCGCATCATCAACGAGCCGACGGCCTCGGCGCTGGCCTACGGGCTGGACAAGAAGAAGGACGAGCAGATCGCCGTCTATGACCTGGGCGGCGGCACCTTTGACATCTCGATCCTCGACATCGGCGACGGCGTGTTCGAGGTGGATTCGACCAATGGCGATACCTTCCTCGGCGGCGACGACTTGGACCAGTTGATCATCGACTGGGTGGCCGACGAGTTCCGCAAGGAGCAAGGGATCGACCTGCGCAACGACCGCATGGCGCTCCAGCGCCTGAAGGAGGCCGCGGAGAAGGCCAAGGTCGAACTGTCCACCACGCAGCAGACCGAGATCAACCTGCCGTTCATCACCGCGGACGCCAGCGGCCCCAAGCACTTGAACATACCGCTCACGCGGGCCAAGCTGGAGCAGTTGGTGGGTGGCCTGGTGGAGCGGACCTTGGGGCCCGTGCGCCAGGCGCTGAACGATGCCAACCTCAAGGTCGAAGACATCGATGAAGTGGTGCTGGTGGGCGGCCAGACGCGCATGCCGCTGGTGCAGCGCACGGTGGAGGGGTTCTTCCACAGGGCGCCGCACAAGGGGGTGAACCCCGACGAGGTGGTCGCCATCGGCGCGGCTATCCAGGCCGGCGTGTTGGGTGGCCAGGTCGAGGACGTGCTGTTGCTCGACGTGACGCCCCTGACGCTGGGCATCGAGACGCTGGGCGGGGTGGCCACACCGCTCATCGAGCGCAACACCACCATCCCCACGAAAAAGAGCCAGGTCTTTTCCACCGCCGCCGACAGCCAGACGCAGGTGCAGATCAACGTCGTGCAGGGCGAGCGCCCCATGGCGGCGGACAACAAGCAGCTGGGCACCTTTGTGCTGGACGGCATCCCGCCGGCGCCGCGCGGCATCCCGCAGGTCGAGGTGACGTTCGACATCGATGCCGACGGCATCCTGCACGTCTCGGCGAAGGACAAGGCGACGGGCCGCGAGCAACAGATCACCATCACCGCCTCCAGCGGCCTGAACTCGGACGAGATCGACAAGATGGTGCGCGAGGCCGAGCAGCACGCCGCTGAGGACCGCGAGCGCAGGGAGCAGGTGGAGGCACGCAACCAGGCCGACAGCCTGGCCTACTCTGCCGAGAAGACGCTTCACGACCTGGGCGACAAGGTGCCGGCGGACGTGCGCAGCGACATCGAGTCCAAGATCCAGTCGGTGCGCGAGGCGGTCCAGGGCAACGACGTGGCCGCGATGCGCCGCCAGTCTGAGGAACTCTCGCAGGCGCTGCAGCGGGTGGGCGCCTCGATGTACCAGCAGGAGGGTGGCCCCACGCCTCCTCCCGGCGGCGGTGAGCAGGGCGGCCAGCCCGAAGACGAGGGCACCGTGGAAGGCGAGTTCCGCGAGGTCTAGCTCACGGGCTCTCCTGTGGCAGACGAGGGGTTAGGGGTGCGCAGCGCCCCTAACCCCTTCTTGTGAGGGACGCAGCGCGACCCCACCTTCCGAGGATCCCCCGCGATGACCGGCATGTGCGAGGGCTGGTGCGAGGGACCATTGCGCGGTAGCGTTCCGCCCGTCTTTGACCTAGGCGGGCGTTCCCTGTACACTCGATGCGATTGTCAGTTTTCTTGGGAGCGTGTCGACAGAATGTCGCCTGACAAGCGCGATTACTATGAGATCCTCGGCATCCCCCGCGGTGCGGGAAAAGAGTCGATCCGAGCGGCCTACCGCAAGCTGGCGCGGCAATACCACCCCGACGTCAACAAGAGCCCGGATGCCGAAACAACGTTCAAAGAGATCAATGAGGCCTACCAGGTCCTGAACGACGACGAAAAGCGGGCGATGTACGACCGCTACGGTCACGCCGGCCTCGGGCAGGGCGAGCAGGGGTACGGCGGGTTCGGCGGCTTTGGGGGCCTGGGCGACATCTTTGAGGACTTTTTCGGGTTCGGCATGCGCCCCGAGGCCCGCCAGGGGCCCATGCGCGGATCGGACCTGCGCTACGACCTGCAGATCTCCTTCGAGGAGGCCGTCTTTGGGGTGCAGCGTGAGGTCCAGATCACGCGTCTGGAGACGTGCCCCACGTGTCGCGGCTCGGGCGCCGAGCCGGGCACCTCGCCCACGCGCTGCCCGGAGTGTGGGGGCAGCGGGCAGATCCGGCGCGCGCAGCAGTCGATCTTTGGCTCCTTTGTCAGCGTCGCCGCCTGCCCCCGCTGCCAGGGGCGCGGCGAGATCGTCACCACGCCCTGTTCGACCTGCCACGGTGCGCAGCGGGTGGAGCGCCCGCGCAAGCTCTCCATCGACGTGCCGGCCGGCGTGGACGACGGCACGCGCATCCGCCTGAGCGGCGAGGGCGAGGCGGGGGCCATGGGCGGCCCACCCGGCAACCTCTATGTGGTGTTGCACGTCAAGCCGCACCCCTTCTTCCGGCGACGCGACTATGACATCGTGCTGAACCTCAACATCAACGTCGTGCAGGCGGCCCTGGGCGACGAGATCAAGGTGCCCACCCTCGAGGGGGACGAGGCGCTGGACATCCCGGCGGGCACGCAGACGGGCAGCGTCTTTCGCCTCAAGGGCAAGGGGGTACCCAAGCTGCAGCGCTCCGGCCGCGGCGATCAGATCATCATCACCAACGTGGTGGTGCCCACGCACCTGGACGCCAACCAGCGGCGCCTGTTGGCCGAGTTGGGCAAGACCCTGGGCAGCGAGGTGACGCCGCAGGCGGACAAGGGGTTCTTTGACCGGCTGAAGGAGGCGCTGGGCGTCTGATGGGCGAGTCACGTTCAGAGACGCCGGCCGCTCGCGGCGAGCAGCGTTGGGTCGAGATCAGCGTCGAGGTCGAGCGGGACGCCCTGGACGATGTGGTCGGCCTGCTGGGGCGCTATTGCAGCGGGGGCGCGGTGGTGGAGGATGTCCCCTCGGACACCGCGCGGCGCACGGTGATCAAGGGGTTCCTGCCCGTGTGGGACGAAGAGACCCGGCAAAAGCTCGAGATCGCCCTGCTGCTCCTCAGCCGATCGGCGCCCATCTCGGAGCCGAGCGTCACCGTGCTCGAGCCGGAGAACTGGGCCGAGTCATGGAAGGCGTTCTTCCCCCCCCAGCACATCGGTGAGCACACCGTCGTCGTGCCCACCTGGCACCAGTATGACCCCGCGCCGGGCGAGGTGATCATCCACCTGGACCCGGGGATGGCCTTTGGCACCGGCCTCCACGCCACCACCCGCCTGTGCTTGATCGCCGTCGAGCGCTACCTGCAGCCCGGGGCGCGCGTGCTCGACGTCGGCACCGGCTCCGGGATCCTGTCCATCGCGGCGGCGCTCCAGGGCGCAGCGGCGGTGGACGCCATCGACGTCGACTCGGTGAGCGTGCACGTGGCCGCCGATAACGCAACCCTCAACGGCGTGGCGGATCGCGTGCGCGTATCTCTGGGAACGGTGGGTGGCCGCGGGCGCCACGACGTGCCCCGCCACCGCGCGACGGGGTACGATCTCGTCCTGGCCAACATCCTGGCCGAGGTGATCATCGACCTGGCGGAGGGCCTGGCCGCGGCCGTACGCCCCGGCGGCCTGCTGGTGGGCTCGGGCATCATCGCCGAGAAGACGGACGCGGTGGCCGAGGCGCTTGAGGGCGCCGGTATCGCCATCCTGGCGCGCGAGCAGGAGGGGGACTGGGTGGCGCTGGTGGGCCGCCGGGGGGATTAGGCCGGCATGCAGCGCTTTTTCGTTCCGCCCGAGTGGCTCCAGCGCGACCCGGTCGTCCTCTCGGGGGCGACCGCCCATCAGGTGACGCGCGTGCTGCGCATGCGCCCCGGCGATGAGTGCCTGCTGCTGGACGACGCCGGCTGGGCATACCGTCTTGTGCTGGAGGGTTTCGGCCCGGGCCAAGTAACGGGGCGGATCGTGGAGCGACTGCAGCCCGACACCGAGCCCCACATCAGCATCTGGCTGCACCAGGCGCTCCTCACGGAGCGCAAGATGGATTGGGTGCTGCAAAAGGGCACCGAACTCGGTGTGGCGGTATTCGCCCCCATCGCCACGGAGCGGAGCGTGCGCGGCCACCGCGATGCCGTGGACGAGGCCAAGCTCGACCGGTGGCGTCGCATCGTGAAGGAGGCCGCCGAGCAATCGGGCCGCGTCCTTTTACCGGCGTTGCGCCCCCCGGAGTCGTTCGCGGCGGCCTGCGCCCGTGCCGCTCAGGATGACGCGCCCGCCCTGCTGGCCACCGTCGACGCCGCGGCGCACCCGCTCCGCGAGGCGCTGGCATCGCTGGAGGCGCCTTGCCCGCGCCAGCTCCGGCTCTTTGTTGGTCCGGAGGGAGGGTTCAGTCCCGACGAGGTAGAAGCGGCGCGCCGCGCGGGGGTGATGCCCGTATCGCTGGGGCCGCGGGTGTTGCGCACCGAGACCGCCGGCATGGTCGCCACGGCGGCCATCCTCTACGCCTGCGGCGAGTTGGGCTAGCGCCCGCGACCCCCTCATCGATGCGTCGCGCAGGGTGCCACCCCATCGGCGCCGAACCCACTGGTCGGGCGTCTCATGGTGGTTCGCCGATCCTTTACGTCCCCCTGGCCACCTACCCCCACACTTTCGAGCCGCTTCCTACCACTTGCAGCACGTTGCCCGCCCGTCTATAATCGTAGGTGATCGGAACGTCGATCAGCGCTACCCCCTAGGCGGCGGCATTTGTGCCGCCCCCCGATAGCTTCCTGCAACGATCCCATGGGTAGTGTCTATCCATCCCACTCGACGATCGCCGGCGTTCCGCGTTGGGATGCTCGTTCCCAAGCACGCCCGGCAGCCGGCCCAGGCTGACGGGCAAAAAGTCAGAAGGACGAGGAGGACACCATGAAAAAGTCGTACTTGGCCGTGTTCAGCGTGCTCATCGTGCTCTTGCTGCTGGTGAGCGCCTGCGCACAGCCCACGCCCACGCCGGTGCCACCGGCACCCACCGAGGCGCCCACTGAGGCGCCAACAGAGGCTCCCACCGAGGCGCCGCCCGCAGCCGAAACCCCGGCGGAGGAGCCCACAGCCGAGACCCCCGAGGCAGCGGAGACGCCTGAGGCAGCCGAGACGCCTGCGGAGGAGGAGCCCACCACGGCACCTGCCGAGGGCCCCGTCCGCGTGGGGATGATCACCGACGTCGGCGGCATCGACGACGCCTCCTTCAACGCCACGTCGTGGCTCGGCGTCGAGAGGGCCATCGAGGAGCTGGGAGTCCAGGGACAGTACCTCGAGTCACAGCAGCAGACGGACTATGCCCGCAACATCACCGAGTTCCTGCAGCAGGACTATGACCTGATCATCACCGTCGGGTTCCTGCTGGGCGAGGATACGGCCACTTTCGCGCAAGAGAACCCGGATGTACCGTTCGCCATCGTCGACTTTGCCTATGATCCCCCCATCGACAACGTGCTCGGGCTCACCTTTGCCACCGATGAGGCCGCCTTCCTGGCGGGCTATCTCGCCGCGGGGATGACCGAGACGGGAACCGTAGGCACCTTTGGCGGCTTGGAGATCCCGACGGTCACGATCTTTATGCAGGCCTACGCCCAGGGCGTGGCGCACTATAACGAGGTGCACGGCACCGATGTGCAGGTGCTGGGCGTCGACTTTTTTGTCGGCAACTTTGAATCCACCGACGACGGGCGCCGCGCCGGCGAGAGCCTGATGGACGAGGGCGCCGACATCATCATGCCGGTGGCCGGGCCGGTGGGCCTGGGCACGGCGGCCGTGGTGCAGGAGCGCGGCGGCATGCTGGTCGGCGTGGATACGGACTGGACGGTGAGCGCGCCCGAGTATGAGGATATCGTCCTCACCTCGGTGCTGAAAAAGATGGACGTGGCAGTGTTCGACGCGATCCAGGCGGTCATCGACGGCACCTTCGAGGGGGGCACCTACGTCGGCACGCTGGAGAACGACGGCGTCGGCCTGGCCCCCTTCCAGACCTTTGAGGACCAGGTGCCGCAGGATCTGAAGGACGAGCTGGCCGAACTGCAGCAGCAGGTGCTGGCCGGTGAGGTCTGGACCGGTTGGGGCGAGCAGCCCGAGTAGTGGCAGACTGAGCGACGCGCCCCATGGGGCGCCGAAACGCTGCCACGATGCGCAGCGCATCGTGTGACCACGTGAGGGACCATGACTGCATGGTCCCTCACGGTGCAATGGGGCCCGGCGGCGACGGACGCCGTACGCCTAGTTGGAGTAAGGCATGACCTCCATCCTCGAGTTACGAGGTATCACCAAGACGTTCCCCGGCGTCGTGGCCAACGACCACATCGATCTGACCCTGAACAAGGGCGAGATCCTGGCGTTGTTGGGTGAGAACGGCGCCGGCAAGACGACGCTGATGAACATCCTCTACGGCCTCTACACGCAGGACGAGGGCGACATCTATATCCGGGGCGAGCAGGCGCACATCGTGAGCCCCACCGATGCCATCCGCCAGGGGATCGGCATGGTGCACCAGCACTTTATGCTCGTCCCCCCCCTCACGGTGACAGAGAACGTCGTCCTGGGGGATGAGCTGACGCGCGGCATGTTTCTCGATCGGCGCCGCGCTGCGCGGAGGGTACGCGAGATCGCGGACACCTATGGCCTGGCCGTCGACCCGGACGCGCTGGTGAGCACACTGCCCGTGGGCGTGCAGCAGCGCGTCGAGATCATCAAAGTGCTCTATCGCCAGGCCGACATGCTCATCATGGACGAGCCCACAGCGGTCCTCACGCCCCAGGAGGTGCAGGACCTGTTCACCATCGTGCGCTCGCTGGTGGATCAGGGCAAGTCGGTGATCTTTATCACGCACAAGCTCAAGGAGGTGCTCGCCCTCGCCGACCGCATCGTCGTCCTGCGCCAGGGGCGCGTGGTGGGGGAGACCACACCCCAGGAGACGACGGAGGCCGAGCTGGCCGCCATGATGGTGGGCCACGCCGTGGAGCTGACGGTGACCAAAGAGCCGGCCGTCGTCAACGATGTGGTGCTCGACGTGCAGGACCTGAGCGTGCTCGATGATCGCCACAACCTCGCTGTGGATGAGGTGACGCTCCAGGTGTGCGGCGGCGAGATCGTGGGGATCGCCGGCGTGCAAGGGAACGGCCAGACGGAACTGGTGGAGGCGTTGACGGGCCTGAGGCCGGCCGTGGCGGGCAGCGTCCGCATCCTCGGCGATGACGTCACCGCGGCCTCGCCGCGGGCCATCATCGAGCAGGGCGTGGCCCACGTGCCCGAGGATCGCCAGCGCGATGGGCTGGTGCTGGCCTTTCCGGTGGCCGACAACCTGGTGATCAACACGTACTATATCGAGCCGTTCGCCCGCGGCATCGCCATCCAGGGGGACGCGGTGGCGCGGCAGGCGCGTAATCTCGTGGAGCAGTTTGACGTGCGCACCCCCGGGATCGAGACGCCGGTAGCCATGCTCTCCGGCGGCAACCAGCAGAAGGTGATCGTGGCGCGCGAGTTCAGCCGGCCCATCCGCCTGCTGATCGCCTCACAGCCGACGCGGGGGCTGGACGTGGGCTCTATCGAGTACATCCACCAACGCATCGTGGAGAAACGGGACGAGGGCGCCGGTGTGCTGCTGGTCTCACCCGAGTTGGATGAGGTCATGAGCCTTTCGGATCGGATCGCCGTGATGTACAAAGGGCACATCGTCGCCATGGTGCGGCCCGACGAGGTCACCCGCGAAGAGATCGGCCTGCTCATGGCGGGGGCCGAGATCGGGGAGCGGTCGGCCCCGCCGGCGCCGCCGACCGACTAGAGGGAGAGGGGTCCCGTGGATCAGGAGACAACCTTGCAGGAACGGACGCCTCCCGAGGAGGGGCGCGACGTGCGTCGCACGCCGCGCCGGCGCCGCGTGTGGGGCTGGCTGGGGGAGCTGCTCATCCCCATCCTGGCGATCGTGACCGCCTTTGTGCTGAGCGGCGTCTTTATCCTCATCACCGACGTGCAGGTGGTGAACGCCTTCACGCGCATCCCGCGGCGCGTCGCGGTGCCCTTTACCGATCCGGAGGACGAGATCTCGCTGGAGGAGGCGCTGCGTTACCATCCCAACGAGGTCATCGTCGGGGACACGGTGGAGGTCGATGGCAGGATGCTGCGCGTCGTCGAGGAGGTGGACGATCCCGACGCCGAGATCGCGCTGGAGGAAGCGCGCGCCCTCTTCCCCGAGCTGAGAGACGGGGTCACCATCTACCTCGACTTTTTCGACAAACCGCAGACGGGCCTGCGAACGGCGTGGAACGCCATTCGCACGGCGTACGGGGCGCTGTTCGAGGGCGCCATCGGCGACCCGGCCCGCATAGCGGCCGCCATCCGTGCGTGGCTCGCGGGGGACCCCTCGGGCCTGCCGACGGCGTTCTACCCGATCACCGAGAGCCTGGTGGCGGCGACCCCCTACATCCTGGTGGGATTGGCCGTGGCGCTGGGCTTTCGCGCCGGGTTGTTCAACATCGGCGCCGAGGGACAGTACTTTGTGGGCGGGCTCACCTCCGTATTCGTAGGGTACAGCATCCAGGGGCTGCCGCTGATCATCCACCTGCCGCTGATGTTGCTGGCCGGCGTGGTGGGCGCCGGGATATGGGGCGCCATCCCCGGCCTGCTAAAGGCAACGACGGGGGCGCACGAGGTCATCAACACCATCATGATGAACTATATCGCCTTTGCGCTCAGCGACTGGCTGCTCAGCGGCCCGATGATGCGGCCGGGGGGATTTCGTCCCATCTCGCCCGCCATCGCGCCGTCTGCCATGCTGCCCAGGCTCTTCCCGAGCCCCATCCGCTTCCACGCCGGCTTTTTCCTGGCGCTGGCATGCGCGGCGCTGGTGTACTGGCTCTTGTTCCACACCACCATCGGCTTTGAGCTGCGCACCGTGGGCGCCAACCCACGCGCAGCGCGCTATGCCGGCATGAGCATCACGCGCAACTATGTCCTGGCCATGTTCCTGAGCGGGGGGCTGGCGGGGCTGGCGGGGGCGAACGACATCTCGGGGCTGATCGGCTACATGCCGAACGCCTTCTCCGCCGGCTATGGCTTTGACTCCATCGCCCTGGCGCTCCTGGGGCGCAGCCACCCGGTGGGTGTGGTGCTGGCGGCGCTCCTCTTTGGGACGCTGCGGACCGGCGCCACACGCATGCAGTCGGCGGCCCAGATTCCGGTGGATATCATCGAGATCCTGCAGGCGATGGTCATCATCTTTATCGCCGCCCCCGAGATCATCCGCGCGCTGTACCGCCTGCGCCGGCAGCGCGGGGAGGCGGGACGCGTGCTGCCCTCCGAGGGCGCCGCGTCATAGGGAGTGCCTGGAAGGAGGACGGCCGCACCATGACGGTTGCCACGCGCGTCATCGATCCCTCCGCCGTGCGGCGTAGCCGCAACACGGGGATCCTATTCTGCCTCATCGGGATCGCCATCGTGCTCCTGTTCGCCCGGACGGCCGAGCCCGGCCAGACGGCGCGCATGGTGCTGAACCCCGCCCGCCAGACGGCGGCGCTGCGCATACCGGACGTCGTGCTGCCCGTGTTGCCCAGCCTCTATGCCATGGCGGGCCTGTCGGTGGTGCTGGGGGTGCTGCAGATCGTCCGCGGCTTTGGGCGCCTGGAGGGCGTGATCCTGGGGCTGGTGGCAGGCTTCCTGGCGCTCTCCTTCCTCACTTGGGCGGCGCGCGGCCGGAGCCTGAACCTCATCGGCATCTTTGAGACGACACTCCAGCGCGCTATGCCCATCGCGCTGGCGGCCCTGAGCGGCGTCCTCTGCGAGCGCTCGGGGGTGATCAATATCGCCATCGAGGGAATGATGCTGACGGCGGCGCTCACGTCGGCCCTCTTTGGCAGCGTCAGCGGTAGCCTCTGGGTGGGGGTGCTCGTCTCGCTGATCTTTGGCGCGCTGCTGGGGGCCCTGCTGGCGGTCATGTCGGTGCGCTACAAGGTGAACCAGATCATCACCGGTACGGCGATCAACATCCTGGCCATCGGCGCCACGAGCTACATCAGCGCCCGCTACCTGGCCACGAACCCGGCGCTGAACTCCCCAGGCAGGTTCCCCAACGTAGGGGTGCCGCTCCTGTCGCGCCTGCCCCTCCTGGGGCCGGTGTTCTTTGAGACCAACGTCATCGTGTACCTGACGTTGGTGCTCCTGGTGGTGGTGCACGTGATGCTGTTCTACACGCCGTGGGGCCTGCGGACGCGCGCGGTGGGCGAGCATCCCCGTGCGGCGGACACGCTGGGGATTGACGTGTACCGCGTGCGCTATGTGAACGTCATCGCCGGGGGGATGGTGGCAGCCCTGGGGGGCGTGTTCCTCGTGCTGGGCTCGGTGCCCCGCTTTGACGAACTCATGACGGCCGGCAAGGGGTTCATCGGCTTGGCCGCCCTGATCTTTGGCAAGTGGACGCCCTTTGGCTCCTTTGGCGCCTCGCTGATCTTTGGATTCACCGACACGTTTCAGGCCAGGCTGCAGATCCTGCAGGTGCCGATCCCGTCCCAGTTCATGCGCATGGCGCCCTATCTCATCACGATGATCGTGCTGGCCGGCGTGGTGGGTCGCGCCGTGCCTCCCGCGGCGGATGGCGAGCCGTACGAGAAGCAGTAGCCGCCCCAGCGCCCAAGAACGCGAACGCCGGCTCCCTGGGGGGAGCCGGCGTCTTGATTGCTCGATGCGGCGCGCGGCCGCGGTCGGCGGATCGCTACTGCACCGCCATCTGTATCTCGGGTGTATCGATGGCGTAGAGAATGATGCCCGACAGGGCCATCGAGATCACCGAGGTGCCCAGCAGCCAGGCGTTCAGCGGCGTGCTGGGGTCAGGGCCCATGCGCACGTGGCCCACGAGTACCAGCAGGCGCACGATGATGGAAAAGCCCTGCACGAAAACTGTGGCCAGGCGCGCCCAGGCGCGACGGCGCAGCAGGTTGAGCCCCAGGGCGGCAAAGAGTAGCGCCACCAGTCCCCAGATGGCGGGGCTCATGCTCGCCAGCAGATCGGGGGGCAGGACGAGAGGCGGGATGAACTGCAGCGCGGCGATCAGGACCAGGTTCGTGGGCAGCCGGCTTCTCATGGGGGGCTCCATCATCATCAGGACCAAGTTGCAGCGATTATAGGCGCCGCAGGGTGGGGCGTCAAGTCAACCCGATGCGGTGCCCCTCTCCCTTTGACACCTCCCCGGCGCCGTGCCATACTCGTCCGCCAGCCATCACCCGCATGAGGAGTCGCCATGCTGCGCATCGTGGGGCACGACCTACACCCCGAGTTGGTCATCCTGGACAAGGACGGCACCCTGATCGCTTTCGACGCCCTATGGCATGCCTGGTTCGACGCCTGGCGGGACGCCCTGGGCGCCCGCGTCGCCATGGACGCCCCCCTGCGGCGGGCCATCGCCGAGACGTTGGGCGTGGACGCCGCCACCGGCGCGTGGGACCCGCTGGGGCCCCTCACCCTGGCATCGACGGGCGAGATCGGCCTGCTGCTCGCCGGCCTGCTGTACCGCTACCGCGGCCTTCTCTGGAACGAGGCGCTGGAGGTGGTGCAGGCGGCAGAGCGCACGGCGCGGGAGCGCATCGTGGCCCTCGATCTCGTGCAGCCCATCGGCGACGTGCGCGGGTGGTTGCGGCGCCTGCGCGACGCCGGCCTGCGCATCGCTGTGGTCACCACCGACGAGCGCGCCTTTACCGAGGAGGGGCTGACCAGGCTGGGACTGGCGCCGCTCATCGACGCCACGGTGTGTGGCGATGACGGCATCCCCCTCCAGCCGGCGCCCGACGCCGCGCTGGAGGTCTGTCGGCGCCTGGATGTGGCGCCCGAACGGGCGATCATGGTGGGCGACACCATCGCCGACATGACCATGGCCCGGCGCGCCGGCCTGGCGCGGGCCATCGGTGTCGCCTCGGGGGCGCTATCGGCCGAGGCGCTGGTGCCCCATGCCGATCTGGTGGTCGCCGACATTCACGCCATCGAGGTCGTGCCGGATACCGGCAGCCACGCTATCGCGGAGGAGGTGCGGCCATGACGCCACCACAGGGCGCGCCGCGCTACGATGGGTACATCCTGGATCTCGACGGCACGGTCTACCTCGGCGAGCGGCTCATTCCGGGGGCCGCGGCGGCGGTGGCCCGCCTGCGGGCCGCCGGGCGCCGGGTGGTGTTCCTCTCCAACAAGCCCCTGGAGCCTCGGGCGAGCTATGCCGCCAAGCTCACGCGCCTCGGGATCGCCACGCCCGCTGAGGATGTGATCAACTCGACCCAGGCGCTGATGCATTACCTGCGCGCCCACCACGCGGGGGCGGGACTGTGGGTGATCGGGGAGCGGGCGCTCCTCGACGAGCTGCGGGGTGAGGGGTTTCGCCTCGTGGAGCGGCTCGAGGAGATCGAGGTGGTGGTGGCCGCCTTTGACCGCACGCTGGACTATGCCAAGCTCAACATGGCGCACCAGGCACTGGTGCGCGGGGCACGCTTCCTGGCCACCAACCCCGACCGCACCTGCCCCGTCGATGGGATGGAGCTACCCGACTGCGCCGGCGTGATCGCCTTCCTCGAGGCGACCACCGGCCGCACGGTAGAGATGGTGGCGGGCAAGCCCTCGCGCCATATCCTGCAAGCGGCGGTAGCGCGGCTGGGCGTGCCGCTGGAGCGCTGCCTGATGGTGGGCGACCGGCTGGCCACCGACATCACCATGGGGCGCGAGACGGGGATCGACACGGCGCTCGTGCTGACGGGCGTCACCTCGCGGGAGATGCTGGCATCAAGCGACGTCCAGCCCACCTACGTGTTGGAGAGCGTGGCGGAGGTACCCTGAAGGGGAAACCGATGGTACGCAGATTTTCGCGGATTACAGGCGGATTACTGCGGATCATCTGGATATGGTTCTTTCGTCACTCGGGCGTGGTCGTGTCTGCGTGCCCCTCGACTCACGACAGGCGACACATACGATAATCGCCCCAGACGCGAAAGCCGAGGGCGCGGTAGGCGCGGTTGGCGGCCACGTTATCGACGCGCACGTTGAGGGTGACGCGCTCCTTGCGGCGCAGGTGCTCCTGGCAGATGGCCGTCACCACCCCCTTGGCCAGCCCCCGGTTGCGGTATGCGTGCACCGTGTACACGGCGCCGATGTGCGTGAGCTGGGGCAGCGACCCCTCGACGGCCACCATGGCCACGGAGCGGCCCCCGACCTCGGCCACGTAGGCGCCGTCGCGGATGTAGCGCTCGGCGGCGCGCAGGCACCAGGCGCGCTCGATACGCTCCACGGGCACGCCGAAATACTCTGCCTCGAAGGCGCAGCGCAGCGTCGCCACGTCCTCCACGTCGCGGGGCGTGGCGCGGCGCACGCCCGGCGCGACGTACGGCACGAGGGAGCTGCGGTCGACGTAGCAGAAGGCGTCGATCTCGTCGAACGTGACGTGCAGCCCCAGCTCGGGGAGGCGGTCGAGGATCGGGTCGACGATGCGCCGGGGGCCCATCAACCAGCGCAACCAGTAGTCACGGGCGTCCTCCAACATGGCGGGGAGCACGTCCGGCCGCTCATAGTGGGGCAGCCAGCGCCCACCGCGGTAGATGGCCTGCACGGCGACGATGGCGCCGCCGAGGCGGTAGCCGAGGAGGGTCGGCTTCTCGCGCTCGCCGTTACGAAGCCCGCCACGCTGCAAGTCGTGCAGCAGCGCGATGTTCTCGTGATAGTGGCGCCACAGATAGCGCTCTAGATCCCGGATCGCCTCGGCGCCCACCCGCTCCAACGTCTCCATCGCTTCCCCGGCTCATGAGATGCCCATCGATGGGGACGCCCGGGCACCACGGCCCAGGCTCCTCTCCTCCATACTACGCTTGCGAGGCACGGTAGACAAGCCGCCTGCGGGCCAGGATGGGTTTGCGATTTGCCAAGCAAAAGTCATTGATGTATATTGCGTGCCACTACTAGCACTCCCGTGGGTTGAGTGCTAAAATACGTGTGGTGCTCCTCATAGCCCGAAACATCCCAGGACACCCCATCAGCAAGGAGGAAGCTACGATGTCTGTGAACCTCAAGCCATTGGGCAACCATCTGGTCGTCGAGCCGATCGAGGAGGAGGAGAGGACGAGTTTCGGCATCATCCTCCCCGAGACGGCCAAGGAAAAGCCTCAGAAGGGCTCGGTGTTGGCAGTGGGCCCCGGGCGGCGTCTGGAGAATGGCGAGCGCCAGGCGATGGAACTCAAGGTCGGCGATAAGGTGCTGTACGCCAAGTATGGTGGCACCGACATCAAGCTGGGTGATCGCAAGTTGCTCATCCTGAGCGAGGATGACGTTCTGGCCGTCCTCGCTTAGAGGCGGACGTGCCGGCTAGACAAGTAGGGAGGTCAGAGCAGAGATGGCCAAGCAGTTGCAGTTCTCCGAGGAGGCTCGCCGCAGCCTAAAGAAGGGCCTGGATATCCTGGCCGACGCCGTCGGGACGACGCTGGGCCCCAAGGGCCGCAACGTGGCCCTCGACAAGAAGTGGGGCGCCCCCACCGTCACCCATGACGGCGTCACCGTCGCCAAGGAGATCGAGCTGAAGGACCCGTACGAGAACATGGGCGCCCAGCTCCTCAAGGAAGCGGCCACCAAGACGAACGACGTGGCCGGCGACGGCACCACGACCGCTACCGTGCTCGCCCAGGCGATCGTGACCGAGGGGATGAAGAACGTGGCCGCCGGCGCCAACCCGATGCTGCTCATGCACGGGATTCAGGCCGCCTCCGAGGCCGTGGTCGCCGCCATCCGCAAGGGCGCCCGCGACGTGAACACGCACGCCGACGTGGCGAACATCGCCTCCATCTCGGCCGCGGACCCCGAGATCGGCACCCTCATCGCCGACGTGATGGACCGCGTGGGCAAGGACGGCGTTATCACCGTCGAGGAATCCCGCGGCCTCGAGTTCGAGACGGAATACGTCGAGGGGATGGAGTTCGACCGCGGCTACATCTCGCCCTATTTCATCACCAACCCCGAGACCGGCGAGGCCGTCCTCGAGGACACCTATGTGCTCATCTATGACAAAAAGATCTCTTCCGCCCGGGATTTGGTTCCCGTCCTGGAAAAGATGGTGCAGTCGGGGCGGCGCAACCTGCTGGTGGTGGCGGAGGACGTGGACGGCGAGGCGCTCGCCACGCTGGTGCTCAACAAGCTGCGCGGCGTGATGAACGTGCTCGCGGTGAAGGCGCCCGCCTTTGGCGACCGCCGCAAGGAGATGCTGCGCGACATCGCCATCCTCACCGGCGGCCAGGTGATCACCGAGGAGATGGGGCGCACGCTCGAGTCGGCGCAGCTGGCCGACCTGGGGCAGGCGCGGCGCATCGTCTCGGACAAGGACTCGACGACCATCATCGAGGGGCACGGGGCCGAGGCGGAGATCAAGGGCCGCATCGAGCAGATCAAGGCGCAGGTCGAGACGACCACCTCGGACTATGACCGGGAAAAGCTCCAGGAGCGCCTGGCCAAGCTCTCCGGTGGCGTGGCCATCATCCGCGTGGGGGCCGCCACCGAGGTGGAGCTGAAGGAGAAGAAGCACCGCGTCGAGGACGCCCTCTCCGCCACGCGCGCCGGTGTGGAGGAGGGCATGGTGGCCGGTGGTGGCGTGACGCTGATCAACGCCGTGCCGGCGCTGGACGACGTCACGCTGGAGCTGCCGGACGAGAACACGGGCGTGGCCATCGTGCGGCGGGCGCTGGAAGCGCCGATGCGCGGCATCGTGGAGAACGCCGGGCTGGACGGCGCGGTGGTAATCGCCGAGATCCGCCGGCGCCAGGAGGCTGAGGGGAACCCGGCCATCGGCTACGACGTGCTGTCGAACACCTACGGCGACATGTTCGAGAAGGGCATCATCGACCCGGCCAAGGTGACGCGTTCGGCGGTAGAGAACGCGGCCTCCATCGCAGCGATGATCCTGTCGACCGAGGCACTCATCACGGACATCCCCGAGCCGCCTCAGCCGGCGCCGCCCGCCCCGCCCGAGTACTGATCGCGGGCACACCACGGCACGAAAGCATCCGAGGCCCCTCAAAACGAGGGGCCTCGTTGCATTAGAGCGCGGCGCAAAGCAAAGCCCGCCGGTGGATCGGCCCCACCGGCGGGCGCGCCGTACTCAAAGCTCGTATCCCTATTTGGTGGTGACCCTGATGGTCTTGGGTTTGATCTCTTCCTGCTTGGGGATCGTCAGCGTCAGCACGCCCTTGTCAAAGGTGGCCTCCGCCTTGTCCGCCTGCACGGGCACGTTCAGGCGCAACGTGCGGCTGAAGGAGCCATAGGGCCGCTCCTGCAGGAGATAGCTCACGTTCTCCATGGGACCCCTCAGTTCGCCCTTGATGGTCAGCGAGTCCCCCTCGATGGTAATCTCGACCGCTTCCGGGTCGATACCAGGAATAGCGGCCGTAATCACAATGTCCTCATCGGTGGCATAGGCATCGATGGGCAGTGCCAGGCGCGAGTCGGCGCTGGCCCAGCGGGTGCCGGGGCGCACCACGCTCTCCTCGAACAGACGGTCCATCGCCTCGCGAAGCGTCATGAGGTCCCTGAACGGTTCCCAGCGACTGACGGTCATGGTGTCATCCCTCCTTCACAGATAGGCAGATCTTGAGCGTAACGGACGAGCGCGGCACGGCGTTAGCGGCTCTTGACCTTGATCACCTTGGGCTTGGCCTCTTCCACCTTGGGCACCTGGATGGTGAGGATGCCGTTCTCGAACTCGGCCTTGGCCTTGTCGGCCTGCACCAGGCCAGGAAGCGACACGGAGCGAGCGAACCGACCACGCGCGAGTTCGCGGCAGAGGTACTGCCCGTTCTCGACCTTCTCGTCGGCCTTGATCTCGCCGCGGATGGTCAGTGTATCACCCACGACGCTGACCTCCACGTCCTCCGGCTTGACGCCGGGCACGGAGGCCTTGACGACCACGGCCTCATCCGTCTCGTACATATCCAGGGCGGCGTCCACGCCAGAGAGGCCACGACGCCAGGCGGGCAGGAGGCTTCCCGGGAAGAGGCGATCCATGGCATCGCTCAATGGCTCGACTGCAGTGAACGGATCCCAACGCATCAGACTACTCATGCTGTCACCTCCATCATACCTACTGGGTGCTTTTGGGCAACCCAGGCCGTGGACGCGTGCACGATTGGGTTGCCGGGAGAGTAAATCGACTACATTGCAGTCTGGATTATAGCAGAGGTGCAACAGCTTGTCAATAGGTTGGTGTGATCCGATGTGAGGAAAGTTGAGCCAGGTTTTATAATGCCATTGACACGATGGCTAGAAGCCCGTATAATGAGGCTAACGCGTATGATGTTGCCATGGCCACCCATGTTCGCAAGCTAGCCCTCACGGCGCCCCGGCGCCAAGTCGGATGGGCGGCCCTCCCGAGGGGCGCGCGAACGGACGGCGAATTCAGGGGGTGGAGCGGAAGTCGATGGAGTATAAGGACTACTATCAGACACTGGGCGTGAGCAAGGACGCCTCGACGGAGGACATCCGCAAGGCGTACCGCAAGCTGGCGCGCAAGTTCCATCCGGACGTCAACCCGAATAACAAGGAAGCGGAGGAGCGCTTTAAGGAGATCAATGAGGCCCACGAGGTGCTGACGGATCCCGAGAAGCGCAGCAAGTACGATCAACTCGGCGCCAACTGGCAGCGCTACCAGCAGGCCGGCGGCGAGCCCGGTGGCTTTGACTGGAGCCAGTGGTTCGCGGGCGGCCAGCCGCAGGGCGGCGAGCGCGTTTACACCGAGACGTCGACCTGAACGACCTCTTTGGGGGTGGGGCCGGGGGCGGCTTCTCTGACTTTTTCCAGAACATTTTCGGCGGCGCCCGAACGGGCCGCGACAGCAGCGGCTCGTTCGTCGCCGCGGGCGCGACATCGAGCAGCCGGTGCGCATCTCGCTGGAGGAGGCCTACCACGGCGCCACCCGCATCCTGCAGACGGAACAGAGGCGCCTGGAGGTCAAGATCCCGCCCGGCGTGCAGACCGGCTCGCGGGTGCGCGTGGCCGGCGAGGGAGAGAGGGGTTTTGGCGGCGGCCAGCCGGGAGACGTCTACCTGGTGATCACGGTGAGCGAGCACCCGGTCTACCGGCGAGAGGGCGTGGACCTGCACATGACGCATCCCGTGGACCTCTACACTATGGTCCTCGGGGGCGAGGCGACGGTGCCCACACTCAAGGGCCGCGTGTCGCTGCGCATTCCGCCCGAGACCAAAGCGGGGCGCGTGTTCCGCCTGCGCGGCCAGGGGATGCCCCACCTCAAGAACCCGTCGCAATTCGGAGATCTGTACGTGGAGGTGCAACCCACCATCCCCGAGCGCCTGAGTGAGCGCGAGAAGGATCTCTTCCGCCAGTTGGCCGCAATGCGTGGCTAGCCGCGCCCGGTTCGATCACACCAAAAGGGGACACCGCGATGACCGCCGCTCGACGCTATGTAGGATTGGCACTCATTCTCTCCGTCGTGCTGTTCGCCTCGGGGTGCAGTTTGCAGGCCTGGACCGACCTGACCCAGGAGGTGTTCCCGAGGTCGCCGCGTGCGGTGGCCACGCCTGCCGCGGCCCCCGCGCCAGGAGCGCTCGCGCAAGCGGCGCCCACACCCGTGCCGCTCGCCCAGGCGCAGGGCGTCGCGCCAACCGCGCCCGATCCCGAGGAGGCGCTGCTCATCGCCTTGTACCAGCGCGTCAGCCCGGCGGTGGTCAGCGTGCAGGTGGTGCGGCCGGTGGAGGGACTGATCATCCCCCGCATCGAGGGTCAGGAGGGGGAGGGCGACATCTACCAGCGCGGCCAAGGCTCGGGCCTGATCATCGACGCCGACGGGACGGCAGTGACCAACAACCACGTCATCGAGGGGGCGCGCCTCGTCGAGGTCACCCTGTGGGACGGGACGATTCTGCCGGCGGAGGTGCTGGGGCGTGACCCGGATTCGGACATTGCCGTGCTGCGCATCGAGCGGGGCGATATCGCCCTGCAGACGGTGGAACTGGGGGATTCGGACGCGCTGCAGGTGGGCCAGCGTGCCATCGCCATCGGTAACCCATTCGGATGGCAGGGGACCCTCACCATGGGCATCATCAGCGGCCTGGGGCGCACGCTGCAACTCGGGCACGCCTCGGAGCGCGTGTCGGGGCGCTTTTCCATCCCCGAGATGATCCAGACCGATGCGGCGATCAACTTTGGCAACTCGGGCGGGCCGCTGCTGGACGCCCAGGGCCGCGTCATCGGCGTGAATACCGCCATGAACTCGACGAGCGGCCTGTCGGGCGGGGTGGGGTTCGCCGTGCCCATCAACACCGTCAAGCGTGTGCTGCCCGACCTGATCGCCAGCGGCTCGTACAGCTATCCGTGGCTCGGCATCTCGGGGACTGACCTGCGGCCGGTGCACCGCGAGGCGATGGAGATCGACGTGCCGCGCGGCGCCATCATCGATAGCATCACGCCAGATGGGCCGGCGGACCGGGCCGGGTTGCGCGGTTCCACAGAGAACGTGGAGCAGTTTGGCGAGACGATCAGTGTGGGCGGCGACGTCATCGTGGCCATCGATGATCGCCCGGTGCGGCAGTTCGATGACCTGCTGATCCACCTGGTGCGCACCAAGCGACCGGGGGACACCGTCCGGCTCACGGTGGTTCGGGGCGGCGAGGAGCAGCAGGTCACCGTCACGCTGGGTGAACGCCCGGCGCGTTAGGCTAGGCGTCGTTGTTCGAACGGAGTAGGTGGCATGGACGAACGCATTCTACGCGATGATGAACCGTGCTACGTCATCAGCGTAGCAGCCAAACTTGCCAGCCTGCACCCGCAGACGCTGCGCTACTACGACCGGATCGGCCTGATCCGGCCGTCGCGCACGGCAGGTCGGATGCGGCTGTACTCACAACGTGACATCGAGACGCTGCGCAAGATCGCCCGCCTCACCGAGGATCTGGGCGTGAACCTGGCCGGCGTCGAGGTGGTGCTCAATATGGCCCGGCGCATCGAGGAGCTGCAAGAGGAGATGGCGATGATGCAGCAGCAGGCCGAGGCGCGCATCGCCGCTCTGAGGCAGCGTATCCAGGAGATGGAGCGGGGCAACCCGGTACGTCGGGGTGAGTTCCGTGTCCTCAAGCCCAATGAGGCCGACGAGGGAGCGCCGTAGGGGGATGCGACCAGGGCGGCGGGCCCCGAGGCAGAGTGAGGAGGTCTGTGATGTTGAGCGAGAGAGAGCTGCAGGACCTGGCCGAGCATAGCGGCGCGTCGCCGGTGGTGAGCTTTTACATCGACACCGACTTGGCGCACAATTCCAAGGACGCCGTCAAGCTGATGTTCAAGCAGCGGGCCAAGACGCTCCAGCAAGAGGGCGTCTCGCCTGACGCCGCGGCCGGGGTCGCGGCCATCGAGCGCTATCTCGATTTCGAGTACGACTGGCAGTCGCGCGGCGTGGCGGTTTTCGCCGGCGGCGATGGGTTGTGGAAGACGGTGCCCCTGCCGGTGGCGGTGAGCACCCAGGGTTTTGTGGGAGACCGGCCCTACGTGCGGGTGCTGTCTGATCTATTGGACCGCTTTGCCGACTATGCCGTGGCGCTCGTCGACCGGGAGAGCGTGCGACTCTTTAGCGTGGCCTGGGGGCGCATCCAATCGCAGAGCGAGGCAATGGGAGAGGAACTCAAGCGTCACAAGCAGGGGGGCTGGGCAGCCGCCCGCTACCAGAGGCACGAGGATAACCTGGCGCTGCACAACCTGAAGCAGGCCGTCGACCTGATCGAGGACTTCTGTCGGCGCCAGGGCTGCCGCCGGCTGATGCTGGCCGGCAACGCCACCGTCCTTGCGCAGGTGAAGGACCTGATGCCCAGCGCGCTGCGCGACAAGGTGATCGGCGAGTTCCCCGCCGACATGGAGGTCTCGCCGAACGAGGTGCTCCAGCATTCCCTCGAGGTGGCCGCGGCGGCGCAGCGTGAGGAGGAGGAGCGCCTGGTGTCCGAGGCGGTCACCGCCGCGAGCAAGGGCGGCGCCGGCGCCATCGGGCTGGAGGACACGTTGTACGCCCTACGGGAGGGGCGCGTGCGGGCGCTCCTGGTACAGGAGGACCTGCAGGCCTCGGGCTACCAGTGCGCGAACTGCGGGTACCTCTCGGTCACCGAGGTGGCGCGCTGCCCCTTCTGTGCCGGTGAGGCGATCGACAAGGTGCCCGATGTGGTAAACCGGGCCATTCAGCAGACCCTGCGGGCCGGCGCCGAGATCAACATCGTGCGTCAGAACGATGCTCTGCGGCGGGCGGGGGACATGGCTGCCCTGCTGCGGTACTGACCCCGGAACGCCAGCGGCCCAACAGGAGGGACGCTCCGATCGGTCGCTCCGAGCGCCGCGAGGAACCCTGTCCAGCTTGTCGAGGTCCCTCGCTACGCTCGGGACGACGGGGGGGGGCGGGGCGTTGAAGGTGATAGTTCCTGAAGGAAGGTGTCCCGTAGATGAACGCGAACCAGTTCACCGAAAAGGCGCGGGAGGCCATTCAGGCCGCCCAGGGATTGGCACAGGACAACAACAACAGCCAGGTGGAGGTCGAACACCTCCTGCTGACCCTGCTGGAGCAGCCCGAGGGGGTTGTGCCCCAGATCATCACCAAGGTGGGGGGCTCGGCGCAGGCGATGGCCCGCGAGGTGCGGGCGGAGGTGGAGCGCCTGCCCAAGGCGTACGGCCCGACGCAGGTTTACTTGTCGCAACGCCTGAACGCCGTGCTGCGCGCCGCCCAGGGCGAGGCGGAGCGCATGCGCGACGAGTTCGTGTCGACGGAACACCTGTTGTTAGGTATCATTGTCGCGGACAAGGGGGCCGCCGCTACCATCCTGCGGCGCGCGGGGCTCACCACCGAGACGATCTACCAGGCATTGACGAGCATACGCGGCTCGCAGCGCGTCACGGATCAGAACCCCGAGGGGCGCTACCAGGCCCTGGAAAAGTACGCGCGGGACTTGACGGACCTGGCGCGTCAAGGCAAACTGGACCCAGTCATCGGCCGCGATGAGGAGATCCGGCGCGTCATCCAGGTGCTGTCGCGGCGCACCAAGAACAACCCCGTATTGGTGGGCGAGGCGGGCGTCGGCAAGACGGCCATCGTCGAGGGGTTGGCGCTGCGCATCGTGAACGGCGACGTGCCCAAGGGCCTGCGCGACAAGCGCATCGTCGCCCTGGACCTCGGCTCCCTGATCGCCGGGGCCAAGTACCGCGGCGAGTTCGAGGAGCGGCTAAAGGCGGTGCTCAAGGAGGTCCAAGAGTCCGACGGACAGATCATCCTGTTCATCGACGAATTGCACACCGTGGTGGGCGCCGGCGCGGCCGAGGGGGCCATGGACGCCTCCAACATGCTCAAGCCGCTCCTGGCGCGTGGCGAGTTGCACGCCGTGGGCGCCACCACGCTGAACGAGTACCGCCGGTACATCGAGAAGGACCCCGCGCTGGAGCGGCGCTTCCAGCCCGTGTCCGTCGAGGCGCCCAGCGTCGAGGAGACGATCAGCATCCTGCGCGGGCTCAAGGAGCGCTACGAGGTGCATCACGGGGTGCGCATCCAGGACGCGGCGCTCATCGCGGCGGCGGTACTGTCGGACCGCTACATCGCCGATCGGTTTCTGCCCGACAAGGCGATCGACCTGATCGACGAGGCCGCCGCGCGGCTGCGCATGGAGATCGACAGCTCGCCGCGCGAGATCGACGACCTCCAGCGGCGCATCATGCAGTTGCAGATCGAGCAGCAGGCGCTGTCGAGGGAGCGCGACGAGGCCTCGCGCGAGCGCGCCGCCGCCATCGCGCAAGAGTTGGCCGGCCTGCAGGGGCAGCTCGACGCCATGCAGGCGCGCTACGAGCAGGAGCGCCAGGCGATCCAGGCCATCCAGGACGCGAAAGCGCGCCTGGAGGAGCTGCGCAGCCAGGCGGAACTGGCGGAGCGTCGCGGCGACCTCGAGACGGCGGCGCGGCTGCGCTACTCGGATATCCTCGAGATGGAGCGCCGCCTACAAGAGCAGGAGGAAGCGCTCGGCAGCCTGCAGGGCGAGGAGCGCATGCTCAACGAGGAAGTCACCGACGAGGACGTGGCCGAGATCGTCTCACGGTGGACGAACATCCCCGTGACGCGGCTCATGGAGAGCGAGGTCGAAAAGCTCGTCCACATGGAGGAGCGCCTCCACGACCGCGTCGTGGGCCAGGACGAGGCGATCAGCGCCGTGTCGAACGCCGTGCGGCGCTCGCGGTCGGGCCTGCAAGACCCGAACCGGCCCATCGGCAGTTTCATCTTTTTGGGACCGACGGGTGTCGGCAAGACGGAACTGGCGCGGGCGCTGGCCGAGTTCCTGTTCGACGATGAGGACGCCATGGTGCGGCTCGACATGAGCGAGTACCAGGAGCGCCACACCGTCGCGCGGATGATCGGCGCACCGCCCGGCTACGTGGGGTACGAGGAGGGTGGCCAGCTCACCGAGGCGGTCCGCCGGCGCCCCTACTCTGTCGTGCTGCTCGACGAGATCGAGAAGGCGCACGTCGAGGTGTTCAACGTGCTGTTGCAGATCCTCGACGAGGGACGACTGACGGACGGCAAGGGACGCACCGTGAATTTCCGGAACACGGTGGTCATCATGACGTCCAACGTCGGCAGCCAGTGGATCGGCGAACTCGGCGGGCGCGACGACGAGGAGATGCGGCGCCGCGTGATGGACGCGCTGCGCCAGACCTTCCGGCCCGAGTTCCTCAACCGGGTGGACGAGGTGATCATCTTCCACTCGTTGACGCGCGAGCAGTTGGGCGAGATCGTCGACATCCAACTCCGTCGCCTGGAGCGACGCCTGAGTGAGCAAAGACTGAGCCTGCAGATCACACCGGCGGCCCGGAACGCCCTCGCCGACGAGGGCTACGATCCGATCTATGGGGCGCGGCCCCTGCGACGGGCGATCCAGCGGCGCATCCAGGACCCCCTGGCGGTGCAGCTGCTGCGCGGCGAGTTCAAGGCCGGGGATACCATCGTGGTCGATTGGGGCGCGGGCGAGTTCACCTTCCAGCGCGCCCCCGAGGCGGAGCCCGTGTTCGCCTAGACGCGCCTCCCCAAGGTTCCCCGCCAATGAGGAACCATATTGTTGCATTTCGCGTTATAATATGTATAGATAGTTCGATCGATAGATATCGGTCCCCCTCCCCGATCGAGTTGGAGGGGTAGGTTCCGGCCGTGAGATCACGGCCTGGAACGCCTGAGGTGAAGCATGATAGGATTTGACAGATTCACCGAGCGGGCCCAAGAGGCGGCGACACGCGCCTACGAGATCATGCAGCGCTACCAGCACTCGCAGCTCGACGCCGAACATATCCTCCTGGCCCTGCTCGAGCAAACGGATGGCGTGGTCGTGCGCATCCTCGAGACGCTGCACACCAACGTGCCGCAGATCAGACAACGGCTGGAGGACGTGCTCAAGGCCAGCCCACGCGTGGCCGTGCCGGGGGCGCTACAACCCCAGCAGGTGTACATCACGCCGCGCGTCAAGCGGCTGATGGACCGCTCCAACGATGAGGCGACGCGACTCAAGGACGAGTTCATCTCCACGGAGCACCTGTTCCTGGCGATTCTGAGCGACCAGGACAGCGCCGCCTCGCGCATCCTGCTGGACGCGGGGCTCAACCACGAGCGCTTTTTGAAGGCCTTGCTCGAGTTCCGCGGGGGGCGGCGTGTGACGAGCCCGACGTCTGAAAGCAGGTTCCGTACCCTGGAAAAGTACAGCCGCGACCTCACCCAGCAGGCCCTGGACGGCAAGCTGGACCCGGTGATCGGGCGTGAGAGCGAGATCATGCGCGTGATCCAGGTGCTGTCGCGCCGCACCAAGAACAACCCCGTGCTCATCGGCGAGGCGGGGGTGGGCAAGACGGCCATCGTCGAGGGGCTGGCGCAAAAGATCGCCACCGACGACGTGCCCGAGCCCTTGATGGACAAGCGCGTCGTCTCTTTGGACCTGGGGGCCATGGTGGCCGGGTCGCGCTTCCGCGGCGAGTTCGAGGAGCGGCTCAAGGCTGCCCTCGAAGAGATCGAGGAGGCGCAGGGCGACATCATCCTCTTTATCGACGAGCTGCACACCGTGGTGGGCGCGGGAGCGGCCCAGGGCGCCATCGACGCCTCGAACATGATGAAGCCGGCCTTGGCGCGCGGCGAGTTGCGCTGCGTGGGCGCCACCACCCTGAGCGAGTACCGCCAGCACATCGAGCGCGACAGCGCCCTGGAGCGACGGTTCGCGCCGATCTTTGTCGAGGAGCCCTCGGTGGATGAGACCATCGAGATGCTGCGCGGCCTGAAGGACCGCTACGAGGAGCACCACGCCGTGCACATCACCGAGGAAGCCATCGTCGCGGCGGCGCGGCTGTCCGACCGCTACGTGAAGGATCGGCACCTGCCCGACAAGGCGATCGATCTCATCGATGAGGCCTCATCGCGGCTGCGCATCGCGATTTTTAGCCTGCCGCCCGAGCTGAAGGAGATGCGGCAGGAGGTCTCCCGCCTCGCCCAGGACGAGGAGGAGGCGGGTCAGGAGCAGGACTTTGCCCGGGCCGCCGAGGCGCGCGCCGAGCGCCTGCAACTCGAGGGCGAGTTGGAGGAGCGGCGTGCCGATTGGCAGCGGGAGCAGGGCATCGACGAGATCGTCGACGCCGAGGATATCGCTGAGGTCGTCGCGACGTGGACGGGTATCCCGGCGGCGCGCATGAAAGAGACAGAGACGATCCGCCTGTTGCACATGGAGGAGCACCTGCGCCGGCGGGTGGTCGGCCAGGAGGAGGCCGTGGTGGCCGTGGCCGACGCCATCCGGCGGGCGCGCTCCGGGTTGAAGGACCCGCGGCGGCCCATCGGCAGTTTCATCTTTCTGGGGTCCAGCGGCGTCGGCAAGACGGAGCTGGCCAAGGCGCTGGCCGAGTTTCTGTTCGACGACGAGGATGCGCTGCTGCAGGTGGACATGAGCGAGTATGGCGAGCGCCACACGGTATCGCGTCTGGTGGGCGCCCCGCCCGGCTACATCGGCTACGATGAGGGCGGCCAGCTCACCGAGGCGGTGCGCCGCCGGCCGTACCAGGTGATCCTGTTCGACGAGATCGAAAAGGCGCACATGGACGTGTGGAACGCCCTGATGCAGATCCTAGAAGAGGGACGCCTGACGGACGGCCATGGGCGCACGGTGGACTTTCGCAACACAGTCATCATCATGACGTCCAACATCGGGACGCGCTACGCCGCTCGTAGCGGCGGCGCGCTTGGGTTCCAGGTGGGCGCTGCGACGGACGAGCGGGAGCAGTTCGTGGACGAGGTGTCGGAATCGCTCAAGCGCACCTTCCGCCCCGAGTTCCTGAATCGCATCGACGAGGTGATCATCTTTAATACCCTCACCCGCGACAACGTGATGGCCATCGTCGACTTGCAGATGGCCGAGATCGAGGAGCGCCTGGGCGAGCAGCAGATCCGCCTGGAGCTGACGGACGCGGCCCGCGTCTGGCTGGCCGACAAGGGGTACGACAAGACCTTTGGCGCCCGCCCGTTGCGCCGTGTGCTGCAGCGCTATGTGGAGAGCCCCCTCTCGCAGCGCCTGTTGGAGGGCATCTTCTCTCCGGGTGACGTGATCGTCGTCGATCGCGATCCCGAGTCGGACGGGCTCATCTTTACGGCGCGCGACGACGCGGTGCTGAACCTGAACCAGCCGGCGATGTCGCAGACCTAGCTGTCAGCTGTCGGCGATCCGCAATCGGCAATGAGTAGCCCTTAGCCATTGGCTTCTGGCCCTTGGCCGCGTTTGAGAGAGCGAGTGGCCAAGGGCCAATTGTTAAGGGCCGATCGCCGATTGTCGAGAGCCCATCCCTCCCCACGACGAAAGGAGCGCCCCATGGCAACGCGACCGCTGCGCGGCTACTTTCCCATCATGGCGACGGCGTACTGCGACGACGGCGGGGTCGACCTCGCCAGTATGCGCCGCCTCACCGCGTTCCTCATCACCCACGGCGCCCAGGGGATGTCGCCCAACGGCGGCGACTCGGAGGCGCGCCACCTGAGCAGCGACGAGCGCATGCGCGTCCTGGACGTCGTGTTGGAGACGAACGCAGGGCGCACGCCGGTGCTGGTGGGCGCCTCGGCCCCCACCACAGAGGAATCGGCCGCGTTGGTCCGCTATGCGGAGCGGGCGGGCGCCGATGGCGTGTTCGTCATGCCGCCCGCCAACTGGACGCAGACCCTCCTGGAGCCGCGCGTCTCGGACGACGAGATGCTGCGCCACTATGCCGCCATCTGCGAGGGGGTCGACATCCCCCTGATGATCCACGCCACGGCGGCGATGGACGTCCCCTTTCTCCAGGACCTCATCGACCGCATCCCCAACGTGCGCTATATCAAGGAGGAGACGACCTACGGACCCAAGCTGCGGCGCTACGTGCGGGAGCTGGGGGATCGCGTGACAGTGTTTGGCCCGGGCCTGCACTACCCCGCCGAACTCGAGTGGGGCGCCATGGGGGTGATGCCGAGCTGCTGTGCGCCCGCCTCCCACGCGCGGGTGTTCGACCTGTGGCAGCGGGGGGAGCACGACGCGGCGCGGACGACGTGGAATCGCATGCTGCCCCTCGTCTTTTGGCGCTGGCGCACCACCCCCCAGGAGGCGGGCAAGCTGTACCTGCGCGAGATGGGGGTGTTCGAGACGACCCTCACGCGCCCCGAGATGGGCGCCCCCAAGCTGGAGGACGCCGACCGGCAGGAGTTGTTGCGCGTCATGGCGGCGATGGGGGAGCCGGTGTAACACGGGGCGGTCGGCGGTCGGCTTTGGGCTGTTAGCTGTTGGCTTTTGGCCGCCGGATGCTGCTCCGCCGTGGCTGTATCGTGACGACTTGTTGCCGGCATGGCAGAAAGAAAACGACTGAAGTCATCACTACGCATGAGCATCTTTGTAGTGACGACTTCAGTCGTTTTTCTTGGTCATGGAGATAGGAAACGAATAAATTCGTCACTACATAGATTTCAAGCATGCTGACGAGTATAACCGTACTACGATGCGGTTCCTTTGTAGTAACGAATTCATTCGTCCTTTTACTCGTAGAGAAGGGAAACGAATGAATTCGTTACTACGAAGCAGCTACCTCGTGGTGACGAGGACATTCCTTCTCTGTAGAAACATACCAGGCGAATGAAGGCGGCGACTACACCGTTTTGACGATGGCGCAAGCGTCTGCGGGCCAAGCGCCAACGGCCAAAAGCCAAAGGCTGACCGCCGAACGCCGACAGCTATTCCACCGCCCGCAAGTGATCTAGCACCTCGGGATTCACCACGAACTGCGGGACGCGGCCCTGGACGACGTCGCTGGACACCTCGCAGATGAGGCGGTAGAGGTCCTCGCGCGCCTCGGGCGAGTTGGCGGCGATGTGGGGCGTCAGGATGACGTTGTCATAGCGGTAGAGGGGCGAGTCGTCCGCCAGCGGCTCCGCCTCGGTGACGTCGAGCCCCGCCGCCCAGACGCGGCCCTCCTCCAGCGCCGCGACGAGCGCCTCCTCCTGCACGATGGGCCCCCGGGCGGTGTTCACCAGAATCAGCCCTTCCTTGGCCTTGGCAAAGGCGTCTGCGTCGAGCAGGTGGTGCGTCTCGTCGGTCAGCGGCGCATGGATCGTGATGAAATCGGAGCGGCGCAGCAGCTCGTCGAGCGACACGAGCGTGGCGCCCGCCGCCGCGGCCTGTTCCTGCGTGATGTAGGGGTCGTACGCCAGCACCGTCATGTCCCAGCCCCGGACGCGGCGCGCCGTGGTGCGGCCGATGCGGCCCAGGCCAATGATGCCCAGGGTGGTGCCGGCCACGCGCCGCGTGGGGCGGGCCAGCTCACGCGCGTAGCGCCCCTGGCGCATGGCGGCGTCGAGGCGCGGCACATGGCGCACTGCCGCCAGCATGAGGGCCACGGCGTGATCGGCCACGTCGTCGGTGCAGTAGGTGGGGGTGTTGCACACCATGATGCCCAGCTCAGTGGCCGCCTGGTAGTCGATGCTGTCATAGCCGGCGCCGGCGCGGATAGTGCAGCGGCAACGCGTCAGCTGAGAGAGCACCTCGCGGGTGAGAAGCGGGCGCACCGACTGCACGGCGATCACGTCGGCATTGCGGGCAACGTCGAGCACCGCCTCGGGAGTGCGGAGTTGGTGCGTCTCCCAGCGGGCGCCGACCTGCGCCAACATCTCGGCCTCGTTGCCCATGGGGGCAAAGAGCGCCTCGTCATAGTCGATCAGCACAACCTGGTAGGGCATAGTGGTGGATGGCATACGTCGTCTCCTTCGGTGGCAGTTGGCCATCCCATTATAGCCGTCTCGGGCGGCGCGCCAACCGGTAGTGGCGGTCGGCTCTCAGCAGTCGGCGTTCGGCGTGCGGCGTTCGGCGTGCGGTCATGGGCTCTTGGCCGTTGGCAACTGGCTTGGCGCTTCCGAGTTCACATTCTGTGATGGCGCCTGCATAAAGGCCAGCAGCCCAGAACCAATGGCCCGCAGCTGAGAGCCGAGGGCCGACAGCCGACCGCCTCCGATAGGCAAAAATGCGTACGTTGCCGAGTTTGGACATCGATGCTATACTATGCGCCCGCTGCTTGACGGTAAGCGAACATTCTGCAAGGAGGCGGAGGACGAGGGAGGCTATGCCAGAACCGGATGTTCTACTCGGTGAAAAGGGTCGTGCGGGCATGCTGCGTGGCTTCAAATCGATCGCCAGGCTCCTGTCCATCACCCTAGGCCCCATCGGCGGCAACATCGCCAACGCCCGTGAACCCCGTGGCGAGCCGGAACTCCTTACCGATGCCGCCACCATCGCCCGACGCATCATCCAGCTGCCCGACCGGGCCGAGGATGCGGGCGCCATGCTGATGAGGCATATGGTGTGGCGCGTGCGTGAGGAGGTGGGGGACGGCAGCGCCACGACCGCGGTGCTGGCTCAGGCCATCGCGCGCGAGGTGGAGCACATGGTGGCGGCGGGCGCCAATCCCATGTCGGTGCGCCGCGGGATCGAGCGCGCCACCGACGCCGCCGTCAAGGCGCTGGACGCCATGTCAGTGCCGCTGGAGGGGGAGGAACGCATCGCCGCCGTGGCCACCGCGGCTACCGGCAACGCCGAGATCGGCAAGATCCTCGGCGAAATGTACGACGTTCTCGGACCGGACGCCAACATCGTCATCGAGCCCTATATCGCCACCTACCACGACCGCGCCTACCACGAGGGGGCCCGCTTCAAGGGAGGGTACCTTTCCCCCTACATGTTGACCGACACGGTGCGTCGCCTGGTGGTGCTCGACGACGTGTATGTCCTCGTGGCCGACATGGCCTTCAACTCGATCGAGAGCGTGCAGAACGTGCTCGAGCACGTCATCCGCAAGGACGGCAAGAACGTCCTCATCATCTGCAAGCTCATGTCCGACAAGGCCATCGGCGTGCTGGTGGCCAACAGCGAGCGGGGCGTCGTCAAAGCGTGCGCCGCCAACATGAAGCCTGTGGGCGACGCGCGGCGCGGCACGGTGGAGAATATCGCCTGCCTGACGGGCGGTCACCCGCTGACCGACAAGTCGGGGATGGCGCCCGAGCAGATCCGCGTCGACGACCTGGGCCACGCGCAGCGCGTCGTCGTCACCAAGGACTACTATATGATCATCGGCGGGGACGGTGACCGCAAGGCGGTGCGCCAGCGCATCAGCCAGCTGCGCACTCGTGTACGCGAGACCACCGACCCGGAGGAGCGCACGACGCTGCGAGAGCTGCTGGCCCAGCTCTCGGGCGGCGTGGGCGAGTTGCGCATCGGCGCCCTCACCGAGCAGGAGCGCAAGGCGCTGACCGAGGTGGCCGAGCAGGCCATGAAAGCCGTCCAATCGGGCATGGAGAGCGGCATCGTGCCGGGTGGCGGTGCGGCCTACTTGCGATGTATCCCGGCCTTGAGGGAACTCGAGGCGGAGGGTGATGAGGCCATCGGCATCGATATCGTGGCGCGAGCATTGGAGGAGCCGATGCGTTGCATCGCCGAGAATGCCGGCGTCCACGCGCCCCTGGCCATCGACCAGGCCCTGCGCGCCGGACCCAACTATGGCCTGGATGTGCGGCGCAAAGTGATTGTGAACATGGTGGAGGAGGGGATCGTCGATCCCACGCGGGTAGTGCGGCGGGCCCTGCAGTTAGCCGCCAGTGGCGCCATGATGCTGCTCACGACTGATGCCCTCGTGTTGCACCGCAAACCTCAGGAGACGTTTGAGCCATGAGTACATCCGACGCATTGGTCATACCCGAGACGGCCACCTGGCAGCGATTGGGCAGTGTTTCGAACGGCGGCACCGTGTTCGGCCTGGCCGTCTCGCCGGTGTCCGACGTGCCGCGGTGTTGGGCCGCCACCGGCTGCGGGGTATTCTACTCTGACGACTGGGGAGAGACCTGGATTCAGAACCTCTCTGGCCTCACGACTCCGCTGCTGAGTACCATCGCGGTGGCCCACAACGGCGCCCTCTTTGCCGGCGCCCTCGAGGGCGATCTCTTTGCCTCCTTTGACTTTGGCAAGACGTGGGAGGGCGGCCTGGTGCCCGGCGAGTTCAAGATGACGGTCACCATGATGCTCCCCTCGCCCAATTTCAAGGGCGATGGCGCGGCTTTTGCCGCCACCGACGGCGGCGGCCTCCTGGTCAGCCGCAACTCGGGCAAGAGTTGGGAGGACAGCAGCTTTGGTCTGGGCGAGCCCAACGTCCTGGCGCTGGCCGCTCCCTCTGACTGGTCGCAGCGTGAGACGATGTTCGCCGCCACCACCGAGGGGGTGTTCGCCTCGGTGAACGGCGGTCGCGCCTGGCGCGAGACCGAGCTGATGCTCGACGACGATGTGGTGGATGTGCTGGCGGTGAGCCCCGAGTTCGGCAAGGATCGCACCGTTTTTGCCGGCACCGAGAACGGCAGCCTATACCGCTCCGAGGACGGCGGCCGCACATGGGACCTGCTACAGACCTCCATCGGCGATGGCCCGGTGAACTGCCTGTGGCTGGCGCCGGGCCTCGCGTCCATAGTCGCCGGGGTGGGGCCGCGGGTGTACCTCTCGGAGGATCGCGGCGAGACATGGGAGGCCGTGGCCGATCTGCCCAGCTCGCTCCTGGCCCTCGCCGGCAACGCCGACATCCTGCTGGCTGGCCTGCACGACGCCGGCGTGTGGAAGTCCGTCGACGGCGGGCGCACCTGGAAGCCCTCCTCCGAGGGCCTGGCGGCGCGCGGTTTTGCCGCCCTGCACGCCGTGGGCGACGTCCTGTACGTCATGGGCCCGCAGGAAGGGCTCTGGACGTCCAAGGACGGCGGGCAGACCTGGAACGCCGCCTCGAACCTCTTCCCGTTCTACCCGCTCACGGCATTTGCCGTGGGGCCCAAGGGCGCCCTCTTCCTGGCGGGCCAGGAGAGCGGCATCCTGCGGTCCGACGACGGCGGGGCGCATTGGCGCGTCGTCGCCGAGGTGGAGGGCGTCGAGAGCCTGCTGCTGACCCCCGACGAGTCGGGTTGGGCGGGCACGTCCGACGGGCGGCTCCTGGCGACGCACGACGGCGGCGAGACATGGCTCGAGTCCGAGTCCCCCTGCGCGGGGCAGGAGGTGCTGTCCATCGTCGCCTCGCCCAACTATGCTGAGGACCACACCCTGCTCATGGGGACGTCCATCCCGCCCGAGGGTGGCAAGGGCGCCCGCATCGGCGTGTGGCGCTCGACGAACAGCGGCGCCACGTGGCGCCAGATCACCACGCAGACCACGCCGGCGCGCTGGATCGACATCGCCATGCCGCTGGGGGTAACGGAGAACCCCGCCGATCAGGCGGTGTTGGCGACCGGCCCCTTCTGCCTGCGGCCCCTGCGCCGCGCCAAGGACGTATGGATCAGCACGCGCGTCGACCCGAACGGCGCCAACACGCTGGCGGTGGCGGCCATCGGCGAGGTCGACGGCGGCGGGCAGCTGTTCGCGGCCACCGGCTCGGGGATCTATCGCTCCCTC
Organism: Anaerolineae bacterium; assembly: GCA_040768165.1. GTDB lineage: Bacteria > Chloroflexota > Anaerolineae > UBA1429 > UBA1429 > DUUT01. The sequence continues at coordinate 38,266 of JAXGNH010000021.1, forward strand.
GACGGCGGGCGCACCTGGCAGCCCTTCCGTGACGGCATGGGCGTGACGAGCTTTATCGGGATCGCCGCCATGCCCAAGGGCGAGGGGTACACGCTGTACGCCCTCAGCCTGGGCGGCGTGCTGTGGAAGTGTGACCTGAGCTGACGAGGCGAACGCCTCACCCTCCACAAGTCCTGTACGCGCGCGTTGGGCGTGCACAAGGGTTGCAGGTTACAGGTGGCAGGCAATGGCATGAGCGATCGATGCGACCTGTAGCCCGGCGGTAGGTCGCCGGTGGAGGGGCCACGCGAAATCGAGGAGGCAATCGGTTGATTGCCTCCTTTTTCGTCCGTATAATCGTCGGTACCATTCGGACCGCCGGAAGGAGATTCCCCACATGACCCCAGCGCACACGTCGCAGGATATGACCCGCGCGGTGAAGCAATGGGCGATGGACGCCGGCGCGGCGCTGGTCGGCGTCGCGCCCATCGAGCGCTTTGACCCCATGCCGCCCTACTACGACCGCGCCCCCAAGGGACACGATCCACGGGATTTCCTCCCGACGGCGCGCTCGGTGATCGTGATCGCGCAGCCCATCCTGAACGCCGTGATGGACGCGCCCGCGGTGCTCATGGACCACGAGATCGACCTCGTGCCCCCCGACATCAAGCAGGCCTACCTAGACCTCCTCTATCACGTGGCGGGGCATCGCGTCCAGGACTATATGCTGGAGCAGATCGCCCAGGTGGTGGGGCAGCGCCTGCAGATGGAGGGGTTCGAGACGATGATCTTTCCCACGACGGGGCTGCACCCCAGCATGTCGTCGTCGGGGGGTGGAGCGCGCGAGGAGGGGCTGAGCGACCGCCAGATCTGGCAGGGGCCCTCGGAGCAGTGGGCCGATACCTTTTCGCCGTTCCGCTACACGAATGGCCCCTTCTCCCACCGCCACGCCGCCACCCGGGCGGGGCTGGGGGAGTTTGGCTACAACAACATCGTCCTCACGCCCCAGTTCGGCCCGCGGCAGCGCTTTAACTCGATCATCACCGAGGCAGCGCTGACGCCCGATCCCCTGATCACCGAGCCGATCTGCCTGCGCGACAACTGCCGCCTGTGCCTGCAGGCCTGCTACATGGACGCCATCGTGCTGCGCGACGATCCCTCGGTGCGCGACTATCGCTCCGTAGACAAGGTCGACAAGGACGTCATCTTTTACGACACCCCGGCGCGCTCCTATCCGCTGCGGTGCAACGCACGGCGCACGCGCGTGCCCGACGCGCCGGTGCGCGGCGACTGCGCGCGCATCTGCCCCGTGCCCACAGAGCGTACTAACCTGCCCCAGCGGCTCCAGGCCATCGTCGCGGCGTGGAAGAGGGGTGACGGGACGGCCCGATGAACAGCATCTATGTGGCCCTCGACCTCGAGTTGACGGGCCTCGACCCCCTGCGTGACGAGATCACCGAGATCGGCATGGTGCGCTTTCGCGGCGACGAGGTACTCGAGACCTTTTCGAGCCTGGTCGGCACCACGCGGCCCATTCCGCTCAAGATCCAACAGATCAGTGGCATCACCCCCGAGGAGGTGCGCGACGCGCCCTCGCTGCGCTCGCTGAGCGGCACCATCCTCTCCTTCGTCAAGAGCTACCCCATCGTCGGGCACTCTATCGACATGGACTTGCGCTTCCTCACCCGCCAGGGACTGCTGCTGAACAACCTGCTCATCGACACGTTCGAGCTGGCCAGCATCCTGGTGCCTGAGGTGCAGCGCTACAGCCTGGCGAACCTGGCCCAGCACCTCGGGATTAGCCTGGACGACCACCACCGCGCCCTCGCCGACGCCATGGCGGCCAAGGACCTTTTCCTGGCGCTGTTGGAGCGCGCCAACCATTGGGATCCTTCCACCCTCGACGAGATCGCTGAACTCGCCGAGCATAGCGACTGGCCGCTGCGCCGCCTCTTCCGCGACCTGGCGTCCGAGCGCCGCCTCGACGCCACGCAGCCCCTGTGGCGCCCGACGCAGCGCGAGCCCTCCAGCACGCCGGCGGAGGGGCGGCGTGAGGAGCGCCTGGCCCCACTGGAACCCACGGAAACGATCACCCCCGTGGACACCGCCGCGCTGGCGGCCTCCATCTCGCCGGAGGGCGTCTTTGCGGCCGCCCTGCCCGGGTACGAGCACCGCCCGCAGCAGGTCGCCATGCTCGAGGCGGTGGCGGAGGCGTTCAACACCCCCTCGCACCTGCTCGTCGAGGCGGGCACGGGCACGGGCAAGTCGCTGGCCTACCTCCTGCCGGCGATCCACTTTGCCGTGCAGAACGATCGCCGGGTGGTGATCTCGTCCAACACCATCAACCTCCAGGAGCAGCTCTTCACCAAGGACGTCCCCGACATCCAGCGCGTGCTGGATGTCCCCTTGCGCGCCACCCTCCTCAAGGGGCGCAGCAACTATGTGTGCCTGCGGCGCCTGGCGATCCTGCGGCGCTCGCGCCAACCCAGCACCGACGAGATGCGCGTGCTGGCCAAGGTGCTCGCCTGGCTCCCCACCAGCGAGACCGGGGACCGCGCCGAGCTGATCCTCGTGGGGCCCGACCACGAGGTGTGGGGCGACATCCAGGCCTCCTCCGAGACGTGCATGGGCGACCAGTGCATGTACCGCCAGCGCGGGACGTGTTTTTTCTACCGCGCCCGCGCGCGCGCCGAGCGCGCCCACATCGTCATCATCAACCACGCCCTGCTCCTGTCGGACCTGGCGCTCGAGTCGCGCGTGCTGCCCGAGTTCAAGTACCTCATCATCGACGAGGCCCACCACCTGGAGGAGCAGGCTACCGAGCAGTTCGGCATCCACGTGGGCCAGCGCGACCTGTACGCCTTTTTCGTCGGCCTCACCCACGAGACGCGCACCATGCCCGGGGGGATCCTCGCGGAGGTGCCCGCCCTCTATCAGCGCGATGGGGTGACGCCCACGGCCCGCGAGGCGCTCACGCGCCTGCTGGAATCGCTCCGTGCCCAGGTGGACACGGCCGAGCGGCGCCTGTTCGAGCTGTTCAACGCCCTGGCGCTCTTCCTAGAGCAGAACGTGGAGACGCGCGGCTCAGACGCCTACGACCGCGACATCCCCCTGACGCCCAGCCTACGCAGCCAGCCCGATTGGTCGAGCATCGAGATCGCCTGGGAGAGCCTGGCGGCGCCGATGCGCGCCATCCTCGGGGATCTGGAGCGCACCATCAATCAGCTGGAGCGGCTCGACCTGGGGGAGGACGCCACGCGCGACGAACTCATCCAGGAACTCAAGACGCAGCTCCAGCGCGGCTCCGAGTTGGCGCTGGGCCTCGAGGCGATCCTCATCGAGCCGCAGAGCGGCGGCATCTACTGGATCTCTATCGCGCGCCGCGACCAGGAGATCACCCTGCACAGCGCGCCGCTGCACGTGGGGCCGATGCTGCAGGAGCGCCTCTTTGACACCAAGGACTGCGTCGTGCTCACCAGCGCCACGCTGCGCACCGGCGACAGCTTTCGCTTCATCCGCGAGCGCCTCGGCCTGGAGGACGCCGACGAGCTGGCCGTCGATTCCCCCTTTGATTTCAAGACAGCCGTCCTGCTCTACGTGCCCAAGGACATCCCGGAGCCCAACCAGCCCTACTACCAAAAGACGGTGGAGAACGCCATCATCGACGTCTGCCGCGCCATCGGCGGGCGCACGCTGGTGCTATTCACGTCCAACAGCCAGCTCAACACCACCTATCGCGCCGTCCAGCGTCCCCTGGAGCGGGAGGATATCGTCGTGTTCGCCCAGGGGATCGACGGCTCGCGGCGTCAGATCCTGGACAATTTCCGCAGCACGCCCCAGGCGGTGCTCATGGGCACGCGCAGCTTCTGGGAGGGTGTGGATGTGGTGGGGCAGGCATTGAGTTGCCTGATCATCGCCCGCCTACCCTTCGCCGTGCCCACCGACCCGGTGCTGTCGGCCCGGGCGGAGACGTTCGACGATCCCTTTAACCAGTACTACCTCCCCGATGCCATCCTGCGCTTCAGGCAGGGGTTCGGCCGGCTCATCCGCAGCCGCGACGACTATGGCGTGGTGCTCGTGCTGGACAGGCGCATCCTGACCAAGTCCTACGGCAAGACGATCCTGCGCTCGCTGCCTCCGTGCACGGCGCGCATGGGGCCGGTGGCCACGCTGCCAACGGTGGCGCAGCGCTGGCTCGACCCGGCGAATCGGGTGTAGGAAAAAGGAAAAGCCCTCTCACCCTCACTCTCTTCCCGAGTACAGGGAGAGGGAACAGATCTTCGCTCGCCTCGATACTCCGGGGAGATGGTGAGGGGCAGTGCAGGGTGATTTGGCGGGGTTGACCGGCACGATTATACTGTGGCGTCGGGCATGCATAATCATCGATACTGGACCAGCGTGGGAGGCGTTACCAGATGATCCCGGTGACTCAGCTTCGCAAGGGCGTCGTCTTTGAGGAGGACGGCCAACTCTGGCGCGTCCTGGAATACGAACACTATAAACCGGGCCGCGGCAACGCCATCATACGCACCAAGCTGCGCAATTTGCGCACCAACTCCACGGTGAGCCGCACCTTCCTCTCGGGGGCCTCGGTGCAGGACGTGCGCCTCGACCACCGCACGGTGCAGTTCCTCTACGGCGATGGTGACTACTACCACTTTATGGACGTGGAGAGCTTTGAGCAGCCGATGCTGTCGGCCGAGGTCCTCGCCGACGTGATCCCCTACCTCAAGGAGGGGATCACCATCGACCTGGAGCTGCACGAGGGGGAGCCGGTGGGGATCGAAATGCCCATCACCGTCGATCTCACCGTGACGGACGCGCCTCCCGGCTATGCCGGCGACACGGCCACCGGCGCCACCAAGCAGGTGACGCTGGAGACGGGGATGAAGCTCGACGTGCCGCTGTTCATCGAGACCGGCGACGTGGTGCGCGTCGACACGCGCACGGGGCAGTACCTGACGCGCGTCTAGCACGCCCGCCGATTTCGCCGCCGCTGGGGCGAGAATCGGCATCCCAGGTGGCGACACACAAGACGCCCGTGGCGGAACCCGCCACGGGCGTTGTCGTCCATCCCGCGTCAGCGCCTTTGCACCGCGACTTGGTGCTTTTCCACTACAAAGACGCGTGCGTTCACGCCCAGGAGCTGCACGTCATAGCCCCGGGCGACGCGCAGACCCTCCACCGCGCCCACGGTCTCGTCCACCAAGTCCACCTCGCTGCTCAGGAGCACCATGCGGCCGCCGGGCGCCAGCACGCGATCCATCTCGCGCACGGCGTCGCGATAGAGGGTGATGTTGCCGCGATGCGTGCCCACCCGCTTGCCAAAGGGGAGGTTGGTGGCGATCTTGGTCACGCTGGCCGGGCGCAGGGGGAGCCGTCGCACGTCGGCCCGCAACAGCTGTCGTGGCTTGTGGCGCGGGCCGATGTTGGCTGCGGCGGCGTCCAGGGCATCCGAGGCGCGATCGGCGCCCAGCAACAGGCGGTGGCGGGCGATGAGGGCACGCTCGATGAGCACCGTGCCCGCGCCGCACATGGGGTCGAGAAAGACGTCATCGTCCTGCGGCGCCGTCAGCCAGACCATGGACGCGGCCACCGACGGCCGCAGCGAGGCCTCGATGTGCTGCGTCTTGTAGCTGCGGTGACGCATGGAGGCGTCGGAGAGGCGCAGGGCGCAGACGAAATCGAAGCCGATGAGGTTGGCCCAGATCTCCAGGTCGCCGTCCTCTTCGACGGCGCGCCAGCGCCCGCCCGAGCCCTTTTCCAGCGCCTTTTCGATGCTCTGCTGCAGGTCCTTGCGGCGGTACGGCTGGCTCTTGCCCACCATCCGCGTCACCACGCGAAAGGTGGACCGCTGCCGCCGTGGCCGAGGCGGCTCCGCCCGCCGCCCCGGCAGGGAGGGGTTGAGGAAGCGGCTGCGCAGCATGGCGTCATAGATCTGCGACAGCCCCTCATAGCCCCAGGCAACCCGGGGCACCCGCTCCACCACCATGAACACGTCCTCGGCGGTACGCAGCGCGAGCAGGTCCTCGGGGTCGCCGACGTAGCGGAACAGCACCATGCCGTTGCGGTCACGGATCGTCTTGTACCCCTCCAGCGATGTCCCTTGGAGGCGCCGGCGGATCTCCAGCCAACTGACGTGCTCCAAGCCTGGCATCGTCTGGGCCAGGTACAGGTTGTCGTTCGCGCGCATCGATTCCTCGTTTCAACGTCTCAGCCTTGAACCTCCCGATGACTGCCCCCGCCGTGGACCTGGTGTATGCGAGCTACTGCAGAGGTGACCTTTGGGAGGTGTTCACGCGGCATTTCGCCTCAGCCCTGCTTATTCTAGCATGGCCGCGAAGCGGCGAACAATACGGTAGAGATATCCTCATCTCATAGAGATATATCTTATTCGTAGTCGTCGTAGGGGCTGTGGAAAGGTGGATAAACTCCCCGGATACCGATGGGTAGTGCGGATCCCACCGGAAAGGGCCCCATGTAGTGCTTTGGCCGGCCGGCGCGCTGTGGATAACGCCGTGGATGGCGATGGCCCCTACCCACAGGGGTCTAGGGGCCGTTATCGGGCTCCCGGGCGAAACCACAGCGGGTAGTGGTGTGGGCCATAGTACATACGAGGGAGGGGAAAGTGCTCACCGGGAGGCTGTGGATAATGTTGCAGATTTTGCCAAGTTATCCACAGTTTTCCCCAGGTATCCATAGGTTATCCACAGCCCCCGGGGATGAGGCGATCTCGGCTATCGCTACGCCAGGGCGGAGCGCGACGCCGGCGCCGGGGAGGCGCGCCGGCGGATCAGCGATAGTAGCCGTGCAGCGTGGCGTCCACCGGCGCGTTGTTGAGCACCGAGCCCACGATGTGGGCGTTCACCTTGCGCAACCGCTCCACGGCGCGCTGGGCGTTCTCGCGCTTGGTGGTGCCGGCACTGACCACCAGGAGCACGCCGTCGACCTTGGTCGCCAGCACCACGGCGTCCGTCACCGCCATGACGGGGGGCGCATCGAGGACCACCATATCGGCGTCGGCGGCGAGGCGTTCGAGGACGCGCTCCATGCGCTGCGAGCCGAGCAGGTCGGCGGGGCGCGGCGGCAGGGGGCCGCTGGCCAGAAGGCGCAGCCCTTTCACCGGCGTCTCTAGCAGCGGCGGTTCGGTGAGGGCCTCATCCTCGAGCATCATGGTGGTGAGGCCGATGTCGTTGCGCTGGCCGAACAGCTCGTGCAGGTGCGGACGGCGCAGGTCGCAATCCACCATGATGACGCGCTGCTCCGCCTGGGCCATGGTGACGGCCAGGTTCGCCAGGGTGGTCGACTTGCCCTCATCGGGGCTCGACGAGGTAACCAGTAGGATGCGCAAGGGCGCGTCGAGCGACGCGTACTGGAGGTTCAGGCGCAGGGTGCGGTAGGCCTCGCTGGCGGGCGAGATGGGATCCGTGATGGTGACCAGATTGAGGTCTTGGGGCATAGCGATAGCCTCCGGCTAGGGTTCACGCCGTGCTGGGTTGCTCACGGCGGCGTCTGTCGCGGGTGGGACGCGCCAGGGCGGTGGTGTCGGGGATGACGCCCAGCACGGCCAGGCCCGAGTGGCGCTCCATGTCGGCCGAGGTGCGAATGATGTCCGCCTCGAGCCACTCCAGGATCAAGATGACGACGGCGCCCGCCAACATGCCGAACATCGCCCCGGCCAGGACGTTGATCTTCCACTTGGGCTTGTGCAGGCCACCGGGCAGGGCATAGTCCAGGATGCTCACATCGACGCGATCCTGCTTGTCCTGCTCCAGCATTTGGACCTTGGTGTCCTCGACAAAGATCTCGGCGGTGGTCTGGACCACGTCGCGGGCGATGATCGGGTCATAGTCGTCGGCGTCGACGCGGATGAGCAGGTCCGACTCGATGGGGCTGACGGTGATCTTGGACAAGAGTTCGTCGGGCGTGATGTCCAACTGCACGCGGTTGATGACCTTGGTGGCCATCTGTCGCGACTGGATGGTGCGCGCAAAGTTCCGCATAAAGCCCTTGACGACCTGCTGCATGCCCCAGTCTGGGCGCGCGGGGATGACGTTCAGATAGATGGTCGAGCGATAGACGGGCGTCTGGACCTTGCTGACGACAAAGGCGCTGCCGGCCGTGATCACCACCGCCAGGGCGATGATCCAGGCGCGCCGCACGAAAATCCGCAAATAGTCACGAAGCTGCACGATAACCTCCCGATTGAGAGACGCGGGGCATTATACCACGGGCACCCGGTGGGCCAAACCACCGCGCCCGGCACGCCCCCTCACGGCGCGGGGCGCCGGGGCCAGAGGCGCCGCCACCAGGAGCCGTGGGCCGGCACCTCGGCGAGCACGGGCACCCCGAGGCGCACCAGGTCCGTCCGCTCGCGCACGCTGTCATCGACATAGTCCAGTACAAAGGAGATGGCTACCCCCGCCACGAGGGCCAGGATGAGGCGCAGGGGTAGGTCCAGGCGCTGGCGCAGCGGTGTGGCGGCCTGCGCGACGGATGGGGGATCGATGACGGCCACCACGGCGCTGTCGGTGGTGAGCTGCGCAAAGTAGGACTCGGCCTCGGTCTCGATGACCTGCACCACGGCATTGGCCAGCACGGCGAGTTCGTCCGGGTCGTGCCAGCTCAGGGTGACGGTGAGGATGCGGTGCAGCTTGCCGGCGGTAGAGATCCCTTGGATGGTGGCGGGGGGCACGGCGATGCCGGCCAGTGCGGAGACGTCCTCGGCAAAGGCGCGGCTCTTGACCACCTCGGAAAAGTCGTCCACCAGGTACTCGGAGGTGAGCCAGGTGTAGTAATAGTCGTAGGCGTACTGGTCGGATGTGCGGGGCTCGGGCCGAACACCCAGCAGGAAGCGCATGCTGGCGGTATAGGTGGGCGCGGGACGCGGCGCGAACGCCACATAGCTGACCGCGAGCGCGACCAGCAACACCATTACGATCCAGAGGCGCCGGCGCACGATGCGCCAATAGTGCCGTAACTCCATGGATGGACCTCGCGATGTCGTGAACGGGATGTGGTGCCGGCATATCCCAGCCGGCGTTGCCGAGGCGCCTCAGCCTGCCCAGATGGCGCTGATGCGCTCCCACAGGGGCGGACCGAGGATGATCAGGCCGGTAGCGGCTGCGGCGATGGCGGCGATCAGGATCGCGCCGGCGGCCACGTCCTTGGCATGCTTGGCCAGGCTGTTCTGGTTCGGCTCCACGATGTCGATGACCAGTTCGACCACCGTGTTGAGCATCTCCCCTGCAAAGACGAGGGCGATGGCCATGATGATGAACACCCACTCGATGCGCGACAGCTGCAGCCACACGCTGAGGAGCACGACCACCAAAGAGACGGCCAGATGCACGCGTGCGTTCCGCTCGGCGCGCAGCACGTACACGAGCCCCTCAAAGGCATGGCGAAAGCTGTCGACGAGGGTGCCGTGCCGATGGCGACGCATGGGGATCGCCTGCTCCTCGGCCGCGATCACGCGCGGGTCCCTGCGGGCGGGTCGAGCGTCGGGCGAAGAGCCGTCTGCTTCGCCATCACGTGTCGGCGCTCGGCCGCGCGGCGCGCCGTTGGGCCTTCTCGGGATACTGGATGCGCGGATGGAACACCCCCTGTAGGACGCCAAAGAACGCCTCGCGAATGCGGTCCAGGTCGCGAAGCGTCAGGTCGCACTCGTCGAGTTCACCCGCCACCAGGCGGTCGTTGGTGATCTGGCGGATGACGCGCTCCGTCTCGGCCTGCGTGGTGGGACGGTTGGCGCGCACGGCCGCCTCGATGCTGTCCGCCAGCATGACGATGGCCGTCTCGCGGCTCTGAGGCCGCGGCCCGGGGTAGCGGTAATCCTCCTCCCGGACATCCTCCCCGTCGGCCTCCTGATTGGCGCGCCGGAAAAAGTAGGTCACGAGGTGCGTGCCGTGATGCTCGGGAACAAAGTCGCGCACGCGGTCGGGCAGGCCGTACTTGCGGGCCAGGGCGATGCCGTCCAGCGTGTGACCGATGATGATCTCGGCGCTCGTCTTGGGGTCCAGATTGTCGTGCGGGTTCTGGCCGTCGCTCTGGTTCTCGGCGAAAAAGTAGGGGCGTGCGATCTTGCCGATATCGTGATAGTAGGATCCGACGCGCGCCAGGAGGGGGTCGGCGCCGATCGCCTCGGCGGCGCGCTCGGCCATGTTGCTCACCACAATAGAGTGATGGTAAGTGCCGGGCGCCTTGATGAGCAGCTGTCGGAAGAGCGGGTGCGTGGGGCGCGCCAACTCGAGGAGCTGTAGCGACGTGGTGATGCCGAACAGCCGTCCGATGGCGGCAAAGGCCACGAACGCCAGGCTCGCCGACAGGACGGCGTTGGCCAGGGCCATACCAAGGAGCTGCACCATCGCCGTGGGATCGTAGGCAGGGGTGCGCAACCGAAAGGCCAGCAGCGCGGCTGCGTTGGCCAAGGCCAGCTGCACGGCGGCGCGCACGAACATGCCGAGGTGATCGAGGCGCCAGATGGAGAGGGCGGCGATGGTGCCGCCGACAAAGGCATAGACGGCCAGCTCCAGGGAGCCGCCGGCGTTGTACCCCACCACCAGGGCCATGACGGCGGTCGCGACGATGGCGAGATGGCCGTCCAGCAGGATGGTCACCAGCATCGAGATGGCGGCGACGGGAAAGAGGTAGGGCATGAGGGTGTGCCCCGGGATGAGCAATCGCGCGCTGACGCCGGCGACCATCAGGGTCAGCGCCAGCAAGAGCTGGCGACGGGGCCGCTCGAGGAGGAGCGGCTGGGCGCGCGCCACGTACACGCTGAGCGCCAACACCAGCGTGACGGCCAACAGGGCGGCGCTGACGGAATCTTGCCACTGCAGGCCGGTGCTCAAGAGTTCCAGCACCTCGAGCTTTTCCAGGGCCAACTCGGTGACGATCTCGCCCTCCCGCAGGATCGACTCTCCCTCGAGGATCGTCCAGTAGACGGGCTCGACGGCGTTGCGCGTCGCCTCGCGGTTGGCAGTGGTGAGTTGCGCATCGAAAAAGCTGTTGGGGACGATGAGGTTCTCGACCAGCGACACCACGACGGCCTGTTGCTGGCCCGAGAGGGCGTGCGACAAGCGGCGCCGAATGCTGCCGCGGGCGTCGGGGAGGTGGATGTTGCGGATCTCCTCGCGCATCACCTGGTCGAGCACCCGCGTGCCCTCGCTGATGACGCTCTGCCACTCGGCGTCGTCCAGCGAGAGGGTGGCGGTGAGGACCTCCGCCGATAGGTTGAGGCCCGGAATCTCTTTGATGAGGGTGACTCGGTGCGCGTGGTCGGCGAACTCGTCATAGCGGATGGCGCTGATGTAAGCGGTGATGTCACTTAGGCCCTGGAGCTGACGTCCGGCGATCTCCATGTCAGGGCCGGTGTAGACGTCCGGCACGCGTGACGCCGCCGCGGCGCGCGCTTCGGCGGTCTTGACCTCGCTGATGTAGGTAGCCTGGCGCGGCGCCTTGATGTTCCGCGGCGAGGGCTCCCCCACGACCACGGAAATGCGATCAGGCGAGGTGTAGAGGATAAAGGCGGCGGTCCAGGCGCCCGAAAGCAGCAACGCAAAGAGCACGGCGCGGATCGTCTTGCGGAGAGGGGTATCAGGAGAGCGCTGCGGCCGGGCGCGGTCGGGCTCGCCCGAAGAGCGTCTTTTCATCGTCGGTGTGTGAACCTCTCGCGGCCAGGGCATTCGGGGGGCGTTGGACGCACAGAACAGGGCATTGGGGCTGGCCCAATGCCCTTACTGTGCCAAAATGTCGCGAACGACCTCGTTCACCATGTGTCCGTCCGCCTTACCCTTTAGCTCGGCCATGACCTGTCGCATCACGGGGCCCATCTGAGCGAGACCGGTGGCGCCCATCGTGTCGATGACGCGCCGCACTACCTCGGTGACCTCCTCGCGCGACAACTGCTCCGGCAGGTAGGCGCGCAGGATGGCTAGCTGGGCTTCCTCTTCGCGGACGAGATCGTCCCGCCCGCCGCGGCGAAACAGTTCGATGGCCTCAGCCCGACGCTTGACCTCCTGAGCGATGACCTGCTGAACCTCTTGATCGCTGGCCTCGCGCTGCCAGGCGATCTCGGCGTTGATGACGGCCGCCCGCGCCATGCGGATGGCGTCGCGACGCCTGGAATCGCCCTGGCGCATCGCGTCCTTGAGATCGGCCATCAGGCGCTCTTTGAGATTCATATGGCCTCCTCGCTCGGTGGAAGCCGGCTCGGGAGGAAGGGCACCCGGACTAGTACCTGCGCATCTGCGCCTTGCGGGTGGTCCGCCGGCTCTTGCGCATCTTGGCCGCCTTCTTGCGCTTGCGGATCTGGCAAGGCTTCTCGAAGAAGCGGCGCTGTCGCACCTCGGAGAGAATGCGATCCTCCTGAACGACCTTCTTGAAGCGCTTCAGGACGCTCTCGAAAGATTCTCCCCTGTCGACGACGACATGCGTCACGCGTATCCCCCCTTTTTGCCGGGCTCTGCCCTGGGGAGGGACAGAGACAACCGTTGATATACTGAGCGCGCATTATACGTTGACAGAAACAGAGTGTCAAGTTCAGAACGGCACCAACAAGGAAGGCGTGCCGTCGCGACGCATCCGCCCAACGCAGCTAAAAGCCATAGAAAGCACTCTTGCCGCATTGTGAGGCACACTGGTGATGAAGGGCCTAATCCGACAGATCACAATGCAGGATATGGAGACGCGACGTCGCTACCACTATTCACCCGGGAGCCAGGTGTGGTAACCCGCCAGGAGCAGGAGCCCGGCCAGGCCCACGACGCCGAACTCGAGCACCACGCGGCGCGTGAGTCGACCCCAAAGGTGCTGCTGGGCCAGGCCGGTGATGGCGTAGAAGGCGAGGAGCAGCGCGGCGCCGCCGACTCGGGCGTCGATGGCGCAGTAGTTTAGCGCCCAGGTGAGTTCCGCCATGAGGATGCCGGTGATGCCGGCGTACAGCCACGTGCGCACCGTCTGGTTCCCCTCGACGCGCAGCAACTCCAGGGCCAGGATGGCGGTGGTGCCCAGCACGCCGGTGGCGGAAAGGACGCTACGGGCCCGCGAGGCATAGATCGCCGCCAGCGCCACCAGCGCCGCAAAGTAGACGGCGGCGTTCAGCAACAAACGCGCCGGCCGGTGTCGAGGGTCTTGTGGATCGATGGTGCGGTACTCGCATACGATGGCGACGGTGAGCGCGGCGCCCGTGCCGAGGATCACGACGATCTGGTAGCCCCACCAGGGGAGGTTGGTGAGCACGGCCAGGCCCGCCATGGCGAGCACCGTGGGCAGCACCAGGAAGGTAAAGCGGTAGGGGAGCGATCGCCCGTGGATGAGTGGATGGGTGCGCATGATGGCGTCGACGCCCGTCCACACGAGCCCGACGATGAGGATCGCCAGTTGCACCGTGCCGGAGAAGCGCAACGTCAGGTCGGACCCGAGTACCAGCAGGGGCACCTCGTAGGAGGGCAGAGGCGCCAGGATGGCGAGGAGCAGCCCCGTCACGACGAGGCTCACGGTGATACCCAGGCGGTCCGTACGCGGCATAGCGCCTCTCGATGAATAGTGACGATGTGCGTCGATTCTAGGTGTCTGCCGCTCCCCTGTCAAAACGGCTCAGTAGCGAGTTGCGGGTTTCGGGTTCTGTGGTCCGGCCCAGAGCACCGCCGGCTCGGAATTCGTGGCCCGCAACCGACGCGTGATTGACACGCCCCATTGGCGCGTCTAGAATCGGGGCCGTCCGGCCATGACGTTACGCCCAGATGATGACAAAGGAGAGATCCTATGCGTACCGTGCCGATCGGCATCGCGATGCTCAACGATGAGCGGCCGCACGTCTGGCAGCAGAACAACCCGCAGAACGTGGCCGTCGTCAACCGTTGGGCGGAGATCATCCGCCAGGGCCTGAAGAACCAGGACGGCTCCGCGCCCGAGGTCGTCGTCGCCAGCGAGATCATCACCTCGACGCGCGTCGCCCAGGCGATGGGTGAGGAGTTGCGGCGGGCGGGGTGCCGCGTCCTGATCATGTGCTACAACGTGTGGAACTTTCCCTTCCTGGCGTGGCCCTTTGTCAACAGCATGGGGCGAGACGTCCCCATACTGAGCCTGTCGAACAACAACGGTGCCTACCCCGGCAACGTGGGGCTGTTGGCCTCCGACGGCGCCCTCCGCCAGGCGGGGGTGCGCACGCACCGCATCGTGGGCGACATCGACGATGCCGCCGTCCACCAGCAGGTGTTCGACTGGCTGCGCGCCGCCGGGGCCCTGGCTACCATGCGCAATGAGGTCTATGGGCTCTATGGCGGGCATTCCATGGGGATGGAGACGGGCTACTTTCACCTGGTACCCACCATCAAGGCCTTTGGCTGCACCGCCCGGCAGATCGACCAGTTGTGGCTGCTCAAGACGATGGAGAATGACGTCGATGAGGCCGAGGTCGAGAAGGGGCTGCGCTGGTTCGAGGAACTCCTGGGCGAGCGCTTGCGGTACGACGGCAAAATGCTGACGCCCGAGACGCTCAAGACGCAGATTCGCCTCTACCTGGCGATGCAGCAGGTCAACGAGGAGAAGGGGTTCGACTTTTGCGGGCTAAAGGGGCAGCGCGAACTCACCGAGTACGTCTGCCTGGGCGACGTCCCCGAGATGCTGATGAACGACCCCTACGACTGGCGCGGGCCCAAGGAGCCCACCGTGTGCGCCACCGAGGCGGACGCCTACGGCGCGGTGACGATGCAGGCGCTCAAGTACGTGTCGGGTGGGTTGCCGTCGCTGTTCATGGACGTGCGCCTGTACCTGCCGGAGCTGGGGCTGTGGGACTGGTGTAACTCGGGCAATCACGCCTCGTGGTACGCGAATCAGAGCTTTGACCCGGCGATCAACTTTCAAAAGATCACCTTCCATCCGGCGCTCGAGTTCTACCACAAGGCGGGGGGCGCCTCCGTCGAGTTCGACGCCGCGCCCGGCGAGATGACCTTCGCCCGGCTGGGCCTGTGGGACGACAAGCCCTTCATGGCCATTCTGAAGGGGGAGAGCGCGGATCTGCCCGCCGAGCAGCGCCGGGCAATCAACGCCCAGACCGATCCCACCTGGCCCCACGTGCACGCGCGGCTCAACTGCTCCTTCGACGAGTTCCTGTCGGTGTTCCCCTGCAACCACGTGCAGGGTACGGTGGGCGACCAGGTACAGGCGCTCACGTACCTCTGCGAGATCGCCGGCATCACGCCGGTGGTGCTGGGGCCGGAGGGGGCGGCACGCAGCATACCCATTTGGGAGCGGGTGCGCTGAGGCCGACGTCGAATGCAGGCGGCGCCCCCATGGGGGCGCCGCTTTTTCGCTTCTATGGGCCGTTTTCTGCAGGGGCGCGCGGGGCCGGTGGGCCGTGGCCGGGGGCGATGCGCCGCAGCAGGCTCAGGGTGCGGGCCATGCGCTTGACCTGTTCCGCGATGATGTCGCAGTCGGTGCGCGCGGCGCCGAGGTTGCTCAGGTCGGCCGGCAGCATCTCGGCGTAGCCCATGACGAGCGTCATCGGCTGGGCCATCTCCTCTGCCAGGTGTGCGACGCGACGCAGCGACAGCTGCTGCTCGTAGAGCGAGGCCAGCGCCTCCTGGGTGCGGGCCAGCTCCATCTCCAGGCGCTCGATCCGTTCCCGCAGGTCGGCGCCGTGCCCGTTCGAGTCCGCCCGGCCGGTGCAGGCCACCGAAGCGTCACCATCAGGGGCTGGGGCGGGCGCCGCCGACTCGAGGCAGGGGGCGAGCACCGTGGCCAGATCGTCCTCGGCCACGGGGCGGACGAGGCGCCCGCGGCAGCGGGGACGGATGGCCTCATCGTCCTCGGGGTCCGAGACAATGGTCACGATGGCGGCCCCGCGCGTCTCGGGCATCGCCTCCAGGTCGATGGTCATCTCGTAGGGGTCCAGGTTGTCCAAGTCGAGATCCATGATGACGAGCCGGGGGCGGTGCCGCTGCGCCAGGGCGACGGCGTCGGCGCCGGAGGGGGCGTGTACCACCTGGCAGGAGCGCGCGGCCAGGAATTCACCGATGAGCCCCGGCTCGGCGCCGATCACGAGGACGGTGGGGTGGTGGTCTGGCTGCGGCATGGCTCTCTCGCGTCTCCTGGCGATGGGGTGCTTGTCCCCATCATACCGGCGGCGCCCGGCGGCGGGGTAAAGGAAGGGTTAAATCGAGCCAACCCGCGCGCAACGGCCGCCCGGGTACATCTCCCGAGGATCCCCCCACGCTGAGCCTGGTATACGCGAGGGTAGCTGTAGGGGGACCCTCGGGAGGTGTACGACGGGCGGTTTCGCCGTCACAAAGCTTTGTGCTATACTGGCGCGAGTTGTCCCATTACAAGGAACCCGGCGACGGACCCCTTCCGGCGCGACGTTGGGAGGGATAGCGAAGGAGGTAGGCCCCGCGTAGCGAGCGCGCTCCCCGTTCCACAGTTTCCGGCGGCCGCGAGGCCTCCGACCGTACCACGCGATTTCCACCATTCTGATCGGGCATTTCGTTGCATCGATGATAGAAAGTGTATAGCCATGGGCAACATCCCACTCCTTGATCGTATTCGTCAGAACCATGCGCTGGAACACGCAACCATGCACGTCTTGGGCGAACTGCCCGGGCCGCTGCGTCTCATGGGGCGCAGCGACTGGAACGGGTTTACGCTGTACGGCGATGTGGACACGGATGACGTGCTGCGCGCTTCGATGGAGGCGGTAGAGCGGCTCCGTGACGGGGAGCGGCAGCTGGCAGTGCACCCCAACTGCGGTACGAACCTGGCCGTGGGGGGCGTGCTCGCCAGCACGGCGGCCTATACCACGGCCATCAACGTCCATGGCCCTCGGCTGGGACGCGCGGCGGTGGTGGTGATGGCCATGTTGGCGGCGTGTGCGGTGGCCCGCCCGTTGGGCCTGGCCGCCCAGCAGTACATCACCACCACGTGCATGCTGGACAAAGTGCGCATCCGCGTGCTGCGCCGCGAGCCAAAGGGAAAGCTGGTCGTGCATCGCATCGCGGTGGAGCACGGCATCTAGAGGGCGCAGAGCCCTGTACCCGAGGATTATGTTCTACGTATTTCACGGCCATGACGAGTTCACGCGCTCCGAGGAGGTCGCCCGGCTGAAGCAGCAGGTGAGTTCTGCCGGCATGGGCGACCTCAACATCACGGAACTCGACGGGCGAAGGCTGGCGTTCGAGGACCTGGTGAACGCCTGCCAGGCCATGCCTTTTTTGACGGATCGCCGGCTGGTCATCGTGCGCGATCTGTTGGTGCGTTTCGAGGGGGCGCGCGGCGCCCGCGGGCGTGGCCGTGCGGCGGCGACCGCCGCGGGGGAAGCGGCCGCAAGCGGCGCCGAGGAGGCGTTCGCCCAGCGGCTGGTGGAGTACCTGCCCCAGATGCCGCCGTCCACGCGCCTGCTGTTCATCGAGGCCAAGACGCTGAAGGGCAGCAACCCGATCGTCAAGGCGGCCCAGCAGCGCAAGGATGGCTTTGTCAAAGAGTTCGTCGTCCCCGCTGACCGGGCGTTGCTGGACTGGGCGCGCCAGAGGGCCTCGCAGCACGGCGCGGGGATCACGCGCGAGGCGGCCGATCTGCTGGTCGCCGCGGTCGGCCCCAACCTGCGCCAGCTCGACCAGGAGCTGGCCAAGCTGGCCGCCCACGGCAACTATGAGCGCGACATCGGCGCGGCGGACGTGCGCGACCTGGTGAGTGCCGCGAAGCAGTCGGACATCTTTGGCCTGGTCGACAGCCTCGGGGCGCGCCGGCGCGAAGATGCGTTACGACGCCTGGAGGAACTGCTGGCCGACCCCAACGCCCACGAGCTGTACATCCTCACCATGATCGCCCGCCAGGTGCGCCTCATCCTGGTCGCCAAGGAGTTGGCCGACGAGGGTGGTCTGGGCGTAGACGCCGTGCAGCGCGAGCTGCGGCTCTCGCACCGCTTTATCGCCGAGAAACTCGTCAGCCAGGCGCGCATGTTCCGCATGGAGGAACTCGAGGCGCTGCTGCGCCGGGTGGCCGAGGCGGATCAAGCGATCAAGACGGGGAGGATCGAGGGGCCGCTGGCGCTGGAGATGTTGATCGTCGAGAGCTGCCGCCGGGGGGCGGCCGTCGCCCCTCGTGATCCCGCGCCACGCGGGCGCGCGGCGCGACCCGGCCGAGGCCCTGGACGTCACCAGCCGAGCAAGGCGGCGCGCAGCCGCTGAGCGAGCGCGAGTTCGGCCTCGTCGCCCGACCCCAGGTCGAGGCAGAGCTGCACCGGATGGACGATCTCGAGGTCACCCGCGATGCGGCGGGTCTCCCAGAGCACGCTGTCATCGTAGGGCTCAAAGACAAAGACGTACGTGCGCCCCTTGACCTCGTCGAGGTTCATGATCTCGACGAGGGGCTGGATATCCCCCTGCCAGTAGAAGGCCAGCCGCGGCGCCGTCGGATCCTCGGCTAACAGGTGCCCCGCGCCCGACCAGAGGGTGAGGGCGCCCCGTCCGTGGGCGCAACAGCGCTGTGCCAGGCGCTGCTCCAACTCCTGTGTTCCCCACCACGAGCGGTAGATGTGCAGTGCGCTGCGGCGCAGGTCGTAGCTCTGGCCCCAAGCCTCCAGCAGCCCCGCGGGATCGGTGACGTGGAGCCCGCCACGTCCCTTGGTGACCAGCCGCGCTTCGGCCAGAGCGGTAGTGGCCATGCTGGCCATCCCGAGGCTGACGCCGGCGGCCGCCGCCAGATCGCGCATCGCCCAGGTGCGCTCGGGCTCCACGAGGAGCCGACGCGCGAGGCGCTCGGCTTTGCCGGCAAAGGGGTCACGGAGCTGCTTCTCGCGGGCGTTGGGGTTCGGCCGGCCCCCCAGTTCAAAGTAGACGTTGGCCGTATCGAGGCCCGCGTTGCCGGCCAGGTCAAAGTAGCCGACGCCCGCGGCGCGACAGAGGGCCTGTGCCTCGGGTGACAGGTAGGGGGCGATGAGCACCGGCACGGTGTCGGGGCCCTCGGGGCGATCGCCGCTCTTGCCGATGCGCTGGATAAAGCGCCGGACCTCCTCGGGGTAGCCCTCGGTGAGGGCCACGCAGAGCATGTCGACGGGGATGAGGGCTCTGCCGAGGGTGACGCGCAGCACAAAGGCATAGGGGCCGAGGGAGCCGTGCGCCAAACGGCGCAGGCCCCGGAAGGTGAGCTGGGGGTAGAGCGCTCCAAAGCTCTTGAGGAACTGCGATTGCACCTCGGACTGTCGCACGTTGTTGTCTCCGATGTACCAGCCCGACTGCCAGCGTCACAATAGCACCTGCGCCGCGCTGTGTCAAGGCGACCCGTCGCTTCCTCGTGGCTTGACGCTCCGCCGCAGCGGTGCCACAATCTCCGTCGCCGGCGGTCTCGTGCCGCCGCACCATAATGCCGTCACGAAAGGATCGATACATGAAGGCGCTCAAGCTATTCGGCCCGCGCGACCTGCGGATGGTGGAGGAGGCGATGCCCGAGCCCGCCCCGGGAGAGGCGTTGCTGCGGGTGCGCGCGGTGACCGTATGCCACTCGGACATCCACTACTATCGCTACGGCCGCATCGGCGATACGGTGAGCGATACGCCGCTGGTGTTGGGCCACGAATTCGCGGGAGAGGTCGTCGAGGCGCCCGCCGGCGCCGACGACCTACGGCCGGGAGACCTGGTGGCCGTGGAGCCCGCGGTGAGCTGCGGCCACTGCCGCTATTGCCGCGAGGGGAACCCCAATCTGTGCCAGAATCTGCTGTTCGCCGGCATCCCCCCCATGGACGGCGGCTTGCGCGAGTACGTGACCTATCGCCCCGAGTTCCTCTTTCCCCTGCCGGAGGGGATGACGGCGGAGCAGGGCGCCCTTCTGGAGCCGCTGGGCGTGGCGCTCCATGCCTGGGACCTGGCCAAGCCGCGGGTGGGCGAATCGGTGGCCATCGTGGGGTGCGGCCCCATCGGCCTGCTGCTGGTGCAGCTCGCGCGCATCGCCGGCGCGGTGCCCATCGTGGCGGTGGAGCCGCTGGCGTACCGGCGCGATGCGGCGGCCGAGTTGGGCGCCGAGGCGCTCGACGCCGATGACGACCTCGCCGCACGCGTCGAGGCGCTGACGGACGGCCACGGCGTTGACGTGGCCATCGAGGCGGCGGGGACGATGCCGGCCCAGGAGGAGGCGGTGCGCATCGTCAAGCGCGGGGGGCGCGTCGTCCTGGTGGGAATCCCGCCGGAGGACCAGATGGCCATGACGCACCACGTCGTGCGGCGCAAGGGGCTCACCATCAAGGTGGCGCGCCGCATGAAGCTGACCTACCCGCGCGCCATCACGCTGGCGCAGCGCGGCATGATCCACCTCGACCCGCTCGTGACGCACCGCCTGCCCCTCGAGGAGGGCGATCGCGCTTTTCGTATCGTCGAGGCGTACGACGACGGGGTGGTCAAGGCGGTCGTTACGCCGTAGCCCCTTCGCATGAGGGATGGTGGCGCCAAGGGGTGGCGCGTGCTGGGCCAAGAGGTGTTACAGGTTACGGGCTATAGCGTGATGACTCGCCATAGCCCGTAACCTGTAACGGCGCAAGCTCTGATGTTTACCGGCTGTCCAGGTGCAATACGACCACCCAGCCCTCCCCCTGAGCCGTGGCGCCTTCCTCGAGAGGGAAGGTCAGATTGCGCGACTGCTCCCCGGCCCAGGGATACTCCCCGTGCAAGTCCCCGGAGTCGACCACGACGAGTTGCTCGCCCGTCATATCTAGCACCAGGTCGAGTTGTTCGTCGCCCGCCTGGCCTGAACACTCGCCCTGCACGGCCATGTCCAGGTCCATCGTTACCACGTAGGTGCCCCACTCCGCCCCAAGGGTGGCCTCGTAAGAGATGGGGCCCTGCCCCTCCACCGGGTAAGGTGGCTCCGAGGCCGTGACGGCAAAGGGCACGTTGCCGACGGCGACGGGCTCCAGGCCGGCGGCCTCCGCGGGGCCGACGAGCACCTGAATCTCGAGCTGCCCGGCCAGCCCCTCACAGCCGCTCGCCGCGGGCAGGGGGGTGGCCGCCGACCCGGGTGCGGGGGGGGGACGTCGGCGTGGGTGTAGGCGTAGCTGGTTCTTCCGCCGCGGACGCGGGTGTCGGGGTGGGGCTGGCCGGTTCCTCCGCTTCGGGCGTGGGGGTGAGGCCCGGCGTTTCGCCGGCGGGCGTGCCGGCTGTCGAGGTTGTGGGGCTCGGGGTCGCTACTTCGGGCGCAGGCGTCGGGCTGCCACCGCATGCTGCCAGAACGAGTGTGAGTGCGGCCTGCAAGAGGCGGTTGCTGTGCTGGCTCATTGATGGCGCTCCTCGGGATTCCCATAACAAGGCACGGATGGCTGCTATTAGCGTCTGCTCACGTCGGAAGAGCGGGGGATACGTCAGCCCATCGCGCTCGGGCCTGAGCAGGTGCTGCCGATCGAGCTGGCCGATCGCTATCTGTGGGAGCGCTATCTTGGCTGCGTAACGTGGTATCAGCGTGGTTGGGTTAGTCGCAGGGGCGCACGCCGCACGACTGGCGGCTGTCCCCTCTTCTCGGCAGTCTACCGGAAGGTGAGCACACAGGGCAAGTCGATCCGGTATTGACGCTCGCGCGCGCGAGGCGTAGAATGAATTATAGAGTTACGGACTAGACAATCTCCCCAGCCCGTAGCCACATCCCCACGCATCGTCACACAACCGAGTCCGTGACCGAGTCCCCGCGCGTGCAGCGCCCGCGGGTGGATCGTGTATTGCCTCGGCGCGATCGCGAGGCAGGGCACGGCGGGATCGCGGCGCCGTTGCGTTGCCACGCGACGCGTGGTTGCCGGGCGCGACGAGGAGGACGTGATGTACGGTACGGGTGAGATGCAGACCGTGCGGTGTGAGCACTGTGGTCAGATGATCTCCGGTCGGGATGAAGAGCAGCTGGTGCTGAACCTGCAGGACCACAACCGGCAGATGCACAACCTCGAGACGTCCGAGCAGGAGGCGCGGGAAAAGGTGCGCGAGAGCGCGCGCGAGCACGGCACACGGAGCTAGGCGCGCTCGCAGGGAAGGACAAGGGAATAGTGCGGCGCCACGCGTGGGCCGAGCATCCCGCTGTGCTCAAGCAGGTGTAGACGGTACGCCCGTCCCCATCCGCCACGGGGGCGGGCGTACCCTGGTTCGGGAGAGAGGTTAGCATTGTGCGTCGAGCGATAGTGACGGTTCTGCCTTGGGTGCTTTTGGCTGCGATAGCCATCGCCGTCGTGTTTGTCATTCCGTGGGATTCGTGTCAGCAGCGCACATTGTGGCAGCGCTGGACGGGGCTGGGGGCCGCATCCCTGCCCGCGAGCATCGCCACGGAGCAGCCGGTTCCCACTGCCGCGCCCACCATCGCGCCCGAGGCGGGCATCGGCTTCGCCGAGCGCAGCAACGCCCTGGAGGAACTCTATAGCCGGACCAACCCGAGCGTGGTGCACATCAAGGGGCTCAGCCCGCTGGGGGCGCGGCGCGGGGTGTTGGGTGGGATCCTGGACTCGCTCATCCAGCGCGAGTACTTTGTGCTGCGCGAGGGCTCCGGGTTCATCTATGACCACGAGGGACACATCGTCACGAACTACCACGTGGTGGAGGGGACTGCCGATATCCAGGTGACCTTCTTCGACGGGGCTGCTTTTCCCGCGACCATCATTGGGGAGGACGCACTGAGCGACCTGGCGGTGTTGCTGGTGGAGTGTTCGGCCGATCGGCTGCGCACACTGCCGTTGGGCGATTCGGACGCGGTGCGGGTGGGGCAGCAGGTGGTGGCGATCGGCAACCCCTTTGGCCTGGCGGGCTCGATGAGCGCCGGCATCGTGAGCGCCGTGGGCCGACTCCTGCCGGCATCGACGGAGGCCACCGGCGCTACCGCATGCGCCGTGCCCGGCGTCATCCAGACCGATGCGGCCATCAATCCGGGGAACTCGGGCGGGCCGCTGCTGAACTTGGCGGGGCAGGTGATCGGCGTGAACACCGCCATCCAGTCCCCGGTGGAGGGGTCCTCAGGGGTCGGGTTCGCCGTCCCCTCGCTCATCGTGGCGCGCGTCGCGCGAGAACTCGTCGACAGGGGGAGCTACGAGCATCCTTGGGTCGGGGTATCGACGGTGACGCTGAACCGCCTGTTCAACCGCAGCCTGGGGCTGCCCGTCGAGCTGCGCGGGGCGCTCGTGGACGTGATAGTGGAGGGCGGCCCGGCCGCCATGGCCGGGCTACGGGCGTCCACCGAACGCATCAACGTGTCGGGGCAGGACCTGCCGCGTGGGGGCGACATCCTGCTGAGCATCGACGATCAGCCGATCTTTGCCCACGAGGATCTGCTGAACTACCTGGCGATGCGCACGGAGGTGGGGCAGGCGGTGAGCCTGGGCGTGCTGCGCGATGGCGAGGTCATCGAGGTCGTGGTCGTCGTGGAGGCGCAGCCAGACCCCATGGTGCTGCAGCCCACCGTCATCCCCGTGCGGTAAAGCCCCAAGGCTAGGCACGGAATCGCTGCACGAAGCGATCGATCCGCTCCAGCGCATCCTCGAGCATGTCGGTAGAGACGGTGTAGGCGATGCGCACGTGCCCCTCGCCGGAGGGGCCGAAGGCGTTGCCGGGCACCACGGCGACCTTTTCCTCCAGGAGGAGGCGCTCGGAGAACGCCTGGGCGCTGCACCCCAGGTGCGCCACGGAGGGAAAGGCATAGATCGCCCCGCGGGGCTCGACGCAGGGGAGCCCGATGGTGCGCAGGCCGTGCAGGAGGACATCGTGCCGTGCGGCGAACTCGCGGGTGATCGTCTCGGCGGGATCGACGGCGCAGGTGAGCGCCTCGAGGGCCGCCACCTGGCCCGGCGTGGGCGCCGACATGATGGCGTACTGGTGCACCTTGTGCATGGCCGTGATGATCTCGCGGGGGCCGCAGGCATAGCCCACACGCCAGCCGGTCATGGCATAGCTCTTGCTGAATCCCCCCAGGAGAAGCGTGCGGGACTGCATCCCCGGCAGCGCCGCCAGGCAGGTATGCTCCACACCGTAGACAAAGCGATCATAGATCTCGTCCGAGATGAGGATCAGGTCGCGCTCGGTGACAAAGCGCGCCACCTCCATCGCCCGCTCGCGGTCCAGCACCGCCCCGGTGGGGTTGCTGGGGTACCCGATGAGCAGGGCGCGCGTGCGGGGCGTGGATGCCGCCACGAGTCGTGCCACGTCTACCTGGAACCCCTCCGCAGCGAGGGTGGGGATGCCGATGGGATCGCCGCCGGCCAGGCGGATGCTGGGGTCGTAGGCCACAAAGCAGGGTTCGGGCACCAACACGGCGTCACCCGGGTCGAGCAGGGCCAACATGGCGGCGAGCAGCGCCTCGGACACGCCCACCGTGACGAGGATCTCCCCGTCGGGATCGTACTCCACCCCGTAGCGGCGGCGCAGATAGGCAGCGACCTGATGCCTGAGTTCGCGGATGCCGGCGTTGGAGGTATAGCCTGTCTGGCCCTGTCGAATGGAGGCGATGGCGGCCTCGCGGATCGGCTGGGGCGTGGGCATGTCGGGCTCTCCGATGCCCAGCGAGAGCACGTCATCCATGGTGGCAAGGATATCGAAAAAGTGCAGCAGCCCCGAGTCGGGGATGGAACGAATACGGGCGGATATGCGTGTCGTCATAGCCGAACACCATCCAGAATGCTGACTGCAAGACCGATGGTACGCTGATTTCCGCTGATAGAACGCAGATTTCCGCGGGTAAAACCTGGAGCGTTGCGCAAGAGCTATCGTGCGCTGACCCGCTACACGCGTCGGGGCAGGCGGCCAATCTCAGAGATCCGCGAGAATCCGCGGCAATCTGCGTGAATCCGCGTTCCATCGGTTCCCCAGAACGATGACGCCTCGACGGTTCAACGGGTGAAACGCGTGAGATAGTCGTGACGAATCTCGCTCTCCGCCACGCGGCGCAGAGCGAGGGTGGCGGTGATGATCTCCTCGCGGTCCTGGTTGGCGCGCGCCAGCACGAGGCCGAGCGGGTCGACAATCTGCGAGTCGACGATCTGAAGCGGGCCGGCGACGTTGGCCGCGACGATAAAGCAGCCCGTCTCGGCGGCGCGCGAACGCAGGTGCGCCCGGAGGACCGGTACCTTCCAGGTATCGCCCACGCCGTAGAACCCCTGCAGGACGACCTCGACCCCCTGGGCAAGGAGCTGGCGGTACCCTTCGGGAAAGCGGGCGTCGTAGCAGATCTGTAGCCCGGCGCGCACGCCGTCGAGGTCAAAGACGCGGGGGGCGGCGGTCCCGGGCCGATAGTAGGGGGTCTCGGTGCCCATGAGGTGCACCTTGTCGTAGGCGGCGGCGACCGCCCCCTCCGGGGAGTAGGCGTAGAGGCGGTTCACCCAGGCGTCGCGATCCCATGCATCGCTGCCCACTATGGTCCACAGCCCGCGCTCCACGCTGCGCCGTGCGATGGCGTCCAGGCCCCGCTGCAGGATGGACCATGTGTTCGCGTCGCGGGCGCGCCGGGTGGTGGGAGTGTAGCCGCTGAGGGCCGTCTCGGGGAGCACCACCGCGCTGGCACCCGCCGCGGCGGCCTCATCCATGGCCCGCAGGATGCGCTCCAGGTTGTCCCCGATGTCGGCGCCCAGGGCGATCTGGGCTGCGGCCACTTGGATGTGGCGTGGATCGTCCGCCATCGCGCTCCTTTCGCCCGCCGCCGGCAAAGGCGAGCGAGCGTATTTTGCGACGGCGCGCATTCTACCATAGGCAGGGTGGGGGGCCAATCTGTTAGCGTTGAGTCGCGCCGGTCTCCAGTGGGGCGGACGACCATTTGGTGCCAGGTTGTGGGTTGTGCGTTGTGCGTTGCGAATCTGCTCGTGGCCTGTTCATTCGGTGCCCCATGTACCGACGATATAGACACCCCGGATCGAGCGCCAACGCACAACCCACAACCACCCGGTCAATGCCTTCCATCCTCCGCGTGATCTTGCGACGCCTCGCGCGCGCGCCTAGAATGAACGGGCACGCAGAAAGGGGGCCGATGGGATGAGACTCGTTACTGTAGAGCAGATGAAAGCACTGGAGCGGCGCGCGGACGCCGCTGGGCACGACTATGCCACCATGATGGAGAGGGCCGGTCATGCCGTGGCCTCGGTGGTGCGCGAGCGCGCGCCGGCGGGGGCGGCGGTGCTCGTGCTGGTGGGCCCGGGCAACAATGGCGGGGACGGGCTGGTGGCGGCGCGCTACCTGCACGGCTGGGGGTTCCGCGTCTCCGCCTACCTGTGGCGACGCGCCGCATCGACGAGCGGCGAAGACCCGAACCTGGATATCGTCAAGGAGTTGGACATCCCCCTGGTGCGCGCCGAGGAGGATCCCAACCAAGCCCAACTCGTGGAGTGGGTGCGGCAGGCCGACGTGGTGATCGATGCCCTGCTGGGCACCGGCGTGGCGGGTGAACTGCGCGGGGGCCTCTCCGAGATGCTGCAGGCCGTGCGAACCGCGGCGAGCGAGCGCCGGCGCCCGGAGCCGGCGGCAGTGCGCGCCCCGGCGGCGCCCCGGCCCAGCGCGGAGGACCCGCTACGTCCGCTGGTGGTGGCGGTGGACGTGCCCAGCGGCCTCGACAGCGATAGCGGCGCCATCGACGAGCGCGCGCTGCCGGCGGACATCACCGTGACCCTCGCCTACCCAAAGCGGGGACACTATGCCTTTCCGGGGGCCGAGTACGTGGGCGAGCTGCTGGTGGCCGACATCGGCATCGACCCGGCCTTCGCCGAGGACCTGCCCGCCGATGAGGCGGTCGCGGACGCCGCCCACGTGGCGGCGCTCCTGCCCGAGCGGCCCGCGGCGTCGCACAAGGGGACCTTTGGCAGGGCGCTCATCGTGGCGGGGTCCACGAACTATGTGGGGGCGGCGAGTCTGGCGGCCGAGGCCGCCTACCGCGCCGGCGCCGGGCTGGTTACGCTGGCCGTGCCGGAGGCGATTCACCCCATCGTGGCGGCCAAGGTGACGGAGCCGACCTTTCTCGTGCTGCCCCACGACATGGGGGCGCTGGTGCCCGATGCTCTGCGGGTGCTGATGCCGCGGCTGGGGGAATACGAGGCCCTGCTGGTGGGCCCGGGGCTGGGACGCGACCCCAAGACGCGCGACCTGGTGACCGAGTTGCTGGCCCGAAAGGCGCGCCAGCGCCGCGCCATCGGGTTTATGCCCGGGGAGGCCCGGCGCGAGGAGGGGAGCCTCCCGCTGCCGCCGACGGTGATCGACGCCGATGCGCTGAACCTCCTTTCCGAGATCGACCGCTGGTGGGAGGGGCTCCAGGGGCCGGCGATCCTGACACCGCATCCCGGCGAGATGGCGCGCCTGTCGACGGGTCGGGACTCGTCGCCGCGCCTCAGCACCGAGGAGATTCAGCGCGACCGGATCGGCGTGGCGCGCGACGCGGCGCGCCGCTGGGGGCAGGTGGTGGTGCTCAAGGGGGCGTACACGGTGGTGGCGGCGCCGGGGGGCGAGGTGACGGTGATCCCCTTTGCCAATGCCGCCCTTGCCACGGCCGGCACGGGGGATGTGCTGGCGGGCGCCATCGTGGCGCTTCTGGCGCAGGGTCTGGCGCCGCGCGATGCGGCCGTGTGCGGCGCCTACCTCCACGGGCTGGCCGCGGAGATGTGGTCGCGCCACACGGCGCGCGCCGGCATGCTGGCGGGAGACCTGCTGCCGCTGCTGCCCAAAGCGCTCGAAGCGTTGCGATGAAAAGCGGCGGTAGGGGCCTCACGCATCGCGTGAGGCCCCTACCGCCGGCTGGATGCCGATGGACCCTAGGCCTCGGCCTGATCGTCCGTCAACTCCACCGAGCGGCTCACGCCGCGGGTGGAGGATTCGAGTTGCGACAGCAACTCCTCCTTCTTGCGGGCGGCCGCCTGCTGTCCCTCGGTGATTGCCTCCTGGAAGCGGGTCTTTTGCTCCTCGACCATCTCCTGGCCGCGGATGCGCAGCTCCTCGGCGCGGCGCGTGGCCTCCTCCCCCAGGACCTCGGCGCGGTCCTTCAACTCGATGCTGCGATCGCGAATCTGTGAGCGCGTCTCTCTGCCCGAGGCGGGGGCAAACAGAAGGGCCAGCACGGCCCCCACAAAAGCTCCCAGCAGAAAGCCGATGGCGAATCCGTCGGAGCCCTGTTCCCTGGTCATAGCGTTCCTCCCTCTACGAACGAAAGGTCGATGATCCGGCTAGCGGCGTGGGCCGCGTCTGAAATAGAGCAAGCTGCGAACTACCTGTAGCGCGGCCGACGAGTAGCTGCTCACCTGCACCACGGGCCTCACGACGTTGCGGCTGACGAAATCCGTCGTGCCCTGCACGGTAGCTATCGTTTCGTTGGCGGACGCCAGCAGGGGAGCGATCTCTTCGCGCAGCAGCCGGATGAGGCTCCGGATCTGGAGGAGCATGAGCACCAGGAGGACACCGATGATGATCGACAGGAGGGCCAATAGCACGATGGCCGCATCACGGACCGCTGCAAGCCACATGAACCTTCCTCCTGGGTGCCCGTCGTGGCGCCGTCCCCGCGTGCCGGAGCGGCAGGTACGGGGTAATTATATCACGCCTTCAGGCACTGGGCAACGAGCATGGCAATCCAGCACCCCAGGGTGGCCTCGACGAGGTGGATCTGGCCGAGGGTAAGCCAGCGGAGGCCGATGATGTCGGCCATCGCCTGGCCCACCAAGAAGCCCACGATCCCAACGAACCAGAAGAGGAGCAGATCGAGCAGCCGCTTGCCAAAGAGGAGGTGGAAGAGCGACGCCCAACAGGTGGCCAGGACGGAACTGAGCACGAACACGGGCGATGCGATCATGCGTGGAGGGCTCCTTCCTGGGCATCGTGGGACTTCTGCAGCGCCTCGACGATGATACCACCCCCCAGCACCTCCTGTCCATCGTACAGCACTACCGCCTGCCCCGGCGTGATGTCGCGCAGGGGCCGCTCCAAGGTGACGCGGGCGCGCTCGCCGGGGAGCGGCCAGATGCGGGCCGCTACGCGGCGGGCGCGATAGCGAATCTTGGCCTCGACCGCCGTCCCCTCTGGAGGGGAGGCGCCCGCTACGTACGACATCGCCTCGGCCAGGAGGGCGTCCCGCCCCAGCGACTCGGCCGGGCCGACGATGAGGGCATTGCGCGCGGCGTCGATGCGCAGCACATAGAGGGGGTGGGGAGCGGCGATCCCGAGCCCCTCGCGCTGGCCGACGGTGTAGAACGGCAGGCCGCGATGCTCACCGAGAGGGCGGCCGTCGAGGTGGAGGATGGGGCCGGGCCGCACGGAGCCGGGGGCGCGCTCGGCGATGAAGCGGCGATAGTTGCCGTCGCGCAGGAAGCAGATGTCCTGGCTCTCGGCGCGCTCGGCGGCGGGCAGGCCCATGGCGCGGGCCATTCCGCGTACCCGCTCCTTGGTAAGGTCGCCCAGGGGGAGCATGAGGGCGGCGAGTTCCGCCTGCCGCAGGGCGTACAGCACGTACGACTGGTCCTTGCCGGCGTCGACGGCCGTCAGGAGGCGCCAGGCGTCGGCGCGGCGCTCCACGCGGGCATAGTGGCCGGTCGCCAGGTGCGAGGCGCCCAGGGAATGGGCGTGGCGCAGCAGGGCGCCGAACTTGAAGGCGCGGTTGCATTGCAGGCAGGGGTTGGGCGTGCGCCCGCGCGCGTATTCGGCCACGAGATAGTCGACGACCACGCGCTCAAAGGCGTCCCGCAGGTCGACGGCGTGGTGGGGGATGCCGAGGCGCCGGCAGACGGCGGCGGCCTGCTCGACGCAGTCGTCGACACCGCTCGGCTCGTCGCGCTCGCCTGGTAGGGGCGCCTCGCGCCACAGGCGCATGGTGACACCCAGGACGGAATGGCCGCGCTCCCTCAAGAGCGCGGCCGCCACGGAGCTATCCACCCCGCCGCTCATGGCGACGGCGACGCGTCGTGGTTCGTTCATGGTTCACCAGATGGAGGGAGGGAACGCGGATGAACGCTGATGCAGCGGATTCCCGCGGATCTGTCCCCGTTACACGGCACCAAGCGGCAGCTGCGGGCCTCGGAGGGAGGTGTGGCCTATCTCCGAGTACGAGGCACTACGATGCGCCGTTGGATGGCCCCGGATCGACCTCCGAGGGGCTCTCCGTCGGCTGAGCCTCCGGGTGGCGTTCGTAATAGTCCTGGAGCGCCGCCTGCAGTGCGCTGGCGGCCAGGTTCGAGCAGTGCATCTTGGCCTCCGGCAGGCCACCTAGTGCCTCGGCCACCTGCTCGTCGGTGAGCGCCGCCGCGACCTCCAGGGGCTGCCCCTTGACCATTTCGGACGCCATGGAACTCGAGGCGATGGCCGCGCCGCAGCCAAAGGTGCGGTACTTGATGTCGGCGATGCGGCCATCCGCGACCTTGATGGTGATCTCCATCAGGTCGCCGCACACGGGGCTACCCACCTTACCATAGCCGTCGGGATCCTCGATGGCGCCCACGTTGCGCGGATTGGCAAAGTGTTCGAGTACGGTCGGTGTGTACATTTGTTCTCCGTAAGGGCAAATTTCGTTCGCGTCGAGTCGCTTCAGGTCCCGGCCACAGCGGCCGACGGAGCGTACAGCGGCGACATGGCGCGCAGCTTTTGCACGATGCCCGGCAGCACGTCGAGCACGTAATCGACGTCTGCGGAGGTGTTCTCGCGCCCCAGCGAGAGGCGCAGGCTGCCGCGGGCCGCGACGGGGTCCAGCCCGATGGCGGTGAGCACGTGGGACGGCCCCTCCTCACTGGAGGCGCAGGCCGAGCCACTGGACGCGGCCACCCCCGCCAGGTCGAGCTGCAGCAGGATCGACTCGCCCTCGACGCCGGCAAAGACGAAACTGGCGTTGTTGGCGAGACGTCTGGTCGGGTGCCCCGTGAGGCGGGTGTCTGGGATGCGCCCGAGCACGCCGGCGATGAGGCGGTTCCGCAGCGCCTGGAGCCTCGTCACCTCGGCCTCCAGGTGATCGTAGGCCAAGCGGAGTGCCGTGGCCAGCCCCACGATGTACGGCACGTTCTCGGTGCCGGCGCGCCGTCCCCTCTCCTGGCTGCCGCCCGTCTGGATGGGAAGCAGCGGCGTCCCCTGCCGCACGTACAGGGCGCCAACCCCCTTGGGGGCGTAGAACTTGTGCCCCGAGAGGGAGAGCATGTCTACGCCTAGGGCGTCCACGTCCAGGGGCAGGCTGCCCGCCGCCTGGACCGCGTCGGTGTGATAGACGATTCCGCGCCGGCGCGCGATGCGGCCGATCTCGGCGATCGGCTCGATGGTGCCGATCTCGTTGTTGGCGTACATCACCGAGACGAGCACCGTGCGCGGCGTGATGGCGCGGCCGACGGCCTCGGGATCGACGAGGCCGTGGCGACCCACCGGTACATAGGTCACCTCGAACCCGAAATCGCGCGCCAGCTGCTCGCAGGTGTTGCCCACGGCATGGTGCTCGATGGGGGTAGTGATGATGTGGTTGCCCCGAGTGCGGGCAGCCATCGCGGCGCCGCGCAGGGCGAGGTTGTCGCTCTCGGTGCCGCAGCTCGTAAAGATGATCTCGCTCGGGCGGGCGCCGAGGATCTCGGCCACCGTGGATCGCGCGCGGTCCACAGCCCCCTTGGATTCGGCCGCCAGGCGGTAGAGGCTCGATGGGTTGCCGTAGGACGCCGTAAAGTAGGGCAGCATCGCCTCCACCACACGGGGGTCGACGGCGGTGGTGGCGGCGTGGTCCAGGTAGATCGGTTGACGGACGGACGTTGTGGCTGTGCTCGACATGGTGTTGTGCTCTAGGCCTCCCCGTCGCCCACCGCGGCGGTCACCGTCTCGGCCTTGGCCAGCGCGGCATCGTGCAGGGCGCGGCGCAGCTCCCCGAGTTCGCCCTCCACCTGGCGCACGCGATCCTCCATGGCGCGCAGCGCCTCGGCGACGGGGTCGGGCAGCTGCCCGTGCTGCAGGATGATGCTGGGCTTGGGCTCAATGTGCGGGCCGCGCACCACGCGGGCGGGCACGCCCACAGCGGTCGAGTCGGCCGGCACTGGTTTGATGACCACGGCGCCCGATCCGATGCGGGCGTTGTCGTCCACCGTGATGGGGCCCAGGATGATGGCGTTGGAGCCGATCACCACGCCGTTACCGACGGTGGGATGGCGCTTGCCCTTGTTCAGCGAGGTGCCGCCGAGCACCGCGCCCTTGTACATGAGCACGTCATCGCCCACCTCGGCGGTCTCGCCGATGACGACGCCCATGCCGTGGTCGATAAAGAATCGCCGCCCGATGGTGGCGCCGGGATGGATCTCGATGCCGGTGAGGAAGCGGTTGATGTGCGACAGAAAACGCGCCGGCCAACGCACGCCGCGCCTCCACAGCCCGTGGGCGAAGCGGTGCATCCAGATGGCGTGCAGCCCCGGGTAGCAGGTGACGACTTCCCACCAACTGCGCGCGGCGGGGTCCTTCTCAAAGACGGTGTTCATGTCCTCGCGAAGCCTGGCTATCATTGGCCAAAGGTCCTCTCTATCGGAGTAGGGGCATCGGCCGACGGCACGAGGTCGGCCAGGGTAGTCGCATCGAGGGTGTCCTCGAGGCGCTCCATCACGGCTTGCCACACGTTGCGGGCGACGCAGTACTCCTGCCGCGAGCAGGGCGCGGCGTCGCTGCCCACGCACTCGACGCTCACGAGAGAGCCCTCCACGGCGCGAAAGACGTCGCTCACGCGCACGGTGGCGGGCTCGCGGGCGAGGATGTAGCCGCCGTGGGCGCCGCGCACGCTATCCAGCAGGCCGGCGCGGCGCAGGGCGCCTGCCACTTGCTCTAGGTAGGGCAGGGAAAGCTCCTGGGCGCGCGCCACCTCAGTCAACGAGGTAGGGCTCCCCGAGCCATAGTGGCGGGCCAGCTCGACCATGGCGCGCAAGGCGGTGCGCTCTCGTGCGGTGAATTTCACGGTGAGGAATCCTTAGCAAAAACTAGGAGATATAGTAGCATCGAAGGGCGGGGCTGTCAATTGGGGAAGGCGTGGAGATGCAGGGTTGTGCGTTGTGGGTTACGAGTTCCGGGTTTCGGGCCGGACGTGACAGGTTCCAGATTGCAGGTTACAAACGGTTGTGGGTTGTGCGTTATGGGTTGAACACAGCGGCTGTTGCAGGTAACAGGTGGCAGGTTCCAGGATATGGCGAATCATCACGCTCGATCCTGTATCCTGCCACCCGCAACAACCTATAACGCACAACCCTCTCGTCGTCAGCTGGTCGGCGGGCGGCGGGTCTCCCAACCCTCCTCAAAGAGCCGCAGGAAGTTGCGCTCGCCGTAGGGGTGCTTGAGCGCCTCCTCCTCGCTGAACTCGACGCCCCAGCCGGGGGCGTCGGAGGGCACGATGTAGCCGTCCTCGACGCGCGGCACGCCCTGGAGCAGGTCCCACGTCCACGGCTCCAAGGAGTCGTCAAAGTTCTCCTGGATGAGAAAGTTGGGAATGGAGCAATGCAGGTGGGCGTTCATCGCCGTGCAGAAGGGGCTCTGCGCCTGGTGGCAGGCCACCAGGGCGTCGTAGGCGTCGGCCACGGCAAAGGCCTTGCGCGCCGTGGAGGGGCCCAGGTGCTGAGGCTCGGGCTGCACGATGTCGATGACGCGCTCGTGGAGCAGCTCGGCGAACTGGCGCAGCTCGTGGAACGCCTCGCCCAGGACGACGGGGAAGTTCAGCGCCCGCTGCACCTCGATGTGGCCCTTCAGGTCGTAAGAGCGCACCGGCGTCTCCAACCAGAAGGGGCGGAACTCTTCCAGCTGCTTACCCAGTCGGATGGCGGTGGAGACGGTAAAGCGGTCGTGGGCCTCGATGAGCAGGTCCACCTCGTCGCCCAGCGCCTCGCGCATGGCGCGCACGATGGCCACGGCCAGGCGCTCGCTGTCGCGGTCGATCTGCTTGTAGGCGCCGCCAAAGGGGTCGAATTTGAACGCCGTGTAGCCACGAGAGGCCATCTCGGCCGCCTTTTCCGCGAAAAAGACGGGGTCGCGCGGCCCCTGGTACCAACCGTTGGCATAGACCCGCAGGCGCGCGTGGTGCTTGCCGCCAAAGAGCTTCCACATAGGCACGCCCAGGCTCTTGGCCAGGATGTCCCAGC
This sequence comes from Anaerolineae bacterium, assembly GCA_040768165.1. Classification (GTDB taxonomy): domain Bacteria; phylum Chloroflexota; class Anaerolineae; order UBA1429; family UBA1429; genus DUUT01. The sequence goes on from JAXGNH010000021.1 coordinate 72,275, forward strand.
AGGCCTGCTCCACGGCGGAAATGCCCGTGGAGCGGTGCAGTGCACGCGCCTTAACCAGCTTGAGGATGATCCTGCTGGGCTGGCAGGGATCTTCGCCGATGAGGTGAGGGCGCAGTTCCTCTACATCCCCCAGATTGGGTTTGGTCGAGAGGCCGCCGGTGGCCTCTCCGAGGCCGGTGAGCCCCTCGTCGGTGACGAGCTGCACGAAAATCCAGTTCTTCCAGGGGTTACCGACGACGTACGTCTTGAGGTCGACGATCTTCATCGTAGTCGCTCCTATTGCCGGTCAAAGGGCGCGAGTTCGCCCCCGGTCGTGGCGGCCGCGGCGTTGTCCGTGCCGTCGGTGACACGGTCAAAGGCTTCGGGATGGTGCACGCCGTACTGCAGTGGCTTGCCACCGGGCCAGGTAAAGAGGGGCTCCAGGTCGCACAGGATGTCGTCCAGGGCGCGGTGGTCGTGCTCGTCCATCGCGCCGGGGGCGGCGTTGCGCGAGCGGGCGCTCTGGATGACGCCGCGGCGACGCAGGACCTCCTTGTAGATGGCGCCGTGACACTGCGTCTCGATGGCGTGGAGGGGCGAGAGGAGGCCATAGATGCGTTTGGCCTCAGCGAGGTCGCCCGCCTCCAGTGCGTCCCAATAGCGCACCATCACGTCGGTGACGTGACAGCCCGGCATCTGCCCAGCGACGCCGCGGGGGTACTCCAGGAGCATGTAGCGCCCGCCGGCGCCACCAAAGATCCCCTTGAGCTTGGGCATCTTTTGCTCCATGAGCCCGGTGATCTTGTGGGTCACCGGCATGGTCTCTTCCTTTATATAGTCGACGTACTCGATCTCGCGCACCAGGCGCTCCAGGACGGCCACCGACATATTCGTGCCCACGGAGTGGTTCTGGATAAAGACGGGGAGCTGGGCCGCCGCGGCCACGGCGCGAAAGTAGGCCATGAGGTTGCCGATGTCGCCGATCTTGACGACGTAGGGCGCCATGGCGATGACGGCGTCGGCGCCGACCTCGCGCGCCCGGCGTGCGAACATGGCGGCGTGCTGGGCCGAGACCCCCTGCACGCCGAGCACCACTGGCGCGCGGCCGGCGACCTGTTCGACGACCACCTTCATCCCATCGAGGCGCTCCTCGTCGGAGAGGGTGCTGAATCCGCTGGCGTTCACCGGCCAGACGATGCCATGGGCGCCGCACTCGACGCAGAAATCGACGACGCTGCGCAGGCCGGGCCAATCGACCTGATAGTTCTCGTCAAAGGGCGTGGCAGGGATGGTAAAGATGCCGCGGTAGGTGGCTGACATGGATGCGTCCTTTCTCGAGCGGATATGACTATGGAGTGGTCTGTTGTTACAAGTTGCAGGCTGCAGACAATGTGCCTGGCTCTTCGTCTGCAACCTGCAACCTGTAACCGTCGGTATGGCACTCTTCACAAGCGAGTGGGCCGTATGATACCACGAACGGCGGTGTTCGCCTACGCCTCGTGGCGCAACTCCGGCCAGAGGCTGAGGTGCTCCTGGTAGGCGCGGGCGATGAGTTTCATCTTTCCCTCGTCGTAGGGCTGGATCTTGACCGTCATCCCCTCGACGCGCTGCACGATGTCGGCGGTGTCATAGTCCAGGGTGATGACGGGTAGGTCGCTCGAGGCGACGAGTTCGCGAATCTGCTTGGAGAGGCCGCCCACGTGCTTGCACGAGAGGATGAGGCCCGAGAGGCCCGTGCCGTAGCGCCGCACCATGCGCTCGTGGAGCAGCAGCATGGCGAGGATGACGTCGTTGGCGTTCACCCCTACCACGACGGCGTCCCCCGGCTCGAGGAAGGGCTCGTAGCCGAACTCCAGGCTGATGACCTTGAGCTTGCGCACCAGGCGGCAGGCGCCGGCGTCGAAATCCTCGGGGGCGATGATCTCCAGGTTGCTGTCGCTCTGCCGCGCAAAGTGCTCGGCGATGAGGCGCATCGTCGGCAGGCGCAGGTCGGGGATGGCCGGCACGAATCCCAGGATGGGGGGCACCTCCTGCGCCAGAAGGTGGTCGCCATACAGACGGCCAAAGATGCGCTGGTAGTAGCCGGTAAGATAGTCCTGGATCTTGGCCATCTTGGCGGCGAAAACACCGTTGATGATCAGGCCGTCCACCCGGGTGCCCATGTGGTCGAGGGCCATGAGGTAGGGGAACACCTGGTCGATGGTGCTGCCGATGCCGCCGCGCGTCACCATAATGACGAACACGGGCACGCCCATGCCGCGCAGCATGTTGATGACGTCGGCGTTCGAGATGCCGGCCACCGATCCCACGCCGGGCTGGCCGGTCCCCTCGACGATGACGACCCGCTTGTCTGTGGAGACGTGATCGTAGGCGTCGCGGATGAGGGCCATGAAATCCTCGCGCCCCTGCAGCGGGTCGCCCGTCGTGGCGCGGTCGATGTACTCGGCGGTGACGCCGTCGGCCCACACCACGGGACTGGCCTTCTCATAGCCATGGCACTGGATGCCCATGAGGGCTGTGACAAGGACGGCGTCCTTGTCGGCCTGAATGGGGATCCCCTCGCCGTTGAGGACGGTCAGCGTCTGCTGCCCCACGGGCTTGATGTAGCCGATCTCACTGGTGCGGTAGCCGTGCTCCGGCGCGAGCAGCTTGGCGATGATGCCGATGCATGTGACGGTCTTGCCGATATCGCGATCGGTTCCGAGGACGAAAACCGTTGGGGGATACGTACGGGCGCCCATACAGGCCTCCTACCACCCCGATGCCACGATGTTATGTATGTATCGTAATCCCAGGGTGTGTTGCCGTCAAGGAAAGCGTGCGGGGTCGACCCGCCACCTCTCGCTGCCCGGCGTCCCGGGCCACTCCCCGGCGGTCCCCCGCCGCAGGGATCGCCGATTCGCAGGGCTTGGCGCGGAGAGCCTCCAGGTAGTGGCCCAAGGAGCCAGCGAAATGGACATAATCACAGCCAAGGCGAGTAGGCAAGACTTTGTTCATGTTGGTGCGAATCGATTTGCGCCATGCCTGCGTTCGGGGTAAGATTGGCAAGTCTATATCTGCGTCAAGGGGGATAGCAATGCTAGAGATGTTCTTCAATCCCAGGGCCGTAGCAGTCATCGGCGCCTCTGAGAGCCCGGGCAAGCTTGGGAACCAGGTGCTGGCGAACCTCATCTCGAGTGGTTTTCCAGGCCAGGTCTACCCGATCAATCCGAGGGCCGAGAAGATCCTCGGCCTGCCCTGCTTCAAGTCGGTGCTGGATGTGCCGGGGCCAATCGATTGCGCCGTCGTCATCGTGCCGGCCAAGTTCGTGTCGGGCGTGTTGGAGGAGTCGGGCAAGAAGGGGATCAAGGGCGCCATCGTGATCACCGCCGGCTTTAAGGAGGCGGGGCCCGAGGGCGCGGCGCTGGAGCAGGATTTGCTGTGCATCGCCGAGCAGTACGACATGCGCGTCATTGGCCCGAACTGCCTGGGCATCATCTCCATGCCCATCCCGATGAACGCCTCGTTCGCGTCGGGCACACCGGAACTCGGCACCATCGCCTTCACGTCGCAATCGGGCGCCCTGGGCGCCGCGGTGCTCGACTATGCGCTCGCCGAGAGCATTGGTTTCTCGCACTTTATGAGCCTCGGCAACAAGGCCGATGTCGATGAGGTGTCGCTGCTGGATGCCTGGCGCGACGATGACAGCACCAACGTCATCATCGCCTACATTGAGGGATTGAAGGACGGTGCGGCGTTCATCGAGGCGGCACGCAAGACCGCCCGGAACAAGCCCATCGTGGCGGTCAAGTCGGGACGCACGGCTTCCGGCTCCAAGGCGGTCTCGTCGCACACCGGCAGCCTCGCTGGCGCCGATACCGCCTACGACGCCGCCTTTAACCAGGCGGGGGTATTGCGCGCCGATTCGGTGCAGGAGCTGTTCGACTGGTCCACCGCCTTTGCCTACCAGCCGCTGTTGCAGGGCAACCGCATAGCCCTCGTCACCAACGCCGGCGGCCCTGGCGTCATGGCGACGGATGCGCTGGAGCGCAACGGCCTCGTCCTGGCGACGCTGACCCCCGAGACGGAGGCGGCCCTGCAGGGGGTGCTGCCGGCGGCCGCAAACATTCACAACCCCGTGGACGTCCTGGGGGATGCGGCGGCGGACCGCTACGGTGTGGCGCTGGACATCGTCCTGAAGGATCCGGGCGTCGACGGCGTGCTCGTCATTCTTACGCCCCAGTCCTCGACCGAGATCGAGGCCACGGCTGAGGTGCTGGTAGAGCGCTCCAAGACGGCCACCAAGCCGCTGCTCGGATGCTGGATGGGCGAGGAAAAGATCGTCCACGGGACGCGCATTCTGGCCAAGAACCGCGTGCCGAGCTACCCCTTCCCCGAGCGCGCCGTGGCGGCGTTCGGCGCCATGTACCGCTACCACAGCTGGCTGCAGCAGCCCGAGATGACCGTCGAGTCGTTCGAGGCCGACAAGAAGGCCGTGGCCGAGCTCTTTGCCAAGGTGCGCGAGGACGGCCGCAACACCATCGGCGACACCGAGGCGCAGGCGATTCTCAAGGCGTACGGCATCACGACGCCGCAGTCGGCGGTGGGGGCCACGCCCGATGAGGCGGCCAAGCTGGCGGCCGAGATCGGGTTCCCGGTGGTGATAAAGATCGCCTCCCCCGACATCCTCCACAAGTCGGACGTGGGCGGGATTATCGTTGGGGTGCAGAACGAGGCAGAGGCGCGGGAGGCGTTCGGCACGCTGGTGGAGCGCGCCAAGGCGCACATGCCCGATGCCACCATCTGGGGCGCCCAGGTGCAAGAGATGGTGGCCGACGCGCGCGAGATCATCATCGGCCTCAACCGCGACCCGCAATTCGGTCCGGTGATCATGTTCGGTCTGGGCGGCATCTATGTCGAGGTGCTGCGCGACGTGGCGTTCCGCGTGGCGCCCATGTCGCGGCTCCAGGCGGAGCAGATGGTGGAGTCGATCCGCTCCTACAAGCTGCTCACCGGCGTGCGTGGCCAGGCGCCGGCGGACCTCGAGGCGACGGTGGACACGATCCTGCGCGTGGCGCAGCTGGTGGTCGATTTCCCCGAGATCGCCGAGCTGGACATCAACCCGCTGCTGGTGCGCGAGCAGGGCAAGGGCGCCGTGGCGGTTGACATGCGCTTGATCCTCAGCTAGCATAGAGTGCGCCCTGAACGGAGGGGCGCTAGGCGCGTGACGGCATGCAATGGGGCGGCCCGTGTGGCCGCCCCGTTTTTGATCGTCGGGCCGGACAGAGGCGCCCTTGCCCCCTCTCCCCGTACTCGGGACTCAGTACTCTGGGACGAGGGTTGGGGGTGAGGGGTCGCCGGCTCTTTCTCCCTGTACCCCGAAGCAAGGCTGGGGACGAGGGGCGAGCAACCTGGAGTCAGAAGGAGAGGACAGAGATGATGCTCATAGCGAACGTCACGGGACGCGAGGTCTTGGATTCGCGCGGCAACCCCACCGTCGAGGTGGAGGTGGAACTCGTATCGGGTGGGTTCGGTTTGGCGGCGGTGCCGTCGGGCGCCTCCACCGGCGTCCACGAGGCGGTGGAGCTGCGCGACGCCGATGCCAAACGCTACAACGGCAAGGGGGTGCTCAAGGCGGTCGAGAGCGTCAATGATGTCATCGCCCCGCAGGTGGTGGGGATGGACGCCCTGGACCAGATCGCCCTGGACGAGTTCATGATCGGCCTCGACGACACCCCGAACAAGGGCAACCTGGGCGCCAACGCCATCCTGGGGGTGTCGCTGGCGGTGGCCAAGGCGGCGGCCAACGCCCTCGACGTCCCACTGTATCGCTACCTCGGCGGCGTGCACGCCCATGTGCTGCCGGTGCCCATGATGAACATCCTCAACGGCGGCAAGCACGCGGCCAATAGCACGGATTTCCAAGAGTTCATGGTGATGCCCGCCGGCGCGCCGACCTTTGCCGAGTGCCTGCGCTGGGGCGCCGAGATCTATCACAGCCTCCGCAAGGTGCTGGCGGACAAGGGGTACGGCACGAACGTCGGTGACGAGGGCGGATTCGCCCCGTCGCTGGGCTCCAACGCCGAGGCGGTGGAGGTGATCCTGCAGGCCATCGAGCGGGCCGGCTACCGCCCGGGCGAGGACGTGTGGATCGCCCTGGACCCCGCCTCCTCCGAGCTGTACGAGGACGGCAAGTACAACCTCCAGCGTGAGGGGCGCGCCCTGAGCAGTGAGGAGATGGTGGACTTTTGGAGCGGGTGGATGGGCAAGTATCCCATCATCTCTCTCGAGGACGGCATGGCTGAGGACGACTGGGAGGGCTGGGCACAGCTCGTGGCGGCGGTGGGCGACAAGGTGCAGGTGGTGGGCGACGACCTGCTGGTGACCAACACGGACCGTATCGAGCGCGCCATCGAGATGAAAGCGGCTACGGCGCTCTTGTGCAAGGTGAACCAGATCGGCACGCTCACCGAGGCGATCGCCGCCGTAGAGATGGCGCACCGCGCCGGCTGGGCCAGCATCGTCTCGCATCGCTCCGGCGAGACGGAGGACACCACCATCGCCGACATCGTCGTGGCGCTGAACACCGGCCAGATCAAGACGGGCGCGCCGGCCCGCAGCGACCGCGTGGCCAAGTACAACCGCCTGCTGCGCATCGAGGAGCAGCTCGGTGACGCCGCCCGGTTCGCCGGCATGGGGGCGTTTCGCGTGCGACGCTAGCACCGGACCTGCTTGGAGTCGCGACGGGGGGAGCCCTGGCTCCCCCCGTTTTGCGTGGAGGTATCTGGACCGCGGCGACCTGGCGAGCGCCGTATCGCGGTGCGAAAGGGCGTGCGGGCGATGGCTGGACTCCTTTGCATGGCCCTCGGTGGCGACTAGAATCGGGCACGGACGGATCGCTGCATCCCGGAAGGAGAAGCCTCGTGTCGGCGGTGGTGCGCTGGTGGGCGACGATGACGCTGATGGGCATCCTGGCCTGGCCACTGGCCGCCGGCGTTCTGCGCGACCTGCCCGGACGGGGGTACGGGCTGGCGCGTGCCCTGGGGTTGCTGGCGCTGTCGTACGTCTACTGGCTCCTGGGGGTGCTCGGCGTCATCCCCAACAGCGACGGCGCACTGTGGGGTGTGGCGGCCGTCCTGACCGCTGCGGGCCTGGCGGGGTGGTGGCTCGGCCGGAACGACCTCACGACAGAGGCGCGGCGCGAGTGGCGCCACATCCTGCTGGTGGAGGCGCTGTTCGCCCTCTTGTTGGTGCTTTACGCCCTCCACAAGGCGCACGACCCGGCCATCGATCACACGGAAGAGCCGATGGATTTCGCTCTTCTCAACGCCATGGTGCGTAGCCCGCGGCTCCCGCCCAACGACCCCTGGCTGGCGGGGCACGCGGTGAGCTACTACTACCTGGGCTACCTAACGGTGTCCATCGTCGGGCGGCTGGCGGGGGTGCCGACGGCCATCGGCTACAACCTGGGCCTGGCGCACACCCTGGCGCTGACGGTGGTCGGGGGCTATGGCGTCCTCTATGGCCTGCTGCGGGCGTCGGACGGCGACCGGGGTCGGCGCGCCACGCACGCGACCGGCGTCCTCGGCGGCGTGGCGGTGGCCCTGGCGGGGAACGGGGTGGGGCTCCTGGAGGCGCTGCGGGCGCGGGGCGTGCTCTCTGATGCCGCAGCGCGCTGGTTCGGCGTGCCGGGCCTGGCCGAGGCGGCGCCCACCGGCTCCTGGCTGCCCGAGGGGACCTGGTGGTGGCGCGCCAGCCGCGTCTTTCAGGACGCCAACATCTTCGGCAAGATCCCCACCGTGATCACCGAGTTCCCCGCCTTCAGCCTGGTCCTCGGCGACCTGCACCCTCACGTGATGGCGCTCCCCTACCAGATGCTGGGGATCGCGCTGGCCGGCGCGCTGTACGCGCTAGGGCGCCGGGGCGCGGCGCGGTCGCGCCGCGATGGCGTCACGCTGGCCGCTGTGGCACTCGGGCTCGGCGTGTTGGGGTTCCTCAATACCTGGGACCTGCCGACCTGGATCGCCCTCGGGGCGCTGTCCTTCATCGGTGGGCGGCTGCATGGAGGCGCGACGGCCGGACGCGCCTGGCGCGATGGCGCTCTCCTCGGTGGGGGGCTGCTGGCGGCCACCATCTTCCTCTACCTCCCCTTCTACCGCGACCTCAGCTCCCAGGCGCAGGGTGTCGGGCTGGCGTACTATGCCAAGACGCCGCTGCGCGCCTTTGCGCTGTGCTTCTTGCCGTGGTTGCTTCCCGTGGTCGTGGAAGCGGCGTCGGCGGCGGGGACGGTGCGCCGCCGGGGGCTGGCGCGGCGCACGGCGGCGCTGTGGGCGGGCGTCGTGGTGATTCCCTGGGCGCTGACGGCGGTGCTGGGGGGACCGGGCCGGCTGATCCTGGGGCTGGGGGTGGCCGCCGTGTCGGCATCGCCGCTGTGGGTCGCGCTGAGCGTGGTGCTGGCGCTGCTGGGCGCGCGGCTCCTGTGGGCGCACGACTCGGACATTGAGCCCTGCGCCGCCGGGTGGATGGCCGGCGTGGCACTGCTCCTGGCGCTGGGGCTGGCCTACCTGTGCGAGTTTGCCTACCTGCGCGACCTGTTCGACACGCGCATGAACACCGTCTTTAAGCTGTACTACCAGGCGTGGGTGCTCATGGGCGTGGGTGCGACGCTGGCGGCATACCGGCAGTGGCAGCGTTGCGGGTGGCGGCGTAATACGGTATATGCATCCCTGTTATTGTTGATGCTCCCTTTCTACTACCCCATCGCTGCGGCATACACGCGGGGCGACGGCTACCGGGGCGTGGCGACGCTGGACGGCAGCGCGTACCTGCACGAGACGAGCCCGGCAGAGTACGGCGCCTATCGCTGGCTCGATGCCGCTGGCAACGGCGACGACGTGGTGGTGGAGGCCCCGGGGGAGGAGTACCGTCCCGATACCAGCCGGCTGTCGGGCTGGACGGGCGTACCCACCATCCTCGGATGGCCGGGGCACGAGGCCCAGTGGCGGGGCAGCACGGACTGGCTGGCGGAGCGGCGGGCCGATCTCAAGACGATCTATACCGACGCGGATCGCGACGCCGTCGAGAGCGCCATGCGGACGTATGGCGCCACCTACCTGTACGTGGGTCCCTACGAGCGGGAGCGGTACGGCCTGGACGCGGAGCGGCTGGCGTGGTACGAAACGTGGCTCGAGACGGCCTATGCGGCAGGCGAGGTGCGGTTGTACCGCCTGTCGCGCTAGGATATCGGGAAGCACGAAAGGACACCGCTGGGGGCAGCGATGTCCTCGGTGATCGGTGGTTTCAGCCGAAGGGGCGTGGAGCGCCTACTCGGCGGCGTTGAGCTTTTTCATCAAGCGCGACTTGCGGCGGGCGGCGTTGTTGGAGTGGATGATGCCCTTTTTCGCGGCGCGATCCAACTCGCTGATGGCGGCGCGCACGGCCTCCACGGCGTCCTCTCCGCCCGTGACGATGGCGGTATTCGCCTGCTTGACATAGGTCCGCATGCGCGAGCGAACGGCGCGGTTGCGAACGCGGCGCTTTTCGCTCTGGCGGATGCGCTTGATGGCGGATTTGATGTTAGCCAACGGTATCCCTCCAGACGGCGGCTAGACGGTCTGAGCATTTGCGAAGAGACAGTATACACGGTACGGGCATGGGTGTCAATTGCGGTGGGAGCGCCTAACCACCAAGGCACCAAGGACTCCAAGGGCACCATGATTTCTTCTCTCGCTGTTACTTTGTTTGTGTTTGATTTGTTTAAATCACTCATAATACTTTTTAATATCATGGTAAGCCGAGAATTCTTTTTTTCTTGGCAGGCGGAGGGACCGTATGCCGCATTGACACCGGGGGACGAGGCCACTAGAATGCGGGGCGGCCCACGGGGGCCGGCAGGCCGCAATTGTTTGACGTGAAACATCGGCGCAGGCACGGAGGCCGCGTGACAGCATCGACGAACGGCGGGGACGAGCGCCCCATCTGCGACTATGAGAACAGCACCTATCGCACCGACTTTTGGGAGGGGCAGGGGCGCGAGTACGAGGATCTCGCCGAGCGCGCCGCCCTGCGCGCCCTCCTGCCGCCCGAGGGCGAACGCCTGCTGGACATCGGGGCCGGCTTTGGGCGCCTCGCCGATCTCTACGACGGCTACCGTCAGGTCGTGCTGCTCGACTATTCCCTCTCCCAGTTGCGCTACGCCCGGCAGCGCCTGGGAGACGCGCGGTTCACCTATGTGGCGGCCGACATCTACCGGCTGCCCCTGGGGACGGACGCCGTCGACACCACCGTGATGGTGCGCGTGTTGCACCACCTGGTGGACGTGCCCCTGGCGTTCCGGCAGATCGCCCGCGCCACGCGGCCGGGCGGCGCCTTTGTGCTCGAGTTCGCCAACAAGCGCCACCTGAAGAACGTGGCGCGCCACCTGCTGGGGCGGGGCGCCAACCCCTTTTCGCCGGAGCCCTACGCCTTTGCGCCGCTGCACTTGGACTTTCATCCCGAGTGGGTGCGGCAGCGCCTCGAGGAGGCGGGTTTCGCGCGAGAGCAGGCGCGCTCGGTATCCCTCTTGCGCGTCGGCGCCCTCAAGCGCGCCTTGCCCGCCGGCGCGCTGGCGAGACTCGATGCCGCGCTACAGCGGCCCCTGGCGCCCCTGGCGCTGGCGCCGAGCCACTTTTACCGGTGTCGGGCCACCAAGGCGGGCGATGTCACCGCCGGTGGAGCGTTGACGTTTCGCTGCCCGTCGTGTGGCCACGAGCCGCTGATGAGGGCGGCTGGGGGGTGGGAATGCCATGGCTGCGGCGCCGCGTGGCCCATCGTCGATGGCGTCCACGTCTTCAAGGACGTCGAGGTTGGCCCCAGCGATGGTTGACGATGCCTCGCGAAGCCTCTATACTCAACCGCACGAACACGCAAAGGAGGACGGGCGCATGAAAGTCTCCTGTCTGCAAGAGAACCTGGCCAAGGGCTTGGCCATCGTGGGCCGCGCCGTAGCTACCCGCAGCACCCTGCCCGTGCTGTCCAATATCCTTCTGTCCACGGATGGCTCCCGCCTCAAGTTGTCCGCCACCAACCTCGAGGTGGGGATCAACTGCTGGATCGGGGCCAAGGTTGAGCAGGAGGGGGCTACCACCGTGCCGGCGCGGCTGCTGGCGGATTTCATCAACTCGCTGCCGTCGGAACGGATCGATCTCGATCTCATCACCCGCACGCAGACGCTCAACCTCAAGAGCGGGCGCTTTGAGGCCAACATCAAGGGGATCGACGCCCAAGAGTTCCCCCTCATCCTGATCCCCGAGGAGGACTCGCGGCTGACCATCAAGCCCGACGTCCTGCGCCAGATGATTGACCAGGTGGCGTTCGCGGCGGCGACCGACGAGAGCCGGCCGGTGCTCACGGGCGTGCTCGCCGACGTCACCGACGGCAAGCTCACGCTGGCCGCGGCCGACGGCTACCGCCTGTCGGTGCGCTCCGTCGAGCTGGAGGACGCCGAGGGACGCACCATCAGTGTCATCATCCCCGCGCGCGCCCTGCAAGAGCTGCGCCGCATTGCCGCCGAGCAGGATCAGCCGGTGGAGATGCTCGTGGCGCCGAACCGCAACCAGGTCTTTTTCCACATGCACGACGTCGACCTGGTCTCGCAGCTCGTCGAGGGGGCCTTCCCCGACTATCGCCAGATCATCCCCAACAGCCACAACACGCGCACCATCGTGAACTCTGCCGATTTCCTCAAGGCGGTGCGCATGGCGTTCATCTTTGCCCGCGACGCCGCCAACATCGTGCGGCTGCAGATCATCCCGGGGGCGGACGGCGGCCCGGCGCGGCTCATCGTGACGGCTACCTCGGCGGAGCACGGCGACAACGTCAGTGAACTCGACGCCGAGGTCGAGGGCGCACCCGTAGAGATCGCCTTCAACGCCCGTTACCTCATCGACGCCCTGGCGGCCATCGACACGCCCGATGTGTGCCTGGAGACGCGAGACCCCTCCAGCCCCGGCGTCATCCGCCCGGTGAACGGCGGCGAGTTCGTGCACGTCATCATGCCCATGTACATGGCGCGTTAGGAATGGGATGTACCTGCAGCACCTCTCGCTGACGCACTTTCGCAACTACGCGCGCCTGGAGGTAGACCTCCCGGCGCGCGTCAACGTCCTTCAGGGCGACAACGCCCAGGGCAAGACGAACCTCCTCGAGGCGGTCTATTACCTCGCCACCACCCGCTCCCCTCTGGCCGCCTCCGATCGCCAGCTCATCCACTGGGACGCCGAGCAGGAGGTGATCCCTTTCGCCCGCGCCGAGGTGATTTTCGTGCGCGGCGGCCACGACCGCTCGCTGGAGGTCACCCTCGCCAAGGAGCCCCAGGCCCCTGACGAGCCCCAGGAGACGGTGCTGCGCCGTCAGATTCGCGTCGACGGCGTGCCTAGGCGCGCCATCGACGCCGTGGGGCAGCTCGTGGTGGTGCTGTTTCTGCCGGATGACATCGCCCTGGTGGCGGGCTCGCCCGGCGCAAGGCGGCGCTACCTCGACATCACCCTCTGCCAGATGGACCCCGTGTACTGCCGCACCCTGTCGCGCTATAACCGGGTCCTGGCACAGCGCAACGCCCTGCTGCGGCAGGTGCGCGAGCGCCAGGCCCCCGCGCAAGAGCTGTCGGTGTGGGACGAGCAGCTGGCGGCGCTGGGGGCGTATGTGCTGTCGCGCCGGCTGTGGGTGGTGCGCTGCCTCGCCGAGCGGGGGGCGGTCATCCACCCCGAACTCACCGGCGGGCACGAGGCGCTGGCGCTCGATTATCAGGACAGTCTCAGCGAGCGCCGCACCAACGGCAGCCGCGGCGCCGTGCTTCCGCGCGTGGACTGTGCCGCCCTCCCCGAGGCGGTCGAGGCGGAAGCGCTGGAGGCGGTGCTGCGGCGCGGACTCGACGCGGCGCGTCGCGAGGATATCGGTCGCGCCGTGACCACCGTGGGGCCCCACCGCGATGACGTGCGCTTTCTCATCAACGGCGTCGACGCGACGATCTATGGCTCGCGGGGGCAGCAGCGCACCGTGGCGCTCGGGCTCAAGCTCGCCGAGGTGCAGGTGATGGAAGAGCACACCGGCGAGGCGCCCGTGCTGCTGCTGGACGATGTGGTCTCGGAACTCGACCGCGATCGCAGCCGCTACCTGCTGCGCTCTGTCGCCCGCGCCCAGCAGGTGCTCCTCACGACGACGGACTTGGGGTTCCTGGGGGAGTCGTTCCTCGAGGATGCCTGCCTCTGGCGCGTCGAGCGAGGCACGGTGGCGCGCGTGGGGGCGACGGAGGACGTCTGATCCGCCTGTCGCCGTCACCGATGGGGTACCGAGGGTTCCCGGAAGGGGGCCTTTTTTTCTACATCCTACCCGCAGGAACAGAGGACCATTCCGCCCTGAGGATCGGGTGGCGTTGTAGGACGGTAGGCCGCCGGCTCCAGAAGACGGCGGCGATGTCTGGCGAAGCGGCGCGCTGACGGAGTGTAGCCAACGTTCGAGAAAGGTGCCGCAGCACGTATCGGGCCACCGGGAGGTTCCTGGGGCGCGTCGATTCGGCGCGTTGCGCCGCGTAGTGGCGTACTGAGTCCTGAGGCGAGTGCTGCCCAGCCCCCAATATAAAACGATACAAAAACATATTATAAAGTTGAACATAGGGTAAGGTTCTGGCCTTTGATATTCGCAGAGATACCCTCCGATTTGCGCTTACAGTAGGCTAATCTGGTAGAGTATCCCTCCGAATCATGCAAGGTGGCTTTCTTGTTGATGGAACACTTGACAGCCATTCATGCATCGCTATAACAAGTGCCGCAGACTAGCAGGAGGCTGTGGTACTCGTCTTGAGAGCAGCCATGCGGTATGACGGACACCGCGAGTCGGTGCGAGGTCTGTCTCCGTCCGGTGCATCATCGTAGTGCGATGGGGCACGACTGTGCCCCATCGCCGTCGAAGGGAGGGGAGCATGGAAGAAGCGAATCACACCTATAGGCCGGCGGGGCCCTCCACGGATGACCTGGTCTCGCACCTGATGAGGGTGCGTGACGAGTTGCGAGTCCAGTGGGTCCAGGAGATGCGGGCCAAAGGACTGCTGGAGGGCCTCACCCCCGAGGAGACGGAGCGCGAATCGGCCGTCATCTATGATACCTGTGTGGGATGTCTCGAGAGTGGGCGCTACGATGAGGCGCAGCGCTATGCCACGCAGATGGCGCAGCGCGGAGTACTGTCGGGAATGACACCCGAGCAGATCATGGGCAGCCTGCTCACCCTGCGGGATATCTACGAATGGAGCCTCTTTGACGAGTACGGTGCGGAGCGCGAAAAGCTCCGGCACGCGCTCAGGCTCTACCAGTCGGTGGCCAACCGCATCCTCTCCATCGTCGCCCTGGCGTTCGTCGAGGAGCGGGAGAGGATTGTGTTCCAGCAGCAAGAGGCTATCAGGGAACTCTCGACGCCAGCCCTCCAGATCCGAGATGGCCTGCTAATGCTCCCGATCATCGGCCTGCTCGACTCGGCTCGCGCGCGGCAGCTAACGGAACAGCTGCTATTGACGATCCGGGCGAGCCGCGCCAAGGCCGTGGTCATTGACATCACCGGTGTTCCGGCCATTGACTCCAAGGTCGCCAATCACCTGCTACAGACGGTTGATGCCTGTAGTCTCATGGGCGCCCGCGTCGTCCTCAGCGGCATGTCGCCCGAGATCGCTCAGACCATCGTCACCATCGGCGTCGATCTGAGCAGGATCCGCACTGTGGCCGACCTCCAGGACGGCATTGAGGAGGCCAATCGCTGGCTCGGTGCTGAGGTCTCCAACCGGCGACCGCTACCCCAATCCGACTAGGGGTGCTCGCGCCCCAAAAGGAGGGCCAGGAACCTATGGGCATCCCCTTCTTGCGGCACAGAGAGTACATCATCGTGCCCTTGCAGGCGGCCATATCGGATGACGAGATGGTGGAACTATGGGGATTGCTCGCCAACCATGTGACCGGTCATGACGTGCGGGGGGTGGTCATCGATGTGACCGCCCTCGATGTGATCGATTCCTTTGCCTGCCGCACGCTAACCCATGTCGCGCAGGCGATCAGGCTCCGCGGCGCAGAGACCGTCATCGTAGGGATTCAGCCCGATGTGGCCATTGCCATGGTCCAGTTGGGTCTCTCGGTGACGGATGTGCGTACCATGCTCGACACTGAGGAAGCGATCGCGTTTCTCGATCAGGCCACCGCCCGGGCGGCCAGATGACGTCGCTGCTGGATGAAAGCACGCGGCTGTCATCGGCCTCGCAAGAAACCGTCACGAGTACGGCGTCTGTGATCATCCGCTGTGATGCGGATGTCGTATCGGCCCGTCAGCAGGCCTGCGCAATCGGGGAGCAGCTCGGCTTGCTCCGTTTCGACCTGGCGTTGGTGGCGACTGCGCTCCTCGAGTTGGCGCACAACATTCTGTCGCACGCCGGGCGGGGCGAGATCCTGCTCCGCATCGTACAGGACGGGGCGAGACGCGGATTGTCGATGGTGGCGCGTGACGAGGGCCCGGGTATCGCCGACATCGAGTTGGCGCTGCGCGACGGCTATTCCACAACGGGAAGCCTCGGCCTCGGGCTCCCCGGCGTTCGGCGCCTGATGGACGAGTTCGCCATCACATCGGTGATCGGCTGTGGCACTACCGTCGCGGTCTGCAAGTGGGTACGGCAAAGAGGAGGATATGACCGGCACCTGGCGTATTGTGTGGGGCGTGGCCGCGCGCCCGTGCCCCGGAGAGGTTGAATCTGGGGATCAATATCTAGTACGCAATTTGCCGGGGGCCACGCTCGTCGCGGTGGTCGACGGCCTCGGGCACGCCGCGGAGGCGGCCGTCGTGGCACGCACCGCCGTCGCCGCCCTGAAGGAGGCGAACGACGAGCCTGTGGATGCCCTCATGGCGCGGGTGCACCACGCGCTTCACAAGTCTCGCGGCGTCGTGATGAGCCTGGCGCGGTTCGATCTCCAGCGCGGCACGATGACCTGGCTCGGCGTTGGCAACGTTGAGGGAGTGCTCGTCGCGCGAGAGGGAATGGAGAGCGTCCCGGCGTATCCCTGCGCCGGCCAAGGCTCCTCGGGGGGCGCACGAGGGCATCCGAGCAGGAGGGAAAGCTTGCTCTTGCGAGGCGGTATCCTCGGACAGCAATTACCTACGCTGCATTCGGCAGAGGTCGCGTTGCGCCCGGGCGACGTCATCGTGCTGGCGACGGACGGCATTCAGAGCGCCTTCCTCCTCCCTCACGATCCCATCCTGGGGCGGCCGCTCCACGGGCCACAGTGTACGCCGCAGCGAATCGCGGAACGTATCCTTGCTACGCATGTGCGGGACACGGACGATGCTCTGGTGCTCGTGGCCAAGGCACATGGGAGTGCTCCATGACGACGCAGGGGGGCGGCGAGACGGATGGCGCCACTCGGGGTGCGCTGCCCAGCTACATGCTGGGAGTGATGGACCTGGAATCCGAGACGGATGTCGTCCTGGCCCGGGGGTTGGCCCGCAGGGCGGCGGCGGAACTGGGTTTTGCCGCCAGCGACCAGACCTGCATCGCCACGGCCGTCTCCGAGATCGCCCGCAACGCCTATATGTATGCGCGCGACGGGTGGGTCGAGCTGCTTTTGGAGGACGCGGGCGCGGCGCAGATGCTGGTGATCTATGTGCGCGATAGCGGACCGGGGATCACCAATCTGGATGATGTCCTTGCCGGACGGTTCACGTCCAACACCGGTTACGGACTGGGATTGGCGGGCGCGGGAAGGCTGATGGACGTGCTGGACGTCGAATCTACGGCGGTCAGCGGCACGGTGGTGCGCCTGGGCAAGTGGCTCCCTGCCGGCAGACGGTTCTCTCCCGCGCAGCGCGAGGAGGTCGCCGCACGCATCGCCCAGGCTCCCGCGCGTAGCCCCTTGGAGGAACTCTCCCGGCAGAACCGCGAGCTGATGCGTACGGTGCAGGAGTTGACAGTCGCGTCGACAGAACTCGCCGCCGCGAACCGAGAACTCGATGCCTTTGCCTACTCGGTTTCGCACGACCTACACGCGCCGCTGCGCAGCATTCGCGGCTTTAGCCAGGCCCTGCTCGAGGACTATGCGGACAGGCTCGACGAAACGGGAAAGGACTATCTCCGGCGCGTTCACGCGGCAACGGGGCGCATGGGGCAGCTCATCGATGAGATACTGAAACTCTCTCGTATCTCCCGTGCGGACCAGCATAAGGAGTGCCTGAATCTGAGCGTTCTCGCGCGCTCGATAGCGCGCACACTGAGCGAGCAGCAGCCCGACCGGCAGATCGAGTTCGCCATTCAGGAGGGGCTCCACGTGAAAGGGGACGCCGCGCTCCTTGGGATTGCGGTGGAGAACCTGCTGGGTAATGCGGTCAAGTACACGCGCCACAAGCCCGTGGCGCGCATCGCGTTCGGCGCCGAGGTGAGCGAGGGCGTGCGGACGTTCTTTGTGCGCGATAACGGCGCAGGTTTTGATAGCTCCTGCGCCGATCAGCTCTTTCAGGCGTTCGGGCGGCTGCACCCGAGCGCCGAGTTCGAGGGCACGGGTATCGGCCTGACGACTGTGCAGCGGATCATCCAGCGGCACGGGGGACGCATCTGGGCCCAGGGCGTGGTAGGTGAAGGCGCAACGTTCTACTTTACTCTCTAGCTCGCCCTGACGCGCTCATGTGCGGGACAACGCGCGCGCCAACAAGCGCGCCCATCACGCCGGTCGGCTCCGGGCTGTTGCCGGAGAGCCGCCGCCGAGGAGACGAACGGATATGAGGCGGACAGCCTCCCCCATCCGACGGGCCAATCCCGTCAAGATGCCCATCCGTATCCTGATCGTTGAGGACAGCGAGGATGATGCCCTCCTCATTCTGAGGGAGTTGCGTCACGCCGGCTATGCCTTCGCCGATCAAAGGGTCGAGACCCTCGATGCGCTCGGTGTAGCCCTCGATTCCGCCGCGTGGGACGTGATCATCTCGGATTATCGCCTCTACGGCTTTACCGGGCTCGATGCGCTGCGGCTGGTGCAGGAGAAGGGGCTCGACATCCCGTTCATCCTCATCTCCGGGGTGATGGGTGAGGATGTGGCGGTCGAGGCGATGAAGGCGGGCTGCCATGACTACCTGATGAAAGGTAGGCTCGCCCGCCTGGGGCCCGCGATCGAGCGCGAGATGAAGGAGGCGCAGGTGCGCCGCGCGCGTGTGCGGGCTGAGCGTGCCCTGCGCAAGCGTATGGATGACCTCGCGGCGCTCTATGAGGCCACGCGGGCCCTCCATGCCACCCTGGACACGCAGGCGATGCTCGACCAAGTCTGTCGCCTGGTCGCCGACCGCCTCGGGCTGCGTCTCGCCTGGGTAGGGCTGCTTCTGCCGGCCGCGAGCCAAACCGGGGGGGTGGAAGAGTTGGTGCCCCACGCCATGGCCGGCCCGATGGCGGATCGTGCGGCAGCGTTCCCCCTGCCTACGACGGGGAGCAGGGCGGGTACACTCCGCCCGGCGGGTACACTCCATCCGGACGATGATCCTATCTCCCGCGCCCTGCGGACGTGCGCCGTGGTGCTGGTGAACGACCTCTCCAACGATACCGCCTGCGCTTCCGTCTGGCGGAGCGATGCCCTGGCGCGAGGCTTGGCCTCCATGGTGGCGCTGCCGCTCATACGTGACGCCGATGTGCTGGGCGTCCTCGTGGCATATGGCCATGCGCCCGGCCAGTTCGATCAGGAGGCCGTGCAGGCGCTGCAGGCGCTGGCCAATCTCGCGGTCATCGGGTTGGAGCGAGCGCGCCTGCACGAGGCGGTACAGCGGCATGCAGCTGCCCTCGAGGACGCAGTCCGCCAACGCACCGCCGAGTTGCGGGCGAGCGAAGCCTTCTTTCGCGCGGTGTTCGAGGGATCGGCCATCGGTATCGCCCTGACCGACGCACATGGCGGCATCCTGATGACCAATCCGGCGCTGCAGACGCTGCTGGGCCGCGACGACCAGGCGCTGCGCGGCGCCACCATGGCGGACCTCGTCGCCCTGCCCGAGGGGCTCGACACCCCATCGGAGCAACCCCGCCGGTTCGAGTGCACCTTTGTGCGGGACGATGGGAGCGACGAGACGCTGGAGGTTGCTGTCTCCACCATCAAGGGGCTGTCAGCCTGCGCACCCATACTCTGCGGGCGGGCGGGTGCGGCCGATGCCGCCGAGCCGACGGCGGCGTACTATGTCTGGATGGTGGACGACGTCACCGAGGCGCGCCTTGCCCAGCAGGCGCTCATCCAGGCGGAAAAGCTCGGCGCCACGGGGCGCTTGGCCGCATCCCTGGTGCACGAGATCAAGAACCCGCTGCAGGCCGCCATCGGCTGTGTCCAGTTGGCGTGTGAGGCCGCCGCCAACGGCGAGGATTTCGCCCGCTATCTAGAGGTGGTATGCCGCGAACTCGTGCGCGCCGACGGGCTGCTCACGCGTTTGCGCGACATGAACCGGGCCAGCGACCTGCGCGAACGTACCAGCGTCGAGGTGAACGCCCTGCTGGACCACGCGGCGATGCTCGTGGCGCGGCGGGCGCGCGATCAGAACGTCACGATCGAGATGCACCTCGCCGAAGGGCTACCGTCGCTCAACCTGGTCGTCGATGCCATGCAGCAGGTGTTTCTGAACCTGGCGCTCAACGCGCTGGATGCTATGCCGAACGGCGGCAAGCTGCACATCGCCACGGAGAGCGTGACGGGTGGCGTGCGCATTCGACTGGCCGACACAGGTGACGGCATCCCGGCGGACCTCGTGCCTCACCTGTTCGACCCCTTTAGCACCAGCAAGCGGGAGGGGCTGGGATTGGGGCTGTACATCTGTCGGCGCATCATCACGGAGCATGGGGGCTCCATCGAGGTCGAGTCCACCGGCGACGCAGGGACGGTGCTCGCCGTCGTTTTGCCCACGTAGGCGTCGGCGCGTCCAGCAGAGGGGCGCTTCGACGGTATCCCAGGCCTGCGCGGGCACTCGTCCGGTGTCTTGGCCACCTTGTCGATGGCCACCAGGGTGCGGCCGGGGGGCAACCTCAGGTCGCACTCTGGCCTGTGCCAGGCGGACCCCAGAAGCTCCGGGCATCGCGCGTATAGATTGTCCGGTGCAGCGCCGTCTCGCGGGCAGCCGCGATAAAGCCCTCGATCGCCCGGTACCGCTCCTCATCTTCGGGGTGCTCGTCCCTCATCCGCGCTACCCACGCGCCCCGCCCGTCGAGCCCCCTTTGCGACCAAGCGCGCGCATCGAACCCACATGGCGCCAGGCGGACGTAGCGAGCGCTCTCACGGTCGTCGCTGCCCATGCCGTTGGTGACCGGGCTCTCCAAGTGGACCAGGTTCTTGGCCATGTAGGCGAGGTATTCCTCCGGCTCCATCCCCCTCAGCCCATCGCTCACGGCGAGACGCTTCCCCGTGGCCAAGCGCTCCCGCATCTCTTCCAGCGAGAGGATGGCGCCGGTCCCATCGTGGACCCAGGCATTGAAGGAGGGGTCGAACATGACCCACTTGTCGAGCGTGGCGGCGCGCACCAGGCTGACGACGTGGCAGTCGGGGTCGCGGTAATCGTAGGGCAGGCACCGGATATAGCGCGCGGGATACCCCAGGGCAAGGTAGGCCTCACACACCACCACCGCCAGCAGCCAGCAGTTGGCGCCAGTGCCGTGGGCGCGGGCGGCTGCCAGGATGGCGAGGGCATTCTTTTCCTCAGGGGGCACGGAATTTCCGTCGTAGGGGATCGAATCGCTCACCCAACGCGCTACATTCGCTAGCCTGGCGATCTCGTCGCCATCGCCCGCCACGGCATCGAGGCGATACGCCTCTCGGAGGTCCTGCAGCCCTCCGCCGTGCTCGTACACAAAAGGCGCCGCATCGCCATCCCCCTCATAGGGGCCGTACGCGTTCAGAATGCGGACGTACTCGGGCAGGCGCTCACGGTAGGACATGCGTCCGGGCCTCCTGGGGGGCTGGGAAGGCGACGTCGGCGTGCAAGATAGGGGCATTCCGGCAAGCGGCGCGCACCGGCGTGCGCGCCCTACGTGCCGCGCGAGCAAGTCTCTCAGCGCAAGGGCGTGAGCATCGATCGGATGATCCGAGCCCTCCGTGCCCTCGACGTTCCTTGCGGTTTGTTTTCGTTCCCTATCTAGCATAATGGCCGTTTCGACGGGATCCCCGGCCGACGCGGGTACTCGTCCGGTGTCTTGGCCACCTTATCAATGGCCACCAGGGTGCGGCCTGGCGGCAGCTCCTCGAGTTCCACCGACTTGACGCCCACCAGGCTGCCGCCGACGAGTGCGATGGCGGGCCGGGCAGCTTCGGCCTCCTCGACACCCTCACTCCCCTTCTGCGCGATGACGCGGCCCTTGACGCGACATAACGGCAGGCAGTACTCCACCAGGACGCAGAGGGGCGCCACGGCGCGCGCCACAACGAGGTCGTACTGCTCGCGATGCTCCGGCATGCGCCCCACGTCCTCGGCGCGGGCGGCCAGCACCTCGACCCCCTCCAGGCCTAGCAGCCGCACCATGTGGCGCAGGAACGTCGCCTTTTTGGCGGTGGCCTCGATGAGGGTGACGCGGGCATCGGGCAGCATGATCTTCAGGGGGATGCCGGGAAAGCCGGCGCCGCTGCCGACGTCGGCCAACCGTAAAGAAGTGCGGCCTACTTGAATAGGGACCACATCGTGGAGACGATCGGAGCCGCCGACCGGCAGGGCGAGCAGGCAGCTCAGCGAGTCGAGAAAGTGCCGGCGCTGCACCTCCTCAAAGCCCGTGATGGCCGTGAGGTTGAAGCGCTGATTCCACGCCGTGAGTTCGCGGTAGTAGGTCTCAAAGGCGGCGAGATGGCTCGGCCCCAGGGTAAGGCCCAGCGCGGCGGCGCCGGCGCGCAGCAACGCCATCGGCTGGAGCGTATCCGTCGGATGCGGTCTTTGGGCCACAGCTAGACTCGCCTCACTCCTCAGAGGGCAACGCCGGAGTACCCTCGGGCGGCACCCGAGTACCCTCGGGCGGCACCCGAGTACTCTCGGGCAGGACCTTGCCCGGGTTCATGATGCCGTTGGGGTCGAACAGTGCCTTGATGCCGCGCATGAGTTCCACCGCGGCGCCATGCTCCTGGCGCATGAACTGGCGCTTCAGGTAGCCTACCCCATGCTCGCCGGCGATGGTGCCTCCCAGCCCCAGCGCATAGTTGACGATCTCTTGGCCGGCGCGCGTGCCCCGCTCCATCTCGTCGGCGTCCTCGCGATGCACGATGATCTCTGTGTGGAGGTTGCCGTCGCCGGCGTGGCCAAAGGCATAGATCTGCAGGCCAAAGCGCTCCGACGCGCCGGCGGCAAAGGCGATCATCTTGCCGAACTGGGAGATGGGCACGCACACGTCGCCCGAGATCATGGCACAGCCGGGGTGCGACAGCTTCATCGAGTCGTGGGCCTCGGCGCGGGCCGTCCAGAGGCGCTCGCGCTCCTCGGGGTTCGTGGCCACCTGGAAATCCGCGCAGCCGTGGTCCTCGCATACCTCGCGGAGAAACTCGAGCCCCTCCTCGACGACCGTCGGGCTGCCATGGAACTCGGCGAATAGGGTGGGAGTGACGCGCAGCGACAGCCCCTGCTGCACGTTGGTGACGTGCACGGTGGCGGCGTCGAGGAGTTCGATGGCCGAGACGTCCAGGCCAAAGCGCACGCACTCATAGATGGCGTCGGCGGCTTGGCCCAGCTCGTCGAACACCGCCACGGCGACGCCCACCTGCTCCGGCAGGCCCAGCAGGCGCAGGGTGATCTCGGTGACCACCCCGAGGGTGCCCTCCGAGCCCACGATCAGCCCCACGAGGTCATAGCCGCTGGTGGACTTTTTCGCGTTGTGGCCCAGGGCGACGACGCGGCCGTCGGCGAGGACCAGCGTGACCTTGAGCACGTAATCCTGCGTGACGCCATACTTGACGGCGCGCATCCCGCTCGAGTTGTTGGCCACCATGCCGCCGATAGTGGCCACGTCAGCGCTGCCGGGGGCCGGCGGGAAGAACATCCCCAGGTGGCGTAGCTCCTTGTTGAGGTCGTCATAGATGATGCCCGGCTGTACCACGACCTGGAGGTCGTCCTCGCGCACCTCCAGGACCCGGTTCATGCGGTACATCGCCAGCAGGATGCCACCCTGCACCGGCACGGGGTTCCCCTCCAGGCTGGAGCCACCGCTCCAAGGCGATACGGGGATGCGTCGCGCGTTGGCATAGCGCAGGATGGCCGCCACCTCCTCGGTGCTCGACGGCCACACGACGACCTCGGGCAGGTGGGGGTCGATGCACGACTCGTCCACCGAGTGGGCCTCAAGATCGGGCCCTCGCGTGGAGACGTTCTCCGTCCCAACGATGGCGACCAGTTCCTGAATATCGGTATCAGTCAACACGTCTGTAAGCCTCCACCAATGGCTTCCGCAGCCGAATGTCACTATACGGAGCGAGGGTCCACGTCATCAACGCTATGTCCAATCAGGCCGAATCGTCGGCATAGTCTCCATCGCCATCTTGCGGTGGCGCCGATACCACCACCTCTCGCGGCCGGGAGCCCTCGGCGGGCCCCACGACGCCGCGCTCCTCTAGGGTGTCCAGGAGGCGGGCAGCGCGGGAGTAGCCGATGCGCAGCCGCCGCTGCAGGAACGAGACGGACGCCCGCCCCTCCGCGCTGACCAGCGCCGCGGCATCGTCCAGCAGGGGATCGTCATCCGCGTCGTCCTCGTCCAGCGATGCGGCGTCCAAAGCGGAAGCGGCGTCCACCGCGGAAGCGGCGTCCACCGCGGATGCGGCGTCCACCGCTCCCGCCCACAGCGCCTTCTGCACCAGCGGCTCCCCGGCGGTGACGGCGCCGCGCGATGCGCCGGGCCTCCCAGGCTGCCCCGGGTTCTGGGCGCGCCAGAAGGAGACGATGGCGGCGAGTTCCGTGTCCGAGACGTAGCAGCCCTGCATGCGCAGCAGCTGCGCCGAGTCGGGCGACATGAACAGCGCGTCGCCTCGTCCCAGGAGCTTGTCGGCGCCGGGGGTGTCGAGGATGACGCGCGAATCGGTCTGCGATGACACGGCAAAGGCGATGCGCGCGGAAAAGTTCGCCTTGATGAGCCCTGTGACCACGTCCACCGATGGGCGCTGCGTCGCGATGACCAGGTGAATGCCGGTGGCGCGGGCCATCTGGGCGATGCGGCAGATGGAGCGCTCCACCTCATCGGGGGCGGCCATCATAAGGTCGGCCAGTTCGTCGATGAAACAGACGATGAGCGGCATCCTGGGCTCGTTCAGCGCCCCGACCTTCTCATTATAGGCCTCCAGGTTGCGGGCGCCTACCTTGGCAAACACGCGGTAGCGCCGGTCCATCTCGCGCGTCACCCACTTGAGCACGCCCACCACGCGGTCCGTCTCCACCACCACCGGCGCCAGGAGGTGGGGGATGCCGTTGAACGAGGACAACTCGACGCGCTTGGGATCGATCATCAGCAGGCGCAGCGCATCGGGCGAGCAGCGGCACAGGAGGCAGGCGACCAGGGCGTTGATGCACACGCTCTTTCCCGAGCCCGTGGCCCCCGCGATGAGCAGGTGGGGCAGCTTGGCCAGGTCGCAGGCCACGGCTTGGCCTGACACGTCGCGCCCCAGGGCGAGCGCCAGCGGCGCGTCGGCCAGGGCCTGGAACTGCTCCGATTCCATGACGCCGCGCAGGCCCACCACCACCGACTCGGCGTTGGGGACCTCGAGCCCCACCACCGCCTTGCCCGGCACGGGCGCCTCGATGCGGATGGGTGAGGCTGCCAGCGCCAGCGCCAGGTCGTTGGACAGCGCCTGGATGCGGCTCACCTTGATCTTGGCACGCTTGACGTTCCCCTGCCGGTCGCGCCGCTCCACGTAGCCCGGCTCCAGGCCAAACTGGGTCACCACCGGCCCGGGATTCACCTCCACCACCGTGACGGGGGTGCCGAGGCTGCGCAGCGTCTCCTCGATGATACGCGTCTTTTCGCGGATATCGCCGATGTTCATCTCGGCCTCCTCGCGGTCGACGAGGAGGTCCTCGAGGCGCGGCAGCCGCCAGGGCACGATCTGCCCCGCCAGGGCATCGTTGACGTAGGGCTCCGGCTGCGCCGGCGAAGGGGGCGGGGCCGGCGTCGCCGCGGATGGCGGGGCGGATGGCGCGATGGGCGCGTTAACGGCCGGGCGAGGCGATACGGTGGTGGCCGGCGCGGGCCGTGGGAGGGGTTCCGCCTCGGGAAGCGAAGCCTGCAGTGGCTCCGCGGCCCTGGCGTCGTGGCGGCGACGCAGGGCGGCCAGGCGCTCACCCGCCCAGGCCACGAGCAGGATGACGAGCCGCCCCGCGTCGGCGATCACCTCCGCCCACGAGACGTCCATCGCCAGGATGAGGGCG
The DNA here is from genome assembly GCA_040768165.1 of Anaerolineae bacterium. Classification (GTDB taxonomy): domain Bacteria; phylum Chloroflexota; class Anaerolineae; order UBA1429; family UBA1429; genus DUUT01. Next base: position 97,628 of record JAXGNH010000021.1, read on the forward strand.
ATGCCCGCCAGGGTGATCAGCACCACGGCGCCGCCTCCCCACCCCAGCCAGCGCAGCGCGGCGTCGCTGATGAGGCGGCCCAGGCCACCGCCTCCGTGGCCACCCAAGGCCGTCGGCCCGCCGATGTGGTGCGTCAGGGCGAGGGCGGAGAGGAGGAGAGCGGTGACGCCGATGACGCGCGGCCAGGGGAGGGCGGGGGGCCGCGTGCTCCCCTGGGCGATGGTCCAGACGCCCACGACCCCCAACGCCAGGGGCGCCAGATAGGCGCCCCACCCCAGCGCGTCCTGCAGCCAGCCCAGCCACGTCTCCGTGGCGAGCCCCTCATGGGGCCGCACGAGGCTCAGCAGGGTGAATAGCGCCAACGCCAGGAGGATGAGCCCGCCGATCCAGCTCCGGTGGGTGCGCGTCAGCCGTAGGCCCCGCGACCGGCGGCGGGCGCGGCTCGAGGATGTGCGCCGGGTGGTGGATCGTTTTGCCATCGCAGCGGTGCCCGCCTTTGATGTGCCCCGAGCTATCTCCAAAAGTCGCCTGTGGCAGGGCCGGACGCCGCTCCGGCCCGCCGTGGGAGACCTTCGGGAGGTGGTCCGGGGATCCTAGACCTTGGTAACCACGGGGATGACCATCGGGCGCCGCCCCGTCTCACCGTACACCAGGCGCGCCAGGTGCGTGCGGATGCGGTCCACTACCTCGTTGCGCGTGCCGCCCGACTCGACGACCTTGCCGATATCGAGCTTGGCGCGCTCGAGGAGCGCCCCCGCCTCGGCGGGGTACACGAACCCGCGGGTGACGATCTGTGGTTCGCCCACCAGGCCGCCGGTGTACTTGTCCAGGACGACGAGCGCCACGACAAAGCCGTTGTGGGCCAGGGCGCGCCGGTCATCGAGCACGCTCTGTTGCACGTCGCCGATGCCGCGCCCGTCCACAAAGACGTGCCCCTCGACGACATGGTCGACCACCTCGGCGCCGTCGGCGCCGATCTCGAGGACGTCGCCCGTCTCGATGACAAAGATGTTCTCGGGCGGCAGGCAGCACTGCTCGGCGAGCTTGGCGTGCAGCACGAGGTGGCGGTACTCGCCGTGAATGGGCACAAAGTACTTGGGGCGCACCAGGTTGAGCAGCATCTTTTGCTCCTCCTGGCTAGCGTGGCCCGAGACGTGCACGTTCAGCACCTCGTCATAGTAGACGTCGGCGCCCAGGCGAAAGAGGTTGTCCAGCGTGCGGTTGACGAGTTCCTCGTTCCCCGGGATAGGGGTGGCCGACACGATGACAGTGTCGCCCGGCACGATGTTCACGGAGCGAAAGCCGCGCTGTCCCATGCGCACCAGCGCCGAGGTGGGCTCGCCCTGGCTGCCGGTGCACACCAACGCCGCCCGATCGTAGGGGAGCTGGTCGAGCTGCTCGATGGGCACCAGCACGCCCTCGGGCGCGTCGAGGTAGCCTAGCTCGCGCGCGATGCGCACGTTGTTGGCCATGCTGCGCCCCACCACCGCCACCTGCCGGCCGTAGCGCTGCGCCGTGTCGATCACCTGCTGCACGCGCGAGATGTTGGACGCAAAGGTGGCGACGATGACACGCCCCTTGGCCTTGGCGAATACGCGATCGATCGTCTCGCCGATGACCTGCTCCGAGGGGGTGTAGCCGGTGGTCTCGGCATTGGTGCTGTCGGATAGGAGCAACAGCACGCCGCGCCCGCCGAGTTCGGCGAGCTTGGCGAAATCGGTGCGGTGCCCGTCCACCGGGCTATAGTCGAACTTGAAATCCCCCGAGTGCACGATGGTGCCCACCGGCGTACGAATTCCCAACCCGACGCCGTCGGGAATGCTGTGGCTGACGTGAAAGAACTCGATCCGGAACGGGGGGATCGGGAGGACGTCGCTGGGGCCGATGGTGTGCAGGTCGGCGTCGTGGATGCGGGCCTCACGCAGCTTGACCTCGATGAGGCCGCGCGTCAGCCGCGTGGCATAGACCGGTGCCTTCACGCGGTTCAGGAGGTAGGGCAGCGCCCCCACGTGGTCCTCGTGGCCGTGGGTGACGATCACCGCCTTCACCCGGTCGGCGCGCTCGAACACGTACTGCATGTCGGGAATGACAATGTCGATGCCGAGCATGTCGTTCTCGGGGAACATCAGCCCGGCGTCGATGATGATCATGCTATCGCCATACTCGATCACCAGCATGTTGCGGCCGATCTCGCCGAGCCCGCCCAGGGGGATGATGCGCAGAAGGTCTGTGGCCACGGGTTCCTCCGTCCTACAGCAGGCTGAGCTGCTGGGGATGGGAGGGCTCGTCCCCGTTGGGCTCGATGTCCACCAAATCCGCCAGGATCTGAGGGATTTTCAGTATGTCCTGCTCCACCATGGTGCGGTAGCGTGGCTGGTGCAGCGCGGCGGCGGGGTGGAACATGGGGTAGTAGACGATGTCGCCGACCTTTTTCGGCGTGCCGTGGATGCGCGTGATCGAGACGCCGGAGAACGCCAACTGCATCGAGTAGCGGCCCAGGGTGACGATCAGCTTGGGCTTGATCAGTTCGATCTGCTGGTCGAGCCAAGGGCGGCAGGCGGCCAATTCGTCGGGCATCGGGTCGCGGTTGTTCGGGGGGCGATGCTTGATGACGTTGGTGATGTAGACATCCTTGCGCGTCATGTTGATGGACGCGAGCAACTCGTCGAGCAGGTGACCCGCCGCGCCGACAAAGGGTCGTCCCTGTTGGTCCTCATGGAAGCCAGGCCCCTCGCCGACGAACATGATGTCGGCGTCGGCCGGCCCCTCGCCGGGGACCGCCATCGTGGCAGTCTGGTGCAGGCGACAGCGCTGGCATTGGCGGATCTGCTCCACGAGTTGGTCGAGGTCGGGCACGCTAGCCTCCCATCTTGGATCGGCACCGCGCCCGCCGACCTCGGGAGGCCGATGCGGGCTGCTGGTCCTGCCAGGTTGACGATTCGCGGCCCGATTATACCGGCTTGGGCGGCGGCCGTCCAACGGGGGGACGGCCGCCGGCAGTCGGCTCTCGGCAGTCAGCTCGGATTTTGGCTGACTATGCCCGCTGAACTAGCCGACAGCCGAGAGCCGACCGCCAAGACGTGTTTGACGCCACTCCCGGCGGCTACTAGAATGACATGCTCTGACGCCGACCCATTCCACCACAGTGAGGTTGCAGACGATGATCGGTGAAGCCCATGCTTGAGACCGCCATTCAGGCCGCCCGCAAGGCGGGGGCCGTCCTGCGCCGCGAGTACCGGCGCCCTCACGAGGTGAGCGTCAAGGGATTTCGCGACATCATGACCGAGGTGGACCTGGCCGCCGAACGCGTGGCGGTGGAGACCGTGCGGGACGCCTTCCCCGACGCCAAGATCATGTCCGAGGAATCATACACGCGCTGGCAGGCGTACGACGATGAGCCGGCCTGGTTCATCGACCCACTGGATGGGACGACGAACTATGCCAGGGGCCTGCCCATGTTCTCCGTCTCGGTAGGGGTGGCGCAGGGGGGCGTGCTGCGCTGCGGGGCGGTGTTTGACCCGCTGCTGGACCAGCTCTTCTGGGCCGAGCGGGGCGGGGGCGCCTACCTGGACGATACCCGGCTGCACGTGAGCGAGCGTACCACGTTGATCGAGTCGCTGGCCACGCTGGACTGGCCGCGCGACCAGCGGATGCGCGAGACCAGCGCCCAGTTCTTGGCGCGGCTGGCGCCCCAGGTCGACGCCGTGCGCTCGCGGGGGAGCGCCGCGCTGGGGCTGTGCGCGGTCGCGGCGGGGTGGGCCGACATCTATTTCCAGTACACCCTGAGCCCGTGGGACGTGGCGGCGGGCGCGCTCATCGTGGAGGAGGCGGCGGGCAAGGTCACCGACCTGCACGGGCAGCCGTATCGCCTCGACGAGCCCGGCTGGCTGGCCACCAATGGCCTCGTTCACGACGCCGTCCTGGCCCTCGAGCCCTATCGGTAGATGCGGCGCGGTACGGTGGGGCGATAGGACGCAGATTTCGCTGATGGAACGCGGACTTTTGCGGATCTATGAGGAACTGGCCCGACGGCATCCGTGGTTCCGGTGGACCAGAAAAGAACCGTCTCATCAGCGGAATCTGCGTACCATGAGCCCCCCGCCTACACGTCCACCTTGTCCTTGGGCAGGTAGGGGCACTTGATAAAGACGAGCTTGAGCGGCTGATCGCTGTCGTTGATGATGTCGTGGCGGTCGGTGGGCTCTAGGCGGAACACGTCGCCCTCCTCGGCGGCGTAACGTTCACCGTTCACCACAAAGGCGCCGCGACCGCGATCCACGTAAAAGGTCTCCTCGACCTCCTCGTGATAGTGGCCGCCGAGGGACTGCCCCGGTTTGAGCAGGATCACGCCCCAGTCGATGCGCGGGCCGCGCATCAGGTACTTGACTCCCGAGTCCCCGTCGCGATAGGCGCTGTCCTTCTCGCTGGCTCGTTGCATGTCGGCCTCCCCAAGCGAATGTGTGTGGTCCCGCCTCAGCGCGTGCCCGGACGCGCCCGCTCACACCCGACGGGAGCTGGGCGCCGGTGGTTGGGAGACGTAGCTCAGCCTGGCGTTCACGGCCTCCAGGTCGAACGCCTCGGGATCAAAGTCCTTGGCCCACTCCATATAGCGGTCATGGCTGGGGTGTTGGGGGTCATTCAGGGCGTCGAGGAAGTCATAGTACCCCCATATCCCCCCGATGTCCTCCGGTGGACAGGCGCGCACCCCCTTGAGGCACACCGGAAGCTTTTGCTCTGGGTCGCGGGGTAGGATCTTTTCCACCAGGATGATGTGTACCCATCCATCGCCAAAGTCGTACTCGTAGGTGAAGCGACCACCCTCGACCGCAGCGACGTCTCGCAGGCGCACGCTGTCTTCTTCCACGGCCTCGGGGTCATCGAGGGCCATAAAGCCGTCACGCTGCCCGTAGTAGACGTCACCCACCAAGAAGAAGTGGAGATGATCGTCGTCCCATCCCATGGCTACCTGGATGAGGTCGTGGAGTTCGCCGAGCGAAGCATCTCCATCCACCAGCAGACGACGCCAGATGGGGGGCTTGGAATGCTTCAGGGTTACCTTGAGCCGATACATCAGCGGCTCAGCGTTAGCCTTGACCATCGTACAACTCCTTCCAACCCTCACCGCCCCGCGCCTCCTGCGAGGGGACGAGGGGCGGTGACCACAACGCGTACTACAGCGCCGCCTCGAGGATGCGGCGCACGTCCTCGGCGCCCAGGGGGCGCGGGTTGTGCTTCAGCGACCCCGACGGCAGCGACTCCTCGATGATGCCGTCGAACGCCTCCTCCTTGACGCCATAGGCGCTGAGGTGCTCGGGGATGTTCACCCGACGCAATAGGTCGCGCACGGCGTCCACCGCCGCGCCAGCGGCTTTCTCCTCGTCCATGCCGCGCGTATCGCCCCCCAGTGCCGCGGCGATGCGGGCGTATTTGGTGGCCGCGTACTCTAGGTTGTACGCCATGGTGTAAGGCAGCAGCAGGCCGCACACCACGCCGTGAGGGATGTCATAATGGGAGCCCAGCGGGTGTGCCATGCCGTGCACGCCGCCGAGGCGCGCGCTGGCCATGGCCATCCCCGCCATGAGGCTGCCCACCATCATTGCCTCGCGCGCGTCCAGGTCGTCGGGCCGGGAGTAAGCCGTCGTTAGGTTGGCCCCGATCACCTCGATGGCGCGGTACGCCAGGGCGTCGGTGACGGCGTTGGCGCCGATGGAGGTGTACGACTCGATGGCCTGACACAGGGCGTCGCTGCCGGTGCCGGCCGTCACCTCGGGCGACATAGAGAGGGTCGTCTCGGGGTCGAGCAGCGCCACGCGGGCGAACCAGCGATCATCCCGGATGCTGTACTTGACGTCGTTGCGTGGATCGATAAGCACGGCGTTCTTGGTCACTTCGGCGCCGGTGCCGGAGGTGGTGGGCACGGCGATGAAGGGGAGGCCCGCCGCCTCGATGGCGCGCCCGCCGTGGTACTCCCAGATCGATCCCGGCAGGGGCGCCGCGCCGGCGACCGCCTTGGCGGTGTCGATGGCGCTGCCGCCCCCCAGGCCGATGACGGCCTCCACCCCCATGCGGCGGGCCGCCTCGATGCCGGCCTCCACCGTGCCGAGGTTGGCCTCGCCGCGCACCTCGTCGAATACCGTCGCGGCGACGCCGGCATGTTGCAGGGAGTCCAGGGCGCGCTCCAGGAGGCCGGAGCGCCGGGCGAACCCCGCGCCGCACACCAGCATGGCCCGCGTGCCATAGCGGGTGGCCAGGGCGCCCAGGGAGGCAAGGGCGCCGCGCCCAAGCTGTATCTCTGTCGGGACGTAGAACTGATCCATCGTGCCTCCTCGTCGGGGTATGAACGGGTATGGGGTGTGATCTGGACGCTGCCCGGCTATCTGCGGCGCGGCCGGCGCTAGCGATCCACGGTGATGGAGGGGAGGGCGATAGTGGCCTGGTCGTCGTCCGGCTCGGCCTCATCGAGGCCCACGGAGACGTCCAGGGCATCGAATTCCAGGAAGCGGCCCAAGCGGCGCGTCTCCTCATCCAACAGCCCGAGGGCCTCTGGGTCGAGGGGCTCAAACAGACGTACCGCGATGTGCTCCTCCCGCAACTGCACGTACCATGTCCCGACGATGGCGCCGTCGAGCCACACGGTGCCATAGGCCTCGCCGGCGCGATCAAAGACGCGCTCACGGTAGGCCTGATCGAGAAAGCGGCTCCTATCGCCGTAGGCCATCACATAACTGTCCTTGGGCGGGAGGAGGGCCAGGGCGCGCCCGTGGGGGCGGAAGGCCATCATGGCGTCGAGGTGCTCGCGCAGCATGGCATAGTCCCTATGGCTGCCGACGATCTGCACGCGGGCCAGGCGGTGCGACAGCTGCATCAGCGCCGCCGCCACCTGCTGGCGCCGCGGCCCGCCGAGCCATTGGTAGATGTCGCCGATGCTCACGGGGCCAAAGGCGGTGATATAGGCCAGGATCACACGGCGGAGCGCCTCGTCGGGGCCGATGGCGTCGAGCCGCATATCGGGCAGCCAGGATGAGAGGGGCGCATAGCTGAACAGGTCGCTGCGCCAACTGCCCCGCGTCTGCGCGCGTACGAGCAGTCCCTGTACGCAGAGGGCCGGGATGAGGCGCTGCCCGAGGCGGGCGGGGGTCGATCCATCGTCCTCGGGTCCTCGCCACACGGGCGCATCGAGGGCCGGCAGGAATTCGGCCATCTCTTGCACGGTGGAGGGGCCGCGCGAGGAGAGGATCTCCAGGATGCGCGGCACCAGCGCGCTGGCGTCGGGGAGCGACGATCCGTTGCCGCCCCTGGCGTCGGCCACCAACCCATTCACAAAGCCCTGGAACCCTTCTTGCAGGACGGGCAGGCTGAGCTGGTAGTATGCCGGCAGGTCCTCCGAGGGTACGACAAAGAGGCGGGCGTGCATGCACGGGATGCGAACCAGGGTGCGTTCCTGGTAGAGGGCGGTATCGAGAGCCTGTCGGGTGAAGCCATCGGCGCGCGCCCAGAGCGAGAGGTAGGCGTTCAGAACAGGACTGGCCCGCACGGGACCACAGTCCACTATCATCGAGAGGACATCGGCGCCAAGGTGCGCCGGATCGAGATGCGGTTGCTGCGCCAGGCGCTGTCGCGCAAAGGTGTACGCCCTGACGCGTTCCGCGGGTACCCGGATGGGCATCGCGTTTCGTATCCGTTGCGGCCGTCGGGCCGCCATGTAATGAATGGTTCCAGCGCCCTCATTATAGCATAGTTGGCGCCGATGTGACGACTGGTGCGCGTCGATTCCGTCGGCAGCACCTCGTGGTGCCTAGCTAAAGGCGTATCGCAGTGCCCCGTCCGCGCCCGTGACATAGTGCCCGTACACGATGGCGCCGCGCTCGCGTGCCGCCAGCAGACGCGGGAGGAGCAGGGGGATGTCCTCCAGCACGTCGGGCGTGGGCAGGGCGCCCACGGGGTGCCAGGCGAGTTCTCCCTCCGTCGAGGCGACGACCGCCCCCGGAGGGGCGCTGCCCAGGAATACGAACAGCATGACGCCCGGCTCCGTCGGGCGCGGTGGACTCACGTGCACCACGCCGCACAGGGACAGCTCCCGCGGCGCGAGGCCCGTCTCCTCGCGCACCTCGCGGAGGGCGCCGGCCAGCACGCTCTCGTCCGGCTCGACGTGCCCGCCGATACCGTTCAGGCGTCTCGCCCAGCGCCCCTTGCCCGGCGCACCCCGCAGCAGCAATACCTCGTCGCCGTGCAGCAAGAAGGTGAGCGTGCGCGGTGCCGCCGCGTAGCGGCCGGCGGCCCCCTGTTCCTCCCATCGCATGGACCGTTCCCCCTCCATCGTTGACGCATCCGGCGGTATCGACTAGGATAGCGCCATCCCGGCCCCCGGCGTGGTGGCGTGGTGAAGCGCGTATCGCCGGGGGCGTCACTCTCAAGGAGAGCGGATGTCTCTACGTCGTGGCGTCATCATTCCGTTCATCGCACTCGGCCTGCTCGTCGTCGGCGCCTACCCCGCCACGGCGCAGACCGCGCCGTCCGATGGGGGGCGCGCCTTACCCTACCTGGCCACCTGGCTCTTGCCGTTGGGCCTGTCGTTCCTGGCCGTGGGGGTGAGCCACCCCTCGCGCGCGCACCACGCGGCCACCGCCCTGCCGCTGGCCATGGGACTGGCCGTGGGCAGCTACTACCTGTGCGGCTTTGCCCTGCAGTTCGGCGGCGTAGGGCTGGTGTCCGATCACCCCGATCTCGCCCGCCTGCTGGCCGAGTGGTCGCCGCTGGACCTCAAGCTCGGGCCCGGGTGGGGCCTCGTCGGGTTGCGCGGCTTTATGCTGGCCGAGGAGGCGGTGCAGGGGGAGGGGATGTGGCTGTTCATCTCGCAGCTCGCCCTGGTGACCACGGCGGCGTTGCTGCCCCTCGTCACGCTGAATGGCCGCGTGCCGCGGCTCCCCATGCTGGTGTTGGCGGGCGTGTCCGCCGCGGCGTGCTACCCGTTGATGGGCAACTGGGTGCGAGGCGGCGGCTGGCTGTCACAGCTCGGCCTGACCCTCGGGTGGGGCCACGGCTATGTCGATTTCGGCCTGACGTCGCTCTTTCTCGTCGGCAGCGCCGCCGCGCTGGCCGGGCTGATCACCTTTCGCAGGTACGGCTCCGAGCCGGGCGGGGCGGGTGCCGATGGCGCCGCGGCCGACCCCGACATGCCGCACCTGCCCCCCTCGTACCTCCCGCTGAACGTCCTCCTGGGCGGCTTCCTGGCCCTGGGAGGATGGCTGGTGGCCGTCATCCACCAGCCGATGGTGCCCGCCGTCATCGCGATGCCGTCGCTTCTCACGCGGGCGCTGCTCGCCGCCGGAGGCGGGGCGCTGGCGGCGCTCCTCTACGGCTGGCTGGTCCGCGGCGATCCCGATCCCGCCCTGGCGGGGCGCGGCATGGTGGCCGCCCTGGTGACGGTTGGGGCGGGCCTGCCGTTCCTGCCCCTGGGCGTCGTGGTGGCGCTGGGCATCCTGGCGGGCCTGGCGTTGGCTCCCCTCATGTACGTCGTGGAGCGCGTGCTGCGCCTGGACGATCCTGCCGCCAGTGTGAGCGTGGGGCTCGTGCCCGCCATGGTCGGGCTGCTGGCGGTGGGGCTGTTCGCCAATGGCCACGCCGGAATGGGGTGGAACCTGGCCGACGCCACCCTGGTGGGCGGCAGCATCGTGCCTGACGCCCCCCGCAGCGCGCTCACCCAGATGGGCTCGACGGGGGTGGCCGCGGGAGCGGGTCAGCTCTGGGCGCAGCTCGCCGGCGCCGCCGCACTCCTGGTCCTGGGAGGCGTGGGGCCCCTGGCGTTGCTGGGCGTCGTGGCGCGGGCGTACACCCTTCCGACGGCCATGGTGAACGCGGCGCAATCGCGCGCCGAGCAACTGCAGCACGAGCGCGAGTCCCGCGACACGGTCAAGCGGCAGGGCGGCGGTCTCTCTATCTGGCAGCAGGCACATATCACGTCGCTACGCGTGAGCGCCAACGCCGATGCGCGGCTGATGCGCCGACGGCGCCCTATCCGCGGCGGAACGTCGCGACCCTCGCAGGGGGGCGCGGCCACTCCGGCGCGCCGGCGGCTGCGCACCACGCGGTAGGGGAGCGCCCGGTGCCTCTACTCCCCTCGGGGCGGCTGTGCGTCGAGCGCGCTCGAAGACATGATGGTGTACACGGCGCCGGAGGGGTGCAGGTCGCTCTTGATGACGTGCACGCGTTCCACGCGCATCGTCGCCAGGGTTTCCTCGGGCTGCGCCGAGACGGAACGCCCCAGCGCGGCGAGATCGGGGCGGGCGGCGTCGCGGCGCGCCCGCCCGATGGTTAGGTGTGGCGTGAAGGGGCGCCGTTCGGGAGGGTAGCCGACTCCGGCCAGCTCCCGCCCGATGGCGCGCTGCAGGTCGGCCAGGCGGCCGGATGCTTCGCGTACACCGGCCCACACGATGCGCGGCTGGCGGGTATTCGGAAAGCACCCCAGGCCGGCGATGGCGATGTCGATGGGCCCGAACCCCCGGCTACCTCGCGCGACGGCGTCGAACACCTCCTGCAGCCGCTCCGCGGGCACGTCCCCGAGAAAGTGGAACGTCAGGTGGATGCTCTCGGCGTCCACCCAGCGGCAGGCGCGCCCACCCTCCATGCCACGCAGGCGCGCCTGGGCCTCCTCGAGGGCGCGCAGGACCTCGGGCTCGAGCGTGACCGCCACGAACGTGCGCACGTCCGTCACCAATGGCCTCCCGATGGGGCGCGCGGCGGGATGGCCGCGCCGCTCAACAGCGCCCGGGCGTTGCCCGCTAGCAGCGCCTCGAGGCAGGCGTCGTCCAGACCGGCGCGCCGCACGCGTCGCAGGTGTCGCTCGGGGGCGATGAGGGGATAGTCGCTGCCAAAGAGCACCTTGGACGGCGCCCAGTCCATGGCGTGCCGATAGACAGAGTCGTCATAGAGGTAGGGCGAGGCGGCCGTGTCATAGTACACGTTGCGCAGGGCGGCGCGCACCTCCGGCATGAGTTCGTAGAAGGGCAGCCCGCCCCCCCAGTGGGGGTAGATGAGGACGTTCTCGGGGTGGCGCAGCGCCAGGCGGTACGCCTCCTCGGGCCCCTGGGTGCCCTTGCCGGCATAGTCGTGTCCCAGACACTCGTTCACATGGATCATCACCGGCGCATCGTGCGCGTGCGCCACGGCCAGCAGGTCGTCCAGGACGGGATCGTCCAGGCAGAACCCCTGGCCGTCGGGCATCAACTCCCCGAGGCCGACGGCGCCCTCCTCGAGGCAGCGCCGCGCCTCGTCGCGGGCCGCGCGGGGGTCGGCGAGGCTCACCACGGCAAAGGGGATGAGGCGGTCCGGCGCATCCCTGGCGGCCTGGAGCACGTAATCGTTGCAGGCGCGACACAGCCCGGCGTCGTGAAAGGCAAAGCCAAAGGTCACCGCCGCCGCCACGCCGCCGGCGTCCATCGCCATGTGCAGGTCCTCGGCGCCGGCGAGGCGTGCGCGCGGGTCGCCATAGAGCAACCCGAACCAACGCTCGTCGCGGCACAAGCGCTCCCGCGCGGCGATGATCTCGGGGGGCACGATATGCGTGTGGCAGTCGATCACGTCCATGGGACTATTGTCGGCGTGCCGGGGAGGGGTGTCAAATGTGGACAGGCGCGGTGGGGGGCGATATAGTGATGCCATGAAGGCGATGATGATCTTTAACCCCGCTGCCGGCCAGCGCGACATCGCCGGCGAGTTGCACCAGGTCGTGGCCTATCTGGAGGCGCAACGCTGGGACGTAACGCTGCGCCGCACCTTTGGCCCAGGGGATGCCACGACCTATGCGCGTGAGGCGGTGGCCAACGGGTTCGAGATGGCGATCGCGGTGGGGGGCGACGGCACCCTCGGCCAGGTGGCTTCCGGCCTGGCGGGGTCTGACTGCATCCTGGGCGTGCTCCCCGTGGGCACGGGCAACGTCTGGGCTCACATGCTCGGCTTGCCGCAGTGGAGCCCCCTCTCGCGGACGACGCTGCTCGATGCGGCGCGCGTCCTCGTCGAGGGAGAGGTGCATCCGGTCGACCTGGGGAGGGCGGGGAACCGCCACTTTGTCCTGTGGGCCGGCATCGGCTTTGACGCCCAGATCGCGCAGGGGGTCGAGCCGCACCGCGAGATCCGTCGCAACCTGGGGAACCTGACGTACTATGTCGCCACCATCGCGCTGGGCCTGGGGCTGCGCGGCACGCGGGTGACCGTGACCATCGACGGCAGGGCGATGCGCCAACGCCTCATCATGGCCGTGGTGTCGAACGCGCAGCTGTACGGCCCTACGGTGCGCCTGGCGCCCCAGGCGCAACTCGACGACGGCGAGTTGGACGTCTACCTCTTCAAGGGCGACAACCTGCTGGACGCGCTGCGCCATATCGCCGGTGTGCTGGCCGGCCGACACCACCGCGACCCCAAGGTAGAAATCTACCAGGCGCGCCACGTCGAGTTGCGCGCCGACCGGCCCCTCGCCGTGCAGTTGGACGGCGAGCCCGCCGGACACACGCCGATCTCCATCGCGGTGGTGCCGCGCGCCCTGCGCGTGATCGTCCCCTCGTGGGCCTCCGGCTCGCTCTTTATGGACGGCGCCGGCGAGGCGATGGAGGAGATGTCCCTGGCGCAACGCATCGTGGAGCGCCTGCGGGCGCAGCGCGAGCGCTGGCATGAGGAGGCCGAACGCCTGCATCACGACTGGGAGCGCATCATCGGGCGGAATCAAGAATAGGACGCAGATGAACGCGGATGAACGCAGATGATACGGATTACCGCGGATTCCTCACTGACGCGGTTGCACAAGGTGGCTGCCCACGGCTGAGCGCGTCGGGCGCTCATCTCAAGGGGCGCCGCGGGTCTGCCCGGCAACGGCATACTGCCGCAAGCGCTATGAGCAATGAAACCACACTACAATCCGCGGTGATCCGCTCGATCTGCGTTCATCCGTGTTCATCTGCGTCCACGCTTCCTACCCTTTGCCGTAAGCGTGGTGCCGTGCTATAATCCCCGGCATTGTGCGTACCCTCTCGTACGATTCTGGGATGCACTGGAGGACCCTTCCTTGACGATCTACCTGAACATCATACAGATCATTATCTCGATCGCCTTGATCGCGCTCACCGTGATGCAGAGCAAGGGCGCCGGCTTGGGTCGTATGCTCGGCGGTGACAGCTCTATCTATCGGACGCGGCGCGGCGTCGAAAAGACCATGTTCAACCTGACGGTCATCCTGGCGGTCGTGTTCTTTCTTACCTCCCTGCTCAGCGTCATCCTGCAATAATCCTAGCACCGGGAGAGTCCCTCCATGGGGCGCATCCGCCTCCAGGTCCTGATCACGCTCCTGGCCATCCTCGTGTTGGGCGGGGCGATGGTGTATCTCGCCTTCAGCGTCACGACGGTGGTCGTTCCCGATTATGGCGGCACCTACGTCGAGGGGATCGCCGGCAATCCACAAGCCATCAACCCCATCCTCTCGCAGCAGAACCCCGTGGACCGCGACCTCGTGGCCCTGATCTTTAACGGGCTCACGCGCGTCGGCCCCCAGGGCGAGATCACTCCCGATCTGGCGGAGGACTGGGACATCTCGGCCGACGGCACGGCCTATACCTTCTTCCTGCGACAGGACGTGCTCTGGCACGACGGCGCCCCCTTGACGGCCAACGACGTCGTCTACACCATCAACGCCATCCAGAACCCGAGCTATCAGGGATCGCCGACGCTGGCGGAGCTATGGCGCAGCGTGGTGGTGGAGCAACTCGACACCTACACGGTGCGGTTCCTGCTGCGCGAGCCCTATGCGCCGTTCCTCGACTATACCACGGTGGGCATCCTGCCGGTGCACATCCTGGGCAGTGTGCCCATCGAGACGCTGGGCGACAGCCAGTTCAGCGCCAGCCCCATCGGCACGGGGCCCTTTATGGTGGCCGAGGTTAGCGCGCGGCGTATCGTGCTGGAGGCAAGCCCCGAGTATTTCCGCTCGCGCCCCTACATCGACCGCATCGAGTTCATCTACTACCCCAACGACCAGGCAGTATTCGAGGCGCGCAAGCGTGGGGAGGTGGCGGGCATCGCGCGCGTGTTGCCCGAACATCTCGACGCCGTGCGGAACGACCCCGAGCTGACTCTCTATTCGGCGCCTATCTCGGGGTATACCCTCATCTTCCTGAACCTCGACCGCGGCGTCTTTCAGGACCCCGCCGTGCGCCGCGCCATGATGCTGGCGCTGGACCGGCAAAAGCTCGTCGACGATGTCCTCGGGGGGCAGGGGATCGTCATCCACAGCGCCATTCTGCCCGATTCGTGGGCCTATGACCGGAACGTGCGCCAGTACAACTATGATCGGCGCAAGGCGGTGGTGGCCCTGGAGGAGGCGGGCTGGTTCGACGACAACGGCGACGGCGTCCGCGAGCGCGGCACGCAGGTGCTCGAGTTTACCCTGGCGACCAACGACGACCCGACGCGCGTGCGGCTGATCCATGCCGTCAGCGAGCAGTTGGCGGCCGTGGGCATCCGCGCCAACCCTCAGGTGGTGGGGTGGGACGAACTGACCATCGAGATGCTGCCCACGCGACGCTTTGACGCCGTGCTCAGCGAATGGCAGGGGCTCCCGCCCGATCCCGACCCCTACCCCTTCTGGCATTCCAGCCAGGCGATGGAGGGGGGCTGGAACGTGGCGAGCTATATCAGCGAGGGGGCGGACCTGCTGCTGCAGGACGCCCGCACCACCAACATCCGCGAGCAGCGGGTCGAACTCTATCGGCGCTTCCAGGAGCTGTTCAGCCAGGACGTGCCCTCGCTGCTGCTGTACCAACCGGTGTACAACTATGCCGTGGATGAGAACGTGCAGGGGGTGCAGGTGGCCCCGATGATCGACGGCAGCCAGCGTTTTAGCACCATCTCGCGGTGGTACATCGCCACGCAGCGCATGCTGTACAGCGAGGCGCGCAACGAGCGGCAGGATGTGCGCCCGCGCTGAGCGGCCGCCCGCGCCATGGCGTGTCGTTTTGACAGACGGCGTCTGTGGTGCTATAGTGCGATACGTTCGGCCGAGGTGGCGGAACCGGCAGACGCGCCACGTTCAGGGCGTGGTGGATATTAGATCCGTGAGGGTTCAAATCCCTCCCTCGGCACCAGATGCCCCAGCGAATTCGCTTCGCTGGGGCTTCCGTTTGTTTCGGGGCGGCGCCCGGGAGCGCCACCCCTGGCGCAGGTGAGGGAGAGATCGTGACACGTCGCACCACACGACCCGACGCCACGCCGCCGACACCCCGCGGCGAGGGGGCCGACGACATCACCGTGCGCGTCATCCGCAGCGCGCGCCGCAAACGCACCGTGAGCGCCCGGTTGGTCAACTGGTACACCCTCGAGGTGCGGGCGCCGGCCGACTTGCCGGAGGACGAATTGCAGCGCATCGTGGCGCGCTTTCGCGAGACGGCGCGACGTCGGCGCGAGGGGCTGCGGGCCTTTGGCTCCGACGCCGACCTGCAGCGCCGCGCCGAGCGTCTGAACGAGGCGCTGTTCGGCGGGGCGGCGCGCTGGCGCAGCATCCGCTACGTGACGAACCAGAACACGCGCTGGGGAAGTTGCTCGCCGGCGCAGGGCACCATCCGCATCTCCCATCGCCTGGCGACCAGGCCCGATTTCGTGCTAGACTATGTCATCGCGCACGAACTCGCCCACCTGCTCGAGCCGGGCCACACGCCCGCCTTCTGGAAGCTCGCCTACCGCTACCCGCGCGCCGAGCGCGCCGTCGGATATCTCATGGCCCTGGCCCGCGAGGGCGGAGCCGCCGACGATCCCATCTTGCCCGAGGATTAGCCCATGCGTACCGAGACCGATTCCCTCGGCGCCGTAGAGGTGCCCGACGACGCCCTGTGGGGCGCCCAGACCCAGCGCGCCGTGCACAACTTTCCCATCAGCGGGCTACGCCAACCCGCCGTCTATCTCTGCGTCACCGCCATGGTAAAGCAGGCCGCCGCCGAGGTGAACGTGGATCTGGGCCAGCTGGATCCGGCGTTGGGGGAGCCGATCGCCGCCGCCGCCCGTGAGATCGTCGCGGGGCGCTGG
>JAXGNH010000022.1:0-70968 GCA_040768165.1 Anaerolineae bacterium
CGTGGCGCGCTGCCTCACCGAGTTCCCCTACATGAACGCCCGGCTCGACCCGGAGGGGATTCGCCAGCTCCCCGAGGTCAACCTGGGCCTGGCGGTGGATAGCGAGCGCGGGCTGTTGGTGCCCGTCATCCGCGGCGCCCAGCGCATGGGGGTGAGGGAGCTGGCCGTAGAGTTCCGGGCCCTCGTCGCCCGGGCGCGGGAGGGCAAGGCGCAGCCGGATGACCTCACCGGCGGCACGTTCACCATCACGAACCTGGGGATGTTTGGCGTGGACGCCTTTACCCCGATCATCAACCTGCCCGAGTGCGCCATCCTGGGCGTGGGGCGCATCCGCCCCGAGCCGGTGGCCGAGGGGGACCAGGTGGTGGTGCGCCAGCGCATGTGGCTGAGCCTCACCTTCGACCACCGCCTGGTGGACGGCGCCCCCGCGGCGCGCTTTCTCCAGGCGATCATGCGCTACGTCGAGTCGCCGTACTTGCTCTTGGCGTAGGCGGGTACTGCTATTGAGAGACCGATGGTACGCAGATGACGCAGATGGAACGCCGATCTTCGCTGATGCTGTCGTGGATCATCGCCGCGTAGCAGATGCGCAGATTTGGAGCGAACACTGCAGGCATGCGCCGAATCACCAATACGTTCAAGCCGCGGAGATCTGGGTTTGATCTGCGGAATCTGCGTACTATCGTCTTCCCTCGTGACGACAACCGGTCGTAATCACGCAGTAAAGGAGGTCGCCATGGTCACGCTATTTGGGCGGTCGTGGACGCGGGACGAGATCATGCGGCACGTGGGCAGCCTGTCGCAGGTGGGCGGCGTGCGGGTGAGCGAGCTACAGGAGGGGATCGGCCGCGGGGTACACGTAGCCGAGTTCGAGACGGGCTCGGGCCTCACTTTCAACGTGCTCCTGGATCGCGGCATGGACATCGGCGCGGCCAAGTACCGTGGCGCCTCTCTGGCGTGGGAGTCCACCGTCGGGCCGGCGCACCCCGCCTTTGCGGAGCGCTCCGGCTTGGGCTGGCTGCGCACCTTTCACGGCGGCCTGGTCGCCGGCTGCGGCATGACGACGGCCGGCGCGCCGTCGGTGGACGAGGGGCAGGAGCTGGGCCTCCACGGGCGGCTCAACCATCTGCCCGCCGACGGCGTCTGGGCCGACGGCGCCTGGCGAGGCGACACCTACGAGATGTGGGCGCGGGGCCGCATGCGCGAGACGGTCGTCTTTGGTGAGAACCTCAGCCTGACGCGCCGGATATGGGCGCACCTCGGCGAGTCGCGCATCTATCTGCGGGACGTGGTGGTCAACGAGGGGTACCAGACGACGCCCCACATGATGCTCTACCACGTGAACTTTGGCTTCCCCCTGCTGGCGGAGGGGACGGAACTCATCGCCCCCTCACGCAAGGTGACGCCGCGCGACGCCGTGGCGGCGCCGGGGCTGGACGGCCACGCCCGCTACGAGGCGCCCATCGAGGGGTATCAGGAGCAGGTGTTCTACCACGACATGGCGGCGGACGGCGACGGTTACGTCACCGTGGTGCTGGCCAGCCGCGGTTTTGAGGACGGCAAGGGGCTGGGCGTCTACCTCAAGTACCGCCAGGCGGAGCTGCCCCGCTTCGGTCAGTGGAAGATGGTGGGCGCGGGCACGTACGTCACGGGCCTGGAGCCGGCCAACTGTCTCGTGGAGGGGCGCGACAGGGACCGGGAGCGCGGCATCCTCCAGTTCCTCGAGCCGGGGGACCAGCGCGAGTACCTGCTAGAGATCGGCGTGCTGGACGGCGTCGCCGAGATCGACGCCCTGGCGGACCAGATCCGGTCTATGCAGAGCTGACTGAGGTTGGGGAGATAGAAGAACCACAAAGACCACAGAGAAAGCAGAGGCCACGGAGGAACGGCATTTCGGCCTTCCTCTGCGCCCTCGGACACTCCTCGATGGGCTCTGTGGTTCCTGCATGCGGCCGGCCCAAGCCGCGATGTGCGATGGCGCAAGAACAAAAAAGGGCGCGCATCGGCATGCGCGCCCTACGCGTTTCACAGGTACCCCCTAGGCGACTCGAACGCCTGCACCCGGCTCCGGAGGCCGGTGCTCTATCCACTGAGCTAAGGGGGCTCGACCGCAAGTGTACCACGCCTGACGGGCGGTGGCAAATGGTAACAACACGCCCGCTTCATCACTCGATGGAGAGCGTGTGTTAGCGGGCGCCGACAAACATCGCCATCTTGCCCAACACGGCCTCTACCACGATCGGTGCAAGGCAGAAACCCAGTTTGCTGTTCTCTTCTTCGAGCCACTCGCGGTGTACCGGTTGGATCTGCCGGAAGTCGAGATAGCCCTCGCGCATCCCTCGGATAGGGTCGTGCAAAAGGTGGAAGATGTGTGGGAGTCTGTCGTTCTTCACGCCGTCGACGAAGCTTGTGTCCTTCTCCCGCGTGCAGCGAATAGAGGGCAAGACAAGAAGGCTATGAAGCCATCTGCGCTCAGCGTCCGCATCAGGAGATATCACCACCACGGGCCGAAGCTTCGCACGAGCTAGAACATCCTCCTCATGGCCTGCACCCTTCCGCCTAAACGCATCGCGTACCTCCCCGCAGCCATAGAGACACGCCCACCGAGGTGAAGAGCCGAAGTCCGCATCACGGACTAGCCACAGGGAGGAGGTCCCAGCCAAGGGATCGGCCGGACGTTGTAGATGGCGCCTTGATGAACCCGCTGCGACGGATCCTGGATGTAAATGCCAGTTGACATGCTCTTAGTGCGAGGTAGTTCAGTGTGTGGGCCTGGACGGCGCGATAGAGTCGTACGTAGCCCTTAGTTCCTCCGATGACAGATGGGGGATCTCATGACGATACTTGTCTGCCCACATCTGCACGCGTTGCAGATATTCCTCCATGGTGGGGCCACTGGCTTGGCGTAGTAGCCTCGGCGTCAGTGGACGTAGCGGCAAACATGGACTCGTCGTCGGCCTCGTCCTCCAGCGCCAAGTCATTGGCTTCCGAGTGTGCAAACGCAATCCGAAGAGCGAATGCTCTGTCTGTGCTCGTCCCCAGCATGTGGCTGAACAGCAAGTAGAGGTACTGATCTACCAGCGACTTGGCGCTGGCATCCACCAACTGAGTCAGTTGAAGGTCGCACAGCACGCGATCGAGGTTCCGAACAGGTCCCCCCAGGTACGGTCCAGTCCACATGCTGGCTGTACCCGGGTCTTCTGGATCGTCTAGCCGATAGCGCCACCTCGACGCCACATCCCGCTCAAGAGTAGCCATCGCGATCCCCTAGCGTACAGGCCGGAACGCTGAGAAGCCAGCGTCTGACAGGCACCATCTGAAGGCACGGTAGATCGTGTCGTGGTACCTCTCGCACTGCTCTAGCATGCGATCAAGTGCCAACTCGCCCTGCGCGTACAAGTCAAAGTCCAGCACGAAAGTGGGCTGGCTGACCCCATCACATTCGCCGAGCCCGTATCGGAAGGTCAACGAGTCTTCCCCTCGCTAGTCTTCACCTGTGTCAGAGCAACGTCCGGTGCCTGGAAGGGCTCGGTCTGGAGCAGTGCGGTCAACTCGGGCCGCAGTAGGCCGTACATGCCTTGGTTCACGCCCACCGCATGCTCATCGGCAATGACATTTATGTACCGTAAGCCAATGCGAGTCGCATATGGTATATTGTATGTCTTGCACACTGCCTGAGTAGCGCGCACCAGTTCCTCCGCGAACGCAGGCCAATGGGTATACGCCTCAGTGCTCACGGCATAGAAATCCGTCGATAAGCTGATCATTCCCTTCTTATCGCGGGTCCGAAATCGGTAGATCGCCGGGTGGGCGTCAACCGCCGTCTCCCAGTCGGGCTATCGGCGGTAATCCGAACAGGGCGCTCCACGGCCAAGTTGGGATAATCCTTGCGGAGGCACTCCCGGAGATCGGTGGGGATCTGTTTGCTGATCACCAACACGGGCGGGAACCGTACCTGGCAGATCACTTCAGCGCAAAGGAGGGCGCCCCAACCGAACATCGTCCACCTCGGGAAAACGCAGTGGCATCGGCCCTCCTTGCAGTCTCGCCATGGCGATGCGGGATAACGCGGGCGCTCCTGGAAATGGCATGCAATAGGCGGAAGCGAATCCTCACCGCTATCGTGAGCGATCAGACGGCTTGCACAGTCAGGGCGTGACGGGATGCCCCGGCTACCCCGATTGAACGCTAGCCATGAGCAGTCGCCAGCAACGCCCCATGTGGCAGCTGAGCCCATCCTACTGCATTGAGGGAGCGCTGTCAAGGGGTGGTCGCTTGAGATGTGTTGGTTTGTACTGAGCTACTGGGGTCTCAGGTCTCGTATGGACGGCCTCTACAACAGCGAGTTTGCGGTCGAGCGCCGCACTGATGAAGCGGCGCGAGAGCATCTCGCCCTTGACCACGTTTGGGGCCATGTTGAGGTGTCTGCCCTTGCGCCCGATCGCTTAGCGCACAGGTATGATGATGCACGGATGGCATTGTCCCGTTTCGTGAGTGCTCCTCCTCACTGGGCCCGTCGAGGGTCTCCTCGATAGGCGCAGCGGCATCCGCGCAACTCTACTGGTCGTTGCGCCGACCGGTCGGATCGGCCGGTCCCGCAGGAGGGCACCATGACCATCCGCGTCGAGGGGGCCTCGGAGCACAACCTGCGCGACATCGACGTCGTCTTTGAGCCGGGGCTTACCGTCGTCACCGGCGTCTCGGGCTCGGGCAAGACGTCGCTGGTGTTCGACACCCTCTACCAGGAGGCGCGGCGGCGCTTCCTGGAGGTGATGAGCCTCGACACAGCCGAGCGCCCGGCGCCCCCGCGGGTACGCACCATCACCGGCCTGGGCCCCGCCGTCGCCGTGGGCCAGAACCTCCTGAACCGCAACCCCTCCTCCACCGTGGCCACCGCCTCGGGGCTGCATCCCTTCTTCAGGCTGCTGTACGCCAACCTGGGTGAGCGCCACTGTGCGCGCTGCGGCGCGGCGGTCTCGGTGCTCAGCGAGGACGAGATCGTGGCGCGCCTCGTCGCCTGGTCCGAGTCGGGGGCGCTGACTCTCCTCGCGCCGCTTCTGCGCGGCGCGCGCGGCAGCCACCGCACACTGCTGGCCGCGCTCGAGGCCGAGCTGGGACGCGAGGCGCTGCGCGTGGATGGCGAGCGCTACCGGGGTGCGCCTCTGGCGGCGACGGCGCAGCACGACCTGGACGTGGCGCTGAGTCGATGGGTGTCGCCCGCCACCGTGTCGCGCGCCCGTGAGGCGATGCGGGCCGCAGAGTCGCTTGGCGCCCACGCCGTCGTCGTCGAGCGCGACGGGCGCCGCGATACGCTCTCCCGGGCGCCGACCTGCGTCGTCTGCGGCGCCTGGTTCGGCGACCTGACGCCGACCCTCTTTCACACCCCCTGCCCCCACTGCGACGGCGCGGGGTGTGACCGCTGCTGGGATACCGGCCTCCACCCGGAGGCGGCGGGGGTGTACTGGGAGGGGATGCGCCTGCCCGAGCTGCTGGCCCTCTCTGTGGAGGAAGCGCGCGCGCGGCTGTCCGGCGTGACGTTCGGCGAGGCGGGGGAGCGGCTGCGCGTCGAGATCATGCGACGCCTGGAGGCGCTCGATCGCGTGGGGCTCGGCTACGTCTCGCTGGATCGCCCCGCGCCCACCCTGTCGCGGGGTGAGGCGCAGCGCCTGCGGCTGGCGGTGGCCCTCACCAACCGGCTGGAGGACATGCTCCACATCCTGGACGAGCCCACCATCGGGCAGCACCCGGCCGACGTGGCGCGGCTGCTGCCCGCTTTTCGCGAGTTGGGCGGGCCGGTAATCTATGTGGAGCACGACCGCGCGGCCGCGGCGGAGGCCGATCACGCCATCGATCTCGGACCCGGCGCGGGCAGCGCGGGCGGGCGCCTCCTCTACAGCGGCACGCCCGCCGGGCTGTGGCGCGCCGACACCTCCACGGGGCGCTACTTTAGTCTGCGAGAGCGCGTGTCCGTCGGCGCCGGGGCGGCCAGGCCCCGTCCGGCGCCGGAGCGATTCCTCACACTGCGCGGCTGTCACCTGCGCAACCTGCGCGACCTGGACGTCGCCATCCCGCTGGGGCGGCTTACGGCCGTCACCGGCGTCTCGGGGTCGGGCAAGAGCACGCTCGTCGAGGACGTGCTGGTGGCATCCCTGGCGGCGGGGGAGGCGCGGGGCTGCCACGGCGTGGAGGGCCCCGCGCTCAAGCCCACCATCGTCGACCAGGACCCCATCGGCCACAACCCGCGCTCCAACCCCGCCACCTACACCAAGCTGGCGGACATCATCCGCGACTGCTTTGCCGCCGCCACGGGGCTGTCCGCGTCCCACTTTTCCTTCAACCGCCCCGAGGGGGCCTGCCCCGACTGCCATGGGATGGGCGCCATCGAGGTGCCGATGCGCTACCTCCCCTCCACCTGGATCACCTGCCAGGGGTGCGATGGGCAGCGCTTCTCCGAGGAGGTGCTGGCGACGCCGATCGCCTGCGACGGCCGCCGCCTGTCCATCGCCGAGTTCTATGACCTCCCCATCGCCGAGGCGGCGCCGCTGCTCCTGGCACACGAGGCGCTCTCGCCGAGCGCCCGGCGGCGGGCCGAGGGGATCCTCCATGCGTTGATCGACGTGGGGCTGGGCTACCTGTCTCTGGGGCAACCCTCGCCCACCCTCTCGGGCGGCGAGGCGCAGCGCGTCAAGCTGGCCAAGCACCTCGGGGCGCGGTCGCTGACGGGGCAGCTCCTGGTGCTCGACGAGCCCACCACCGGCCTGCACCCCCAGGACGTCGCCGGGCTGCTCGTCGTCCTCGACCGCCTGGTGCGGGCCGGGGCCACCGTCGTGGTGGTCGAGCACAACGCCGACCTGATCCGCGCCGCCGACTGGGTCATCGACCTGGGCCCCGGCGCGGGACCGAGGGGTGGGCGCCTTCTGTACGCCGGCCCTCCCGCCGGCCTCGAGGCATGCGACGAATCGCTGACGGGCCAAGCCCTCCGCGAGGAGGCGAACCTCACGCCTCGGGGGGAGATACACCACGGAGACACGGAGGACGCTGAGGAGTGCATTACAGAGGCACGAGAGGCACAGGGGGAGTCACAGGTTCCAGGTGACAGGTTACAGGCTTCGGGGCGCTCACCCGCAAGAGCCTGTAACCTGTCACCTGGAAACTGCCACCCCATCCCTCGGTGTTCTCCGTGTCTTCGTGGTTCCTCTTCCCTCTCGATTCGCAACGCCCGAGCGCACAACCTGCGGAGGGTGAGCGTGGACATCCCCAAGGGGGCGCTCACCGTCGTCACGGGGGTGTCGGGGTCGGGCAAGTCGAGCCTGGTGGGGGACGTGCTCGAGACGGAGGCGCGCCGGCGCTTCCTGGAGAGCCTGTCCCTCTATGAGCGGCAGAGCACCCGCGAGGGGCCCGAGGCGCCGGTGGACGAGGTGTCGGGGCTGGGGGTGGCGGTGACCGTCTCCCCCGAGCGGCGCCTGCGGGAGCGTCGCGCCACGGTGGGCACCGCCACCGAGATCAGCCATCATCTGGCGGTGCTCCTCGCCTGGGTGGGGGAGCGCCGCTGCACCACCTGCGGAGCGGAGATGGTGCGTGAAACTGCGTGGCGCTGTCCCGCCTGCGGCGCCGAGGCCCCCATCGCCGGCCCGGCGAGGTTCTCGCCGCGCAACTATGCCGCCGCCTGCACGCGCTGCAACGGCGTGGGCACGCTGCAGGAGCCGCGCCCGGAAAAGCTCATCATCCACCCCGAAAAGCCGTTGTGCGCCGGCGCCATGTACTCGCCCGGCTTTTTCCCCAAGGGATACCTGGGCAAGCCCTACAACGGTGGCTATGACATGGTGCAGGCGCTGGCGCAGCGCTATGGGTTCGACCCCTTTGAGACGCCGTGGAACGCCATGACGCCCGAGGCGCAGCACGCCTTCCTCTTTGGCACCGAGGAAGAGCTGGATGTCACCTTTCGCAGCCGCACGGGCCGGGTGACCCAACGTTGCCAGCGCTTCCCGGGGTTCTATGGCTGGATCGGCGACTGGGACGTGGGAGGCACCTATACGGAGACGGTCCCCTGCCCCGCCTGCGGCGGCGCGCGCCTGCGCCCCGAATACCTGGCGGTGACGCTGGGGGGGCACAACGTCCACGCCCTGAGCGCGATGCCCCTGCGCGATCTGGCGGCGGTCCTGGACGGCGTGCGCGTGCCGGAGTGGTCAGAGCGCCTGGCTGGGCCCAGCCTGCGCATCGCCCGGCGGCGGCTGCGCTTCCTGGCGCGCGTCGGGCTGGGCTACCTGCACCTCGACAGGCCCGCCTCGACCCTCTCGGCGGGGGAGGCGCAGCGGCTCAAGCTCGCCGGGCTCCTGGGGAGCGGGCTCACCTCCCTCACGGTGCTCATCGACGAGCCGACACGCGGCCTGCACCCCCGCGAGGTCGACGCCCTGATAGCGGCGCTGCGCGACCTGCGCGCCGAGGGCAACACCGTCATCGTCGTCGAACACGACCCCGCGGTGATGACCGCGGCCGACCACCTCATCGACATGGGGCCGGGCGCCGGCGCCGAGGGGGGCGCGGTCGTGGCGCAGGGCCCGCCGGACGTCGTGCGCGCCGCCGACACCATCACCGCCCGCTGGCTGCGAGGCGAGCGCCGCGCCGACGCCCACCGGCCGCGCCGCCCGTCGCAGGGGTGGCTGACCATCCGCGGGGCGCGGGGCAACAACCTGCGCGTGCCCGAGGCGCGCATCCCCCTGGGCATGCTCGTGGGGGTGTGCGGCGTGTCGGGGTCGGGCAAGAGCACCCTCATCGTCGACACCCTGGGGCGGGCGGTGGCGCCGCGCCGGCAGACCACCTCCGTCGCGTACGAGCCCGTGGATCCCGAAGCCCACGACGCCATCATCGGCGCGCCGGCCCGCGCCATCGTGGTGGACCAGTCGCGCGCCGGCCTGGTGAGCGCCGCCTCGTACCTGGGCCTCTCGGGCGCCATCCACGCGCTGTACGCCGAGACGCCCGATGCTCGCGCCCTGGGCCTCGACGCTCAGGCGTTGGGGCAGCGCTGCTCCGTCTGCCGGGGAAGCGGCACGGTGACGATGGACATGGGTTTCC
Source organism: Anaerolineae bacterium (assembly GCA_040768165.1). Classification (GTDB taxonomy): domain Bacteria; phylum Chloroflexota; class Anaerolineae; order UBA1429; family UBA1429; genus DUUT01. Next base: position 9,073 of record JAXGNH010000022.1, read on the forward strand.
TGCCCTCCGTGCACTCACCCTGCGAGGCGTGCGGCGCCACTGGCTACCTTCCCGAGGCGTGGGAGGTGCGCCTGCGCGACGTGCCGCTGCCCGCGATGATGGGGCTGACCATCGATGAGGTGCATGACCTGTTGGGCGCCGGGTCGGCGGACGGCGCGCCTTCCCCCCGGTGGGCGTCGCTCACTGCCGCCCTGGAGGCGGCGCGCCGCGTGGGGCTGGGGTACCTCGTGCTGCGCCAGCCGGGCTATGCCCTGTCGGGGGGCGAGGCGCAACGGCTGAAGATCGCCCGCGAGCTGTGCCGCACGGCGACGACGCCCACCCTCTACATCCTGGACGAGCCCACCGTCGGCCAACACCTGGAGGACGTGGCGCGCCTCACGGGCGTGCTCCACGCGCTCGTGGAGGCGGGGCATAGCGTGTTGGTGGTGGAGCATCACCCCCACCTGCTAGCGGTATGCGACTGGCTGCTGGAACTCGGCCCGGGCGGCGGCCCCGACGGCGGGCGCATCGTGGCCGAGGGCGCGCCCGAGGCGCTGGCCACCGGCGCTTCCGCCACCGCCCCCTACCTGGCGGAGGTGCTGGAGGTGTCGCCATGACGACCTGGGTCCCGCTGCTGCTGGCCGACCCCTCACCCTGCCTGCGGCGGCTCGTGCTGACAGAACTCTTGGGGCGCGGCGACGACGACTCGGAGGTTCAGGAACTCGCCGCGCTGCGCGAGACCGATCCGCTGGCCGCCGACCTCCTGGGCCTCCAGGAGGAGGACGGCGCCTGGGATTCGGCCCGCCTGCCGGGGAGCGCGCCGGGTGGGAGAGTGCGTGGCACGGCGCAGGCGTTGACGCGGCTGGGGTACCTGGGGCTGGGCCCCGCGCACCCGACCGTGACGCGGGGGGCGGCGTACCTCTTTTCCCAGCAGCGCGAGGACGGCGCCTGGCCGCTGGCCTGGGGTCGGTCCGACGATGAGGGGGATGGTGGGCGTGAGGGGTACAGCATGGTGCCCCTGCAGACGGCCTTGCCGTTGCTCGCGCTGGCGACCTGCGGCTATGCCGAGGACCCTCGCGCCGAGCGCGCCTACGCCTGGCTCCTGGCGCAGCGCCTGCCCGACGGCGCCTGGCCCACGGGGATCGCGGGGGGCGCCGGCGAGGCGGGGGTGTATGGGGGCGTGGCGGGCTACCGCCGGCTGGCGCACTCGCGCTGGGGGTGCCGCTCCAACACCACCGGCGCGCTCATCTGCCTGGCGCTACACCCTACGCGCCGCCACGGCCCCGAGGCGCGGCGGGCGCTGGACCTGCTCCTGGGACGCGAGACGCGGGAGGAGGCGGCCGTGGGGTTCGAGGTAGCCCGCGTGCTGGGCGCCGAGCCGTCGCGGGGGTTCCTCACCTACTATGCCCGCTTTGACCTGGGGCTCATGCTGAGCCTGTGCGCCCGCGTGGGCGCGGCCACGGACGATGCGCGGGTGGCCGACCTCGTGGCGTTCGTGCGCGGGCTGCAGGGGCCGCATGGCCTGTGGGAGTACGCGCGGCGGCCGCAGGTGAGCCGCTGGGTGACGTTCGACCTGCTGCGGTCGCTGTCACGCCTCGACGCGGCGGGAGAGTGGGTGGGCCTGGAGCCAAGGACGCCGTTCCAGCCCTACCCGAGCCGGGATCGGCGCTACTGAGGGTAGCTCGTGGCTACGAAAGTCCGTTGGAACGCGGATGAACGCGGATTTGGCGGATAAACGCGGATGGATACTTTTCCATCGCAGACACCGCCGAGATCGCAGAGAGGAGAGACTGGATTCCTGATCTCTGCGATCTCGGCGGTCTCTGCGGTAAATGTCCGTATGAATCCGCGGAAATCCGCGTTTCATCCGCGGAATCCGCGTTCCATCGGACTAGCGCAGCGCGTCGCTTACTCGCCGTCGCCGGCGGGGGCGGGGGTGTCCAGGGCGCTTAGGGGCATGGTGGGCGCGGCTTCGGGCGCCTCTTGGCGGCGGAACTGGCTCATGTAGAGGTCGTGGTACACGCCGCCGGCCTCCATCAGCGTGGTATGCGTGCCGCGCTCCACGATGCGGCCGCCCACGATGACGACGATCTCGTCGGCGTTGCGGATGGTGCTCAGCCGGTGGGCGATCACCAGGCTGGTGCGCCCCGCCAGCAGCGTGCTGAGCCCCCGCTGGATGAGGAGTTCCGTGCGCGTGTCCACCGAACTCGTCGCCTCGTCCAGGATGAGGATGCGCGGGTCCTTGAGGATCGCCCGGGCGATGGCCAGGAGCTGCCGGTTCCCCTGGCTCAGTGTGTGCCCCCGCTCGCCCACCTCGGTGTCGTACCCCTTGGGCAGGCGCTCGATAAAGCTGTGCGCGTTGGCCACGCGCGCCGCCTCGACCACCTCCTCGTCGGTGGCGTCGAGCCGCCCGTAGCGGATGTTGTCCATCACCGTGCCGGAAAAGAGAAAAGCGTCCTGCGGCACGACGCCCACCTGCTCGCGCAGGCTCTGCATGGTGACGGAACGCACGTCGTAGCCGTCCACGCGCACCGCCCCTACCTTGACGTCGTAGAACCGCGGCACGAGGTTCACCATGGTGGTCTTGCCGGCGCCGGTGGGTCCGACGAGGGCCACCGTCTTGCCCGGCTCGATGGTCAGCGAGACATCGTCGAGCACCGGTTCGCCCTCCACATAGTGAAAGCGCACCCGGTCGTAAACGATGCGCCCCTCGATGGGCGGGAGGTCGACGGCGTCGGGCGCGTCGACGATGGTCGGCGGCGTGTCGAGCAGCTCAAAGATGCGCTCGGCGCCCGCCAGGGCGGCCACGAACTGGGTGTAGAGATTGGCCATCTCCTGGATCGGCTGGTAAAAGCGCCGCACGTAGGTGAGGAACGAGACGATGACGCCGACGGACACCAGCGAGGGGGTAAAACCCAGCACGAGATAGCCGCCGTACCCCACGACGATGGCGGTGGCCGACGTGCTGAGAATCTCCATTACCGGGTGGAACAGCGAGGTCAGCGTCTGCGCCTCGACGTTGGCGGAGCGGTTGCGCTCGTTCACGGCGCGGAACTCGGACATGCTGGCGCGCTCGCGGTGGAACGCCTGCACCTCGCGCACGCCGGAAATGTTCTCCTGGAGTTCGGCGCTCACCGCGCCGATGGTCTGGCGCGTCCGACGAAAGGCGTGGCGGGCGCGCGTAGAAAAGACCACCGTCGCCACGGCCACCAGGGGGAGCACCGCGAAGGAGGCCAGCGCCAGGCGCCAGTTGAGCGCGAACATGGCGACGAGGATGCCGACCATCACCAACGACATGCGCAGCAGGCGGGTGAGGCCGGCGCCGAACATGTCGTTGATCACCTGGGTATCGTTCACCAGGCGGCTCATCAGGTCGCCCGCCTCGTGCTGGTCGAAAAAGTCGAGCCCCAGGCGCTGAATCTGCGTCAGGATCTGGGTGCGCATGGCGAGCAGGACCTTTTGCGCCACGCGCACCATGAGCCGGAACTCGACCACGTTGAGGGCCCAGATGATCAGGTAGGCGCCGAAAACGAGCAGCATCGTCGCGCCCAGCCCCGTGCGCCGGTCGGGTGAAGGGCCGAGCAGCATTGCGAGCCAGGCGGGCATCGCCCCACCCGAGGGGTCGATGAACTGGTCCACGGCCACGCCAATGAGATACGGGCCCACCAGGTCCACCAGCGTGCCCAGGATGAGCATGACGCCGATGAGTGCCAATCGCCCCTTGTGCGGCGCCAGGTAGGGGAGCAGTCGCCCTCCCACCTTGCCGATGCTGGAGGGCTTGCCCTCGGCGAGGGGTCTGCCGTGCTGGCTCATGGCGTCACCTCCTCGCCGGCGGGGAGATCGATGTGTAGCTCGCGCTCATCCTGGAGCTGCGACTGGTAGATCTCGGCATAGATCTCGCTGCTGGCGAGAAGCTCCTCGTGCACGCCGCGCGCCACGATCTGGCCACGATCGAGCACCAGAATCTGGTCGGCGTTGAGCACCGTCGCCACCCGCTGGGCGATGATGAAACTCGTCCGCCCCGCCATGAGGCGGTCCAGCGCCTGCTGGATGCGGTACTCGGTGGCCAGGTCCACGCTGGAGGTGGCGTCATCTAGGATGAGGATGCGGGGGTCGAGGAGCAGCGCTCGGGCGATGGCCACGCGCTGCTTCTGGCCGCCCGACAGGGTTACGCCACGCTCGCCCACCCGCGTATCGTAGCCGTTGGCAAAGCCGGTGATGAAATCGTGTGCCTCGGCCGCCGTGGCGGCCGCCACCACCTCCTCGAAGGAGGCGTCGGGCCGGCCAAAGGCGATGTTCTCGCGGACGGTGCCCTCAAAGAGGTTGGTCTCTTGGAGCACGATCCCGATCTGCGACCGCAGCGACGAGAGCCGCACGTCGCGCACGTCATAGCCGTCGATGAGCACCCGCCCCTCGTCCACGTCGTAGAAGCGCGGGATGAGGTTGATGATGGTGGACTTGCCCGACCCCGTGGCGCCCAGGAGGGCGATGCGCTGTCCCGGCTCGGCGACCAGGCTCACGTCCTTGAGCACCGGCTCGCCCCCCTCAAAGTAGCGGAAGGTGACGCTATCGAAGGTGACCCGCCCTTCGACGCGGGGCAGCGCCTCCGCGTCGGGCTTGTCCACCACCGCAGAGTGGGCGTCGAGGATATCAAAGATGCGCTCGGCCGAGGCGGCCGCCGAGGAGAGCATGGCGACGATCATGCTGATCATCATCACTGGAAAGAACGCCATGCCGACATAGCTGGCAAAGGCCACCAGTTCGCCCACCGTGAGGGTGTTGCCGATGACCTGCAGGCCGCCGAACCAGTAGATGGCCAGCGTGGTGAGGTTGAACACGCCAAAGATAGTCGGGAAGGCGAGGGAGAGGATGTTGTTCACCTGCAAGTTGATGTCGTAGAAGGCGCGGTTGGCCTCCTCGTAGCGCTCGCCCTCGTGCTCCTCGCGGGCAAAGGCCTTGACGACGCGCACCCCCGCCAGGTTCTCCTGCAACACGACGTTCAGCCGCGAGAGGCGCGCCTGCACCTCCTTGAAGAGGGGCATGGCGCGTCGCGCAAACAAGCCAAAGAGGCCAAAGGTCACCGGGATAACGGCCACCATCACCAGAGCCAGGCGCCAGTTCAGGGTGAACAGGAGGACCATGGCGCCGAACATCATCAGCACCGCCGAGAGGAACATGACCGACCCCTGCCCGACAAAGCGCTGCAGAATCTCGACGTCCGACGTGGCGCGGGTGAGGAGCTGGCCGGTCTGCACCTGGTCGTGGTAGCTGAAGGAGAGGGACTGGATCTTTTCATAGAGGGCGTTGCGCAGGTCGAAGGCGATCCCCTGGGCCGTGCGCGCCGCCAGCGCCCCCTGGGCGAACTGGAACACGGCCCGCAACATCGCCAGGCCGACCATGGCCAGGGACAGCCAGAGGATGAGTCGCGCGTTGCCCTGCGTGATCCCCTGGTCGATGATGGTCTGTGAGAGGCGGGGCACCACCAGCATGGCGCCGGTGGCGATCAGCAGGCTGATCAGCCCTCCTGCCGCCATGTGCCAGTAGGGCTTGAGCAGGCGCATCGAGCGCCATAGTGATCTCACGCTTTACGCTCCTATACCTCGGGGCGCCCTCCCGCCGGGACGGCGGCGCTCCACCCTCCCGTCATCCCGAGCGCAGGGCGCCATGGCATGGCGCGGGACCTTGACGCACTTTGGCGGCGCTCCTGCCGCCGAGTCGGCGGCGCTCCGGTCGCGCCCCATGCGTCGTGATGGGCGTTTCATTGGACGGCGCTGCGCACCCCTTTATTCTAGCCGGACGGCCAGCGATAGCCAAAAGGACGCAACCCGACACACCCCCTCGGTGTCATATAGGGTAACTAGCTCGCCGCCGGGCGGGCAGGAACCGATAGTTGGCCTGGAGGAGGTTGCCGTGACGCGCGTGCTGATGGTGTATCCCGAGTTCCCCGATACCTTTTGGAGTTTCAGGCATGCTCTGAGGTTCATCAGCAAACAGGCGAGTAACCCTCCCCTCGGCCTGCTCACCGTTGCGGCGATGCTGCCCCAGGAGTGGGAAAAGCGCCTGGTCGACATGAACACGCAGCCCCTGACGCGGCACGACATCGAGTGGGCGGACTATGTGTTCGTCAGCGCCATGGTGGCGCAGCGCGACTCGACGCTACAGGTGGTGGCGCGCTGCAAAGAGTTGGGGGCCACCATCGTGGCCGGCGGGCCGATCTTTCTCGCCGAGGAAGAGCGCCCCGAACAGGTGGACCATTTCGTGCTCAACGAAGCCGAGATCACCCTGCCCGAGTTCCTGCGCGACCTCGAGGCGGGCGTCGCGCGGCGCGTGTACAGCACCGAGGAATTCGCCGACATCGAGACCACGCCCGTGCCGATGTGGGAGCTGATCGACCAGCGCCACTACTCCACCATGTGCATCCAGTACTCTCGTGGTTGCCCCTTCAATTGCGATTTCTGCAACATCACCGCCATGCTGGGCCACGTGCCGCGCTGCAAGACGGCGGAACAGATCCTACGGGAGCTGGACGGGCTCTATGCGGCGGGGTGGCGCGGGGGCGTGTTCTTTGTCGACGACAATTTCATCGGCAACAAGCGCAAGCTCAAGGCCGAGATCCTGCCGGCGCTCATCGCGTGGCGACAGGACAAGGTGGGGATGTCGTTCCAGACGGAGGCGTCGGTGAACCTGGCCGACGACCCCGAACTGATGGATATGATGGTGCGCGCGGGTTTCAACGCCGTGTTCGTGGGGATTGAGACGCCCGATGAGGCGAGCCTGTCCGAGTGCTCCAAGGTCCAGAACAAGGGGCGCGATCTCGTGGCGGCGGTCAAGACGATGCAGCACGCCGGGCTGGAGGTGCAGGGCGGCTTTATCGTGGGGTTCGACAGCGACACGCCCTCGATCTTTCAGCGACAGATCGATTTCATCCAGAACAGCGGCATCGTCACGGCCATGGTGGGGCTGCTGCAAGCGCCCTACGGCACGCGCCTCTACGACCGGCTCAAGGGCGAGGGCCGTCTCCTGAACAAGTTCTCGGGCAACAACACGGACGACACGATGAATTTCGTGCCCAAGATGGACCCCGAGGTGCTCCATGAGGGATACCGGCGCATCCTCGAGGGGATCTATGCCCCGCGCGCCTACTATGCCCGCGTGCGCACCTTCCTGCGAGAGTACGGCAAGTCGCACACGGTGCGGTCGCGCATCACGCGCTACGAGCTGATGGCGTTCCTGCGCTCGATCTATGTCCTCGGCATCCGAGGTAGGGAGCGCTGGGAGTACTGGCGTCTCTTCCTATGGACCCTCTTCCGTCGGCCCAGGCTGTTCCCCAACGCTATCACCTACGCCATCTATGGGTTTCACTTCCGACGGATCTTTGAGTCGTATATATAGGCTATGGGGTGTGGGTTGTGAGTTGCGGGTTCCGAGTTCCGGGTTTCGGGCCGAACGAAGGGGCAGTTGCAGGTGGCAGGTTGCAGGTTACAGGCTTCAGCGGGTTCATGCGCTCAAGCCTGTAACGTGCAACCTGTCGCTTGTGACTCGTGCCGCGCGGACAACCCACAACCCATAACTCACAACCCGCAACCCGTTCGCGCTACGCGCCGGTCACAGTGACGTCGTCGCAGCCGACGCGACCCTCTTCGATGAGGAGGGCGATGGCGCCGCCGGAAAGCGGGCCGGCGTCCTCCGCCTCGAGGAGCGACTCCCCATTCACCGCCGCCACGATGTGGCTTCCCTGCACCGTCAGCTCGAGACGATAGGGCTGGTAGAGTTCCCACGCCAGGGGCGCCTCGGCAAGGACGGTGGTGCCGTCCAGTTCGCGCACGAGCTGCGCCTTGCCACCCACCGTCAGCCGTAGGGCATAGTAGCGCCTCAGCCCCTGCACCCGCGCCGCGACGCCGAAGGAGCGCGCCAGGTGCGGCGTCATGGTGGCGGCCACGGTATAGTCCTGCCAATCCCGCGTACCCTGGATCAGCAGTCCCGTGCCCTCGTTCTGGATGAGGCGAACGGACGTCGTTCGTCCGCGATAGGTGTTCTCACGCTCTGCGATGACCGTGTCCACCGCCTGCACCCAGGCGTGCAGCCAGCGCGTGCCGAGGGACAACTCGGGCGCCCCCGACCAGGTGAGCCAGTCGAGATAGACGGTGCCGTCGGCGCGCGCCTCGACGGGTGACTGGAGTTCCACCCCCACCCAGGCGACGGGACTGCCGACGGGCGTCTCGACGCGCCACGAGAGCACCTCGGAGGCGCCAGGCGCCAGGGATACCGGCCGGCCAGCGCAGGTCACGAGGGCGTCGTCGGCGCCAAAGGCTTTGACGAACAGCCGCGCCGTTACCGGGCCGGCATTCGCCTCATCGGCCACCAGTCGCGCCCGTACCGTCTGCCCCGGGTAGAGGGTGGGGCAGGCCACCATGCGGTAGCCGTGGGCGGGGTCGTGATGATAGTCGGGATACGTCTCGCGGACGATCCGTGCGCAGCGCCCGGGAGCCAGGGCACGGTAGTGGATGGCCAGCGCGCGGGTGCCCCCCTCGCCACGACCCGCCACGTTCTCCAGCGTCGCCGCGCCGCGCGAAGCGACGCTGTCCTCCACCAGGAACCCCTGCACGGCGCCCGGCAACGAGAAATGGTACCGCGCGCCACCCTTCGGCGCCGGCGCGGGCTCGCCGGCCAGGGCGCGCCCCATGCGCACGATCTCGTACGCCTCCGTCAGGGCGTCGGTGACGGTGCGGCCGCCCTCGGCCGTGGGCAGCCACAGGCGGTCGGCCACCGGCCCGCGGAAATCGGGGCCCGCCTCGAGCGCCGCCAGGCCACCCTTGATCCCCATGATGCAGCCCACGTTGCCCGAGTTGCAGTCGGTGTCCCAGCCGGCGGTGTTGACCACCTCCAACGCCCGCTGAAAGCTGTCGTTGGAGTACAGCAGCGCCAGGATGATCAAGGCATGGTTGGGCACCATGTGGCAGTTGCCGCCGTACCTATCGTAGCCATAGTTGGCCACGATGCGGTAGAAGGCATCGTGCCAGTCGTCGTACTTGGTCCGCCAGTCCCGCAGGTCGGCGATGAGGCGGTAGATGAGGGAGGAAGCGGGGATTACCGAGGCGCCCACATCGAGCAGGGCGTCGATGTTGGGCTCTACGAACGCCTGCGACTCGATGGCGGCCACCACCTGGGCGCCATAGATCGCCTCCCCGTCGTGGCTGACGCTGGCGGCGCGCCGGGCGAGGTCAGCGGCGCGCTCGGGGTCGGCGGGGGCGATCATGGCCCAACCATCGATGAATATCTGCGCGCCGATCTGCTCCGCCACCACCTGGCCGTTGAGGGCTATGGAGCCGCTGTCGGGGGCCGGGATGCCCGCCTTGAGTCGGAGATAGGCGGTGTGCTCGGTGGAGTTGCCCATGCCGCCCCACCAGAGGATGGTCTGCTTTTCCACGAGATAGTTCAGCCAAGTCTGGCCGATCTGGGCGGGGGTGAGGTCCATAGTGTTACCATAGTCGGCCATGGCCCGCAGGAAGGAAAAGGTCCCCGAGATGTCGTCATCGGCCACGATGAGGGGCTTGTTGAGCCTCTCATGGACATAGTAGCGGATATCGCCCAGATCTTTGACGATGCGTTCGTGCGTCCACCCCTCGAAGGGGCGCCCCACGTACACGCCGATGATCTTGCCCAGGACGCCGGCATAGACGCGCTCCTCATAATCCAACGGAATCGGCATCGTGTTGACTCCCTTTCGTGGTCTCGGGTTACGGGTTCCGAGTTTCGGGCCGGACGGATTGCCGGTTACAGATGCTGTTGTGGGTTATGGGTTGTGGGTTCCGGGCAGCGTTACAGGTTCCAGGTTGCAGGTTACAGACGTTGGCGAGACCATCCCCTTGGGTCTGTAACCTGAAACCTGCTACCTGTCACCCGCAGCGGCTGCCAACGCAATGCACGGCCCACAACCCTTCCTGTAACCTGTCACCTTGTTCACGTCGCCCGCGCTACGCTACACCCCCGTTGACGCGCAAGCGCGCATAGAGTTCGTGCGGGACGTTGCGGTCGACCATGTGTTGGCGCAGGATTTCCTCGAGGCGGCGCACCTGCTCGGGGTGGTCGCTGGCGAGGTCGCGCTCCTGGGCCGGGTCGTCGGGACCAAAGAGGAGGTCGGGATGGTCGCCCCAACGCCGGCGTTCCGGGATGCGCCACACGGGCATGTCCAGCCCCGAGATGAATCGTCCCGCCTCCAGGTCGGGGACGACGAACGCCGCGGGGTCGCGACGACGGCAGGCCCAACTCCGGTCAAGCACCTGCAGATCGTGGGTGTACTCGAACAGCGGCGCGCGGCTCGGATCCTGGGCGCGCAGCAGCGTCCACCCCTCTGAGCGCACCGCAACGCGCCCACCATAGTACCCCGAGATGGTATAGTCACGGTGAACGTCACTCTCGCCGCGCAGCACCGGCTCGAACGAGCGTCCGTGGACCAGGGGTGAATCGGGCAGGGGCTGCCCCAACATCTCCAGCACCGTGGGATAGAGGTCGATGGTCTGGGTGTGAGCGCCGCAGCGCGTCCCAGAGGCGCAGCCCGGCCACCAGATGAGGAGGGGGATGTGGGCCAGGGTGTCATAGACGGGGCTCTGGGGCTTGCCGACCCAGCCGTGGTCACCCAGGTAGTGGCCGTGGTCGGTGGTCAGCACCACCATGGTGTCGTCCCACAGGCCGCGTTCGTCGAGGGTGTCGAGCACACGGCCGAGCCAGCGATCGGCCATGGTGACCTTGCCGGCGTACTGGGCGCGCACCCAGGCGAGTTCCTCGGGCGACAGCGCCGACGCGCCCTGATCGACGCGGCCGTACACGGGCCACGGGCTGTAGCGGCGATAGTCGTCGTCGGTGTACATCGAGCGGTAGGGCTCGGGCACGTGGAACGGCTCGTGGGGGTCAAAGGCATCGACGTGGAGGTACCACGGCCCCGCGGGGCGCTCGGAGCGCAGCCAGCGCGCCGTGGCGTCGAATACCCGCGGTGAGAAGAAATCCTCCTCGCCCCAATAGTCCTGCACGTTGCGCACATAGATGGGCGCGTCGGTGGGGCGCCGCTCCAGCAGCACCCGCGCCCAGTCGGGGGCCTCGCCAAAGGGGCGCGTGCGGTGGTTGTCGTGCTCGTGACCGCGGACGGAGGTATAGCCGTCAAAGTCGTACTCGAAAGAGTGGGCGCCCCACTCGAAATAGTGATAGTGGTCGGTGATGAGCTGCGAGGTGACGCCGCCACACCCCAGGGCGTGGGCCAGGGTGCGGTCCCAGGGCTCCAGCGGCCCCCACCAACGCCACCAGAACTCTTCCGTGCCGGTCCACATCTCGCGGCGGGCGGGCATGCAGGGAAGCGAGCCGGAGTAGTGGTGGTCGAACGTCACCCCCTTGGCCGCCAAGCGGTCGATGTTGGGCGTCTGCACCCAATCGTTGCCATAGCAGGGGAGAAAGTGGCGGTTGAGGGAATCCAACGTGATATAGAGCAGGTTCATAGCGATGGCGTGGTCCTTTCACTAACGTCGAGACGGAAGCGGTTTTACCGCAGGAGGGGGTGGGCGTCAAGGCGTGGGTTGACGGCGACATCACGCCGCGATATGTTAGCCTCATCCATGTGCGACGGAAGGATAGGTTGCCCGCCGCCGCGGGCTGTCGGCGCGCCATAGGAGGTGACACCATACCATGGCATAGCCAGCTCCGGGATGACCCGGTCACGTGGCTGCTTGAGCCCGATGTGCCCGGCGTGCGCTACCTGGCCCTCCGCGACCTCATGGACCTCCCGTCCGACGACCCCGAGCTGCAGGCCGCGCAACGGTTGGCGCACACCGAAGGCCCCATCGCGACCATCCTCGACGCCATGCATCCCAGTGGCTACTGGGCCAAGCCGGGCTCGGGCTACCTCCCCAAGTACCGCTCCACGGTGTGGCCGCTCATCGCGCTGGCCCAACTGGGCGCATCGGTTACCGCCGACGAACGTATCGCGCGCGCCTGCGCCTACTTCTTGGACCAGGCGCTGGCGCCGGGAGGGCAGATCTCCTCGCAGACCGCGCCGTCCGCCACCGTCGATTGCCTGCAGGGGAACATGTGCTGGGCGCTCGTCACGCTGGGGTGTGACGATCCGCGCCTGGCGCCGGCCTACGAGTGGCTGGCGCGCACCGTTACCGGTGAGGGGATGGCGCCGGCCACTGAGCGCAACGCCCCCCTGCGCTACTATGCCGGCAAGTGCGGCCCCCTCTTTGCCTGCGGCGCCAACAACAAGCTGGCCTGCGCCTGGGGGGCGACCAAGGTGATCCTAGCCCTCGGTGTCTGCCCCGCGCCCTACCACTATCCCCTCGTGGAAGACGCCATCGAGGCGGGGGTTGCGTTCCTCCTGGGCGTCGACCCGGCGACGGCGGCCTATCCCAACGGCTGGGCCGCCAAGCCCAGCGGCAACTGGTGGAAGTTTGGCTTCCCCGTCTTTTATGTCACCGACATCCTGCAGATCGCCGAGGCCCTGGTGAGCGTGGGCCATGGCGCCGACCCGCGCCTGACCAACGCCCTGGCCCTCATCCGCGACAAGCAGGACGATCAGGGGCGCTGGGCACTGGAGTACGACTATACGGGCAAGACGTGGGTGGATTTCGGGGCGAAGAAGCAGCCGAACAAGTGGGTGACGCTGCGGGCGCTGCGGGTGTTGAAGGCTGTTGGCAATTAGCTGTTGGCTGTTGGCTCTTGGCCGTCGGCTATCAGCTATCGGCCCGTCGTCGATGCTGGGCGCCAGCGCACGTAGGTCTCGGACGGCTCAAAGCTCCAGTTGCTGGACCAGTGGGCGGAAGACACGGTAAAAGTCCGCGACCTTCTGCACGGTCCATTCGCGCAGCTCGGAGAGCGATTCGTCAGAATCGACAACACTTCCTCTGCGGATTATGAACACGCGGGATTGCTTTAGGTGATCCTGGCGATCCCATGTGATGGAGTATCCGAGCGCTTCCTCAACTGCCTGGCGCTGCGCAATGAGCGCATCGAAAGCCCGCTTGTTCTTCTCTCGACCGTTCTCCAGGTACAACCCGACTCGGATCGTACCGTGTGCCAGTACTACATAGATGGCGAAGCCAGCACGGCCCATCCGGAAGGGGAACCAACCCGGTAAGATTGGCTTGGTGGCTTGGGCTATGATGCCTGGGCACCGCCTCCTGAAATCCTCGGATAGGCGCATGAAGAATGCTTCGTATGCCTGATGCAGCGGGATCAGCGCAGGTTGCGTTCCCTGGCGAGATCGTTTCGTCCGTTCGTTGGGTTGTGCGGCGAGTGGCGTCATTGCATACCTCCTGTGTTGAGCGAACAACGACGAACCGAGCCCGCGCGCCATTATAGAAGCACATAACGATTCCCGCGAGGCCAAGCACTGCATTGCATCCTGCGACCATTTGCGCCGTCTGTACGCTCGTTAACGCAATCTCCCAATTACGCGCGTTATCCACAGGAATCATCCCCAGGAAGGGGTGTTTTCCACAGGACATGGATGGTTATCCACAGGGAGGGGTCTGGATCGCGAAAGCACGAATCGGGAGAAAGGCGCGAAAGCTCTTGCCCCGTAGCGGCCCGCCCACCACGTAGGGGCGACCGGACGGTCGCCCTCCCTGCCGCCGGGACGGCGGCGCTCCACGCTCTTTGCGGCGTCTCCCACTTTGGCGGCGAGTCCCTTTCGCGTCTTTCGCCCCTTTCGCGTTTTCGCGATCCAGACGCCTCCCCAGACCCCTCACCCCCAACCCTCGCCCCACGGTACTGGGGTTCTCCCCGAGTACATGGAGAGGGAGCAGACAACCGCAACCCACAACTCATAACCCATAACCTCCCCTGCCACCTGCCACCCCTTCGACCCGCAACCGGAACCCGCAACGCGCAGCGCTGCCTTGACACGCACCTCTCTTTCGGGCAAAGTCCTGCCTGTTACGCCGAACCCCGTACAGGAGAGCCCCAATGCCCATGACCATGCGCGAGCGCATCCTGGCGGTCGTCCAGGGGCGGCCTATGGACCGCGTGCCCTTTGTCATCTATGAGGGGATACTGGACGGTGACGCCCTACGGCGCTGCCTGGGGCCGGATCGCCTCGGATTCATGCGGTGGTCCAAGGTGCATCGCGTGGAGCATCCTCATTGTCGATTCGTCGAGGAGGATTTCGCGCGCGGCGGGGCGCGCTGGCGGCGCAACACGCTGCACACGTCGGCGGGGTCGATCTATGAGGAGCGCGTCTTTGAGGACGCCTACGACTCTAGCTCCATCCGCAAGCACTATGTGCAGGAGCCGCAGGACTATGAGGTGCTGTGGGCCTACCTGACCGACTCGATCATCCTGCCGGACTATGACCTCTACCATCGCGACGCCGCCGAGCTGGGGGACGAGGGGGTGCCGCTGGTGGCGGTGGAGCGCACGCCCTACCAGCAGCTCTGGGTGCAGTGGGTGGGGCTGGACACGTTGGGATTCCACATGGTCGACTGCCCCGACCGCGTCCAGCACACCATCGACCTGCTGCGGGCGCGGGCGCGGCGCATTTTCGAGATCGCCTACCGCTCGCCGGCGCCGTTCATCGACTTTCCCGACAACATCACCGCCCCCGCCATCGGGCCGCGGCGCTTTCGCGCGTACTGCGTGCCGTTATACGACGAGCTGGCCGGCATGCTGGCGGAGGACGGCCGGCCCGTGTTCGTGCACATGGACGGCGACCTGAAGCCCCTGTGGCAGGCGATCTCTGATTCGCGCGTCGGCGGGCTGGACTCGTTCGCCCCCGCGCCCGACAACGACACCACCGTGGCTGAGGCGGTGGCGCTCTGGCCCGACATGCGGCTTTTCGTCAACTTTCCCTCGTCGCAGCATCTGCTCCCCGCCGAGGGGGTGCGGGCGCAGGCGGAGGAGATCTTGACGGCCGCCGGACACACCGGCCGGCTGCAGATCCAGGTGTCTGAGAACGTCCCCCACGCCGTCTGGCGCACCAGCATGCCCGCCATCGCGGAGGCGATCGAGGCGTTCGGAGAGCCATAGCAACCACGGAGACACGGAGAGCACGGAGGGGTTGTGCGCTGCGCGCCGTTACAGGTTGCAGGTTACAGGTTACAGGGACCAGATGGCGCACTCTCGGAACCCCTGTAACCTGCAACCTGGGACCCGTAACCGCGGCGCAACGCACAACCCATAACTCGCAACTCACAACCCGAACTCGTACAGAGGAGCTAGCAATGCGCGTTACGCACGTTGAGACGTTTCTGGTCAACCCGAGCAGTCACCGGGCGGGGATGATCGGCGGGAAGAACTGGTTGTTCGTGCGCATCGAGACGGAGGACGGCATCGTGGGCTGGGGCGAGTGCTACACCCAGCTCGACCGCGACCGCAACATCGAGCGGCACGTCCACGACCTGTCCCGCTACCTCGTGGGGCGCGACTCGCGCCACATCAAGCACTTTTGCCGGATGGTGTACGACGATTTCGCCGGCCGCCGCGGCTCGATGGACCTGTTCAGCGCGTTGAGCGGGATCGAGATCGCGCTGTGGGATATCGCCGGCAAGCGGCTGGGCACGCCCGCCCACACCCTGCTGGGCGGCGCCTGCCGCCAGCGGGTGCGCGTGTACGCCAACGGCTGGTACGGCGGCGCCAAGACCCCCGAGCAGTACGCCGAGCTGGCCGTGGCCACTGTGGCGCAGGGGTTCGACGCGCTCAAGTTCGACCCCTTCCCCGGCCCCTGGCGCCAATACGTCGACCGCGACGTGGAACGCGCGGCGGTGGCCAACGTGCGCGCCGTGCGCGAGGCGGTGGGCCCGGACGTCGACCTGCTCATCGAGGTGCACCGCCGCCTGGCGCCCATGCACGCCATCCGCGTCTCGCACCTGATGGAAGAGTTTGATCCCTTCTGGTTCGAGGAGCCGGTGCCGGCGGACAACGTCCCCGCGTTGGCCGAGGTGCGGCGGCAGACACGCCTGCCGGTGGTGACGGGGGAGGCGCTCTACACCAAGGCCGAGTTCCGCGAGGTGTTCGAGCAGCGCGCCGCCGACATCATCAATCCCGACGTGTGCAGCTGCGGGGGGTTGCTGGAGGCCAAAGAGATCGCCGCCATGGCCGAGCCTTACTATGTAGCCGTATCGCCCCACAACTATAACAGCACCGCCATCGGCCTGGCAGCCACGCTGCAGCTCGCGGCGTGCATCCCGAATTTCATCATCACCGAGTATTTCCTGAATTTCCGCGAGACGGCGGCCGAGATCTCGGTGGCGCCGTTCGTGGTGGAGCAGGGGCATATCCGCGTGCCCGATGGCCCGGGGTTGGGCCTGGAGTTGGACGAGGCCGCCCTCCGCGCACGCCCCTTCGAGGAGCAGCCGCTGCGCTCGCTGCCGCGCTGGGACCAAGAGCATCCGTAGGCGGGCTGTCGGCGATCAGCGGTCGGCTCTTGGCTGTTAGCGGTTGGCGATTAGGCATACCTGCGCGGTGCGCTTTCCCTGAGCGGGGCAAGCAAGGACCACGATGGCCTCGATGGGGCTGGCCAACAGCCAACGGCCAATCGCCAAGGGTCGGCCGCCGATCGCTGAACGCCGACAGCTGAGCGCCGACCGCCGTTTTGGCCCCTCGCGCCAACGTCGTTACAATGCCGTCACGACCACCACACGCTACAGCAAGGAGCCCTATGGCCTCACGCAAGCTGCATCTCTGGTACGTTCCCGCCGCGATCGCGGCGCTGGTCGTCGTCATGCAGTTGGTCTCGCTGGCGTCGCCCGTCGAGCCGGCGCCGCCGGTGGCGCAACTGGCGGATGTCACGCCGCGCCCCACGCGCACCCAGGAGCCCACGGCCACGCCCATGCCGCCGACGGCCACCGCCACGGCCCGGCCCACCGCGACGCCGCTGCCCCCGACCGACACACCGGCACCATCGCCCACGCCTCGCGTCGAGACTCGGACGCACGTGGTGGTGTCGGGGGATACCCTCTCCGGCATCGCCAACGCCAACGGCATCACCACCGCCGAGCTGGCCGAGGCGAATGGGCTGAGCACGAGCGCCATGCTGAGCATCGGGCAGGAACTCGTCATCCCCGTGCCCCCGGAAGAGGGTGACGAGCCGGACGCGGCCGAGGCCACAGCCACCCCCGGGTCGGCCTCACCGACCACAAGGCCGACGAACACGTCGGTCACGCCAACGGCAGCGCCCGAGCCAACGGCGGCGTCCGCTGAGCCAACGGCGGCGCCCGAGCCGACGGCCGTGCCCCCCACCCCCGCTCCCACGGCGGCGCCGCTGGGGATCACCCAGCAGATCGACGTGGACAACGGCGAGTGGGGCACGGGGTTCATCCTGTTCAAGTTCGCCGCCGATGAAGAGTTCTACGTGCAGGGGCCGGACGGCCACCGCTACCGCCCCTTCATGGGCTTCCTCACCTCGCCCCAGGCGATCGCCAAGGCGCAGGATATGTGGACCTGGGCTGGCCGCGGCAGCGCCAACTGGCGTATGATCGTGGAGTTGCGCGAGCAGGTGGGCTGGGTGTCGTGCTCCAGCAGCGCCCGCGTCTGCTGGGAGGAATCGGTCCACTCGGGGATGGCGAGCATCACGTCGCAGGTGTACCTGCACAAGGACCAGTGGTCGGAACTCATCGGCGCCTACCTGGCGGGCGGGGTGCCGGCCACCACCCAGGTAAGCCACTACAACGAGATCCAGAAGGCGGTGTTCGACCCCATCGTCCGCAGCGAGCCGGACATCGCCACCATCGGTTTCCGCTTCGAGCGGATCGACTAGCACCCGGCCGCTGCCGAGGCTCCACGCCGTAGCGGGTTCCGAGTTGCGAGTCAGGGCCGTGCGTTGCAGGTTACAAGTTACAGGCCCGAGGCGGACATGCCGCTCGGGCCTGTAACTTGTGACCTGTGACCTGTCACCGCGCGTACAACCCACAACGCATAACCTATGCCCACACCTGCCGCCTACGCCCCGCTCCACGCCTCCAGCTTGCGGAACAGGTCCCCGAACACGGCGTCGCGGTTGACGTCGTAGGCCTGGCGAACCGGGTGCCGTCGCGGGTCCTCGGGCGCCCAGGTGACGTCGTCGCGCAGGATGGGCGACGGGCGCAGCTCTGTGGGCACCCAATCCGGGTTGTTCATATAGGCCACCGAGCTGATGTCCCAGATCACCTTGGAGTAGGCAAAGTGGTCGGGATGGTAGCCCTGGAAGATCCCGTAGAGATAGTCGCCGACACGCCCCCGCCCCTTGACGTAGGCGGCCATCTCGGGCAGCGTGGTGCGCAGGTGCTCCGTCACGTTCTTGCATGGCAGTTGCACCAGGGGGACGCCCGAATCGAACAGCACCTGAGCGGCGGGGACGTCCTGCTGCAGGTTGAATTCCTTCGCCGTAGGCCAGTACCAGGGATGCCCGCCGAGCCACACCACAACGATCTTGTCCACGATGTCGGGCGCCATGAGCAGCGCCGAGGCGACGTTGGTGATGGCGCCCACGGCCAGCACATAGAGCGGCCCCGGGGAGGCGGCGCGCGCCCGGCGCACCAGGTCCTCCGCCGCCGGGCTGACGAGCGGCGTCTTGTCGGCCGGCAGGTAGCGATCGGAGCCGCGAAAGGCGAACCCCTCCGCGGAATGTCCCATGAACTCCAAGATGCGCAGGATCTCCTGGTAGCTCCTCTCCATGCCGTCGGCGGGGCCCGACGAACGGCTGTTGAAGAACGGGGCGGCGTACACCGCCTCGACGGACAGGTTCTTCGACATCAGGGCGTACACCAGGGCGAACTGGTCGTCGATCTCGTTGTACGTGTCGGTGTCCAGCACCAACGACACGCGCCCCCGCGGCGGCTCCAACAGCTCCAGGCGGCGCGTCGGGGCTAGGGTGGGAAAATCGGGCATGGTCATACCTCGCTTCTTGTGCTGTCGGCGGTCGGCTGTTGGCCGTTAGCTCTTGGCTGTTGGCTCTTCCCGCTCGGGTGCCGTACCGCCCAGATAGATCCGATGGCCAAGGCAACCTAGGCGTCGGCAAGCGCGGCAAACAGCTAATAGCCAACAGCCGATAGCCGACCGCCGACCGCCGCCACCTACGCCTTCCCCCACTCGCGCAGATTCTCCAGACTCAGGCGCGCGCTCTCGAAACAGGGGCGGGCGCAGCGGTCCTGCTCGACGATGTACCACTCTACGTCCTGCGCCTCACTGGCGGCAAAGATGGGCGCAAAGTCGATGACGCCCTCGCCGACCTCGGCAAAGGTATGCCCCTCGCTTCCCTCGGGCGTCATATCCTTGAGGTGCACCAGGGGGAACCGCCCGGGGTGCTGCCGGATGAACGCGGCCGGGTCGAGGCCGGCGTGCCGCACCCAGTAGACGTCGCACTCGATGGTCACCAGCGCCGGATCGGTCTCGCGGAGCAGGATGTCCATGCCGGTCACGACGCCGTCCCCGGCGTCGTGCTTGTCAAACTCGAAGGCGTGGTGGTGGTAGTAGAGGCCCATGCCGGCCTCCCGGAGGCGCGCGCCGACGGCGTTCATCATCGCCGCCAGGGCGCGGAACCCCTCGGGGTTCTGGCGCTCGCCGGGCAGGTAGGGGACGCCGACGCGCGGCGCGCCCACGGCGGCATAGTAGGCGATCACGTCGTCCAGATTGGTCTCGAACTCGGTCACCGGCACGTGGCTGCCCGCCAGGGCGAGGCCGGTCTCGGCCAGGAGGTCCCTCATCGCTGCGGCGGAGAGCCCACCGGTGCCGGCCAACTCCACGCCGGCATAGCCCAGCGCCGCGACGCGCCGCATCGCGCCGGCAAAGTCCTTGGCCGCCTCATCGCGCACGGTATAGAACTGCAATCCCACGGGAACGTTCGCCATGCTGGTACTCCTCGCGATTGGGGTGGGTACGACGCGCGTATGCTAGCCGCGTGGAAGGGCGATGTCAACGGCGTACGAAGCGGCGCCTGGCGGTTGGCTGTTGGCCATTAGCGGTTGGCCATTGGCCTGACACAGGCACTGCCAGCCCCTCGGCTGGGCATTCCCTCAAGAAGAGCGTCTTGCACCAGCGGCCAAGGGCTAATGGCCAACAGCCAATTGCCAAGACCTATCGCCCCACCGCGCGCCCACGGCTGACCGCCGACTGCCGACCGCCGATGGCCAACTGCGCCTCGCGCCTCCGACGCCGCAGGAGGAGCCTCCGCACGCGGGCGTGGCGCTCGCGGGTGAGGGGATAGAACCACGCCACGACGATGGCGCTGATCAGCAAGAGTGCGCCGCCGGGGCCCGTGAGGATGCGGATGGCCGATAGCGTGACGGCGGACTGGGCAAACTGCGTCGCCTCGAGGCCGGGGGCGCGATAGCCGAACCAGCCCAGCACCTGCAGTGCGACAAAGATGGCGATGGCGCCGGTGAGCTTGCGGATGAGGTTCTTGGCGCCATAGTAGACGCCCTCGTTGCGGCGGTGCGTGTACAGCTCGTCCCACTCGATGACGTCGGGAAAGATGGCGTCGGGGAGGACGTGGGCCGTGGCGACGCTCAGGCCCGACAGCGCCGACAGCGCCATGATGAGCCCCAACTGGCCGGGCTGGATGGCGATCACCGCGCACTGCACCAGGGCTCAGAAGCCCATGCCACAGATGTAGGCGGCGCGCTTGCTGAAGCGCCGGGCCATCCACGTCCAGAGGGGTATGGACACCACCGCAACGACGAGCATGACGCCCAGCACCACCGATCCGAGGGCGACGGGCTCGCCAAAGACGTCGGCCGAGGCGAGCAGGTTGCCCTGCGCCACCCAGTAGGTGAGAAAGAAGGGCAGCATGAGGGCCACGAGATCAAAGGTGATCCAGTTGAGCATGTACAGCGCCATGGCGTAGCGGAACGGCACGTTGCGCCAGGCGGCGCGCGCCATCTCGCGTAGCGCCGGCACCCGGCGTTCGTCCGTGGGAGCGGGACGCTCGCGTACCACGATGGCGATGGCGATGAAGGGAAGGGCGGCCAACCCGCCAAAGAGGGCCGCCACGACCAGGTAGCCCTGCTGGGCGCTGGCGCCCGACTGGCGCGCCGCGTTCACGATCATGGGCGCCGACACCGCCGTGGCGAGGGACGCCAGCAGGTTGAAGAACATGCGATAGCCGGTGAGCGAGGTGCGCTCGTCATAGTCGCGGGCCAGCTCGGGCGTGAGGGCCTGGAATGGGACGGCCACCAGCGTCTGCAGGGTGTCACTGATCATGAACGCCAGCGTGACGGAGGCCACCACCGCCCACTGCGACTCCCACGGTGGCGCCCACCAAAGGAGCAGGAAGCCGAAGCCGTAGGGGACGGCAAAGAGGAGCAGAAAGGGGCGCCGCCGCCCCCAGCGCGTCCGCACGCGGTCGCTCAGCGCGCCGACGATGGGGTCGTTCACGGCGTCCCAGATGATGCCCACCAGCGCGGCGATGGACGCCAGGCGCGGGTCGAGCCCCACCACGTCGGTGAGAAAGATGGCATAGAACACCTGGCGCAGGGTGCCAAAGCTCGACATCCCCCAGTCGCCGGTGCCATAGACGAGCTTGGTCCAGAGGGACAAGGGGCGGGGCGGCGCCGCTTCGAGCGAGTAAGCCGTCATCGGTATCGTCTCCATGGCGCACAAGGCCGGATACCACCGGCAGCGTACGCCGGGCCAGGTATCACACGGCGCGGCGATAGACGCGGTGCGTCTTGTACCACTGTACGCCGAGGGCGGCCATCTCCGCCCGGCTCTTGGCGTTCTTGTCCTCGATCTGCACCACATCGGCGTGCTTGAAGCCGAACGCGTGCACGCTCTTGGCCATCTCGGTGTAGAGAACGGCGTTGGCGCCCACCCCGCGATGCTCGGGGAGGAGGCCGATGCCGTTCACGTTCACCCACTCGGTGCGCTTGAACTCGCGCATCAGCACCAGCCAACCCAAGGGCCACAGCTGCCCCTTGATGCGCTGCAGCGCCGCCGAGATGTCGTGGAAGGCAAAGAGAAAGCCGATCACCTCCTCGCCCTTCATCACCAGCTTGATGAGGCGATGGTCGGCGATGGAGAGCAGACGCTCCGCAACCACCGACAGCTCCCCCTCCGTGAGGGGAAAGTGCCCCTCACCATCGCGGAAGGAATCGTTGTACACCTCGCGGATGCGCGGCGCCCACGAGACGAGTTCGCGCTTGCTCCCAAAGGTCTGGATGCGCAACCCCCGTCGCTCCATGACCTTCGCGGCCACCTCGGCGTAGCGCGGGTTGAGGGCATAGTCGCCCGGCAGGTACCCGGAGTAAAAGTCGCTCTCCTTGGTAAACCCGCAGGAGACGACCAGCTGGTCATAGTAGGGCAGGTTAAAGGGGATGCCCACCGCCGGGCGGTGCTGAAAGCCGTCCACGAGCAGGCCGATGCCGTCCCCCGCCAGCAGGCCCCGCGGCCCCTTGATGGTCGTCAGCCCACGCCCGCGCGCCCAGTCGACGGCGGCGTCCACCAGCGCGTGGGCGGCATCCACGTCATCGATGCACTCGAACAGGTAAAAGAAGGCGGTCTGGGTGTCGTGGTACCGGTTATAGTTCTGGTTGTCGATGATGGCCACCCGTCCCACGTCCTCGCCGTCCGCCTCGACGAGAAAGAACTCGGCGGTAGAGTGCTCGTAGAAGGGGTGCTTGTCACGGTTCAGGCACAGGCGCACCTCGCCCCGCAGGGGCGGCACCCACTGCGGGCTGTCGCGGTACAGGGCAAAGGGCACCTCGATGAAGCGGTTCACATCGCGCCGGCGGGAGGTGTCGACCTTAAGGACGCGCATGGCCGTCCTCCCCCGCAGGGACAGCCCCGTCGTCGGCGGCGAAAAAGGCGACGCCGAGGATCCCCGGCCCGCCGTGGGTCACGATGGCGGGTGGGACGTCGAGGATCGGGATGCGCTTCAGGCCATGGTGGGCGCAGAGGTCGGCGGCCAGCGCCTCCGCCTCGGCCGGCACGCCTGCGTGCATCACCGAGAGGTAGCCGCTTCCGTCGGCCGGGTACTCGGCGGCCACGAG
The DNA here is from genome assembly GCA_040768165.1 of Anaerolineae bacterium. Classification (GTDB taxonomy): domain Bacteria; phylum Chloroflexota; class Anaerolineae; order UBA1429; family UBA1429; genus DUUT01. The sequence continues at coordinate 31,995 of JAXGNH010000022.1, forward strand.
TTCCTTGAGGCGCTCCAGGGCGCGGGACTGGGTGCGCTGGCGGTCATACGCCTCCACCCGACCATCGCACATGGTGAGGATCGGCTTGACGCGCAGCACGGTGCCCAGCAGAGCGGCGGCGCCTCCGATGCGCCCACCCTTGGCGAGGTACTCGAGCGTCGCCACGAGGAAATAGAGGCGACAGCGCCGCATCATCGCCTCGAGGCGCGCCACGATGCTGTCGGCGCCGAGCCCGTCCGCCGCCCAACATGCGGCCAGCTCCACCATGGTGGCCAGGGGGCTGGCGACGACGCGCGTGTCGAGCACGCGGATGTCGGCCTCGGGAAACTCGGCCGCCGCCACGGTGGCCGAGCGCACCGTCCCGCTCACCAGCGTCGAGGGGTGGATGCACAGGATCGGCTCACCCGACGGGACGAGGCGCTCGAACGCTTCCACGAACAGGCGCACGGGAGGAGCGGCGGTCTTGGGGAGTTCGCGCGAGGAGCGCAGCCGCTCCATAAAGCCGGCATTGTCCAGCTCGATCCCCTCGAGGTACGACTCGTCGCCGAAACTGACGATCTGGGGGATGACGGGGATGTCGTAGCGTTCGGCCACCTCGCGGGGTAGTCCGGCGGTGGTATCGGTGACTATTCTGACCATGAGCACCTCTGGGCAGCGATGTGAGCGGCAGGGCGGGCGAGCCCCATTGTACTCAACTCGGCGCCCACGGCTATCACGCGCGGGCGCCCCTAGGGCACAACACCTAGGCGGCGCCGGGGGCACGCCGAAATGTGGGCGTTGCGAGCGCAGGGGCAGGCGTCTGCGCCTTGGACGGATGGCGCGCCCTCGCCTATAATGCGTGCCTGTGCGGCCGAGCACGCCCACATACACGGCCATCCATTGCCCCAACGCACAGGAGACGACACGATGCCGGTACGCTGGTACGAACGGACCGGCGGCGAAGGCATGCAGGAATCGAGCGGTTGGCGGCCTCACTGGCTGCTTGCCGCTGGATTGCTGCTGTTCATCGCCCTGGCAACCCAAGCCTACTGGCTGCCCCTGTTCGCCCGGTTCCTGATCACCACGCAAGAGGCCGTGCCCGCCGACGCCATCGTGGTCCTCGGAGGAGGCAGCGGCTCACGCCAAGAACTGGCGGTGGCCCTGGCCAAGAAGGGCTATGCCCCCGCCCTCGTCTCCAGCGGCGAGGCGCCGCAGCTGCCGGGATTCGAGCAGTCGTTCGCTTCCCTGGGGGCGGATTATATGGTGAGCCTCGGGGCGCCTCGCGGTACCATGATCCTCCTCCCAGACACCGCCAGCACGCGCGATGAGGCGCTGGCGTGCCTCCAACTCGCGCAGGAGAACGGGCTGAGTTCGGTGCTGGTGATCACCGACTCGTACCACACGCGGCGGGCGCGTCTGACCTTCCGCAAGGTGTTCGAGGAGACGGGGGTGCGCATCATCGTGGTGGGCGCCGAGCCCGATTGGTTCTCGCCGACCAGCTGGTGGACCCAGGAACGCTCGCTGCTGGCGGTACTCGACGAGTACGCCAAGCTGGCCTTCTACCTCACCAAGGGGTGGGTCTAGAGCGGACCGTGTGGACAAGGGTGGGCCGCTCCGTGAGGGACGGCTCACGGCAAAGGAGCACACCATGCCCAAGGCATACTATCTCGTGGGGCCGCGCACCTTCGAGTTGCGCGAATACGCCGATCCCCCTCTCGGGCCGCGCGACGTGCGACTGGAGAGTGTGCTGAGCGGCATCAGCCACGGCACGGAGCTGAACCTGTACCGCGGCACGGCGCCCTTTGCCGAGAAACATTTCGACGGCGAGCACCGCCTGTTCATGCCCAATCAGGAGCGCGCTTTCCACCCCATTCGGCTGGGATACGAAATGGTCAGCCGCGTCGCGGAGGTGGGGAGCGCGGTGATGGAGGTACGCGTGGGGGACCTGGTGCACAGCGCCACACCCCACGGCCCCACGACCATCATCGACATGGACCGCAACGCCCGGGAGCAGATCCCCATGCAAGCGCTGCCGGAAGGCGTCTCGCCGCGGCAGGCGGTGTTCGCCGCGCTGGTGGGGGTGGCGCTGGCGGCCGTCCATGACGCCCAGATCAAGGTGGGCGATCACGTGGCGGTGTTCGGCCTGGGTACCATCGGCCTCATCGTCGTGCAGCTGGCGCGTCTGAGCGGCGCCTCGTACGTGGCCGCGTTCGATCCCATCGCCCGGCGACGCGAGATGGCCGCCTCGTTCGGCGCCGACGAGGCGCTCGACCCCACGCAGCGCGACCCGGGGGAGGTGCTCAAGTTCCGCGACGGCCCCCGTGGCGTGGACGTGGCCATCGAGGCCAGCGGCACCTATCCGGCGCTGCAGCAGGCGATACGTAGCGCCCACATGGGCGGCACGATCGTGACCCTGGGATACTACCAGGGCGGGGCGTCGGCGGTGTACCTGGGCGAGGAATGGCACCACAACCGGCTCAACCTCGTCTCGAGCATGGCGGTGTGGAACTGCCCCAGCCGCTACCACCCCATGTGGGACCGCCCGCGCATCTCACGCACCGCCCTGGACCTGCTGGCCCAGGACAAGGTGCGGGTGGACGAACTCATCACCCAGACCTTCCCGTACGCCGAGGCGCCGGAGGCGTACCGCTTCATCGACGAGCATCCGGCGGAGACGATCAAGGCGGTGCTGAGTTACGAATAGGGGCGCAGCGAGCGCGAACTCATACCCCTTGCGCTCTCCCCGCCCCTATGCTACAATACCCCTGCCGGCGACCCACGGGGCGCCGAGCATTGGCCGGGCATGAAACAACGCGTCGCTTGGATCGCACCGCGACCGAGACGGCAGGAGAAGGTGAACGTGGCCCCTGGGCCACGCCGCGGAACACGCTTGATTCCGCAACCTCGCGTCTCGATGGCGCGAGGTTTTTTTACGTCTCGAGGAGACCGCTTGGACGAGCCGCTCATCCGCACATCGCACCTCAGCTACAGCTATGACGCCGGGACCGATCACGCCATCCCGGCGCTGCACGACGTCTCCCTGGCCGTCGACCGGGGAGAGTACCTGGCCATCGTGGGGCAGAACGGGTCGGGCAAGTCGACCCTGGCGCGCTGCCTGAACGGCCTCCTCACCCCCACCGAGGGGGAGGTCATCGTGGCGGGCGCCAGTACGCGCGACGGCGCGGCGCTCCTCGGGATTCGCGCCACGGTGGGGATGGTGTTCCAGAACCCCGACAACCAGATCATCTCCACGGTGGTCGAGGAGGAGGTCGCCTTTGGGCCCGAGAATCTGGGGGTGCCCCGCGACGAGTTGCGTCGGCGCGTCGATGACGCCCTGCGGAACGCCGGCCTGCTCGACCAGCGCCTCCGCGATCCCCACACCCTCTCCGCCGGGCAAAAGGCGCGCCTGGCCATCGCCGGCGTGCTGGCGATGCGCCCCGCCTGCCTGGTGCTCGACGAATCCACCGCCATGCTCGATCCGTTGGCGCGGCGCGAGGTGCTGCGCCTGCTGCGCGACCTGCACGCCGATGGGCTGACGGTGGTGGCCATCACCCATTTCATGGACGAGATCACCCAGGCCCAGCGCGTCCTCGTGCTCGACGCCGGCCATGTGGCCCTGGAGGGAACGCCGCGCGAGGTACTGGCGCAGGCCGACGTCCTGGAGGCGTTGGGCCTGGCGCTGCCCCCTGCCGCCGTCATCGCCCGTGGCCTGGCGGCGCGCGGCACCAACATGTCGGTCGGCGTCGTCACCCCCGAAGAGCTGGTGGCCGCCGTCGTCGCGCGGGCGAGGGCAGCCTGATGGCCGACCCCGCGGTAGTCATCGAGCATCTGGGCCACACCTACCTTCCAGGGACGCCACTGGAATCCGTGGCGCTGCGCGACGCGGGCCTGGAGGTGGCGCGGGGCGAGATCGCGGCGCTCATCGGCGCCAGCGGCGCGGGCAAGTCGACGCTGGCCCACTTTACCAACGGCCTGCTGCGGCCCGGCGAGGCGGGGCGCGTGGTGGTGTTCGGCCAGGACACGGCCTCGCCATCCCTCGATCTTGCCGCGCTGAGGCGACGCGTGGGACTGGTGTTCCAGTACCCGCACCAGCAGCTGTTCGAGCGCTATGTGGGGGATGACGTGGCCTACGGGCCCTGCCAATTGGGTCTGGATCGCAAAGCCGTGCGCGAGCGGGTGCGCTGGGCGATGGAGGCGGTGGGCCTCCCCTTTCAGGCGTTCAAGGATCGGCAGACCTTTTCGCTGAGCGGCGGCGAGATGCGGCGCGCCGCGCTGGCCGGCGTGCTGGCGATACGGCCCGAGTTGCTCGTACTGGACGAGGCCACTACCGGCCTCGACCCGCGGGGCCGAGGCGAGGTGCACACCCTCCTGCGCCGCCTGCGCGACGAGGAGGGGGTCACGGTGTTGCTGATCTCGAACGACATGGATGAGGTGGCCGAGGTCGCGGAGCGGGTGACGGTGCTCCACGAGGGACGCACCGTGCTGGCGGGGGAGGTGCATGAGGTACTGAGCCAGCACGACGCGCTGGCGGGTGCCGGCCTGACGCTTCCCACCGCGGCCGAGATCATCCGCGCGCTGGCGCGGGAGGGGGTAGTCGTTCCCGGGCGGCCGATCAAGGCGTGTGAGGCGGAGGAGGCGCTGTGGCTAACGCTGCGCTCCTGAGACACGTCACCATCGGGCGGTACCTCCCCACGGGATCCGTCTTGCATCGCCTCGACCCCCGCGCCAAGCTGGTGGCCATCGCGCTGCTCGTGGCGGCCGCCGTGGTCGCCTCGGGGTACACCACCAGCGTCCTGATGGTGCTGGTGGTCGCCTCACTGGTGCCGCTGTCGCGACTGCCGGCGGAACAGGCGGTGGCCAGCGTGCGCCCGGTGCTGCCGCTGGTGGCCGTCCTGGCGGTGCTGCAGCTGCTGCTCGGAGGCACGTCCGGCGCCGCGGCGCATGAGGAGGCGCTGGCCGCCTGGGGGTTCATCCGCATCACGCCGACCAGCATCCGGGTAGTGGCGATCATGGCGCTGCGGCTGGTGAGCTTGATGGTGTTGGTCAGCCTGCTGACCAGCACGACGACGCCCGGGGCGCTCACCATGGGCGTCGACCGTCTGCTGCGCCCCCTGGGCGCCGTGGGGTTACCCAGCCACGAGATCGCGCTGGTGATCGCCATCGCGTTGCGCTTCCTGCCGATCCTCGGCGAGCAGATGGAGGCGATCATGCTGGCGCAGGACGCCCGCGGCGTGGGCCAGGGCTCCGGAGGGCGATTACGCCTGCTGGCGAACGCCCGGCGCATGGCGGCGTTGGTGGTGCCCCTCTTTGCCGACGTCTACCGGCGGGCCGACGAGATGGTGATGGCGATGCTGGCGCGCTGCTACCACGGCGGCAACGGCCGCACCAGCCTGAACGAACTCTGCTACCGCCCCGTCGACGCCGCGGCCGTCGGTATCGCGCTGCTCGTCCTAGGTGTCGTGATCGCGCTACAGGGGCTTGGCATGCCGTAGAATATCCATGAATAACCACAGAGACCCCAGAGTACCCAGAGACCGCAGAGGAGAGCCCGCCCCCATAATGCTGTGTTCCTCTCCTTCCTCTCTGTGCCCTCTGCGTTCTCTGCGCCCTCTGTGGTCAAGAGGTTTCGCACAGTAGGAGGATTGCCATGAGCGCAAGCATGTCGCGAAAGGAACGAACGATGACCAGGCATGACGACGATACGGCCATGCTTACAGCGCAGCATCGCGGGATTCGCCGGGTGGTGGTGGCCGGACTGCTGCTGGCCATCACCCTCCTCATGGCGTTCACGCCGGTGGGGTTCATCCCCACGCCAACGCCGGCCGGCAGCGCCACCATCGCCCACCTCCCGGCCATCATCGGCGCCATCCTCGAGGGGCCGCTGGTGGGCGTGATCGTCAGCCTCGGCTTTGGCTTCGGGAGCTTTTTCAGCCCGCTGGTGCCCATCAAGGACCCGCTGGTCATCATCCTGCCGCGACTGCTCATCGGCCCCGTGGCCTGGTGGGTGTTCGCCGTCCTGCGGCGCGCCCGCGTCGGGATGCTCACGGGGATGCTGGCCGTGCTGCTGGCGCTGTTGATGGCGTTCAGCTACCAGGTGGCGCAGCAGACCTTGTGGCTGGGGATGGTCTTGGCCGTGGCCTCGGCCATCGCCATCGTGTTCCTGTTCGTGTGGGTACGCCGTGAGGAATCCGCCGTCGTCAGCCTGGCCGTGGCGGGGGCGGCCGGCTCGCTCACCAACACGGCCCTGGTGCTGTCGGCGGCGACCCTGCGCGGGTACGTGACGAGCGATGCCGCCTGGGGGATCGCCATCGCCCAGGGCATCCCCGAGATGTTTGTGTCGGCCGTCATCACCGCCGCCGTCGTGGCCGCCGTCCGCCAGATCGGCACGCGGCGCGGCGCGCGCATCTAGGTGGGAGGCGAAGGCGATGCTGCTCTGTGTCGATATCGGCAACACCAACATCACCATCGGCCTCTACCGCGGCGAGGAGCTGGTGGCGCACTGGCGCGTCAGCACCGATCAGCAAAAGATGCCGGATGAGTACGGCATCCTGCTCATCAGCCTCATGGCGCGGCAGGGCCTTGAGCCGTCCGAAATTCGTGGGGTCTCGGTAGCCAGCGTCGTGCCGCCGGTGACGGACATGATCCTCGAGATGCTGGACAGCTATGTGGGCGTGGAGCCGCTTCTGGTGGGTGCGGGGATCAAGACCGGGGTAGCGGTGCGCTACGACAACCCCTACGAGGTGGGGGCTGACCGCGTAGTGAACGCCGCCGCGGCCTTTCGCCTCTACGGTGGCCCGGCCTGCATCGTGGATTTTGGCACGGGCACCACCTTTGACGCCCTCTCGGCCACCGGCGACTATCTCGGCGGCGCCATCGCGCCCGGCGTGCGGGTGGCGGCCGAAGCGCTGTTCTTGCGCACTGCCAAGCTGCCCCGCATCGACCTGACGCGGCCGCGCAAGGCGATCGGCACCAACACGGCGGACTCGATGCGCTCGGGCATCCTCTTTGGCTACGTGGGCCTCGTGGAGGGGATGGTGGAGCGCTTTCGGCGCGAACTCGGGCCGTCGATGCGCGTCATCGGCACCGGCGGCCTCGCCAAAGACATCGCGCAAGAGACCGACGTCATCGAGGTCGTGGACCCCTGGCTGACGCTGAAGGGCCTGCAGATCGTCTACGAACTCAACAGGGGGGCGCGGTGATCCTCGAAGGAGCCAACATCGTCCTGGGGGTTACGGGCGGCATCGCCTGCTACAAGGCGGTCGACCTGGCCAGCAAGCTGGTGCAGGCGGGCGCAACGGTGGACGTCATCATGACGGAGGGGGCCACGGCGTTCGTCACCCCCCTCCCCTTCCAGACGATCACCAAGCGGCCCGTGTCCATCGACATGTTCCAGCTGCTGCGCGACACCGACATGGCCCACATCTCCCTCTCGGCGCGGGCCGATGCGCTGGTGATCGCCCCGGCCACGGCCAACACCATCGCCAAGATCGCCCACGGCCTGGCCGACAACCTGCTCACCAGCACCGTGCTCGCCACGACGGCGCCGCTGGTGGTCGCCCCGGCCATGGACGCCGACATGTGGGCCAACCCGGTGACGGCCGAGAACGTCGAGACGCTGCGGCGTCGCGGCGCCACCATCGTGGGGCCGGGCGAGGGGCGACTCGCCTCCGGACGCATCGGCGCTGGGCGACTCGTCTCGACGGAAGAGATCATGGCCGCCATCCGCCAGGCCTTGGGGCGCCACGGCCCCCTGGCGGGGCTGCGCGTGGTGGTGAGCGCCGGCGGCACCCAAGAGCCTCTCGATCCGGTGCGCCACCTGGGCAACCGCTCCTCGGGCCGCATGGGCTACGCCCTGGCCGAGGCGGCGCGCGATTACGGCGCGCGCGTGACCCTCGTCACCGCGCCCACGGGCTTGCCCTCGGTGTACGGCGTCGAGACTGTGCCGGTGCGCACCGCCGCCGAGATGCACGACGCCATCATCGCGCGCTTGGACGAGACGGAGGTACTCCTGATGGCCGCCGCCGTGGCGGACTATCGCCCCGCCCGTATGGCGGAGCAAAAGATCAAGAAGCAGGACGGCGCGCTGACCCTCGAACTGGAGCGCACCGTCGATATCCTGGCCGCGGTGGCCGAGCGGCGCGCCGGATCGCGCGACGACAAGGTGATCGTCGGGTTCGCCGCCGAGACGGAGAACCTGCTGGAGAACGCCCGCGACAAGCTGGTACGCAAGCGGCTCGACCTGCTGGTGGCCAACGACGTCTCGGCCAGCGACAGCGGGTTCGAGGTGGCCACCAACCGCGTCACGCTCCTCACGCCGGACGGGGGCCAGGAATCGCTGCCCCTGCTGCGCAAGGAGGAGGTGGCGGAGCGTATCCTCGACCGCGTGGCCGCGTTGTGGAGGGCATCCCATGGCTGACAAGACGACGCTCGGACTCTTGGCGCCCGGCGCGCTGACCGACGTGCCGGGGATCGAGGTGGGGCACGCCGACGACGCGACGGCGCTCACCGGCTGCACGGTGGTGCTCTGCCGCGAGGGCGCCATCGCCGGCGGCGCGGTGCCCGGGCTCGCGCCAGGCACGCGCGAGACCGACCTGCTGCGGCCCGGGTCGCTGGTGGAAAAGGCACACGCCGTGGTCTTGACGGGCGGCAGCGCCTTTGGGCTGGCCGCCGCCGACGGCGTGATGCGCTACCTCGAGGAGCAGGGCATCGGCTACGACACGGGGGTGGCGCGGGTGCCCATCGTGCCCGGCGCCGTGCTGTTCGACCTCGCCCTGGGCGATGCCATGGTGCGCCCCGATGCCAACATGGGCTACCGCGCCTGCCGCGCCGCCCGAGCGGACGAGGCGCGCCAGGGGAACGTGGGCGCCGGCATGGGCGCCACGGTGGGCAAGGTGCTCGGCATCGGCCGGGCGACCAAGTCGGGGCTCGGGACCGCCAGCCTGCGGGTGGGCGCGCTCATCGTGGCGGCGATGATGGCGGTGAACGCCTTTGGCGACGTGGTGGATCCCGCCTGCGGTCGAATCGTCGCCGGCGCGCGCGGGGCGGACGGCGAGGGATTCATCGATTCGTGCGTGGCGATGCGGACGCAGCTGGCGAACGGTGCACCCGCGCCCCAGCACGTGGGACAGAACACGGTGATCGGCGTGGTAGCGACCAACGGGCGGCTCGACGTGGCGCAGGCGAACCAGGTAGCCGCCGCCGCTCACGACGGCCTGGCGCGCGCGACGCGCCCATCCCACACCCTGTTCGACGGCGACGTCATCTTTAGCCTGGCCACGGGGCAGGTGGACGCGCACCAGGCTCTGGTGAGCAGCCTGGCCGCCGAGGCGGTGGCGCTGGCCACCCTCAACGCCGTATGGGCAGCCGCGCCCGCCGGCGGGCTGCCGTGCGCGAGGGAGCTGTAGCGGTCGGCGGTCGGCTATCGGCGGTCAGTTGGCGGCTTTCCGCAGTGACGACTGGCCGTTGGTTATTAGCTCTTGACCCGCGCGAAGCGGCGCCCATCGCTTGCATGGTACGACAAGCCAAGAGCCAACAGCCAATGGCTCGTATCCAGCGATAGCAAAGCCGGTGGCGGGAAACCCGCCACCGGCTCTTTCGTGCATGCAGATCGTGCGGCGCGCCCGCCCTACGGCTGGAGGTTCACCTCGACCGACGCCAGGTGCTCGATGGCGCCGTCTCGCGTGCTGATGCTGTACACCTGGACGCGGCCGGCCTGGGCCGAGGCGGGAGGAGTGAACTCGACGGTGCCGGTAAAGACGCCCAGGATGCCCGGCTCGGCGTCGATCACGGCAAAGCCCTGGCCGACGACCACCCCGGCGCTATCGATCACGTCCACCGCCAGCGTGTTCTGCATCGAGCGGCCCCATCCGTTGATGATCATAGGGCTGCTGACGCTGGCCGTGGCGCTCGGGTTGGCGATGATGATCGCCTCCTGCACGTTCGGCGGCGTGGTGCCCGGGCCGGGGGCCGTGCCGTCGCCGGGGCCCGGGATAACGAGGCGCTGCCCCACAAAGATCAGGTTCCAGTTGGTGATGCCGTTATGGGTCGCCAGGTCGCGCACCGTGACGCCATAGCGGGCGGCGATGCTCAGCAGCGACTCGCCCGCCTGGACGATGTGCACGGTGAGGCCGGGCCCCGCGGTGGGTTCCGGGATGAGCAGGCGCTGTCCGACGTAGATAAAGTTCGCGTTCGTCAGGCCGTTGGCATCGACGAGGGCCTGCACGGTGACGCCATACATCCGGGCGATAGACGATAGCGTCTGCCCCTGCGTCACGATGTGGTACCGTGGCTCCTGCGCCGCGGCGCCGAGCGTTACGGACAGTAGGAGCACAACGACGAGCACGAGTGTCATCAGACGTCTTCTGACCATGGAACCCTCCTGGATGTGAGGCGCCACGAGATGCCGCACCTGCTTAAAACAGTATATCATACAGCGATAGGAGTGGCAAGGGCGAGACGGGTAAAAAAGCCGTGAAGATGACAACATAGGTACAAGAGGTAGCCATAGGGAGCACTCGCGGCTGGCGTTGGCGGGGGCCACGCGGCACAGCCTGCGCGAGTACAAACACGACAGAACCCGCGTTGACACGACAGATTGGCACAGCTATAATGGGAGCGGCTGTACCCCTTCAATCCAGCAAAGAGGAGGCACCCGGATGTCCCTGGACTCGAACCATAGAACGCCACGCCGTGGCAGAGCGAGTCAGGATCTCTGGCCCAAGTGGATGTGGATCGCGGTGCCGGTTCTGGTAGTCGTCGTCGTGGCGGGGCTGTGGTGGGCCATCTTTTCGCCGTCCGAGGCCGCCACCTCTGAACCCACACCGACTGCGACCATGCGCATCATCCGGGAGCAGCCAACCCAGGGCCCCACCCTGCAGAGCACGTTGCCGGCCCTCGAGCCGACGGCCACGCGCCCGGTGCTTCCTTTGCCCACCTTTACCAACGCTCCGGCGGCCGTGTCAACGCCCACGTCGAGCACGCAGATCGAGACGGCGGCGTCTCTCAGCGTCGGCAGCCAGGCCAAGGTGGTGGGCACCGGCGGATCGGGCCTCAACGTGCGCTCGGGCGCCGGCATGGGTAACGCCCGCGTCAAGACGCTGCCCGACGGCACGGCCGTCGAGGTGATCGGCGGGCCCAAGGACGCCGACGGCTTTACCTGGTGGCAGATTCGCGACCAGGCGGGCGTGACCGGCTGGGTCGCGTCCAAATACCTGGAAGCGTCCTCCTGAGCGCCCGCGCCAGAGTGCGCCGGCCTCTCGCTGGAGGAGGGCAGCCCTCGACTACGTGAGGGGTAACAGACTTGTCCGGGACAGAGCGGCGCTCTGTCCCGGTTGTCATTCAGGGGGCTGCCACGGCAGCGCCACTCGGGAGGGTCACGATGTCGGAGGACGTGACGGAGCGCATCGAGCGCCTGCGCCGGCTGATCCACCTCTACAACTATCGCTATCACGCGCTGGACGATCCCGCCGTTAGCGATGCCGAGTACGACGCGCTGATGCACGAACTGCGTCAGCTAGAGCAGGAACGCCCGGAGCTGATCACCCCCGATTCGCCTACGCAGCGCGTGGGCGCCGAGCCGTTGGCCGAGTTCCAGCGGGTGCGTCATCCCCATCCCATGACCAGCCTGGCCGACGCCTTTTCCGTGGACGAGGTGCGCGCCTGGCTGGAGCGCGCCAAACGCCTCCTCCCCGAGGACACGCCGCTGAGCTTTGTCGTCGAGCCCAAGATCGATGGCCTGGCGGTGGCGCTGACCTATGAGAGCGGCGCCCTGGTGCGCGCCGCCACCCGCGGCGACGGCACGGTGGGCGAGGATATCACCGCCAACGCTCGCACCATCCCTACGGTGCCACTGCGCATCCCCGTAGATCCCGACCACCTGGGGGCGCCACCGGCGCTGGAGGTGCGGGGCGAGATCTATATGCCGCGCTCCGCATTCGAGCGCATGAACGCCGATCGGGAGGAGCGCGGCGAGGCGCCCTTTGCCAACCCGCGCAACGCGGCGGCGGGCTCCGTGCGCCAACTCGACCCGCGCATCACCGCGACGCGCCCCCTGCAGCTGTTCGCCTACGGCGTCGGCTATTCAGAGGGGATCCGCCTCGACACCCAGGGCGAGACGCTGCAGTACCTCGAGCGGCTGGGCTTTGCCGTAAACAGCGACATCCAGATGATCGAGGATTTCGAGCGCGTTTTGGCCTATTGCGTCGAGTGGATGGACAAGCGTGATGCCCTCGACTATGAGGCGGACGGCGTCGTGATCAAGATCGATAGCTTTGCCATCCAGCAGCGCCTGGGCGTGGTGGGCAACGCGCCGCGCTGGGCGGTGGCGTTCAAGTTCCCCTCGCGCGAGGCCACCACCGCGCTGCTTGACGTCGGCGTGAACGTGGGGCGCACGGGCGTGCTCACGCCCTATGCCATCCTGGAGCCGGTGCGACTGGGCGGCGTGATGATCCGCCAGGCGTCGCTGCACAACTTTCAGGACCTGGCGCGCAAGGACCTACGCGTCGGCGACACCGTCATCGTGCGGCGCGCCGGCGACGTGATCCCGCAAGTGGTGGCGCCGGTGGAGGGCCTCCGCGATGGCAGCGAGGTGCCCGTCGAGCCCCCCACCCACTGCCCCGTGTGCGGCGAGCCGGTGACCCAGGAAGAGGAGGAGGTGGCGATCTATTGCGTGAACGCCGCCTGCCCCGCCCAGATCGTGCGACGGGTGGAGCACTGGGCATCGCGCGGGGCGATGGACATCGACGGGATGGGCACCAAGGTGGCCGAGCTATTGGTGCGCGAGGCGATCATCCGCGACGTGGCGGACCTCTATACGCTCACGGCGGAGCAGCTCGAGGAGCTGGAGGGGTTCGCACAGAAACGCGCCGAGAACCTCATCAGCGCCATCGACGCCAGCCGCGAACGCCCGCTGTGGCGCGTGCTGACGGGGCTGGGGATCCTGGGAGTGGGCAGCCGGGTGGCGCAGGTCCTGGCGAACCACTATCGCTCGCTGGACGCCCTCCTGGCCGCCTCGGAGGAGGAGTTGCAGGTGATCCCCAACGTGGGTCCGCACACCGCCCACGACATCTGCGCCTACTTTGCGCGCGAGCGCAACCTGGAGGTCGTCGCCAAGCTGCGCGCCAACGGCGTGCGCCTCGCCGACGAGGCGCCCCAGGCCGAGACGGGGCCGGCGCCGCTGGAGGGGCTGACGTTCGTCATCACCGGCACGTTGCCGTCCATGAGCCGCGAGGCCGCCGCGCGCCTCATCGAGGAGCACGGTGGCCGGGTGGTGGGGAGCGTATCGGCCAACACGAGCTATCTCCTGGTGGGCGAAAAGCCGGGCGGGAGCAAGTATAACAAGGCGCAGCAGCTCGGCGTGCCGATGCTGGAGGAGCCCGATCTGCGGGCGCTGATCGCCGAAGCGGCCGGCGATGGCGCCAGTACTCCTGGAGGAGCGAACCGTGCCGAGGGCGATGACAGCCCCGGGGATGCGGCGCGCCAGGGCCGACTGGTGATGTAGCCGATGGTATGGTGACCGATCTGGCAGAGGTTCTGGACGAGTTGCGCGCCACCGGCGAGGTGGCGACGCGCGTCACAGAGTGGCGCGTGCTGGCGGCGCGCGAGGCGCGCTACGGCCCGACGCCGGAGGCGCTGCACCCCGCGGTGATCGAGCTGCTCGCGCAGCAGGGGATCGAGCGGCTCTACTCCCACCAGTCCCGAGCCGTCGCCGCGGCGCTGGCGGGGCGCAGCGTGGCAGTGTGCACCCCCACCGCCTCGGGCAAGAGCCTCTGCTACCACTTGCCGGTGCTCGACGCACTGCTGCGCGACGAGGCGAGCTGCGCCCTGTACCTGTTCCCCACGAAAGCGCTGGGACACGACCAACTGCACGCCCTGGAGGGTTGGACCGATGCCCTTGGGCTGGAGGGCGTCGCCCAGGCCTACGACGGCGATACCCCCTCGGGCCGGCGGACGCGCGCCCGCGCGGACGCGCGCGTCCTCGTGACGAACCCTGACATGCTCCACGTGGGCATTCTGCCCTATCACACGCGCTGGCGGCGCCTGCTGGCCAACCTGCGCTACGTGGTGATCGACGAGATGCACCACTATCGCGGCGTGTTCGGCAGCCATGTGGCCAACGTCCTGCGGCGGCTGCAGCGCCTGTGCCGGTTCTACGGGAATACGCCCCGCTACGTGTGCTGCTCGGCCACCATCGCCAACCCGGAAGAGCTGGCGTCACGGCTCACCGGGCAGGACGTGACGGTGATCGATGACAACGGCGCCCCGAGTGGCGAGCGCACCTTTGTGCTGCTGAACCCGCCCATCGTCAACGCCGAACTCGGGCTGCGGCGCCCGGCGCTGATGGAAGCGCGCGCCCTGGCCAATCGCCTGCTGGCGCGCGACGTGCAGAGCGTCGTGTTCGCCAGCTCGCGCCTCGGGGTAGAGCTGCTTCTCGGCTACCTGCGCGCGGACGCCGCTGCCTCCGGCCGGCCGCCAGAGGACGTCCGCGGCTATCGCGGGGGCTACCTCCCCGCCACGCGACGCGAGATCGAGGCGGGGCTGCGCGACGGGGCCGTGCGCGGCGTGGTGGCGACCAACGCCCTGGAACTGGGGGTCGACATCGGCGGGCTGGACGCCTGCGTGATGGTGGGGTACCCTGGCACCATCGCCAGCACGTGGCAGCAGGCGGGGCGCGCCGGCCGCGGCATGCGCGCCAGCGCCGCTTTTCTCGTGGCCTCGTCGTCGCCTCTGGACCAGTACATCGTCACGCATCCCGCCTATCTCCTGGGGCGGTCGCCCGAGCACGCCCTCATCAATCCCGACAACCTGGCGCTGCTGCTGGAACACGTGCAGTGCGCCCTGGCCGAGCTACCCATCGCCGACGGCGAGGCGTTCGGCGGAGACGGCCTCGCCGAGATCTTGGCTGCCCTGGAGGAGGCCGGCCTGGCGCGTCACACGCGCGGGCGCTGGTTCTGGGCCAGCGACCGCTACCCCGCCGCCGAGGTCTCGCTCCGCGCTACCGGCCCCGACGCCGTCACCATCGTCGCCGAGGATGAGGATGGCGCCCGCCGCACCCTGGGGCAGCTCAATCGCGCCGCCGCGCCGAGGCTGATCCACGAGGGCGCCATCTACCTGCACGAGGGACAGCAGTACGCCGTCGAGGCGCTGGATTGGGAGGCGGGGATCGCTCAAGTTCGCCCCGTTTCGGTCGATTACTACACTGAGGCGAGTCAAAGCACTCGCATCGCTATCGAACGCACTCTGACAGAACAACACCGCACCAGCTACGACCTCGCCGTGGGCGAGGTGCTGCTCACGACGCGCGCCACGGGGTACCGCCGGTTGCGGCTCGGCTCCATGGAGCACCTGGGGTGGGGCGACATCGATCTCCCCGAGCAGACGCTCCTCACCTGGGCCTGCTGGTTGACGATCCCCGAGGTGGTGGTGGAGCGCCTGCGCGCGGCGGGGCTGTGGACGGGCGAGCACGTAGCGTCGCGCGGCCCCGATTGGCCGCGCCAGCGCGATCTGGCCCGCCGGCGCGACGGCTACCTGTGCCGGTGGTGCGGCGCCCCGGAGCGCCCGGGGCGGCAACACCACGTGCACCACGTAACGCCGTTCCGCGAGTTCGGCTGGATCGCCGGCGAGAACGAGAACTATCGCCAGGCCAACCGGCTGTCGAACCTCATCACCCTCTGCCCGAGCTGCCATCGCCGAGCCGAAGAGGGAGTGGCGGTGCAGAGCACCCTGGCGGGGCTGGGGCGCGTGTTGGGTCACCTGGTGCCGCTGTACCTGATGTGCGATACGCGCGACGTCGGAATCATGACGGACGTGCAGGCGGAGCAGACCGGCCTGCCCACGGCGTTCTTTATCGATCGCGTGCCGGCCGGCATCGGGCTGAGTGAGCAGGTGATGGCCCTGTTCGACCCGCTTCTGCACAGCGCCATTGAACTGGTGCGCGACTGCCCCTGCAGAGCGGGCTGCCCGTCGTGCATCGGCCCCGGCGGGGAGCCGCAGGCCAAGAGACAGGTGCTTCACCTCGCCGAGACCCTGCTAGACGACATGCCCTAGCGAGCCAGTGAGCGTCTCGTGCGTTATATCGAGTACCATGAGGGGGCGGCGACGCGGCCGCAGCCTTCGATTACCGCAGGTTGCCGCCGTTGGCGGTAGGCCGCCCCTGGCGAGACTCCGCCCATAGCGGTGCGCCGGCTTGGGGATGTCGGTGTCGCATCGCCAAGGTAACGTCTGGCACCTCTCTTCCGCGAGCGTGCGGCGACCATGCGCAGAGGTCGGTGAATGACGATCCCAACCAGTGCTCCGCAGCACCTCCACGCCAAGGCCGATGCCGGCCTGGGCGAAGGCGCGCAGCGTCGCGGCCTCGCCTCGGCGCTGGCCGGCCTGGGCCACGACGACCCCGGCACGGTGGCGGCGATCCGCCGCATCTCTGGCCTGGCGTCCCTGGAGCGACGGTTGGCCGGGGCGACCAGGGCGAGCGAGGTGATGGAGGCGTTGCTGGCGGCCACGCGCGAGATCGTTGGGCCCGCGCCGACCTATGCCGTCTATCCCGAGGGCGAGGGGAATGCCCTCCGCCTGTTGCGGCGGAGCAACGCGGGCACGCAGAGCCGCCTGCTCGCCGATGGCCCGCAGGGGACGGCGCCGGCGCACGATCTTGTTTACTGGCAGGGCGCGTTGCGCGCGGCACGCGATGCCCTGGCCTCGCCGGCAGAGCCCGGCGACGACGCCTGGCTGGCGCTCCCCCTGCGCACCGCCGAGGGGACGCTCGGCGTCCTGGGGGTGGCGATGCCAAAGGATCGCGGTCTGGCCGCCGATGAGGAGGCCGGCTTGCACTCGGCCGTGGAGCTGAGCGCTGAGGCGCTGCAGCGGGTGAATCTGCGGCGTGAGCGCGACGCCTTGCGGCATAGCCTGGAGGACACCCAGGCGCAGCTCGAGCGGCTGAGGGAGCGCGTCGTGCTCTCGGAGAGCCTGGCCGCCATCGGCGAACTCGTGAGCAGCGTGGCGCACGAGCTGAACAACCCCCTCACGTCGGTGATCGGCTTTGCCCAGCTCCTGCAGACCCTCGACGTGGACGACGACATCAAGTCGGACCTCGCCATCATCGACAGCGAGGCTCGGCGCTGCCAACGCATCGTGCAGAACCTGCTCAGCCTGGCGCGCCAGCAGGAGCAGGAACTGGCCAGCGTCCAGATGAACGAGATGGTCAACCGTACGCTGGAACTCAAGGCGTACTCGCTGCGCATCGACAACATCGAGGTTCTGGTGGACCTCGACCCCCGCGTCCCGCCGGTACGGGCCAACGCCTGCAAGCTCCAGCAGGCGCTCCTCAACCTGGTGAACAATGCTCATGAGGCGATGGTTCAGGCGCACGGGGACGGCACGCTCCTCATCCGCACCGAGCCGGCCCTACTCGACGACCGCCCCGCGGTGCGCGTGAGCATCGCCGACAATGGCCCGGGAGTGTCGCCCGAGGTACGCCGACGGCTCTTCGAGCCCTTCTTTACCACCAAGCGGCCGCAGAACGGCACCGGCCTGGGGCTTGCCATCTCGCGGCAAGTCGCCGACGAGTGCGGCGGGCGCTTGATCCTGGACGAGGGCTATACGGCGGGGGCCAAGTTCGACCTCGTGCTGCCCGTCTATCAGGGCACCGCCATGGCCGCCGCGATGCCGGCCATAGAGCCCTTTACCGTGCCGCCGGAGGAGATCGTCCAGCGCCCCACCGGCGCCCGCGTACTGCTGGTGGACGATGAGATGGACCTGGTGGATCTGGTGACGCGGGTGCTGGCCGATGACGGGCACGTGGTGGAGCACGCCCTCGGCGGGCGCGAGGCGCTGCAGCGCCTGGCCAACGAGGAGTATGACCTCGTGCTCCTCGACATGCGCATGCCGGGGCTGAGCGGCCAGGACGTGTACCGGGTGATCGAGCAGGACTACCCCGGGCTGGCGCACCGCGTGATCCTAACGACGGGCGACACCGTCTGCTCGCCGATCAGCGCCTGGTTGGAGGACGCGGGCTGCCCGGTATTGGAAAAGCCGTTCGACGTCGCGCAGTTGCGGGCAGCCGTGGCGTCCGCCCTGGAGAAGACTCGGGTCCCGTAACGCTCGAGGTCCTTTCGCCGTCGGCGCCCCCCATGCTATAATGGCGCTCCATGCTCCGCGTCAGGCGCGATGAGCGCCACGCGCCACCAAGCGCCCATGGGAGGGGCTCCCGATGGATCTGCGCACCCGCCTGTTGCGCCTCGGCCTGCGGCGCGCGTCCGAGCTGGAGGAGGTCAAGCGCCCCCGGCGTCGACGCGTCCCGTTGGAGGAGGTGGTGCCCGGCGCGTGGCGGACGACGCCCGACGGGCGCTGCTTTGTCGCCGAGCAGCGCTTCTCCCTCGCCTATGCCCACGGCCGCTATCGCCTGTCCGAGGTGCTGTCCCTCCCCCAGGACGTGTGGTCGCTGGCGCTGGGCGACGCCGACGACGAACCCTTTGACGTCCAGCGGGCCGCCTTTGTGGACACCGAGACCAGCGGTCTGAGCCGCAGCGGGGGCACCGTCGCCTTCCTCATCGGCCTCGGCGCGTTCGAGGGGGACGAGTTCGTCCTGCGGCAGTTCTTTATGCCGGACTATGGCGAGGAGCCGGCGCTGCTGGACGCCGCGGGAGAGATACTGGGCGCCGCGCGCGGGCTGGTGTCGTTCAACGGGCGTTCGTTCGATTGGCCGATCCTGGAGACGCGCTACGTCATGGCGGGCCGGCCGCCGCCCATCGACCCGCGGCAGCACCTCGACCTGCTGCTCCTCGCCCGGAGGCTGTGGCGCCGCTGCCTGGCCTCTTGCGCCCTCTCCGCTCTGGAGGAGCCGTTGCTGGGGCTGGAGCGCAGCCAGCAGGACGTCCCAGGTTACCTGATCCCGGGCATCTATAACGCCTACGTGCAGCAGGGCGACGTCGAGCCGATAGCCGACGTCTTTTACCACAACGCCATGGACATCCTGTCGCTGGTGACGCTGGCGGCGCGGGCCGGGCACATGCTGGCCACTGCGGGGGAGGGCGCGGCGGGAGCCGCCGACGCCGATCCCTACCGCGATCCCCTGGCGTTGGGCATCCTCTACGAGCGCACCGGTCGCTTGGAGGAGGCGGTGCGCGCCCTGCAAGAGGCCGCCCGGTCGGACGACGACGCCACGGCCGCCGACGCCGCGCGGCGTCTGGGGCAGATCTTGCGTCGCGCGGGAGAGCACGATGCGGCCATGGCCGTCTGGCAGGAGCGATGCGCCCAGGGCGACGTGCCAGCGGCCGTAGAACTGGCCAAGCAGTACGAGCATCGCCTGAAGGACTATGCCGCGGCGCTAGAGATCGTCGAAGGCGCCATTGCACGCGTGGAGGCCGGGTTGCCCGGAATGACGCGCTACGAGCGCGGGCGCCTACTGCGTGAACTGACCCATCGTCGCGAGCGCCTCGTACGGCGCTCGGAGCGCGCCGCCGCCGCGAACGCGAACGCAGCGAGCGGCCAAGACGTCGGGCCCTCGCCCGACCCATCGTGTGGAGAGGGGTAATCAGGGCGGTGAACGAATCTACATTCCTGTCTCACGCCCTGGACGCCGCGGCAGAGGTCGCCGCGGCAAAGGATGCCGCGGCAGAGGATGCCGCGGCAGAGGCCGCCACGCTGGCCGCGGAGGCGGACGCCGCCGCGGACGTCGCGACGCTGCTCGATTGCCTGCTGGGCGCCGTCGAGCGGGCGCTGGCCCCCCGCGTGTGCGGCGTGCACGTCCCCGCGGGAGAGGGACGCAACCTCCCCGTGGTGGCGCTGCGAGGGTTGGCGGACGATGCGCTCGGCGACGCGGGGCGCCTCGCCGAGGCCGCAACGCGATGGCGCGCCGCCCACCCGGTGGCATTGTCGACGCCCCTCGCCGGCGAGGATGGGCGTGATAGCTTGCCCGCGCTGCTCGCCGCCGCCGGCTGCCACAGCCTGATCTCCGCGCCGTTCGAGGCGCGTGAGGGACCGCCGGGGTTGGCCTTCGTCGGCCTCAGCGACGCTCATCCGGGGGAACAGGGCGTGGAGCTTTTGAACCTGTTCGCCCGCATCGGCGGGCTCGCCCTGGGGCGCCTGCAGACGGCGGAGCGCGTGGAGCAGCAGCGCCGCCAGAGCGACGCCATCTATCGCGTGAGCCTGGCGCTCACGGCGACCCTCGACCTGGAGCACCTCCTCAGCCTCATCGTGCGCCTGGCCACCGACACCGCCCCTCGGGCCACCAATGGCGTGCTGCACTTGCTCGACGAACGGACGGGCGAGTTGCACCCGCGGGCGCTCTCCTTCGTGGGCGAGGTGCGCCCCGACGCGCCCGGACGCAGCCAGATGCGCCAGGGGCATGGCGTGGCCGGCGTGGCCCTGGAGCGGGGTCAGGTGATCAACGTGCCCGATGTCGCCCGCGACGCGCGCTTTGTGCGGGTGGGCGACGTGCGCCCCTTTGCCAGCATGCTCGTGGCGCCGCTGCTGCTCGGCGAGCGCCGCATCGGCACCCTGAGCATCGACTCGCCCCAGACGGACGCCTTTACCGAGGCGGACGAGCACCTCCTGCTGACGCTGGCCACCCTGGCGGCGGCCGCCATAGAGAACGCGCGCCTGGTGGGCGACCTCCAACAGAGCCTGGCGGATCTCAAGCGCACCCAGGAGCAGCTCATCCAATCGGAAAAGCTGTCGGCCATCGGCCAGCTCATCGCCGGCGTGGCCCACGAGTTGAACAACCCCCTGACGGCTATCATGGGGTACGCTCAACTCCTGCAGTCGGACGAGGAGCTGGACGAGGTGGTGACGCGCGATCTGACCAAGATCCACGCCCAGGCGCAGCGGGCGGCGCGTATCGTGCAGAACCTGCTCACGTTTGCGCGCCAGCAGCACTTTCGCCGCGAGTACCTCGACATGAACGACATCATCGCGCGCACCGTCGAGCTGCGGGCCTACCAGCTGCGCGTGAGCAACGTGCAGGTACACCAGCAGCTGGCCGCCGAACCGCTGGGCGTGTTGGCCGACACCAGCCAGATGCAGCAGGTGCTGCTGAACCTCATCAACAACGCCCACGATGCCATCAAGAGCTGCAAGGCGGAGGGCAACATCACCATCGCGTCGCGCCTAATCGACGGCATGGTGCAGGTGCGGGTGAGCGACGACGGCCCCGGCCTGGACGCCGAGACGCGCAAGCACCTCTTTGAGCCGTTCTACACCACCAAGGAGGTGGGCAAGGGGACGGGCCTGGGGCTGTCGATCTGCTTCGGCATCGTGAGCCAGCACGAGGGGCGCATCCGCGCCGAGGGGGAGTCCGGCGAGGGCGCCACGTTCGTCATCGAGTTGCCCCTCGCCAGCGAGACCGAGCACCACGGCAGGCGCGCCAAGACGCCGCAGGCGAGAACGCCCCGCGGGCGCTCGGTGCTGCTGGTGGAGGACGACGAGGAGGTAGCCTCGCCCCTGCAGCGCTTTCTCGTCGAGGATGGCCACCACGTGGCCCTGGCGCGCGACGGGCAGGCCGCCCTGGAGCGCATCGCGGACCTGCGCCGGGCGGGCGCGCCCCCCGATCTCGTCATCTCGGACATCAAGATGCCGGGGCTCGACGGGCCGGCGCTGTACGAGCACCTGTGCCAGCAGAGCGAAGGGCGGCCCGGCCGCATCCTGTTCATCACCGGCGACACCCTCAGCCCCGACACGGCACAGTTCCTGGAGCGGAGCGGCGCACCCTGCCTCGCCAAGCCCTTTACCGTGGAGGAACTGCGCCGGGCCATCGCCGGCGCGTTCGAGGCTCCGGACGGTGTGCAGGCCGCCCCGCCTGCTCAGTGGTAGGCAGCCGCCGGCGCGCCCTGAAAGGGGGGCGTCAGGCCGCGCCCTCGTCGCGGCCGCCAAGCCGGTCGATGAGGCGGAACATGGCGCGTTCCAGGGGATCGCGGTAACGCCAGAACAGGGCGAGGAGCGCCAGGGACGCCGCCGCGATGAGGGCGATCTCGCCGGCGGTCAGTTCCCCGGCATGGGCGCCCAGCAGCACCGCCACCACCACCCCGGGGGCCCTCCCCACCGTCGCCAGCAGCAGCAGCTGCGACAGGCGCAGCGACGACAGCCCCGCCACAAAGGCCGTCAGGTCGTCGGGCAAGAAGGGGAGCAAAAAGATGAGCAGGAGGGCCAGAGGGCCGCGCCGCTCCAGCGCCCGATCCAGCCTCTCCAGCCTCTCGGCGGGGACGAGGTGCTCCACCAGGGGCCGCCCGTAGCGCCGCGCCAGCCCCATGGCGATGGCCGTGCCCACCACCAACCCCACCATGCATAGCACCGTGCCCCACAGCACGCCATAGAGGTATCCCGCCACGATACTGGTGATCTGCCCCGGGATGGGGGCGAGCAGCACCTGCGCCACCTGGAACCCCACGATCGCGGCCGGGCCCCAAGGGCCCAGGTCTTGCACGATGCGTTCGACCTCCTCGCGTCGCGAGACGATGTCGAACCAGCCCCCGCGCCAGGCAACGGCCACCGCCGCCGCCAGCAACACCAGCACGAGCGCGCCCCCCGCCATGGACGTCCGACGCCGCCTCATGGCGCGCCCGCCGTGTAGATCCAATAGCGCCCCACCGCGCGGTAGCCGGCCCGCAACCACGTGATCGCCTCGTCCCCCTCTCCGGGGTCCGCGGGGATCGGCGGCGCCAGGTAGCCGACCTCGTCCAGCCCCAGCGCCCGGGCGCGCTCCACGAGCCCGAGGGCCAGCGCCAGCAGCGCCCGCGGCGAGGCCGCCCAGTGGCGCTCCAGCCACAGGCCACGATAGGCGAGGGCGTGCGCCCCCTGTGCCTCGGCGAGGGCAACAATGCGCCCCCCCTCGTCGCGTAGGCGCAGCACCTCGCGGCCGGGTCCGTCGGCGCCGAAGCGCAGCGGCGGATCGGTGGGCGTCGCGAGCGTGCCCTCTTGGGCCGTGAGGGCGTCCCAGCCCTCCGGGAGGTACGGGAGGGGCACCTCCCCCTGCAGTTCAAAGACCGTCAGGTCGCGCGCCAGAGGGTCTCGCCGCAGGCCCGCGCGCTCAAAGGCGCGCTGCGACGCCGCGTTGTCGACCGCGACGACGCCGCGGAAGCGGAGCACGCCCCGCTCGCGTGCCTCGGCCATGGCGGCCCGCAGCAGGCAGGTGGCGATGCCGTGCCCGCGATGGGCGGGGAGCACGCCGAGCATGTCGAGTTCCAGCCGCGCGCCGGCGTCGGTGGGCGTCTCAAAGGTCGAGCAAAAACCCACCGCCCGCCCCTCGGCCAGCGCCAGGTAGGCGTGGTGCTCCGGCCGCGCGAGGACGGCCAGCGCCTCGGCAGAAGTGTAGGCGCTGTCGCCCAGGCTGGCCCGCTCGACGGCCAGGATGGCGTCAGCGTCCGCCGGGATGGGCCGCGCGGCGCGGATGGTGATGGCGGCGTGTGGAGGCTTGTGCTTCATGGCATGACGCTCATGGCATTGGGATTTGACGCCTTGTAGCGCCCATGGTTATGATGGCCGCTATGCTGGCATCGCGATGCTGACATCGCCGATGCCGCCATCAGCACTGCCGCATCGGCCATGTCTGACGACCCGCCCGGAAGGGAGCGCTCCATGGACATCTATCGGGACTATGCCGCGGTGTACGACGCCTCGGGGCAGATCTCATTCAGCGTGCGCATGGTGCCCTACCTCCAGCGCCTGCTGGAGTTGCACCCCGTGGAGGGGCGAACGCTCCTGGAGCTAGCCTGCGGCACGGGCACGGTGGCCATCGCCTTTGCGGGCGCGGGCTGGCGCGTCTATGGGGTGGACGGCTCGGCAGAGATGCTGGCGCAGGCCCGCGCCAAGGCGGAGGGGATGGGGCTTGGTACCCAAGGCAACCCGCCCATCTGGAGCCAGCAGGACATGCGCCGGTTCGTGCTTCCGGAGCGCGTGCACCTGGCCACCTGTTTATACGACAGCCTGAACTATATGCTCACCAGCGACGACCTGCTGGCGGTGTTTCGCAGCGTGCACGACGCTCTGCTGCCGGGGGGGCTGTTCCTGTTCGATATGAACACCGCCTGGGCCATGGCGACGCAGTGGGATGACGAGACGCTGGTCACCGACAGCGAGGATCTCACCGTCATCTTTCAGAGCACCTACGACGCCGAGCGCCAGCGCGTATCGCTGGTGGCCACGCTGTTCAAGCGCGAGGGCGAGATGTATCGCAAGATCGTAGAGCGCCACGTCGAGCAAGCCTACCCCGAGGAGCATATCGCCACGCTGCTCACCGACGCCGGCCTACGCGTCGAGGCCAGCTACCACTGCTTCCGCACCACTCCTCCCACCCCCAGCACCAACCGCATCATGTGGGCCGCCAGAAAGCCTTGACCACAGACCACAGCCTCACCTGACGTGGGACCGATGGTACGCGGATTCCGCTGATGGGGCGCAGATCTCCGCTGATGTTCTAGGTTCCTCTGGATCAGCGGAGATCAGCGTCCCATCTGCGTCATCAGCGTACTATCGGTCTCACGCTTGGCGAGGTCGCGGCAGGTGGAGGGCGCGGCCTTGGGCGGCTAGGGCGGCTTCGGAGATCGCCTCGCCGAGGGCCGGGTGGGGATGGATGGTGCGCTCCAGTTCGTCCAGCGTCGCCTCCAGGCCGATGGCCAGCGTCCCCTCGAGCACCAGGTCGCTGGCGTGGGCGCCCATGACGTGCATCCCGAGCACAGCGCCATGTTGCGCCTCGGCCACGATCTTGACAAAGCCCTCCGTCTCGCCCAGGGCCACCGCCTTGCCGAGGTTGGGGAAGGCGAACACCCCCACCTGCACGTCATAGCCGGCGGCGCGCGCCTCCTCTTCGGTCATCCCCACGGCGGCGGCCTCGGGGATGGTGAACACGCAGCTCGGCACGGCGCGATAGTCCATGGCGGCCGAATGGCCGCGCTCAGCGCCGCCGCGCAGGGCATCCTCCACCGCCACCACCCCCTGGTGCGAGGCCACGTGCGCCAGCATGGCGCCGTCCGCGGCCGCATCGCCGATGGCATAGAGCCCCGGCACGGCGGTGCGCATGCGGTGGTCGGTCTGAATCCCCTTGCGTGTGGGCTTGATGCCCAGCGCCTCCAGCCCCAGGCCCTCGACATTGGGGCTGCGCCCGATGGCCGAGAGCACCCACTGCGCCTCGACGCTCTCCTCTCCCTCGGGGGTCATCATGGTGACGCACGCCCCGGAGGCGCCGGAGGTCACGCCGGTGACGCGCGTGCCGGTGCGCACTGCCACCCCGCGCTGCTCGAACGACCACGCCAGCCCCTCGCCGATGGCGACGTCCATGAGGGGCACGAGGCGCGGCAGCATCTCGACGATGGTTACCTCCACGCCCAGGGCGCGAAAGAGGCTGGCGAACTCGGAGCCGATGAAACCGCCGCCGATGATGCAGATGCTTTCGGGCAGTTCCTCCAGCTCCAGCGCGCCGCGATGGTCGATCACCGCCGGGCCGTCCAGCCCGGGGATGGGCACGGCCATGGTGCGCGAACCGGTGGCCACGATGACGCGGTCGGCCGTCACCGTGTCCTGGCCGTCCTCCAGGCGCACTGCCAGGGTCGTGGGGGTAGAGAGGGTGGCCTCGCCGCGGATGACGTCCACGCCGGCGCGCTGCAGCAGCATGGTGACGCCGCCGACGATCTGCTTCACCACCTGCCCCTTGCGCGCCTGCATGGCGGGCCAGTCGACGGTCGGCTCACCCGCCACGACGCCAAAGGCGCCCGCCTCCTTGACCAGGCTGAACACCTCGGCGCCCCGCAGCAGCGCCTTGGTGGGAATGCACCCCTCGTTCAGGCACACCCCGCCGATCCATTGGCGCTCGATGCACGCCACGCTGGCGCCCAGTTGCGCCGCGCGCAGGGCGGCCACGTATCCCCCCGGCCCACTGCCGATGACGGCCACATCGTATCGTCGTGCCATGTTGCCTCCAAGACGTTCAGAATTTTGTTGTACAGCCATCTATACCGATGGAACACGGATGGGCGGGCAGAGGGGTGGCGAGTAACAGGTATCAGGTTGCAGAACACAGCAAGGCCATCCGCTCGAACCCGTAATCTGACACCCGTCACCTGCTACTAGCATTGCTCCTGACCAGCGTTCACCGGCGCTCTAGCGCTCCAGCAGGCCGCGCGCCACGACCTCCTGCATCACGCGTTGGGGGTCGATCAGCCAGGGGCCATCGTCGCGCAGGCGCAGGACGGCGTCCTCCCCCTCGTGCAGCACCACGGCGCGCTCGCCGTCCATGGCGAGGATGATGGGGCGCTCGGGATCCACGGCCAGGGTATCGCCCAGCGAGAGGGTGGACGCCGACGCGATGCCGACCTCCGCCAACAGACCCGGGCCGATGGGGACGAGCACGCGGCGCTGCGCCTGGGGCGCGAGGTGCAGCGCCACCCCGACGGGCGCCTCCGCGGCCACGGGGTGCAGCATGCCGGCGATGGCCGAGATGCCGATGGTGGCCGGGTCGGCGCGCGTGGCCGCTACCTGGCGCAGGTCGCCGGCGTTCCACACGGCGCGGGCCCCGAGGAAATGGCCGGTCAGTGCGGCCACGTCCACCAGGGCGCCGTCGACGGAAGCGTCGTTCACCAGCAGTTCGAGCCACTTGTGGCGGATGGCGACGCGCGTCACCTCGATCCCATGAAGCGCCACGGCGGCCGCCGCCATACCCGCTACGGTGCCCTCCACGTAGGTGGGGATGATGTTGTTCGTGCCGGTGGAGATGGGCAGGAGCGGGATATCGCCCGCGCCCCTGGCCACCATACGCACGGTGCCGTCGCCCCCCAGAACGATCACCACGCGCACGCCGCGCTCCGCCATGAGGCGGGCGGCCCGCTCCGAGTCCTCCGGCTCACCCGTGGTGGGCACATCGAGGAGATCGAGTTCGGGCGTGTCCTGATCGGCATAGCTCAGGCCATCGACGGCCCGCTCACCCAGGTGGTAGGTATCGGGCATGATGACCGCCCGCTCGACCCCCAGGGCGCGGAGCCCTACGAGGACCCGACGGATGATGGTGACCTTGCCCTGATTATCGACGGAGGCGGCATGACCGACCAGCCGGCGAATGTCCTTGCCAGAGGCAGGGTTGGCGATGATGCCGACGCTCGCAATGTCCTGGTTCAGGGTTGCCCTCCCCCATAGAAATCGCACACCTCTTTGGCGGACGGGAGTGAGGGCTGAGCGCCAAGCCGGGTCGCAGCCAGGGTCCCGGCGCAGGTGGCATAGCGAACGGCGTCCACGAGGTCGCGGCCCTCCAGGAGGGCGACGGCGAGCCCGCCCACGAAGGCGTCGCCCGCAGCGGTGGTATCGACCACGGACACCCGCTGGGCGGGGACGTGGGCCGAACTCTCGCGGGTGACCAACAGCGCCCCCCGGGCGCCCAAGGTGATGACGGCCATGTACACGCCGAGTTCGAGCAGCGCCTGCCCCGCCTCGGCCACCGTCTCCAGATCCTCCGTGACGGGCATCCCCGCCAGGGTTTGCGCCTCGAACTCGTTGACGACCAGGCAATAGACGCCGCGCATAAAGTCGGCGTCCACGCGCTGGGCCGGCGCCGCGTTCAGGATGACGCGCAGGTCGAGTTCTCGCGCCATCTGGATGGCGGCGCGTACCACGGGCAGAGGGACCTCGAGTTGGGCGACGAGGAAGCGCGCCTCAGCAAACAGGTCGCGGGCGTCGAGGAGGTCTGCTTTGGACACGCGCCCGTTGGCGCCCGGCACGACGACGATGGAATTCTCGCCCTTGCCGTCCACGACGATGAGGGCCACGCCGGTACTGGCGCGCTCGTCCAGGGCCACGTGGTCCACCCCGACCCCCTGGGCGCGCATGTTCGCGATGAGGGTGGGGCCAAAGCTGTCGGTCCCCACGCGACCGATCATCTCGACGCTGGCGCCGAGGCGCGCCGCGGAGGCCGCCTGGTTGGCGCCCTTACCCCCCGGGACGGTGACAAAGCGCTCGCCCATGACGGTCTCGCCCGGGCGCGGCATGCGCTCCGTGCGCACGACCAGATCCATGTTCAGGCTGCCCAAGACGACCACATCGGGCATCGCGCCGACCTCCTATCGTGATGGTTCACGCCAGCGATTCTAGCATAGGAGGAAAGGTGGGGTCAAAACGCATCGGACCGGCCGGCTGTCCCTTGTGCTGTTACACGAGCAGCCCCACGAGCGCGATCGCCAGCAGCAGCAGCGCGCCGGCGACGTAGGGGGCCAGTGCGGGGCGGGCAACATCGGAGGCTGCCCCCGCCCACAACCTCTCCCAGAATCCGGCCACGAACGGCCAGAGCGCCAGGAGGACGCCCATGACAAGAAGATCCGGTGCCTGGGCGCGCAGGAAGACGAGGGTGTTCTCGCGGGCCTGCGCCACGACCTCGGCGCCGGTGAAGCCACTCTGGGCATAGCTCAAGGCCGCCAGGAGATGAAGCGCCGCGAGTCGTACGGCGTAGGCCGCCGGAAACGCCAGCAGAAGCGCCAGCGACGCCAGTCCGCCGCGCGCCCGCAGCGCGGCGCGCCTGAGGGACAGAGGAGGGTGCGACAGGCGCATCAACAGCCAGCGCCACCAGGCGACGCGGCGCCGTCCCGTCGCCGCCAGGGCGCGCCGCACGCCCTCCTCCCCGCCGAACGCGTCCGCCACGCGCCGGTCGGCGGCGATCTCGGCCACCCAGATGCCGACCAGGGGGAGAACTAGGGTCTGCACGATGCTGAGGAGATAGACCACGGTGATGCCAGCCAGCCCCGGCCCGAACTGCGTGGCGAGCTGGCGCACCTTGAACCACACCCCCTCCTGGACGTCCAGGCCAAGCGCAGCGTACTCACGCGTGAGGTACCACGCCCCATAGACATAGTGGACCACCATCGGCGCGATAAAGAGGGCAAGGTAGTACAGCCCGGCGAAACGAACGACGGCCTCGAAGGGGCTGCCGACACCGAGGATGGCCACATCCCCCCGCGCGTGGTGGGCCAGCTCGTGGCACAGCACCGCCTCGGCGGCGGGCCGATCGGCCCGCCACAGCACGATCAGGCCGCCGAACAGCGCCAGCGCTGACCGGCCCCAGCCGCGGGGGTATACGAACGCCAGGGGCGCCGTGCGCAGCGGGTTGACGCGAACGATGAGGCGCGGGTTCTGGGCGGCCACCCAGGCCACGATCTCGGTTACCACCGGCAGAGGGGGGGGAGCGGTCAGCCGATAGCGACGCTCCACATAGAGGCGGCGCAGCCAGGGAAGGGCGATCACGACGACCCCCAGCGTGCGTGCGCCATGGGGGATCAGATCCAGGAGGAAGGAGGGGATCAGCAGCCAATCGAGGCGATAGCGCCCCGGGTCCAGCGCGCGCATCTGTGTCTGGGCCTGTTGCCACTCGCCATAGACCTCGCGCTGATAGGACACCGTCTCGACCAGCTGTGGCAGGCTCGCCAGGAAGAGACCGACCCACAACCAGAGCCACGGAGGGATGTCAACGCGACGCCGCGCGGAACCTTGCTTCTCCATGGCTAGCGCGCCGCGGCGACCTCCTGGACGAACCCCTCCGCCCCCTGGGGCTCCTCCAACAGCGTCCTGAGCACCCGAAAGGTGATAATATCGGAACGATCGTCGTCCATGCCCGAGGCGCGCAGCTCGTGGCCCATCGCCCGAATGACGCGCCGCAGCGGCTCGTAGGTCGCCTCTCCGGGGACGCCGGGGGGATCGGCCTCGGCATCTTTCGGCTTGCCGGCCGCCTTTTCCGCACGGTCGCGCAGCTCCAGCAGCGCCAGGCCGTTCTTTACGCAGCCCAGGAAATCGCCTGCGTGGCGCGAGGCCAGGGCCGACATGACGACGCCCGCCGACGCCGCCAACGCCTGGAACACCACCGGCATCACCGCGGCGATTCCCTCGGCGCCAAAGCCACCGACGGCGCTCCCTCCGGCCGCACGAAGGTCGTCGCGCTCGCGGCCCCCCGCGACGAACGCCTCGGCCCAGAGGGGCGCCAGGTCGGCCTCCTCGGGCGCCACCTCGTGCGCCAGCTTGACCGACCAGTCGCGGATATCGGTCATCGCCCTACTCCTATCCTACCCACGAGCGAACCCGACCTATAACCAGTCTAGCAGGACTCACGCATGTACACAAGTATCACGCGACCGTCGTGGGCCGTGTTCCACTCGCCCACCACCGCCCAGAGAGCCCCCGCAGCGACATCCCTTGCTGGGGACTGCTCACGGGGGCTCTTCCGACGGCGCTATCGGCCGGACGGGGCGCGGATCGCTCCCAGCGTCAGGGCGAGGGTCCAAGGAACGTCGGCAGGAAGAGACGCGATTCCGGCCAGGGCGTCCGCCGCGTAAAGGACCACAGTCCGTCGCTACTCAGGTAGAACGTCTGCAGGTCGCCGTGGTGAACCACCATCAGCGCTCCCGGGGTCCTTTGCGGGGCCGGGGCAAACACGTTGTGCTGCTCGATCCAGGCGTCGCCACGGTCGGCCGATTCCAGCACCGTGTCGGGGCCGGCCAGATAGACGCGCCCAGGGGCGCGCGGATCCGCCACCACCAGGGCGCCGCTGGGGCCGCCGCCCTCAGACACGGGCAGACGCACCGGCGCCCAGGTGTCCCCGCCGTCGACGCTCCGGAAGATGCGCTCCGCCGTCGTGCCCACATAGACCGTGAGCGGGTCGAGGCGGTCGATGGCGATGGACCTGATCGGACGGGTGTCGGTGAACACCTGGACCCAGCTCGCGCCGCCGTCCACGGTGCGCTTTACAAAGCCCTGATTGACCTCATGCGCGCCACCCGCGTAGGCGACATCGCGGTTCGTGGGATGCACCGCCAGCGCCTCGACCCACGAGCCCGCGGCCATGTGGTGCGTCTCGATCCACGAGCCGGCCACACCGTCGGCCGTGCTGCGCGCGATGACGGCGTGCCGGGTCAAAAGGTCTCCGGAGTCCGGCTTGTCATAGCCTCCCGCATAGACGGTGGCGGGCCAAGAGGGCGCGGGGGCGATGGCAAAGATGATCCCCTCGGACGGCGGGTCGCCCTCATAGTCCATCGTCGCCGTGTAGACGACCTCCCAGTGCTCTCCGCCGTCGACGCTGCGCTCCAGGGACCCCTGCGCCGCGCTCTGGATGCCGCGATAGACGATGCCCTTTCTCCACGGGTGACTGGCATAAGCGCCAACGTATCCGTCGAGATCGAGCGTCCACGTCGCCCCGCCGTCGGCGCTGCGCCAACCACCCAGGTTGCCCGCCGCCGCGTACAGGCGCTGCAGATCGAAGCGATCCCAGGCCAGCGAGCGCGCGGTGACGAGGGAGGCGATGCCGTCGCTGCTGGGCGCCCAGGTGGCGCCGCCGTCGGTGCTGCGGAGGACGCCATCAGTGCAGCCGCCGGCGTAGAGATGGGCGCCGACTGCGAACTCGTAGCAGTAATCGTCGACGAGGACGCCGTCGCTCCAGGTCTCGCCACCGTCGGTGCTGGCGTACACCGTGCCATTCGTCGTGGCGAGGTAGGCGCCGCCCCCGGGCGAGAACGCCAGATGCTCGCCCCCCTGATCGTGTACCTCCCCCCAGGTATCGCCGCCGTCTGCGCTGCGCAGCACGCTGAACAGCGTGGAGGCCAGGATGACGTTGCCGTCATTCGGATCGATGGCCAGCGCGAGGACTGGACCGGGTACCTCGGCGGTATAGACCTGTGTGGCGCCGGCCCAGTCTCCGCCTTCGACGCGGTAGATTGAGCCCGCCGCATAGCCAGATCCGCCGGGGAACTCGATCCACGCATCGTCTCCACCCACGAAAAAGCGATCCGGCGTGGAGGGATCTTTTGCGATGGCGTAAAAGGCGGTGCGCTCCCCCTCGTTGTTGGGGCGCTCCATCACGCGCTGCCACGTCGCGCCCCCATTCATGCTGCGCAGCACCGCGGGGAGCCCGTACGTCAGGTCGATGTCGTCGATATCCGAGCCGTCGGTAATGGTGACCACGCGCCCCGCCAGCAGAAGCGTGCTGGAGACCTCGGCGCTAATGGTGATGTCGAGAGCCTGCACGAGGGTGCCCGGCTCGATGGCGCCGAGCTCCCTCCAGGTTCCCCCGGCGTCATCGCTGCACATCAACACGGTCTCGTCGCCGCGGGCGCCGCTCAGACAGACCTTGTCGCCGCGCGCCGCCAGGTCGTACACCGGCGCCGGCGGCGCATACACCGCCGCCCACGATGCGCCGCCGTCGGTGCTCTTGAACACGCGGCCGGTGCCGGCGCTGTTCCAGGGCTCCCTGGCGAAGGCATAGAGCACGTCCGGATCGTCCGCGTCCACCCCCAAGGCGTCCACCCGGCCCCCGTCTATCTGCGGCCCGTTGAGGGGGATCCAGGGGCCGCCGACGCTGATGTCGATCCCAGAGACGGGGCCGCCACGTACGGTCACGGCGTCAGGTTGGCCGTCAGCGTCGGGATCGTACCAGGCTTCGACGGCGTCGTCCCAGCTGCTGGCATCATCACGGTAGACGTTGACCAGCGCCTCGATTGTATAGTCGCCATCAACCAAGCCGTCTAGCACATACGCCCCGTCATTGGGTGTGACACAGTTCGCGCCGGGAGGCCCAGGAAACCAGCACACCAAGATGGGATGCTCGCCGGGCACGCCACCGACGTAGGTCACCCTGCCCCAGATGGCGCCGGTGTCGGCGGCGGCGTGGGACGTCCCAATGCATAGCACGAGGCCGATGCCGAGCAACAAGACCGCCAGGCATACCTTGGGTATGGCCTGGCGTCGCGAGGTCGAGTCGTCGCCGGAGGGGCGGTACATGGTGTCGTGCTCCTTTCGCGGCTGGTTGCTCGCAGGATTGCGACAACGTGGACGGGATCGAGGGGGGGAACCTCCTTGTGCGCCATGCTATATCCACCACGGGAGCCACGCAGTCGTTGGAGCGCGGCTATGCGGGTGCCATCATATATCGCCCCCCACATGCCCGTCAACGACAAGGCGGCGGGGCAGGCGGATGCGCGGCGCCCCCGCCATCAGATGAAGGGAAGCGCAGGGGGAGGCTGAGGCGCGGCGTCGGCGTCCCGGCCCAACACCCCGGCGCGCAGCTCGGCCAGGGTTTCGGCCCCGGCGGCCATGGTGCCCAGGAGGAGCGGGCGCGCGGCGTTGTCGAACAGGCGCGCCGCTGCCTCGGCCGGGATCTCGAGGCGAGCGAACACCCATGCCAGCAGCTCGCCGTAGAGGCGCACGTGGCGAAACTCGTTGAACGAGGAGGTGGGCTGGCCGTCCCAGGTCAGGCGGCGCACCTCGGCGAACTCGGCGCCCTCCAGGATCGCCTCTACGATAGTCACCGTCTCGGGGCCATAGTGCCAATAGTCCTCGCTCGACAGGCCCGCCAGGTTCGGTTCCGACTCGACAAAGAGGCGTCGCGCCACATCGCGGCCGTACACCTTGTAGCCGGTGCTCAGGTCGGGCACCCCCTCGCCGGAACAGTGGGCGAGGTTCAGTGCCCGCCCCTCCCGGGCAAGGCGATAGGCCAGGGCGTCGAGGGTCACGCGATCGAGGAGCGTCTCCAACTCGCCGCGGGCCCAGCCCATGGGCCGGTGGCGGCTGCCGCGCGCCCCCGCCACGATGAGGTTCGTGTGCCCGTACGCCTCGGCGAGCCGCGCGGCGGCCCGCACGAGGTGCGGCAGGTCGGAGAGGGCGTGGTCGCCGTCGCCGTCGCGCACCACGGCAAAGCGCACGTCGGGCAGCGCCGACAGGAGGGCACGCAACCCATGGCGCATGGCGGCCAGCTTGCCCTGGTTCTCGCGCAGCAGCATGAGGCGAAAGGTGTCGCCCCCCTCCCCCAGGCGTCGCCGGATCTCGTCCGCCAGCCGATGGGTGCGATGGTCGCCGTCCACCACCACCCAGACGTGGTCCAGGGGCAGGTAGTGGCGGCAGTCGCCGAGCGTCATCCAGAGGAGATGCCGCACCAGGTCGTCGGAGGGCGCGGCGGCAAAGTACGCCGGCACCACCATCGCCGTGAGGCGGCCGAGGGCGTCGTGATCGAGCCAGGGATCCATGGCGTGCTCCTATGCATCGATGCCGCAAGGATGGCACGCCCGGGGCTCGTTGTCAACGGGGGCGATAGCGAGCGCGGATGCACGCGGATCGAACGGATTTCGGTGGATCAACCGGGTACCCACCGCAGAAACCATAGATACTGCAGATGGCAAGTACATACTCCTCACCTCTGCGATCTCTACGGTCTCTCTGCGGTGATATCCCATTTGATCCGCGCAGATCCGTTCGATCCGCGTACATCCGCGTTCCCTCCCCCACTTTGACAGCCCGATGCCGCCATGCTAAGGTTGCGGCGCTGCGCAGCCGACCATCAGGAGATCACCATGCCCCACGAGCGTTTTCGCTTCCGGACGCTGGACGCCCTCGCCAACCGCATCGACGAGCTGGGGCTCGACTTGCCCGTCACCGACGATCTGAGCCCCCTGGCGCGGCGCGTGCCCATCGGCGGCAAGGCGACGCCCAACGCGCTGGCCATCCATCCCATGGAGGGGTGCGACGGCACGGCCGACGGCCGGCCCGATGACCTCACGGTGCGCCGCTACCTGCGATTCGCGCGCGGCGGGGCGGGGCTGCTGTGGTTCGAGGCGACGGCGGTGGTCAACGAGGGGCGCGCCAACCCGCGGCAGCTGTACCTCACGTCCAAGGCTGCCCCGGCGTTCGCCCGCATGCGCGAGGAGGCGCTGGCGGCGGGGCGGGAGGTCAATGGCCCAGACTATGATCCGTTCACGGTGCTGCAACTCACCCATTCGGGGCGCTACAGTCGCCCAGGCGAGGCGCCGGCGCCCATCATCGCCCACCACGACGGCCTGCTGGACAAGGTGTTCAACCTGCCGCCCAACTATCCCCTCATCGCCGACGAAGAGTTGAACCGCCTGCAGGGGTGCTATGTGGCGGCGGCGCACCTGGCGCGGGAATGCGGGTTCGACGCCGTGGACATCAAGAGCTGCCACCGCTACTTGATCTCGGAACTGCTAGCGGCCCACACGCGCCCCGGCCGCTACGGCGGCGCGTTCGAGAATCGCACCCGCTTCTTGCTGGACGTGGTGCGGCGAGTGCGCGCCGAGGTGCCGGGGATCCAGGTGGCGGTGAGGCTGAACGTCTACGACGGTCACCCTCACCCCTGGGGCTGGGGCGTGGATCACCAAGACCCCGCGACGCCGGATATGAGCGAGCCGCTGCGACTCATCGGGCTGCTGCAGGAGGCGGGGGTGACGCTGCTCAACGTGACGGCCGGCAATCCCTACTATACGCCGCACATCAACCGCCCCTTTGACGCCAACGTGACGGGGGGCTATACGCCGGAGGAGCATCCCCTCGTGGGGGTGACGCGGCTGGTGCACCTGGCGCGGGCCGTGAAGGAGCGCCATCCGGGGATGGTGGTGGTGGGCACGGGGTACTCGTGGCTGCGCCACCACCTGGGGAGCGTCGCCGCGGCGGTGATCGCGCGTGGCTGGGCCGACCTCGTCGGGGTGGGGCGCGAGGCGTTCGCCTACCCGGATTTCGCGCGCGACCTGCTCGCCACCGGGCAGATGAACCCGCGCAAGACGTGCATCGCCTGCAGCCGCTGCACCCAGATCATGCGCGACCACGGGCGCACGGGGTGCGTGCCCTTTGACCGCGAGGTATACGGCCCGATCTATGAGGCGGGGCGAGAGGGCGCCGGGCACTGAGCGGTCGACCCTCCCCCCTCACCCCCAACCCTCGCCCCAGGGTACTGGGGTTCTCCCCGAGTACAGGGAGAGGGAGCAGTTGCGCGCGCCAAACCCGCAACACACAACCCACAACTCCCCCCGCCTGTAACCTGTCACCTGCAACCTGTCACTCGGAGCGCACGCCTCCTACGCTCCCAACACCTCCATCGGCACCTTCTCGCGCAGCCCGAACCAGTTGATGGGGTTGTCGCGCAGCAGCCACGTGCCCACCTGGATGGCACGATCGCACGTCATGTCGCCGTCGGCCACCTTGTCGGCGAGGACGCGGGCGATGTTCTCCCTGGCCATTACGGCGTGGCCATAGGTCCCCTCGATAAAGATGAAATCCCCGCCAAAGCCGTGGATCTTGTTCGCCGGCACGGCGTCGAGATAGTCGCTCAACGCCCGCCGCCCCGCCGCCGGGCTGATGATCCACATCCAGCAGAAATCGATCGCCACGTTGGAAAAGTTCTTGGCCAGCGCCGCCAGCTCGTCGTGGTACGGGTAGCTGATGTGGTAGATGTCGAACCGCACCGTCGGGTAGCGGGCAAAGAGGTTGGCCAGCAGCGACGCCCGCGAGTTCGTGATGGTGTTGCCGTTCCCCTCCTGCAATCCGGTGTGGAACTTGGCCACCAGGTCATAGCGCGCGCACTGCTGCAGCGAAAAGTGGACGAGATAGTCCTGGATGGCGCGCAGCTCCGTCATGGTCGGCATGGCGCCGTTGCGCTCCCACCCCGCGTTCAACAGCCGGTTGAAGAGGGGCTCGATCTCGCTGCGGGCGCGGTCCTCGAAGCGCAGCGGCCGCGAGTAGGCCACGCCAAACTTGATGGCGCTGGCCTGCCGCGCGTGCGCCGCAAAGCGCTCCTCGATCACGCCGAGATAGTCGTCGAGGCAGAGGATGGGTCTACCCCACCCCGTGCTCCAGCCGGGCTCCCTGAACTCCAGGAAGGGTGAGAGAATATCCTGAACAAAGAGGCCGCGGTCATACTCGGGCGTCCACATGCGGGGGATGGGGCCGTAGCGCTCAAGGCGGTTCCAGAGCGCCACGGCGATGCCTGCGCGGTCGAACACCTCGCGATAGTACCCCGGCTGGCGGGCGGCGGCCATGCACTCGGAGATACGCTCGGCGTTCTGCTCGCACAGGCCGTCGATGCCATAGAGGTCGCGGAGTGCGATCTCCAGGCAGCGCCCGTATCCCGTATCGCGGATGTAATCCCAGTATGGGGCGATGAGGCGCCACTTTTCCCGGGGCCCCAGGCTCGCGTCGCACTGCAGGCGCTGGATGTCCTCGGGAGGGCAGCCGGCCGAGACGAGGTCCGAGTTGGCATAGTGAACGAACAGCCGGCCCAGATCGGCGGGGGCGGAACAGAAATCCTCTTCGGCGTCCAGGTGCTCGTGCGTGTCGACCATCCGCACGGCGTCGAGGGCCTGGCGGATGTCGCGCTCCAAGGGGATGTGTCGCATGGTAGGCTCCTACGGTGTGTGGTGCGGCGCTGGCCGTACCATAGTACGATCCGGGGTTCGGTGCAAGAACGCAGAGAAGCCGTCCTCCCCCACGCGTTGACACGTAGGGGCGCGGACACTACAATGCGCCCGGCTCGACGTGAATGGGAGTGGATGGCATGTCGGTGGTGCGATTTCTGGGCAACCTGGCGCTGGCGCTGCTGTTGGTCGGCCTCTGCGGGCTGATCCTGTTCGGCTTCTATGGGCTGGCCGTGAGCAACTCCTGGGAATACGCCGACCTGGAGGCCGGGGCGGCGGGGAGTTGGGCCTGGATCGACGGCCAGCCGATCCACTACCAGTTGGCGGGCTCCGAGGGCGCGCCCTGGGTGGTGCTCCTGCACGACTATGACGTGGCTGGATCGGCGACCTGGGGGCCCACCATCCCCGCGCTCCTCAAGGCGGGCACGCGGGTGCTGGCCGTCGACCTGAAGGGGTTCGGGCACTCGGCGAGGGACACCACGCCCACCTACTCGGTGCGCGCCCACGCTGATGTGGTGGCCCGGCTGCTGAACCAGCAAGGCGTGCGCGACGCCACCATCGTGGGTCACGGCTGGGGATCGATGGTGGCGCTACAGGTGGCCGTCGATCAGCCCCAGTTCGTCCGGCGACTGGCCCTGCTGGCGCCGGTGGAGGACGAGGCCCGGGTCGCGCCATGGCGCCGCGCGGCGCGGCTCCCCTACATTGGCCGGGTGGCGGCGTGGGCGGGCGGGTCCGGCGGCCCCCTGTGGGGAGCGCTCCAGCGGCGCTGCTTCCACGATCCATCGCTCGCCACGGCGTCCCTCCTGGACGAGCTGCGGGCGCCCGGGCGCATCGTCGGCACGATGAACGCGCTGCTCGCCATGGCGCGCTCCCCACAGGACAGCGACCTGCCGGCGGGGCTGACCCGCGTGCAGGCGCCGGCGCTGGTGGTGGCCGCGGAAGAGGATCGCGTGACGTCGCCCCGCGACGTCGAGAGACTGTCCGAGGCGCTGCCGGACGCGACGCTCGTGGTAGTGCCAGAGGCCGGTCACGCGCTGCAGGTGGAGCGCAGCACCGAGGTGAATCGCCTCCTGACCGGTTTTGCCCTGGACGGAAGCGTCGACGAGGTCACCGCGCAACGTTAGGAGGGCGACAGGATAGAAACCTGCTCGTTACCCCCGCGCAACGTGTTGCTTACGTTCCTGTGCTATTCTTGACCACGGCACATCGCTTCTACACGCACGTTCGCCGGAGGGCTTCATGGGGTTGGGGGGCGCGAGGGTACGGCTGACGACGGTCGGGGTTCTCATTGCCTCGGTCGCCGCGCTCCTGTCACTGTCGGGGCCAGCGCACGCCGAGCGATCGCCGGAGCGCGCCCCGAATCCTCCCACCTACCTGCCCGTGGCGTGCGCGCGCCCTCTTGGCGCGGAATTCCTCAACCCCGCCTGCTCCATCCCCCGGCAGGTCGCCGCCATTTATGGCCTCGCCTACATCGATACCAACGAGAACGGCGAACACGAGCCCGAGGAGGATACGGTCGAAGGCTACCAGGTGCACCTCCAGCATGCCGACTGGTCTGAACCGCTGACCGCCCAGCCCATCGGCGGCTACTACTGCTTCGAGGGGCTCGAGCCGGGCGATTATACCATGACCGTCACCCTGAGCCCCGAGGACGCCCCCGTGCTGGAGCCACTGGACGAGGGCATCGGAGACCTCTCCCTCCACCCAGCAGAGGCGATCTCCCACGACTTGCGCTATGCCCGCTGGTACCAGCCCCCGCCACCACCGCAGCCGGGCTTTACGCTCCATCTCCCGCTCATATCGCGCTAGCCGCCCACCGCGAGGGTCACCCGCGGGTCGCCAAACCTGCTCCCTCTCCCTGTACT
>JAXGNH010000023.1:0-64502 GCA_040768165.1 Anaerolineae bacterium
GTGTCGCCCGCCCCCAGGGCGCCGCCCCCGATATCGGCGCCTTCGAGTACCCGTCCGGTGTGTCGGTAGCAGCCCCTCGGAGCAAGTAGCCGCCCATATGGCTGAGCCAGAGGCATCCGCGCCAGCACATCAGCGGGCGAGGATGTGGGGAAGGCTGCCCCTCAGCGTTCCCTCACTCCGGCAGACATGCCTGGCGCTCCGCCTCGGCACGCGACCTCACGCGCGAGACGACCTCCTCACCCTGCGTCCAGTAGGGGACGCCATCCACGTGGAGACAGCCCGTCTCGTCGACGTCGAGGTCGCCCCACATGGCGCCCGCGATCTCGTTGCCGGCCGCGCGTTGGCGCCACCAGTGCGCCACCTCGCGAGGGAGGGCGTGCCAGTAATCGCGCCGCCTCGCCATCGCCCTCAAGAACTCTTCATACACGCGCCGGCACTCTGGCGACCGCAAATAGTCGGGGTGCGCGTTGAGGAGCGCCATCCCCCGGTAGCGAGCGATGACATCCATCTTGCGCAGCCAGAGGGTGGCCGTCCTCTCGCGTCGGAGATAGATCAGGACGCAGTCTTGCGTGAG
The DNA here is from genome assembly GCA_040768165.1 of Anaerolineae bacterium. Lineage (GTDB taxonomy): Bacteria > Chloroflexota > Anaerolineae > UBA1429 > UBA1429 > DUUT01. Next base: position 575 of record JAXGNH010000023.1, read on the forward strand.
GGTGTAGGGCAGCTCGACGAATCGCCCCATAAGGAACGGCCACAGGCTCAGCGTGCCGCCGGGGATCGGCTGGTAGGGATCGGTGTCAAAGAAGGAGGCGTCATACGCAACGTTCAGCGCCTGCATCCATGTGGGGTTGCGCATGACATAGGGCGCCCTGAACCCGACGGCGTCCAGCTCCTCGAGGTAGTGGTTGATGCGCTCGGCGCGCCGGAGGAACTCCTCGTGGGAGTCAAAGAGCCTGCCATCGTGTTTCAGGCCGTGCACGCCCACCTCAAACCCGCGTCGCCCGAGTTCGGCGATCAATGCGGCATCGAGGCGATAGCGCTCCGGGACGAGGTTGAAGCACGAGCGAAAGCCATAGGCCTCGTCCAGGTCCGCCACAGCGCGCACGTATTCCTGGCCTCGGGCCGTCTCTACGTCGTGGGTGAGGACCAGGGAAAAGGTGGCGCCCGCCGGCCAAAAGTGGCGGTAGCGGGCATGTGTCAGGCCGCCCCGTACCAGCAGCCCCCGCGCCACCGCCCAGAGAAAGCGCGCGTAGCGATCGTCGTGTGGCCAGCCGAGGCGATAGCGACGCGGCTGCAGGCTGCCCAGCAGCCGGCGCAGGGGCAACCCGAGGCCGTCCGGCACGCAGGGCTTGATGCGATAGTACATTCGATTGGCCGGGGAGGGTCCCAGGTGCCTGATGCCATACCGCCCCTCGCCAAGGATCATCCAGAGGATATCGCTCGTGTTTCTGACGTCGCCCGGCAAGTCCAGCAACGGCGCCGCCTCGGCCACAGCTGCGTTCCACACATGCGGAGGCACGGCCTCTTCGAGCTGCCAAAAGTCGGCAGGAGCGTTACCGTCCCAGAGGTGCGAGATCATCCCAAGTGCCTGTAGAAAAGCTCACCACTCGCCCGACAGAGCCATGCTGGCGCCCGACGAATCAGGGCCCCCGCCACACCGGCCAGGGAGGCTCCGGCCTCGCGGCCGGGCTCGCCGCCCACGAGCGAGTACACCAGGGGGCTCTCCTCGGCGCCCCAACGCCGCTTGAAGGCGCGCAGCCCCTCGTTGTGCACATCGGTCTTGCCCAGGTCGAACCGTCCATAGCCGTAGCGACAAGCCCAGCCGATGGCGTGGGCATAGATGAGATGATTGGGGCGCAGCCCGAGATGGGCGGGGTCAGAGGCCGCGTACTTGAACATGAGCGTCCGCCCCCCATGGAGGAACAGCCCCCCAGCGGCGCAGGCGTCGTCCTTGACTGCCAGGAGGATGAACCCCTGCCCCTCAGCGAGCAGCCGCCCCAACCGCTCGAAGAAGCGCCACGGCTGCACCGGCACCCCCTGCCGGCGTCGCGTGATGACCTGCAGCCGGTAGAAGGCGCGCAGGGCCGCCAGATCGGTCCGCTGCAGGACGCGAACGCCCTGCCTCTCCGCCTGGCGCAGGTTGCCCTTGTGCATCCTGTCCACCCGTCGCCACACGGCCTCCTCGTCCCCCTCCGTGGTGATGGCGTGAAACACGCACGTCGACGCCTGGTGGATCGGCGACTGATGAACCCCCGCCGACGAGAGCGGCCAGCGCACCTCGATGCGCGGGGCAGCGCCGGCCGCACGCCGCTCCGCCAGCTCGTCGACCAGCGCGTCACGGGCGGCGGCATCAGCCGCCAGCGGGCAGCAGTGGTCCGAGAACGGCAGCGCCACCCAGCGCCTGCCGGTGAGCAGGCTGTTCACCTCCATGATCGGCAGGCCGGCGCTCACGCCGCCGGCGCCGTCGGGCACCGCCGCCACAAAGGCGCGGTAGCCATAGGTGGCGTGGAGCGCCTCGATCCAGGCCGGGTGATGAAAGGTGCACGCCTCCGGCAGCGCGAGGAGCGCTCGCCAGCGCGCGTCGCCCGGATCCAGGAACAACAGACGCGACACCACACACCTCCCGATGTCGTCGCACCCTCGCGAGCACCGGCGCGCCGCCTCAGCCCGCCATGGCACGCCGGTACACCCTCGACCGCTGCAGCGCGGTGTCATACGCCCTCAAGAGCCACGGCTCCTGGTGCTCCCAGGCAAGCTCCCGCACCACGCGCTCCCTGCCGATGCGCCCCATGCGCTCGCGGCGCGAGGGATCGTCCAGCAGCGCGATCAGCGCATCGGCATAGGCCGCGATGTTGCCCGGCTCGACGTAGGCGGCCGCCTCCCCCGCGGTGTAGCGCGTCTCGGCGAGGTTATAGGCCAGGACCGGCCTGGCCATCGCCATATATTCGCCGACCTTGATGAACGTCGAGCGCTCGTTCAGGGGGCTCGATTGCTCCGGCGCCAGGCAGACGTCGGCGGTGCACATGTACTGTCGCAGGAGCAGGCGGTCTCGCACCATGCCGGGCATCACGACGTGGTCCTCCAGTCCCCACGCGCGGAGGCGTTCCTGCGTCTCGCGGCGCACCGCGCCATCGCCGAGGAGCGCGAACAGCACGTCGGCGCGCCCATGCTCGTGCACCACCTGCCGGATCACCTCGGCCAGCTCCAGCACGCTGTCCTGCTGGCCCATCACCCCCACGTAGCAGGCCATGTGCGGCTTACCCCGGCGGAGCGCCGGCACCGGCTCCACCGGCGTGAACTGGTCGATGCGGGGGCCGTTGCGGACGACAAAGACACGCTCGGGGCGCACGCCGCCGCGCCTCAGTGCGACCTGCTCGCTCGATCGGTTCGTGGCCAGGACCACTTCCGCGCCCCGGAAGGTGAGGTACTCGGCAGCGCGCGCCATGGCGTGGAGTAGGCCCCCGAACCATCCCTCGAACCGCCATCTGACGACCTCGGGAAAGAGGTCGTGATGGTCAAAGACGATGGCCGCGCCGCGCAGCCGGTAGAGCCACGCGAGGGGAAAAAAGAGGTCGGGCGGATTACAAAACTGCACCGTCGCGAACGGCCCGGTCCGCCAGGCGGTGCGCATGCGCCCGGCGATGTGCCAGAAGGCGAGGGCGTACTCGCGCAGGTAGCCGCGCACGCCGCGCTCGCTGAAAACCAGCGGGAACGCGTGGACCGTGATGCCGTCGATCACCTGCGGCGGCGGCGCCCCGAGCGACCGGTGAGGCCCGTTCCCGGCGTCGTCCGGCGCGGGACATACCACGGTCACATCCCAGCCATGCGCCGTGAGCGTCATCGCCTCTGACCAGACGCGCGTATCGCGAGGACCGTAGCAGTTCTCGACGACGATCATGGCACGAGGCCTGCTCGAATCGCCCACACTCTCCCTCACTATCGATCGTTCGCCCATCGCTCAGACAGCCGTTTCATCAGAACGCCCGCTTTTGTGCGCCGCTCTCACGCCGTCACTGCCGCTGCCCGCGGTATCGGCCGCCCGCGTTCTTGCGGCCACCGTGGACGCCGCGGCCTCTCCCGCCAGCACATCCTGCAGCACGGCGAACTGCTCCTGCCAGCGGGCGTCGAGTCGCTCGGCCAGGTCCTCGATCCCCCGCTGCAACGAGGGCAGCTCGTCGCGCGCCCGGCACACGGCCGCCGCCAGGTCTGCGGCGGTGTTGGCGGCGTGCACGACTCCGGCGTCGAAATAGTGGCGCAAGACGGGCCAGTCGGAGAGGATCAGCGGCCGCCGCAGTGCCACCGCCTCGAACGCTCCCTCCAACAACGTGCCGTCGCGCGTGGTCAGCGCCATCACCACATCGGCGGCGCGCGCCAGGCTGAGGTACTCGTCGTACGGCACATAGCCGGTGCAGCGGCAGTTGGCGGGGAGCGCCGCCCGGAGGCGCGGCGCCATGCGGCTGCTGTCGCCGCTGAGATAAAAGCGCACCTCTGGGAGCGCCCGCGCCGCCTCGACGATCGCCTCGATGGGCTCGTCCTGCGCATAGCTGCACACCACGAACACGCGAAAGGCGCCGTCCAGCGCCGCCGCCTCACCGGCCGGCAACATCAGGGGGCTGTTGATGAGCACCATGGCGGGACAGGTCCAGGCGCCGATGAGTTCGCCCTGCGCCCAATTGTGCACCAGCGAGATCAGCGCCCGCCGCGCCAGGAGGCGGTGCAGCCAGGTGAACTGCCGCCACGGCGCCGAGAGAAAGGCCCCCGTGTGCGAGTCGATGACATAGCGCGCGCCGTGCCGGCGGCAGTAGGCGTACGCCAGCAGCACCAATGGCAGGGGTGGGTTCTGCACCACGATCACCTCAGGCCGCTCCCGACGCCACACGGCCCACGTCTCGCGCGCCTGCGCGATGTAGCGCCGCGGGGCGCTCCAGGGGTTCCCGCCCCTCCCGCGGTGGACAAAGTGCATGCTCGCCCCCAGTCGCGCCGCGAGGGCCGCGCTGCGGCTCTGCTGTCGCGCCCAGGAGACAGACGTGATCCTCATGCTTCATCCCTCGCGCCGGGAACCTGAGCGAGCAGGGCGTCATACGTGGCCATCAGGCGCTCGCCAAGGATCGGCCAGGCATAGCGACGCTCCACCAGGTCGCGCGCCCGCTCCGTCAGCCCGCGTCGCCGGTCATGGTCTTGAAGCAGCGCGACGATCCGCTCGGCCAGGGCATCGGGCGCATCCGCGACCAGCAGGTGCTCGCCATCCACCACCTCCAGGCCCTCACAGCCCAAAGACGTCGATACGACGGCACGGCCCAGCGCCATCGACTCGAGGATCTTGAGGCGCGTGCCGCCGCCCCCTCGCAGCGGTACCACGCTCAGGGCGCAGCGCGCATAGTACGGCTCCACGTCCGGCACACTTCCCGTCACGACGACGTCGCTCCGGTCTCCCAGGGCGCGGATGCACGGTAGGGGCGACTTGCCCACTACGACGAGTCGCGCCTCGGGCGCCCGCCTTCGCACCTCGGGCAACACATGCCGCACAAAGAACCGCACGGCGTCCACGTTGGGCGCATAGCTCATCGTGCCGACAAAGAGCAGGTCGCTGCCGCCCACCGCCTCGGGCAGCGGCCGCAGGGCCTCGGTGTCGACGCCGTTGTCCACCACCGTGATGGGCACGTCCGGCGCCACGCCCCGCAGCGCCTGGGCGTCGCTCTGTGACACCACCACGCAGCGGTCGAATCCCCGCGCGTACCGCGGCTCCCAGACCCTCGCCGACCGCCACTCCCAGAGATAGCGCGCCCGGCGCGTCAGCCCGACCCGCAGGCGCAGCATGCGGCCGTACTGCACGAACCCGAGGTCGGGAAACTCGAGGATGGTGCGGCAGGGGTGCCCGGGGGGCAGCGCCTGCCGATAGGGCGCCATGTACGAGTGCTCGATTTGGGCGAGGCGCACGTCCCACCGCTCCGCCAGTTCGGCCACCTTCCTCCACATCTCGGGGTAACCCAGCAGGTGTGTGTGCAGCGGCTCTCCCCGGAGGAGGCAGCGCGACACGCCGGCCGCGTGCTGCAACGTCGAGTGCTCCTCGGCCACCACGGCATCCACCGAGACGCAGTAAGGCCGCAGCGCGTCCAGGTGCTCGAGTTCTTCGGGCCCCTCGGCCAGCGACAGGAGCGACACGTCGTAGCGACGCGAGATCGCCTTGATGAGGTGATAGTTGCGCACCCGCATGCCGCCGTGCAGCGGATAGGGAAAGCCGTAGGTGATGTAGAGGATGCCGGGCCTAGGCATCACACGCCTTCCTTTGGAGGGTCGCTATGGTCACGGCCTGCCGCCCTCGCCGGCAGGCCCCTCGCTCAGGTACACCGAGACACGCACAAAGGGCCCCTGCGGCTCTAGGTGTAGCCCACTCCGCTCCGCATCGAGGAGGGCCTCGCGAAAGCCGGCCAGCTGCCACGCCGGCCCCCGCATGATGAGCCAACTGCGCCGGCGCCCGGCCGCACACGACCGGAAAGCGTCCACCAGCTCCGCCCCCTCGAGGTCGGCGGTGAGGGAGCAACGCGGCAGCGCGCCCTGGTAGTACCAGCCCAGCACGCGCCCCAGCCAGCCCTCGTCGTCGGGCAGCAGGATCACCACGTCTCCCGGACGCCCCTCCGCCTCGAGGTGCGCGGCGACCTCGCGCCACTGCTCTTTGACGTCCACCGCGTAATAGTGCGCCAGGCCGGGCAGGATCAGGACGGCCAGCGCCGCCAGGGCGACACCGAGGGGCACGATCCGCCGCACGCGCCGCAGGGCCAGCGCCATGAGGAGATACCACGCCGGCGAGGCCGCGATGGTGTAGCGCTCGGTATACATCGGCCCGATGACCTTGGAGAGCACAAAGGGCGCCACGATGGGACAGAGCCCCCACAGCACAAGGAGCGACACCTCGTGCCACCGGCGCCCTAGCGCCGCCGGCGCGTCGCCCAGTTCCTTCAGGCGCCCCAGCCATGGGCGCATCCCGACGCGCCGGATATGAAACCCCACGCCGACGGCCAGGACGCCGCCCGCGGCCGCCGCGGTGAGCGCCATGACGGTCCAGCTGCGCTCGTGGCGCAGCGGCAGGAGGTACCAGTAGAGGGTGCGCGCCACCAGCGTGAGCGTGGGCTCCTCGATCCACCCCAGGGCGCCGGCGCTTCCCGCCGAGAACGCCGACTGCGCCGCTGCCACCACCATGGGCATGGCTCCTGCCGCCACCACCGCTAGGGCCATGACGAGGCGCCGGCGCGTCGCCCCCCCAAGGGCGCGCCAGCGCACGAGCAGGTAGAGGCCCTGCGCCAGCACGCTGAACAGGGTATGCGTGTGCGTATAGAGCGCCAGCAGCGTCGAGAGCGCATAGAGCAGGTGGTTCCAGGCGCCGCCGCGCTCGATGAGCCGGACAAAGAACAGAAACGATAGGAGGGTCAACAGGAGGAGGGGCGCGTAAAAGCGGAAATCCTGCGCGTAATAGATCTGGAACTCGGAGAAGGCGAGCAGGGCCGCGGCGATCAGCCCGGCACGCCGGTCGAGCCACTCGCGCCCCACCTCGTAAACGAGAACGATGCATCCCACGCCGCAGAAGGCCGAGAGGGTACGCGTGGCCGCCTCCGAGGTGCCAAAGGCGCGCATCCACATGCCGGCAAGGATGAGATAGCCGGTACTGCTGAGGGACGCGCCCGCGCGGCGGATGCCCGCGTTCACCCCGCGCGCCGCGTCGTACAGCGTATAGATCTCGTCGAACCAATAGCTCTCGGCACCGATCTGGTAGAGCCTTAGCAGCAGTCCGCTCAGCACCACGGCGGCCAGGGCAAGGCCATGGGCGTGGGCGCGCGCCCAAGACGCCGCCGCCGCGCCTGCCGGTTGGGCCGTTGTCGCCCCTTCGGCCGTTGGCACAGGTCGAACCATCTCAGACCGCCTCCTGTCCGTGTCCATGGCCTGCGAGCGCCTCCACGCCGCCGGGCCGCGGCCGCCTCGTCAGCGCCGCTCGGACGAGTCCGATCTCCTCAGAGCTAAAGGCGCGCAGGGCGAGGAGCGCGCCGCCGTACACCGCCGCGCCGGCGAGGACACGCCATGCCGGTCCCGCCGCTCCCAGCGCCCACAGGGCGACCGCCAGCGCGCCGCCGCTCAGCAGGCAGCGCGCGGCAAAGGGCGCCCATTCCGCCGCATGGAGCGTGATGCGTCGCCGGAGGGCGCGCCACGCCAGCGCCAGCACAAAGAGGTCCGCCGCCACCAGTGCCAAGCCGGCGCCGACATGGCCCAGCCAGGATACGCACGCCACCTGGAGAGCCGCGCCGGCGACGACGCCCAGCGCCAGCGCCGCCGTCCAGCGTCCCTGCCGGTCCGTCGCCTCCAGCCCCGCTTTGGCGAGGAAGGTGAGAAAGTAGGCCACCACCGACAGCGACAACACCCGAAAGGCACGGTACCCCTCGACGTACTCGCTGCCGAACACGGCCCCCATCACCGGTTCCGCCATGGCCCAGCCCATGATCGCCAGCGGCAGGGCCAGGGCGAACAACAGACGCCCCATGGACGCAAAGGCGCCCTCCAGCCGCGGGCGCGACTGCGGCGCGAGCCGCGACAGGGACGGCAGGGCCGCGCCGGCCAGCACCAGCGGCACGACGCCCGTGTTGCGCACCAGGCTGAACGCGCTGCTGAACAGCGCTACCTCCGACGAACCCCGCAGCGCCTCCAGGGAGAGGACGGGCAGCCGCTCATAGAGGTACGCCAGCAACGCGCCCACGCCCACCGGCAGCGCCTCGCGGCCCAGGAATCGGCTCGCCGAGAGGGCGCCCATCAGCCCTGGCCGCACGCCATGCCACGCCAGCAGCCCCACGCCCACCGACAGGGAGACCAGATAGCTGAGCAGCAGCGCCAGGAACGCGCCGCCCGCGTCGGCGATGCGCCCGGCCAGGGCCAGCACCAGGCCCGCGTATAGCACCCCCTGGACGGCCAGCACGACCCCCTCGAGCGCCATGCGCCCCAGCGCGCGAAACGCCGCCACAAAGGTCCTCTCGTGAACCCTCACCAGGTTCGCCAGCGTCGCGAACCACAGCGCCCGCAGCTTTTCCGCCGGTATGCCGAACGCACTGGCAAAGGCCCACAACCCCAGCAAGACCAACGCCGTGAGCGCCACCTTGAGCAGGATGACGCCGCCGAGGTAGGCTCCCGCCCTGTCCGGCGTCCTGGCCATCTCGCGGACGAGGATGACGTCCAGCCCGCCGGCTGCCAGGGTCGACAGGATGATGGAGAGTGCCATGGCGGAGGCATAGACGCCGTACTGCTCGCGCCCCAGGCCGCGCGCGATGAGCACCGTCGCGAGGAGAAAACACGCCTGGTTCAGCAGGTTGCCGGCCAGCGCCAGGCCGGCGTGGCGGGCGGCGCCGCCCGCCGCGGGCGCGTCCTCCTGTGGCTCTGGCTCTACCACACGCCCACCCCATTACGCCAACTAGCGCGTGTTTCGATAACCGCCCGTCGACTGAAGCGGTGTCGCCCCGAGCGTAGCCGAGGGGCCTTGGCTCGCATAGACAAGGTTCCTCGCTCTGCTCGGAACGACAGCCTTCGATCTCTCAGACACGCCCTAGCCGGCATACTGCGCGTACACCTGGCAGTGCGCGTCGAGCGCCATCTCGTGCTCGTAGGTGCGCCGCACGTACTCATAGGCCAGCTTGCCCTTTTCCGGGGGCGAAGATGCCATAAGTTCCCGCAGCGCGCCGGCAAAGTCATCGTCGGCCACATGCCGGCCAAAGCGGCTGGCGAACCCGTCCGGGTCCACGGCGCTCAGGATGGCGCAGCCGTACGCGCTTGCCTCAAGGAAGGTCAGCGGCAGCCCCTCACGCGCCGCCGTGTTCACCATGATCCAGCTCCTGGCGAGGATCCCCTGCAGGCGGGCGGCCTCGGAAAAGCGGTCGACAAATCCGGGGATATCCAAGTTGCCGATGCCGCCATACAGCCGGCGCAGCTGCGCGTCGTAGGCGGCGTCCTCCGAACGCCCGACGGCGACAAAGCGGTACTGCGGGAACCGGCGGGCGAGATCGAGAAAGAGCCAGGGGCGCTTGCGCTTGTCCCAGCGCGCGATGTACGTCATCGTCGGCGGCCCCTCCTTGCGCGGCAGGGTCTCGGGGACGTCGATGAGGTTGGGCAGAAAGCCGGCCGGCGCCGGCAGGCGGAACATGCGCCGCACCTTCTCCCGCAAAAAGTGGGCCGGCACGTACACCGCGTCGGCGCCCCGCACCGCCTCCTTCACCAGAAAGGATGATTCGGTGAGATAGTTGAACGGCGTCAGCAGCCTACGCCGCGCGGTGGCGTACCAGAACTCGATGAGCCAGTCGTGGCCGTTGCGCGGGTCGCGGCACGTCACGATGTGCGCCCGCCCCGGCAGTTCCGCCTGGGCTAGGCGCGTCAGCAGGGTGGGATCCTGCGAGTGAAGGACATCCGCCCGCGATGCACGGAGAAGACGCGTCGCCTCGCGCAGGTCCAGCGGCGCAAAGCTCGTCACCGTCACGCCGTTCAGCTCCTCGACCGGCCGCTGCTCGCCGCGGCGCGGCACGATCACCGAGACGTCATAGCCGCGGCGCGCCAGCCCCTCGGCGAGCTTGCGCGACATGCTGCCAAAGCCGCCGTACTTGCCCCAGGCAAAGTACTGGCTCGCCAGGATACAGATCGACGGCTTGCGGCCCATTCAGCGCCTCCCCGAATGTTCCAGGCCGGTAGGCTCGTCGGCCACCGCCCGCCCGAGCGACGGGGAAACCCCTCGGCGATGGGCGCGCGCCACGGCGCGGCAAAGGGACAGGTACTCGTCGGCGGCGTGCGCCCAGGTGTAGCGCGCCGCCACCGCGCGGCTCGCCTCGCCCATGGAGCGGCGCAGGCCAACGTCGGCCGCCAGCGCCGTGATGGCGTCCGCCAACGCCGCCGCGTCGGCCCAGGGGACGACCACCCCGTTGCCGCGCACCAACTCGCGCGTGCCGCCGGTGTCCGTCACCACCACCGGTAGGCCGCACGCCATCGCCTCGAGAAGCGCGATGGACATCCCCTCGTTGTAGGAGGGGAGCACAAAGAGGTCCGAGGCGCGGTACAGGTCGGGCATCTCCTCGTGCGAGACGCAGCCCGCAAAGCCCACGCAGGCGTCCAGCCGCAGCTCCGCCGCCAGTCTCCGCAGGCCCGCCTCGCCGTCGCCGGTGCCCACGAGCGTCAGCTCGATGTCCTGCCCCCGGTCGCGGAGCCGCCGCACCGCCGCCAGCAGATGGTGCTGTCCCTTGCGCTCGATGAGGCGCCCGACACAGAGGAGCCGCAGCGCCCCCGCCTCCTCCCGCCGCACCTCGGGAGGGCAGAAGCACCCGATGTCCACGCCGTTGGCGATCACCTGCACGGGCGCATCGGGGTCGGTGTGCAGCGCCAGCTCTCGATGCCCCTCGCTACACGCCGTGACCGCCTCAGCCCGCCGCCAGACCCCTCGGATGAACGGGGTGAGCAGGACATAGTGCCAGCGATAGCGGTCCTCAAAGCCGGGCACGTCGGGGCCCTGGAGGGAAACGATGTACGGGAGGCCCAGCTCCTGCCGCAGCCACATGGCAACGCCGCCGGCCGGCACGCCGGCCCAGGCCAGGCACACATCATGCCCCCCCCGCAGGGCGAGGCGCCGCGCCAAGCGCCAGCCGCGCCAGGCGTAGGTGAGCAGCTCGCGCGAGCTGCTGTGGTGGATGTTGCGGTTGTCCACCGGCACCTTGTGGATGCGGATGTCGGGCGTCAGTTCCTCGTACTCGCCCCCGCGACGCAGGCGGGAGGAGGTGACGAGGTCCACGTCGACGTCGCCGCGCGCGGCCCAGTGCTCTAGCAGCCTGCGGTTGACGATGCCCGTCCCCCCGCCCAGGGGGGGATACTCGTTGTCGAGCATCAGCACCCGCAACATCCCGTCAAGGCGATCATACGTGCTCATCAAAGCCCAGCGCCTCCCGCACCGTGTACAGCGGACGCCCCTTGACCTCGTCAAAGATCCTGCCGATGTACTCGCCGATGATGCCGAGGGTGATGAGCTGGATGCCGCCCAGCAGGCTCACCGCCACCACGATGGTGGTAAAGCCCGCGATATAGTCGGGATGGACGATCTTTTCATAGACGGTCCACAGCGCCAGGGCGAACGCCACCGCCGAAATGACAAAGCCCATGATGGATGCCAGTCGCAGGGGGACGTACGAGAACGAGACCAACCCGTCTGTCGCCAGTCGCATCAGCTTGCCCAGCGTGTACTTGGGTTCGCCAGCCTGACGGCAACCACGCTCGCATGGGACCCCAATCTGCCGAAAGCCCACCCAGGCGCGGATGCCGCGCACAAAGCGGTTCCGCTCCGGCATGGCCCCCAGCAGGTCGACCACGCGCCGATCCATCACGCAAAAGTCGCCCGAATCGAGGGGGATGTCGATGCTGGCCAGCTGTTTGAGCAGCCGGTAAAAGGTGTGATAGGCCGCCCGCTTCAGGGCCGTCTCCTTGCGCTTCTCTCGGACGGCGTACACCACCTCATAGCCCTCGCGCCACTTGGCGATGAATGCCGGCAAGACCTCGGGGGGATCCTGCAAGTCGGCGTCCATGACGACCACCGCGCGCCCACAGGCGACGTCCATGCCGGCGCTGATGGCGGCCTGGTGGCCAAAGTTGCGCCCGAGCCGCACGAGCTTGATGCGGGCGTCGCTCAGGTGCAGCGCCCGCACCCGCTCCGCCGACGCGTCGGCGCTGCCGTCGTCGACGAAAATCACCTCATACGGCTCGCCGAGCGACTCCATGACGGGCGTCAGGCGACGGTAGAGTTCGCCGATATTCTCCTCTTCGTTGTAGATGGGCAGCACGACCGAATACACGCTGTCCGGGAGCCTCGCCGGCCCCCGGCCCGCCCCGCGCCACGCTTCCTCCGCCCCACGCCGGGCTCGAACGACGTCCACGACCTGCGGGGATCTCTCCGGTCGCGTGGCGTTCGACGCGCCCACCATCACGCCTCCCTCCTGTAACGCGCCTGGGCCCCGCCCCGGGCGCTGGCGGCGCCCCAGGCCGGCGCCGCGGCGACGACATCGGCGTACACGGCCAGCATCCGTTCGGCGATGGCGTCCCAATCATAACGCGCCACCACCAGCCGGCGCGCCCGCGCCACGAGGCGGTCGCGCGCCGATGCGTCGGTGAGTAGACGCACCGTCGCCGATGCGAGACCCTCTTGATCGTCCGCCACGAGCAGGTGCTCGCTGGGCGTCATCTCGAGCCCCTCGCAGCCGAGGGTGGTGCTCACCACCGGGCGCCCCAGGGCCATCGCCTCCAGGATCTTGAGCCGCGTCCCGCCACCAGCCCGCAGTGGCACCACGCACACGCCGCAGCGCGCATAATAGGGGACGACGTCGTCCACCTGCCCCGTGACGTGCACGCCGTCGCCGGCCAGGGCCCGCACCTCCGCCGTCGGGCCCGCCCCCACGATCCAGAGTTCCGCATCGGGCACGCACCTCCGGACGAGGGGCAGGACTCTCTTCACCAGGTAGGCTGCGGCATCGATGCAGGGGCGGTAGCTCATGTTGCCGATGAACAGGATGTCGGGGCGGCTGCCCTCCCAGCCTAGGGGCCGATAGGCGGCCACGTCCACGCCGTTCGGGACTACCTCGATGCGCAGGCGCGGGTTCGCCGTCGCCAGCCGCCACCGGTCGTCGTCCGAGACAACCAGGCAGCGGTCGAACCGCTCGGCGTAGCGCGGCTCCCACCGCCGCATGATGGCGCCGTGCAGCTGCGCGCGGACCCGCGCCACGGCGTTCGCCTCGACCCTGGCGATGCGGGTGGACTGGTGGAACGCCACGTCATAGAAGGTCAGCAGGCGCGCCGCCTGCAGGTCGGCGGGCAGCGCCTCGTTGTAGAGCGCCATGCGCGACTCCTCGATCTGGATGACGTCAAAGCCGACCTCACGACTCCAGGCGGCCACCGTGCGGGCCAGGTCGGGCGCGTGCAAGAACTTTAACTCGGGTGGCCGGCCCGTGGCTGCGTAGCGCGCGATCCCCGGGAGGTGCGCCAGGGGGCTGCGCCGCTCCAGGAGTGCGGTCGCCACGCGGGCGCAGATCGACTCCATGTGGGGCACTCCCGCCGCCTCCTCGGGCGCGTGGAGGTGGCAGGCCAGCCACACCTCGTGGCGGCGGGCGACGCGCTCGAGCAGGTTATATGTCCGCACCCTGCCCCCCGAGACCGGCGGGTACGGGATGGTGTTGGCGATCACGAGTATGCGCACGCCCGCTCCCCCACGGCCGTCCACGGCCCCGCTCGGCGCTCAGCCACCGTCGTCACCTCCCGTGCGCTCCCATCCTGCCAAGAATGCGCCGACGCCAGCCCACCAGCGGGGCGATGCTGCGCAGGAATTCGACGTCGGCGCGACCGAGAACCCGCAGCGCCACGAGCACGGCCCCGTACGTCAGCGGCGCGACGAGCAGGATCACGGCCGCCAGCGGAATTCCCAACCGCAGCGCCAGCAGACTTGCCATCGCCATGGCGGTCGCGCCGGCGGCCGTCTTGAGCAGCAGACCCCAGGGGAACTCGAGTTCGAGATAGCGATGGCACAGCGCGGTATACAGGAACAGGTCGAGGACACCCGGCACGACGGTCGCGGTGGCCGCCCCCACGTGCCCCCAGCGAGGGATAAGCGCCAGGCACAGCACGGCGTTGAGCGCCGCCAATCCCACACGGATACGGGCAAAGAGCGTCTGCTGGTTCGTCGCGTGCAGAAAGGCGCCGTTCACATAGCCCACCATGGTGAGCAACTGCACCGCCATGATCCGCAACGCGGGCACCGCGCCGCCGAACTCGGCGCCGTACACGATCAGAACGACCTGCGGCGCCACCACCATGACCCCCACGCCCATGGCGAACCCAGACGCCAGCAGGGCCTTGTACGAAACCTGGTAGGAGCGCGCCAGCCCCGCCGTGCGCTGCCCGCCATAGCCCGAAAAGGCCGGGAACACCGACTCCATCACCACGCCCGGCACGATCAGCAGGATGCCCATCGGCGTGGCGGCCGCCGAGAACAGCCCGACCGTCTCGCTCGACGCCCACCACGACAGAAGGACGGTGTTGAGTTGCGTGCCGATGACGCCCAGCGCGAGCACGGCGCCGAACGGCATGGCGCTCCGGAGGAGGCGCAGGCTGGCCCGCACATCCACCCGCAGCGTCGGGCGCACGAATCGCCAACTGAGCAGCGCCATGCCGGCCACCAGCTTCAGCAGGCTGGCCGCCGCCGAGATCGCGACGATGACGATCAGCGGCCACCCCAGGCTGACGGCGATGAGGCTCACCAGGACGTTGACCAGGTCGCGCCCCACCTCGACGGCGGCGCCGTAGCCCATCCTCTGGTGGGCGTGGAACACCGACCGCGCGATGGAGTAGAACGTGTCCAGGACGTAGGCCAGTGCATAGATCCCGATGATGGCGCGCGTCTCGCGCGTGTAGGACGAGAGCGCTATGGTGACCAGCAGGAGCGGCACGAACAACAGCGTCAGCCCCAGCCGCAACGCGATGACTTGGGACACATAGGCCTGCGCGCGCGCGCGATCGGCGGCCACGTCGCGCACCAGCAGGGTGTCCAGCCCGAACACGATCACCAGCGAGAGGATGGCCACCAGCGACGTCGCCGTCGAGATGCTGCCGACCCCGTCGGGCCCGACGTAGCGCGCCAGGACGGCGAGATAGACGACGCGCATGGCGAGCGACACGCCCTGTCCCACCATGAGGACGGCCGCGTTCCGCGAGACAACCCGCGCCGTCGTCATTGCCCCTCACGCTCCCGCGAGCGCCATCCACCCTCGCCCATCCCCCTCATCCTCATGCGCCTCCGAGGGCACAATCAAGTGCCGTCATGCCGCACGCCCGAGGCTGAGACGCACCAGCCCCCGGTACAGCGCCAGATGGTCGGCGCGCTCCGCCGTGCCGTCGCCCGACGGGCGCAAGCGCCACCTGCCATAGCGGTACAGGCCGCAGAGCAGCACCGCCAGGCGATAGGCGGCAACATAGGCCGGGCCGTGCCACTTGGCGAGGTAGTGGAGCTTGCCGCGCAGCTCCTTCAGCCTGCGCATGGCTGCATCGCCCGTAGCCGCGCCCAGGTGGTGCACCACCGACGCCTCCCTCACATAGTGCACCGGCCAGCCACATCGCCACATGCGCGTGCACCAATCCACGTCCTCGCCATACATGCGGTATCCCTCATCGAGCGGCCCGACGGCCTCCAGACAGCACCGCCTGACGAGCAGGCAGGCCCCGGAACAATAGCCGACCGGCCGCGATACCTCCGGGTGGTCCGCCCACGCCGGCGCCAGCGCGGGGAGTCGGCGAAACAGCGCCGAGTACTCGTACAGCGCGCCGACGATGGAGGGCCACGGATAGGCGCTGCGCTGGTATGTGCCGTCCGGGAAGCACAGCCGCGGCCCGCAGGCGCCCACGTCGGGATGGTGCTCCAGGTAGTCAACGAGGCGCTCTACCGCCCGATCGAGCACCACCGTATCCGGATTCAGCAGCAGCAGGTACGCGCCGGTGCTCGCCCGAATCCCCTGGTTGCTCGCTGCGGCAAACCCTACGTTCTCGAGGTTGGCGATGAGTCTGACGTGCGGAAAGGCGCCACGAACGGCGTCGGCGGAGCCGTCCCGCGAGGCATTGTCCACCACGATGACGTCCAGCTGCAGCGACGGCGTCTGCTCCAGGAGCGAGCGCAGGCATGCCTCCAGCAGCGAACGCGTGTTGTAGCTCACCACGATCACCGAGACGTCGGCGCTGGCCAGGGGAGCCGGGTGGGCGTTCACGCGCCCGCCTCCCGCGCCGGCGTGCGCCGGGCGTCGGCGCCAGAACTCTGGAACAGGACGACCTCGGACACCCCGATGGCGATGGGGTACACCACCAGCGCGGGGGCCTCGACCAGGTTGGGGGTGACGATGTTGCTCACCGCCTGGCCCATCAAGGCAAGGGAGAGGCCCAACACGAGGCTGCGCTCCCACGGGTCGGAGAGCGCCCGCCAGCGCGCCAGGCCACGGGCCACCGCCAGAGCAAGGAACGCCACCAGCGGCGCCAGGCCGATGACGCCCGTCTTGACCGCGATCCAGAGGTAGGCGTTATGGACATAGTAGCGCAGGCTGCGCCCCCCCGCCTCGCGCCAGTAGGCATCCTCCGGCACCGCCGGCCGGTAATACCCCCCGATCCCGATGCCGAGGAGCGGGTGTCGCGCTATACTGTCCAGGGCATAGCGCGTCTCTAGCAGGCGCATCTGCGCGCTGCGATCCTGGATCAGCGTCCGGGAACTCAATCCCCAGAGCAGGCGGTCGCGCGTCGCGACGGCGTAGCGAGTGATGTCGCCCCCCGCGTACGTCGCCGTCAGAGTCACGATGAGCAGGCCCGCCGCGACCGCTCGCACGATCCGGCGGCGCGGGCGCCCGCCGATGACCACGATGGCGGCGCCGAACACTAGTCCCAGCGTCAGCCAGTAGTTGCGCTGGAAGGCGAGCACGATGCCGGCGCCGAGGGCGAGGGCGCGCAGGAGGCTCGGCAGCAACCGTGCGCCGTCTCGCAGCGCGAGGTCGCACACCGAGACGACGAGCATGACATAGATGAGCGGCAGGCCCGGCAGGGTCACCCGCAAAACGCCCTCGTGCGCCTGGCCGGCCGTGGCCAGCGTTGCCGCTTGGCCGCCCGACAGCCTGAACGACGGATAGACGGCTTGTGCCACCGCCGCCAGTGCCAGCGCCACGGCGATGGCATAGAGCCCGCCGACCAGCCGGCGCGCCTGGCGTCGCGTCGAGATCAGACCGACCACCACGAGGAAGGAGGCGTAGAACAGCAGTACCCGCAGCCGACTGATGACAAAGAACAGGTCCGTGGAATAGAGCAGCACGGCGCGCATCGCCGATAGCAGCACGGCGAACAGGAACCACACCACGAGCCCACCCAGCGGCGTCCGCACGCGCACGGCGCCGCGGCGCGTCAGCCCCCGCCAGGCGACGTGGGCGAGCTGGACCAAGACGATGACCTCGGCCAGGTTCAGGTCAAAGGGGCCAAAGGGCACCTGTGGCAGAGACGTCGGCGCGACGAACCCGGCGCTGAGCAGCATCGTAGCCAGCAGGCCGACCTCGGGGGCGCGCAGGATGACCACGAGCACCACGCCCCCCGCCACCGCCGCGATGACGAGCGCCGGGGAAAAGCGCGCCGCCAGTAGTCCCAGGAGCGCACCGACGGCCACCGCCGCCACGGCCCATCGCAGCCTCAGCCAGGCCCAAGACGGCCAGCTACGATACGCGAGCACGTCGGCATCCCCTCCCCATCGCGCACTTGCTCCACACTCGTCTCGCCCGTGGTGTCACCAGTTCCGCACCGCCTCCCGCTCGGCCCAGGCGACCGGGTCGGGGCCGTGTTCGCGCACCCACGCGATGTAGCGATCGAGCCCCTCCTCGATGTCCACGTGGGGATCGAAGCCGAACAGGTCCCTCGCCTTGTTCACGTTCGCCCGCAGGCGAGGCACGTCGCCGGGGCGCCCATCCGGCAGGAATATCGGCTCCAGGTCCTGGCGCCCCAGCCGGGACAGGACGAGGCTCGCGAGTTCGCGTACGCTCACCTCGCGCCCGCGGCCGAGGTGCACGATGTCGCCGACCAGCGCATCGCACGACGCGGCGGCGATGAGCCCTGCCACGGTGTCGTCGACCCAGGTATAGTCGCGCGTCTGCTCCCCGCTCCCAAAGATGACCGGCGGCAGTCCCGCCAGGACGCGTAGCACAAAGCGGGGGATCACCTCCGCCGGGATCCCCTCGCAGTGCTCGCGCGGGCCGTAGACGTTAAAGAAGCGCACGACGCAGGCGGGAAGCCCGTGGGTGCGATACGTCGAGAGGGCGTACATCTCGCCCGCCGCCTTGCTGGCGCCATAGACGTTCGTGGGATGCAGCGGGTGCTCCTCATCGACGGGTACATAGCGCGCGCCACCGTACACCTCCGTCGAGGAAACATAGACAAAGCGCCCGACGCCGTTCTCCAGGCTCGCCTGGCACGCCACCAGCGTGCCTGTCGCATTGACGTCGTGCACGCGCCGGGGATCGTTGATGGAGGCGCGCACACAGGCCACCGCCATGTGCAAGACGACGTGGGCCCCTCGGGTGGCTTCCACCATGGTGTCCAGGTCGCGCACATCCCCCTGGATGACGCGCACCCGCGGGTTCGCCAGGTGCGCCGCGATATTGTCCGGCGTCCCCGTGCTCAGGTCATCGACGATGGTCACCTCATTGCCCATCGCCACCAGTCGGTCGACCACGTGGCTGCCCACAAAGCCGGCGCCACCCGTGACCACGCAACGCAGACCATCAAGCCTCACGGCACCCCCCTGACTCGTGACTCCACACCTGTCGACACATCACCCGGCGGCACTGGAAACCCTCTCGGCGGCAAAGGCGTGCACCGCGTCCGCCACGTAGGCGATCTCTTCCGCCTCCAGCTCGGGGTACATGGGCAGTGAGACGATCTCGGCCGCAGCCTCCTCGGTGACGGGCAGGTCGCCGGGCCAGTAGCCCAGGTGGGCGTAGGCCCGCTGCAGGTGGATGGGGATGGGATAGTGGATGCCGGTGGCGATGCCCCTTTCGCGCAGCCAGGAGCACAGCGCGTCGCGCCGCGGCGCCCGCACGACATAGAGGTGGTAGACGTGGCGGTTGGCTGGGGCCACCGTTGGGGTCACCACCGAGCTGCCCGCCAGGAGCGCATCGTAGAGGCTCGCGTGCTCGCGTCGCAGGGCGTTCCAGCGCTCGAGGTGAGGGAGCTTGACGCGCAGGACGGCGGCCTGCAGCTCGTCGAGGCGACCGTTCCAGCCGACCAGGTCGTGGTGGTAGCGCTGCTCCGAGCCGTGGTCGCGCATCATGCGCACGCGCCGGGCGATCTCCTCGTCGTTCGTGGTAATGAACCCACCCTCTCCGTAGGCGCCGAGATTCTTGGAGTAGTAAAAGCTAAAGGCTGCGGCGTCACCCAACCCGCCGGCGCGCCGCCCCGCGCACTCGGCGCCGTGCGCCTGGCACGCGTCCTCGATGAGGCGCAGGCCGTGCGCCCGCGCAATCCCGCCCAGCTGGGCCATGTCGACGGTCTGTCCAAAGAGGTGCACCGGCAAGATTGCCCTGGTCTGCGGCGTGATGGCGTCCGGCACCTGATCGACGTCCATGAGATAGGTGTCCGGGCGCACGTCGACGAACACCGGCGTCGCCCCCGTCAGCGCGATGGCCTCCACCGTCGCCACAAAAGTGTTGGCGACGGTGATCACTTCATCCCCCGGCCCGATCCCCATGGCGCGCAAGATGAGCTGCAGGGCGGCCGTCCCGTCGCTCACGCCGACGCCATACGCCACGCGGCAGAACGCGGCGAATTCCTTCTCCAGCGCCTGGACGTTCTCCCCGAGGAAGAGGTGCATCCCGTCGAGGGCGGCGCCCACGCGCTCCAGGATGTCGGCCTTGAGGGGGGCATACTGCTTGCGCAGATCGACCAGGGGGACGTTCATGGCGACTCCTTTATGACAAGCTCCCGCAGAACGCGCGCCGGATTGCCGGCCACGATGGTGCGCGCGGGGACGTCCCGCGTCACCACGCTTCCCGCCCCGACGATAGCCTCCTCCCCGATGGTCACGCCACAGAGGATCGTGGCGTTGCTGCCGATGGAGGCGCCCCGGCGCACCAGCGTCGGCGTGCACTCCCAGTCGCCCTCGCGTTGCGCGCGCCCCAGCGCATCCGTCGCCCGCGGGTAGCGGTCGTTGATGAACATGACGCCGTGCCCGACAAAGACCTCGTCCTCGATGGTCACGCCCTGACAGATAAAGGTGTGGCTCGACACCTTGACGCGACACCCGATGCGCGCGCCCCTTTGCACCTCCACGAACGTGCCGATGGCGCTGTCATCGCCCACCTCGCAGCCATAGAGGTTGACAAAGGCGTGGATGCGCACCCGCTCGCCGAGCGTGACGTCGTCGGCGATGCGGATGGTGTCCTCGTCTCTCACGTCGCCACGGGCCCCCTGCTCCCGCCGTTCAACAAGGATCGCTGCGCCGCCTCCAGCACGAGAACGACCTTGACGCCCATCCAGGCATCGCTGCACGAGCGCTGGCCGGTGGTGATACACCGAATCAGGTCCTCGCATTCGACGCGCAGCGGCTCGCGCCACGCGACAGGGATGCGCGTCTCCGGGCCGTGCCGGTAAGAGAGGTGGAACTCTTCCGGCGTGACGGTATAGGAGGGCGCCTCCACCCCCTTGTCGTAGAGCACCACCTTGTCATCCGCGATGTCGTCATAGACCACCATCTTTTTGCTGCCGACGATGATGGTGCGGCGCGTCTTGACGGGGTCGAGCCACGACACGCGCACGCTGGCCATCACCCCGTTGGGGAAGAACAGTTTGAGGTAGACGAGGTCGTGGATGTGCTGCTGGCGCTGCACGCACGCCGCCCCCTGAGCGCTCACCTCTACGGGCTCGGCCCCCAGGAGGTGCAGGAGGATCGACACGTCATGGGGCGCCAGATCCCACATGACGTTGATGTCGGGCTGAAACAGGCCGAGGTTGGCGCGCGTGGCATCGATATAGTACACGTCACCAAGCTCGCCCCTCTGGATGAGGTCACGCACCGCATTGACGGCGGGGTTGTGTTGGAAAGTGTGCCCCACCATGGCCACGAGGCCCCGCTCGCCCGCCAGTTCGGCGAGGTCGGTGGCCTCACGCGCACTCATCGCCAAGGGCTTTTCCACCAGAACATGCCTGCCACTCTCCAGCGCCTCCCGCGCCAGACCATAGTGCGTGGATACCGGCGTCGCGATGACGACGGCATCGACGTCTGTGCGCAAGAGGTCGCGATAGTCGGTGGTGAGGCGGGCCTCCGGGCATAACGTGGCGACGCGGGCCAACTGGACGGCGCTCAGGTCGCACAGCCAGGCCAGTTCCGCACCCGCCATCTCGTGAAAGTTGCGCGCCAGTTTGGGTCCCCAGTAGCCGCAACCCACCACTCCGACGCGTATGGCACTCATGGCCCCTCCAACGGGCTATTGGCATTCCCTGCTTACCGCCCCACCGACCTCACACGACCCGACGACGCCATCGGTTAGGCGGAATCACGCATTCGCAGGATGCGTGGGACGGTCCTGATCAGGATGGCTACATCGAGCCACAGGGAGCGCTCGCGCACGTAGCGGACATCGAGTTCCATCATCTCCAACGGCGAGAGGCGCGAACGCCCACTCACCTGCCACAGGCCCGTGATGCCGGGCAGAACCTCCAGCCTTTCCCTCTGCCATGGCTCGTACACACGCACGGCGTAGGGCAGATCCGGCCTCGGCCCGACGAGCGTCATCTCGCCCCCGAGCACATTGATGAGCTGCGGCAACTCGTCCAGGCTCGTGGCCCGCAGGATGCGACCGACGCGCGTGATGCGGGGATCGTCGCTGATCTTGAACAGCGCCTTGGGCGCGGACGACTCGATGGAGACCGCTGGCGTCATCAGGCTCTGCACGTACCGTCGATGGAGCGCGGGATCCGCGTCATCGACCGCAGCTTTAGGAGGCGGAAGGGGCGCCCACCCCTGCCGATGCGTTGCTGTCTAAAGATGACGGGCCCGGGTGAATCCAGCACGATGGCCAGAGCGACCAAGGGGTACAGGGGGAACACGACAACCAGGAGCGCCGAGGCCAGGACGAGGTCCATCGCCCGCTTGAGGGCATCGTACAGCGGGGTCCCGCCCCGCACCGATAGCCGCCGACCGAGCCCTTCCGCACCCGCCCGCGTGCCCCGGGTGGCTACAGGCGCCTCCCGTTCACTCATTCGCGTCGCTCACCGACGGCAGCGAGGCGCCCGAATGGGCGGCCAGCGGCGCGCCCATCACGGCCCCTGCCCCTCCCTCGGCCGCTCGCCCCTCGGGGGCTGGGCTCTCCAGGCCTCCGGGGCGTGCACGCCGCGCCCTGTTCAGCACGATGCCGAGGGTCGGGCTGCCGGTGAGGGCAAGCCGCCTGGCGGCCTCCGCCACCTGATCTCTGGTTGAACGGTCCTCTGCCACCACCAGCAGCACGCGATTGGCCACCGCCGCCAGTTCGAGCGCATCCGCATATGCGAGCACGGGAGGGCTGTCCAGCAGCACGAAATCCGCCATGGACTCCAGCTCCCTGAGCACCGGCCAAAGCCTGGGCGAGCTGGCCACGCGATCGGGCGCCGGAACGGCGGGCCCTGCCGTCAGAACGCGCAGCCCGGGCACGTCGCTTTCCGCGACGGCGTCGCGGAGGGCGCACTCGCCCCGCACGACGCTGGTGAGGCCGGGGGAGTTCGACATCCCGAGGGCCTGGTGCAGGGCGGGCGTGCGGAGGTCCGCATCCACCAGGATGGTGCGTAGGCCTGACTCGGCCAGGGAGATGGCGAGGTTCAGGGCGATGGTGGAGCGGCCTTCGCCGGCCTCCGCGCTGGCGATCAGCAGGCTACGGGCATGGCGGGCCTGCGCGTCCGATAGCACGATCCTCGCCAGCGTGCGGTGGGCCTCCCAGGCTTGGCGATGGTCGCGGTCCAGCCGCACCGCCTCCCTGCGCTGGCGTCGCGACAGTCGCAGCGACGGCACGGCCATCACCACCGCGAGGCCGGTGAGGGCCTCGACCTGTGGGACGGACCGAACGTGGGGGTCGAAGCGATCGCCGAGCACAGCGAGGCCGATTCCGCCGGCGAGGCCCAGCATCGCGCCCAGCAGGGCGCTCACGACGGCCGACGGTCTACCGGATTCCTGCGGAAACACGGCGGGGTCCACGATCGACATAGTCGTCGCCAGCAATCGCTGCCCGAGTTCCGCTCGATCGGACTGGGCGAGCAACTCGGCGTACATCGCTTCCCGGTTCTCGATGCGCCGTTGCAGTCCCTGGATCGACGCCTCCAGCGCGGGTTCGACCGGGTCCTGAGCCTCCGCCTGGCCCCGCAGGACCGCCAGCGCCGTTCGATCCTCCGCCAGAGACGCGTCGAGGGCGTCGAGTTCCGCGCGCACGGCGTCGATCGCGGAGCCGCCCCCCCCGAAAAAGACGCCATATCCCTCCGCCACCATCGAGAGGGCCAGGGCGTTCGCCGCCTCCATGGCACCGCGCGGGTCTGGGTACTCTACGCTGATCTCGAGCAGCTCCGTCTCGGGGATTACCTCCAC
This sequence comes from Anaerolineae bacterium, assembly GCA_040768165.1. Taxonomy (GTDB): domain Bacteria; phylum Chloroflexota; class Anaerolineae; order UBA1429; family UBA1429; genus DUUT01. The sequence continues at coordinate 24,017 of JAXGNH010000023.1, forward strand.
CGTGATGGCGTCCATGAGGCGCTCGGGGTCCAGCTCGGGTTCGAGCGCCGCGGCGACGCGGCGAACCACGGCTCGACTGGTGAGTAGCTGCGCGTACGTGTTCATGACGCGTTCGATGTGGCTCAGCGAGGTGGATGAGACGCCGTCGGATTGCGCCTGAGCGACGCGCACGGTGGCGCGGGCGACATAGCTCGGCGATATGGCGCGGCTGCCCAAGGCGGCGACGATCGCCGCCGTCACTGCCGTCAGCAGCACCAGCCACTTGCGTCGCCACACGGCCGCCAGGTAGGGCTCGATGGCCATGGCATCCCCTTCGGCAGGGTTAGTCGTGGGGAGCTATGTCAGAGTTCCCCCCACGAGCGCTCAGTCGGCGCAACGGTACCAGACACACGCAAGAACCCCTGGGTGAGCGCTTGAGCCGATCGGCGTCGTCGCGCGACGCAGCTTCACCCATGGGTTCACTGCCAGAGCGTTCGATGGCCCCCTGGCGTACGTTGGCTGTATAGGCGATGGCGGCGGTCGGATGTGTCTACAGCGTGCGGTGGCGGGGATGTGCGGACAGTGGAGAGGTCGTAGGGTGTTTCAGGAACCAGAGGAACGGTTACGAGCTTGTGAGACTAGTATACAGTGTGGTCGCTCGCAACGTCAAGGGGGTCAGGGCGCCATTCTGCCCGAATCCGCACATCCGCTGGGGTGGATATCGGCGCCAGCAAAGCGTGGGACGCTACGGCGCGCGCATTGCCCCGCACCCAGGCCGGCGACCCGCTTGTCGCGCCGCGCACCAGTCGGTACAATGGCGCTGGTCACCGCCGGGCGGGCGCGTCACACGCGACGACTGCCTCCTCAGACGCGCTCTCCCATACGTCGCCTCGACGCGAGGGCCGACCGCATCGCACTCTCATGACACCACACGAGCGCCTCGCACGCCGCAACTTACCAACGCCCCACATCTCAGCCTTGCCGATCTCTTGCCGCCGTTGCGCCAGCGCTCTGGACCTGGGCGCTAGCGCTGGGCGCTCACCGGACGCGCCGTCGCGCGCGAGCCTACTCAACTGCAGGAGGGGAGACGATGAGACATCCGGTCTACGAGTCGCTGGGCGTGCGGCCCATCATCAACGCCGTGGGCACGTTGACGCGCATCGGCGGGTCGCTCATGGCCCCGGAGGTGGTGCAGTCGATGGTAGAGGCGAGCAAGGCGTTCGTGAGCCTCAAGGAACTCCAGGAGAAGGTGGGCGAGCGCATCGCGCAGCTCCTGGGCGTCGAGGCCGCCTACGTCTCGTGCGGCGCCTCGGCGGGGCTGGCCCTCACCATCGCCGCCTGCATGACGGGCATCGACCTCGCCAAGATCGACCGGCTTCCCGACACGACGGGGATGAAGAACGAGGTCGTCATGCCCCGTGCCCACCGCAACCTCTACGACCGCCCCATCCGCACCGTCGGCGCCAGGATCGTCGAGTTTGGCCTGAGCGGCTACACCTTTGCCTGGCAGCTCGAGGCGGCCATCACCGAGCGAACGGCGGCCGTCTTTCTCATGGGTGGTCAGGAGGCGAGGGCGCTGCCGGTCGAGGTGGTGGCGCGCATCGCCCACTGCCACGATGTGCCGGTGATCGTGGACGCCGCCGCCGAGGTGCCGCCGGTGGACAACCTGCAGCGGTACCTGCGCGAGGGCGCGGACATCGCCTTGTTCAGCGGCGGCAAGGCGATCTCCGGTCCGCAGGCCACCGGCCTGGTGCTGGGCAGCAAGCGCATCATCGAGGCCATAGCGCTCAACGGCCCCCCCGACCACGGCATCGGCCGCCCCATGAAGGTGAGCAAGGAGGAGACGATCGGCCTCCTCACCGCCCTGGAACTCTACCTGGCCCGCGACCATGAGGCCGACATCGCGCGGTGGACGCGGTACCTCGCCTGCATCGCCGAGGCGGCAGCTTCCGTCCCGGGCGTTCGCTGCCAGGTCTTTTATACCTCCTCGGACGGCGCGCCCGTCCCGCGCCTCGACATCACCCTCGACGCGGCACAGGCCCGGGTCACGCCGGAGCAGGCCTTCAACCGGCTGCTGTACGGGGAACCCCGGATCCGGGTGGCGCAGACGGGGCGGGGGTTCACCGCAAACCCCATGATGTTGCAGGAGGGGGAGGCAGAGGTGGTCGCCGAGCGCGTCGCGAGCGTGTTGTCTTGCAGCCGCCCGGAGGACGCCGCGATCGATGACTGGGTGACGCCCCACCAGTGGGCGCTGGACAACCTGGTGCTCTAGGCCCGCCGTGGATGGTCGCGGCACGATCGCTGCCGGGCGACATGGCGGGCGCCCGGCGCAAGGCGCAAGGGGAGGTGTCATGATCATCGACTCGCACGCCCACATCTTTCCATTCCTGGGAACGCCGGCGGGGTTCGACTCTGTAGCGGAGCATATGCGCTTCCTGCAGTTCTATGTGGTGGGGCACAGCCAGCCCGTGCGGCGGTTGCGCGACCACAGCGTCGTCGAGGCGCCGACTCTGGCGCGGTCGCCGCTCATCGGGCCGGAGCAGCTCACCGAGGTGAGCTTTCGCGTCGGGGAGAACGGCCGCTTCCTGTGGGACCACGACGGCGAGACGCTCTACACCCACTTTATGCCGCCCTCCCTGCAGACGAACAGCTGCCCGCCGGAGCTGCTCCTGGCGCAGCTGGCCTACGTGGGGGTGGACGCTGCAGTGCTGCAGAACGCGCACCTCTACGGCCGGCTGAACGAGTTCTTTGCCGCCGCCCAGGCGCGCTACCCTGACAAGCTCATCGCCCTGGCCGAGGTGGACGAGGTCAACGCCCACACCGAGGCAGAGCTGCGCGACCTGCGCGTCGCGATCCGCGACCTCGGCCTGCGCGGCATCTACTATGCCAACCGCGGGTTCATGTTCGATCACTATCGCGTCAGCTTTGACGACCGGCGCTACCACGTGTTCTGGGAGACGGTACGCGAGCTGGGGATACCCGTGTTCTGGGAACTCGCCGGCGTCCCCGAGAACACCCGCGAGGCCTACCTGTGCGAGGTGGACCGCCTGGGCCGCTGGGCCGAGCGCTACCCCGACATCCCGGCCATCCTGACGCACGGCATCGGCGGCGACCTCCTCCAAGAGTCGATTCCCGAGCCACTAGAAAGGCTCCTCTCCCACGATCAGGTGCGCGTCGAGATCCTCTACCCCATCGGCTGGGGGCGGTCGCACGAGTACCCCTACCCCGAGTTGCGCCCTACGCTGCGGGCGCTCTACGACCGGCTGGGTGGAGAGCGCCTCGTGTGGGGCTCGGACATGCCGAACGTCGAGCGCAACTGCACCTACCGGCAGTCACTGGATTACCTGCGGTGTTACTGCCCGTTCATCCCGAGTCGCGACATGGAGCGCATCCTCGGCGACAACCTAGCGGAGCTATTCGGCCTCCGCTAGGCGGCGATTGTGCACTGCGGCGAGATGGGCTATCCTGCGGACGCTCCTCACCGCTCGTCGCCCTGCGTCGGGCGAGGCGAGGTCGCGGCCTCGATGGTGTCGACGGTTCGCATCGAAGGAGGGAGGTCAGCCATGGAGGGTGATCGAGGGCGTTCCGTGTATGAGGGCGTGGGGGTCAGACCCGTGATCAACGCCAGCGGGTTCCAGCTGACCATGCTCGGCGGCCAGATCCTCTCGCCGCGGGTGACGGCGGCCATGGAGCGGGCGAACACACATTTCGTGGACATGAAGGCGCTGCTGCGCTGCGCCGGCGAGGCGGTGGCCGGCCTGGTGGGCGCCGAGGCCGCCTACATCACCACGGGGTGCTGTTCGGCCATGGCGCTGAGCGCCGCGGCGTGCATGGCGGGCACGGATCCTTCCCTGGCGGCGCAGCTGCCGGACACGCGCGGCATGCCGGACGAGATCCTCATCCAGGCCACGCAGCGCTACAAGTACGAGCGCTGCGTTACCGTATCGGGCGCGCGGCTCGTGGAGGTGGGCAACGCCTCAGGCGTCAGCGCCGCGCAGCTCGAGGCGGCCATCAGCGAGCGCACGGCGGCCATCCTGGCGGTGGCGTCGCGGCCCGCCGGGTCGCTGCCCCTGGAGGAGGTGCTGGCCATCGCCAAGCGGCGCGGCGTGCCGATCATCCTCGACGCGGCGGGACAGGTGTACCCTCCGGAGAGGCTCCAGCAGTTCCCGGCCATGGGGGTGGACATCACGACGCATTCGGCCAAGTACTTTGGCGGCCCCAACTCGACCGGCTTTCTCTGCGGCCGGCGCGACCTCGTCGAGGCAGCGGCATACCACGGTTTCATCAGCTTTGAGTACGGCCCGCCCTTTACCATCGGGCGGCCGATGAAACTCGACCGGCAAGAGATCGTCGCCCTGGTGGAGGCGCTGCGCGAGTGGCTCACCATGAACCACCGGGCGCGCTTTGCCGCCTACGCCGAGCGCGCCGAACGCCTGCGCCGCTGCCTGGACGACATCCCCGGAGTCGCGGCGGCCCTCGACGGCGATCCCGTGACGGGCGTCCGGGTCACGCTGGACGAGGCGGCCATCGGCGCCCCCCTCGCCGAGATCGTCCGGGAGCTACACGAGGGCGAGCCGAGCGTCTGGCTGCACTATGACGACGCCGCCTACGTGCGGGCCCAGCCGGGGGGCACCATGCGCTTCTCCGTCATGGCTCTGGTGGAGGGGGACGAGGAGCGGCTGGCGGCGCGGCTGCGCGAGGTGGTCACCCGTTGACGCGCTCACCCGCAACCTGAGCCCCGACATCGCATCGAAAGGAGTGCCACCTTGCTGCAGAATCGAGTAGCCATCGTCACGGGAGGGGGGCGCGGCATCGGGCGCGCCATCGCGCGGCGTTTCGCCGCCGAGGGGGCGCGGGTCGTCATCGCCCAGCGCGACGTCCTCAGCGGCGAGGCCACCTGCGCCGAGATCATCGCCGCCGGTGGCGAGGCGCTGTTCGTGCCCACCGACGTCGCCCGCCGCCAGGACGTAGAGGCGATGGTCGACGCCGCGCTGCGCGCTTATGGCACGGTGGACGTGCTGGTGAACAACGCCGCGCGCACCGGCGAGAACGGCCCCTTCCTGGAAGTCGCCCCGGAGGTGTGGGACGACGTCATCGCGACGAACCTCACGGGGGTGTTCCTGTGCGCCCAGGCGGTGGGGCGGGTGATGGCGCGCGCCGGCCGGGGCAGCATCATCAACGTCTCCTCGACGAATGGGCTGGTGCCCCAGCCGCGCTGCTGCGCCTACGGGGCCGCCAAGGGGGGCGTGGAGATCCTGACGCGCAGCATGGCGACGGACCTGGCGCCCTACGGCATCCGGGTGAACGCCATCGCGCCGGGGCCGATCCAGTCGCGCGCGCCGGACGACGCCCCGCCGCAACCGTCGGAGGCGACGCTGCTGGGGCGGGCAGGGCTACCGGCGGAGGTGGCGGCGGTGGCGGTGTTCCTGGCGTCGGAGGAATCGAGTTTCATCACCGGGGAGCGCATCGCGGTGGACGGGGGGCTGCTGGTGAACGCCTATCGCCTCTACGGCGGGCGCGCCCCGAAGCAGGGGCCCGCCGCAGAGTGAGTCGAGGTCCCTCGCCCCGCTCGGGCCGACAGAGTATCCCCTCGCCCCAGTACTCTGGGGCGAGGGCAGGGTGAGGGGGGCGCGCGCCGAAGCAGGGGCGCGCTGCGGTGCGAGTCAAGGTCCCTCGCTGCGCTCGGGACGACGGTGTCCCCTCGCCCCGGTACCCCGGGGAGAGGGCAGGGTGAGGGGACAGCGTGGGGGACTCCCTATCCCAGCGCCCCCGCGGCCTCTAGCCCATCCGCGACATCGCCGAGTTCCAGGGCCTCCAAGCGCTCGCGCGTCGGCCGGCCGTCGGCGGGGTTCCACCCGCGCAGGCGATAGTACGTCTCGAGCATCGGCGCGAACCGCTCCAGGTCGAGCACCACGCCGTCGGTAAAGGCCGGCAGCGTCAGGCTCTCGGCCGTCGCCCAGTCTACGGCGCGCGAGCGCCCAAAGTAGCGCACGTCGATGGCGCGCAGCAGGTTGGCGACGCGCTCGCCGGCATGATGGAGCTGCTCCTCGCACGTCTCGAGCCCCGTGCAGGCCGCGAACAGCTTGGCCATGAGGGCGGTATCTGCCATGTGGTCGTCCGTCAGCATGGAAAAGACGCGCGGGTGCTCATAGTCGCACAGAATCAGCGACTCCATGAGCATGGCGCGGTCATAGTGCCAAATGGCGGGGATCGCCTTGCTCTCGGGCCGCTCGTAGGCGAGGGTGGGTTCGGCGACGTCCGGCTCGCCATAGACCCTGCCGCAGACGGCGCGGGCCTCCTCCATCGATAGGGGACCGCGGTGCGGCCCGTGCTCGGGCAGGTAGGCTAGCACGTGCGTGGAGTAGCCGTGGGTGGCGTCGCTGGCCGGGTCGCGCGTATCGGTGCACCACTGTAACACCGGCACCAGCCAGAACGGGAAATAGATGTCTCCGCCCGTCCCCCAGTGGCCGTTCCAGTGGTTCGTCTCGCCGCAGCGCCGCGGATAGATGCGGTCGACGAGTTCCAGCCCCTGGCCGCCAAAGAGGACCTCCGCGGCGCGACAGGCGCCCTCCGCCAAGGCGTCGCCCAGCTCTCCCTCGCGCAGGGCGATCATCTGCACCAAGCGCGTGGTCAGCGCCCCGGACCACGGGGCGATCTGGTTCAGCGCGGTGATCTCCCCCTGGGGCACGGGGATCTCGAGGCCGTCGATGGCGTCGATGAGGCCGTGCTGCCGGCACATCTGCAGCCAGGGAATGATGCCAAAGGCAATCTCCCAACCGTTGAGGCCATAGTCGCTGACCATGGCGCGCGTCTCGATGTGCGCCCGGAGTGACGTGCTGCGAAAGCCGTAGCACATCATTTCGACGGTATGGGTGCCCGCCGTCGCCTCGCCCGGCACGTTCATCATGAGCTGCCCGCCACACTGGGTGATACAGAAACCGCACTTGCGGCGCCGCGCCATGACCTCGGGGCCGTCCTGGCGCCGGCGCGGTGGGGCGCCACCCGGAGCCGCCGGCCGCAGCCCCTCGCGGCTGGCGTGGAGGCACAGCTCCATGAGGCGCTCCGGGTGCGCCACCGCTACGCCCCCCGTGCCCCGCACCGCCACCGCCTTGAGGTGCTTCGACCCCATCAGCCCGCCAAAGCCCCCCTGCCCCGCGGCGTTGCCCGTCTCCGTCTGCAGGCAGGCGATGCGCGAGCGCCGCTCCCCCGCCTGCCCAATGCCCACCACCCGCGTCTTGGGCCCGTGCCGGCCCCGCAGCACCGCCGTCGTGGCGTACGTCCCCGTGCCCCATAGGTCCGAGGCGTCGCGGATCTCCGCCTCCCCGTCGTGCACCCACAGGTACACCGGCTGCTCCGCCTGCCCCACGATGACGATGCCGTCAAAGCCCGCGTACTTTAGCTCCGCCCCCCAGTGCCCCCCCATGCTGGAGCGCGAAAAGACCGACGGGCTCAGCTGCGGCGCGATGCCCGCCACCAGCACCCGCCCGCCCCCCGAGGCGAGCGTCCCCGTGAGGGGCCCCACCATGAGGAAGAGGGGGTTGTCGGGGTCGAAGGCGTCCAGCCCCGGGCGCAGCATGTCCCAGGCGAGGCGCGCCGCCACCCCCATGCCCCCCACGAACTGGGGCACATAGTCCGCCGTGTCGAGGGTGGACGTCTCACCGCGGGTGAGGTCCACCTTGAGGATCTTGCCGGTCCAGCCATAGAGTGTCGCCATGCTAACGCCGTCGCTCCTGTGCCGGGATTAGGTCAGGGCGCCGCCCGGGCAGATCGTTGTAGGGGCACCCTGCAGCAAGATGGTAGCACAGGTCGCGCGGGAGGTACACCCCCCGCGCAGGCGTGTCCACGATCTGGGAGACGCGACAGAGCCACCTCGAAGGTCGCCGCGTGGAGGCTCTCGCATACCGGGCTCACCGCGCCGGGGCCGAGCCCTCCGCGGCGACATCGTGCTCGCTCCGCCTAGCGAACTCGGCACGCAGCCGCGCCAGGCCAGCCTCCACCTCCTCCAGAGAGGGCGGGCACCCGGGGACGTACGCCAGGAACGGGAGATCGTCGCGCGCCAGGATCTGCTGGACGCGATCCGTCACGTTGCGGCAATAGCGCGCCATGCAGTCACCCACCAGGAGTGTCAGGTCGGTGTGGCTGCGGCTCGTCCCGGCGCCGGTATGGACCTCCTCGCCGCCGCACAGTACCCGCAGCATGGGCTCCATGGCGTGGCCGGCGATCCCCGCCAGGGCCTGACGCGTCACCTCGTGGCACCGGGTGCAGAGGAGCCCCCTCTCGCGGTAGAAGCGGTGGAGGCTCTCCTGATCCGGGGGATCGCCCGGGATGCGCGTGGCGTCGTCCCCCGCCGGTAGTCGTGCCGCCGCGTCCCCCACCAGCGCGAGTTCGCCCCCCTCCGGCGCCTCGGGCACGCGCCCCCTATCGCCGATGACGATAGTCAGGGGCCGAGCGAGCTTCATGTACTCGTAGCGCGCCAGGCTGCTGATCACGGCACAGCGCGTGCCACTATCCGAGTCGAGGTCGACGATGGTCAGGTTGCCCATCTCTTCCATGAGCGCTTCCGCGGGCGTCATAAAGTCACGCTGCGCGGCCCACCGAGGCAGCCCCCGCGTCGCGATGCGGGCCAGATCCCCCTGCCCCAGGCCGGCCGCGGCGGCCCAATCGAGGGCGCGCAGGTTGGGGTTCTGCGCCATGATCCGCGCGGCAACGCGGTCGATGGCCACGCAGTCCGCCCCCGCCATGATGAGGCGCGCGCCCGCCGGCCGCGTGAAATCGGTCCCGCCGGCGATCCCCTCCGCCCCATCATAGCCGTCCACCACGATGAGGTCCGGCGGGCGGATGCGGTTTATGTCGACGATGGCCTCGTCCACGCGATACTCGCGGTGGACGCGAATCCGCGACGCGGTGTCCAGCAGCCCGAAGGCGTTCTTGATGGCCACGGTGATGGCGAACTGGGCGTGGGTCTTGAGTACCGGCACTGTGATGTACGCGTCGGCGTCCAGGAGCGTCCGAGGATACGCGAGCACGCCGGGGTAGACGGGATCGGGGACGCTCACCTCCACGCGCCGGTCGTGCTCCAGGTCAACGAACCGTACGCCATAGCGCTCGAGGCGTTCCACGTACCCCAGGCCGCGGTATACGGGCATGAGGCCCATGGGCGCCATCGTCCCCTCGGCCACGGTGATGTCGCGCACGCCCAGCGCCAGGAGGCGCTCCACCAGGGCGGCGACGAGTTCGGGGTGCGTCGTCCCGCCCGTCCGCGGGTGCGCCCCGTCGGTGAGGTTGGGCTTGATGACGACCGATCGGGCGCCCCGCACATACTGCTCGAGGCCGCCCAAGAGGTCCAGCACCTCGCCCAGCGCGCGATGCGCCTCGTCGAGCCGTTTCCACGCGGCGATGGCGACCACCGCCGGCCCGTTCGCCCTCTCCATCGCAGCCTCCTTTGGGGATCGCCTGCCCGCAGACACAGCGCATCCCGCCCCCGGGCAGGGGGCGGGATGCCATCGCCTCTCCCCCGACCCTAGATCCCAGGCGAAATCGCCAGCCGGAACGCCTGGGGCAGGCGCATGAGGCGCACAGCGTCGCCCGTCAGGCGCACCGCCCCGCGTGCAATGACAGCCCGTGCCGGCAACTCCCCGCCCATCACCGACACGAAATCGGCCGCCTGCATCTGGAGTGTGGCGGTGGGACTACCCTCGCTGCCCGCGACGACGCGACAGCCGTCCGGCGTGATTTCGAGCGTCCACTCGCCGCCCCCCTCACCGTCCAGGCGTAGCGAGAAGAGGCCCGCCATCTCGGCGCCCTGCTCCGGGATAAAGGCGCCCGCCAGCTGTGCCATGATCTCCGCGGCGCTGGCCGTTGCCCTGGCCTCGCCCAATTCCGCGCGTACCCGCTGGATCAGCGTCTGCGCGACGCTAAAGGTGCGCCAGACCTGGTCGTCCCGCACCCGGATCTCGTTGAGGTCGGCGTAGGCATGCTCCAGATAGCGGATCGCCTCCCGGGCATCCTCGGGGCTATGCGTCTCCTGGAAGCGATTGTACGCCAGCACCCCTCGCGCAAAGTGCATCTGCCCGTTGATGCGCCGCCCCGCCAGGTCGAGGGCCTCCTCCTCCTTGGCCACGCGCTCCATGTAGGCGCCGGTGGCTAGGTGCCCCACGCCGGCCAGCGTCTGGCGCGCATGGTACAACTCTTCCAGCGCCACCTCAAGTCCTTGCAGGTGGCGCGCCGTCACCTCGGGCTTGTCGAGGGGGGGCGTCCAGAACGCCGCCACGGGATGGTCAAAGTCGCAGGCCTTGATGGTATGGTGCAGGGCGCGCTCGCGATGCGCGTAGTAGCGCACCATCTCCTCGCTGCCAAAGTAAGTGCGAGCATAGTCGTTCAGCACCTCGTGAAGGTCGGCGTCGAGGTTCCACTGCACGCGCGACTGCAGGATGGCGGCGGTCGGCGGCGAGATCCAGGGGTGCGTGTACGGCGTGAGCAGTGGCTCCAGCAGGCCGATGCCGAGGCTCTTGTAGTAGCGGGCGTCGCCGGCGATGGTGTCGGCCAGCGCCGGCATCATGTGGTTGAACACCACCTGATCGGGATAGTACTCGAACACCTCCGCCTGGCCGGGATCGAACACCTTGACCAACGCCTCGAGCCACCGGGCGTGTTGGCGGTTCTTGGCACAGTTCGGGTCGTCCAGGGCATGGGCGTAGCAGCGCTCGCGGGGCGCCCACATCATCACCACGTCCGGGTCCGGCTCTACCTTTTCCGGCGGGGCGATAGTCTCGTGATAAGCGATGTGCACGATCTTGGCGCCCGGCTTGATATCGCGCACCGCCCGCGCCATGGCGTTCATCACCAGGAGGTTCTGGTCCGAGGGCGAGTACCCGTGGCACGCCTCGCAGGCGCACCACGTGGAGGCGTCCTCCGCCGTGTCGTCGGCCCACACGTTATAAACGTCGGCCTCAGGCATGGCGCGCACGTACTGACGCACGCGCTCCTGCAAGTACTCCATCGCCTCACGCGACGACGGGCAAAGGTTCGTATCGTTGGTGCGCGCGCCATCCACCACGCGGAACCACTCGGGGTGCTCGGCGAACATCTCGCGCGGGATGAAATGCGGCAAATAGTGCCCACCCAACTCGAGGGAGATGCCGCGCTTTTGCAGCTCGGGCCAGATGGCGTCGCGGTTCTCGTTCCACCACACCTCGCTGAACTGCGTGTGGTGAAAGACCCAGTTCAGCCGCTGCTTACCGCAAAAGTCGATCCACCCCAGGGCGTGCTGGCGATCGCCCGAGAAGGTCATACCGCGACGCGCAAAAGAGGGCTCCTCGCGCCGGTCATACCCCTCGAAGGCGAGATCGCGCCGCGGAAGCACTTCGTGTTTCTCCCCGGGGAAGGGAAAGCGCGCCCCCAGGCTCTCCAGGTAGGCGTACACGCCGTACAGCACACCCCGTGACGCGGCGGCGGCGATTACGAGCCCCTCGGGGCCGCTGCGCAGCTGAAAGGCGTCGCCGGCGCCGGCTGACGGGTCGACGCGCAGGAACAGGTTCTCCCTCCCCTCCGGTTCGCCCGGCTCCACCTCGTGGCCGGAGAGACGCCCCCCGTAGCGGGCCATCTCGTGCCTGGCGAACTGCAGGACGACGTCATCGGGCCCCTGAACGACAATCTTGGTTGCCATGGTCTCCCTCACTCTGACTGATGGTAGCGGACCGATCGCGACGATTCACTCCTGACGACGGCCCGACGCGACTGCCCGCGCCTCGGCGGCCTGCCCGGCCCCCTCACCCAGGAACCCGGCGACCGCCTTCCAGACATCCGCGCTCTCCTGCCCCAGCCGCCAAAACGCCACCCCCTCAATCCCCTTCTTGGCCACCAGGTTCATCTTGGCCTCCAGCGTCTCGGCGTTGTCATAGTACACGTGGTGCTCCCCGGCGCCGTCCGACCAGACGGCACGGTAGGTGCCGTCGCGCGGCAGGTATTCCGCCTGGCGGCCGCTCTTGGCCACGAACTGAATGCTCTCGTCCTGCTTGAGGCCATAGGGCGGCGAGATCCCCTCGTCGCTGATGACCCAGTGCCGCGCGTAGAACGGCAAGCCGACGACGATGCGTGCGGCTGGCATCTGCTTCAGCGCCCAATCGATCACGTCCTCGAGCCACCAGTGCGGCGTGACGGGACCGGGCTCGGCCATGGAATAGTCATAGCCCATGAGCATCACGCGGTCGCAGATCTCGCCCAGGGCCGCATAGTCAAAGGGGCTGGCCCACGAGCCGTCCACGGGATACTCGCCGACGGGCCGCGTCTGACTCACCACATCCACCGTCAGCCACTTGCCGCGAGGCCGCAGCAACTCGCCCAGCCGCCGCAGCAGATCGGTATAGTTGTCGCGGCTGCGCCCAAAGGTGCCCTCGAAATCCATATTGATGCCGTCATAGTCGCCGTCGAACACCAGTGCGGCGATGATCTCGGCCGCCCGCCGGCGCGACTCGGGAGTCGCCAAGATGCGATGGGCGATGTCGGCATCGAACCCCTCGTTGACGATCAGGGGATGGATGGCGATGCCGCGCTCGCGGGCGAGCGCTGCCACGTCGGGCGTCATTCGCGAGGCGACGTTCAGGTCACCCGTCATGCGGTACCAGGTGGGGCTGACGTGAGTGATCAGCCCGGCGTTGCGCTGCAGCGACGCCAGGCTCTCGGGGTCATCCGGTACGAGCCATGGAAAGGTCATGCGTGCCATCTGCACCTCCTTTATGCGCGTCGTCACGCCTGCGGCGGCGGAGCGCCGCCGTCATCGGCTCCAGAGCAGTACGTCGCCCCCGATGGTGACAGTCTACCATCGGGCGAGCGCGCGTTCGAGGCGCGTCGCCTCGGCCAGCGCCGCCTGCGCCTCCGGCTCACGGCCCAACCGGCGGTACACCATGGCCAGGAGCACGTGCGCCTCCCCGTACTCGGGGTCAACGGCGACGGCGGCCTGGAGCTGTTCCAGCGCCCTCTCGACGCCCCCCTGCTGGACGTAGGCGCCGGCCAACTCGAGGCGCCAGCGTGCGTTCGCCGGGCGCAGCGCCACGGCGCGCTCCAGCGCGGTAACGACGTCGTCCAGGCGCTCGAGCCGGACGCTGGTCTGCGCCAGCCGGTACCATACCTCTCCGTCGTTCTGGCCGAACTCCAGCGCCTGGAGGAGGGCGGCCCTGGCGCCGAGATAGTCGCCCCGCTCGTACGCCTCCTGGCCGGTCGTCAGCGCAAGTCGCTTCGCCAGGTAGCGCGCATCGACGTTCTCTGGATCCATCGCCAGCCCCGCCAGGTAGTAGCCGCCGGCCTCGTCGGGCCGCCCGGCGTAGGAGCGAATCTGTCCCAGGAGCACCTGCGCGTTCGCCGCGGCCCGTCGGGCGAGGGCGGCGCGCATTTCCCTGTCACCACCCACGATGGGCGCATCCGTGGGCTCGGCCAGATAGTAGAGCACCTTGAGGTTCTCCAGGTTGGTCTCCTCAGACAGATAGGCTGCCCGCGGCGCCGAGAACTCGATGATGGGGTGGTCGTCGGTGTTCAGCGCGGCGTCGCCGGCGAGCCGCGCCACGGCCGCCGCGTCCATCAAAAAATACCCCAACAGGTCCACCGCATCGCGGATCGCCAGGTCATCCAGCTCGGCCAGGTCGGCTCGCACCGCCGGCTCGCCTAGGCGCGCGGCGATGGCGTCCAGGTCTAGGGTCAGCGGCCCCGGCGTGCCGATGAGCAGGCAAAAGTCACTGGTGAACCAGAGGGTGGTGTGCGGAAAGACGACCTGGAAGGAACGCACCAAGGTGCCCACGTCGTCCGTCGAGAGCTGGTGGATCGGCAGCCACTGGCACATCACCCCCTCGGGAGTCAGGTGATCGCGCGCCGCCCGGTAAAAGTCCACCGTGTACAGCGCGCCGTTGCCCGCCGCCACCCCCGGGTGGATGGCGTTCGTCGAGATCATGTCATACATCCGGTCGGTGGCCAGCAGGTGGTTCTTGCCGTCGTTGATGATGAGCCGAACCCGCGGGTCCTCCAGCACTCCGCGGTTGACGGCGGCGAACCGCGGGCTCATCTTCATCACCTCGGCCGAGATCTCGACGATATCCACCTCCCGCACGGTGGGATGGGTCAGCGCCGACCGCCCGGTGACGCCCATGCCATAGCCCACTATCAGCACGCGCTCCGGCGCTGTACCCAGCGCCAGCGGCAGGTGCGCCAGCAACTTGTGGATGCGCAGATCCCACGTCGAGGTAAAGGCGGTGGAGATGCCGTCGATGCTCAGTTCGCGCACGCCCGCGGCGTCCTCCAGCACCGCCACGGTGGCGTCGACTCCCTCGCCATAGTCGATGAGGCGATAGGGAGGGGCGAACCCCTGGGAAAGCCCGGCGACGGTGATCAGCGGGCGGTTCACGCGGATGGCCAGCAGCAGCGCCGCCCCCGCCACGCCGACGCCGGCGGCCAGGACGAGGCGCCGGCGCAGGGTGGCTGAGCGCAGCACCAGCAGCGCCCCGCCGACGGCCATCCCCACCAGCGCCAAGAGCTGGATGCCACGCTGCACCCCGATGAGGGGTACCAGGGCGAACCCGGTGATCACCGAGCCGAGGGCGCCGCCGAGGTTGTTGGCCGCATACAGGCCGCCGACGGTGCGGCCCTGCCCCCGGTCGTCGGCAGACGCCACGGCCACCGCGCACGGAAAGATCGCCCCCATCCCCAGGGTGGGGAGGAGGAGCGCCACGGAGGCAACGACAAAGCGGGCCAGCGTGAGCTGCCACCACCCCGGGGCGTCCGCCCCGCCGAGCAGGGCGGAGCGCACGTCGTGGAGCCGCCACTGCACCGGCAGCAGCAACAGCGTGGCGACGCCGACGCCGAGTTGCAGCGCGCACAGGAGGGCGAGGGGATCGCGCGTGCGCCGCAGCGCCCGGCGTGCGGCGAGGCTCCCCAGGGCCAGCCCCGCCAACACCGCCGTCAGCACCGCGCTAAAGGCATAGGTGGTGTTCCCGAGAAAGAACGTCAGCAAGCGCGACCAGAGGTTCTCCAGCGAGAGCATGGCGAACCCCGCAAAGCCCGCCGCAGCCAGCGCCATGGTTCCCGGCGACGCTCCCAGCGTCCGCGCCGGAGCGTCTCGCCTACCGCGAGCTGCGGGCCTGACCCGCCGTTCGCGGGCCGCCGAGCGATCGCGCGACGCCTCGTCGTCCAGTCGTTCACCGGCCTGCGCTGCCGAAGCGGAGCCCGACCGCCTCACGAGCAGCACCGTGGCGGCCACCAGCAACTGCACGCCGGCCGCCACGCGAATCGCGCCCGAGACGCCCAGCCACTCGATCAGCAGGTAGCCGGTGAGGACGCAGCCAAGCGCCGCGCCCAGCGTGTTGGCGCCGTAGAGCGAGGCCACATCTCGCCCCGTGGCGCGCGCATCGCGCGACAGATAGGTCGTCAGCACGGGCAGGGTGCCTCCCATCAGCGCCGTGGGCAGCAGGAGGAGCGCCACCGCGTGGCCAAACCGGGCCGCCGTCAGCAGGGCGGGCTGCGCCTCCAACTGGCGGTGGAATAGCGTGTAGAGCGCCGTGGTGGTGGAGACGAGCCAGGGCAGCACCAGGGCATAGGCGGCGATGCCGAGCTGCAGCAGGGCGTACAGGAGGAGCGGGTCTCCCCTGCGGTCGGCCAGGCGGCCGAGGACGAGGCCGCCCAGGGCCAGGCCGAGCATGTAGGAGGTCAGCACGGTGGCGATGGCAGGGCTCGCTGCGCCAAAGAGGGTGGTCAACAGGCGCGTCCAGGCCACCTGATAGACGAGGCCTGCGCCGCCGGTGAGAAAGAACATCACCAGGACCGCGCCGCGCCACGTGGCCTGACGCGGGGACACCGTGACGAACGGCCTGCCGCGGGCAAAGAAGGACAGCGCCCTATTCATGCCACCACTCCCCCAGGCCCGCCGCCAATCCCTTCACCAGCAGGAAGCCGCCCAGGGCGCCGGCCGCGTACCCGCCCAGCAGGAATGGGATGCCGGCCGGAAGCCCGCGCCCGCTGGCGCTCAGCGCGAGGAAACCGGCGATCGCGCCGAGGATCACGGAGGCGGCGTGTGGGGTGCAGCCTGTGAGTATCGTGCGTCGGTCCATGTCAGCTGGCCACGAGTCGCATCTCGGTTTGCGGATCAAAAAAGCACGCCCGCTCAAAGCCGAACCGGAGGAACACCGTACCATTCTCGTGCACGATGGTCTGGGGCTCTAGACGAGCCGTGTGCGTCGCCTGCCCCAGGCCAAAGTAGAGCAGCATCTCGGAGCCCAGGTACTCGACTACCCGGATGCGGGCCTCCACATAGCCCGGGTGCCCGAGCGGCGTCTCGTCGTCGCCGGCGCGAATGTCCTCCGGCCTGATGCCCAGGATCAGGCGCTGCCCCTCGTGCAGGCGGTAGCGCCCGACGACGTCCTCGGGCATGACGAACGAAAACCCGTCACCGGCAAAGCGCGGGCCGCCATCAAAGCACACCTCGCCCTCGAAAAAGTTCATCTGCGGCGCCCCGATGAAGCTGGCGACGAACAGGTTGGCCGGCTGGTCATAGATCGTCCGGGGATCATCCACCTGTTGCATGATCCCGTTGTTCATCACCACGATTTTCTGGCCCAGCGTCATCGCCTCCACCTGGTCGTGGGTCACATAGACCATGGTGGTGCCAAGCCGCTTGTGGAGTTCCGTCAGTTCGACGCGCATCTGGACGCGCAGCTTGGCGTCCAGGTTGGACAGGGGCTCGTCGAACAGGAACACCTTGGGCGAGCGCACGATGGCGCGCCCCAGCGCCACGCGCTGGCGCTGGCCACCGGACAGCTCGCGCGGCCTGCGCTCCAGCAGGTCCGAGATGCCTAGCATCGTTGACGCGGACTGCACCTCGCGCTCGATCTGATCGCGGGGCACCCGAAGGTTGCGGAGGCCAAAGCTCATGTTCTCCCGCACCGTCATGTGGGGGTACAGGGCATAGTCCTGAAAGACCATGGCGATGTCGCGTTCCTTGGGGTGCAGCTTGTTCACCAGGCGATCGCCGATGTAGATGTCGCCGCTGTCCTGTTTCTCGAGGCCGGCGATGACGCGTAGGGTCGTCGTCTTGCCACAACCGGACGGCCCGACGAGCACCACGAACTCGCCGTCGCCCACCGTCAGGGTGGCGTTGTTCACGGCAATGACTTCGCCCCGCGACCGATCACGAAAGATCTTGACGACCTGCTCCAATTGGACCGTTGCCACAGTGTCGCCTCCCTATCCCTTGAGCGCCCCAACGGTGAGCCCGCGCAGAAAATACCGTTGGAAGAGCAAAAAGATGATAATGACCGGTAACGCCGAGATACTGGCACCCGCCATGAGCGGCCCATAGTCCGTGGAGTACTGGTAGCGGTACTGCGCCAACCCCACGCTCAGATTGCGCATGAAGCGCGTGTTGGTAAAGAGCAGCCACCAGAAAAAGCTGTTCCACTGCCCGATGAAGGTAAAGATGGCCACCACGGCGAGCCCGGGCTTGGCCAGCGGCAGGATGATCTTGCGAAAGATGCCGAACTCGGTGCAGGCGTCGATGCGGGCGCAGTCGATGAGGCTCGAGGGAAGGGTCTGGATGAACTGCTTGAGCAGGAACATGTTCCAGACGCTCGCCAGCCCCGGCACGATGAGGATGATGTAGGTGTTGATCAACCCCAGCTTGCTCACCATGATGAACAGGGGCACCCACACCACGGCGTACGGCACCATGATCAGGGACAGCAGGAACCAAAAGATGCTGTTCCTGCCCGGAAAGTCGAGCTTGGCAAAGGCGTACGCGCACATGGCGCTGTTGAGTGTGGACCCGATGGTCACTACCGTGGACACAAAGGCGGTGTTGAACACCCATCGTGGGAAGGCATCGATCTCAAAGATGCGCTGGTAGTGCTCCCAGCTGACAGGGCGCGGGATCCACTGCGGCGGCATTTTCATCAACGTCGTGGCCGCCTTGATCGACGTCGTCAACATCCAGTAGATGGGTAGAATGGCGATGCAGGCCCACGCGATGAGGATGGCGTACACCACGATCCTCAGTGCCGTCCTTCCAATAACGCTCACGACGCCCGCAAACGACACCTCGCGCTCGCGACGCCGAACGGTGACGATGCTGCTGCTCATGGGGCAATCTCCTCGCGTGACGTTCAGTACTCCACGTCGGAAGACATCAGGCGAAATTGGATCAGGGACAGCGTGACGATGATCATCCCCAAAATGAACGCCTGCGCCGAAGCCACGCCAAAACGGTGTCGCTCGAATGCCTCGACGTATACCTGATACACCAGCGTCACCGTGCCGAGCACCGGCCCGCCGCGCGTAAGCAGGTAGACGAGGTCGAACACCTGGAACGAGCCGATGGTGCTCGTGATGATGACGTACAGCGTCGTGGGGCGCAGCAGGGGCCAGGTGATGCGACTCAGCTTGCGCCACGGCGAGGCGGCGTCGATATCGGCCGCCTCGTACAGCGACTTTGGGATGCCCCCCATGGCCGCCAGGTAGAGGATGACCCCGCCGCCATGACCACCCAGGACGGGGATGAGCATCATGGCGAGCAGGCCGCGCGACACCCCCAGGATCACGCGTGGGTCGCGCAGCCAGAGCTGCCGGGAGATGCCGACCAGCCCGACGAAATAGTTCAGCAGCCCGCTCATGGGGTCGAACATCCAGTACCAGACCAGCGCCACCATGATCCCGCCGATGTGCGACGGCAAATAGTAGGCGGCCTTGAAAAAGTTCTGCGCGCCCGTGTTCAGGGGATAGATGAGCCAAGCGAGGCCCAGCGAGATGATCACCCCACTTATCACCGTCCCGATGGACCAGACGGCCGTGTTGAACAGCGACCGCTTCCATACGGGGTCGGTGAAGGTGTTGATATAGTTCTCAAAGCCGACAAAACGTACCTCTCGGCCCTTCTGGATGGTCAGGTCCTGGAAGCTGATGATGGCGGCGTGCACCAGGGGATAGAAGAGGAACACGGCCAGCAGGATCATGGTGGGGGCGATGAACAGGTAGGGCCAGAGGTAGCTCCTGTGGAACTCTTCCCAATGCTCGCGCATGACGCCCTCCCGATGGTTGACAGCTGATTCGTTCTCCGGTCTCGAATACGGGTTGAGGCCAGCGCCCAGGCGCTGGCCTCAACCCGCGTCGGGCGTTCTACGCGCCTACCACTCCTTGAGCATCTTGGTGCCCTCGACCATGTTGTTGAAGGCCTCCTCAGCGCTCAAGGTGCCCAGCAACGCCGCCTCATAGTTCGGATAGAGCACGTCTGCCTGGAACTTGGATACCTGGGTGGAGAGGTCCGGATCCAGCAGGACGCGCACCACGGGCGCCCGGTCAAAGTAGGCGCCAAAGAACTGCAGGTTCGGGTCGTCCCTGGAGAGGATGCCGTTCTCGTAGCAGTACTCGATGCCGGACTCGCGAGCGGGCAGCTCGTACAGGTCCGCCGAGAAGCGGCACGTCCCCTCGGCCGACGAAAGGTGCCGGGCAAACTCGATGGCCATCTCGTAGTGGGCCTTGCCCTTGTCCTTGTCGTGGGTGAATACCACGTGGCCGGGGACCGAGCCCATATTGTACTCTTCCTCGCCCTCGAGATGCGGGAAGGGCAGCATCAGC
Organism: Anaerolineae bacterium; assembly: GCA_040768165.1. Classification (GTDB taxonomy): domain Bacteria; phylum Chloroflexota; class Anaerolineae; order UBA1429; family UBA1429; genus DUUT01. The sequence goes on from JAXGNH010000023.1 coordinate 43,598, forward strand.
GGCTCGATACAGTATCCCTCCTCCTTGCCCGCGGCAATGTTCTCGCAGCGCAACCGGTGGTTGGGGACGATGTACGGCCCGGAGCGCGCCACCATGGCCGCCTCCCAGGCGTCGAACATCTCGTGGGCGCGTTCGCCACGCCCAAGGGCGGGCGTCTCTGGCGGGCAGATGCCACCCTCCACCGAGTAGTTGATGATGCGCTTCAGGTTATCGAGCGCCCGCGGGTCGTCGTACATCCAGTTCCCCTCGGGATCGACCTGATAGGGGATGCCTGAGTTGGCGTTCCAGATCTGCCACATCTCGGGCAAGCCCGCGTTCTCGTAGGTGCCGTGGAAGACGAACCCCCATTGCGGGTTGTCGCTGTATTTGCTCTTGTCCCGGTAGAGCTGACGCGCGACTTCTTCAAACTCCTCGTAGGTCCACCCCTCGGCCTGGATCTTTTTCCAGTCGATCCCGGCCTCGTCCAGGAGTTCTTTGTTCGCGCCGATGTTCCAGAGCTGCTTCCACACCGGGAAGCCGTACACCTTGCCGCCGTAGGTGTAGCTTTCGATGGAGGCGTCGCCGAAATCTTCCTTCTCCTCCTCCGTCATGATGTCATCCAGTGGCATGATGTAGCCGGTGTCGATGTAGTCGGGGCTAAAGTACTGGAACATCACGTCAGGCGGCTCGCCCGATGCCAGGGCCACGCTGATCTTTTGCCCGCCCTCCTGCCAGGTGAGGGCCTCGTACTTGACCTCGACGTTGGGGTACTTTTCCTGGAAGGTGGAGATCAGGTGCTTGAGATTCTCCTCATAGTGCTCGCCCTGGAACCACGTCCAAAAGTTGAGCGTCACCTTTTCCGCTGCGGGTTCCGCCACCGCCTCGGCGACGGCGGCCACTTTGGCCTCGGTCGGCGCGGCGGAGGGTCCCTCCCCGGCCGGCGGGACCGTCGGGGCACAGGCCGCGATCACCAGCAGCACCACCACGAGCACTACCCAATATGGCAGCGTTCTCCTGCGAGGCATCTTGCTCCTCCTGGTCATCTCTGACCATCTAGCCCGTTCACGCTCACCACCTGGAGTTGGCCGCTGCTTCCCCCTTTCTACGGCTAGAGCTTGCCGAGCGCGCTGAGGTCCTGATCGTCCAGGCCATGGTATTCAAAGATGACGATCCCCTGCGCACCCTGAGCCAGGGCGCCGCGCGCCTGTTCCATGAGCATCGGCGTCGACAGGGCTTGGCGGTTCCACAGCCCCTCCCACAAGGGCACGCCCGAGCCCTCCAGCGCCGCCACGTGGTTGCGGGTGCGCTTGATGGCGATCTTGGTGCTCATGGTATAGTTCATGGGGAACATGTAATCGACCAGCCCCTGGCGCGCCCACGACTCCCAATCCTGACCGATGGTGACGATCGCCTCGGGGTACTCGGGAAACACCGCGGCCGAGACCTCCTTGTCGGCGGCCTTTGCCGCCTTACTCAGGCGCGCGACGAAACGGGTGATGTTGGACGTCTTCCAGTCCACCCAAGCGGCCCATTCGCGGGTGGCCTGATCGTTCACCAGGGCGGGGTCGCAGGCGTAGCCGGTCTCCTGCTCAAAGGCGTCGCGACAGTAGGGGCAGAAGCAGCTGTGCTGGCCGTTGGCAAGGTGGTTGTAGCGGATATAGTCGAGGTGTACGCCGTCGATGTCATAGTTGCGCATCAGCTCGTCGTACATGGCGAACTCGTAGTCTTGCACTTCGGGGCGGGCGGAGCACGCCCAGCCGATCTGGTAGCGGCCGGCGATCACCGGCTCGCCGTCGGGGTCCAACGCGGCGTATTCGGGGTGCTCCTGCAGCAGCTTGGAGCCCTGACCCTCGGGGAAGACGCAACACCAGGGGTGCACCTTGAGCCCCACCTGACGCGCTTCCTCGGTCAGCACACGGAAGGGGTCCCAGTCGGAGAACTCGGGGCGGATGTTGGCCGCCGTGCCATGGTAGTCGATGTAGCCGTCGGGGTTCTTGATGCAGGGGATGACGAGGTCGAACCCCGCATTCGCCAGTCGGCGTGCCACCTGCCGAACGGCGTCGGGGCCATCCTTGGGGAGGTGGTGGATCCAGGTCGCCAGTCCCACGGTCGCCATAACGTTCCTCCTGTCAGTATGTGTAGCCCAGATGGGCAGAACACACTAGTGGAATCGTTACGCTATTGGTGAGAAGCTATCGTTTGGCCAACCTATTGGTAATGAGGAGAGCACCTGCTGGCGTGCACTCCACCAGCGAGAGGCGGGCGGTGTAGCGAAGCACGTTCTCTACCCGATAAAAGAAGAGATGCAGGCAGCGTCGCCTGCATCTCCTATACTGAACCATGGTTGTTCGGCCGGCGACCCATCGCAGACATTGCTTTCCTCCGCGATCTCCGCAGCATAGGCCTCCCTGAGTCGAACCCAGTGTAACATGTAGCCCCGTGGATGTCAAGGTTTCGTGTTCATTGTGACTGTTCGGCGGTCGGTGAAGATTGGTGTATAATGGGTCAACCGTCGTCTCCATAGCTAGAAAGCCTTGCCGTGCGCCTGCATCTCATCCTGCCCCGCGTCGAGCCCGACGCCTTCGCCTTGCCTACGATGTGTCCCCACCCTTCCTGCACCAGCACGCACTTCCGCCGCCATCAGACGGTGGCCAAGCCCCTGGTCGACAGCCACTACACCCGGGTCAGCGCGCTGCGCTACCGCTGCCTGGGCTGCGGGCGCACCTTCCGGGTCTATCCCCAGGGCGTCGACCGGCATTCCACCTCCCAGCGCACCCGCGGGTTGGGCGTCATGCTGTACCTGTTGGGCCTGAGCTACGGCGCCACCTCCCTGGCGCTGGGAGCGCTGGACGTCTACCAGGCCAAGAGCAGCGTCTATGAGGCGGTGCAGGCGGCGGCCGAGCGCGTGCCGGGGCTCAAGCGGGGAGCGCTCCTCTCGGGCGTGCGCACCCCCGCCCTGGGCGCCGACGTCACGGGCGTCAAGTGCGGCGGGAAGTGGCTGCCGCTGGGACTGATGGTCGATGACGTGCACGGTGTGGTGCTGAGCATCGACGACCTGACGGCGGAGGACGCGGAGACCCTCACCACCTGGGTGACGCCTGTGGCGGAGGCGGTGGGGGCGGAGGTGCTGGTGACGGACGACGCGGACGGCTTCAAGCAGGTGGCGGATGCTCTCGACCTGCCGCAGCAGGTGTGCATCAGCCACGTGCAGCGCAACACCGAGGCGCTGGTGACGGAGCTGTTGGAGGCGGTGGCGGCGGGAGGCGACGGGTCGCTGGCGGCCCTCGGCGTGGACGCGGCTCAGGCCCAGGCCGACCTGCACCAGCTGCAGGACCTGGTGCGCACCCGCCGCCCGGAGGACGAGGCGAGGCTGGAGGCGCTGCACCTGCGCTATGCCCACGCGCCCGCCCCCTCGCCGGGGGAGCGGGCCACCCTCGCCTACCGCATCCGACAGCTGACCCTGGACCGCTGGGAGCTGTGGCCGCGCCTGACGCGCTACCGCACGTGGCGGGGGACGGGGGGCGAGCGCATCGATGGCACGAACAACGGCTGTGAGCGGGCCATCGGTTGGTGGATCAAGTCGATCCTGCGGATCGCCGCTACCGCACCATGCGGGGCTACAAGCGCATCCAGTCGGCGCTCAACGTCAGCCGGCTCATCGCCCACTGCGGCAATCGTTTGGATCGCGGTGGCGTCGACCTGGCGACGCTGATCGCCTAGAACGAGGCGTTACAGGGGTAGGTGTGCCCTGCCGTCACCCGCTGTTACCCTTCACCAAATTCCGAACAGTCACTGTTCATTCACGTAAAATGTTACCGAACTGGTATGGTTCTCTCAAATGATAATGTTACCGGAGAGAGCCATGCCCAGCGACACTTTGGACATCGACGAACGCTTCAAGGTCCTACGCATCGCCCAACCGCCGTACCAGCGGGCCAGCCGCGCCGAGCGAGGGCGCCTCCTCGACCACCTGGAGGCGCTCACCGGGCTGCATCGCAAGAGCCTCATCCGCCTCCTGCGGGGGCCGTGCCTACGCACCCCGCGCCGCGCCCAGCGCGGCCGCACCTACGGGGCGGTGGTCGATGACGCCCTGCGCGTCATCGCCGAGGCCCACGACTACATCTGCGCCGAGCGCCTGCAGCCCAACCTGGTGGCCATGGCGGAGCACCTGGAGCGCCACAAGGAGCTGGTCCTCAACGAGGCGCTACGTGCCGATCTGGAGCGCATCAGCGTCTCCACCGTGCGTCGCCACCTCGCTCGGCTGCGCCAGGACGAGCCGCGCCTCAAGCGCCGCCCCCACCCGCCGGTGGCACGCCAGGGCGTGCCCATCCGCCGCATCCCGTGGGACGAGCCCGAGCCGGGGCACTTCGAGGCGGACCTGGTGCATCACAGCGGCCCGGAGGCCAGCGGCGAGTACCTCCACACCCTGCACCTCGTCGATGCGATGCCAGCATCGCCACGACTGGCTGGAGCGAGGCGGCGGCCATATTGGGGCGCTCCTACCGCGTGGTGCGCGACGGTTTCTGCCGCTGCCTGGCGCGCCTGCCCTTCGCCGTGCGCGAGGTGCACACGGACAACGGCAGCGCGTTCTTCAACGCCCACATGACGCGCTTCTTTGGCACCCAGCTGCGAGGGGTGGGGCGCTCCCGCAGCCGCCCCAACCACGGCGGAATGAGGTGTATTCCGCAACGATGCGCGCTTCGTGGAGCACGGCAACGGCGACCTCATCCGTGGGCACGTGGGGCACGGGCGCCTGGACACCGCCGCGCAGGCGGTGCTGCTCAACGCCATCTATGACAAGCTGTGGCTGTACCACAACTTCTTCCAGCCCGTGCTGCGCCTGGAGCGCAAGGAGCCCGCGGAGGACGGCCAGCGCATCACGCGGCGCTTCTCCCCGGCGCGCACCCCCTTCGAGCGGCTGTGCGCGGCGACCGTGCCGGGAGAGGACTCCCCGGTGCTGGCAGAAGCGGTGCGCCAGGAACTCGAGGCGAAACGCCTGGCCATGAATCCCCGGGCACTGCGCCAGAAGCTGCACACGCTGCTGGAGGAGCTATGGCGCCTACCGCCCGCCACGCCCGGGTGCACGGAGGACGTGTTCGCGACGCTGTACGACCCCAGCATCCTGGAGGAAGGAGGGGGCAGCCCCCGGTAACAGTATCAAATGAGTGAACCAGTGCCCCTCGGTAACATTATCATTTGGCTGGACACGGGTTTCCGCGTCTGTTAGCGTGCGAGACATGTTTTTCAGTGGTTGGCGTCATGGCACGCCGGCTGGAGCTACGCCCCGGTCTCGCCTGGCGGCGCTCGGGGAGCGCCTGCCTTGCTAGGCGCCCCCCCAAAGTGCTACGTGCTACCGGCCGCCGATGTCGTGCGGAGCGCCGTCCAGTCGGCAGCGCCATACTCGCCCAGGCTCACCGTGCCGCGCATGGCGCCGTCGCTCACCTCACCCGAGAAGCGGTAGAGCGTACGGTTCGCTTCGTACCCTAGCACGGCGCCCCAGGTCACCTCGCGCCCGGAGATGGCGCCCTCCACAGGGCTCACCGCATACGGGGTGTGGAGTTCGCCGCTCAGGGCGTTGCCCGTCTGCTGCAGCGACACCGTATAGTCGGAGCACCCGTAGGTGTAGCGCACCTGGACCGCCCACCGGCCACTCACGTCGGCGGCCGCCGGCTCGACGGCCTTAAGCGCTGGGAGTTCGTGCGGCCGCGCCATCAGGGCGCTCAGCCGCTCCGCGATGATGGCGTCGTCCCCCTCCTCCATCATGTAGGGCATCACGCGCAGGCCGTCGTCCAGCAGGTGCACGCCGATGGAGGGCTCGCCATCGAGTAGTTCCTGGTGGATCTGCTGCGGCGTGCACCGCAGGGCCTGCGGATCCCAGCGGATGGTGAGGGTTGGGGCGACGTTGGCGATGCCCGGCTGCTCGATGGCCGCCTCCACAGAGGGGAGGTTGGCGACGGCGGCGCGGATGCGCTCCAGGTAGCCCTCCCAGCAGCGCCACTCGGCGGCGTGGTCACGCCCCCGCACCCAGGCCTCAACCGCGGCCAGCAGCCCCATGATCTCCTCTTTGCCGGCCTTCATCGGGCGTCCCAGTCCATGGTGGGGCGCTCCGTTGAGGTAGGCCGCCCAGAGCAGGTCCTTGCGGCCCAGCACCAGGCCGGAGGTCTGCGGCCCGCGCAGGCACTTGCCGCCGCTGTAGGCCACCGCGTCGGCCCCCATGGTCACGTAGCGGTTCGGCACATCCGGCCGTTCGGCGGCCGCATCCACGAGACAGGGGATCCCGTGCCGGTGCGCCGCATCGATCATCGCCTGCACCGGGATCTGCCCGCGGTGCGCCTGGTCGCCGGTGATGGCCACCATCGCGGTGCCCTCGCCGATAGCCGCCTCCAGGTCGGCCGGCGTCTCGACTTCGACGATGCGCGCGCCGGTCATGCGGATGGCACGGTCGTAGCCGTTGCGGTGCCCCGCCTGCATGACGACCTCGTGGCGCATGCCACACACGTCGGGGAGCCGCGCCATGCGCTCGGGATCGGCGCCGGCGATGCACGCCGCCGTGACCTCGGCCAAGGCGGCCGCGGCGCCCGAAGAGACGTACCCCCACTCCGCGCCGGTGAGTTCCGCCAGCCGCTCGCCGACGCGCGTCATGAGTTCGTCCATATGCACATAGTGGTTCGACGCCTCGACCATGGCAGCCGCCACGCAGTCGAGGGCGCGCGAGCCCGAGATGATGGTGTACGTGCCGCGGGCGTTGATCAGCGTGCGAACGCCCAGGTCGGCAAAGGTGGGGCACGCCACGTTGCCGCGCGTGCTCGTGCTTGGGCTCATGCTCTGCACCTCTCTCGTGTGGCCAGGCCTCAGCGCGGCCCGGGCTGGCGGCATGTCCAGTAGGCGGGCGGAGCCTCCTCCCAGCGGGGCATGGTGAGCCCCTCGGGATCGTAGGCCACCTGCCCGTCGCGCAGCGTAAAGACACAGTGCAGCTTGCGGTCGCCCAGCATCTTGGCCCGGCCGCAGTCGATGAAGCCAAAGCTCCCCTCGAGCACCTCGAGCACGGCCACATCGGCGGGCGCGCCGATGGCGAGCGTGCCCAACTCGGGATGGCCCACCTCGCGCGCCGGCGCGACGGTGGCGCGGTAGATCACGTCCTCCAAGGGGACGCCCATGTTCATGAACTTGGACATGACGTTCAGAATGTTGGTGACCAGCCCGTTGGCGGCGTTGCCCGTGTGCAAGTCGGTGCCCATAGAGTCGGGCACGAACCCCTGGCGCACGGCCGGCACGGCATTGCGGAACCAGAAGCTGCCCCCGCCATGCCCGCAGTCAAAGATCACCCCACGCTCGCGCGCTTCCAGGAGGGCGGGGTTCAGCGTGCCGTCCTCGCGGATGATGGGGAACTGCTGGGCAAAGACGTGGGTGTGGATGTCGCCTGGGCCGAGCTTGCTGAGGATCAGGTCCTCGTAGGGACGCTCCGGTCGCGGCCAAAAGTCGACCATGAGGGGCTTGCCGCACAGGCGGGCCGCCGCCACGCCGCGATCGACGTTGGTCCACGGGCCGTGGTCGGCGTCGTACGGCTGCCACGTCCAGTAGTGAGCCACCTTGATCCCGACGATGACATCCGGATAGGCGCAGGCCACCTCGGCGGCCAGATCAGACCGCATGCGGAACGTGTCCTGCTCCACCTCGCCGAGCATACCGGCGTCCACTACGTTGAGGAACGCCAGTACGCGCGTCTTGGAGCGCTTGACGGTGACCTCATTAAAGACGTCCCAGTTATTGGCTCCCGACGAGCCGGCATCGACCATGGTGGTAACGCCGGCGGAAAAGCTCTGCCCATCTGCTACGATGCCCCCCACGTAGTAGTGAGGGTCCAGGTGCACATGTATGTCGATCAGGCCCGGCGTGACGTATTTGCCGGCGACATCGACGACGCGGGCGGCGTCGGCCACGGGGATATCGCGCTCGATGCGCGCGATGCGGCCGGCGGCGATGGCCACATCGGCCCGTTGCGACGTGCCCGCGACGGGGTCGATAACGGTGCCCCCCTGAAGGATGAGGTCGTACGCGGAAGATTTGGGGCGCTCCTGTAGCTCGCTGCTCATGGCATCTCCTTGCCGAACGGCAAATGGTGTGTCACCCACCGGAGTCGGGCACGCCGACCCGCGACCACGATGCCCCATCCGCGGGGGCTATCGGGCCGCCATCGTGCGTTGCCTCCACCCCTGGAAGCGTTCTCAGGGAATCTAGTCCTTCACCGACAGGATCACCTCCAGCTCGGCGGCGGTGTTGCCCACCGGCAAGTTGCGCGACCCGAGGATCGTGCGCGGGGCGCGACCTCGGTCGCCGAACACGGCGCCCATCACGTCGGTGAACCCATCGGCGACCTTGTCCAGGTCGTGAAAGTCGTCGTCCACCGTCAGGTGGCCGTACACCCGCAGGATCTGGTCCACCTTGTCGAGACTGCCCAGGTACTGGCGGATCATGCCCAGCTGGATGGTGGCGATGTGCTGGCACGCCAGGTAGCCGTCCTCGAAGGTGAGCTGGCTGCCGATCAGCCCCTGGCGGAACGTGGCGCAGCCGCTCCCCGAGGTGAACAGGATGTTACCCACCCGCCGCACGCTCACCAACGCCGGCAGGTTCTGCGGAAAGTCTATGTCAAGCTCGTAGGCCTTCTTTTCCAGACGCTCGTCAGCCGTCATGCTGCTCTCCCGCCTTTCGTGTGCCCTAGTCCCGGATCTTGATGATCGCGTCGCAGATGATGGGCACGTTGTTGTTGAGGTTGGTGGCGCCCAGCTCGGTGCGGGCGTGCATGCCGCGCTCGCCGAACACCTCGGTCATCACGTCGGTAAAGCCGTCGGCGACCTCGGGCAGGTCCGAGAAGCCGTCGGCGGTGTTGACCAGCGCCATGACCTTGATGAAATAGTCCACCCGGTCCAGGTCGCCCAGGGCGTTCTGGATGACGGTCAGCATGTTGACCGCCACCAGGCGGGCCGCCTGGTAGCCCTCCTCGCGGGTGTACTCACGGCCGAGCCGCCCGACGAAGGCGGGTTGGCCATCCTCGCCCCGCGGCTCCAGGCCGGTGATGAACAGCAGGTCTTCATGGATCGTGTAGAGGGCATTGCCGGCGCCGCCGCGGATGGTGCCGTCGTCGCCGTAGATTGTCAGGCCAATGCGCTCCAGCCTCTTCTCCGCCACGCTCATGCTCGAGCCTCCTTGTGAGGTGTGTCGACCGCCCCGTGGTGTGCTAGCGCCGCCTCAGCGCTTGAGCTTGAGGATCATGTCCACCATGAAGGGGACGTTGCGGCTGTGCGTACCACACCCCATGGCGGCGCGGGCGTGCTGGCCGCGCTGGCCAAAGGCGCGCGTAAAGACGTGCGAGAACCCGTTGGCCTGGGCGGGCATGTCGTAGAAATCGCCGCCGCTGTTGAAAATGCACAGCGCCTTGACGAAATAGTCGATGTTGTCCAGGTCGCCCACGGCGTCTTTGATGGTGGCCAACATGCGGACGGCGGCGAGCCGCGCCGCCTCGTAGCCCTGCTCGGGCGTGAGGTCGACGCCCACGGTGCCCTGCACCAGGGGCTGGCCCTCCATGTCAAAGGGGCCATGGCCCGAGACAAAGACGAGGTCCTTGTACCGCCGGAAGGGCAGCACCCCCTTGCCGGCGCGGTCGACGTGGGCAATGTCGATGCCCATCTTGGCGAGTTTCTGTTCTGGAATGGTCATGCGTGCCTCCTTCGGATGTACGTGACGCCTCGGCAATGGCGATACCCCTACTCCTGACAGCAATGCGAGTCTAGCATATTCTGGGGCCAACTGGAAAGCAGAGGTACTCCCGGTGCGCGGGAACCGCGATCATCCCCACAAGACGCTGATTCGCTGGGCGCTCCTGCCGAGCCGCAGTGTAGCGAGCGGTCGATCGGCCGGCTATCGCTGTTCCGGCGGATCGCCGCCCGCTTCAGCAAGTCAGTCACGGGTAACCCGACCGCCCAGACGCCGGGCGCTCTCCTCCTGAGATGATACTTCAGGCTCCCCCTATCTGTACCTCGCGATGCGTATGCGCTGACTCGATGATGGCACAGACGATTTGGGTCTGTTTCAGGCCATCGTCACCTGTGGGCAAGCGACCGTTCCCCTCCCAGGTGGATGGCACCTCTTTGTTCTCCGTAATGCTGGCGAGGATGTGATCCATCAGTCGAGTAGCCGGCGGCTGAGAGGAGTCCATCTCGAGAGAAGGCATGACATCGCCCCCCACGCTCGCGCGCGGCTGATGCAGCTTCACATGGACCGAAGCCCCCCGAGTGCGCAGGACTTCCTGGTGCCTGAGCAGCTGCTCGGCGCTCATGTCCTCGAAGTTGGCCTGCCAGCTCGCCTCCTTGACGTTGAACCCCGGGATCTTGTTGTAGAAGACGGTGCCCTTGGATCCCTCAAAGCACTTGTAGTACTCGACAAGGCCCGCCATGTACTTGATCCAATCAGACTTGATCCGAATCCTGAGGCCGTTTTCAAAGAAGAGGTAGGCGTCATACAGATCGGGAGCGTATTCGAGCACTCTCCGCTGAGTAATGGCATAAACCGCTTCCACCTCAGCCGGCTCGAAGAGCCAACGCATCGTGTCGGAGACATGACTCAAGAGAAACTGCGCAGGCGAGGACTGGCTGGCCCACTCATGGCTGCGCTCACCCCACAGGCGCCTTGGTACACTGATGTTGTCATCGAGACGCGCCTCACCATACACCACGTCGCCCAGAAGCCCCTCCTGAATGACGTAACGCGTGGCAATGTCCATGGGGTTGACGCGGTTGCTCAGGTGAACCCAGAGCTTACTCCCAGCCATCCGACATGCATCCAACATCTCTTGGCCATCGAGAACGGTGGTAGCCAGCGGCTTCTCGACGATAATGTACTTGAGGCCAGCCTCAGCGCAAGCGATCACGGGCTCTCTGTGGAGAGAGTCTGGCGTGGCCACTACCACAAGGTCCAGGCCCTCTTTAGCCAGCATGTCCTGGTAGTTGCTGTATACCTTGATGCCGTACTTGGCCTGCGCCTCGGCCGCTGCCTGTTCTCTAACCTCCGCTGCGGCAACGAGTTCGGTGCGCATGTCGTTGCATAGATAAGCAGAATGGCTGTTGCCCAATAGCCCGAGGCCAATGACGCCGGCTCGTAATGTCTTGTCCACTGGTTTCCTATTCCTCTACCCTGATCACTTGCCCCGTCGCTGCGGATTTCTCGATGGCACACACGATTTTCGTCTGAGCCAGGCCATCCTCGGCCGTCGGCAGCGGGCTGTCGCCCTGCCAGGCCTTCCATCCGCTTGGCGTGAGGGTACCCTCGACGATGCTATCGATAATCGCGACCGTGGGGTTGGGCGCGGCGTTTCCTGCTGCCTCGAGTTCGAGCCCACGCTTGATCCCTCGCATCCAACCCTGAATGCATGTCTGGCGTTCGACGATGCGCGAGCCGATGCCCGCCTCATGAAGGGCATCTCGAGCCGCGACGATGCCTTCCATGGGCACGCTGTCATCCACATTGACACGCCAGCCGGCGGTTACTCCATATGCGGAGGAAATATTGTTTATCACCATTCCTTGCGTGCCGTTGTAGATGTCGCGGTTCTCCACTCCCCCCTCGATGAAGTGTATCCACCCGGTCTTGATGCGTACCTTCATTCCGTTGTCCAGCATGAGGAAAGAGTCAAAGAGGTCCGGCGTGTAGCCGAGCAACTCCCGCTGTGACACGGCATAGACGCTCTCAACCTTTGCCGGCCCGTAGAGCCAGCGGACGCGATCGACGAGGTGGCTGTGCAAAAAATGCAGTGACGACGAGAGGTGCGCCCACGTCTGGTTCTGCCCACCCCACATCTCACGCGGCACGGTAATCGAGTCCTCGGTGAGAAGATCAGCATAGACGGGCCCGCCAATGAGCCCCTGACGGATGACGTGCCGTGTGGCATTGTTGGCGGCCATCCAGCGTGTTGCAAAGATCATGTAGATCGTCGTCCCCGAGTCCTTGGCCGCGGCGGTCATCTGCTCGGCATCCTGGACTGTGGTGGCCATCGGCTTCTGCAGCGCTATGTACTTGACTCCGGCCTCACAGCATGCCACAACCGGATCCTTATGGAAGGGGTCGGGTGTGGCGACAAAGACGAGGTCCGGCGCCTCCTTGGAGAGCATATCACTATAGTCGCCGTAAGCTTGGCAACCCAGCTGACCCGCGATGGACTCTGCCAGATCCTTCTTCAGATCTGACACCGCCACCAGTTCGACCCTGGCATCGCCCTTGAGTTCATGGCTGTGCCGGGAACCCAGAAGCCCTACCCCGATTACTGCCGCCTTGATCTTGTCCACCGTACTCTCCCTGGATATGAGTGTTGTAACCGCACCGCAAGGAACTCGCGGGGGTTGGTGATGTACCACTTGCCCAATGGGCACCGCTCACAGGAACGGCGCAGCCTCTCGCTCTAGAGAGGCAACTTGACCGCCCGACCTGTCAAGCCCGACTCGTAGGCTGCCAGACACATCTCTACGGCCTTCCGTCCATCTAGCCCCGTGACCGGCGGCTCGGTGTCGTCGAGCACGCACCGCACAAAAGCCTCATCCTCATCGTGCCAGCAGGCCTTGAAGGCCTTGCCGTCGGAGCGAGTGTCCTCAAAGCAGCAGCGATAGACCTCTTCCCACTCCTTGGAACCCTCTTGCGAGAGGCGCACAAAGGCGTAGGGATTTACGTCGAGTAGCCCTTTATCGCCCACAATCTCGGCGCGGCAGTACGCGTGATCCATTGTCCAGGCTGGCCTGGGCAGCGTCTCCGAGTACCAGAGCGTAGCCGACGCTCCATTATCGAAGCGCATCATGATCATGTGCGTGCTAATCTCGTCGGGCACTTCAGTGCGGAAGGGGAAGCCGTGGGCGTACACCTCGATGCAGTCGCTCTGAAGCCAAAAGCGAAAACGGTCCATACAGTGACACCCCCAAGCTAGCAAACCCCCAGGGCCATACAAAGCGGGGTCGAGATTCCAGCGCCGGGGCTCACCGGCGGGAGGGTATGCACGGTAGCCACCGCTGACCAGCGCGTCGCGGACCATCACCACCTTGCCGATGCCCCCCTCGTCGACGATCTTCTTGGCCAGAGCATCCCCCGGCCAGTAGCGGTGGCTGTGGGCAACCATCAACTTGACGCCGGCTTTGGCCGCCGCTTCGATGATGCGATCACACCGCTCGAGAGACACTTCCATTGGCTTTTCCAGGAGGACGTGCTTTCCTGCCTCCATTGCCATGAGCGAGTGCTCCATGTGCAGTGCATGTGGCGTTGTGATGGCAACCGCGTCGATATCCGGTCGCGATAGCAACGACTCCAGCGAGTCCTCATGCACGAGATCGTACTTGGCCGCAAAGCTCTTCCCAGCATCCCCAGCAGCTGCTGTGTCGGTCACGGCAACGACCTGTGCATCACTCAGTCCGAGGAAGCCTTCAGTGTGTGCCCTACCCATATTGCCGATTCCAATGATGCCGACTCGCAGTCTCATGGTCCCTCCGATGGGCAGCGTCGATCCTGTCGAAGCGTGGTAGTGAGAGCGTCTGACTACAGGCCTCTATCCTTTGATTCCACTCATCACGATGCCCTGCACAAAGTACTCCTGGAAAAGGAAGAACAGGGTGATTGGGGGTAGCGTTGTCAGCACACTCGCACACATCAAGAGATGCTCCTTCGGCTCCTCCGTCATACCACCGGCCGTCAACCGAAAGTACTCCAGACCTACTGATATGGGGAACTTTTGCGCCTGGTTGAGGTAGATCATCGGCTCGATGAACGAGTTCCATTGATTGATGAAGGCGATGATGGTAAGGGTGGCGATCGCCGGCTTGCAGAGCGGCATGACAATTCTCGTAAAGATTCGAAGGTAACTCGCCCCATCGATGATCGCCGCTTCATCAAAGTCCCTCGGGATCGTCTGCATGAACTGACGCATCAGGAAAATCGAGAAAGCATTCCCCCCGAACCAGGCAGGAACCCATAGCGGCTTCCACGTGTTCAAGAAGGGGATCCCAGTCAACTCACCCAATCTGTGAAACAAGATGAACTGCGGGATGAGCGTCACTTGGGCGGGCATCATCATGGTACCGAGAGTTATCAAGAACAGCAGCTCGTGAAACCGGTACTTGAACCTGGCAAAGCTATATGCGGCGACCGAACTGGTGATAACTACTCCCAGTGTGGACAGGAAGGTAATCACCACGGTGTTGGAAATCCATCTCCCGAAAGGCACCATGGTGACGGTATCGACATAGTTGGTCCACCTGAGCCGCTCCGGAAACACCGTCGGCGGCCAGTTGAACATCTCCCAGGGTCCCTTGAACGAACTCGTGAGCGTGTAAAAGTATGGGAAGAAAAACATCACGCTGAGGGCAATGGACACCACGTACAGCGGTAGGAGCCTTACGCTCTTCCGCCAAGACGAGACGGCCTTCTGGCGACCTCCGACTGCTAGGGCTTCGGTTGCTTGCTCCATGATCTACACTGTGCCTCCGTAGTACACCCAGCGATCGGAAAGCCGCACGTTAGTAAAGGTGAGTAGCATCACGATAATCGCAAAGATCCAGGCCAATGCTGCGCCATAACCCATTCGGAAGTATGAAAACGCCTGCTGATAGATATGCAGTGCCAGGAACCAACTCCCGTAGAAGGGGCCTCCTTTGGTTGCCACCCAGGTCAGCGAGAACACTTGAAGTGCGCCGATGATGCCGAGAACGAGGTTGAAAAACATCGCGGGGCTGATCATAGGAAGGGTTACGTACCGGAACTTGCTCCAGCGACCGGCCCCGTCGATTTCGGACGCCTCGTAGAGTTCCTGTGGGACGCCCTGTAGACCGGCCAGGAAGATCAGCATGTTGTTCCCACCCACCCCCGACCAGAGACTGATAAGGGCTAGAGACGGGATGACCGTCGTCGGGGAGGTCAACCAGGGAAAGTTTGCGGGCCAACCAAACGGGGAGAGGATATAGTTCAGCGGCCCAATTTCGGGATTCATCAGCCACACCCACAGCGTGGCCATGGCTACGACAGGGGTGAGATGTGGCAAGAAGAACATCGTTCGGAAATGGGTGGTGCCGCGTATCCCCTGGTTCAGCAGAATGGCGAGTAATAGTGACCCAGCGATACCCAGTGGTACTGTGAGCACCGAGTAGTAGAAGGTCCTGGCCAGCGATGGCCAGAACTGCTCATCTTGCATGAAGGCGCGCAGGTAGTTCTCGAGTCCTAGCCACTTGGGTGATGACAGGATGTCATAGCTGGTGAAACTGAGCGCGAGGCACGCGATCATTGGTCCAGATACGAACACGATGAGTCCTAGGAGCCAGGGAGACAAGAAGGCGTAGCCCCACAGGGCCTGCCGCGTCTCTGCTTGACTCTGTGCCCCAACCAGAAAAGCCAAGAAACTGCGGCGACGATGCCTCACCAGCGCCCCGACACCTGTCTCAGACAACCTCGCTGTCAAGGTTCTTCCCTCCCCATACAATCCACTCTGCTAGATCGAGTCATCCATCAGAAAGCGCTGGTATGTGCCCATCCGATCCCCCGTGCGATTGAGGGCGCGGCAGTCGGGTGGCTTTGCAGATGCGACAGTCCCATCAGCCCGCCGTCCCGATCTGCCGTGCCCTGCATCCCGGTTCTAGCCTCCGAAACTCGTAGCCATCAAAACCGCAGTCTCACGTGGATCAACCGTTGCCCTGGCTAAGGACGCTCTTGGTCGATAATACGCTGGCATGCGGGCTGCGTGTGGCCCACCATCTCAGCCCACCCCTCCGTGCCGTTCCAGTACGGGGTAATGTGCTGCTCCCACGCATCCTGCCACTCCACGAAGCGCAGGTTGTAGGGCTGGGGAAATGGATCAATCCCCGACTCGAACCAGTGCGCCGCAAACTCCATGGCCTTGCCGCTAGCCGGCCGCGACCATAGCTTCTCACTGAACCAGGCCGAGCGCCGGGCCATGCAGTGCAGAGTCCCCTCAGTGCCAGCGTAGAGCGCCGGCTCGGGGCTGGTCAGACGGTCTGCCAGCCTAAAGGCTTCTTCGGGGTGCTGGGTCTTAGTATAGACCGCCATGGTGTTGTAGGAGAGGCAAGAGCCACGATTCCCATCTGGGCCCTTGGGCCAGGGCACATAGAGTGGCTCGAACCTGTCGCCGATTCGCTGGCGCCAGTTCTCAGGCTGTCCGACAGTGCCGGCCCGGCTAACCATCTGCCCAGCCGTGAACAGGTCCACGCCAGCCAGCTGCTGCATCTGAGTATCGGTCGGCCGTAAGCCCTCCGTCGCCCACTGATGGTACCACTCCAGGGCCGCCTTCACCCGCGGATACTCGTCACCCAGTTGGTGCTTTCGCCCATCGTACGACAAGATCCACGAATCCTCCGAACTCCCGGCTGCGCCTGGCCCACCCTCAGTTAGGCCCCAAGTCCGTGTATACTGCTGGATGTACAGCGGGTGCTTCATCCCGTCGAGCTGTACGCCCCATTGCTCGCCTGGCCTGCCGACCTTGCGGATGATTTCCTCCCAGTCCATAACGGTCCAGTCGCCGTCGATGGCCCCCTCTGGAAGGGACACGCCTGCCTCGTTCAGCATGTCCATGTTGAAGCCGACGACCGCGTTTCCCCCTGGGTGTACCACCGTAGGCAGCCAGCACAGTTTGCCGCCGGTCCACATGATCGAATCCTCGATGACTGAGGGGAAGAAATCATCGAATCCGATGTCGTGAACCTCAATGAAATCATCGAGTTGCATGGTCATCCCTTGCCAGGCCAGATAGGGGCTCCAGATGTTATGCCCGGTAAATACATCCCACATCAGGCCTGTGGCGCCCAGAGCCAGACCTTTCTTGAACATGTCATTATACGGGACGTCCTCGATCTGAACAGTGATGTTGGGGTTCTCCTCCATGAACTTCTCAGACCAGATCGCATCAAAGTCCCAGGCATCGCCGGCAAACTTCCCGAGACGAAGGATTATCTTCTCCGTGGCCGCGGCCGCCTCGATGACCCGCGTCACCTCCTTCTCAACCTCAACCTGCACCTCTTTCTCGACAACCTTTTCTACCTCAACGGTTTCCTTGACGACCTTTTCCACCTCCACGACCTTGGGCTGGCAGGCTGCGGCAACCAGGCCTGCTGCACCGATCATCCCCGCTCGCAACAAGGCACGACGGCTCAGACGCTGCTCCGACATGTTGGACCTCCCTGGTCTACCGGCGTCTCCCCTTGCCCTTCTGTCACGCGCTGGGTATAATGGTTCCCCTGCCGCGTGCCAATCGGGGCATCTGCGGCTATCGTATCAGATGCCCCACATAGTCACCATGGGATTTAGGACATCGGTAGGGTCACAAAAGGCTGCAAACAGGACATGGCTGCCAGCCCTACTCTCGAGGTTGCCCTCCGCCGCGCCCTCAACCGCCTCTATGATTCCGTAGAGTTGCGCCGTAATCCCCTGGTGGACTTTTTGCAGCTTCGTGAGCGCCCGAACCCGGCCGAGGCACTCCGTATGTTACTCGAGTCCGAGATACAGTCACTCTCTGAAGGACCTGGCGCCCCAGCGACCAGCAAGAACCACCGCTACTACCAGGTGTTGTTCCACCGCTACATCCAGCGTTTCACCCAGCAGGAGGTGGCCGCCCAGCTTGGGATCGGGGCGCGCCATCTTCGACGCGAACAGGACGCCGCCATCGAGTACTTGGCGGACAGGCTACGTCAACGTCACGGGTTAGCAGGCGCTCTTGAGGGCGAGACGAACGAGACCGTCGCTGTGGATTCAGCAGCATCCTATGGAGACATCGATACTGAGCTTGAACACCTCGCCAGCTCAATCGACGAGCGCTCCTGCGAACTCGGCGTCGTCCTGGAGGAATGCACCCTATTGGCTAGGGCGCTGGCCGCCCAGCGCCACGTCCAGGTTCAGATATTTCTCGAGGAGCCATACCTGGTCGCTGTCAGCCAACCCATACTGAAGCAGGCCATCCTAAACCTGCTCGCCATGACCATACGTGCCGTCGATAGCGGAACTGTGTATGTGGGAGTGTGTCCACAAGGTAGCGTGGTTGCCCTCACGCTGACACCCCAGCCAGCACCACACCACGCCCCACAACCAATCACGTGGGATCAACACACGCTATCGATCACTCGACGCATGGCACTTGCGTTCAGGGGCAAGGTCGAGGCTTCGGGTCCGGACAGACCCGCAGTGCTTGCACTCACCCTCCCCCTGGCCGACCGTGTCCGCGTCCTGGCCATCGAGGACAACCAGGACACCCTCGACCTCTGGCAGCGCTACCTGCGCGACAGCCCCTTCCACCTCGTCCCGCTGCGCAACCCACACGACGTCCTCGCCGAGATCGAGCGACTACAGCCCGATCTGATCGTGCTCGACATCATGCTGCCCGAGGTGGATGGTTGGGAACTCCTCGGTAGGCTGCGCGAGCATCGGCTCGGCAAGTCGCTGCCGGTCGTCGTCTGCAGCGTGTTGCCCCAGCGCGACCTGGCCCTGTCCCTCGGCGCGAACAGCTTCTTGCCCAAGCCGGCTACTCGCGAGCAATTCCTGGGGGTGCTCCAGCACCTGTACGCGGTTGCAGGGCGCAGATGACGGCCTCGAGCACCTCGGCGAATTCCTGATAGTGGATACCGCCTCGTCGGGTAATCGTCACAGCGTCCAACACGCGCGGCTCACGCTGGGGATCGGTCGCCGAGATGACGATGACGGGGATCTCGCGGATATCTTCGTCGCCCTCCTTGGCGCTCAGCACACGATACCCATCCACAATGGGCATCACCAGGTCGAGCAGAACCAGGTCGGGGTGCTCATCACGCATAATGCGTAGCGCGTCTTCCCCGTTCGCGGCATAGTGAATCACCCATCCCCGGTCGGCGGCATTGAGCATGCGGGTGAAGAGCTGCCGTGCCTCGGCGTCATCCTCGGCCAGCAGAATGATCTGCGCTCCAGGCGCAGCAGCATCAATACTTTGTACGAGCGCATCATACTGAATGGGCTTGACCAGATAGTCCTGCACGCCCCTCGTGCGAGCGGATGCCGCGCGTGGCGCCCCCACGATCAGAACCGGCACATCGACGGGCGTCTCCGGGGCTTCGGCGAATCTCGCCCGCTCCGCCGAGCCCGTGTCGTCGTGCTCGACCGCGCTAGACCCGGCCCCAGCACCCACTACCACCGCAGATGGGACGCAATCGGAGAGTGCCGCTCGGAGGTCCGCCCGTTTCGATAGCGGCACGACCTCAAAGCGCTCACAGTACCGCTCCACTAAATGACTCAAGCCCTTGCCCTCATCGATGACCAGTATCTGGGGCATGACCGCATCGTCGCCCAGCGCGGCCGACCGCGTGCGCGCCTCGTACGCCTGGTAGGGGCTGAACCACCGGTGGGTCGGGTCATCCGTAGCGGCCCGATGCATGGGCAGCGTAAAGTAGACGTTCGTTCCCTCGCCCAACGGGCTCTCGATCCAGATCCTGCCCCCATGCATCTCGACGAGACGCTTGCTGATGGTGAGGCCCAGACCGGTGCCCCCGTAGCGCCGGCGAATGCTGTCGTCCCCCTGCTGGAACGGCTCAAAGATGCGCCGCACGCTCTCCGGCTCCATCCCCGGGCCGGTATCGCTGACCGAGAGCACCACGTTGCCACCCTCCAGGTGTGCAGCCACGCGCGCACCACCCTCCTCCGTAAAGCGCGCCGCGTTGCTCAGCAGGTTGATCAGCACCTGACGCACGCGGACGCGGTCGCAATAGACGGCCGGCAGGTCGTCCGCCACCTCCACCTTGAGGCCCAGCCCCTTCTTGTCGAAGAACAACTGCACGCTCTCGACCGCCTCGGCGACCACCTCTCCAAGCGCAACCATTTCCTGGAACAGGTGCATGCGCCCTGAATCCGCCTCCGCCAGCCCAAGCACGTCATCTACCAGGCTGGCAAGGTGCTGGCTATTGCGCCGGATCGACGCGATATCCGCCAACAGCGTGGCGGGCAGGCGTCGCGAGTAGACCTGTGGAGATGCGAGGATCATGTCGCTGAAACCGATGATCATGTTCAGGGGCGTACGGAGTTCGTGACTCACCTTGGCCACAAAGTCCTCTTTGGCCTGCCGGGCCTCTTCCACAGCCCGGCGTGCAGAGAGGAGCAGATCATTCAGGCGTACGGCCTGAGCCCGGGCCAGACCAAGGTCCTCGAGGGCCTGCTTGAGTTCCATCTGGCGGTCACGGGCGGCTTCCAGGTGTCTGCGCGCCTCGGCGTAGCCGTTCCATGCCCAGGCCACCATGGTGCGCTGAGAGCGCTGCGATACGACAAGCAGATACACCGCCACCCACTGCGCCCCAACTGCCGTCACCACATTCACATCGGTGCGTGACAGTCCCACCTGACTGGCACAACCGAGCAACAACGTGGTGGCAATAGCCCCCACCAGCATGGTAGACATGGAGCCCAGCGTCAGAGCGGCTATCATGACGGGGAGAAGAAGCAGGAACCCGCCGCTAGGCGAGGTCAGCCACAGCCAGGCCATCAGGGTGATTGCGAGGGACCCCAGAACCAGCGTCCATGCCGCCCCGTCGGGCGAGCGTTCGCGCAGCCAGAGCACGACGATGGCAATCACCATCAGCATCAGGCCAAGTGTAAAGAGGGAAGGGGGCGGATCATCAGGAGCGACAAGGGCGATGAGGAAGCCTGCCACCGCAACGGGAACCGTCGCCAACGGAATCAGATCGCGACGCAACTCGTCCTGCAGCGTGCGGACAGTCTGGTGATCCATGGAGCTGCCTCCCGTGCTCGCTGCCGTCAGCCTTGACGGCATTGCCGTTGTCATCATCCGGTGAAGGCACCGATTCGGGGTCTCGGGGTCCATTCTACCTGGCCATCCAACGGGCCACAACCCCCTCGTGACTGAGGTGAGGTGTATCGGTGCGAG
>JAXGNH010000024.1:0-61633 GCA_040768165.1 Anaerolineae bacterium
CGCATCGGGCCGGCCAGCGATGGCGCCTGCGGCATCATCATGGATGAGGGCACGGCGAGCATCACCGGCGCCTATGCCGAGCCCGGCGCGCGGCGGCATGGCGTCGCCACAGCCCTGCTGCGCGCCTGTCTCGCCTGGGCGGCGGAGCAGGGTTATGTGCGCTGCGCCGTCGACTGGGAGTCTGCCAACATCGAGGGCAACCGCTTCTGGCGGCGCCATTTCGCGCCCGTGTGCTACTCGCTCATGCGCGTGGTGGACGAGGCGCTGGTGGCCGGCGGCTGAGGAGGCGGCGGACAGTGGGGCGCTCTACAAACACGGATCGGGTCGTCGCGCGGGAGCCCGCCGGCGACTCACACGACACGAACATGGAGGCCATGCAATGATTTCGTTGGGTACCCCCGTGCTATCCAGTCTCCTCGGGGGGCTGCTCGCGCAGTTGCCGGTGTTGGCTGTTTTGTTGGTTGGTCTGCTGCTGGTCATAATGCGCTGGGGCAGGCATCCGCGCGCCTCGGCGCTGTTAGTCGCCGGGCTGGCGATTCATCTCGTCGTGGGTCTGCTGGCGCTGGGGCTCAACGCCATGTTGCCATGGCTGGCCGGCTCGATCCCGGGCGCTCGCGTGGGGGTCATTCTGCAGCTCGTGACCGTCGTCAGGTCGCTCATCAGCGCCGTGGGCTGGGGCCTCGTCCTAGCCGCGGTATTCGCCGACCGCGGCGAGAGGGAACGCGGATAGACGCGGATTGCCGGTGGTATGGAGGGACAACCGCAGAGAGGACGCAGAGAACGCAGAGACTACAGAGAATGCCGAGCCGCTGAAAGTGGCATCAACTGCCGGATAACTGTATCCTTTTCTCTGTGTCCTCTGCGTTCTGCGGTTTCTTTTCTCCTACTGGTTCGCCCAGCGCGCGCGGCCGCGTCTGGCGCGGATGTAGACCATCTCCTCCCCCTCGCTGGGCACCGAGACGTTGCCGCGCGACGGGTACTTGGCGATCGCCTCCTCCACGATGTCCACCCCCAGCCCCGGCGTGTCGGGGACGGTGATGTGCCCCTGCGAGATCTCGGGCAGTGGGGTGACCACCTCGTAGCGCTGCGGGACGTCGTCCTCCAGGTGCTCCATGATGAGGAAGTTGGGCACCGTCGCCAGCAGGTGCAGGCAGGCGAACTCGGCCACCGGCCCCAGGGAGCCGCTGTGGGGGGCGAACCCGATGAAATGCGCCTCGGCCAGGGCGGCGATCTTTTTCATCTGCATCAGGCCGCCGGCGCGCCCCGTGTCGGGCTGGATCACGTCGACGATCTCCCGCTCGATGAGCTGCCGCGCGCCCCAGAGGTTCGAGTGACGCTCTCCCGCCGCGATGGGTAGGTCCACCGCCTCGGACACCCGGGCGGTCGCCTCGATATCCTCGGGCGCCACGGGGTCCTCGTAGAAGAGAAGGTCGTACTCCTCCAGCGCCTTGCCCAGACGGATGGCGTCGGGGGTGGTGAGCCAGGGCGGCCCGTGGGCGTCCACCATGATATCCACGTCCTCGCCCACCGCCTTGCGGATGTTCTTGACGCTGCGCAGCGGATCCACGACGCCGCCCGTCTTGATGGCCGAGAAGCCGCGGGCGACGAGTTCCTCGGCGCGCTCGGCGGTGTGGGCGTGGGCGTAGGCCCAGATGCGGTCGCGAATCTTGCCCCCCAGCAGGTTCCACACCGGCGTGTTGAGCGCCTTGCCCTTGATGTCCCACAGGGCCATCTCGATGCCGGTCATGGCGCCGCTGCCCACGATCCCCGTCATGCCGTGGCCCATGGTCGCCAGGAGCATCTTTTGCCACAGCTTTTCGATGTGGAAGGGGTCCTCCCCGATGAGGAGCGGCGTGAGGTCCTTGATGGCCGTCTCGATGACGCGTGGCCAGCCGCTCGCCTCGCCCACGCCATAGATCCCCTCGTCGGTGAAGACCTTGACGAACAGCCAGTTGCGGCTCGACCAGCTCTTGCTCTCGGGCTGGCCGGCGTGCATGAGGTAGGTTCTGATCTCGGTGATCTTCATGCGCTGCGTCCTCCTGTGCGATGTTGGCGCGGCGCGCGGCTCGCGCTACGAGTCGCGTCGAGTCTCACGCTGCGGCACTCTAGCACGTCGCTCCAGAGGGCGTCAAGGGGCCGGCGCACAAAGTTAGGCCCCAGAACACGGATGGTGCCTCGCAGAGCGCCCGCGACCAGGGCCGGCGGCTGGCAGGCCCAAGTGTGCCGAGGCGCGCTCCACCATCGGCCGGCGGCGCGGACCCTTTCGGGAGCGCCTCGGGGGCCTCCAGGCTCCGTCTGGCTGTTCGCCGCCGGCGAGGCACAGGCGAGCGGTGCAGCGTTCTGTAGCCCCAGAATCCTGGATAACTCCACGCTGGTCGGCGTTTGACTCCGGCCAGAGGCGAGCTATCCTCACCGGAATAGGCATACTGCACGGTGGAGGGAAACGCGATGAAGGGGATCAGCTACACCGCCCTGGGCATCATCTTTGGTGGGGCCGCGGGCGTGCTGATGTACGTGTTCACGGGCCAGATCTGGTGGTTCGGGCTGGTGGGCGTGGGGCTGGTGTTGGGCGCTGGGATCGACAACGCCCGCCGCCAGGGTGGGGGCGACTAGCCTACGGCCCGCCTTCCGGCGGCTGCCGTGGGCGTATGGATGGCGGCGCCGGGCCGCGGGTCGATGAGCCGCCGCGGCCCTAGATGGGGTATTGACGGCAGAGTGAACCCGTGCTACTATATATCTGTGATGGATATATCCGTTGCAGATGTAACGTAGTGAGGTGCTGAGATGAGCGATCGTGCCTCCGTCGGGTCCGAGCCCGCCCCCTCCCCATCCATGACCCCCTTCCTCGTCGTCTGGGGTGGGCAGGCGTTCTCCCTCCTGGGTAGCCACCTCGTCCAGTTCGCCCTCGTGTGGTGGCTCTCTGCCAGCAGCAACTCGGCCACGGTTCTGGCCTACGCCAGCCTCGTGGGGTTGCTGCCGCAGATCGTCATCGCCCCGTTTGCCGGCACGCTGGTGGACCGCTGGAGCCGCCGGCGCATCCTCATCGGGGCGGACGGCGCCATCGCCCTGGCCACGCTGCTGCTGGCGCTCCTGTTTCATCTGGACGCCATCCGGCTGTGGCACGTCTATGTGCTGCTGTTCGTGCGCGCTACGGGGGCCGCCTTTCACTGGCCGGCGATGCAGGCCTCTACCACCCTCATGGTGCCGAACAAGCACCTGGCGCGGGTGGCGGGCCTAAATCATACCCTCATCGGCCTGGCGAGCATCGTCATCCCCCCGCTCGGGGCGCTGGCCGTGGTGGTGCTGCCCATGCAGGGGATCCTGGGCATCGACGTGGTCACCGCCCTCATCGCCATCATCCCGTTGCTGTTCGTCGCCATCCCCCAGCCACCGCGCGTCCAGGCAGCAGGTGTGCGCCCCTCGATGCTGGCCGAGATGCGGGCGGGGCTGCACTATATTCTGGCCTGGCGAGGCCTGCTGTTGCTGACGGCCATGGCCGTGATCATCAACCTCCTCGGGCGGGCGGCGGGCTCGCTGGGGCCGATCCTGGTGATGCGCGACATGGGGGGTGGGGCGGTCGAGTTGGGCGTCATTCAGTCGGCCAGCGGCGTTGGCATCCTGCTGGGCGGCGCGATCCTGAGCATCTGGGGCGGCTCGCGGCGCCGCATGGCCGCCGCGCTCGTGGCTTTGGCGCTGGATGGGATGGCCATCGCCGCCGTGGGGCTGAGCCCCACGAACGCCTTTGCGCTGGTCGCCGCGCTGGTCCTGGCGTCGGGGTTCTTTGAGACGCTGGTACTCGGGCTGATCGGCGCCGTGGGCCAATCCGTCATCGCCCCCGAGGTCCAGGGGCGGGTGTTTGCGCTGCACGGTTCCGTGGCGAACCTCGCCGCGCCCCTGGGGCTGATGATCGCGGGCCCGGTGGCCGATGCCACGAGCGCACAGTTCTGGTGGCTCATTACCGGAATCGTCATCAGCATCATGGGCGCCGGCGCCCTGTTGGTGCCCCCTCTGGTGGGGATCGAGGAGGGCCCACGCCCGGCCCTGGCGTGATCGCCGGCCTCGAAGGCGGCCCGTCCCATTCATATAGTGACGACTTTAGTCGTTTGTTCACTCGTAAAGTCGCATAAACGACTAAAGTCGTCACTACATAGTTGCCCATGTACGTTTGTAGCGCTCGTATCGAGCGACCGTTAGCTGCTCTGCCCTCTTGCGGGAAAGCCTCCTCCGGTGATCTCCGTGTCTCCGCGGTTAGCTCTGCGCGCGGAAGGCGCGGAAGGCGTGGGGTGGGAGCGTCAGCGTGAACCCCTTCTTGCCCGTCGGCTGGCCGCGCCAGTCGGTTAGGGTTTCTCCGTCGGCCAACACCTCGTCCGAGACGAGATCCTGCAAGCACCCATAGCCCTCGCCCACCACCAGGCGCACCTCCGTGGCCTCGTCGCGGAACGACTCGACGATAAAGGTGTCATTGTCGTAGGCAAAGAGCGCCACCCAGCTCGGGCCGTCTACGCGCACGAACAGGTCCTGGGTCACCGTCTCCTTGATGCGCGTCAGCACCTCGGGCGGCAGAGCGTACAGGTCATCAAAGCTGTCGGGGATGGTGAGGACGTAGAGGGTGCTGTTGCCGTACCTGGCCGAGTGGAACAGCGGCGCGCCGGTGACGCCCACCAGGCACGAGATCACCTCCCACGAGTCGTTAGTGAGGTAGCCGATCCGCGGCACCGTGATGGGGCGCTCGGCGCGGTGGACGCGGAACCCCATGAGAAGGTCCTGGGCCGTGGCGCGGCGTTCGTCGACGCGCAGCTCCACGATGTCGTTAAACCCCTTGTCCTGCAAGGCGCGCACCAGCCCCGAGGTGACGATCACCGTCTTGCCGTCCAGCAGCTGCCGCTCTATCTTGGCCACGATCTCGGCGTCATGGGCGGCGGCTTCCGTCAGCAGGATGGTGCTCGCCTCGGCGGGGAAGGTGGGGCGCAGATCGATGGGGATGCCCAGCATCCCGAGATAGTTGTGCAGGAAATCCTCGCCGGTGGTGGAGTGGTGGGGGCGATAGCACGCCACGCCGATCGGATCACCCAGCCGGTCGAGGAACCGATCGACTGCCTCGAACGCCGCGCCCGCTGCGAGGGTCCAGCGGGCCTCGGGCGCAAGGGCGCCGTCGGGCAGACGATGCGGCGCTACGGTGGCGTCAAAGTCGAACGATGCGCCACTCCCCTGCCACGGGGCGCGCTGCTTGTCGCTGATCGGGCGCTGGATGGAGCCAAAGTCGAACAGGGTGACCTCCGGCGCCTTGGCAAAGAGCGTCAGCCAGAGCTGCTCGGCGTAGCGATCCAGGTAGAAGGAGCCAAAGGGATCCACCCAGCCGCCGTCGTTGCCGCCCGGCTTGAGGTTCTCAAAGTAGCGGAACACCTGGTAGCTCTCGTAGGGCTGCAGGTGTTGGTTGCTCATCACGGGGTCGCGCGTCTCGGTGCCGGTGTAGACGGCGTCGAACATGGCCGGCTCCGTCTCGAGGTTGAACCCGAGCCCCTGAAAGTGCTCGTACCAGTTGGGGTACTTGATAGTGACCTTGACGTTCGGGTTGGCGGCGCGGGCGGGCGCCAGCACCAGCTCCTCGGCGGCCTGGGTCATCAGGTCGAGGCGGAAATCGGTCCAGCTCCGCTCCCCCTTGGCCGCGATGCAGGAGGGGCACTTGCAGCTGGTGAAAAAAAAGTCGTCGAGGATGAACGCGTCGAACAGACGGGCGGTATAAGCGCATAGCTCCTGTAGCTTGCGGCGGTGCTCGGGGTTCGTGTAGCAGTAAGTCTCGAACTGGTTGCGCTCGTTCACGGTGATGGTGATGCCGCCCTCCACCGTGACGCCGCGCTCCTCCAGGTACTCCTTGGCCCGCCGGATGACGGCCTCGTCGGCCACGACCATGTCGCGATGCGTCTCGAGGTACACCTTGGCGATCTTGACCTGGCGGCTCATGATGTCGAAATTGCCCGCCAGGTAGCTGAGGTCACGCATCTTGTTGACCTCATAGACGCGGGTATAGATGGCGACGGTAAAGCTGCGATAGCGAGGGGATGCCATGGCTGCTCCTTTCGGCGGTGTTGCGAGGGGTGGCGGTGCCGGTGATGGGCCCAGAGTACCCCAGTCGTGGCCTGCATTCAAGTGCGATGCTACCACATCACGAAATGCCTTCTTGACTCTGACGTTACGTCAGGGTGTATAGTATCGGCGAAGGAGGGAGGCATGACAGCGTATACCGTGCATCAGGTCGCCGAGATGGCGGGGGTGAGCGTCCGGACGCTCCACCACTATGACCACATCGGCCTGCTCAAGCCGGCAGCCCGAACCGCGGCGGGGTACCGACTCTATCGGCAGGACGACCTGTTGCGCCTGCAGCAGATCCTGCTCTTCCGGGAACTCGACATGCCGCTGGACACCATCCGCAGCATCCTCGACGACCCGGGGTTCGACTCGGTCGAGGCGCTCGAGACTCACCGGCGCACCCTCGAGGGGCAGGCGGCGCGGCTGACGCGCCTCCTTCAGACCATCGACAAGACGATCCTACGAATCAAGGGGGACACCATGGCATTGACGGATGAGGAGCTGTACGAGGGGCTGCCCAAGGAGCAGTCCGAGCGCTGGCGGCGCGAGGCGCGCGAGCTGTATGGCGACGACGTGGTCGAGCAGTCGGAGCAGCGCGCCCGCAAGATGTCCAAGGCCGAGTGGAACGCCCTCAAGGATGAGGGGGACGCGGTGACGCGCGGCCTGGCGGCGCTGATGGATCGCGATCCCGGCGACCCGGAGGTGCAGGCGGCCGTCGCCAAGCACTATGCCTGGCTGGAGCACTTTTGGCACGCCGACGCCGACGCCTACCGCGGCCTGGGGCAACTGTATGTGGAGAACGACGAGTTTCGCGCCTTCTACGAGCGTTACCGCCCCGGCCTGGCCGATTTCATGCAGGCCGCGATGAACTACTATGCCGACCACACTCTGACGGCGTAGGGCAAGAGGGACGCGGATGGACGCGGATTCTGCGGATCAACGCGGGTATCTCTAGAACCGCAGAGACCGCAGAGAAAAACACGGTGAAAGCTCGTCGTTCCGAGCGCGCGGTGCTCTAGCGGTGTAGGGCAAGGAACGCGGATGGACGCGGATCGAACGGGTTCCCGCGGATCTGACCCTTTCTGGTCTGGTCCGCGGAGACCCGGGGAATCCGCGTGCATCCGCGTTCCTGCATCTCCGGCCGGCGCAGCGTCGCGCTGGCCAGAAAACCCAGGGCGGGTATAATGATCAGGTGGTACTCATTCACCGGCAGGAGGGCGTTCGTGCGCCTGGCGGGTCCCTCTCGCTGCGTGGGTGAGGACTTTATACTGAGGTGTTGCTTGTGAGTGTCAGGCTGGAAAGTAGTCGGGTCTCCGCCTCACTGCGGAACACACTGCTGGGAGACGTCGAGGCTCGGTCCGTCCGCGCCGAAGTGATGCGCCTGGCCATGCCATCCATCGGCGAGCAGTTGCTGAACATGACCGTGCACATGGTCGATACCTATCTGATGGGCCACATCGGCGCGGCTGCGCTCACCGCCGTCGGTCTGTCCAACAACATGGTGATGTTGACGCAGACCTTTGTCATGGCCGTGGCGACGGGCGCCACCGCAGTGGTCGCCCGGTTGATCGGCGCCCGGGAGCCACAAGCGGCTTCACGCGTCATGCAGCAGTCTCTGCTCGTGGGCGCGGCGATCGGCGCCGTGCTTACCGTGGTACTGAGCTGTTTCTCCGTCCAGGCTATCGGGTTCTACCAACCTGAGCCCGATGTGTTGGCCATCGGCAGCACGTACATGCGTATCGTGGCGATGTCGTTTCTGATGCAGGGCATCTTGTGGGTGGGCAACGCCTCGCTGCGCGGGGCAGGCGATACGCGCACGCCGCTGTTCCTCATGCTCGGCGTGAACGCGCTCAACATCGTCACATCGCTCTTGTTCCTCTACGGCGTGGGCCCCATTCCGTCGATCGGTGTATACGGGCCTGCGGTGGGCACGGCGGTCTCGATGAGCGCCGGCGGCGCCGTGATGCTGCTCATCCTCGCTCGGGGGCGCCGTGGCATGCGCCTGCAGCGGACTGGATGGCGGCCCGATCCAAGTGTCATCCGGCGCGTTACGAACGTGGGATTGCCGGCGGGCGGCGAGCAGTTGGCGCTGCGATTCGGCATGGCGGTCTTTCAGCGGCTGGTAGCGGGTCTGGGAACCGTGGCCTTTGCGGCGCACTCGGTAGCGCTCACGGGCATGTCGGTCTCGTTCATGCCCGGGTTCGGCTTCTCAGTGGCCGCCACCACGATGGTTGGGCAGGCCCTCGGCGCCAGGGACCCAGAGCGGGCGAAGCGCTCGGTTCGCGAGGCGTTGCGCGTGTCCGCCTGGGCTATGGGGGCGGCCGGTCTGCTCCTCGTGCTGTTCGCGGGCCAGGTCATGTCCGTCTTTGTGGACGACCCGGAGGTCATCGCGTTGGGCATTATGCCGCTCCAGGTCCTTGGGATGATTCAGCCTCTCTCAGCCGCATCCATGGTGTACTCGGGCTCCTTGCGCGGCGCTGGTGATACCCGCTGGACTCTGGTCATTACGACGCTATCGGTGTGGGTGCTACGTGTGCCCCTCACCATGCTCCTCGTCGGACCGCTGGGCCTGGTCGGCGCCTGGTTGGGCATGGCCACCGACAATGTGGCGCGCGCCACGATGGTCTGGCTGCGCTATCGCACCGGCCGTTGGGCAAAGGTCAAGGTGTAGTCGCAGCCTCTCTCTTCCCTCGGTGTGCTCCGTGCCTCAGTGGTTCGCCCTCTCATACAGGACGACAGTCTCATGGACGACCTGGCACGACATAATCGGGTGCGATGGAACGCGCTGGCCCGGGCGGGGGTGTCGTTCTCGCGGCCCATGCTCGATCTGGACGCCGATGCGGCGCGGCGCCTCGTGGATCCATACGGCATCCTGGGCGACGTGCGCGGCAAGGAGGTACTGTGCCTCGCCTCCGGCGGCGGCCAGCAGTCGGCCGCCTTTGCCCTGCTGGGCGC
Source organism: Anaerolineae bacterium (assembly GCA_040768165.1). Taxonomy (GTDB): domain Bacteria; phylum Chloroflexota; class Anaerolineae; order UBA1429; family UBA1429; genus DUUT01. The sequence goes on from JAXGNH010000024.1 coordinate 9,043, forward strand.
CCGCACCACGGTGCTCGACCTCTCGGACGAGCAGCTCGACCGCGACCGCGCCGCCGCCGCCCACTATGGCGTCGAGGTCGAGGCGGTACAGGGCGACATGCGCGACCTCTCGCGGTTCGCCGACCGCCGCTTTGACGTCGTCTGGCACGCCTATTCCATCAATTTCGTGCCCGAGGCGCTGCCCGTGCTGCGCGAGGCGGCGCGGGTGCTGGCGCCGGGCGGCTACTATCGCGTCGAGTTCGCCAACCCCTTTGTGTTCGAGGTGGACGAGCGCACCTGGACGGGCGAGGGGTATCTCCTGCGGCGTCCCTACGTCGACGGCGCCGAGATGGTGGACACTACCTGGGACGTCTGGCGAGAGGATGGCACCACGCTTCGGGTGGAGGGGCCGCGCGAGTTTCGCCACGCCATGAGCACCATGGTCAACGGCATGGTGGCGCAGGGGTTTGTCATCCTGGGGCTGTGGGAGGCCGAGAGCCCGCACCCCGACGCCGCCCCCGGCACCTGGGACCACTATATGACCGTCGCCCCGCCGTTCCTCACCGTCTGGGCCGTCCTGCGGCCCGACGTGTTGCCCCTCGCTGGCGCCGCCGCGGGGAGCGCCCCGTGACGTCCCCTGTGCCCCTCACCCAGGACGACATCGCGGAGGGCCTGCGCCGCCTCGGCCTGGGCGCCGGCATGATCGTGGAGGTGCACAGCTCCCTGAGCAGCCTCGGCTGGGTGGAGGGGGGCGCCGAGACCGTCGTCGATGCCCTGATGGGCGTGGTCGGCGAGGAAGGCACCCTCGTCATGACGGCGCAGCCCGTGAGCAAACCCCTGCCGCTGACGGAGGAGGAGCGGCGCCGCGGCATTCTCGCCAAGGTGCGGCGCTACGGTGAGGACTATGACGGGCCCACCGGCATGGGCGCCATCGGCGACGCCTTTCGCCGGCGGCCGGCGACGGTGCTGGGGCCGGGGTTCCATCGCGTGTGCGCCTGGGGCAGAGACGCCCTGCGCCTCAGCCACGGCTATGCCGAACTCCTGGCCGCCGACGGCCACGCGCTCCTCCTGGGCGTGGACATTACGCGCTGCTCCAGCATGCACCGGGCCGAGAGGGTCGGCATCCCGCCCGAGGTTCGCGCCTGTTTTGTCGTGCCCGACGACATACGGCGCGACTATCCCGATGACATCTTTATCGCCTATGGCGGGACGCCCCGTGAGGCCTGGCTGTGGGTGCAGGCCGAGGCGGAGCGGCGCGGGCTCATCAGCCGCGGCCACCTTGGTCGGGCCGAGTGTCGCCTCTTCCGGGCCGCCGCCGTCGTTGGTATCTATGAGCAGGCCCTGCGCACCGATCCCTATGCGCTGTTCGGCGTCGAAAGGCGAGGCGAGTAGCCCCACGCCCCGACAGCGCTGCTGTCGCGGCGGACGAAGCCGAAGGGCTCGCATGTTCTCCTGCAGCAAAGCTGCCTGTTGACATATGCCCATGGGCGTAATACACTCCAGCCAAGTTGGACGGGCCACAGTGAGTTTCCCTGTCACGATTCCATCCCCAGGTGACGAGATGCGTACCCGCATTACCCTTGATCGGGAGCGTCTGATCGCGTTCTGTAGGCGCCACCGCATACGCAAGTTGTCGCTCTTTGGCTCCGTCTTGCGAGAGGATTTTGGTCCCGAGAGCGACATCGATGTGCTGGTCGAGTTCGAGCCAGAGGCTCGTGTTGGCCTCATTGGGTTGCAGCGCATGGAGCGCGAACTGGGCGATCTCTTTGGACGTAAAGTAGACCTCAACACGCCAGGGTTTCTGAGCCCTTACTTCCGCGAAAAAGTGCTGTCAGAGGCGGAGACACTATATGACGGGCTGCTGAACTGCCTCGCTCACCCCTGGTTCGCCGAGAACCCCTGACCTGGACTCCATACTATTGCCCTCCCGCGGCGATTACGCTATGATGTAGCTAAACGGCCTTCTCTCCTGGTTCAGCCGGCACGGTGGAACCCCTGCCGGCGGTCGGGGAGTGGGGGGCTGCGACCTATCTATTAATACTCCCCACTGCCTTCGCTCACGCTCGCTTCTCTCTCGCCTCGTGGTTCGGACTCGCGTCACACCCGTTGCGCTGTTGGGCCGCTCGCCAAGGCGGGCACTCCAGGCGCAACCCATCATCCCACATGGAGAGAGAAACCCTGCTTCCCCGCACACCCATCTCCGTTCGCCTACGTCGTCCCGCCCTGTTATTGCTGCTGGTCACCTTGCTCCTGGCCCCGTTCGCCGTTGGGGCGCGCCCCTGGGAGGGCACCCTCGATCCGAGCTTTAACCCTGGCTCCGGCGTCACGGACAACGAGGGGGCCGACGCCGCCGTGAATGCGTTAGCGCTCCAGTCCGATGGCAAGATCGTGATCGGCGGCGCGTTCGATGAGTACCGCGGCCAGCCGCGCCGCGGCATCGCGCGGGTGAATGCCGATGGCATGCTCGACACGACCTTTGTCGTCGGCACGGGCCTCGGCGAGGAGGGTGGCTTCTGGATCGACGCCATGGCCATCCAGCCCGACGGCAAGATCCTCATCGGAGGGAATTTCCAAGAGTACAACGGCGTCGCCCGCCCCGGCATCGCCCGACTGAACGCCGACGGCTCGCTGGACGAGGCGTTTGGCACCGAGACGGGTGTAGACGGCGCGGTGCATGCCATCGCTCTCCAGCCCGACGGCAAGATCCTTATCGCCGGCAGTTTTGACGCGTATGACGGCCAGCCGTGCAGCAACGTCGCTCGCCTGAACGCAGACGGCTCGCTGGACGAGGGTTTTGACCTGGGCGTGGATATCGATAACTATGCCCTTAGCGTAGCCTATCTACCCAGCGGCAAGGTGCTGCTTGGGGGCAGTTTTACCACGTAAGCGCCGCTGAGCGGTGGCACCTGATTCGGCTGAACGCCAACGGCACGCTCGATGCCTCCTCTGACCCGGGTTGGGGCGCGAACGATGCGGTGAACGCCATCGTTCGAGATCGCAACGGGCGCCTGATCATCGGCGGCAACTTCCAGGGGGTCGATGAGAGCGTACGGTACCACCTGGCGCGGCTGCACCCCAACGGCGCCCTGGACACGAGCTTTGACCCGGGCGACGGCGCCGACAACCTCATCTTTGCCCTGGCGCTGCAGCCCGACGGACGCGTGCTCATCGGTGGCAGCTTGTCCACCTACGACGGCGTCTCGCGCCCCGGCATCGCCCGCGTGAACGCTTACGGCGTCGACCTCTACCTGCCGGCGATTCTGGGCACCCGTTAGGTCGGGCGCACTCCGGAGGGGCGGCGTGCGGCAGCCGCCACTGGCGCGGGGTGGACGCCAGCCCTACGCGCCGCCCCTCCCGTGAGATCGCTGCGAGCGCCGGCCGCCGACAGTGGGAATGGAACACGGACGAACGCGGGTCGCACGTGAGGTGGCTTCCGCGCTCTCCATTGTCTGCCCTCACCATCCGCGATATGATGCGCATGTGCGCTGCGTCTCCCTGCAGTCGCCCATAGGGAGGATCGCGATGGCGACCACTGTGGAGGAACGGACCTTCACGTTTGACACGGTCATCCTCGATGCCCACGGCCGGGTCGTCGAGCGCTCGACGGGTCAGGCGCCGGGGTTCACCCACGTCCTGCGCCCCGGCGTCGGGTTGGACATGGTGCGCATCCCCGGCGGCGCCTTCCTCATGGGCTCCCCCCAGGGGGAGGGGTACCCGGACGAACACCCGCAGCACGTGGTGACCGTCGGCCCCTTCTGGATGGGGCGCTTCCCCGTCACCCAGGCGCAATGGGAGGCGGTGATGGGACCGCATCGTTGCCGCTGCCAGGGGGCCGTCCGTCCGGTGGACCGCGTATCGTGGGACGAGGCGGTGGCCTTCTGCCACCGCCTTTTGCGATGCGGCGCGAGAGAGGGGGCGTTGCGCGGGCGCGCCTACCGGCTGCCGACCGAGGCAGAGTGGGAGTACGCTTGCCGGGCGGCGACGAGCACACCGTTTCACTTTGGCCCCACCATCAGCACGGACGCGGCGAACTATAATGGCGCCTTTGTCTATGGCGCAGGGTCGGCCGGAGTCTACCGCTACGAGTCCACGGAGGTAGGCAGCTTTCCGGCCAACGCCTGGGGCCTGGCCGACATGCACGGCAACGTCTGGGAGTGGTGCTCCGACGCCTGGCATGCCGACTATGTCGGGGCGCCCGCCGATGGCTGCGCCTGGGACAACCCCGTGAAAGGCACGGCGCGCCTGGCCCGTGGGGGCTCCTGGCATGAGCCGCCCGAGACCTGCCGCAGCGCCACCCGGCTCAAGGCGTCTCCCGCCTACGGGGATGATCTGATCGGCTTTCGTGTGGCGCTGTGATCCTGCGGAGCAGGGCCGGCGGCGCCGTCCGGTCGTGCCACTCCAGGGTAGGCGGCCACCTGCCGCCGGGCTACCACCGCTGCCCCAACGGCTGCAACGCAGAATGACGGCCCTCTCCGTACGGCCCAAGGAGTACACCATGCGCATCTATCAGGTCGACGCTTTCACCGATCAGCCCTTCAAGGGGAACCCCGCCTGCGTGTGTCTGCTCGATGCCGGGCGACCCGATGCCTGGATGCAGTCCGTCGCCGCCGAGATGAACCTCTCGGAGACCGCCTTTGTCGTGCAGCAGGAGGACGGCTGGAGCTTGCGCTGGTTCACGCCGACGCAGGAGGTCGGTCTGTGCGGCCATGCCACCCTGGCCACCGCCCACGTCCTCTGGGAGGAGGGGCGTCTGCAGCAGGGCGAGGAGGCGCGCTTCTACACGCGCAGCGGCCTGCTGACGGCTTCTCGAGACGGCCAGTGGATCAGCATGGACTTTCCCGCCCGCGAGGCGGCCGCTGCGCCGCCGAACGCGACGGTGAAGCGCGCCCTGGGCGTCGAGCCGGTGCACACGCACGTCGCCGCGCGACCGAACGGCAACACCTACCTGCTCGAGCTGGCCTCCGAGGCGGCCATCCGCGCCCTGTCGCCCGATTTCGCCGCGCTGACGGCCAGCGACGCCCGCGCCGCCATCGTCACGGCGCGGGTCGAGGGGGGCGCGTTCGATTTCGTCTCGCGGTTCTTTGCGCCCGCCATCGGCATCGACGAGGACCCGGTGACCGGCTCGGCGCACTGCTACCTGGCCCCGTACTGGTCCGCCAAGTTGGGCAAGGATGACCTCGTCGGCTATCAGGCCTCTGCCCGGGGAGGCGTGGTGGGTTGCCGCTGGCAGGGGGAGCGCGTCATCCTGCGCGGCCAGGCGGCCACCGTGATGCGCGGCGATCTGCTGGCCTGAGACGCGCCGCGGCTGTGCGGAAGGGGAGAGATCGTGGACGGCTCGGCGGTGGGGCGGTATCTCGAGCTTTTGGATAGCCAGCGCCGCGAGGTGCTGCGCCGGCTCGATGGGATTGCTGAGAAACACCTGTGGTGGCGCCCCGAGCCCGACGCGTGGTCCATCGGGGAGAATCTGGACCACGCGCGTCTGGCGGGGCGTACCTTTTGACGCTTTCTGAAGGGGCTCTGGCCGCTGCTCAAGCTGACAGCCTGGCCCGTGCGGCGGCGGCCCTACCCCACGAAGATCGACGACGTCTACGAGCGACCTGGCTTTCCTCTGAGCGTGGGATGGGTGTGGTCGCCGCGCTACACGCCGGCCCGGCCGGCGCCGCTGGCCACCCTAGCGACGAACCTTGAGGCGGAGCACAACCGCATGCGCGCCTTCTATGCCGGCAAGGACGAGCACCTGCTCGGCCATGCCTGGCTGTGGGACCCGGCCATGGGCGCGGTGAACATGATCCAGGCGCTGCGGGTGGTCGCCTATCACGACGCCCACCACTACCGCACCGTCGAGGAGCGGCTGCGGGCGCTGGGTGTCGCGCAGGAGCAGCGCATATGACTACCTACGAGTACGGTCGCATCGCCAAGCTGGCGAGGAGCCTCGAGAAGCATGGCGTTGACCCCGAGGTCAGCGCCGGTATCCTGGAGGGTGGGGAGGCGATTGGCGTGCGCGCCAAGAAGGAGGTGATCGCGGCCTGGATGAGGGACGCCATGGACCGCATGGACCGGCTCCTCGAGCCCGAGATGCGCCACGCCGTGCGCGAGGCGTGCGCCTGTTGCCTGGGCGGCAAGCGGCTCAAGCTGTCCAAGGCGATCGCCAAGGAGCACGCCACCCTCGAGGAGCGCATCAGCGCCGCCGCCGAGACGCACTATGTCTTTGGCCATAGCGTGACGCGGCAGGAGGACGGCACGCTCCGCGTGCGGTTCGCCCCCGACAGGCTCGAGTCGTACCACTGTCCGTGCCTGCCCCACACGCCCGAGCCATTCCCCATCACCTACTGCTACTGCTGTGGCGGCCACGTAAAGCACCACCTGCAGATCGCCCTGGGGCGTGCGCTGCACGTCGAGGTCGTGTCCTCCGTGCTCTCCAGTGGCGGCAAGCGGCCGTGCGTCTTTGACCTGACGATCGTCGCGTAGGACGCCCCGACCTCGTGGCATGACGGAGAGGCGGCGAGTAGAGCGGCAAGACGCCGCTCTACTCGCTCCCGGTGCTCGCTCTGGCAGTGCCGCCCGCGCTAGACGAGGTTGCGGGCCTCTTCGGGCATCCAGTGCTCGTCCTGGCCCACCCACTTGACGTTGCAACCGATGGGGTTGGTCAGGGGCGTGCTGACCGGCTTGCCGGCGGTGTGCTCGGCCAGGGCGTTGTCCAGGTCGTTCACCGTCATCTTGGCCGTATCGTCGGGGACGTCCACGCCGCGGCCCGTATACACCAGCTTGCGGTCGCGGTCAAACACATAGAAGTGGGGCGTCCGCAGGGCGCCGTAGGCCCTGGCCACCTCTTGGGACTCGTCGTGCAGGTAGACCCACGGGAACCGCTGTTCCTCCATGCGGGTCACCATGTGCTCAAAGCTGTCCTCGGGGTGGATGCCCACCCAGTTGGCGTTGATGGCCACGAAACGGACGCCCTTGGGGGCGTACTTTTCCGCCGTGGCGCGGGTGACCTCGTCCGATCCCAGCACAAACGGGCAGTGGTTACAGGTAAAGAACACCACCAGTGTCTGGGCGTCGCCGAAATCCGCGAGGGTATAGGTCTTGCCGTCGGTGGCGGGCAGCCGGAAATCGGGCGCTCGTTCGCCGATCTGCAGGGTAAAGGCCATGGTGTGCCTCCTTTCATGAGGCTAGTCTAGCCGCTCTCGGACACGGTGGCAAGCGTGCGCTTTGTGCCGCCGGAGCACCTCCCGCCGCCCTGGGCGTATCCCATGGGGCGCGCCGGGCCTCGACTCCGAGCGCGATGCAAAGTACGGTGGACGTATCGCCATCCAGATCAATGGCACGTGCGACGCTATCAGGAACGAGGCCCTGTAACCTGTCACCTGTAACCGCTCAACGATGGTGACTCGCGCAAGGAGCGTGTCCCATGTCCGCGCACCCGTTGAACCTGGCGCTGCGCTTTCTGCTGGAACTGGCAGCCCTGGCCGCCTATGCCTACTGGGGTTGGACGGCCCACGAGGGGATTCAGCGCTACCTCCTGGGGATCGGCCTGCCCCTGCTGGCTGCCGTCCTCTGGGGCACCTTCCGCGTGCCCAACGATCCGGGCAACGCGCCGGTGCCCATCCCTGGCCCCTTGCGGCTGCTGCTGGAGGCGGCGTTCTTTGCCGGCGCCGTGGGCCTGCTGGCGACGGTCGGGCCTACGCCCGCCCTCGCCCTCGGCGTGTTGTTGGTGCTACACTATGCCGCGTCATACGATCGCGTGCTGTGGCTGCTGCGCGGCGCGCCCGGGCAACCCGGGAGGTGACTGTGACGTAAGGCAGTTACCGCAGAGGGCGAGGAGGTTGGGGCGGCCATGCTGCGGCGGTCGGCTGTCCGCGCTTTGCGATTACCCTGTAGGGTACGCACGCCGGTGCGCGCCGGGGACTAGGCTCGGCTTGCGCCGCACCACCAGGGAGGACCCATGGAACATCGATCCGGCTACTACTTTGGCAGCGAGGTGAACGGCGCATGGTGGCGTCGTGGGCACGGCGACGCCCTGTTCGCCCGTGGCAACGGAACGTACTGGAAAGACTACCCCTCCCTCCTCTGCCGCACCCATTTACTCGCCTCCACCGCCATGAACACGATGCTGCTCAGCGCCAGGCTGAGGGCGAGTTGCCCCAGCGTCAGCGCCCGCGTGTCAAAGATCCTCTGAGCGAAGGGCAAATACACCACGCCCATCTGCAACAGGAAGGTGAGCAGCACCGCTCCCACAAGCGGCCGGTTCGTGAGAATCCCGAGTTGCGCCAGCGTCAGTCGGTCCGAGCGGATCGCCAGGCCGTTGCCCAGCTGCGACAGGCAGAGAGTGGTGAACACCATGGTGTGCCAGACGCTGGCGTCGAGGTTCAGCACCCCTCCCGCGCCCAGGAACTCGGGCAGCAGCGCGACGACACCCATGAGTGGACCCACGGCGACCATGTAGGTGCCCAGCCCGCGCGCCAGGACGCTCTCGCTGGGCGGGTGCGGCGGGCGATCCATGGTGTCGGGGGCCGTGGGCTCGACGCCCAGCGCCAAGCCCGGCAGGCCGTCGGTCACCAGGTTGATCCACAGGATCTGCACCGCCGACAGCGGGATCGGCAGCCCCAACAGCGGCGCCAGCAGCACCGCCACGATCTCGCCGATGTTGCTCGACATGGTATAGCGCACGAACTTGCGAATGTTCTCATAGATCGTGCGCCCCTCCTCCACCGCGTTGACGATGGTGGCAAAGTTGTCGTCCAGCAGCACCATGTCGGCCGCTTCTTTGCTCACGTCGGTGCCGGTGATGCCCATGGCCACGCCGATGTCGGCGCGCTTGAGCGCCGGGGCGTCGTTTACGCCGTCCCCCGTCATGGCCACGATCTGGCCGCGCGCCTTGAGCGCCTCGACGATCTTGACCTTGTGCTCCGGGCTTACCCGCGCGTACACCGAGACGTTGCTGACCACCTTCTCCAGGTCTTCCATGGCTATGTCGGCCAGCTGCTGACCGGTGATGACGTTCCTCTCGCCGTTCGTCTCGCCGGCGATGCCGAGTTCGCGGGCGATGTTGAGCGCCGTGAGGGGGTGGTCGCCGGTGATCATCACCGGGCGGATGCCGGCGGTGCGGCACTCGGCCACCGACTCGCGTACCTCGGCGCGGGGCGGGTCGATCATGCCCGTCATGCCCACAAAGACGAGCCGCTGCTCCAGCGCCGCCTCGTCGGTAGACTGGGGAAGCTCCTCCAGCGGCCGCATGGCGACGCCCAGCACCCGCATCCCCTCCTGAGCCAGCCCATCGTTGGCGGCGACGATGCGCTCGCGCCACTCTTGGCCCATCGGCTCGATGGCGCCCACGTTCCAGACGCGATCGCACACCTGGAGCAGGCTGTCCACCGCGCCCTTGCTGAAGGCGATGTAGGGGCTGTCGGGAAGGATCTCGGGCAGGCAGCGCAGCGCGCCGTCGTCGGGGCAGTCGGCCCCTGTGGGCACCCGGTGCACGGTGGTCATGCGCTTGCGCTCGGAGGTAAAGGGCACCTCGGCCACGCGCGGCATCAGGCGCTCCATCTCCCCCTTCCAGAGCCCCATGTGCGCCGCCGCCACCACCATGGCACCCTCGGTGGGGTCGCCCACGGCGTGGTACCCCTGGGCGCCGTCGTCCCGCGGCTGCAGGGTGGCGTCGTTGGCCAGGGCGCCGCCGGCCAGCAGGAGGGCGAGGTCCGCGCTGGGCGCGTCCATGGGCTCCTCATCCTTGGAGATGACGGGGCCGGTGCGCTCCAGGCGCTGGGTGAGGTTCACCGTCGTGCCGGCCACGTCGAGGATGGTCACCGTCATGCGGTTCTCGGTGAGGGTGCCCGTCTTGTCGGAGCAGATGGTGGTGACGGAGCCCAAGGTCTCCACGGCGGGGAGCTTGCGGATGAGGGCGTTGCGGCGCACCATGCGCTGGGCGCCGAGGGCGAGGGCGATGGTGACCACGGCGGGCAGCCCCTCGGGGACGGCGGCCACCGCCAGGCTCACGGCCGTGAGGAACATCTCTTGCACCTCGCCGCCCTGCCACAGCCCGACGCCGAACACGACGACCACCAGGCCCAGCGCGCCCACCGCCAGCCACTTGCCCAGCTCGGCCATGCGGCGCTGCAGCGGCGTCCGCTCCTCCGAGACCTGCTGCAGCATGCTGGCGATGTTGCCGAGCTGCGTGCGCATGCCCGTCTCTACGACGACGGCGCTTCCCCGACCGTAGGCCACCGCCGTGCCCATGAACAGCATGTCGCGCCTGTCGCCGAGAGAGATGTTCTCTCCCTCGATGCGGCCCTCCGTCTTGTCCACGGGCACCGACTCACCGGTGAGGGCGGCCTCCTCCACGCGGAGGTTCACCGACTCGACGATCCGAGCGTCGGCGGGTACGCGGTTGCCCGCCTCCACCAGGATGACGTCGCCGGGCACCAGCGTGGTGGCCTCCACCTCGTGGATCTGGCCGCCGCGGCGCACCCGCACGGTGGGCACGGCCAGCTCCTTCAGCGCCGCGATGGCGCGCTCGGCGCGGTATTCCTGGGTAAAGCCGAGGATTGCGTTCAATACGACGATCACCATGATCATGATGGCGTCGGTCGTCTCGCCGATGAGGAACGACACCACCGCCGCGACGATCAGCACCAGCACCATGATCTCGGTGAACTGTCCCAGGAGCACCGCCAGGGGACTACGCAGGCCGCGCTCCTCCAGCTCGTTGCGTCCATGCTGCTCGAGCCGCCGGCTGGCCTCCTCGTGGCTGAGCCCCTCCGGCGAGGTGCGCAGCTCCTCGTACACTTGCGCGCGATCCATGGTGTGCCAGGCAACCATCTGATAGGGTCTCCTTGTCGGCGCCCGGGTGCGCCAGAGCCAAGAAAAACGCTCCAGGCCTCGGCCTGGAGCCTATACGCTCATCGTATCTCTCTGTTGCGTGCTATGGGGTCCATCGATTCTGCTCAACCCCAGGGGCCTAATCCCCCGCTCCGTTGCGGATCACGGGATGGGTCAGGAAAACGCTACCTCCAGACTAGCACCGACTCGGGCCGGCGTCAACTGCGACCGCGGGCCAAATTGACGCGCTATACGTCTTGCGCTACCCTTCCGCCGTCCCTAGCCCTCCCCGGAGTCACACAGGATGTCGATCCTACCCCTATCGGTCACCTCCCGGCACTACACACCTGACGACATGCTGCGCGTCCGCGACATGCTCGTCGAGACGCACGGCGCCTGGGACCCGCCCATCAACTGGCGTCTCGAGCGCTGGGAGTACGCCCGCCACTTTGTCGCCTCGATGCTGGGCGACCCCGACCCCGTTACGTCGGAGGGCAACATACGCCGCTGGGAGGACCTCACCGGCGTATGGCAGGACGCCTCCGGCGCGATCGTCGGCGTCGCCACCATCGAGCATCCCGATCTGGGACATGAGGGATTCGGCGAGGCGGCCCTGATGCGCCGCCCGGGCCACGAGGATCTGCTGGACGACATGCTGGCGTATGCCGAGCGTCGCCTGGCGCACCCCGATACCGGCGTCCTGCGCGTGCCGATCCAGGACCATGATGCGGCGCTGCGCGCCGCGCCGCGCGGCGTGGCTATGTCATGGACCCCGACTATAGCGAGATCGAGTCCGCGCTGGTCCTGGGCGAGCTTCCGGCCCCCATCCTGCCGGAGGGCTTTGCGCTGCGCTCCATGGCCGAGGGTGGCGACCTGGCGCTCCGCGCCAAGGCCTTCGGCCTGGGGTTCAACCACCCGGACCCCAAGGACTGGCCCAGCGCCGCCACCTACGCCGAGCTGCAGCGCGCGCCCGACTATCGCGCCGATCTCGACATCTGCGTCGTGGCGCCCGACGGCGAGATCGTCTCGTTCTGCCTCGTGTGGTTCGACGCCCGGAACCGAATGGTGTCCCTCGAGCCGGTGGGCACCGTGCCCGCCTACCGGCGGCGGGGCCTGGCGCGGGCCGCCGTCCTCGAGGGGCTGCATCGCGCCGCGGCCCTGGGCGCCGAGCGCGCCTGGGTCGGCTCGAACCAAGCGTTCTACAAGACTCTCGGCTTCCAGGAGCGCCTCTGGGCGCACACCTGGCGCAAGTCTGGGCTCTAGAGGAGGATGCACCACAGAGACACGGAGGGCACAGAGGGGAATGGTGGGCGACCGCGCACTGGCGCAGGTCGCATCGTTCTTCTCCGACAGCCGGGCCTCGTCGATTTCATCGCTGGCGTGATCGTGGGCGAGGTGGCGGAGGTGCCCGAGGGGCTGACGCTGCGCCCCCTGCCGGCGGGCGCCTACGCCGCCTTTGCCTGTACGTTGCGCGACATTGGGTCGACCTGGCGCGAGATCTATGGTCGGTGGCTTCCCACGTCCGGCTATGTCGAGGACGAGTCGCGCCCCTCGTTCGAGTTCTACCCGCCCAGCATTCCCGGCCCCGACGAGCCGGTGATCGTCTACCTGCCGACTACTGCGGCGTAGGCCGCGGCATAGGCCGCGCTACGCTAGCCCGATGGTACGCTGATGTCGCTGATGACCGCAGTCTGAACGTGTCTCCGCGATGACCCGTGCGCCGCCTCGGCGAGCCGGAGCGCCACCTTCGGCGCCCCTTCAGGCGCCACTCCGTTATCTAAACTCCCCACCCCGCCATCCCACCGCTCCTGCTCAGTCACCCGGCGCCCCCACCCCGTCATCCCGAGCGGAGCGAGGGATCTTGACTCTCTTGGCGCGTGACTCTCGCCGCTACCGGACGTCGCCCCGCGTCTCGAACGCTTGCCCCGCACCGCCTCGAGCCTATAATCTGGAACAGACAGCAGTACCTGCTGGCGCTGGCGTTGGCAGGCGCATAGGCGTGGGAAAAGCCGCAATGATGATCGATCGCAAGGAGATCGAGGCGTTCGTCGAACGGATCGCCGCCGAGTTTCACCCAGAGCGCGTGATCCTCTTTGGCTCCTATGCTCGGGGCACGCCAACGCCCGACTCGGACGTAGGCCTGCTCATTGTGGTCTCCTACGAGGGCAAGGCGTGGCACGTCGCCTCGGAGATCCGTCGGCGCGCCCGCCCCACCTTTCCCACCGATCTACTGGTGCGCAGCCCTGACGAGGTGCGCGAACGCGGCTCGCGTCAAGGAACCTTCCTACACGACATCCTCCGCGAGGGGGAGACGTTGTATGAGAGCTGAGGCCACCCTCCGCCCCTACCGCAAAGACCACGACCATTCCTACACCATCGGCGTGTTCCCCACACTGGAACTCCTCGCCCACCGGCCGGAGCGGGTGACGCGCGTCCTCGTCAGCTCGCGGGGCGAGGCCAACGAGGGGGTGGCCAAGATATGCACCCTCTGCGCCGAGCGTGGCATCCCTGTGGTGGTGGCGGACCGCCAGGTCGCGCGCCTGGCCGGCAACGAAAAGAGCTATGTCGTCGCTGCGTTTGCCAAGTATGAGGCGCCACTGGACGCCGCCGCCAACCACGTCCTGCTCGTCAACCCGTCCGACGCCGGCAATCTGGGCACCATCATCCGCACCATGCTGGGGTTCGACCTCACTAACCTGGCCATCGTGACGCCCGCCGTCGACCTCTTTGCCCCGCGCACCCTGCGCGCCGCCATGGGGGCCACCTTTCAGCTCGCCTTTGAGCATTTCGACGCCATCGATGCTTACCGCGCCCGCTTTCAGCGGCACCTCTACCCGATGATGACCGATGGCGAGGTCGACCTGTCCGAGGCCGTCTTCCGATCCCCGTACACCCTCATCTTTGGCCCCGAGGGCGCCGGCCTGGGCCCCGAGTACCACGCCCTGGGCACGAGCGTCCGCATCCCCCAGAGCGGCCGCATCGACAGCCTGAACCTGGCCGTCTCGGTGGGCATCGCCCTCTATGCCGCGACCCACCAGGAGGAGCAGGACGCTGCTGGTGCAGGCGGATGAAGCGTGACTCTCGTTACGGGTGACAGGTTGCAGGTTACAGAAGCAGTGAGCGGCCTTGCCCTGCCCTGTAACCTGCAACTTGTCACCTGTCACGGAACGATCGGCGTTCATCCGCGTGCATCTGCGTCCCGTTCCTCCATCGTTTGCCGCCTGCAACCCTATCCGGCATAATAGTGTCTAACGAGATATTGCGCGACGTGAGACGGTTCGGGAGGCGTGCTCCTGGGGCCGCCGTCGGGCCGATACAGGAGGGCGCCCCATGCAGATCGTCACCGATAGCGGCACCGATTCCCAGCTGGTTGCCGATAGCCTGGAAGAGCTGAACGTCCACGTCGTTCCCTTGATCGTCACGCTGGGCGACGCCGCCTTTCGCGAGGGGGTCGACATCAAGCCCGCCGCGTTCTACCGCCTCCTGGAGGAGAGCGAGACCCTGCCAGTCACCTCGCAGCCCTCGGCGGGCGACTTTGCCGCGGTGTACCGCCGCCTGGCGGTCGACGACCCCGACATCCTGTCGATTCACATCTCATCGGGGCTGAGCGGCACGCTGAACTCGGCGCAAGCCGCCGTGCAACAGGTGCCCGAGGCCAATGTGACCCTCGTCGACACCAAGACCCTCTCCGCTCCCGCCGGCTGGCAGGTGGTCGCCGCCGCACGCACCGTGCGGGCCGGCTGGCCGTTGGAGCGCGTCCTGGCGCTCCTCGACCGCATCCGCGCGGCCACCGACGCCGTCTATACCCTGAAGGACCTCACGTACCTCATCCACGGCGGCCGCATCAGCCACATGAAGGGGCTGCTCGCCTCCATGCTGAACATCAAGCCGATCATCGGCGTGGAGAAGGAGCGCGGCACCTACGTGCAGCTCGGGCAGGTGCGCGCCTTCTCACGGGCCGTCAGGGGAGTGGTCGATCAGATGGCCCGGCAGCACCCGCCCGGCAGCGCTCTGCGCGTCCAGGTGCTCTATGCCAATGACCCCGAGGCCGGCGCCATGCTGCGCGAGGCGGTGGACGAGCGCTTTCACTGTACCTGGCTACCCATGGGGACGCTCTCGCTGGTGCTGGGCGCCCACACCGGCCCCACCATGGTGGGCGTCGGTTACGCCCCCGAGGCGACCTTTGCCGACGTGCCTTAACCCTGTCGGAGGTAACGCCCAGTGCCGGATGCCCCGCCGTCCGTCCACCCGCTGGCCTCGGTGCCCTACTTTGGGCAGCTGAGCCCCGAGACCCTCGACGCCATCGCCGCGGCGGCCGTGCAGCGGCGCTACGCGCGGGGAGAGGTGGTGTTCCTCGAGGGGGAGCCGTGCGCCGGCCTGTACGTGCTTCTGGAGGGGTGGCTCAGGGTGGTCAAGGCGTCGCCGGCGGGACGCGAGCAGGTGGTGCGTTTCGTGGCCCCGGGCGAGAGTTTCGGCGAATTCAGCGTGTTCATCGGTGCGCCCAACCCCGCTACCGTGGTTGCCCTGGAGGACGCCGTCGTCTGGCTGATCGGCCGTGAGGCGATCCTCGGCCTGTTGGAGCGCCACGCCGACCTCTGCCGCGCCGTCATCGAGGTCCTCGCCCTCCGCACCCAGTACCTCGTCGACCTCGTGGAGGACCTCTCACTGCGCTCGGTGGAGGCGCGGCTGGCGCGGTTCATTCTGGACGAGGCGCGCGACGGCGTGCTCCACCGCCGCCGCTGGGCCACCCAGGCCGAGCTGGCCGCCCGCATCGGCACCGTCCTCGACGTGCTGAACCGCGCCCTCGGCGCCCTGGTGGACGAGGGCCTCATCCGCATGGACCGCCGCCGCATCACCATCCTCGACCGGGAGAGCCTCGAGGCGCGGGCGGCGGGCTGACCGCAGAGAGCGCAGAGGGCGCAGAGAACACAGAGGTTTCTGAGGTGACGCGGAGAGAGTGTCATCTCGGCTGCTCTTGTGGTCAGCGATAGCCGGTCGCGCATCCATGCCGTCGCGTGGCGCTTGCCTGCTCGGGTCCGGGTATGCTCTCACATTCTCTGTGCCCTCTGGGTATCCTCCGTGTCCTCTGTGGTTCCTCTCCCCCTCCTCGATACTCGACAAAAGTCATAGAACCCTTCCGCCTTCAGTGGTATGCTGGGAATAGATCACAATCGTGTGTGGCCCGGACGCCATACCGCCAGAGGAGGCAACCCATGAAAATCGTCGACGCCCTGACCGCCCCGGAGGGTCCCAACCCTCACGGTGTGAGCGCCCGAGGCGTGCACACCAACGAGCACGTGCAGGTGACGCTCGTCACGCTGCAGCCCGGTGAGGCGCTCAAGCTGCACGCCACGCCGGTGGACGTGTTCTTTTACGTGCTGGAGGGGCACGGCATCGTCGAGATCGGCGGCGAGCGCGCCGAGGTCGGCCCGAACGCCCTGGTCGACAGCCCCGTCCGCATCCCCCATCGCCTGCTCAACGAGGGGGAGGAGGTCTTTCGTTTCCTGGTAGTCAAGACGCCGGCCCCGAAAGAGCCCACCAAGCTGCTCTAGAGCCAGACACGTGGTGTACGTGAGAGCGATGGTACGCAGATTTCGCTGATGATACGCTGATCTCCGCCGATCCATACCGTTCTTTGATCTGCGGCAATCAGCGTCGCATCAGCGGGATCAGCGCGTTGGGTACAACGCGTTGTACCCAACGCACCATCAGTCTCCCATGGGCGAGGAGGTCCCCATGCCGACGCGACAGGTTGTTTTTGCCCTCATCACCTTTTTCCACGATCTCTTTACCGTCGTGTGGATCGGGGGACTGTTCGCCCTGGCCCTCGTGGTGCTGCCCGTGGCGCTCCGAACCTGGGGGCGTGGGCCGGAGACGAAACGCCTGATGGACGCCATCCAGCGGCGGCTGAGCCCGCTGGTATACGTCAGCATCGTGGGGCTGGCGGTAACCGGCGTCCTGCTGGCGCGGCGTAACCCGGCTTACGGCGGGCTGTTCTCCTTCGCTAACCCCTACTCTACCGTGCTCTCGCTCAAGCACATCCTGGTGCTGCTCATGGTGGCCGTCGCCCTGCTACGCAGCGTGGCGCTGCGCACCACGGGACAACCCCGCGATGCCGGACAACCCCAGCGCCAGGCGCTGGAACGCTTGAGGGGCGCGCTCCTCTACCTCAACCTGGCGCTGGGCGTACTGGTGCTGCTGCTCAGCGGCTTCAGCGCCGCACTGGCCGCGGGTGCGCCGCCGGTGTAGGGGGGGGTACGCCTTGGGGTCGTCGCCTCGCTCGTCTCGGTGGGGGCGTCGAGCGCGCATGATGCTGGCCCATAGTGGGATCACTTGCGGATGCCGACGAACGATGGCGGCATCAAGCCTGTGATTCGAACTGCAGAGCGGCAAAGTGCTCGACGGTGTATCGCAGGTAGAAGGGGGAGCTAAACAGGGCCACATAGTGACCGTTGGAGTCACGGGTCAGCACGACATCATTGCGATGAGCGATCCCGGCAATGATTTCCTCGGGCCCGACCACCCATCGCGCCACGCTGTAGGGCAGGGGCTCGGTGTCGGTGAGCACACCGTACTCGTTCTCCAGGCGCGAGCGCAGCACATCGAACTGCAGCTCCCCGACCACGGCAACGATCGGTTCGCGCTTGAGTGCGTCGACACTGTGGAGCACCTGCACGGCGCCCTCCCGCTCCAGTTGCGCCAGACCCTTGGTGAATTGCTTTAGCCGGTTCAGGACGCGGTTGTGCAGCAGCGCAAAGCGCTCGGGCTGAAAGCGTGGGATCGCCGGGAAGCGTACCGTTGACCCGGTGCAGAGCGTATCCCCGATGCCCAGATCGCCACCGCTCGGCAGCCCGATGATGTCCCCCGCCACGGCCTCGTCGATGACCTCTCGCTCGGTGGCAAACACCTTGTACGGCCGTTGTAGCCGGTGCTGTTTGCCCGTCTGGCTATGGGTGACGGTCATCCCCCGACGAAAGCGCCCGGAACAGATGCGCACAAAGGCGATGCTGTCGTGGTGCCGTGGGTTCATGTTCGCCTGGATCTTGAACACAAACCCGCTGAACTGCTCCTGATCTGGTCCGACCGGCCCCGCATCGCTCGCAAAGGGCTGCGGCGTGGGCGCCAACTCGACAAAGGCGTCGAGGAAGAGGCGCACACCAAAGTTGGTCAGGGCGCTGCCAAAGAATACGGGGATCTGTTCGCCGGCCAGTACGCGTTCGACATCCATCGTGATGCCCAGGCCATCCAGCAACTCCACGTCCGACTGCAGGCGCTCTACCTGGGCTGCCGACAAGACCCCTGCGCCCAGGAGTTCCTCTAGCGAGACGCGCGTCTCCGGGGCGATGCTCTCGTTGTGCGCTGTCCGCTCGTAGAGATAGACGCCGCGCTCCTGTCGGTCATAGACCCCCCGAAAGTCGGGGCCGTCCCCGATCGGCCAGTTCATCGGGACCGGCTGCATCCCCAGGACGGTCTCGATCTCGTCCAGCAGCTCCAGCGGATGGTTGGCCGGGCGGTCCATCTTGTTGATGAAGGCAAAGATGGGGATACCCCGCGCCCGGCACACCTCAAAGAGCCTGCGGGTCTGCGATTCGATCCCCTTGGCCGCGTCCAGCACCATCACGCCGCAATCCACCGCCGAGAGGGTGCGATAGGTGTCCTCAGAAAAGTCCTCGTGGCCCGGCGTGTCGAGCAAGTTCAGCACGCGCCCACGGTATGGGAACTGGAGCACGGTGGAGGTGATCGAGATGCCGCGCTCTCGCTCCATGGTCATCCAGTCGGAGGTCGTGCTGCGCTGGTTGCGGCGCGCGCGCACGTTTCCGGCGAGATGGATGGCGTTGCCATACAGCAAGAGCTTTTCCGTCAGCGTCGTCTTGCCCGCATCGGGATGCGAGATGATGGCAAAGGTGCGCCGGCTGGTGTGCGTATCTGTCAGGATAGTGTCCACTTTTACTCGATTCCCTGTCAATCGCGCGGCTCGCCGACGGCCACGGCTCTAGCCCACGTCCGACTCGTGCCCCTTGAGAGCCAGTCCGCCGGTGATGGTGGTAAAAGCGTCGATCGCCGGGACGCGATCGGACCCAAAACGGCGGGCCAGCACGTCCACGAACACCGGGATCTCGGGCGAGCCGCCGGTGCGCAGGACCCCAGAGATGTCCTCGTCCGCCAGGCCGCCCTTGGCCAAGAGTTCGTCGATGGCGGCATCGGTGCGCTCGACCTCCTGGCGAATCAGCGATTCAAAGGTGGAGCGCACGACGTACTCCTTTTGATGGACTGGAGCAGTCGGCCGTTCGCCGCCACATCCACCTCGGCGGTTAAGCGCATCGTTCCATGATACCATCGACATCGTCTCTCGACCAAATGATCGCACTGTGCTCTGGGCGATCTCTCTGCTTCGTGCTTGACGCCCTCTGCCCCGTCCGCTACATTGCCGACGGACGACGCGCCGGTGACTGGTCCCGCGGGGCCCCGGCGACTGCCCCGGCGGTGCTCCGCGTCGTCACTCTACCATGCGTGGGCGGGAGTGATACCATGAGCCGTTGCGCGATCGCCTGTGTCCTGACGCTCTACACCATCCTTTCCCTCCTTCTCGGGACCGGCGGCGCCGGCGCCCAGGGGAGCGGTCGGAACCTCGACCCCGCCGCCATGGCCGACGCCATCGACCGCTACGTCGCATCCGAGATGCGCGCCGCGCGCATCCCCGGCATGGCGCTGGGCATCATCTACGATGGCCGGGTTGCCTACGTGAAGGGATACGGCGTCGCCGACGGCACGGGGCGCCCCGTCACCCCCCAGACCCCCTTTGCCCTCGGCTCGGTGTCCAAATCGTTCACCGCCCTGGCGATCATGCAGTTGGTCGAGGAGGGCAAGATCGATCTCGACGCGCCGGCGCGCACCTACCTCCCCGCGTTTCGCCTCGCCGACCCCGCCGTCTCGGAGCGTGTCACGGTGCGGCACTTGCTCAACCAGGTGAGCGGCATCTCGACCTATGCCGGCGAGGACGCCTTCGCCGCCGACCCACGCGCCACGGCCGCCGACCTCATCGCCGGTATGGCGACCCTCGCGCCGCAGGGCCGCGTCGGCGAGACCTACCAGTACTCGAACCTGAACTATATTGTGCTGGGCGCCATCATCGAGGCGGCTTCGGGCCAGACCTATGGCGAGTACGTGCGCGAGCGGATCTATGCCCCCCTGGGCATGACGCACAGCCATGTCACCTATGCGGACGCCCAGGCCGATGGCATGGCGGACGGTCATCAGTCGTTCTTTGGCTTCCCCCTGGTCAAGCAGGAGCCATTCCGCGCCGCCAGCGTCGCCACCGGCCACCTCGTCTCCAGCGCCGAGGACATGAGCCGCTACCTGCTCATGTGGCTGAACGGGGGCACCCTCGACGGCGCGACGCTGATTAGCCCCGAGGGGGTGCGCGCCCTGCAGACGCCCGCCTCTCGGGTGACCTCCTACGTGAGCTATGCCATGGGGTGGTACACCAACCCCGATGCCTCGGTGGTGTGGCATGGCGGGTCGACCTATGCCTTTCACTCCAGCATCAAGCTGTTGCGCGGTCCGGACCTGGGCGTCGTCGCCCTCTATAACCTCTCTGACGACATGGTGCACAGCGTCCTCGGCGAGGGTTGGATGATCCCCGATGGCGTCATGAGCATCCTCTACGGCGAGGCGCCGCCCCGGACGGGGTTCGTGGGCACGGGCCGCGTCTACTGGCTGCTGGACGCCGCCGGGCTGTTGGCGGTGATCGGCCTGGCGGTCGCCGTGGTGCGGCTGCCCCGCTGGCGCGAGGCGTGGCGGTGGAGCCGGCGCCGCTGGACGATGGTGGCCGGGCTGGTGGCGCTCCACGTCCTGCTACCCGCGGCGATCCTGCTGGGGGTGCAGGCCCGCGTCTCGTGGCGCGTCGTCCTGGCCGGCATCCCGGATTTCGGCATGCTGCTGCTGTTTGTCGCGGCGGCGCTGGTGGTTATCGGTGTGGCCAAGGCGGCGATGGCGGCAGGGGCGACGGGGACGCAGATGAACGCGGATGAACGCTGATGTTGCGCCGGACTTGTGCTCCTCTAGAGCGCAGGCGCTGACGGCCGGCGCCGTACGATGCGCCTCCAGATGATCGAACACCTCCCGAAGGTTCACTCGCAACACTCCTCCGGCATACCGAATGGAGTGGGGGGACCTTCGGGAGGTGTTCGCGTCGAGTCTGGGTATTCAGAATAACGCCGAGCATTGCCGAGAGCTTGACATATCGTTGATCATACTCTATCCTGTTTATAGGAAGCTTTTTGATACCGTTTGTGGTGATAGGAAGGAGCACGATATGTCCGACAGAAAGGCTGCCGTCAAGACCGACGATGAGGCGGCGGTCCTCGAAAAAGTCGCTGCCTGGCCCGAGCCCTACCGTCAGATGGGCGAGCGCCTCCACGCGCTCATCCTGCGCAGCGCGCCGGACCTCCACCCGAGGCTGTGGTATGGCATGCCGGGGTACGCCAAGGACGGCCCGGTCCTCTGCTTCTTCCGCGTCGACAAGTACATGACGTTTGGCCTCACCGAGCACGCCACCTTTGAGCTAGAGGAGGGCGCGACGGACCAGCTCATGCCATCGTCGTGGTTCTTTACCGCGCTGGACGACGCCATCGAGGCCAGGATCGCCGATATCGTGCGCAAGGGCACACGCTGACGGCGCGAGGGACGTGTAGGGGGAAGAGCGGACACGGATGGACGCGGATCGGGGGCATGATGAGATCGACGGCCGAGACGGTGGATGAGTACCTAAAAGAGATCCCCGAGGAGCGCCGTGAGGCGCTGTCCGACCTGCGCGCCCGCATCAAGCGCTTGGCACCGGAGGCCGAGGAGCGCATGCAGTACGGCATGCCCACCTATGCCATGGGCGACATCCTGTTCTGCGTGGCCTCGCAGAAGCAGTACATGTCCCTGTACGTTGATCCCATGCTTCTCGACACGTACCGCCCTAGGCTGGGCAAGCTGAACCTCGGCAAGGGATGCATCCGCTTCCGCCATCTGAAGGATCTCCCCATGGATGTCGTGGAGGAGTTGTTGCGTGAGGCGGTGGAGAGGCGGGAGCGGGAGGGGGCGTAGTAGTTACGATCTAGCCTAGGGTGCCTCCAGCGGGGGCACCCTTCCTCGTGCTTGACTGTCTTGTCACATGTGGCCTACATTGATGGGTGTTGTGGGCGTCTCCTCTATGCGCATTCGCGCTCCCGCACCAAATGCGTGCGTAGATGCGGCCGAGGCCCTTCGCACTCAATTGGATATCCCGGTTTTCGAATGAACGGGAGACGACTGATTATGGCTTACTATACAGACCTGTTCAGCCCGGAGACGTATGAAGCGTTCTCCCACTCCAATCGTGACATATCGGGTTTCCAAGTAAGCCAGAGGGGGCAAGCGAGTGCAATTCACCCTGGCGACCGTCTTGTTTGCTACATGACTCGAGTTTCCCGATGGGTTGGCGTTCTGGAAGTCGTTAGTGAATGCTTTGAAAACGATACCCCGATCTTCTACCCTGAAGAAGACCCATTCGTCGTGCGATTCCGCGTCCGGCCGATCACGTGGCTTGGCAGAGATAAAGCCGTTCCTATTCGTGAAGACAGAGTCTGGAGTGCCCTATCGTTCACTCGAGACCTGCCAAAGGACTCCAATGCCTGGACAGGGAAAGTCCGACGGAGCCTAACACATCTAGACGACGCTGACGGGGCGCTTCTCGAGGGCTTGCTTATGCTACAGGCAAGCGGGGGGGTAATCTACCCAATCTCCGATAGCGAGTGGAAGAGACTCCGTCAACACCGAGTCCGTCGGCTTGGTGGGGCCGTCTCAGTTGCCGTCCCAGAAGACAGCGAGGAGGCTGAATCGCAGGGTGCACAGGTCGAGGTGCGCGAGTCCATCAGGATGCAGGCGGCACTGGCGGAGATTGGCGCGAGGATGGGCATGAGGATCTGGATCCCGGCACACGACAGAGCCGGAGTGATGTCGCAGAGCGAGGCCATTGGCCCATTACTGATCGACTCGTTGCCGCTGAACTATGACGAGACGACTCTGCGCACAATTGAGGAGATCGATGTTCTCTGGCTGCGAGGACGCGCCATCACCAGGGCCTTCGAAGTTGAGCACACTACGTCCGTGTACTCTGGTATTCTGCGAATGGCGGACCTCCTGGCATTGCAGCCGAATATGGATATCAAGCTGCACATCGTTGCGCCCAGTGAACGACGGACCAAGGTGTTTCAGGAGCTGCGTCGGCCGGTTTTCTCACTGCTCGAGAGGGGTCCTCTTGCTGAGATGTGCACGTTCCTCTCGTATGACAGTGTCCTCACGCTACTTTCGCTCAAGCACCTGAAGTACATGACTGATAGCGTACTGGACGAGTATGCTGAAGAGGCCGAGTAGGTAGCCCAATGCGACCGAGCACGGTTACCCTGTCCGCCGCTCCGCCATCGTCTGAGGAGCGACGAGACTGACCGCACTCGCGCTCTACTATCCACACGAGGCACCATCATGGCCCATCTCTGCGCTACCCTCCATACCCTCCTACACCGCCTCCCGCGCCACCGCTTCCCCTTTGACGTGGCCGCCATCCCACGCGACGGCATCTATGTCCTGTTCGAGGACGGCGAGCGTGCCCACGGCGGCGATCGCATCGTACGCGTCGGCACGCACACCGGCGTGAATCAACTGCGCTCCCGCCTGCAGCAGCATTTCGTCAAGGAGAACAAGGAACGCAGCATCTTTCGCAAGAACATCGGCCGGGCGCTGCTGAACCGCGCCGGTGATCCCTTCCTCGCCCAGTGGGACACCAACCTCACTACACGCCGCGCCCGCGAGACCGTCGGCCTGGCCATCGACCGCCGCAGACTGGCGGAGGTGGAGGCCCTCGTCTCGGCCTACAGTCAAGGGCACCTGTCATTCGTCGTGCTCCGCGTCGACGACAGGACCGAGCGCCTGACCCTCGAATCGCGCCTCATCTCCACCGTCTCCCACTGCGACGCCTGCCGCCCCTCGGCGAATTGGCTCGGCCTCCACTCGCCCAAGACCAAGATCCGCGCCGGCGGTCTGTGGCTGGTGAACGAGCTGTGGAAGGAGCCGCTGTCGCCCGCCGATCTGGCGCGGGTGGGGGCGCCTTGGCCTATGCGCCGGGGCTGCCATTCATCGAGCGGCTGCTGCCGTCCGTGCGCTACCGCGTCGTCACCCGCCCGGTGCCGATGCCCAGGCACCTGGAGCTGCCGGGTAGGGCCTCGTCGGCCGTCGCTCGGAGCGCGTTCACGGCCACGCGGGTGATACGCCTGGCATGACGCCCGTCGCCTGGCGAGGGCGCCTGCGCGTTCGCGAATCAAGGTCCCTCGCTACGCTCGGGACGACGGAGTGGCGCGCACCCTTCCGCGCCTTTCGCCCCTCTCGTGCTTTCGCGATCCACGACCCCGTGCTACCTGGGCACCCGGCGTCGCCCTCCGTTCCCTTGACCGCCCCATGCCCCTGGGGTAAAGTCCCCGCGAGAATGGCCGTTGCGCGGCTTTGCCGCCGAGGGATGCCAACATGCCGTACACCATCCATACCATCCGCCTGGCGCTGCCCTTCCACATGAGCGTGGTGAACTGCTACCTCCTCGGCACCGGCGCCGGCTTTGTCCTCATCGACACGGGCGGGTCGAACAGGCGCGCCGAGTTGCTCCGCGCGCTGGAGGCCGCCGGGTGCGCGTCCGGAGATCTGCGCCTCGTGGTGCTCACCCATGGCGATTTCGACCACTCGGGCAACGCCGCGTACCTGCGGCAGGCCTTCTCCACCCTCGTGGCCCTGCACCCGGGCGACGCGGCGGCGGTGGAGCGCGGCGACATGTTCGGGGGCCGAAAGAAGGGCAACCCTCTCTTTCGCGCCCTGACGCCGCTCCTCTTTGGGTTCGGCAGGAGGGATCGCTTCACGCCCGACATCCGCGTCGAGGACGGCTATCCTCTCGCGGCGTTCGGCCTCGACGCGCGGGTGCTGTGCATGCCGGGGCACTCTTCCGGCTCCATCGGGGTGCTCACCGCCGCCGGCGACCTCTTTTGCGGCGACATGTTCACCAACGACGCTGCGCCCGCCCTCAACACCCTCATCGACGACCCGGCCGCCGCGGAGGCGAGCCTCGACCGGCTGGAATGCCTGGAGATCGGCACGGTGTATCCCGGCCACGGCCAGCCGTTCACCATGGAGCAGTTCCTGAGCGAGCATCGCCTCTCGGGATAGATCGCCGCCCAGCGCCTCCCCCGCCTCGCGCAAGGCCCATCACACTCTCATCGAAGAAAGGAACGCGCACCGTGTCGCGAGACAACACCATTCGCGCCGTCGCCGTCGTCACCGCCACCATCGGGGCCCTCGTCGTCTGGCGCAGCACGCCGTGGGGCATGCAGGAGTTCGATTCGGTCCTGCGGAGCCTCGGGTCGCTGACGGGCGAGTCGCGGCATGCCGCCGTCTATTTCGGTTCCATCGCGGCGTGGCGAACCATCGGCGGCATCCTCATGGGCGTCGGACTCTTTCGCGCCCTGGGCCCCACGGGCAGGGAGTAGAGGGGGCACCCGCCGCCAAGGACGACTCCTTGCCTACATGGGCGTCTGTGGTACAATGAATGCAACCCGCCCGGCCGACCACGCGTATATCGGGCCGCCGCGGCGCCTCTATAGGCGAGTGGATAGGAGATGATCAGGGGATGACAGCCAGCACGGCCGCCAGACGGCGGCTGCGGCCGCCGTATGAGACCAGCCCCGCGACCTACCGTGTCTTGCGACGCATCGTGGCCCTCATCATGGGCCTGTTCTACCGCTACGAGGTGGTGGGTACGGAGAACGTGCCCCCCTGCGGTCCCATCGTCGTGGCCGTGAACCACCTGCACCTGTTCGACCCCTTTGCCGTGGCCGCCCGCATCGACCGACAAATCGTCACCCTGGCCGCCAGCAAGTGGCGCTCCAACCTGTTCGTCGGTGCCTTTCTCAAATACGCGGGCACGATATTCGTCAAGCGCGGCGAGGTGGATCGCCAGGCGCTGCGCGCTTGCCTGGACGTTCTCTCCCATGGCAAGGCCCTGGCCGTCGCCCCGGAGGGCACACGCAGCAGGACGGGTGGGTTGCAGCGCGGCAAGCCCGGCATCGCCTACCTGGCGACGCGTACCGACACGGCCATACTGCCCGTGGCCATCGCCGGCACCCAGCGCCTGAGCGATTGGTTGCACCTCCGACGCCCCGTGTGTCGCGTGGTCGTCGGCAAGCCGTTCCATCTCGATCGGCCGGCCGGCAAGCCCACCACCGATGACCTCCAGGAGATGGCCGACGAGATCATGGTGCGCATTGGCGTGATGCTGCCCGAGGAGTATTGGGGCGCCTACGCCGAGCGGATCGCCGCCACCCTCGGCCACTCTGCGGAACGGGCCGCCTGAGGTGAGCGACATCCCCGCGGGCGCGTCGCCCTATGTCGTCGACGTGCAGGTCGATCCCCCCTTTGTCGACCGGGTAGCCGTCGACGCCCTGGTGGCGGTGGCCGAGCGCGTGCTCCGGCGGGTGGGGCAGCCGGCCGGCACGACGCTGACGCTGGTGATCACCGACGACGACACGATCCGCGCCCTAAACCGTACCTACCGCGCCGAGGACAGCGCCACCGACGTGCTGTCGTTCTCCGCGACCGAGGGGGAGGCGTTCGTCACCCCCGACGACGAGGCCGCCTATCTCGGCGATGTGATCGTCTCGTTTCCCACCGCCCTGGTCCAGGCCGGCGCGCGGGGCGAGCCCGTGGAGGACGAGCTGCGCTTGCTCGTGGCGCACGGCTGCCTGCACCTCCTCGGCTACGACCACGCCACGCCCGAGGAGGAGGCGGCCATGTGGGCCCTCCAGGCCGCAGCGCTCCGCGGCTCCGCGGCAGAGTGACCC
Organism: Anaerolineae bacterium; assembly: GCA_040768165.1. Taxonomy (GTDB): domain Bacteria; phylum Chloroflexota; class Anaerolineae; order UBA1429; family UBA1429; genus DUUT01. The sequence continues at coordinate 35,739 of JAXGNH010000024.1, forward strand.
GGACGGGGCCCCGGCACTGAGCACATCCAACCATTCGCAGGAGGACCATCGTTGAGAAGGCTGCTTTCGGGGAACGAGGCCCTGGCGCGGGGCGCGTGGGAGGCGGGGGTGCGCGTGGCGGCCGGCTATCCCGGTACGCCCAGCACCGAGATCCTCGAGACCCTGGCCCCCATGCCCGGCGTCTATGCCGAGTGGAGCCCCAACGAGAAGGTGGCGTTCGACGTGGCGGTGGGCGCGGCCTATGCCGGCTCGCGCTCCATGGCGGTGATGAAGCACGTGGGCCTCAACGTGGCCGCCGACGCCTTCTTTTACGCCGCCATCACGGGGCTGGAGGCCGGCATGGTGGTGGTCGTGGCCGACGACCCGGGGATGCACAGCTCCCAGGGCGAGCAGGATAGCCGCCGCTATAGCAAGTTCGCCCGCGTCCCCTGCCTCGAGCCGAGCGATAGCCAGGAAGCGAAGGATATGGTGCGGGCGGCGCTGGATCTCTCGGAGGAGTTTGACACGCCGGTGCTGCTGCGCATGACCACCCGCATCTCGCATTCCCACGGCGTCGTGGAGCTGGGCGCCGACCGCGAGGACCCGCTGGACGGCGCGCCGCCCGCGTATCGCGTCGACCCCGCCAAGTATGTCATGGTGCCGGCCAACGCGCGCAAGCGTCACCCCGTCATGGAAGAGCGCATCCGTCGCCTGGCCGCGCACGCTGAGACGTACGTTCTGAACCGCGTCGAGATGGGCGACCGCCGGCTGGGGATCGTCACCAACGGCATCGCCTACCAGTACGCCCGCGAGGTATTTTCCGAGGCCTCGTTCCTGCGATTGGGGATGACCTATCCCCTCCCCAAGGGGTTGATCGCCGAGTTCGCCCGTCAGGTCGACCGGCTGATCGTCATCGAGGAGCTGGATCCCGCCATCGAGGAAGAGATTCGGCTCATGGGGATCCCCTGCGAGGGAAAGAGCATCTTTCCCCTGGAGGGGGAGCTGAGCCCCGAGCTGGTGCGCGACCGCGCCATCGCCGCGGGGCTGCTGCCGGTGGAGGCCCTGCCCGAGAGGGTGGCGGTCGAGATCCCCGCGCTGCCGGCGCGGCCGCCGATCCTCTGCCCCGGCTGCCCGCATCGCGGCGTGTTCAGCATCGCCCGCAAGCTCAAGCTGGTGGTGAACGGCGACATCGGCTGCTACACCCTGGGGTTCCTGCCGCCCCTCAGCGCCCTTCACTCCTGCGGCTGCATGGGGGCCAGCATCGGCGTGGCTCACGGCGTGCGCAAGGCTGGCATCGCGCAAAAGAACATGGCCGTCATCGGCGACTCGACCTTTTTCCATAGCGGCATCCCGGCGCTCCTCAACGCGGCCTATAACCGCAGCGACACCATTACCGTCATTCTCGATAACCGTACCACCGCCATGACGGGACACCAGCAGCATCCGGGGACCGGCCTCACCCTTCAGCTCCAGCCAACCCGCACCGCCGAGATCGAGCCGGTGGTGCGCGCCCTGGGGATCGAGCACGTGACGACCATCGACCCCTACGACACGGCGTTGGTGGAGCGCACGCTCGAGGAGTACATGGCGCTGGACGAGCCGTCGGTCATCATCGCGCGGCGCCCCTGCGCCCTGCTGCCCGAGGCGCGCCGCGCCTATCGGCCGCTGCGCATCGACGCGAGCAAATGCATCGCCTGCGGCACGTGCCGGCGGGTGGCGTGTCCCGCCATCCAACTGAGCGACGAGGTCTATGCCAAGAACGGCCGGCAGAAATCGGCCATCGACCCATTGCTGTGTACCGGCTGCGAGATCTGCGCCCAGGTGTGCCCGGTGAACGCCATCCTCTTTCGCTCGCAACTCGACGCCGAGCAGGGAGGTGCGGAATGAGCGGCAAGGCGCTGAACGTGGTGTTGGCGGGCGTCGGGGGGCAGGGCACGCTCCTGGCGGCCGACGTGATGGCCCTGGTGGGCCTGGCCCAGGGGCTGGACGTGAAAAAGAGCGAGGTGCACGGCATGGCCCAGCGTGGCGGCAGCGTCATCAGCCACGTGCGCTGGGGCGAGCGCGTTCACTCGCCCCTCATCGCGCCGGGCGAGGTCGACCTGCTGGTCGCCTTTGAGCGCCTCGAGGCGCTGCGCTATACCGAGCTGCTCCGCCCCGGCGGGGCGATGCTGGTGAACGACTATCGCATCGTGCCGGTGACCGTCACGTCGGGCGACGGACGCTACCCCTCCGCCGACGAGGAGGAGTCCGCCTTCGCCGGCGCGGGCGTGCGCCGCGTCGTCATCCCCGCCATGCGCATCGCCCAGGAGGTGGGGCAGGCGCGGGTGAACAACGTGGTGATGCTCGGCGCCGCCGCGGCGCTCCTGTCCCGGCCGCCGGCTGAACTCGACGTGCCCGAGGCCGTCTGGCGCGACGTCATCGCCGAACGCGTTCCCGAGCGCTACGTGGACCTGAACCTCCGCGCCTTTGCCGCAGGCCGGGCATGGATGGAACGCGGATGAACGCGGATGGAACGGATCTCCACGGGTTGGAGTACCGATCTGTAGAAAATCCGTGTGGATCCGCGTTCATGCGCGTTCCTGATGAGGGAGGTTGCGATGCGACGGGATGGTAGGGCGCATGACGCGCTGCGGGCAGTGACCATCACGCCCGATTACCTCGACTTTGCCGACGGCTCGGTGCTGTGCAGGTTTGGGCAGACGGTGGTGCTGTGCGCCGCCACGGTGCAAGAGAGCGTGCCGCCCTGGATGATGGGCCGCGGCACCGGTTGGGTGACGGGCGAGTACGCCATGCTGCCCGCCTCTACCGAGACGCGCACGCCGCGCGAGACGCGCGGCCTCTCGGGTCGCACGCAAGAGATTCGGCGCCTCATCGGCCGCTCCTTGCGGGCGGCGGTGGACCTGAGCGCCCTGGGCGAGCGCAGCGTCATCGTGGATTGCGACGTGATCCAGGCCGACGGTGGCACGCGCACCGCCTCGGTGACAGGCGGCTATGTCGCCCTGGCCTTGGCGTTGCGGCGGCTGGTGGCCTCGGGCGCCGTGAGTGCCAAGGTGTTGGCGCCGCCGCCGGTGGCGGCAGTCAGCGCCGGCATCGTCCACGGTGAGGTGCTGTTGGACCTGGCCTACGACGAGGACTCGAGCGCCGAGGTTGACCTGAACGTCGTCATGGACGGGGAGGGACGCTTTATCGAGGTGCAGGGCACCGCCGAGGGCGCGCCCTTTACGCGTGAGCAGCTCGACGAGCTGTTGCGCGTCTCTCAGGAGGGGATTCGTCAGCTCATCGAGGTGCAACGGCAGGCCATCGCCGCCGCCTCGTAGGGGCTGAGCGCCGTGTGGCCCGCGAAGCGGCGCGCACAGCGTGCGCGCCCTACACGGTAACGTGATGCGCGTCGGGGGCGGCCGCCCGGTGGCCCGCGCCGCTTGTAGAGGCCGAACGCCGTGTGGCCCGCGAAGCGGCGCGCACAGCGTGCGCGCCCTACAAGCCGACGTGATGCGCGTCGGGAGAAGGCCACATACGGTCCGCGGGCGCCCGGCGTACGTGACATGGAGAGGGCAATGGAGGTTGCATCGTGACGCCAACACGAGACGAGGCATGGGAGCTGCTCACCGAGCACACCAAGAACGAGAGCCTGATCAAGCACGCCCTGGCGGTGGAGGCGGCCATGCGCGCCTATGCCGCCCACTATGGTGAGGACGCGGAACTCTGGGGGGTGACGGGGCTGATCCATGATTTTGACTATGAGGAGCACCCCACCCTCGACGAACACCCCATGGTGGGGGCCGGGATCCTGAAGGACCTGGGCTGGCCCGAGGAGGTCGTGCGAGCCGTACTGAGCCATGGCCTGGAGACGGGTGTGCCGCGAGATACCCTCATGTCCAAGGCCCTCTTTGCCGTGGACGAGCTTACCGGCCTGGTGGCCGCCTGTGCCCTCGTGCGGCCTGACAAGAGCATCCTGTCGCTGGCGCCGCGCTCGGTACGGAAAAAGTGGAAGGACAAGGCCTTTGCGCGGGGCGTGAACCGCGCGGACATTGAACTCGGCGCCACGGAGCTGGGCGTTGATCTCAACGAACACATCGCCTTTGTCATCGATGCGCTCAAGCCGGTGGCGGGAGAACTGGGACTCGCCGGGGTATAGTGCGACCGGGCCCGTCGGGGCATCGCCCTGACGCGCTCACGGCGACGGCAGCGTCGTGGGGCGGGAACGGCATACATCCCTCATGATGACACGATTGCGAAACACGCAGCGGTGCCCCGAGTGCGGTACGCGGTTGCCGTGGGATGCCACGGTGTGTCCGAACTGCGGGCAGGAGCTCTCGCGCGGACGCCTGTCCGAGCATTGCCCCGAGTGCGGGGCGCGCATGGCCCCGGGGGCGGAAGAGTGTCCCATCTGCGGCGCTCAGCGCCCGCAGTTGGGACCCCGGCAGGCGCTTGGACGCTGGGCTCGCCCGGCGGGCGTCGTCGCCCTGGCTGCCTTTGTCCTGGCGGTGCTCCTGATCCGCCCTTGGGAGGGCCTGGCCCCGCAGGACATCCCGGGCCCCAACATCGCGCTCCTGCCGACGGCGACCTTTACCCCTACGCGCCGGCCGACGGTGGAGCGTCCCCCTACCATCGCTACACGCGTCACCCTGACAGGGGCGGCGGCGATGGCCATCACCATCCCACCCACCCGCACCCCCACGCCGACGCCCATCACGCCGACGCCCACGCGGCCGCCGATGTACACCGTGGTGGAGGGAGATACCCCCTCCGAGATCGCCATGCGTTTCGGCGTCACCACCGCCGACCTGATGGCCGCCAACGGCCTCAGCCTGCGCGCGCTCCTGAGCATCGGGCAGGAGCTGCTCATCCCCACGCCGTCGCAGGAGGAGGTCGCCGACGAGACGGCTATGCCCGACGCGACAGAGACGCGTGACGAGGCGACGCCGGAGGGGACGGCCACGCCCACGGGCACACCCGAACCGACGGATACGCCGGCGCCGACCGGTACACCGGCGCCTACCGATACTCCGGCGCCGACGGACGCGCCCACCGCGACGCCCACAGCGACCGCGACGCCGACGCCGACCGATACGCCAGCGCCCACCGCTACGCGCCGCGCCGGCCCCTGGACGTACGTCGTCGAGTCGGGGGACACCCTCTCCGAGATCGCCAACGCCAACGGGCTGGCGACCGCCGAACTCGCCGAGGCCAACGGGCTGAGCAGCAACGCCGTCCTGAGTATCGGGCAGGAGCTGACCATCCCCGTCGCTGACGAGGAGCCCGCGCCGGATGCGACCGCGCCGGCCGGCTCCACACCTACGCCGACCCCCGCTCCGCTGATGCACGTCGTCCAGAGCGGCGAGCACCTCGGGCTCATCGCGGTCAAGTATGATGTCAGCATGCAAGAGATCGCCACGGCCAACGGCATCAGCGTGAACAGCGTGCTGAGCATCGGGCAGGAGCTGATCATCCCGGGACACTCTGCCGAGGGGCCCGCCGCCACGGCGACGCCCACCGCCACGACGCCCCCGACCGATACGCCCGAGCCCACCTCTGCGCCCGAGGCCACGGCCGTGGCGCCCACCGGCACGCCCGCTACGCCGGGCGCCTCGCCCACCGCTGCCGAGACGGCCGGCACGCCGGCCCCGGCCCAGGTGATCCATACCGTCGCCCGGGGCGACACGCTCAGTTCCATCGCCGTCAAGTACGACGTGGCGTCCGAGCGCATCGCCGCGGCTAACGGCATCGGCGTGAACAGCCTGCTGCGCATCGGGCAGGAACTCATCATCCCCGATACGAGCCTCACCCCCACCCCCGCGCCCACCGCCACGCCGACGCTGTCGCCGACGCCCTCGCCCACCGTCTCTCCCACGGCCACGGCTACCCGCGTGCCGGGGTTCGTCTATGCCGGCCCGCGGCTGCTGGCGCCGGTGGTGGGCGCCAGCTTCCGAGGCAGGGAGGCCAACATTCTGGCCAACTGGACCTCGGTGGGCATCCTGGCGGAGGACGAGTGGTATGTGGTGCGCCTGTGGCGCTCGGAGGGGGACACCCAGCCGGTACTTACCTGGACTAAGGCGACGTCATGGCGCATGCCTCAGAATCTGCATCCCGGCGATGGGGAGTCGAGCTACTTTTTGTGGCAGGTGAACGTCATGCGTCGCCCTCTGGGCGCTCAGACCGGCGTCGCCATCAGTCCCAGCAGCGCGGTCTACCAGTTCGCTTGGCAGTGACGACTACTGGGAGACCGATGGAACGCGGATGGACGCGGATCGAACGGATTGACGCGGATTGCTGATTCTACCGCAGAGAACGCAGAGATGGGGGCTCTTGACCTCTTCTCTGCGTTCTCTGTGTTCTCTGCGGTGAATGCTTCCGATGCGCGTTCCATCTGCCCTACTCAGGGCGTGCCCTGGGGCGCCAGGATGTGGGTGGCGAGGTGGCGGAGGATGCCGGTGATGTCGTACGTCTTCCAGTCGTCGTTCATCGCGCCGGCGGTGAACACGGCGAACCCCAGCACATAGTCGTCGCGCTGCACTTCGGCGTCGTACCAAGCTAGCTGCTGGAGATAGGCCTCGATGCCGTCCCCGGCGAGGCCGTTCTCCTGCCAGTAGCCCCGAAAGTCCAGCCAGCCCCGGCCGTCGGGCCCCGGGCGGTCACCCACGGCGCCGTCGACCCCTGCCTCCGAGATGACCAGCGGGATAGTGATCCCCTCGGGCGCGAGCATCTCCTCGTACCACCAGCGGTAGCGCAGCGTCAGGCAGCCGCGATGCGGCGCCGGCGGGCGGCCGGGCAGCGCCACCCCCACCGAGCGATCCATGGTGGGCGCGTCGTACTCGTGGAGCGTCAGGATGCCGCCGTGGGCGTGCGCCTCGCGCACCGCGGGGAGGAAGGCGGCGAACTCGTCCCACTCGGGGACGCCGGTGGAGAACGCCCCGATGGCCGTCCGGAGCCCGTGCTCGGCCATGGCCCGTACCCGCTCCGCCTCGAATGCGGCGAACCAGGGCATGTTGTCGCGCACCACCGGCTCGTTGTATCCCTCCCAATAGTCCACCGCCGGATGGCGCCGGTACTCGTCCAGGTGCGCCGCCACATAGGCCCGCGCCGCCGCGACCGGATCCCCCTCCATGGCCAGCTGCTCGTCGCCGTGCCGGGCGACGATGATCGTCTGGGGTGAGGCCGCCTTGACCTCGGCGAGGAACCCCTTGTCGCCCACGGCCTTGACTACGGCGGGCTTCATGCGGCGGATGAACTCCATGATCTCGGGCGAGTTGTTCCACTGCACGTGGACGCCCAGCTTGCTGCGTCCCGGCTCCGCCAGGGGCGGGGGCCAGGGCAGCGTGGGGGTGGGGGAAGGGCGTGGCGTCCTGGTCGGTGTCTCACCCGGCGCCAAGGTTGCGGGGGGAGGCGCCTCACCGCCCTCGGGCGTGGCCGATGGTGTGGGGGAGGCTGCTACGGTTGGGGTGGCCTCTGCCCGGCGCTCGGGCGCACGGAAGGCGCGCCAGACCTCGCGGCCCACGAGGGCCACCACGCAGGCCAGGGCCAGCGCCGCCAGGGCCAGGGGCACCCAGCGGCGCGTCGTCTCGGTGTTGGTTGGGTGATGATGGGCGTCGGGTTGGCGCTCGTCCGGCGGGCGCTGCGCGTCCCGCGGATCGGGTGTGTCCGTCACGGCGTTGTCCTCGTCGGGGGATGGGAGCCAGGGCGTGGCAGAGGGTGCGCATCGAGACAGCTAGGCCGGGTGCCATACCCTCGGGTAGTGCACCCGGCCCCAGAGTGCCGGAGCGCGGCGACGGCCGAGGCTAGCAGGGGCCGCCGAACTCGTTGTTCACCGCCTGCACCAGCGCCTTCTGGTAACCCACCGAGAACGCCTCGGCGGCGCGCCGCCCGCCGAGCATCGCCGGCAGGTGATCGGAGATGATGGCCCCGTCGAACTGCACCTCGCGCAGCGCCCGCATCACCTGGTGCATGTCATAGTAGCCGTCGTCCATGAACGTCTCCACCCACGGCGCCGGCATGGGCTGGCTGACGTTGCGGAAATGCACCTTGAAGAGCTTGCCGATGCCGCCAAAGTAGCGGATCGTCTCCACGACGTCCTTGCCCATGCCCGCGCCGCCCTCCAGCCAGCACCCCACGCACAGGCACATGCCGATGTTGGGGCTGTCGGCGATCTCCAGGGCCTGCTTGTAGCCCTCGAAATTGCCGAAAATGCAGCGCGGCACGCCGCCCAGCGGGTAAACCGGCGGGTCGTCGGGGTGGATACCGATGAACACCCCCGCCTCCTCGGCCACCGGCACGACCTGCTTGATAAAGTAGGTATAGTTGTCCCACAGCTCCTGCTCCGAGTACTCGCGGCCGTGGGTGAGCGGGCCGTGGAACTCTTTGCGGTTCCAGTGGCCGACCTGCGCCTGGGAGAGGTCAAAGGCGCGCGCCTCGACGCCGCCGCGCATCGTGCCGCGGCCGGTGGACCAGATGCCGTTGCCCATGTGGGCGTAGGTCGAGTAGTGGATGCCCGCCTTGCCCATGGTGCGGATATAGTTCAGGTACTCGGCGATCTTGGCGTCGCGGCCGGGGAGGTTGAGGGTGATCTCTTCCATGTTGTGCAGCGAGTGGCTGGCGAGGCGATAGATGCGCAGGCCGAAGGCCTCAAAGCGCTCGCGCAGCCGCACGTAGGTGTCGTAGGTGTGGTCCTCGTCCCTGTCGAGGCCCGTCATCACCCACTCGACGCCGAGTTGCTGGATGAACTGCAGGTCCTCGTCGCTGGCCGTGGCGGGCACCTGCGTGGCGACCTGGATGCCGGGCTTGGAGGAGAAGTACCCCGGCACGGTGCGTAGTGGAATGGTCCGTCCCGTCGTGACCGGGCTCGTTTGGCTTGCCATGCGCGCTTCCTTTCCCATGCGCCGTGATGTGGGCGCCCCGGTGGCAGCCCAGGCTATTATCGCCCCTGGCCACGTCACGTCAAGCGATGCGCCCGACGCCCGAACGTCTGAACCGCTGAGGACGCAGAAGGCGCAGAGAGGGGGACTCGGGCGCTCTGTGCGCTCTATCCTCGAAAGCCCTCTTTTCTAGCGCAGAGTCCCTGCTTTTTCGCGCTGGCGCGTCCACTTGGCGATACGCTTGCTCTGTTCCCTCTGCTCCTGCCGAGCGCGCTGATCCTGGCGCGAGGCGAGAAAGCGCAGCTCGCGCTTCAGTCCCAAGTAGTTGGCGTAACGCGCGGGGTCGAGGGTGCCGTCCTCCAGCGCCCGGCGCACGGCGCATCCCGGCTCTTGCTCGTGCTGACAGTCGCGGAAGTGGCACGCGGCGGCGAGCGCCTCGATCTCCTGAAAGACGTCGGTTACCGCCTCCTCGTCCGCCCAGAGCTGCAACTCGCGCATCCCCGGGTTGTCGATGACGATCCCGCCGTCGGGAAAGAGCACCATCTCGCGGTGGGTGGTGGTGTGCCGCCCCTTGTCGTCGCGGGCGCGCACGGCGTTCACCCGCAGGCGGTCGGCGCCCAGCAGGGCATTGATGATGGTCGATTTGCCTACGCCCGACGACCCGAGGAGCGTCACGGTGCGCCCGGGTTGCAGGTACTGGCGCAGCACGTCGATGCCATCGCCGGAGGTGGCGCTGATGACGTGGATCGGCACGCCCATGGCCACCGCCTCGACGTCGGCGCATCGCGCCTCGGCCTCGGGGCAGAGATCGGCCTTGTTGAGCACGATGGCGGGCTCGGCGCCGCTCTCCCAGGCGAGGGTAAGGTAGCGCTCGATGCGCCGCAGCTGAAAGTTGCGGTCCAGGCTGCTCACGATCAGGGCGCTGTCGATGTTGGCGGCCACCACCTGCTCCTCGGTGACGCTGCCCCAGGCTTTGCGGGAGAAGGCGGTCTTGCGCGGCAGCACGGCCACGATGGTGGCCCGCCCCTCCTCGGGCCGCGGCGAGGCTGCCACCCAATCGCCGACGGCGGGAAAGGCGGCGCGATCGGCGCTGCGGTGAGCAAAGCGGCCGGACACCTGCCCGACCAACTCGCCCCCTTGCCAGTAGAGGAGATAGTGCTCGCGGTTCTCGCTGGCGATGCGCGCGGGGACAAGGCCATCATGGGCGTACGGTTCGAAGGCGTGCTCGAAATACGGATCCCAACCTAACGTGGTTAGCTCCACGGTGTGATTCCTCTCGTCTATGGGTGTACTCGTCCAAGGCCCACAGAGGAATCGCGCCGCGTACGGCGTTCGTGCCGCGTACGGCGTTCGCGCCGCGCGATGCGGGGAACGAAACGAGGATTACCTCTGTGCGCCACCAACGGCGATCTGGCGGCCAAGGGCTGTTATTCGCTTTTCCATCCACGGCCTCCTTTCACCGATACGGTGACTCACAGCGTACGGCAGAATACCACATAACGGCCGACATGTCAATATGGAGCAGTAGCCCTCAGCAGCCTACGGCTCACGCCTGGGGTTTGGCGACGCCCGTGCGGAAGGGGCGCCCCTCGGCGTCGCATACGTCTTTGATCACGTCGCGCCCCGAGGCGGCCGATAGCTCCACGTTGCCGCCCGGCTCGACCCACTGGCCGATCATATAGAACCCCTCCAGGCCGGGCAACGTCTTGCGCATCGGGCGGCCCATCATCATGCTCATCTTGCGCGTCGTCAGCGCCCAGCCGGCGAACGCGCCGCGCCAGTTGCCGGTGTAGCGCTCGTAGGTGATGGGCGTGGCCACGTCCACCACCTCCACGTCGCCGGCGAGCCCCGGAAAGCGCTCGTCCAGGGCGGCGATCACCTGCTGCGCCACCAGGTCCTTGGCGGCGCGATAGTGCGCTCGGTGGGCGCGCATGCTGCGCCAATAGGCATAGTCCGCCTGACACCACACGCTGAGCACCGACCTGCCCGGCGGCGCCATGGTGGGGTCGAAGCAGTAGTGTTTGGCCACCAGCCGCTCGTGCCACACGTTGCCCAGCACGATGGGCTGGGGGAGGGGAAAGTCGAGGGCCGGCGGCTCGGATGAGAAATCGCGCCGCACCCCCAGCGACACCTGGATGATCGACTCGGATACGGGCAGGTCGCGGTAGTAGGCCTCGATGGTCGAGTCGACGTACAGTCCCTCGAGCATGTCATAGATCGTGGCGTGGCCATCGGCGGCCGAGATCACCAGGTCGGCGCGCAGCACGGTGCCGTCCTCGAGGCGCACCCCCACGGCGCGGTCCCCCTGAACCAGGATGCGGCTGACGCGGGAGCGATAGCTAATCTCGCCGCCCAACGCCTTGTAGCGCTGCGCCAGGTCCTGGGCAAAGCGCAGCGAGCCGCCGATGGGATAGCCCACCTCGTGGTCGTGCATCATCGCCAGGGTCGACAGCAGCAGCATTATGGGAAAGTCGGGCGGCGAGAACTGGAAGAACTGGGGCAGCGCCTCGCGCAGCAGGGGGTCAGAGAAGCGGTTGGCAAACTCGCGGACGGTGACGTTGCGCCAGCGCAGCACCGGCAGCAGCACGGGGGCCATGCTGCGCCCCAGCTCCAGCGCCTGGGATACGTCCGAGATGGTCATGTCCACGGGCATCTCGAGGTTGCGGAAGGCGTGCAGCGCCTCGATCAGGTCGCTGATGGGCCCCGCATCGCGCGGCGCGAGATCCAGCAGGTGTTGCCCTAGCCGATCGATGTCGGTGTACAGCGACAGTGCTCTACCGTCGCGCCCCTCGAAACGCAGGAACTCGTCGTAAAAGTGCAGCGGGCGCTCGAGCACCTCGAGTTCGTCCCAAAGCTGATACAGGCTCATCCGCGGGCTCGTGCCCGTCAGGATGCGCAGCCCACCGTCAAAGAGTTAGTCGCCGCGCCGCCACGACGTGCACAGCCCGCCGGGGATGGTGTGCTGCTCCACGATGCGCGAGCGGTAGCCGTTCATCTGTGCATAGCACCCCGCCGACAGCCCCGCCACGCCGGCGCCGATGATCAGGATCGTGCGATCGTCCAACGTGCCCTCCCGAATCGGACATGCCGAGACGCCCCGGCTCCGGGGCATACGGCCAGGTTACGCAAGTCGCCTCACGCGGGGTCCCGCCCCCTCGCCCCACACGCCACATGTAGGGCGCGCTCGCCGGAGCGCGCCGCGCGACGGACGGCGTCAGTCCCCCACAACGCCGCGAGACCTGTAGGGCGCGCTCGCCGGAGCGCGCCGCGTGTTGGGCGAGAACTGTCACCCTGCCACTCAACCCCTGCGGCCCTCCCACGCGTCGCGCAGCAGGCCATAGTGCACCAGGTCCTCGAACCGGCCCCACTTCTTGACGTAATCGCGCAAGCGCCCCTCGTACGTCATGCCGATCTTTTGCATCACCCGCCCCGACGCCGGGTTGCTGCCCAGATGGGTGGCGCCGATGCGGTGCAGGGCACGCTCCTCGAACCCGTAACGCAGCATGGCGCGCGCCGCCTCGGTGCAATAGCCCTGGTTCCAGTGTGGCACGGCGATCCAGTAGCCCATCTCGGCGCGCTGGTGGGCCGGCTCGAAGCGCAGGGCGATGGCGCCGATGAGAGCGCCCCCCTCTCTCAGCGTCACCGCAAGGGTGACCATCGCGCCGGCGTCGAACCGCTCTTGATGCGTGCCGATCCATGCCTCCGCCATGCCCTCCTCGTAGGGATGCGGGATGTTCAGCGTGGTGGCGGCCACCTCCCGCGCCCCCGCCAGGCGCTGAACGTCGGGGGCGTCACCGAGGACAAAGGGGCGCAGGACCAGCCGCGGCGTCTCGAGCGTCGGCCGCTCACCCATCACGTCTCCTCCTGTTCCATGTCACCATCGTCGACCATCGCCGGTGAGGTGCAGAGCGCGCTGCACTACACCATGCATGGGGATCTAGAAGATCCGTGGAGATCGGCGCCCGATCAGCGGAATCAGCGTACCATCCCTCAGCATCGCTCCTTCCCCTGCAGCGCGCGCCACTCACGGTCGAGGATGCCGTACAGCAGGCTGTCCCACCAGCGCCCCTTGAACCACTGCTGCTCGCGCTGGCGCCCCTCCAGCACCATCCCCAGCTTTTCGAGTACCCGCGCCGAGGCGGCGTTCTCGGCGATGCAGGTGGCCGACACGCGATGGAGGGCCAGGTCCACGAAGGCAAAGCGCAGCATGGCGGCGGCTGCCTCGGTGGCATAGCCGTGCCCCCAATGCGTCGGGTTTAGCTCGTAGCCCAGCTCCGCCACAGTGGCGTCGGGTCCCGGCTTGCGGATGCCCACGTTGCCGATGAGCGCGCCGGGCGCCGCTGATCCCTCCGCCCGCAGGGTGATGGCGAGCTGGTACCTCGTGCGAGGCGATGCCGCGCGCCAGGCCAGGAACATGGCCACAAAGGCGCGGACCTCCTCGGCGCTGCGCGCCGTCCAGGGGTAGTAGCGCAGGTAGCGCGCGTCCGATTGGTAGGCGAGCACCGCCTCCCAGTCGCCCTCCTCGAACTCGCGCAGCACCAAGCGGGGCGTGTACACGATCATCGCGGGGCTGATCCTCACATAAGAGGTTTCTGGCGGGAGCGTAGCGGTGGCGCGAACGCGTGTCAAGCCGGGAACACCCCCCGAAGACGCCCACGGTGAACGCCGGATGTGCGAGATTCGCTGCGCGGCCCTTCGGGGCGTGTCCCCGGCGGATCTCTCAGTATCCAGAACAGGCCCGTGCCTCCCCTCTCACGGATGGCGCATTCCTGATCGTATCGGTCAAGAACCCCTTGCCCGTGGCCTCCGCCTGTGGTATGATGAAAGTGTATCCGCAAAACGCGTCGGATCATCCCCCGGCGGTGTGCCATCGTTCGGCAGTGGGCCGACAGGTTACCCCATTCGCATCCTTCCCGCACCCTCATCCCCCATGCTCCGCGCCTGCGCCTGTCAACTATATGTGCGTTGCGGCCCCTGTCCGGCGTACCGCACCCACCGCGCCATCCCAGCCCTGCACCGGTTCGCGACTGGCGGGGGATGCCGGCGGAGTGCTGGCAATCGTTCGTTAGGAGGTGTTGTATGCAAGGCCGGAGCAGACAGTTGCGTTGGCTCGCGGGAATGACGCTCGTCGTCGCGCTCATTGGCGTCGTGTTGCTGGCCGGGCAGGCCGGCCCGCCAGCCCTGGCGCAGGTGGGCCAAACCCCGACGGGCACCCCCACCGAAACCCTCGAGCCCCTCGGAACGCCGACGGCGACTGAGGAGGTGACCCCACTGTTGCCGATCACCCCTACCGTTGAGGCCACTCCCACGGTGGAGGTGACCGAGACGCCGATGATTACCCCCACCGAGCCGGTGACCCCCGGGCTGCCCGAGACCGGCGTGGAGGGGGAAATCACGCGCACGTTGATCGTCCTGGGAGAAGGACGGGTGCAGGCCAGCCCAGACATCGCTACCGCCAACATCGGGGTGACGGCCGTGGACGCGTCGGTCGTCTCGGCCACGCAGCAGGTCTCGCAGACCATGAGCGACGTGCTCGATGCCCTCATGGCGGAGGGTGTGGCGCAGGAGGACATCCAGACCACCTCGTACAGCATCAACCTCATCGACGGGGTCTTTGGGCCTCAGGAGCCGATGGAGGATGACGAGCAGCCCCAGCGCTACCAGGTGACCAACAGCGTGCAAGTGACCATCCGCGATATCGGCGCCATCGGCACGATCCTGGACGCCGCCGTCGAGGCGGGCGCGAACCAGGTGTTCGGCGTGAACTTTGACGTGTCGAACCGCGAGGAGTATATGCGCGATGCGCTCGAGGAGGCGGTGCAGAACGCCGAGGAGCGCGCGCAGTACCTCGCCGATCTGACGGGCGCCCAACTCGGGCCGGTCGTCAGCGTCAGCCAGGTAGTCGGCGCGCAGCCGTTCTTTGCGGCCGCCGAGGCGGGGCTTGGCATAGGGGGCGCGGCCCCCGGCCCCATCAGCCCGGGCCAACTCGAGATCACCACGCAACTGCAGGTCGTCTACGCGCTGCAGTAGGTAGGTCCACGGAGGTCGAGGGACACCGCGTGGGCGCGGTGTCCCTCGCATGTCGATGGGCATCTCGCTGCGGAAGCACCTCCTGAAGGTCCCCCCGCAGCGAACGCGATATGCGCGGGGACTCTGGCGGGGGGCCTCTGGGAGGCGTTCGGCACGACGGACGCCGACCGGCGGCGCTATCTGAAGGAACTGAATCGTAAACCCTTGCTTTTTATAGTAATGTCCGTTAAGATGAGGCATGGTGATACCTCCCCGGCCGCTGAGGTTGCGGGAGGTTGACTTTACTGGAGGCATAGTGCAAGCGGGAGACAGAGATATGGTCTGGACAGTGGACGCCGTGCGAGAGGCCCTGGCGACCCAGCTCTACATCGCTGGGAGCGAGATCGCGACCATCCTGCTCCTCTCGGAGCAGCTGGGCAAGCCCTTGCTCATCGAGGGGCCGGCGGGCGTCGGCAAGACCGAACTGAGCAAGGCGTGGGCCGGCGCTACCGGTCGCCAGCTCATCCGATTGCAGTGCTACGAGGGCCTCGATGAGAGCAAGGCCCTCTACGAGTGGGAGTATGCCAAGCAGATGCTCTACACCCAACTCTTGCGCGACAAACTCGGCGACGTGCTGGCCGGCACGCACTCCCTTTCCGACGCGGCCGACCGGCTGGCCACCGAGGAGGACGTCTTTTTCTCCGAGCGCTTTTTGCTGGCGCGCCCGCTGTTGCGCGCCATCAACAGTGACGAACCTACCGTGCTGCTGATCGACGAGATCGACCGCGCCGATGCCGAGTTCGAGGCCTTTTTGCTCGAGGTGCTGAGCGATTTCCAAGTGACCATCCCCGAGATCGGCACCATCAGCGCGAGGCAGCATCCGGTGGTGTTCCTGACGAGCAACAACACCCGCGAGTTGTCGGAGGCCCTCAAGCGGCGCTGCCTGTACATCTACATCGACTATCCCTCCACCGAAGAAGAACTGAACATCGTGCAGCTCAAGGTGCCGGACCTCAGCGCGAGCCTGGCGCGCCAAGCGGTGGAACTCGTCCATTCGCTGCGGCGCATGGACCTCAAAAAGAACCCGAGCGTCAGTGAGACCCTCGACTGGGCGCGCGCGCTCGTGACTCTCAATGCCAGGTCCCTCGACCCGGAGACGGTCGAGAACACCATGACGGTACTGCTGAAATACGAGGCCGACGTCGTGCGCGTGCGCCGCATGCTGCAGGGCGTGGGCGGAGGCGATGGTTATGGAAGAGCGCATCACGAAATTCGTGGCCGCCCTTAGGGCCGCCGGCGTTCGCGTCTCTCTGGCCGAGAGCGAGGATGCCTGGCGTGCGATCCGCCACATGGGAGTAATGGATCGAAACCGGTTCCGCTGGGCGCTGCGGGCCACGCTGGTCAAGGATGCATCGGGCCTGCCCATCTTTGAGGAGCTGTTTCCCCTCTATTTCGGCGTCGACCAGCCGCCGATGATGGACCCCCAAGACGGCATGTCGCAAGAGGAGCGCGATATGCTCCAGCAGGCGATGGACGACCTGGCGGGGGAGCTACAGCAACTGCTGAACTGGCTCCTGAACGGCCGCCAGCCCTCGCAGGAGGAGCTGGAGGAACTGGCCCAGCAGGCCGGCATCGACCGGGCCACCTCCACGAGCCAGGCGGAGCGCTATGCGCGGCGCATGCAGCGCCTGCTCCACTGGGAGCAACTACAGGAGCTGCTCGAACTCCTCTGGGAGTTGCTGGCCGAGCAGGGGATGGACCCCGAAAAGATCCAACAGCTCAAGGAGCGGGTGGCCCAGAACATGGAGGCCCTGGAGAAGCAGTTGGAGCAGTTCGCCGGCCAGGCGATCGGCGAGCAGACGGTGGAAGAGTACCAAAAGCGCCCCCCCTCCGTCGATGAGCTGATGGAGCGCCCCTTCGAACTGCTCAACGAGGAAGAGATGCGCCTCCTACGTGACGAGGTGCGCCGCCTGGCGGCCCGGCTGCGCAGCCACGCCGCCCTGCGGCAGAAACGCGGCCAGGACGGGCGCCTCGACGCCAAGAGCACCATCCGCGCGAACCTGCGCTACGGCGGGGTTCCCATGGAGCTGCACTATCGCACGCGGCGCCTCCGACCGAAACTGGTCACCCTCCTGGACGTCAGCACTTCGATGCGGCAGGTGACCGAATTCTTCCTCTGGCTGCTCTACGAGCTGCAGGATCAGATCCAGAAGGCGCGGAGCTTTGCCTACATCGACCACCTGGAGGAGGTCAGCCAAGACCTCGCGACGTTGCGACCCGACGAGGCGATGCAGTCCATCACCACCAAGCTGCCCCCCGGCCACTATAACACCGACTTTGGCGCCAGCCTGCGCGAGTTCGAGGCGGAGCACATGGACGCCATCGACTTTCGCACCACGGTGATCGTGCTGGGGGATGGGCGCAACAACTTGCAGGACCCCGCCCTCGATACCTTCTCCGACCTGGGGCGCCGGTCGCGCCGCATCATCTGGATGAACCCCGAGTACCCGGCCCAGTGGGGCACGGGCGATAGCGACATGCTCGAGTATGCGCCGCTGTGCAACGAGGTCTATCAGGTGCGCAACCTGGCCCAACTCGCGGCGGCGGTGGATCGGATGCTGGCCGACTGAGACCCGCGCCTCCATCGGGCGCGTTCTATAGATCGAGAGGCGGCCACCGCCAAGGTGGCCGCCTCTGGCGTCTCGAGCGAGGCGACGCTAGCGCGTCTCCTCCTCGTCCAGCCCTTCGTCTAGCGTGTCGCGGGGTTCCTCCGCCTCTTCCTGGACGCGGCGCACCCGCTCGCGCACGCTCTCTTCCACCGAGGGGAACTCTGCCTCTCCCTCCGGTGGAGTGGCCTCCGCCTCACCCACGGGCGGCGGGGGCTCCGTGCCGGCGCCTTCGTCCAGGCGGCGCAGGTCCTCCTCGACCGTCTCGCGCTCTCCCTCAGCCTGGCTCGGTGGGTGCGGTGCGAGGGTGGTGCGATCATCGCCCTCAGCGGGCAGCTCCTCGCACTCTTCCGGCGGCGCCAGCCCCTTCTCGCAGAGGTCCTCCTCGACGGTCTCGCGCGTGCCCTCCGCCTGACTGGGTAGGCGTCGCTCTGCGGCGAGGCGCTCCGTTTCGGCCGCGTCGCGCTCCTCGCGCGCCCGCAGCGTTTCCTCCACCGTCTCGCGCTCCCCCTCCGCCTGGCTGGGGAGGTGACGACCGGTCACCAGCTGTTCGGGCGTCTCCTCGGCGGGTAGCTCGGCGCATTCCTCCGGCGTTGACAGCCCCTTCTCGCAGAGGTCCTCCTCGATGGTGGCGCGGGTTCCCTCCGCCTGGCTCGGCACGGGCGGCGCCTCGGTGCCCTCCGCGCCCCACTGGGTGGGTCGCGCCATCACCCGCGCGCCGCTCTCGCGCTGCGCCGGCGAACCCCGCCCCGTCTCCGGCAGGGAGATCGGCATCTCGACGGGCTGCTCCATGGCCCGCTCTCGGCGGGCGCGCCGGCCGTCGCCCACGGCGCCCATCTCGGGCTTGAGCATCACCTTCATCATGCCCGCCTCACGGGCGGCGAACATGGCGTAGGCCTGCGGCGCCTCGTCGAGACCCATGGTGTGGGTAAAGAGGTAGGAGGGGTCGATCTCGCCGCCTCGCACCAGGTCGAGGAGGGGGCGCATGTACTTTTGCACGTGCGTCTGCCCCATCTTGAGGGTGAGCCCCTTGTTAAAGGCGGCGCCCATGGGGACCTTGTCGATCAGCCCAACGTACACCCCCGCGATGGAGATGGTGCCGCCCTTGCGGCACGCCTGGATCGCCTCGCGCAGCGCGTGGGGGCGCCCCGTCTCGAGGCGCACCGCCTGCTTGATGCGGTCATAGAGCGCATCCACGGTGCGGCCCAGGGCCTCCATCCCCACGGCGTCGATGCAGGCGTCCGGCCCACGGCCCGCGGTCATCTCCTTGAGCGCCTCCACCACGTTGCGCCGCTCGGCATAGTTGATCGTCTCGGCCCCGCCGTGCTGCCGGGCCATCTCCAGGCGCTCGGGCACGGCGTCGATGGCGATGACGCGCGCCGCGCCGAGGTGGGTGGCGCTGCGGATGGCCATCTGCCCCACGGGACCGCACCCCCACACCGCCACCGTGTCGCCCGGCTGGATGTCGCAGGCCTCGGCGGCCATGTATCCCGTGGCGAACACGTCCGAGATGAGCAGTACCTGCTCGTCGCTGAGGCCGTCCGGGATGCGCAGCGGCCCGATGTCGGCAAAGGGGACGCGCACGTACTCGGCCTGGCCGCCGGCGTAGCCGCCCATGAGGTGCGAGTAGCCGTACAGCCCCGCCGGCGTGTAGCCGAACACCTTTTCCGCCATCCAGGCGTTGGGGTTCGAGTTGTCGCACAGCGACCACATCCCGCGCTGACAGTAAAAGCATTCGCCGCACGAGATGGTAAAGGGCACTACCACGCGGTCGCCCACGCGCAGGTTGCTGACCCCGCTGCCCACCTCGACGACGCGCCCCATGAACTCGTGTCCCAGGATATCGCCCTGGCGCATGGTGGGGACATAGCCGTCATAGATGTGCAGGTCGGACCCGCAGATGGTGGTCGAGGTCACCTCGACGATGGCGTCGCGGGGGTTCAGGATGCGCGGTTCGGGAACGTCGAGCACGCGCACGTCGCGAATGCCATACCAACACACTGCTTTCATGGTGTTACCTTTCTATGGCGGGCTCGGGCGCCGGCGACGGCTCCTCGAACATGGGGACGCCCGCTGCGCCCGTCGGCGCCTCGCGCTCCCGCCCCGATGACTGCCCGTTGACGGTGGCCACCTCGCCCGCCTCCATGACGCTCTTGAACCGCCAGAGGTCGTTCTTGACCTGCTGCGCCGTCACCGCGCGGAAGGCGCTCCCGATGGCCAGCCCCAGGGCGCCGCCGGGGGGTATGTAGGTCAGCACGGTGCGCAGTTCGGTGCCCCGCGCGCCGGGCGCCGGCTCAAAGAGGACCGCGCCGGCGATGTCGATGTCCGAGCCGGGCACGGAGCGCCAGCTCAGCATCTCGTTCTCGCGCTCGGCCACGATCTCGGCCTCCCACTGCAGCCGCAGCGGGATCGGCCCTCCCGTGCGGGCCGTCCACACGGAGCGCCTCTCCCCGAGGGGCATGACCACCTCGAGGTGCTTCATGAACTGGGGCAGGCTGCGGGTGTCGCGATAGGCGTGATAGACCTCGCTCACCGGCCGACTGATGGTGATCGCCTCGGCGATGCGGATCCCTCGGCCGCCCGGCCACGTCGCCCGCCCCGTCGGGAGCTTGCGTCGGCGCCCCAGGCGCTCGTACAGCATGCTGTGTCCCGTGTAGCCGCGCGTGACCATAGCGCCCCCCAGCAGCAGCCATGGGAGTGAGCGCCAGGAGCGCAGCAATCCATAAGCCACCAGGGCGCCGCCCGCCGCCAGCGATACCCAGCGCTCGCGCGCTCCCACGTTGACCTTGCCGGCTTGGGCGTCACCTGTGTGTCCGGTCGCGTTCATTCCATCCTCCTGATCGCATGTGTCCGCACGGTCGTCAGCGGCGCCCCCGGCGCCCGCCGATCCAACCCATGGCGGCCCACGACACGAGGCCGAGGAGCGACATGGGGATCAGGCCGCGCAGCCTCTGCCACAAACCTTGCAAGGCGCCGGCGGCGCCCTCCATTGGGTTCTCGTCGCTGCGGCGCTCGACCATCGAGCCGACCGCCACCCAGGGCAGCAGGCCGGTGAGCGACTCTGGGATCAACCCTCGCACCACGCACCAGGCGTTCGTCGCGGCATCCGCGATGCGCTCCGGCAGGTTCGGCCGCGCCCTGCGCCGGCCAAGGCGGACCCGCGGCACGCGCGCCGCCAGTCCGGTGAGCGACGCGGGGACGGCCTCGCCGACCGCGCCAACCGCTCGCCGCATTCCCTCGGTCGCGCCGGCTACCCGCTCGACGACGCCGCGCGGCCGGCGGCGCCGGCCAAACGGCAGCGCGCCCAGCGCCGTCGTACCAAGGGTTCGTGCTCCCGTCAGGACGGTGGCCGGCCCGATCACGGCGAGCGCCAACCCGCTCAGCGCCAGGGCGCCGAGCCCATAGCGCAGCCCCGGGCGCAGGCGCAACCAGGTGTAGACGCTGAACGGCCAGGCGCGCCCCGAGTAGCTGCCCTCGACCCGGAAATGCCCCGGCACCGGCTCATACAGGTTGTTGGGCGCGTCCGCGGGGCGCTCCTCGGTGGTGCGCTGCAGCCAGAACGCCTTGCGCGCCACGGCGGCGTCCGCCAGGCGCGGCGAGACGCGGTTCAGCACCGCCAGCGCCTTGCCCGCGCCGCCCACCACGATCTCGCGCTCGGGATGTACCGCCGCATGGAGGATGGCGTCCGCCACCAAGTGGGGCTCATAGATCGGGGGAAAGCCCTTGGGCTTGACGCCCAGCTTGGTGTGGGCCACGTCAAAGAGGGGCGTGTTTATCGACGAGGGGAGGATGGTGGTCACGCTGATGGGCAGCCCGTCGCGCTGCAGCTCCAGCCGGAGCGACTTGGCCAGCCCCTCGAGGCCGTGCTTGGATGCGGAATAGGCGCTCTGCAGGGGCAGGGCGTACTTGCCCTCCACCGACGAGACAAAGATGATCGCCCCGCGCCCCTCCGCCTTGAGGTGGGGCAGGGCTGCCATGGCTCCGTGCGCCGCCCCCGTGAGGTTCACGTCGATGATGCGCCTGAACTCGTCCGGCGTCGTCTCATCAAAGCGCGCGTACTGGGTCACGGCGGCCACGTGCACCCACGTGTCCAGGTGGCCAAAGGCGTTCACAGCCGCGTCGGCCACCGCCCTGACCTGCTCGAAATCGGCCGCCTCGGCCCGCACCACGTTGGCCTGTCCGCCTGCCCGGCCGATCTCCTCGGCCACCGACTCGAGCCCCTCGTGGTCTCGCGCCGCAACCACGACGCGCGCCCCCTTGCGGCCGAGACGCAGCGCCGTCTCGCGCCCGATGCCGCTCGAGGCGCCAAACACCACCACGACCTGTTCGTCGATCGGCTTTTGCCTCATGGTTCACCTCCGCCGTCGGGCGCCGGGGCGCCGACGGGTTCTAGGACGTACTCACGGACGGCGTGCTCTGGCTCCCATTCCGGCCGCGAAGGTGGCCGCGGCGCACCACGCACCTCGATCTGACCGGCGCGCACGCGCGTTTCCAGCGCGGGTTGCCAGTACACCGAGGGGCCATGTTCCAGCCGGCCGTCGCGCAAAGCATAGCGCGACCCATGCCACGGGCACATGATGGAACCGTCGTGGACGTGCCCCTCGTCCAGTGGGCCGCCCAGGTGTGAGCAGGTGGCGACTAGGGCATGGATCTCGTGCCCCTGGCGCACCAGCACCACCGGCACGTCGTTGGCGACCACGCGCTGCGGCGTGCCCTCCTGCAGTTCGCCCTCGGGTAGTACGGCGACCCAGTCCTCGGGAAGCGCATAGCCGGCGGTGTGGTCGGCCCCTACGCGCAGGCCGTACGTCATCTCGCTGCCCAGGTATGCCGCCGTGCTGGCGACCGCCAGCCCGGCCATGGCGACGTTGCGCCCCGCCGCCCGCCTGCCGCGCCGACGCATCATCAGCGATGCCCCATAGAACGCCAGGGAGCTGATATTGAGCAGGGCGTGCACGAACCCCACGCGGCGCGGGTGGTCCTGCAGGTGCATCCAGTCGGTGATCCCCGCGGTGGCGGTGGCGACGCCGCTGGCCAGCCCGACGGCGATGGTGGCCCGGGCGCAGGTGTCCAGGCCGCGGTCGCCGGTGGCGGTTCCCAGCGCGTCGAACACTGCCGTGGCCATCCACATCCCGATGGTCACGTCGGTGAGGAGGGGATGCAGGGGGTGGCCGGTCCAGGTGCCGTGCCAGAAATCCATCGTCGGCCGGCGCGCCGGCCCGAGGGCGTCGTATGCCTGGCGCACGCCGTCCTGTAGCGCCTCGGCGCCCTGTTCCACCCAATCGGGCCGATCCACTTCCGACACCAACGCTCGTACGCTCACGGTACCTCCTTCGGTCCAAAGGCGGCGCACCGGACGCCGTGAGCGGATGAGGGCGGGATCGAGCGGCCGCGTCGCGCCGCCACATGGCTCGGGTAGGGTGAGATGTCGCGATGGGCCAGGGCAGATTTGCGGGGTGTGGACGACGCGGGCCATGGGGGTTACGGAGCTAGGGGTAAGACCCGGGCGCCACCCCGGAGAGTGACGTCTGATAATCGATCAAGGTGATCTAATAACTCATTATACCACCGGCCACAGAGAGGGTCAATGGTATCGCCGCCATAGGTATATTGGGTTATTGTACGCTATAATACGGCGCCCCACACCTCCCACAGGCGCTCTTACAGGCAACGTGTTGAGCACAGGAGCTGTGGTTGGGGCACCTTCGGGAGGAGGGGCCGGGTCCCGCCTCGATGCCGGCCGTATTCCCGTCATTATATGGCAGGAACCATGCTATAATATCCTTATCGGACGACCGCCTCGCGTCACCTACCCGGAGGTAGCCGATGGTCAGCGCGGATAGCGACAGGGGCGCCGGGCACGTCGCCACACGCCTCCTCTCCCTGATCCTCCTCCTGCAGTCGCGCTCGGCATGGAAGGCGGGGGAACTCTGCCTCGAACTGGGCGTCTCGGAGCGCACCGTGCACCGCTACATGGGCATGCTCGAGGAGATGGGCATCCCCATCTACTCCGAGCGCGGGCCCTACGGTGGCTTTTCCCTGTTGCGCGGCTACCGGCTCCCACCCCTGGTGTTCACCGCCGAGGAGGCCACCGTGCTCTACATGGGGGCGAACCTGGTGCGCGAGGTGTGGGGGCGCACCTACGGGGGGGCCGTCACGGCGGTGACGGCCAAGCTCGACAACGTGCTGCCCGACGAGCTGCGCCAGGAGGTGGCCGCCGCGCGCCAGAACCTGGTGGTCAGCGGCCTCCATGCCCTGGACTATCGCCCCTGGGAGCCGACCATCCACCTCCTACGGCAATGCATGCGCGACCGTCGCTGCGTGCGGATGCGCTATCGGGGAGCGGGCCGCGACGAGACGGAGCGCATCGTGGAGCCCTATGCTCTGGCGTTCCAGTGGGGGGTCTGGTACCTGGTGGGGCATTGCCGCCTGCGCGGCGAGATGCGCACTTTTCGCGTCGAGCGCATCCGGGAGGCGGCTGCTCTGGCCGAGGGGTACAGCATCCCGCGCGACTTTGATGTGCGCGCCTACCTGCGTGAGAGCATGGAGTACGAGCGCCCCCTCACGGTGCGGGTGCGGGTGGATGCCGCCGCGGCGCCGCGGGTGCGCGCACACCACGGCAACTGGATGGAACTCTCCGACGAGAGCGACGGCTCGCTGATGGCCCGTTTCTCTGTGGCGACGCTGGACTGGGCCGAGGGGTGGACGCTGAGCCTCGGGCCCGCCGCTCGCGTGCTGGAGCCCCCCGAACTCGCCGCCCGCGTCCGCGCCGCCGCCGAGGGGATCCTCCGCTGCTACGGAGACGCCTAGCGCCTCCCGTCCCGCGGCGGCATATATCGCCGGGGGCGCGAGCCTGCTCACTCCCGCCGTCCTCAGACCGCCTGACCTGCGGAGATCAGCGTCTCATCTGCGTAGATCAGCGTGCCATGGGATTCCCGCAACGGCTATCCCCGCTCCACCACGCCGAGGAAGCGATCGACGTCCTGCAGGGCGCGCGCCGCCCAGGCCTGGTTGCTCGGCCTCTCGGGCGCCATGTACGCGCCCATGGCGGCGCACAGCCTCTGCAACACGGCGTACAGGTGCAGCCGACGCGGCTCCGGCGCGGGGCCGTACGTCTCGAGGAAGGCCTCCCACCGCGCGGGCGGGGCCTCCATGAAGGGGGGATAGCACAGCATCGCCAGGTCGACGGCCGGGTCCCACCACAGGACGTCGCCCAGGCCGGTGAGCTTGGCGATGCGCCACGCGCCGCCCTCGCACTCCAGGTAGATGGTCCACGGAAAGGCGCTGTAGTGGACGAGGGTGGGGGTGTGGTCCTCCAGGTAACCCAGGTGCTCGCGCCACACGGCCACGGCGCGCTCGTACGTGCGCCGCGTGATGCGCCCCTGGTCCAGGGCGCGCTTGCCGCACCCCTCCACGATCTCGGCCCGGTACATATAGCTGTTGGGTGAGACGGGCAGGGTGACCTCCGGGCCCTCGAACCACACGCCGGATCGCGGGCCGCGGATGGCGTGGATGCGCCGATAGAAGGCGCCCAGGGCGCGGTAGACGGCCAGCGCCTCATCCTCCCCGATGCGCGCCAGAAGGCCGTCGAGCCGCTGGCCGCCGACCCACTCTTGGATGACGTATCCGGCGGTGATGATGCTCCCCGAGGCGTCGGCGGCCAGCACGCGCGGCATGCGCAGCCCGTGCTCGGCCAACGTCTCGACGACGCGCCGCTCGTGGAGGGTAGAGTCGAGCCACTCTGGGTGGGCGCGCACCTTGAGCGCCACGGCGCCGCCGTCGTCCAGCGCGATGCGATAGGTGCGTCGCACCCACTCGCCCCGATCCTCGATGCCCAACACGCGCCGCCCCGGCAATTGTGCCGCCACGATGCGCGCGATCGTCTCGTGGTCGAGTTCCATACCCCCTCCTGGAACGCCGCCTTCCCCGGCGGCAGGGCGAGATGCACCCTCTCCTCGGTACTCCGGGGGGGGAGGGATGGCGCCCGAGACGACCCCAACGGATCCACGGAATCCGCGCCCCATCGGAGGTCGTCCTACAGCAACGCCATCTGTTGCGGCTCGCCGATGTCGAACTCTGCGCGGGTGCGGATGCCGTGCTGCCGGCACAGGTCGTCGAACAGCATCTCGAGGCGGCGAACGTTACGGCAGGGGGCGCTGTAGCGCTCGCCAAAGGCGCGCTCGTACCGTTCGCGCAGCCCGGGGAAGTGGCGGTCGAGCTTGTCGTAATACCAGGCGCGCTGCCGGTCGCGCAGCGTCATGCCGAACCCGGGGAGGATGTACCTGGCACCGGCGGCGCCGGCGGCCTCGACGATGGCCGCCACGTTCTCCTCCGTGTCCTCGATGAACGGCAGGAGCGGCATCATCGTCACCCCGGCATAGATGCCGTGCTCCGC
>JAXGNH010000025.1:0-61512 GCA_040768165.1 Anaerolineae bacterium
GCCGTTGCGGTATGGAAGGAAGGCGTATAGCAAGCGGCAACGGCGGTAACACCGAGTTCCGGGTTCCGAGTTACGAGTTCCGGGCCGATGCAGTTGCGCCCTGGGTAGGACAGTGCTCTGAGCAGAGGCAAAGGAGCGCGATCGTGGCACAGTCGTACGAGGAACTCGAGGTTTGGCGTTCTAGCCGACGGCTTACAACACGCGTGTACGCGCTCGCCAGAGAGCAAAACTCCCTGCAACGGGACTGGGACCTGTGTAGACAGATGCGGCGGAGCGCGGTCTCGGTCGTCTCGAACATCGCCGAGGGCTTTGATCGCGGGTCGAACAAGGAATTCCTGCGCTTCCTGTACATCGCCAAGGGGTCAGTGGCGGAGCTGCGAACCCAACTCTACCTCGCCAGCGACCTAGGTTATGTCGAGGCCGATACCGTCAGTCAGCTACTCCGGGAGTACCAGGTGCTCTCCCGGCAGATTGGCAGGCTGATCGCCTACCTCAAGGCATCGGCTCAGTCGGGACACACCGTACGAGATGTCGAGGAGCGCTACGACGCCTTTCCCGACGATGCCGCCCTGCCCACAGCCATATCCGAGGTCTCCTCTTCGGACTACGAGCCATCCGGCCCGTAACCCGCAACTCGGAACCCGTAACCCAAGACCTGCCACGCTGCCGCCGGAGGTGCCACTATGTTAATCGGCAAGATCGTGAGTTCCAGCTCGCATGTGGAGTACCTCTGCCAGGTATATGGGGTGGGGGAGGCGGAGCCGGCGCCGATGCCGGCGGATTACGGCTTTGGGACCTTTGTGGCCATCGAAGAGTCGGATGGGGCCGAGCTGATCGGCGTGATCTATGACACGACGCTGATGAACCCCGAGTTCGGCTCGCTAGGGCCGCGGCTCTCGCCTCAGGAGGACCTGCGCGTCTTTTCGCCCGACTACCTCTCGGAGCGGGTGACGCTGGTGGGGGTGGTGGCGCTGGGGGCGATGGGGCCCGACGGCGCCGTGCACCAGGGGGTGCCCGCGGTGGCCACCACCATCGACGCCCGGGTGCGCTGCCTCGACCCCGACGAGATCCGCGCCTTCCACCGCGTCGACGGCGACCGGCCCGGCAGCGGGCTACAGCTGGCCTACCTGCCGATGCTGACGGGCATGCGCAGCCCGCTGACCCCCTACCTGATGCTGGACGTCATCGCCCGGGTGATGCGCCTCTTTCCCGAGGAGGCACCGCGCCTGGCCCTCCTGAGCGACAACCTGGCCTGGAAAGCCCGCGTCGAGCCGGTGGGCTGAGAGGAGATCCCGCGATGCACACACCCATCGGCACTACCAAGGGCCCCGGTGAGACGCCCCACGAGTACACCTTTATCGCGCCCGACCCGGAGCAGCGCGTCAAGTACGGCGAGTTCGTCTACTATGATGCGACCATCGACGGCCATGAGCGCCACATCCTGGGGCGCGTGACGCGTCGAGCGCCGCTGCGCCTCTACCCCGACACCTTTATGGCCGACCCCGCCGTGCCGCCCCAGACGGTGGCCGAGCTGCTGGGGTTCGACCGCGGCGTCCACGACCTGTTCGAGATCACCGCCACCGTGCTGGGCTACCACGACCCGGGCATGGGGTTCGTCAACCCACGGGTGCCACCGCGTTCCGGCGCACCCATCTATATCGCGCCCGACGCCATGCTGGCGGAGGTGCTCTGCCGCAGCCGGCCAGGGGAACAGGGCGGCGTGCACATCGGTTCCCTCCTCAGCCGGCCCACGGGCGCAGTGCCGGTGACACTGGACGCGCGGGGGTTCACCAGCACCCACCTGGCGATCATCGCGTCCACGGGCGCCGGCAAGAGCTACCTGGCGGGGGTCATCCTGGAAGAGCTGATGCAGCCCCACAACCGCGCCGCGGTGCTGGTCATCGACCCCCACGCCGAGTACGACACGCTGGTGGACATGCAGCTTCACGAGGCGTTCTCGTGCGACGGCTACCGGGCGGAGGTCAAGGTGGTGCGGCCCCGGGACATCCAGGTGCGGGTGGGTTCCCTCTCCTTGGGCGACCTACGCTACCTGCTGCCGAACCTCTCGGACCGCATGCACCACGTCCTAGGGCGCGCCTACGGCCAGGTGACGCGCAAGTATCGGGACAAATGGACGCGCGGCCACCTCAAGGTCGCCATCCGGTCGGGAGGCGAGGACCAGCCGGCGACGCCGCAAGGGTACAGGCTCCCCGACGACCCTCTGAGTGACGATGGGCTGGAGGACGACCCCACCGTGGGCGCGCTCATCTGGCGCGTCGAGTCGGTGCTGGAGAACTCGTCGGTATTCAGCGACCACACCAGCCTGCCGCTGGAGGAGCTGTTCTGCCCGGGGCAGTGCACCGTGTTGCAGCTCAACGAGATCCCCGAGCGGGAGCAGCAGATTATCGTGGCGACGCTGCTGCGGCGGTTGAACCAGGCGCGCATGGACACGGTGCGCCAGCGCGCCGGCGAGGGAGACGAGAACTATCTCCCCTACCCCGCCTTTGTGCTCATCGAGGAGGCGCACAACTTTGCGCCCGCCAACGCCGACGTGGTGACGACGCAGATCCTCAAGCAGATCCTGTCAGAGGGGCGCAAGTTCGGGGTATCGGTGGGGCTCATCAGCCAGCGGCCGGGAAAGCTGGACGGCGACGTGCTGTCCCAGTGCATGACGCAGTGCATCATGCGCATCGTGAATCCGGTGGATCAGGCGCGAGTGGCCGAGAGCGTCGAGTCCGTGGGGCGCGACCTGCTGGCCGAGCTGCCGGCCCTCAGCAAGGGGCAAGCCATCGTGGCGGGGAGTTCGGTGAACACGCCGGTGATGGTTCAGGTGCGCACGCGCCTGACGCCCCACGGCGCCGAGAACCCCGATGCGCCGGCCGAGTGGGGGCGCTACTTTAGCGCCGAGCGCGAGCGCCAGCGTCGCCGCGATAACGCCGCCCCGGCGGATACCCCCATTCACCGCGGCATCGACCGCATGTTCCGGTAGTGGGATGAACCACAGAGAGCGCAGAGGGGGCACGGAGGGAGGAGGGGAAGGTAGCATGGGAGGCCGCGACCTCACCCTGCCTCGGCTCGCGGGAATCCGTGTTGGCCGGCACTTGACTCGCAGTCCCCTCCCCCCTCTGCGCGCTCGGCGGTGAATCAGTCCTTCTTGGCGTCTTTGGCGTACGACTGGCCACTGAATGCGGCGCGCACCTCAGCCGCGGTCTTGGCCTGGCGGATGCGGCTCATGCGCCCTTCCTCCTGGTCTCGCAGGGCGCGCACGTTAGTCAGCACCGCCTCCAGCTTGTCCGCCGGGAACTTTACCGCGCCGTTCTCATCCATGTGAATGATCTCGCCGGGCGAGACGTCCATTCCCGCGATATGCACCGGCACGTTGACGGCCTGCACCGCCATGGGCCCGTGCCCCGGAGTGATGCCGCTCAACAGGTACTGGAACTTCATGGGGCGGATCTCGTCGATGTCGCGCGACGGCCCGTTGGAAATGGCGCCGATACACCCCACCGCCTGCATGGCCGTAGTCATGTTGCCGCCCGAGAGTCCCACCTTGGAGGCGAGTTCCGGCGGGAAGCGCTGCTCGAACACGAAAACGGTCGGCTTGGGCGAGGCGTCGAGCGCGTCGATCACGTCCATGAAGCCGAGCCGCGAGTAGGTGTGATCGGGCAGGGCGTACACCGCCGTCACGGCAAACCCCACCACGGGCCCCATCTCGGGGTACATGCACTTGATGGTCTGGTCGGTGTACCAGTTCATCGTCCAGGGATTGTACAGCCCCAGGCAGAGGGGGTTCTCGGGATAGGTGGCGACGACGTTGGTGATGGACGGCGTGTCGAACTGGCGCAACTCCTCGAGCATGGCGAGCACATCAGGGGTAGTCACGGGCAGCCTCCTTGTGAAGGGGTCACGGATGGAGAGGATTATACCCGCGGAGGGGAAGGGGTGAAAGGCATTCAGAACTCAGGCTGCCTCGTTATCGGCGATTTGTGCATCGATCTCCTCGCGATGCGATCGATAGTATGCCCACGCATTCGCCAGGTCCTCAGCATTTTGCGTGGGATAGCCGCTGGCGCCAAGGTCACCTCTCCCGTCGTCCCTCACGGATAAAGGCGATTACCTCTTCCACCGTGAGGCCAAGGTCCACCCCCTCGACATCCAAGGGCGAGCCCTTACCTTGCTCCGGTCGCACGGTGAACACGCGTCCATCTGCACGACGAATGCGCGCCTCACCCTCTCTGAGCGCCTCCTCCAGGAGGCGGTCGAGATCCCTTCTAGCCTCTGCGTCTGTGTAGGTACTCATCGAGCTACCTCTAGCACCCGGACGCCGGCCTGTCTTGCTGCCGAGACCAAGCCGGCATCCAGCGAAATCATCGACACATCATACTGTAACGCACACTGGACGAGATAAGCATCATAGGCATAGATACCATGTTCCGCAGCGACTCTCAGCGACTGGCTCATGTCGACAGCCAGAAACGTAATAGGGATGGCGCAGTACGCCGAGACGGCGCGTAGAGCTTGCTCAAGCGTAACGCGGCGTCGCTTTAGCATGGCCGAGAACGCGTTCCCAATCTCCCAGTGAACCGAATAGGGGGCGACAAGCTCGTAACCGGAAGTCGATGCAATGAGGACATCCTTTGTCGGCTCATTCGCCACCACAGCGATGATCACAGAGGCATCGACAGCGACGTTCATTGTCTCCCCCGGCTGGCCCACAGCCAGCGAAGCAGAGTGCCCGACACAGTACAGATTATACGGCAGCACTGATGGAAGGGCCAAAGCTAGTGAAGGCTGCACCTGCACCAGATCACGCATCGCAAGCGAAGCGGAAATCCGTTCTCCTTAGTGTGCCTTGGTGCTCTTGGCGCCTTGGTTGTGCTTCCCCTCAGTCGCTCTTGCCCGCCACCAACTGCGCCGCCAGGCGGATCGCCTCCACCATGCTCTCCTCGTTAGCCACGCCCTTCCAGGCGATGTCGAACGCCGTGCCATGGTCGACCGAGGTGCGGATGATGGGCAGCCCGAGCGTCACCGTGATGCTGCGCTCAAAGCCGTGGGTCTTGATGGGGATGTGGCCCTGGTCGTGGAACATGGCCACCACCACGTCGAACTCGCCGCGGATGGCGCGAAAGAACACCGAGTCCGCCGGGATGGGGCCCGTGGCCGCGATCCCCTCGGAGCGGGCGTCCTCCACCGCCGGGCCAATCGCCTCGATCTCTTGCCGGCCCATGAGCCCCTCATCGCCACCATGGGGGTTGAGCGCCGCCACGGCGATGCGTGGCTGCGGGATACCCATCTGCCGCAGGCCGGTATCGGTGAGGCGTACCGTCTCCAGCACGTTCTCGCGGGTGATCTCTTGCGCCACGTCGGCCAGCGGCACGTGGCGCGTCACGTGCACCACCCGCAGCCCCTCGGTGGCCAGCATGGTGGTCACCCGCGGCGAGTCGAGCAGCTCGGCGATCATCTCCGTATGGCCGATGTAGGGGATCTTGGCCAGCTTGAGCGCCGCCTTGTTGATCGGCCCGGTGGCCATGGCGGCGGCCTGCCCCGTCCGCGCCAGCTCCACGGCGCGCTCGATGAACGCTGCCGAGGCGACCCCCGCCGCCACCGAGACGACGCCCGGCTGCAGGGCAGGGTCGACGTTCGCCAGGTCGAGCAGGTCCGGCGCCGCGGGGTCGTAGCACGCCTCGGAGGGGTCAGTGATGGCGTGGAAACCTCCGCCGAGCCCGGCCAGCGCGGCGGCGCGCCGCATCACGCCGGCGTCGCCCACGACGAGCGGGCGGCAGCACGCCCACACCTCGTCGTGGGTGAGTGCCTTGGCGGTGACCTCGGGCCCGATGCCGGCGGGATCGCCGATGGTGATGGCTATGATGGGTTGCATGCAGAGACTCCTTGTCCTAGAATGGCGTCTCGGCGCCCGGCCTCCGCGGTCTAGACCGGCACCGCCTTGAGCGGGAAGACGATCTGGGTCTGCAGCTGCTCTGGCGGCGTGACGGCCGGGTCGTTCAGGTAGAACTCGTAGACCACGCCGGTGGGCTCGAGGCGCCGCTCGCGCAACCAGCGCGACAGCGTGTCATAGGCCGCAGAGATCTCGGTATAGGGCCCGACGAACGTGCAGATTGCCTGTTGGCCACCGGGGATCTCGCCTGCCTGGATGTCGTCCGTCCCCGGCAGCGGCCGGCTCACCGGGAACCCGATCTCGACGTCCAGGTGCTCCATATCGTCGTTGTGGTAGGCGACAAAGGGTGGGCCCGCGGGCGCCTCACCCAGCCCGCCCAGGTAGCGAGCGACGGCCCCAAAGCCCTGTCCCAAGACGCTCTTGAGTTCTCGCGCCGAGGTTGTAGCCCGCACCACGAGCACCGGCTGCGCCGGTTGCTCTCGCATCTCGCATGTCACCGGTTCGCTCACAGAATACCTCCTAGCTTAGCATCTGGCCGAACCAACGCCTGTCGCCCGCGTATGCCCGACTATGATGATAAGGCCCGTATGGGGTATAGCACGCACCTCCGCACGGACGTGTCGCCGCGCAGTCGACCGCTGAGCGCCGACCGCCGACCGCCGGTTCCCCCCGTGGTTATCCCTCCGCCGCCCGCTCCGCCCGCACCTCATAGTGCTGCGAGCGGGCATCGAAACGCGACAGGAGCGCCCGCGCCTTGGGCGGCACCACCGCGACCTCATAGTCCTCCCCGGCAAAGGCGCGCACCGCCTCGATAGAATCGAACCACATGACGGTGACGAACTCGACCTCGTCCCCGAGTGCTCGGCGGAAGAGCTGAATACCGCGATAGCCGGCGATGCGCCGCGCGCCGATCCCCACGAATATCTCGCTCTTGAGCAGCTCCTCGTAGGCGTCGGCGTTCTCGGGCATCGTCCAACCGTGCCAGATGCGGCTGATCATGTCGTACCTCCAGTGATGGGCGCGCTGCCCTGGTGTGCATCCGGGGCGTCACATGCGCCCGGGAGAATCAGCGCGGCGACGCGCCGTCAGCGGCCGCCTTACGCCCCCCCAACAACGCCAGCTCGAACGTCTTGAAAAAGCAGTCGACATCGCAAAAGCCGATCTCGCGCAGCCAGGCGCACTGGGCCTCCACCGGCGCCAGACGGTTCTCCGCCTTGTCGGGGCGTGCATAGTAGCCGCGGGTAACCTCCTCGCGGCTCTTGGGCACCCCCGAGCGGGCGTGAAACGCTACCAGGTGATCGACAAAGTGGGCGTCGAACAGCGCCCCCACCGCCGCCGTTGGCGACGCGACGTGCTCCAAGTTCAGGAACACCCCGCCATCCGCCAGCAGGTCGTACACCTCGCGGTACAGCGCCCGCTTGCGCGCGTCCTCCTGATGGTGGATGGCGAACCCCGACACGACCACATCGGGGCGGACGTCACCCAGCGCCGCGGACCAGTCACTCGAGCCGAAATCGGCCCGCGCGAACGTTGCCCGCGGGTCGGCGCCCACCCGCTCGCGGGCGGCGGCAAGCATCGGCGCGGAAAAGTCGACGAACCACACGCGCGCCTCGGGAGAACGCTCCATCACGGCGCCCCAAGATGCCGTCACCGCACCCTAGGTCGATCACCACCGGTGGATGCGGGACCCAAGCACTGACGATGTGGAGCAGCACCTCGATCTGTTTCTCAGCGCAGGGGATCGCCCCACGCACGCCGGAAAGATACGTTTGTGTCAGTGATGCCGTCTGCCATTCGCTATCGGGGGGCATGGATGCCTACTCTCGATGATGCGAGACACACTCTCGACCACCAGAACTATCTGCATTATAGCCGCAGCACTCGCGCCGACCAACACGCACGCATCTGCACGGACGGAACGCTGTCGCTGCGCCCTCCGCGCCCTCGGCGGTGCAGCTCTCACCACAGCGGCGCGATGGAGCGGTAGGCCTTGTTCACCGTACGAGTGAAATCGTCCGACACGTCGAAATAGGGCAGGTCGAGGGCGCGGCACGCGTCACGCAGATAGCGGCTGTAGGCGATCATGTCGGCCATCCAGCTCAGGATGAACGCGTCTGGATGATCGCGGGTCCAGTCGGTCACACCACCCCCGTGTTGGCGGATGTCGCGCAGCTTGATCTCGGGCGTGCTCGTAGCATACCCCAAGAAACAAGCGCGCACCGATTCACCGTACTCGTCCATCAGCGCCTGCACGCCCTCGGGCCACAGCACGTCACCCTCCACGGTGTAGGCCGGCTCCAACTCTACCATGCTGCGCAGCATCGGCTCGAGGCGCGGCCAGAGCTGCCGCAGGCGTTCCGTGCGGGGCACGTCGGCATCGATCCCCAACTCGGGCGCACCCTCTATGACGGCGCTCGCGATGTGGTCGAGGCAAAAGTACGGCACCCGGTGCCGGCTCAACAGCCGGCGCGCGATGAGCGTCTTGCCGCTGCGCGCCGCCCCACCAATGAGAAACAGCATGGCCCATCCTCGATGCGTGGTGTGTACTATGGGTATCGACAGGCTGCGCCAGGGCGCCAGCGCCCCGGATACGCTCCGCGCCCCGTGGCTGCGTGGTGCTCCTACCCCCGCATCGCCGGACGGATCGGCAGGAGGATGTCGAATCCGGTGTACAGGAGATGCGGATAGCGCGCGAAACTGGCGGGGTCCAGGATGTGCTCCTCCAGCCAGGAGCGGGCCGGGTCGGCGGCGTAGCCGTTGGCGTCCATCCACTCGCCCAGGTGGGCGCGCACCCATTCCCAGCCCAAGGTCAGGGTGAGGGCGCGCAGCCCGGCGTAGAGCCCTCCCGGCGCCTGGCGGATGGCGATGCGCCCGTCGCCGGCGAACCCCTCGTCGAGCCGCACCCAGGCCTCATATCCGTAGGGCGTGGCGACTCGCACCGGGCTGCGGCTGTCGTACCCAAAGAGACGCGGCGGGGCGTCCGGGCGCAGCAGGCCGTTGCGATGGCACCAGGCCAGCACCTCGCGCCAGGCCACCGCCTCCGAGTCGGCGCCCAGCGCGCGGCGAAAGGCCACTCGCATGGGCAGCAGGTCGACGGTGCGAAAGGTCAGGATGTCCAATGCTCGCCTCGCCCCAGCTCCAGCCGCATGGTGTAGCGGCGCGTGACGCCCTCCGAGTCGATCCCCGGCTCCTCCGCCTCCCGGCGCAGCGTGCCCAAGAAAGCCGCCAGTTCCACCTGCGGTTCCCCCTGGAAGGCGGGCTCGACGCCCCCCTCGACCACCCGGTACCCCAGTCGCTCCCAGAAGCGCGCCCCCGCTTGGCCGGTGAAGGCATAGATGATCGGCAAGTCGACATATGCCGGCGCCTCGAGGGGTGCGAACTCGTATGTCGCCAGAACCTCCGACGACCCGGCCGGATACGCCTGCTGTAAGCATAATCCGCCCATCACGGGCAGCGTCGCCACCGCCTTGGGGTAGAAGCGCAGCATCCCCACGGCCAGATCCCCCTCCCAAGCGAGCATGGCGCAAGCCCCGTAGGTGCGAGTGAGCTTCTCCAGGAGGAGGAGGTTGCGCGCCCGGAGCGCCTCCCATGGCATGCGTGGGTCGGGCGGGGGGCCGTCGACGTTCTCCAGTGACAGCGGCCCGCCGTGCAGACAGCGCCACAGGAGGAGGGGGCCGGTCATCGGGGTGTAGGTTATGGGGATGGTCACGCCACGTCCTCCAGCGCCACCGCCTCGCGCAACACGCGCTCTCGCATGGCGTCGTGCATCCCCGCTTCGGTGACGATATCCACCGAGCAGCCAAGAAGCTGCTCGAGTTCGATGAGCAACGCCCCCATATCAAAGAGACTGCGGCCAGGCTCCATCTCGACGAGCAGGTCGAGATCGCTTTCCTCATCTGCCTCGCGACGTGCGACAGAGCCGAACACGCGCACCTGTCGAGCGCCGTGTTTCGCGGCGATCCCCGCGATTGCTGCCTTGTGCGCGGCGAGGCGCTGCAGCCGTCCCAGGCCTCTGTCCTTCCTTCGATCATTACTGAGCTGTTCACACTATATTGCACGCCTTACGGCGCGTCAATCGTCGTCCGCGCGCCGCGCCGCCCCGGCGGTCGACCGCCGGTCTGACGCACCAAGCCCGCCAGGGCGGGCTGCCGGCTCACTGAGGATCAGTCTATCCCGGCGCCGAGGCGGGCCGCGCCCTCCCGGCCCGCTGGACGCCGCTTGACACCACGCCCTCCCCCGATTATCCTCCCAAGCCGTGGCCGATATGGTCGAAGAAGGCTAGCGAGCGACGTGCCCTCCCGCCGGGCTGCCGCGTATCCTGATCGCCAGCCAGACATTCGATAGATCAGCGGCCATCTGCGCCTTGTCAGCGGAATCTGCGTACGATTGTCTTTCGTCACCCCAGGACTTCCCAAGGAGACTCATCTATGGCTTCCACGCGTATCGCTAGCGTCACCGCCCGCCAGATCTATTCCGATCGCGGCCACCCCGGCGTCCGCGCCACCGTCACCACCGAGAACGGCGCCACCGCCAGCGCCGAGGTGACGGCCGGCACCTCCGTCGGCAAGTACGAGGTACAGTTCGCCTACGACGACGAGGACCAGCGCTTTGGCGGGCGTGGCGTGGGCCGTGCCGTGCACAACATCGAGCAGGTCATCGCCCCGGCTATCGTCGGCATGGATGCCACCGCCCAGGCCGAGGTCGACCGCACCATGATCGAACTCGACGGCAGCCCCGACAAGACGCGACTGGGCGGCAACGCCATCGCCGCCGTGTCGGCCGCGCTCCTCCAGGCCGCCGCCAAGAGCGTTGGGCTGCCCCTCTACCGCTACATCGGCGGCATGAACGCCTGCCTGATGCCCGTGCCGGGGGTGCTGGCCACCACCGGCGCCCGGCGCTACGGCGGCGGCGAGCGCTCGGGCAGCAAGCCCACCTACGCCCTCATGTGCCACGGGTTCGACAGCTTTGGCGCGGCTTCCTACGCCGCCTGGGAGGTGGAAAAGGTCTATCGCCGGCTGTTATTCGAGCGCCTGGGCGTCGACGCCGTCTCGCGCGCCACCCCGCCCATCATCTCGCCGGGGAGGGTGCGCCACGACCGGGAGCTGTGGAGCCTGATGACCGAGGCGATCGAGAAGGCGGGCTATGAGGGGCGCATCGGCATCCAGGTGGATGTGGCCGCCGGCACCTACTATGACGAGGAGACGGAGCGCTACGTCGGCCTCTTTTCCGCCGAGGACAAGACGCGCGACGAGATGATCGCCCTCTTTCAGGAGGCGGTGCGCCAGTATCCCTTTGTCATCGTGGAGGACCCGCTGGACGAGGACGATTTCGAGGGGCACGCCATCCTGGCGCGCACCCTGGGGATCGAGGTGGTGGGCGACGACCTCTTTACCACCAACCTGGAGCGCGTGCGCCACGGCATCGCGCTGGGCGCCGCCAACACCGTGCTGCTCAAGGTGAACCAGATCGGCTCCATCACCGAGGCGTTCGATATGGTCCAGTTCGCCTATCGCCACGGATACGGCGTCATGCCGTGCAACAGCCGGGGCGAGGGTGAGGTGATCGCCGACTATACCGTGGGCCTGGGATGCGGCCACCTGCGCGAGGGCGCCACCGGCCCGGTGGGCAACCGCTTCCTGGAGATCGAGGAGGACCTCGGCCCGCGCGCCGAGTTCGCCGGCCGCCGCGGCCTCAAGCCGTAGCGCACAGTATCAGGGATACGCGACGGTTCCCTCGGAAAGCGAAACAAACGAATGAATTCGTCACGACAAAGAAGGACACTCTTGCTATGTAGTGATGAGTTTATTCCTTTCACCGTTCAGAGCGTGAGTAACGCCTGAATTCATCACTTCCACCTAGGGATCAGCCGCTTCTGATCCCTGAGTGGGCTGACGGCGATCGTAGCTTTGCCCCAGCGCCCCCTGGTGCCATCGCAGCGCCCGCACCGCGCCGTCGCGGCCCAGCAGCCGCCGCAGCGCCGCGGCCATGTGTCCCGCGTCGCCGGTGGTGGCGTACACGCTCCGCGGCGCGGCGCCGCTGGGGCTCGTCAGTCCGCGTTCGGCCAGCACCCGCGCCGTCTGCCGCGCCACCGCGGCGCTCGGCTCGAGCAACGCGACGCCGTCACCCGCCAGGGCACGGATCGCCGGCGCGAGGAACGGATAGTGGGTGCACCCCAGCACGATGCTATCGGCGCCGGCGTCGAGCAACGGTGTCAGGCACTGGCGCAGCAGCGCCGTCGTCGCCGGGCCGTCCAGGTCGCCTTCCTCCACCCGCTCCACCAGGCCAGGGCACGCCACCGACAGCACCCGGACGCCGTTGGCGTGCTGCTCCACCACCTCCTCGTACAGCCGCCCGCCAAAGGTGGCCGGCGTGGCCAGCACCCCTACCACGCCGCTGCGCGTCATCTGGGCGGCCGGCTTGACGGCGGGCACCATCCCGATGAAGGGGACCTGCGGAAAGGTCGCCCGCAGATGGGCCAGGGCGGCGGCTGAGGCGGTGTTGCAGGCCACCACCACCGCCTTGGCGCCGGCCCCGATGAGGTAGCGGGCGATCCCCTCGCTCAGCCGGCGGATCTCCTGGTGGCCGCGCGGGCCATAGGGGCAGTTGGCGCTGTCGGCCACATAGAGGTACGACTCGCCGGGCAGCCGCTCCAGCAGCGCCCGCAGCACCGACAGGCCGCCGACGCCCGAGTCGAACACGCCGATGGGACTGTCTGTATTGGGAAGGGGTGGGGTGGCATCCATGGCAGGACCTCAGCCGCGACAGACTTGGATGAAGGCGCCAAAGAGCGACGCCATGCGTAGGTCGGCCGGCGCCATGTTCTCCGGATGCCACTGCACCCCCACGACCCAGCCGGCGCCGCGGCGCTCGATCCCCTCGATGACGCCGTCGGGCGCGCGCGCCGCCACGTCATACCCGTCCGCCACCCGCTCCACCGCCTGGTGATGGCGGCTGTTCACCGGCACCGCGGGCAGTACCCTCTCCCTGTACTCGGGGAGAGGGTAGGGTGAGGGGGCCGGCATTTGCGCGGGGTGCCGTCTCACATGAGACAAGGTCCCTCGCTGCGCTGGGGACGGAGTGTGTGGGACAGCGGATACGTCCCTCGCCCCGTACTCGGCCCCCGGTACTCCGGGGCGAACCCCAGTACTCTGGGGCGAGGGTGAGGGGTCTGCCAGCCCCAGGGCGGCGGCCAGGCGCGAGTCGGGCGCCACGGTCACGACGTGGGCGATGTGCTCCGGGGGCAGGGAGGGCGGGGTGGCGTGGGCGAGGGCGCCGGGGCACTCGGAGGGGATGTGCTGGATCAACGAGCCGCCTGCCGCCACGTTCAGCACCTGGATGCCGCGGCAGATCGCCAGCAGCGGCAGGCCGTCCGCCAGCGCCCGCCGCGTGAGCGCCAGCTCAAAGCGGTCGCGGGCGGGGTCCACGATGGTGAGCCTGCCGCGATCCTCCTGTCCGTAGAAGGAGGCGTCCACGTCACCGCCGCCACACAGCAACAGCCCGTCCAGCAGGCCGTAGAGCCGATCCACGGCGTCTCCGTCCTCGATGAGCGGCACGAGCAGCGGCGCGCCCCCCGCCGCGGCCACCGCCTGGCAGTATGAGGCGCGCATCTCCAAGATACGCGCGTCGGGCTCACCGCGGGCCCAGTGGTGGTAGGTGGGAAGCCCGATGACAGGTCGCGTCACGTGCCTTCGCTCCTCGAGAGGGATCGGTACAGCGCCGCTCATGGTATCCCCAGCCGCCGCCACGTGCAAATGACGGTGGAACGGCAGGCCATCCGTGGGCGCGTGAACGAGTTGCAGGTGACAGGTTGCAGGTTACAGACTTTGGCGACGGGGCCGGTCGTCTATGTGGCGGGCGAGCGATAGCGGCTGCGTGAAGAAGGGCCTTATGTCACGCTTGACAGCGCCCCCGCGTGCGGATATATCCTATCCCAATCGGCGCCCTCCTCCCCCCACGAAAGGAGCCGGCCATGGACGACCTGCGACGCGCCCACCTGCGCGCCGACCCGCGCCTCAGCCGCTTCGATCCCCTGCCGCGCATCATCGTCCACGACGATTTCGACGAGGGGATGCACGGCTGGTCGGAACTCATCGGCAACTATGAGGACACCCTCGACAGCATGCTGCCCGAGTACCGCGATATGCGCCCCGCGATGCTGTCCAGCGCCACCATGTGGGACACCGGCACCGCCGGGTCGATGGAGGGCACATACGCCCTCAAGCTCGCCACGCGCCCCCGTGCCGGCCATCTCTCGGCCAACCTCAAGCGCGTGACCTGGCGGGCGCGCGGCCCGGTGCGACTCGAAGCGTACCTGGCCTTCAAGCCCGAGGCCTCCGAGCTGCGCCTCTCAGAGACGGACGTGCGCGCCGTGGGGGTGCTGTTCGACATCCAGGACGAGGAGTACCGCTGGATGCCCCACCTGCGCTACCTGAACGCCCTGGACGGCGAGCAGGTCGGCCGCTGGCAGTTCAAGCGGCGGCGCGAGGCGCTGCGCGACATCGGCGGCAGCGGCAAGACGCGCTCCCACTTTCATCTGGCGCCCACCGGCTGGGAGGACGTCCCCGGCGGCCGCCAGATCCTGTGCTACAACGAGATCGCTACCAAGCTGAACTGGCACTACCTGCGCGTCGACCTGGACCTCGGCGAGCGCACCATCACCCACCTGCAGTGTAACGACCGCGTGCACCGCCTCGATGGGGTCGCTCCCATGATGATCCCCGCCATGGCCAACCTGTGGTGTATGCTCAACATCCTCTTCTGGGTCGAGACAGACACCGACAAGCGCGCCTTTCTCTTTCTCGACTCGGTACTCCTTTCCGGCGATTGGGAGGCCAGGGAGGCATGATGCGACAGAGCTATACCGCCGTCATCGAGCGCAACGTCGAGTGGCAGGGTCTCGTCGCCACCGAGCCCTACGAGTGCGGCTGGGCGTCGGAGGCGATCTTTTTCGTGCGCAAGCTGGCGAGCCAGGGGGACGTGCGCGGCGTGGGATTACGCGTGCAGATCTCGCCCGATGGGATGCATTGGTGCGACGAGGGCACCAGCCTGGTGCTGTCGACAAACGAGGTGGACTTTTGCCGGGTGCGCCACTTCGGCAACTGGCTCCGCCTCCATGCCCATCTTCCCGAGGGCGTCAGTGTGCGCGTGCTCGTTGCGCTGGCGCTCAAAGAGTAGGTGCGGGTTACGGGTTGTGGGTTGTGCGTTGCCGCGCAGTTGCAGGTGACAGGTTACAGGCTTGAGCGAATGGTCGCACTGAAGCCTGTAACCTGTCACCTGGAGCCTGCAACGCAAGCGGCTCGTAACCCGCAACGCACAACCCACAACCATCCCTTCCGAAACGTTGACAGCGCCCACCCCCACCCCTATACTCCCCCTTACGTCCATCTAGCGTGTAGGACCCGAGATGCCCAAGGCTGCCGTCACCCCCATTCGTCAGCAGTACCTGCAGATCAAGCGCCAACACCCCGACGCCATCGTCTTCTTTCGGCTGGGCGACTTTTACGAGACCTTTGACGGCGACGCCCAGATCGCGGCGCGGGAGTTGGACGTGGTGCTCACCTCGCGCAACGTCGCCAAGGGGCAGCGCATCCCCATGGCGGGCGTGCCCTATCACGCCGCCGAGGGGTACGTGGCGCGGCTGATCGCCAAGGGGTACAAGGTCGCCATCTGCGAGCAGGTGGGCGAGCCGGTGAACGGCCTCATGCCGCGCGAGGTGGTGCGCGTCGTCACCCCCGGCACCGTCGTCGAGCCCACCCTCCTGGCGGACAAGCGCAACAACTATCTCGCCGCCGTAGTGCTGGACGATGACGCGGCGGGAGTGGCCTACGCCGACATCACCACCGGTGAGTTCGCCACCACCCAGTTCGCGGGCGCCGCCGTCGAGGTGGACGTCCTGCGCGAGCTGGACCGCCTGGCCCCCGCCGAGGTGATCGTCTCCGACGGCGGCGATCCCTTTCACGCCCAGGGGGACGGGCAGACCGCCGAGGCGCTGCGTCGCTACCCCTTCCTGGAGGGGCTCGCGGCGCCCCTGACGCTGTACGACGACTGGCGCTATGAGATGGGCAACTGCCGGCAGGCGCTCCTCGACCACTTTCAGGCCGCCACCCTGGCGGGCTATGGCTGTGAGGACCTTCCCCTGGCGCAGCGGGCGGCCGGCGTGCTCGTCCAGTACCTGCGGCAGCACCAGGCCTCGGCCCTGGCGCAACTCACGAGCCTGGCTACCTATGCCGTGGACGGCTTTATGGCGCTGGACGCCGCCACGCGCCGCAGCCTGGAACTCACCGAGACGATCCGCGATCGCGCCGTCAAGGGATCGCTCCTGGGCGTGCTCGACCAGACCCTCACCCCCATGGGCGGGCGCCTGCTGCGCCGCTGGGTGAGCCAACCCCTCCTCGACCGCGACGCACTGGAGGGGCGCCTCAGCGCCGTGGACGCCTGCTTTCGCGACCTGGCCGGCCGCACGGCGCTGCGGGCCCTGCTGCGCGGGGTCGGCGACCTGGAGCGCCTCACGAATCGCATCGTCCAGGGGATCGCCCAACCGCGCGACCTCATCGGGCTAAAGAACGCCCTGGGACGCGTGGCGGATGTCAGGGCGCGCCTGGCGGATCTGGTGGCCGAGAGCCCGGTGGAGGGCGCCGGCGCCACCTACCCCCTGGACGGCGCCGGCCTGAACCCCTGCCCTGAGGCGAGTGACCTCGTCGCCCGCGCCATCGTCGACGAGCCCCCCGCCACCGTGGGCGGCGGGCGGTTCATCCGCCGCGAGTTCTCCGCCGAGCTGGACGGCATCGAGAACTCGGTGCGCGACGCCAAGCAGTGGGTGGCCGCCCTGGAGCGCGTGGAGCGCGAGCGCACCGGTATCAAGAGCCTGAAGGTGGGATACAACAAGGTATTCGGCTACTACATCGAGGTGACCACCGCCAACGCCGACGCCGTGCCCGCTGATTACGTGCGCAAGCAGACCCTGGTGAATGCCGAGCGCTACATCACGCCGGAGCTGAAGGAGCGCGAGGCGCTCATCCTGAACGCCGAGGAGCGCACTCAGGAGCTGGAAGCGCACCTGTTCCGCGGCATCCTGACGCAGCTGGCCGCCATGGCGGGCGACCTCCTGGAGACGGCCCGGGCGGTGGCCCACCTCGACGTGGTGCTCGCCCTGGCGGAGGTAGCCTCCGTCAACGACTATGTGCGCCCGGAACTGCTGGCCGACGGCACCATCGATATCGTCGGCGGGCGCCACCCGGTGGTGGAGGAGAGCCTCCCCCAGCAGGCGTTCGTGCCCAACGACACGCACCTCTCCGCCGAGGCCGCCATCCACATCATCACCGGGCCGAACATGAGCGGCAAGTCCACCTACCTGCGCCAGGTGGCCCTCATCGCCCTGCTGGCGCAGATCGGCTCCTTTGTGCCCGCCCACTCGGCGCGGCTGGGGCTGGTGGACCGCATCTTTGCCCGCGTGGGCGCCCAGGACGAGATCGCCGCGGGCCAGAGCACCTTCATGGTCGAGATGGTAGAGATGGCCAACATCCTCAACCATGCCACGCCGCGCAGCCTGCTCATCCTGGACGAGATCGGCCGCGGCACGAGCACCTACGACGGCATCTCGATCGCCTGGTCGGTGGTAGAGTACGTCCACAACCACCCGCGCCTGGGGTGCAAGACCCTCTTTGCCACCCACTACCACGAACTCACCGAGTTGGAGCGCTTCTTGCCGCGGGTGCGCAACTATAACGTCGCCGCCACGGGCGAGGGGGGGCGAGTGGTATTCACCCACCACATCGTGCCCGGCGGCGCCGACCGCAGCTATGGCATCCACGTCGGGCAGATGGCGGGCCTGCCCCCCGCCGTCATCCATCGCGCAGAAGAGATCCTCAAGGACCTGGAGGGCGCCTCGCAGCGCACCCAGGTGGGCACGGGCACGCGCGTCATCCGCGTGAAGCAGTTGCCGCTCTTTGGCGGCACCCATCCGGTGGTGGAGGAACTGCGCTCCCTGGATGTGGTCGCCATGTCGCCCCTCGAGGCACTCACCAAGCTGTTCGAACTCCAGCAGAAGGCGGAATGACCCCTTCCGCGCGCCGCCGCCCCCTTCTCGTGGCCCTCGTCGCTCTCCTGCT
Source organism: Anaerolineae bacterium (assembly GCA_040768165.1). Lineage (GTDB taxonomy): Bacteria > Chloroflexota > Anaerolineae > UBA1429 > UBA1429 > DUUT01. The sequence continues at coordinate 18,004 of JAXGNH010000025.1, forward strand.
CGCGGCGGGGGGCATCGTGGCGCTGGCCATCAACCCCACCCACCTGGAACGCGACGTGGCGCAGGAGCGCCTCGACACGCCAGGAGCGCCCCTGGGACCCGGGCATACGCTAGGACAGACCTTCATCTCGCGGCGGGCCGGCCTGCGCCGCATCGAGTTCCTGGCCGTCGTCTACGAACCGTTCGAGGCGCCTGCCAGGGCGCACATGTGCTTGGACCTGGAACGCCCCGACGATCCCTCCGCGCCTGTCGCCACCGCCTGCCTCCCCGTGGCCGGCATCGAGCACAACCAGACGCTGACCTTCCACCTGCCCCCACAGGCGTACTCGCGCGGCGCCACCTACCGCCTAACGCTGCGTTGCGACCATGCCTTGGGTCTCAGCGTATGGTTGACCGAGGGGGAGGCCTATGCCGGCGGCGAGGCGTGGGAGGATGACACGCCGCGACAGGGCGATCTCTACTTTCGCACCTACCACGACTACTCGCTCACCAACGCCCTGACCGAGGCGGCGGCGGGCCTCGGGCGCCGGGCGTGGCCCATCGCCGCCACCCTGCTGATGCTGCTCGTCCCGGGGGCGGCCATCCTGGCGCTGCTCCCCGCCAGACCCCGCCTAGAGCCCATCGTGGCGATGTCGGCCGCCGCAGCCCTTAGCCTGGCCTTCTGGCCGCTCCTACTCCTCTGGACGACGACCGTCGGGCTACGCCTCGGCCCGCTCGGCGCATGGGCGGCCGTGGTCGTGCTGGCAGGCGTCCTGTGCGCGCGGCTCGCCGCGCTGTGGCGCCGCGGGCCGAGGCCCGACGCCCCACGCCGTCGTCCCGAGTGTCAGCGAGGGACCTTGTCTCACATGCGCGCGTGGCTCGCCGCAACACGACGCCGCGGGCCGAGGCCCGGCGCTAAGAGCGCCAAGCCCGCCTGCGCGGGCTCCAACGCCCCCCACCGTGGTCCCGAGCACAGGGAGGGACCTTGTCTCACATGCGCGCGTGGCTCGCCGCAACACGACGCCGCGGGCCGAGGCCCGGCGCTAAGAGCGCCAAGCCCGCCTGCGCGGGCTCCAACGCCCCCCACCGTCGTCCCGAGCGTCAGCGAGGGACCTTGTCTCACATGCGCACGAAGCTCGCCGCAACACGACGCCGCGGGCCGAGGCCCGGCGCTAAGAGCGCCAAGCCCGCCTGCGCGGGCTCCAACGCCCCCCACCGTCGTCCCGAGCGTCAGCGAGGGACCTTGTCTCACATACCAGGGCGCCTCGCAAGGGGCGGCAGCGCCGCTCGCTGCGCGCAGGACGATGGGAGCGCGGCGTATGCCGATGCCAGGCAGCATCGCCCGCGATCCCTGGCCCTATGTCGCCCTGGTGGTCGTGATGTTGCTGGTCATCGCCACCCGGGCGCTGCAGGTGCGCGATCTCGCCCTCCCCGCCTGGGTCGATTCCGTCCACCACACCATGATCGTCCGCCTCATCGCCGATGGGGGGCGGGTGCCCGCCTCTTACCATCCCTACATGCCGGTGGACGCCTTTCACTACCATTTCGGATTTCACGCCGGCGCGGCGGCGCTCGCCTGGCTCTCGGGCCTGAGCGCCGATCGAGCGGTGCTCCTCTTTGGGCAGGCGCTGAACGTGCTGGCGCCCCTGGCGGCCTACACCATGGCGTGGTGGATCGGCCGCAGCCGCTGGAGCGGGGTGGCGGCGGCCCTGGTGGTCGGGGCGCTGTGCTACATGCCCGCCTATTATGTCACCTGGGGGCGCTACACGCAGCTTGCCGGGCTGGTCATGTTGTCGCCGCTGATGCTGTTCACCGCGCGGGCGCTGGAGCGCCGCCGCGGGAGGCATATGGGTAGGGGCGACCGGCCGGTCGCCCCTACGGGCGCGCGGCGAGCCTTGTGGCGCCTCGGCGCCGGCGGCTCGGTCCTGCTCCTCGCGTCTCTGCTCATTGCCGGCCTGGTGCTGACGCATTACCGCGTGCTGGTGTTCTATGCCGTCTGGGCGGTGCCGCAGGGCGTGCTGCTGCTGTGGCGTGCGAGAGGAGACCCCTCACCCCCAGCTCTCGCCCCAGAGCACTGGGAGTCTTTCCGGGTACCGGGAGAGGGGGCAGGCGGCCCCTCTACCCAACCCTCTCCCCGAGTACGGGGAGAGGGAGGGATGGGGGTGTTAGCGCGCATCGCTGGGCGGGGGGCGCTGTGCGGCGCGTTGGCGCTGCTCGTGGCGCTGCCGTGGGTGGTGGGGTTCCTGGCGCGGGTGGCGCCGGGCTTCGCGACCACCTATGGGGGGTGGTCGGCAGGTGACGGCGGCAACGGCTTCCCTAGCGCGCTGCTCAACGTGGGGTGGACGCGCCCACTCCTCTACCTGGCGGCTGTCGGGGCGCTCTGGGGCCTGGCGCGCCGACGGGGGGAGGCGGTGGTAACCGCGGCATGGGTGGGGCTATGCCTGCTGATCGCCAACCCCAGCCTGCTGGGATTGGCCGACACCTGGCTCATCACGAACTCGTCGGTCGTTATCGCCTTCTGGCTGCCGGTGGGCGCCCTGTGCGGCTGGCTGGTGGGAGACGTAGGACGTCTCCTGGCGCGGGCGCGCCTGCCGCGCGTCGGGCGGGTGGGAGGACAGGCCGTGTCCGCCCTGCTGCTGGCCGCCGTGGTGGCTCTGGCGGGCGTGGGAAGCTGGCACATGGTCGATATCGTCAACCCGGTGACGGTGCTGGCCGCCGAGGAGGACCTGGACGGACTGGCATGGGCGCGGGAACACACCCCACCCGACGCCCTCTTTGTCGTGAACACCGGCGTCTGGCAGGCGCCGATGCGCTACGGCACCGACGCCGGCTGGTGGCTGAACGTGGTGGCCGACCGGCGCACCACGCTGCCTTCGCTCCTCTACCTCATGGGGGGGATGGACTATTTCGAGGGGCTGAACGCTCTGGCGGTCGCCGTGGAGGAGGCCGAGTCGGTGGACGATCCGGCGCTGCTCGCGCGCCTGCAGGAGGCGGGAGTCACCCACGTGTACGTGGGGGCTCGCGGCGGCCACCTACTTCCCCGCGACCTGGACCCCAGCTCGCACTACCGCGCCCTCTATACCCACGGCCCCGTCCGCATCTATGAGGTGGTGTACCCTTGAGTGAGGGGTGTTCACCACCAAGGCTCCAAGGGCACCAAAGACACCAAGCAATCGAAGGGGAGGCGCGTGGCAGCGCGGCCGCCGGCACGGCGCGCCCATCATCCTGTGACCTGCAACCCTGTCACCTGCAACCTACATCACAGAACCCACAACCCAAAACACACAACCGCCCCGCCTCACGGCACCGCGTACAGGTACATCAACCGCGGCGTCCGGCTCCCCATCAACTCCTCGAGAAGCACCACCTCGGTGGGGCGGCCGAGGCGTGCGGCGACGCCCCACAGCGATAGGAAGGGGTTCATCGGCCTCTCGAAGCGGCGGATGTTCGGTTCCCCCTCGATGCCGGCCAGCTCGGCGGCCGCCTCGATGGCCGTGTCCAGGTCGCCCTCGATGTCGGCCAACCCCAGCTCGAGCGCCTGCCGACCGGTGTACACCCGCCCATCGGCCAGTTCGCGCACGCGTTCGACGGGCAGGTCGCGCCCCTCGGCCACCACGGTCACGAAATCGCCGTAGGCCTCGTCCACGATCTCCTGGTAGATGGCGCGCTCCTCCTCCGTCAGGCCGCGGTGCAGGGCGCCCGTGTCCTTGTGGGGGCCGCTCTTGATGACATCCACCTCGACGCCGAGCGTGTCGAGCAACTCCTCGGCGTTGGTGAACTCCCAACGCACGCCGATGCTGCCGGTCAGCGTTTCGGGCAGCACCACGATGCGCTGAGTGGCGCAGGCGATATAGTACCCGCCCGATGCCGCTACCTCTCCCATGCTGGTGACCACCGGCTTGGTCACCTCGCGCAGTGCACGATAGATCTGGGCGCTGGGCGTCACGCCGCCGCCCGGGCTGTTCACCTCCAGGACGATGGCCCGGATGCTCGGGTCGGCCTCGGCGGCCTCGAGGTCGGCGATGATGCGCTCAGAGTAAGCGATGGCGTCGGTGGCGAATCCGTCGCCGCCGCCGCTGGTGATAACACCGCGCACCGGGATCACAGCGACGGTGCCGCCCAGACCGGTCAGGCCGCCGCCCGACACGGCCGAGCCGAGGGCCAACAAGCCGACCAGCATCGCGCCGCCACAGCACACGAGCAGCACGAGCGCCACGGCCACGATCATCCAGGTGCGATTTCTACGCGTCATCTCAGCCTCCTGCCTCTACTCACCAATCCTAGTCGATCCCGGGCACGTCCTCGAGCATCACAGCGTTGCTCCAGGCGATGCGGCCCGCGTGGTCCTGGCACTCGACGCGCGCGAACACCTGCTCGCTGCGCAGCGGCAAGAGGGCGGAGTGGAGCGCCTCGCCGGCGGGCGCCGTGAACCGCCGACCTGCCGGCCCCTTGGCGTAGAAGGTAATCGTCGCGCAGGGGCTGCAGCACACCTTGAGCGCCCGACGGCCGTCGGGCAGCGCCACGATCCGTAGGTCCTGGATGGTGGGGCCGGTGCTGGCGTAGAAATGGCCCGCCGCGATCGCCTCCAGGATGGCCGCCTCGGTCAGCGTGGCCGCCCGCACCATCACGTACCCCGTCCCGTGGGAGCCATGCTTCCAGTGCGTGTCGTCCACCGACAGGCCGGTGAGGCGCCGCCCTTGGCTGAGCAGGTCGTCCCAGTGCACGCGTGCATGGCCCAGGCCGTCCATCTTTTCGCAGACGGCGTTGAACACCTCCACGCCGTCGATGCCCGTCATCGCCCCCACGTCGGCGGAACTCTGCCCCGTCCAATAGGGGTGGGCGGCATAGGCCAGGCCGCCCGAGGCGCGCACCGCCGCGGCGATCTCGCAGGGCGAATCGGCCAGCGCCTCGTCCGGCAGCGCCGACAGCCCGAGCGCCAACAGGTGGTAGCCCTTTCCGTGCAGCTCGGCGCCGGTGATGGTGACAAAGGTGCCGTCCCGCGCGCCGTCGGGCTCCGGGCACCCGCGCGTCAGCACCCAGTGGTCGGTGATGGCGATGAAATCGTACCCCCGCTCCTGGTACCAGCGCACCGACTCCTCAGGGGTGGCCAGCCCGTCGGACTGGGTCGTGTGGCAGTGCAGGTTGCCCTTGTACCAGTACCCGGGCAGAGAGAACGGCGATGTCCATGACATGGCGCTTACCTCGCAGTGGTATGGAGACGTGAGGGGAGTATAGCAGGCGGGGGGATGGAAGGGAAGCGTCCCACTGTCGGCAGGCGAGCCGGAGCGGATGTGGGGCGGTACGACGCCAACGCGCGGGGCGAGCGTGTGCTCGCCCCGCGCATGGATGGCAGAACAGATCGCCTCAGGCGCCGCCCTTGATGGCGCCCGACATGATCCCCGAGATCAGCTGTCGCTGAAAGCTAAAGAACACGATGAGCAGCGGCAGCGTCGCCAGCGTGCTTCCCGCGAACATGAGCGAGTAGCGGGGCGCCGTGATCTGCGTGGCGCGGAAATTGGCCAGCGCCAGCGGCGCGGTGATCTTTTTCGGGTCCGAGAGGATGAGGAGTGGCCCCAGGAACTCGTTGAACGAGTTCACAAAGGTGAGGATCGCCAGCACCGAGAGGCCGGGCGTGACCACAGGCAACACGATGCGCACAAAGATGCCAAAGAGCGAGGCGCCGTCGATAGTGGCCGCCTCCAGCATCTCGTCGGGGATCGACGCCGCGATGAACTGGCGCATCAAAAAGATGCCGAACGCCGAGGCCCACGCCGGGATCCAGAAGGGGAGAAAGGTGTTGCCCCAGCCCAGCTTTTGCACCATCAGCAGGTACCAGGGGATGAGGGTGCTCTGAGTGGGGATCATCCAGGTAGCGAGCATCATAAAGAACAGCTTGTCACGCCCCGGGAACTGGCGCTTGGCAAAGGCGAACCCGGCCAGCGCGCTGAAGAACAGGGTCCCGATGGTGCGAACCGCAGAGATGGTAAAGCTGTTCAACAGCGGGCGCCCGAAATTCAGCTCCGCCATGAGCTGGCGGTAGGACGAGGGATCAAAGCCCTTCCTTGGCCACAGGTTCGGGCTACGGCTAAAGAGGTCCGAGTCTTGCATGAACGAACCGACGAACATGGAGTAGAACGGGAACAAAAAGATGACCGCAAAGATGACCAGCAGCACATAGAGGAAAAAGCGTCCGATCACGCGCGGGATGACCAGACTCCACTGCCGCTGTCGTTGAGCCCCTGCTTCGATTGCCATGGTGCCCCCTAGCCCATCCAACTGCGCTGCAGGCGAATCTGGATCGCCGAGATGGCGATGACCAGGATGCCGATCATGAATCCAAAGGCCGAGGCGTCGCCGTAGCGCTGGTTGCGGATGCCCACCTCAAAGAGGCGCAACATCAGCGTAGTGGTATGGCCTCGTGGTCCACCCTCGGTGAGCATGTACGGCTGGTTGAACATGTTCATCAGGCCGATGGTGGCGACGACGGTTAGGAAAAAGATGATCGGCCGGAGCAGGGGCAGCGTCACCCGCCAAAAGGTGTGCCACTCGTTGGCGCCGTCGATCTTGGCCGCCTCATAGATCTCGGGCTCGATCCCCTGCAGCCCCCCCAGGAAGAGGAGCACGTTGTAGCCGATGCCGCCCCAGTGGGTGAGCAGGATGATCACCGTCTTGGCCGCCCACGGCGAGCGTCGCAGCCAGCGCACCGGCTCCAGCCCGATCGCCTCCAGCCCCTGGTTCACCCACCCCATGTGGTCATCGAACAGCTGGGTGAACACGATGGACACGATGACCGTCGAGGTGACGAACGGCAGGAAATAGATGGTGCGAAAGATGCCGCGCCCCTTTAGGTCGCGGATGTTCAGGATGACGGCAAAGAGGATGGAGATAAAGATGCCGGTGGGCAACAAGATGTAGGCGAACTGCAGCGTGTTGACCAGCGACTGTACGATGTACGGGTCCTTGAACATGACCCGGTAGTTTTCCAGCCCGACGAACTCCATGGGGCCAAAGCCGCGCCATTGGCTAAAGCTCAGCTGGAGCGCCCACCCCAGCGGGTAGACGCTGAACACGAGGAACGTGACAAAGAACGGCGCCACGAACAGATAGTCCATCCAGTGCGCGAGCACCTGCTTCCAGAGCGGCTTGGCGGGCCTGACGAGAGGTGGGCGATGGGCAACCGTGACTTGCGACATAACAGCCTCCGTGGCCTGCAATGGGATGGGTAACCGGCCACCGAGGCCCGTCTGGACCTCGGTGGCCATGTGTGCACGCTACCATCCACGCCTTGGCGCTACTGGCACTTGGTGCGATCGAAATCCGCTGCGGCAATCTCGACGATGCGCGCCATTCCCTCCTCGACGGACAGCTCGCCCTCCAGGATCGGCGGCATCTCCTTGCCGATGACGGCGTCCACCGCGCCCCAACCCGCCGGGCGGAAGAACTCGAGCGAGAGTTCCGTCTCCTGCTCGGCCCAGAACTCGTTGAACGCCCAGTCGCCAAAGATGTGCGAGCGACCGGCCGTAAAGAGGCTCGAGGAGAGGTAAGGACGGTACGAGGGGACGATGCCCCAGCCGCCGCACAGGGCCGTGCCCTCGAGGGTGCCCAGGGCGTACTTCATAAAGAGGATGGCGTTGTCGCGGTTCTCGGCGCACTTGGGCGAAACGAGCTGCGCGCCGCCCCACACGCCGGTGCGGTACTTGATGCCGGGGCCGGTGGGGAACTTGGCGATGCGCCAGTAGCCCGCGCTCTGCTCGGGCGTCTTGAGCTGGGCCTCCCAAAAGCCCTTGGCCCACGCTGCGGCAAAGTCGCCGATGAGTTCCCCCTCTTGCACCGAGGCCCAGTAGGGGGCGCTCCACCACTCCACATCCAGACCGCCGCCCGAGTCCCAGAGCTGCTTGACGATGGACATCGCCTGGATGCCCTTCTCGTCGCCGGCGGTGATCGTCTGCCCATCCTGGCTCACCGTCGTCCCGCCCAGCTGGTGCAGCGTGTACTCGAACAGCGCCGACCAACCGTCCGCCGGGAAGCAGAAGGTATAGTACCCCTGCTTGGCGATCTCGGACGCCATCAGGCAAAAGTCATCGTAGGTCAGCGTCTCGAAATCGATGTCACCGTAGCCCAGCTCCTCGAGCTTGTCGTAGCGATAGTACCAGCCACTGACGCTGATATCGCCGGGCCAGCCGATGTGCTTGCCCGTCTTGGCGATGAACGTTTCGTTTATCTTGAGCGGGTGATAGTCGTCCCTGACGGGCAAGAGTTCCTCGGTGAGGTCGGTGAGCAGATCATTGCAGCCCCAGTCCTGGGCCTCGGTGGCCTCGGCCCAATACAGGTCCGGGCAGCCGCTGCCGGCCGCCATGGCGGCCGTGATGAGCGGCCCGCGGTCGGCCGGGTGGGGCGATTCCCACTCGATCTCGGGATACTTGGCCGTAAAGCCCTCGGCGGCCAGGTCGATGGGGTGCTGGTCGTGCCCCCAGAAGCTTAGCTTGCCCGTGGGCTGGTCGGCGGGCTTGACGACCTCGACCGTCTGCTCGACGATCTTTTCCACTTCCTTCTCGACGACGACAGTCTCTTTGACGACCTTTTCCACCTCCTTCTCCACGACGGTCGTCACCTCGACGACCTTGGGAGCGCAGGCGGCGAGAGAGGTGGCGGCAAGGCTGGCGCCACATGCGGTGAGAAAAGCGCGGCGGGTCAGTTGCTTCTCCATGCGTGCTCATCCTCCTGGGCAACTACGTCGGATCCGGTCCATGGGCAGTCATCGTTCCAGCCGATTGGGCGATCACCGCATAGACATTCTCCTCGTATCGCATGAGCGGCAAATGGCGCCATCTCTGGCCAAGGCCTGGGGAATCGTTGGCCCTCCGGGAGCGGGCCCAAGGGGGAGGTGCTGGAAATCCTGGGTTGCCGACTCCGCGGCCACTTGCTCGCGGCTGTGGATACCCCTATACTAGCAGCCACAGTCGCCGCCCTTTGCCAAATTCAGGACATGGACACGACAAGAACAGGACAGGATATGCCTTCTCCGGATGATCTTGTCCCCTCGCTCCGCTTTGCCCTGAAGCACCTCTACGATCCCGTGGCGCTGCGCCAGAGCCCGCTGATCCCACGCCTCGGCTTGAGCGCGTCGGCAGAGCCTGTGTCGCAGTTGCGTCAGACGCTGGTGCGGGCCATCCGCGCGCTGCAACCGGAGGCCGGCGTCCCCGCCGACACCCAGATCTGGCGGGTGTACGAGATCCTGTTGTACCGCTATGTGCAGCGCTCGAGCCAACTGGAGGTGGCGGATCAGCTCGGCGTAAGCGTGCGCCACCTCGGGCGGTTGGAGGGCCAGGCCCTGCAGGTGTTGGCCGAGGGCCTCCAACAGCACGTGCGCTCGCCCGCGGACGATGGCGCCGAAACCCCAGGCCCGGACGAACCGACGGCTTTCGGGGACGAGCTGGCCTGGCTGGCGGAGGCGGATGCGGGCGAAGCGGTCCATCTGGAGCCGATCCTCTCGTGCGTCCTCGAACTCGTAGAACCCATGGCCGGACAGCACGGCGTCACGGTCGACCCCTCCATCCCCTCGGACCTGTTACCCCTGGCGGTTCACCCTGTAGCCCTGCGTCAGATCCTCCTCAGCCTGTTGGGCGCCGCCATCCGCCAGGCGCCGGGGCAGTGCGTGCACGTCGACGCGCGGGCCCTGGAGTGGCAGGTCGCCGTGTGCGTGCGAGCGCCGCGGGCCGACGACGCCAAGAGCGCGGAGAGCGACGAGGCGATCGCCGCCAGCCTCGAGATGGCCTCGCGGCTGGCCGACACCTGCGGCGGTGGTGTGACGGTCCACGTCCAAGGGGACGCTCTAGCGGTCACCGCCACCCTGCCCGCCAGCGAGCAGACGCCGGTACTCGTGATCGACGATAACGCCAACACGTTGCGCCTGCTCCAGCGTTACGCCTCGAACACGCGCTATCGCATCATGCCCGCCACCACGCTGGCCGAGGGGCTTATCTTGACCCGGGAGACCACACCGCGCGCCATCGTGCTGGATGTGATGATGCCCGAGATCGACGGCTGGGAAGTGCTCGGGCGGCTGCGCCAGCATCCCCTCACCAGCCACATCCCCGTGGTCGTCTGTACCATCCTCGTCGAGGAGGACCTGGCCCTCTCGCTCGGGGCCGCCGGCTTTTTGCGCAAGCCGGTCAGCCGCGAGGCGTTTCTCGAGGCGCTGGATCGAGCCTATCTGGCGGAGCGAGCGTCGCGCTGATGGTGGTGATGGCGCTCAGCAACTCCTGAAGGCTGAACCCCCCGCTGCGCAGCACGGTCAAAAAGTCGCTGGCGACGGGCGCCTGCGTCGGATCCCGGGCCGTGATGGCCACCACCGGGATATCGCGGATGCGCGGGTCGCGGCTCTTGGCGTGCAGCACCTCGTAACCGTCGATCCCCGGCATGACGAGGTCGAGAAGCAGCACGTCGGGTCGGCGCTCGCGCAGCAGTGCCAGGGCGCGCTCACCCGTGGGCGCCCGCAGCACGCGATACCCCCGCCCCGCCACCGCCAGCATCCGCCCGTAGAGCTGGAGGGCCTCGGGCTCGTCGTCCGTCACGAGGATGGTCTCGATCGGCCGCGGGAGGCTGTCGAGGGTGGCCAGCAGCGCCTCGTGGCTGGCCGGCTTGAGGAGGTATTGCACCAGCCCCAGCTGCTCGGCGGCGTCCTGGCGTCCCGGCACCCAACACATCACCACCGGCGTGCCATAGGGCAGCGCCGAGAGCGCGTCGTTGCCCCCTGCGTGCGGCCGGTGAGATGCGTCCTGCGCGTCCGGCGCGTTGATGATGAGTGCCTGGGCCGGCAGACGGCTCACCTCGTCCACGGCGGCCTCCAAGCTCGGCACGGCCACCACCTCGGCTCCCTCGTGGTAGCGGCCAAGGAGGCGGGTGAGCGTGTCGCCCGCCTCCAGCACGACGTAGCGCGGGGCCAGCCGCGGGGGCGGCGCCTTGGAGGGCTCGGTGCGCGGCGTGTACTCGTGGTACGGCCCGAACCACCGCGAGACCGAGGCGGGGCCGGCGGCGGGCGGCTCGTGGATGGGCAGGCTAAAGTGGAAGGTGGTGCCCCTGCCCTCCTCCGACTCGTACCAGATCTTGCCGCCATGCAACTCGACGAAGCGCTTGCTGATGGCCAGCCCCAGGCCGCTGCCGCCAAAGCGACGCCGTATGCTGCCATCGACCTGCGAAAAGGGCTCAAAGATGCGCCCCCGCGCCTCGTGCGGGATGCCCGGGCCCGTGTCAGAGACACTGAACACGAGGTCGTCGCCCTCCCGGCGGAGCCGCACCCGGGCGCCACCCCCTTCCGTGTAGCGCCCCGCATTGCTCAGCAGGTTGAGCAGCACCTGCCGGATACGCACCTGGTCGCAGTACAGGGGGGGCAGATCGTCCGGAGCATCGATCTCGAGGCAGAGGTTCTTGGAGGCAAAGAGCGGCCGAACCGCGGCGGCCGCCGCCTCGACGATGTCGCCGGGCGCCGTCCACTGCTGCGTGACCGCCATGCGCCCGGCGTCCACCTGGCTCAGGTCGAGGACGTCGTCGACGAGGCTCGCCAGGTGGCGGCTCGAACTCTGGATGACCTCGATATCGGCCAGCAGCTTGGGCGGCAGGGCGCCGCCGTAGACGCGCGGCGCCTTCAAGATCATCTCGCTGAAGCCGAGGATCATGTTCAGCGGCGTGCGAAGCTCGTGGCTTACGTTGGCCACGAACTCTTCTTTGGCCCGCCGCGATTCCTCGGCGGCGGTTCGCAGCGTGGCCAGGCGCTCGGAGAGCCGCGCCAATTCGCGGTTGGCCAGCTCCAGGTCGGCCTGCGTCTCCTTGAGGTCGACGCGCTGAGAGCGCGCCTCCTCCAGGAGTTGGCGCATCGGCTCATAGCTCCCCAGCCACCAGCGATAGACCTGCACGGCGTAGGCTATGGTCGCCCAGATGAGGCCCTGCACCGCCCACACGCCAATCACCGCCAGCACACGATCCAGCGGATCCGACACGCCCAGTGGGCCTCCCCCGGCCAGCAGCAACAGGCTCATGGCCGCGGCCAGACCGAAGCCGTGGCTCACGGAGAGGAGCAGGCTGGCGAGGCCGATGGGGACGGGGAGGAGGCAGGCGGCGGCGGGGACGGCCAGCAGGCGCAGCCCGAGCAGCGCGAGGCCCGTGTAGCCGATGACGACGGCCCAACGGGTCACGACGCGGTGGAGGGGGCGCAGGAACCACAAGCAGAGGGAGGTGAGGGTGAGCAGCAGCGCAAAGACGCCGGCGCCCAGCGACCAGTGCATGATCTCGACGAGGACGCTGGCCGCCAATCCGAGCAGCGCCGAGGCCGGCAGGATCGCCTCGAGGACGCGCTCGTAGAGTTCCTCGGAGCTGTCGAACAGGAGTGGCTTCCTGGGGCGCGTGGACATGCCTCCCTCCGGTGGTGCTCCTTGAACAGTCGGCGGCCGGGCGCCGCGCGGCGACCTCCATGGTCGCGCCTGCTATTATAGGGAAAAGCGCCGCCAGAGGCACGGCGCCGTGGCCGAGGGCTAGACCTGCCGCTCCTCGGGGTGCATCGCCTTGGCGCGCTTGGTGCGGAACAGCTCCTCGCGATCCTTCTCCTCGAGCGTCTCCTCGATGTACGCCAGGGTCTCGAGGTACGAGGGGATAAAGATCGTCTCCAGGGCGTTCACCCGGCGCTGCGTGCGGCGCAGCTCAAGCGCCAGGCGCCACACGGTGGTGACCTTTTCGGCGAGTTCGCCCATGAGGGCGAGGACCCCCGCCCACTCGCGCTGCGCCTGGTCCAGCGTGACGCTGGTGTCGCCAAAGCCGTAGGAGAGGTGGCTCTCGGGCACCTGGGCGTGCACCGAGGGTACTACCACCCCCATGACGCTGCGCGGCGTGATGCGCACGTCGAGACCCGAGGGGTGCGACAGCGCAAAGCGGCGCACGCGCTCGGTGCCCATCATCACGCGGGCGCGCTCCATCATGGCGTATCCCCGCGCGAGGCGCTCGGCCACCTGGCGCTGCACACGCTCCGCGTCGTCGATCATGCGCAGGATCTCCATGATCAGCACGTCGCGCTTTTTCTCGAGCAGGTTGTGCCCCTCGGTAGCCAGGCGCAGCCGCTGACGAATGATCACCAGGTTACTGCGCGTCGGCGAGAGTCTGGATCGTGGCATGGTGGGCCCCTACCTAGCGCGCGCCCGAGCGGCGGGCGGCAAACGCTTCGTCCACGACGTCGCTCAATTCCTCGCCGCCGGGGCGGCCCCGCAGGCGATCGGCGCCCATCCCCAGGGAGGTATCCACCGCCGGCACCTCGAGGCGCGGTGGGACCGGTGCCGCGGGGCGATAGTGCGCGTCGATCATCTCTTCGCTGATGCGCGTCAACTCCTCGCGCGGCAGCAGGCTGAGCACCTCCCAACCGCGATCGAGCGTCTCCTCGATAGTGCGCGCCTCAGCGGGCCCCTGCTGCACGAAACGCCGCTCGAACGCCTCGCCAAAGGCGACGTACTGCTTGTCCACCTCCGAGAGTTCCTCCTCGCCGATCACGGCCGAGAGGGAGCGGATCTCTTGGACGTGGGCGTAGGCGGCATAGAGCTGGTTCGACACGGCGGGATGGTCGTCGCGGGTCTGCCCCTCGCCGATCCCGTCCTTCATCAGCCGCGACAGAGAGGGGAGCACGTTGACCGGGGGGTAAACGCCGCCGCGGAACAACTCGCGACTCAGCACGATCTGCCCCTCGGTGATGTACCCCGTCAGGTCGGGGAGGGGATGGCTGATGTCATCGTTGGGCATCGACAGGATGGGCACCTGGGTGATCGATCCCGGCGTGTCGCGCAGGATGCCCGTGCGCTCATAGATCGACGCCAGGTCGCTGTACAGGTACCCGGGGTAGCCCTTGCGGCTGGGCACCTCACCGCGCTGGCTGGCCAGCTCGCGCAGCGCCTCGCCATAGTTCGTCATGTCCGTGAGGATCACCAGCACGTGCATGCCGCGCTCGAACGCCAGGAACTCGGCCAGCGTCAGCGCCGCCCGCGGCGCGATGATGCGCTCCATGGGCGGGTCGTCCGCCAGGTTCAGGAACATGGCGGTGATGCTCAAGGAGCCGCTCTCCTCAAAGCTCCGCCGAAAGAACTCGGCGTCATCGTGCTTGACGCCCATGGCGGCGAACACGACGGCGAACTCGGCGCCCGACTCGCGTAGCGACGCCTGCCGCGCGATCTGGGCGGCCAGCTGGTTGTGGGACATGCCGCTCCCGGAAAAGATGGGCAGCTTTTGCCCGCGGATCAGCGTGTTCATGCCGTCGATGGCGGAGACGCCCGTCACGATGAGGTCGCGCGGGTAGGCGCGACGCGTCGGGTTGATGGGCGCCCCGTTGATGTCGCCCGTCGCCTCGGCGATGGGCGGCGCGATGTCGTCGATCGGTTCGCCGAGGCCGTTGAACACGCGCCCCAGCATGTCGACGCTCACCGGCATCGTGAGGGGCCGCCCCGCGAACCGCACCCGCGTCGAAGCCATCTCGATCCCCGCGGTGCCCGACCACACCTCGATGACGGCGCCCTGCCGCCCCACCTCCAGCACGTGGCCGCGTCGCAGCTCACCGCTCGGCAGCAGCACCTCCACCGCCTCGTCGTAGCCCACGTCAGTGGTCCCCTCGACAACGATGATGGGGCCGTATACCTCGCTCAGCCCGCGGTACTGCTTGGTGATCAGGCGGCGGCGCGCCGATTCGCGGGCCGGCGTCTCGGCGGACCGTAGTAATGTCTCGCTCATTCGATGTAATCCCTCTCGATGCGGCCCAGTTCCTCGTCCATCTGCTCCCGCAACCGGTCGAGGGCGCTCAGATCGTCGTTGGGCACCTCGGCCTTGGCGCGCACGAGCCGCGGCCACACCGTCACCTCGTTCTGGATGCGCCCCACCGGCGCCCCCCGCGCGATGATTTGGTTGCCGCGATGGAACAGGTGCATTAGTACGTGCAGCAGCGCCATCTGCTTCTCTGGGGGCGTGTAGGCGTCCACCGGGTCCATGGCGTTCTGCTGCAGGAACGCCTCCTTGATAAAGCGCGCCACCAAGAGCACAAAGCGCTGGGCGTCGGGGAGCGTGTCGGGCCCTACCAGACGGACGATCTCCTGGAGCTGGGATTCCTGCTGCAGGATGGCCATCACCTCGCCGCGCAGGTCGGCCCACGACGGATCGACATTGGCCACCCACCACGCCTCAACGTCATCCACGTACCCGCTATAGCTGTCGAGCCAGCTCACCGACGGAAAGTGTCGCGCGGCCGCCAGCGACTTGTCCAGCGCCCAGAAGACGCGGATGAAGCGCCGCGTGTGTTGCGTCACCGGCTCGGAAAAGTCGGCGCTGGGCGGCGACACCGCCCCCACCACGGTGATAGAGCCCTCGCTACCGCTCAGGGTGGTCATACGGCCGGCGCGCTCATAGAACGAGGCCAGCCGCGATGGCAGGTAGGCGGGGAACCCCTCCTCCGCCGGCATCTCTTCCAGACGGCCCGAGATCTCGCGCAGCGCCTCGGCCCAGCGCGAGGTGGAATCGGCCATGAGGGCCACGTGATAGCCCATGTCGCGATAGTACTCGGCCAGCGTGATCCCCGTATAGATGCTCGCCTCGCGGGCCGCCACCGGCATGTTCGAGGTGTTGGCGATGAGGATGGTGCGCTCCATCAGCGAACGCCCCGTCTTGGGGTCCTGCAGCCTGGGGAACTCGAGGAGTACGTCGGTCATCTCGTTCCCGCGCTCGCCGCACCCGATATAGATGACGATATCGGCGTCCGACCACTTGGCCAGGGCGTGCTGTAGCACCGTCTTGCCGGCGCCGAACCCGCCGGGCACGGTGGCCGTTCCCCCCTTGGCGATGGGAAAGAGCGCATCGATCACGCGCTGGCCCGTGATGAGCGGCGTGGTCGGGCTCAGGCGCCGCGCCGACGGCCGCTGCACGCGCACCGGCCACCGCTGCACCATGGTGATCTCGACCTCGTCGCGCCCGCTAGTGATGCGGGCCACGGGATCCGCCAGCACGTACTCGCCCGCCGGCGCCAGCCAGCTGAGGGTGCCGCTCACGCCGGGGGGCGCCATGACGCGATGAGTCACCAGGGGCGTCTCGGGCACGGTGCCCAGGATGGTGCCCCCGGAAACGCGGTCGCCCACGGCGGCCGCGGGCTCAAAGGCCCAGCGGCGCTCGCGATCGAGCGGCGCGGTGGTCACGCCACGCTCGATGTAGCTGCCCGACAGCTGCGCCAGCGTCTCCAGCGGGCGCTGGATGCCGTCAAAGATGTTGCCGATGAGGCCGGGCCCCAACTCGACGCTGAGGGGCGCGCCAGTGCCGTAAACGGGGGCGCCAGGCTCGATACCGGAGGTGTCCTCGTATACCTGGATAGTGGCGATGTCACGGCGGAGGCCGATGACCTCGCCTACGAGGTGGTAATCGCTGACGGTCACCTGCTCCATCATCTGGGTGTGGCCCGTGATCTCTGCGCGCACCACCGGGCCACTCACCCAAGTTACCCTACCCATAATGTTCACGGTGATACTTTCTCCGAGCATATGCATACGCCGCGCGCCCTAGTGCGCGCCGTCACGCGGCGCCCCGTTCGACGACAGCAGACGCGACACCTCGTCGCGCATGGTGCGCCGGACGAGGTCCAGGCGCTGATCGAGCGAGTTATCGACGAGTTGGTTCGCATCCTGGCGGTAGACGATCACGCCGCCCCAGATGGGGGCCTCCTCCTCCGAGAGCAGCAGCTGAGCCGAGTCGATGCCCTGGGGCAGGCGCGTGGCGAGTGTCTGCAGGTACTCGCGCGTGAGGAGCGGGCGATCCGCGGCGTTCACGGCCAGTTCCAGCGTCCCCCCGCCCAGCTGCTCGGCGGCATCCAGCGTCAGGCGGGCGACCAACTCTAGCCGCTCCTCGGGCTCACCCTCGGCGGCGCGCTGCAACTCATCGGCAGCCCTGTCCCATAGCTCGGTGAGGATCTCCTCGACGCGGCTCGTCACCAGGAGCTTGGCCTGGAGGCGAGCCTGCGCCACGGCGCGCCGCCGTTCCTCCTCGATGGCGCGCTCCGTCTCGGCGCGCATGCGCAGGCGCAGCGCCTCGGTCTCGGCAGTCGCGCGCTCGAGCGTGCGGCGCGCCTCCTCCTTGGCTTCCGCGATGAGGTTCAGCGCGCGCTTGCGCGCCTGTCGATGCAGATAGCCCTCCAACCCACTGCCAATGATGGTGGCCATCAACTGCCTCCCAGGCTGATTCCTACGGCGCGCTGCACGAGATCTTTCAAAGAGGGGGGCTGCTCGTCCGTCTGCCCCGGGATCTCGACCACCAGCGGCTCGAGGCTGTTCACCTTGAGGGCGTCGACGCGCTCGCGGGCCTGCTCCGCCGCGTCAGAAGTGACGAGGAGCAGCCCGATGGACCGATCGGCCAGCGAGGCGTCCAGCGCCTCCCGGACCTCCTGGGCATCGGAGACGATGCGACCGTCGACGCCGACCAGGGCAAAGCCGAGCACGGCGTCCTGATTACCGATGACATAGATGCGCATACCTGCGTCCTATCGCCCTGCGCTCGTCCCTACCGGTTGAGGATGAGGAACGAGATGATCAAGCCATAGATGGCGATTCCCTCGGCCAAGCCCACAAAGATGAGCGTGCGGCCCAGGATTTCGGGTTTCTCGGTGATGCCGCCGATGGCGGCCGCCCCCGCGATTCCCACGGCGATGCCGGCGCCGATGCAAGCCAGGCCCGTGGCCAGCGCCGCACCGAGGGCGCCGTCGGCGCCCGGGGCGGCCGGTTGCGCTTCCTGCGCCAGGACGGGAGCCGGGCTAGCCAGCGCCACCGCCGCCACCGCCAGGGAGGCGAGGAGGGCAAGGCCGTTCAGGCTCAGCAGGCCCGCCACGACCGCACGAACCGCCAGCAGCGGGTTGCGGGTGCGGCGCAGCGTCTGGACGAGCAAGATGCCGGCAGCCAGCAGGGCCGCCACGCCGAACGCGATGAGCGTGCTCATAGAGAGGAACTCCTTTCCGATTCACGATCAGGTAGCGGTGATGGGGCTAGCATTCCATGGCCGGCAGTGTGAGCGGCTTGAACGGAATCCCCTCGCCCTTGAAGAACTTGCCGAACAGTTCATAGTACTCCAGGCGCAGCGTCTGGATCCCGACGATCAACCCCTCGAAGCCGATGATAGCGATGTTGCCCACGATGATGACCAGGATGGCCGCGAGGCCGCCCCCCAGCATGTCGGCCAGCAGGAACACGACCATGGTGAGTCCCACGTGGGCCACGGCAAAGGCCCCCAGCCGCACGTACGAGAGGGTGTTGCTCGCATAGCTAATGAGCGCTTCGAACAGCTCAAAGAAGGCCTGCACCGCCAGCTCGGGCACGCTGCCATGGATCACGGGACTGCGTCGCATGAGCAGGTTCGTCAGCGGCTCAGCCAGGAACAGGGCCACCGCCAACAGCAAGATGACGGCGATCAGCCACCCGGGCACGCCGCCCCCCAGCGCCACGAACGCTACCACGCCGAGGAGTGACCAATAGAGCAGCAGCCCGACGATGCCGTTCTTGTCGAACACCGCCTCACGGAACCGTCCGCTGCGCGCCGCCGTGGCAAGGCGAGCGGCGAATCCGATGTTCAGCACCACCACGCCAAAGCCCACCGAGGCCAGGAGCAGCGTGAGGATGTCGTTCATCGGCCTCAGCCATAGCGCCGGGATGATGTCCTCGAGGCCGAACACACTGCCGTAGAGCAGGCCGAACACCGCTGACGAGATTCCACAGGCAATAAGGATGTGACCCAGCGCCGACATGGTCGCCAAGCCAGGAACCACATGGTAGGCCAAGACGACCCCGATCAGCGCCAGCACGAGCCCATGCCCCATGTCGCCGAACATGCTGCCGAACATCACGACAAAGGTAATCCCCAGGAGCGCGGTAGGGTCGATCTCGCGATAGCCGGGGGTGCCATAGGTGGTGACGAGCGACTCGATGGGGCGGAACAGGCTCGAGTTCCGCAGCAGTGTCGGCACCTTGGCGCGATCGTCGGGGCGCGTCACCGGGTTCTCCTCAAAGGTCACGCGCCCCTCGGTGGTCTCCTCGATGAGTTGCCGCAGCTCCTCGACGCGATCCTTCGGCACCCACCCCGCGATGAGATAGACGCGGCCGCGGTGCCCAAAGTGCGACATGGCGTCGGCAATGGCACGATCGCCCCGGATGCGCATCAGGATAGGCATGAGGCGCGGCCGCAGCCGATCCACGAGTTCCTGGCGCTGCCGTTGCAGCGCGTCGGCCTCTTCGTGGGCACTCCGAGCGCGCTCCGTAACCTGGGCGAGCACCTCCTGCGCCGTCCCACCGAACTCTTGCGGAAGCGAGAGGGGATCGAGGAAGGCGCTCTCCAGAGCCCGATCCAGGATGGCGGCGTGCTCCTCGGCGCAGAAGGCGAAGACCACCACTCGGCCGCGGTAGCGAAACACCGGAATGATGTTGTAGGGAATGCGGAACAGGCTCGCCTCCAGGCGCGCCAGGTTCTCCGCCGGGATGCTACCCGCCACCAAGTGGAGGTGCTCGAGCTGTCGCAGGTCCGAGATGCTCACCGACAGCGGCTCCAGGATCTCCATGGAGCGGGCCAGCAACTCCCAGTGCTCGATCTCGCGCTGTACCTCGACCTCGCTGCGGCGCAAGTCGCGCACCTCGGCCTCGACCTCTTGGATCTCTTCCTCCAGCGCGGCATAGTCCTCCGCCGGGTTCAGCCGCCCCTCACAGGAGAGCTGCTCCTCGGGGATGTCGAGCTGCTCGAGGAGTTCCCTGACGCGTCGTTCCTGGGTGACGTAGGCGCTCACCCGCCCCGTCCACTCGGTGCTCACCCCCTCGGCCCACTTGCCCAGCGAGCCCACGTCCAGCAGGTGCATGACGCCCAGGCCCGCCACGGCCTGTGCGACCTCCTCGACGTCATTCTCGAATACAAAGATGTCGACCTCGGACATTTCCACAGGAACGAACATCGTCTACTCCTCGCACCGTACCAGGTGCCGGCACACGCGCTCGCGGTCCCAGCGCATTGCCTTGGCCTCCAACAGCGTCACCAGGTCTGCAATCTCGGTCTCTTGCAGTACCAGGTAGCCCAGCAATGCGCCCAGCCGGAAGGGATAGCCCCCCATGGCCAAGCGCGCCAGACCCCACCAGAACCGTTCCAGCGTCGACTCCAGGTTCGTCACCATGGACGCCTCGTCCGTCGCCCGCTCCAGGAGCGACAGGTCGACGCTGCCCCGTCCCCACACCCGCTCCAGGATGTCCTCGGGGGGCGCGCCCAGGGCGATGTCGCGGATCAGGTTCGTGTCCGTCCGGAACGTGTGCCACAGGGTATAGTTCACGATCTCTTCGGCGGACAGATTATAGTATACCCGGTGGCGGTACGCCCACAGAATGTTCAGGATATCCAATCGTGTGCCAATGATGCGCCGCGCATCGTCGAAATCGGCGCCGCCCAGGGCGTTGATCGCCGCCGCCAGGTCCCGGTAGTACCGGATGTCCAGGGCGATCTCGATGGCGAACAGCGACCGCTCCCGGTTGTAAGCCGGCAGCGCGTTGCGCAGCGGCTGGCCATAGTGGGTGCCGCTGAGGCGATCCACCAGCCCCGGAACGGACTGGATGTGGAGCAGCACCTCCCAGGGGAGGCGCGATGTCTGCCCCATAGGGATCAGGAAGCGCCGAATGGCGTCCGGTGACATCCCCTGGTCAAAGCCGCGAAAGAGCGCCTTGAGGTTCTCCAGCTCGAAATGCTGCCACCACACCTGCAACAGGTCGCGCTGCGCCCCCGACACGAACGTCATGGTGCGGCGCACGTTCTGGGCGGCCCTGGCGTCGAGACGGCGCTCCAGGTCCTCGAGCGTAATGGCGCCGCCCGCCTCGACGTCCGCCGCCACATCGGCGTATACCGTCCCGCGCAGGATGCTCAGCGCGATGCCCAGGTCCTCCGCCGACGTGAGCGCCTGCCAGGTCTCGTCCGACAGGAGCTGGGACGCAAGCCCCTTGACCCGGGCGTTGGCGGCACTGTAGCGGACGGCGTCGAGCCCGATGGCCATGGCTATTCCGCCTCGGACAGGGTCACCAGGCGCAGGACATACTCGAGGGCACGATCGAAGCGCGCCCTGGCGCCCTGGCTCCACGCGTCGGCGCGTTGGTGGGCCTCGGCCCGCAACGCCTCGGCCTCACGCTCGATCTCGGCGGTCGCCCGGGCAAGCGTCTCCTCGGCCTGCTCGCGCGCCTCCGCCTCGGCGGATGCCCGCAGTTCAGAGGCGCGTTGCTGGGCGCTCGTCACGATGCGCTGCGCTTCGGCCTCGGCATCGCGCAGGATGCTCTGTGCCTGGCGCTCGATGGCCAGTACCTCGCGCAGCCCCTCTTCCTCTACCGCTTCGAGGCGATCGTTTCGCTGATTGTAGGATTCCATGTCGCTCCTGGATGGCGCCGGCCGCCATCCATCGGTACGCCCGCGGCCACGCCGCGACAGGTCGCGACGTCCGACCGGCACTGATGCCAAACGCATCCTTTTATGATAGTCTCATCGCAGCTGCGTTTCAAATCACGAGAGGGCACCGGCACGCCTCGCGCATAGCAACGGTCCCCGTATCTCGTATCGGCCCTTTCGTCACCGGACACAAGCGACACCTCCTGGAGGTGCTCCCGGCGGCTCGGCCGCCTCCGCATGCGGCGCCCGAAACGACGCGAGCCGCCCTGTGCCCACCGATCCGAAGGGTGGTGCAAGGCGGCTCTGCAAGCCCGGCGACGCGTGGCCGAGTTCTCGTATTCTACGCCCAAAGCTATCGGCGGGCAATAGTGGGCGCCCGCTCGCCCACGGCCACCATGCGCGCCACCAGCAACTCGGCGAGTTGGTCGGCCACCTGACGGTAATCGGGCCTCCCCACCAGGTTCACTTGCTCGTGGGGATCGGCCTCTAGATCGTACAGGTACTGCTCCACGTAGGTCGGGCTGTCGATGTCGTTCCAGCCGTCGCGGTCGGGCGCGTCCACGCCGTACTTCCAGCGGCGCGTGCGCACCGCGCGTCCCACCTGCGACTCGCTGATCTGCACGAACACGTCCTGGCGCCAGTCGATCCGCTCCCCGCGCGCCAGGGGCATGAGGCTGCGCCCATGGAACGCTTCGGGCACGGCGATGCCCGCGGCGTCCAGCAGAGTGGGGGGCACGTCCACCAGACTCACGAGTTCGTCCACCACCCGACCCCCGCTGAGGCCGGGCCCCCACCCCACCATGGGGATACGGATGGCCGCCTCGTGGCAGGAGCGCTTGTACTCGTTGTTGCGAGTGCGAAAGTGGCTGCCGTGATCGCTGGTGAACAGGATGACCGTGTTCTCGGCCATGCCGAGCCGCTCTAGCTCGGCGCGCACCCGCCCCAGGTTCTCGTCGATGTTGGCGCAGATCCCCCAATAGTCGGGCAGGTTCTCCTGCCAGTCACCCGCGTGCCCCACGAGGTCCTGGGGGGGCGGGAAGCCGGCATACCGCTCTGCATAGCCGTGGGGGGCCACGTAGCGGTTGAGGTTGTTCTGGTGGTGCGGCTCCAGGTACGAGAGGAACAGGAAGAAGGGGCGGTCCCCCCCGGCGTTTCGCCGACGCGTGCGGAGGTACTCCAGCACGTGGTCGGTCTGTGAGTTCACGCGGTACCCCTCAAAGGGGACGAAGCGGTTGTCGGCGTCATAGTAGCCGCCGCCATAGGGCGATGAGGTGAACTCCAAGAGATCGGCCGCCAGCCAGTGATCGCGGTAGCCGCCCCGGCGCTCCTCCGGCACCGGCATGTCGCCCGTGCCGCCCAGGTGCCACTTGCCGATATAGCCCGTCTCGTATCCCGCCCCCGCGAATTGGTGCGCCAGGGTGACGGCGTCGTCGGGGAGCGGGATGCCGTTGCGGAAGCAGCCCGTCGCCGTGGGATAGAGCCCCGTCTGCAAGCAGGCGCGCGCCGGCCCGCACACCGGTTGCGCGGTAAAGGCCAGGTCAAAGCGCACCCCCTCGTTCGCCATGGCGTCGAGGTTTGGCGTCAACCCCATAGTGCTGCCGTAGCATCCCACCGTGTCCCAGCGCTGCTGATCGGTGAAAAAGACGATCACATTGGGCCGCGTGCCATCCGCCATGTCGAGTCCCTCCCTTGATTCGCCCTACACGAGCAGGTCATCGTGATGCGCCGCCATCCAGCGTAGCGTCCGAACGCCCCCTCTCGCCGCATCGGCATTGCCGAGATCCATAAAGAACGCGACGAACAACAGCTCGATCGCCACGAAAACACCGTAGGTCGCCCGCCTCTCGGCGGCCGTCAGCGGGCAGAACGCGTCGTAGCCTCGTACCAGGGCGCCAAACAGGCCGGGCCAGGCGCGCTCCCTGTCGGGATGGCCAAGCCCCTCCACCAGCATGCTGCCGGCACAGTAGCAGATGTCAAAGACCCGCAGCCCCCGGCGCACCAGCTCGAAATCGAGCCAGCCCGTGAGGCGCTCGCCGACGAACAGCATGTTCGCCGTGTGGGCGTCGCGGTGGATGAGCTGCTGCGGCAACGCGCTGTAGAGCGGCCCCAACTCTGCCTCGGCGTCCTGCCAGAGACGCTCGATGACATCGGCCTCGGCCGATGGCGCCCCCTCCCGAATGCGCGGGATGATGCCCTCCACAATCCGCTCCATCAGCTCGGATCGCGGGGGCACGGCGACGTCGGAACACTCTCGAAGGCAGGCATGCAGCAGGCCGACCGCCCGACCGAACCGCTCCGCCCGCGCATCGGCATCCCCCGCATAGTGCTCCGTGACGATCTTGCCCTCGAGCCGGGGGTAGAGGCAGTAGTAGGCATCGTCGCGGCCCTTGGCGCCCAGGTCTCCCGATACAGTGGTGAGGGGCACCGCCACGGGCACCGGCGTGCGAGACAGCGCCTGCAAGGCGCGCCGTTCCATCTCCGCGCCGGCCGGGTCCCTCTCCTTCAGCACGTACTCGGCGGCCGCCGCCCGGACGAACCACGTCTTGCCCCCGCCCGAAGGGGTGGGGGAGATAGACTCGACGTGGCCGATGCCCCACGCCTGGAGCAGGTCACGCATCGCCGCATCCCCATATCCCTTGTAGGGGTCGGACGCTGTCCGACCCGCCCCTGCGCGCATCCCACAGCAGAGCGGTAGGGGCCGGACGCTGCCCGGCCCGCGGCCACACGCCCCCCCGATGCCCGAACGGTAGGGGCCGCACGCTGTGCAGCCCGCGGCGCCTCAGCTCTGCGCCACCAGGATCACGCCCGCCACGGTGAGCGCCGTCCCCATCAGGATCCCCGGGTTCACCCGCTCGCGCAGAAAGGCGACCCCCAAGGGCAACGCAAAGAGGGGCGACGTGGAGGTCACGATGGCCGCGCGCGTCGGCCCCGCCAGCGAGACGGCGAGGAGAAAGAGGACGCTCCCGAACCCCCAGCCGATGAGCCCGCCCACCGTGATGATGAGCCATTCGCGGCGCGACAGCGCCGCCAGCTGGGGCCAGGTGCGGCGCACCGCCACCACGCCCCACAGGATGAGGGCCATGGCCGGGGTGCGCACCGAGGCCACCATGATGGTGTCGAGCCCCTCGATCCCCGGCGCCACCAGCACCATAGAGCCCGCCCAGCAGAGGGCCGCCAACAGCGCCATGGTCACGCCGGTGGAGCGCGCCGCCGTCGGCGCCACTACCAACGGGTCCTCGCTGGGACGCCCCACGAGATAGATACCGCCGAGGGCCAGCGCCAGCCCTGCCACCACCGGCGCCGACACGGCCTCATGCAGGAACAGCACGCCGAACAGCAGCGTCAGCGCCGGATAGACGTTGGCGATGGGATAGGAGCGACAGACTCCGATGCGCGCCATGCTGCCCACATAGAGGGTATCACCCAGCCCGCCGCCGACGATCATACTGGCCATGAGGAAAAAGAGGCGCTCCGGGGTCAGCAGCGCGTACCCCGCCTGGCGCCCCGTGGCCAGGGTGACGGCCAGCATCGCCAGCCCGCCGATGAGCATGCGCGGGGCGTTCAGCGTGATGGGGTCCAGCTTGCGCGCCAGGTCCCTCGCCAGAATCGATCCGCACGCCCACGACAACGCGCACAACAACCCCACCACCACACCGAGCATGGCCACCGCCCATCCCTGACATCGAGATCGCCACGGGTGCGTCGAGGTGGACGCGTCGCCCGTGCGCTCGGTAGATGATACCCCCTTCCGGCGGCAAGGCAAGTCCACCCACGCGAGCGGCTCCACGATCCCAGAATCGTAGACAGACCCCGCGTCGCCTTGCCGGGTACGCTCCAGTGTGGTTAAATGGTGCCCAACGGACAAGCACAGGAGGAAATGGCCATGGAACAGGTAAACCTCGGGCGCTCGGGGCTCAAGGTATCGCGCCTCTGCCTCGGCACGATGACGTTTGGCCGCGAGGCCGACGAAGGGATGTCGTTCGCGATGATGGACCGCTTCATCGAGCTGGGCGGCACGTTCATCGACACCGCCGACGCCTACTCGACCGGCGGCTCGGAGGAGGTGGTCGGGCGCTGGATGAAGCAGCGCGGCTGCCGCGACAACGTGGTGCTGGCCACCAAGGTGTACAGCCCCATGGGGCCGGGCCCCAACGATGGCGGGCTGTCGCGCCTGCATATCCAGCAGGCCGTGGAGGCCAGCCTGCGGCGCCTGCAGACCGACGTCATCGACCTCTACCAGATCCACCGCTGGGATTTCGACACGCCGGTGGACGAGACGATGGAGGCGCTGAACGACCTGGTGCGCCAGGGAAAGGTGCGCTACATCGGCTGCTCGAATCTGGCGGCCTGGCAGCTCAGCAAATACCTGCACGTCTCCCACATGGCGCACTGGTCGCGCTTCATCAGCCTGCAGCCCATCTATAACGCCATCAGCCGCAGCATCGAGTCGGAGCTGCTGCCGCTGTGCGAGGAGCAGGGGCTGGGCGTCATCACGTACAATCCCCTGGCGGGCGGGATGCTCACCGGCAAGTACCGGCGCGGCCAGGAGCTGCCCGAGAACTCGCGGCTGAAGGAACTCGCCGCGTACCACCAGCGCTACTACACCGATCAGGCACTGGACCTCGTGGAGGCGTTCGTCGCCGCGGCGCAGGAGCGGGGCGTCACGCCGGCCCAGTTGGCGCTGGCGTGGGTGCTCGCCGAGCCGCGCGTCACCTGCCCCATCATCGGCGCCCGCAACCTCGACCAGATGAACGACACCATCCAGGGCCTCGACATCACGCTGACGCCCGAGGAGCGCCAGGCGATCCCGTCGGTGCCCCCCGGACGCTGGGTGGGCATCGATCCCGTCTACGACCGGCGGGGGTAGAGGGGCTATCGCAGAGGGCGCGGAGAGCGCCGAGGTTGTGGGAAGGGGCATGTCCCTGGACCGTACGTCGCCGGATGCATCCCGCCGCGACGCCGATCGGCGTCGCGGCGAGCGAGAGTACCAGGGTTACCGTTCAGGTAACCCTGGTACAGCGCTCAAGGCGCGCCGATATGCAGCGGGTAACAGCCAGCAGCTAAAGCTATCAGCCGACAAGCAGGCACAATGGGAGGCCAGATGATCAGTGACGCCCCTTCCCGCCTTCACCCGCTCGACGGCGTGCAGCGCGAGGATATCCGCATCACGGACCTGAAAGTGACGCTGCTCTCGTACCTGCTCAAGCCGGAGGAGCAGTGGGCCGATGGCGACGAGCACATGGTCATCTGGCAGACGACCACCGTGCTGGCCCAGGTGTACACCGACGCCGGCATCGTGGGGTTCGGCGGCGGGAGCCGCTACAACGGCCCCGAGGCGATGAAGCGCTACGCCGAGGGGGTGGTGCGCCCCGCGCTGCTGGGCAAGAACCCCTTTGACGTGGAGCATCTCGCCGCGGCCAAGTGCGAGCGCGGCCCGCGCGGCATCTGGGCGGCGGTGGATACGGCGCTGTGGGACATCATCGGCCAAGCCAAGGCGGTGCCGGTGTACCGCCTGCTGGCCACCGATTGCGAACCCGAGACGCGCATCCGCGTGTACGCCAGCGGTGGGGAGTACAGCTGGGCGCCCAACGCGCGCTTTCCCGGCCCCGACCACCTCATCGAGGAGGCGCTGAGCTACAAGGCGCAGGGGTACACCGCCTTCAAGTTCCGGCTGGGCGCGGGGTTCAACCGCGTGGGCGTCGCCATGAAGGATTACATCCCCTACCTGGAGCGGCTGCGCGCCGCCGTGGGGCCCGACATGGACCTGATGCAGGAGGCCAACTGCCGCCTGTCGGTAGAGCAGGTGCTCGAGCTGGCGCCGGCGCTAGAGGAGTTGGGGTTCCTGTGGTTCGAGGAGCCCACCGCCAAGCGCGGCGAGGGCGCCATCGACAACTACCTGCGGATCAAGGAGGCGTTGCCCACCGTCAAGGTCTCGGGCGCCGAGACGACGCCCAACCGGCTGGAACTGGCCGAGTGGGTCGACCGGGGCGCGCTCGATATCGTGCAGCACGGCAGCGACGACGCCGGCATCACCGAGGCGTGGCACATGGCGCGCATGGCGGCGCAGGGCGGCATCCTCTGTTGCCCTCACAACTGGCAGTGCGGCGCGGTGACGGTCGCCAACGCGCACCTCATGGCGGGGATACCCAACCGCTTCCTGCTCGAGTCGAACATGACGCCCAACCCGCTCAAGGAGGGGCTGTTCAACGAGCCGTTCAAGGTGGTGGACGGGTACATCCAGGTGCCCGATCGCCCCGGGCTGGGGGTGACCCTGCGCGAGGGGCTGGAGGAGCAGTATCCCTACCTGCCGGGCCATTGGAACAAGATGGCGTGGGAGGTGGGCTGAGCCACCGCGTCTTTTCGGGAGGATCCATGCGTCGGGACGCAAGTTCGCGCTCACGATGATCGTCCTTCTGGTGCTGGCGGGGTGCGCGGCTCAAGAGGCCTCCGGCGGCTGCCCGCGCCCTGGCGAGGGGGAGCAGCTTCTATCGAACGCCGAGCACGGCTACTGCCTCATCTACCCCGAGGGGTACACCGTCGAGCGGCCCAACCCGGATGAGACGGTCCTGGTGGTGGGGTCGATGTTGAACACCCAGGACGCGCGCCTGCACTTCGAGGTGCACGATGCTAAAGGGCGCACCGCCGAGGAGGTCGCCGGCGCTATCGAGGCGGATGTGCGCGAGGCGATGGGCGACTGAGAACTCGAGCGCGAGGCGATCACCCTGGGAGGAGAGGACGGCGTGGCGCTCGGTCCGTTACCCGGGCAGGAGCTGAATCGTCGAGTGATGGTCGTCCGCGGCGAGCGCCTGTACGATCTGATGTTTGCACCCGTCGACGAGAGCCGCGGAGACGCCTACCGCGGCATGGAGGAGCTGTACGAGTGCGTGCTCGAGTCGTGGCGCTTCACCGGCGAGTAGGCGGCACGAGGCGTTTGCGCCTCCCGCGTGGATCGTATACAATACGGGGGTAGGGTATCTGATCCGGGAGGTCACCCACCATGGCGATCCGTGTCGTCGCGAGCCGCTGCCCCCAGAACCATCGCTGCCCCTCGATCCGCGTCTGCCCCGTGGGGGCGCTGACGCAGGAGGGGAACCGCGCCCCTCGGGTCGACGCGCAGAAATGCGTCGACTGCGGCCGCTGCGTGCAGAGCTGCCCGATGGCGGCGCTGCAGGCCTAGGCTGATGCGAGCCCCCTGGCGCTGCGAACTGGCGCCAGGGGGCTCGTCATAGGGCCCAGATCGCATTGCGGGCGGACACCCTAAGGCAGGCGGTACCAGTAGTGGTACACCTGGCGAAAGCCCAGCCGGTCGTACAGGGCGCGGGCCGGCGCGTTGTCGCGCACGACCTGCAGGTAGGCATGCCGCGCGCCCTCGCTCGCGGCCCAGTGCAGCATCCCCAACAGCAGCGCCGTCCCATGGCCGCGCCGGCGCGCCGCGGGATCGGTCACCAAGTCGAACAGCCCTACGAGGTCGCCCTCCAATACCGCCAGGCCGCAGGCCACCGGCTCGCCGCCAGCGCCGTCGAGGCAGGCATAGAGCGTCGGGAGCGCGATGGCGCGCAGGATCTCGGCGTGTTTGGGCGCGCTCCCGGGAGCCCCACCGCTCAGGCGCGTATAGGTGAGCAACCATTCCTCAAGGGTGGTTTGGCGCCACGATGCCGGGGGCGGCGACAGGGCGTCAGGGGACAGACCCAGGCGCCACACGAGGGTGGGGTCCACCACGCGATAGCCGCGCGCCGCCAACGCCTCGTCGAGCCCCGGCGGGCAGGCATGGGACGTCAGGCGAAAGATCGGCGGCAGCCCCTGCTGGCGATACAGCCGCTCGCAGTAGGCGATGTTCTCCTCGACCTCCAGCGCTGAGGGGTAGAGGGGCGTGACCGAGTTGGCGCGCTTGGTGTAGCCGTTGGAGAGCCGGATGATCCAGCCGTCGTACAGCAGCTGGTGCAGGGCGGGCCAGGCGTTCAGGGAGGCTTCCTCGATACGTCGGGCGAACATGGATCTCCTGGGTGCGACGGGTTGTGCGGGGGAGGGTACCCGGATTGGGCACTGTCGTCAATGAGTGGGCACGGAGCTACTATGGTATAATGTGAGCAGTCGGGACCTGGCGGCTCCCGGTGTTTGTCTTGCAGGCTAGACATCCAATCCAGCAGCCATGCCGGAACAGGGCCGGGAGAGCAGGTCACCGTAGTGGGGATTCCGGCGCAACTGGAGCAAGCAAGATGGACGCACCCACGGTACGCAGAGAGATCCTCGAGATGCTGGAGCGGCTTACGCCCGAGCAGTTGGAGGTGATCCGGGAGTTCGTGGCGCAGATGAGCGAGTCTTCCGTGTCCGGCCTGTACTCTCTTCACGAGCACGCTATCAGCACGGGAGTCTCGGATCTTGCCGCGCAGCACGACCGATATCTATATCAGAGAACCCCCGCCGATGCCTGAGGCAGTATTCTGGGACAGCGTGGCTTATATCGCTTTGGGGAACCGCAGCGATGCCCTTCATGGCGCCGCAGTCGATCTCAGCCGACAGTTGGCCGCTGCCCGCACGCCCATCGTGACGACCGATGCCGTACTCACCGAGGTGCTCAACACGTTTGGCCGCGTAGCTTGGCGCCCTCTGGCGGTGCGAATCATCGATGCGGTCCAGGAATCAGCCGCCGAAGGCACCGCCACGGTCGTTCGCATCGATGCCCCACTCTGGGAGCGTGCAGTGCAGCTCTTCCGAGAGAGACCTGACAGAGTGGGGACTGACCGACTGCACGGGTTTTGTCGTGATGAGTGATCACGGATTGCGCCGTGCATTCACCTCAGATCGGCACTTTGAGCAAGCTGGATTTACACGTCTCCTCGCCCTCGACAGAACGCGTTAGGTGCTACCGCTGGAACCTACTCCGGTCCATCTCGTGCTGGACACCAACGTCTTTGTGGCTGCCGGGTTCAACCCGCGCAGCAACTCGGCGCGCATCCTGGAGAGGGTGCGCGCTGGAACCTGGGCTATGGTCTGGAACCGCGCGACCCGTCGTGAGACGGAGGCGGTGCTGGCCCGGATACCGCCCCTGGCCCACCTCGCCGCCGAGACGGCCTTTCGCCCCGAGGCCGAGTTCACGGCCGAGACGCACCCCGAGCGATTCGGCGCCGTGGAGGACCCCGACGACCGCAAGTTCGCCGCCCTGGCCGCCGCGACGGGCGCCGTGCTGGTGACGAACGACGACCACCTGCTATCGCAGCGCGAGGCGATCGGGGTGGAGGTGCTGACGCCCAGTGAGGTGATGGCGCGCTACAGACCGGCGGATGGGGGCCGCGTGCAAGATCAATCTGAGGCTTGACCGCGCCGCCGCCTTGTGCTATGATATATCCGTAGACGATATAGTGGGAGCGGATATATGGCGATCCTCGAAGCGAGCAAGACGATCCTCACGGCGCACCTGGAGGATGCCCTGGAACAGGGCATCTGCCCCATCTGTTTCCTGGCGAGCGAGGCAGAGTTTCGCTACCTGGACACGCTGCTGTACGAAAAGATGAACAATGGCGCCATCCGCGCCGCGCTGGCCAGGTCGCGCGGCTTTTGCCGATATCACACCTACCGCCTCATCGAGATCGGTGGGTATGGCACCAATGTCAAACTCGCCATCCTTTACAAGGATCTGGTCAACGCCGTGGCCGACGAGGTGTCGGCGCTGAAGGACAGGGGCACGCAGGCCGAGGCCGTGCAGGAAGGGTGCCCGGCGTGCCGGGTGGTGGCCGAGGCGGAGCGCACCTACGTGCACGTGCTGACGGCCTCCTTCAAGTTCGAGGAGGGCAAGGAGGCGTACCGCCGCTCGTTCGGCCTGTGCATGCCGCACTTTTTCCGCGTGTTTGGCGCGGCGCCGCGGGAGGCGCGCGCCTTCCTCAAAGAGGACCAGTTGGCCAGGCTGGGCGACCTGGCGGATGACCTGGGCGAGTTCATCCGCAAGAGCGTCGTCAAGGACGAGGAGTTCGGCGCCGAGCGCGACTCCTGGCAGCGCGTCATCCACCTGTACGCCGGCACGCCCGGCGAGATGGTGCGCAAGCCGGCCAGGGACCAACATCCCCACCTGACGCGGTAGGCGCGAGCAGCTTGGCTGGGCATCTGAGGCGCCCCCGCCGACGCCGAGGACTGCGTATGTCTGGCGCGAGTGGAGCTGGGCCGTTCGCGCCAAGACGAGCGCCCGAGTCATCATCGGTCTTGCCGGTCGTAACACGCTCTGCTATGCTCGATATGAACGATCTGTGCTCCGGAGGGTAGGAAGGCGTGAGACATCCATCTCCCGAGGAGGCGCGAACCGGTCCGGCGCCCGACTCGCCGGCGCAGTGCGCTGTGCGTGCTCTTCAGCGCGCGTTCGGTCAACGGTTGTGGGCCGTGGTGCTGTACGGCTCGCGCGCTCGCGGAGATAGCCATGATGAAAGCGATTGGGACCTGCTAGTGCTTGTGGAAGATCTGCCCGCGGGAACGTTGAGCCGTCACATAGAGATCAAGCGCGCGTTGCCACCATCTTGTCGAGCCCTCGTGTCCATTCTAGCCAAGACACCGGCAGAGCTTGATACCGGCCTCCCCTCCTTTATGCTCGATGTTGCTCTCGATGGGATCATTCTCTACGATCCCTCAGGCTACGCCGCTGAACGGCTGGAGAGCCTCAGGCGGGTGATCCACCGGGCGGGCTTGCGGCGCGAGCGAACCGAGGCCGGCGATCTCTGGTCATGGGATCGCGATCGCGGGCCCATATGGCACCTCGACCTGGAGCACAGGTGAGCGCCGGCAGCGAAGTGGGCTTTCGGCTGCGGTTGGCCGATGGATTCCTCGCCGAGGCACGCTAGGATCTGGAACTCGAGCGTTGGCGCTCTTGCGTTGATAACAGCCAGCTTGCCACAGAGAACGCGGCAAAGGCCGGTCTCGCTCTGATCGGGCCCGTTGGACGAACCCATACGCCCTCGATCCTCTTACGCCGGCTGATGGCCGATGGCCACTTTGTGGGCTCGCTCCGCCCCCGAGCAGAACGTCTGGCAGAGTGTGCCGAGCTGCTCGGCCCCGATCTTCACGCCAGCAGCGACTATGGTGATGAACACTCGGGCCGCACGCCTTGGGAGCTCTTTGGCGAGGAAGATGCGCAGAATGCGGTCTCGATCGCTGGTGACGCTGTCGCGACGGCATATGCCCTAGTTCGTGAAGCGGGCGTCCGGCCAGATCTCTCGTGAGCAGCAACATGCACGCGCCCTTACCCTCGAGCTGCTGCACCACACATTGACCCCCGTATCAATACTTGCTACACTCCTCCCTCACAGCCCAGCGCTACGCGTGGATACGACGCACACGCCATCTCCGCCGCGGAGGAGACGCCATCTTGCCCTGGGAGTTCACGCCCTACATCCTGCCCCACATCTTTGCCGGGGCCACGTCGCTGCTCGTCGCATGGCTGGTGTGGCGCCGGCGTCCGGCCGTGGGCACCGGCCCTCTGGCGCTCGCGGCGCTGGCCGCCGCCTGGTGGTCGTTCGGGAACGCCGCCGAACTCGCCTGCTCGCGCCTCGAGGACAAACTATTCTGGGCCAATATCGAGTACCTGGCCATTACGGCGATACCAGTGCTCTGGTTCACGCTGGCGGCCCGTTACTCCAGTCTGGGCAGCAGACCCACGCGCTCCGAGTTGCTCCTCCTGCTCGTCATCCCCGTTATCACTAACCTGCTCCTCTGGACGAACGACCAGCACGGGCTCATGCGACAGAACGTCCGCCTGGACGTCGAGGGACCATACGCGCGGGTGGCCAAGACGTATGGCCCCTGGCTCTGGGTGCACGTCGTCTATGTGTACTCGTTGCTCGCGGCGAGTTCTGTGCTCCTTTTTCGCCTGGCGCTGCGATCGCCGTACGTGTACCGCGGCCAGGCGACCTCGCTGCTCGCGGCGGCCCTCCTCCCTTGGGCGGCCAACGTGGTCTATGTGTTCGGCCAGGGCACGTTCATGCGCATCGATCCCACGCCCATCGCCTTTACCGTCTCCAGCGCCGCGGCCGCCTGGGGTCTCTTTCGGTATGGGCTCTTTGACGTCATCCCGGCGGCGCGCGACGCCGTCTTTGCCAGCATGAGCGACAGCGTGATCGTGGTGGACGCGCAGGGCCGCATCGTCGACCTGAACCCTGCGGCGCAAGAGATCGCGGCCCTCGGCGACAGGCGGGCCATCGGACGGCCGCTCTCCGAGGTGCTCTCGGGGGAGGCCGAACTGATGCAGCGCCTCGACAACGTGCCCGAGGCGCGCGCCGAGGTGAGCCTGGGATCTGCCGGCGAGCGCGCGGCCTATGACCTCTCCATCTCGCCGCTCAGGGACGGCCAGGGGAGGCTCGCCGGGCGCGTCATCACGCTGCGCGACATCACGCAGCGCAGACTGCTCGAGGAACAGGTCCGCCAGTCTCAGAAGATGGACGCCGTCAGCCTGCTGGCCGGCGGCATCGCCCACCACTTTAACAACCTGCTGACAGTGGTCAACGGCTACAGCGAGTTCGTGCTGCGCGGGCTGGAGCCCTCGAGCCCGCTCCATGAGGATGTCGAGGCGATCCTCAGAGCAGGCACGCAGGCCGCCGAGCTGACCCGGCGTCTGTTGGTGTTCAGCCGCTTTCGCAAGCCTCAGGTGGGCGTCATGGATCTGAACGGGGCGCTGCAGGCGATGGAGGGTGCCCTGCGCGAGCAAGCCGGCCCGGACGTGGCGCTAGAGATCGCGCTGTCCCCAGAAGCGGGCAGCATCGAGGCCGATCCCACGCTCATCGAACAGATCGTCGACATCCTGGTATCCAACGCCCACGACGCCATGCTCAAAGGGGGTACGCTGACCATCGCCACCGGCTATGCCCAGTCGCGTGATCTGGAGCATCTGCAGGACATGCCCACGACGTGCGAGCGCTATGCCACCCTCAGTATCAGCGACACCGGCATCGGCATGACGCCCGAGGTGCAGTCGCACCTGTTCGAGCCGTTCTACACTACCAAGGGGGTGGGCGAGGGCACCGGGCTGGGCCTGGCGACGGTATACGGCATCGTCGGCGAGCTGCACGGCGGCATCGAGATCGAGACAGAGCCGGGGAGCGGCACGACGGTGCGCATCTACCTGCCCCAGGCCGAGGTCAAGCCGGCGGCGACTCCCGCCGCCACGCCAGGCCCCGTTCGCACAGAGGGCACGATGGTGGTGTTGGTGGTAGAGGACGAGGACGATGTGCGGCGATTCGTGGCGCAGGCGCTGCGCCACGAGGAGTTCACCGTGCTCGAGGCGCGGGATGGGGCCGAGGCGCTGGCTATCGCCGCGGCCCAGGAGACGCCCATCGACCTGGTGCTGACCGACATGGTCATGCCGCACATGGATGGAAGCGAGCTGGCGCGCAGGTTGCGCGCCCTGTACCCCGGCCTGCGGGCGCTGTTCATGTCGGGATTCCCCGAGGATGGCGAGGCGGCGACCGGGGGCGACGGGGCAGTCCCGTTCCTGGAAAAGCCTTTCACGGCGCAACAGATCCGCGACGCCGTGCAGCACGCCCTCGCCGCGTGAACCCACAGGCGCGTGATCGATGGTACGCTGCTGACTCCGCTGATGGCGCGCGAATATGCGCGGCAGTGCCCGCGAGGCGCCCCTATCGATTTGGCGTGGGATCGCGGGTGGTGTATCATGGGCCAGTAGCATCTAGGATAGGATGACGATGATCGCGCTGCTGATCGGTCTGGCCATCGTGTATACCGAGTACGTCAGGACTTCCTCTTGGGAGGCGAACCCTGGGAGGAGTGTGCCCTGACGTCGTAGGTTATGTCAATCAACGCCGTGGGCGCCTCGCGCTCACGGCGTTTTCCTTATGGCAGGCGTATGCCTCCGGGCCGTGAGCGTGAGAGCCACGGCCCATCTCGTGTGGAGGGATCGCTATGATCATCGTGTCGCTGGACAGCGTGACCTTTTCGTACGGCGCGCGCACCGTGCTGGATGGCCTCTGCTGGCAGGTCCAGGCCGGCCAAAAGGTGGGGCTGGTGGGGCCCAACGGCGCCGGCAAATCGACGCTTCTGCGCCTCGTCGCGGGGGAGCTGGCGCCGGAGCGCGGCAACATCGTGCGCGACCGCAACGCGCGCATCGGCTACCTAGCGCAAGAGCCGCGCCTCGACCCAGAGCGCACCGTGTGGCAGGAGGTGCTCTCGGCCGCCACCGACCTGGCGCAAGTTCAGGCCGAGTTGCGCCGACTGGAACACCGTATGGCCGACCCACAGGTGTACGACGACGCCGCGGCGCTGGAGCGCACCATGGCGGCCTATGCCCGGGCCCAAGCCGCGCTGGAGCGTATGGACGGCTACGCCCACGAGGGGCGCGTCCGCGAGACACTGCGCGCCCTAGGCTTCGACGACGCGACCCTCGATCAGCCGGTGGGCGCCCTCTCGGGCGGCCAGAAAAAGCTGGTGGGCCTGGCGCGCCTCCTCTCGGCGCGGGCCAACGTGCTGCTGCTGGACGAGCCGGACAATCACCTCGACCTGCCGCACAAGGAGCAGCTCGAGGCGTTCATCAACGGGTTCGAGGGCACGGTGGTCATCGTCTCCCACGACCGCTACCTGCTCGACGAGACGGTGGGCGACATCATCGAACTCGAGGACGGCCGGCTGACGGCCTATCCGGGCCACACCTACTCGTCCTACGCAGTGGAAAAGCAAGTGCGCCTGCTGCGCCAGCAACAGCAGTACGCGGCACAGCAAAAAGAGATCGCCCACATCGAGGCGTCCATCGCCCGCTTTGAGCTGTGGGCCAGCATCACCGTGAACGAGCGCCACGCCCGGCAGGCGCGCAGCCGTCGCAAGATGCTGGAACGCATGGATCGCGTGGAAAAGCCGGTGCTGGAGCGTAGGCGCATGGGCCTGCAGCTCGAAGGGTGGCGCGGCTCTAAAAAGGTGCTCGAGATCAACGATCTGGACAAGGCCTTCCCCCGCAATGGCGCCGAGCGGGACGGCGATCATGTGGTGCTCGCCGGCGTCAACCTCCTCATGTACCACGGGGAGCGCGTTGGGCTCTTGGGGCCCAACG
Organism: Anaerolineae bacterium; assembly: GCA_040768165.1. Lineage (GTDB taxonomy): Bacteria > Chloroflexota > Anaerolineae > UBA1429 > UBA1429 > DUUT01. Next base: position 54,454 of record JAXGNH010000025.1, read on the forward strand.
GCTCGGGCAAAAGCGTGCTGCTGCGCTGCGTCTTGGGGCTAGAGACCCCCTCGGGTGGGCGCATCGCCATCGGCCCCTCGGTGCAGGTGGGCTATTATGCCCAGGAGCACGAGACGCTGGCCCCCAGCCTCACGCTGGTGGAGCAGGTACGCCGTGTGCGGCCGATGTACGACCAGGAAGCGGTGGGGTTCCTGGGGCGATTCCTCTTTACCTACGAGATGGCGCGCCAGCGGGTGGGCGAACTCTCGGGCGGGGAGCGCAGCCGCCTGCAGCTGGCCATGCTGATGCTCTCCGGGTGCAACTTTTTGCTGCTCGACGAGCCGACCAACAACCTCGACCTCCCCTCCGCCGAGGTGCTGGAGAGCGTCTTGGACGAGTTCGAAGGCACGGTGCTGGTGGTGTCCCACGACCGCTACTTTCTCGACCGCGTGGTGGAGCGCATCGTCGAGCTGGAGGAGGGGGCGCTGGTCGAGTATCCAGGGGACTATTCGTACTATCGGGAGCACAGGAACCGCACCTGAATCGAACAGATTTTCTACAGTACATGACGCACCCTGACATATACCGGTGCTATGCTCGCGATGCTGGATGAACGGAGCGCCGCCGGCCCGGCGGCACCGCAGTAAGGGCGACCGGCCGGTCGCCCTTACGAGAGGGATCACGCGGTATCTGAATCAAGGTCCCTCGCTCCGCTCGGGACGACGGAACTTGCGGCCGGCATGGCGAGAGCACGTAGACGTCCAGCAGTCGGCGCACGCCGACTTGGCAGCGTCAGCGCCGGACCTTGGTCCGCGGCGGCCGACCCGGCGGCATCGCACGCTTCGTGCCTTGGTGCCTTGGTGGTTGGCTAGCAGTATCCCTGCCTCGATACACACCCTCGTGAGGTGTCTTGCCTACCATGTTTCAGGAACAGATCGTCATTCGCGGCGCCCGGGAGCACAACCTGCAGAACATCGACCTCGTGTTGCCGCGGTTCAAGTTCGTCGTCATCACGGGCGTCTCGGGAAGTGGCAAGTCGTCGCTAGCGTTCGATACCCTTTACGCCGAGGGACAGCGGCGCTACGTCGAGTCCCTCTCGGCGTACGCGCGACAGTTCATCGGCCAGATGGACAAGCCGTCCGTCGACTATATCGGCGGGCTGAGCCCGGCCATCGCCATCGAGCAGAAGGCGGTCAGCCGGAACCCGCGCTCCACGGTGGCCACCGTCACCGAGATCTATGACTATCTGCGGGTGCTCTTTGCCCGCGCCGGCACGCCCCACTGCCCGCAGTGTGGGCGTGAGGTGCGGGCGCAGTCGGCGCAAGAGATCGTCGAGCGCGTGGCGTCGCTCCCGGGCGGGACGCGGTTCCAGGTGCTGGCGCCGGTGGCGCGCAACCGCAAGGGCGCCTTCCAGGACGTATTCATCCAGGCCAAGGCGGACGGGTTCTCGCGGGTGCGGGTGGACGGCCAGGTCCGCGACCTGACGGAGCGCATCGTCCTCGACAAGAAGCGCAAGCACGATATCGAGTTGGTGGTCGATCGGCTGGTGGTGCCGGTGGAGGATGGCGGCGAGCGGGACGGGTTCATCACGCGGCTCACCGACTCGGTGGAGACGGCGTTACGCCTCGGCGAGGGGTTGGTGATCATCGCTCACGAGGCGACCGGCGACGCGATCCGGGCCGGACATCCTCCGGCCCCTGCGGCGGACGAGGAAGCGCCCTCCGCCGCCTACGGAAGCGGCGACTGGCTCCTCTCGGAGCAGAACTCGTGCCCCGATTGCGGCCTGAGCTTTCCGGCGCTGTCGCCCGCCATGTTCAGCTTTAACTCGCCCCTGGGGATGTGCCCCGACTGCAACGGACTCGGCACCAAGCACGAGTTCGACCCCGACAAGCTCGTCCAGCCAGAAAAGTCGCTGCACGACGGGGGTATGCGGAGTTGGGGCGAACTGCGCAGGAAAAAGAGCACCGGCACGTACAAGCTGGCGCAGCAGATCCTGGCGCGGTTCGGCCACGACATGGATACCCCGTGGCGCGACCTGTCCCCCGAGTGCCGGCACGCTATCCTCTATGGCGGCGTGCGCATCGTGTGGGAGTGGCACGGCGAGCATGGCTCCGGCAGGCGCGAGCACGTCAGCGAGGGGGAGATGAACGTCGTCCGCCGGCGCTACGCCCAGACCCAGTCGGAGGGCTCGCGGCGCTGGTACGCCTCCTTCATGGGGCAGCAGCCCTGCCCCACCTGCCACGGCCAGCGCCTGCGCCCCGAGACCATCGCCGTCACCGTCGGTGGGCGCTCTATCGTGCAGGTGACGGGGATGAGCATCGGCGAGGCGCTGCGCTGGGCGCGCGCCCTGCCGGAGACGATGACGGCGGAGCAGAAAGAGATCTCGGAGGAGGTGCTCAAAGAGATCGCCGGCCGGCTGGAATTCCTGATGAACGTCGGGCTGCACTACCTGACCCTCGACCGCCCGGCCCCCACCCTCTCGGGGGGCGAGGGGCAGCGCATCCGCCTGGCAAGCCAGGTGGGGTGCGGGCTGGTGGGAGTGCTCTATGTCCTGGACGAGCCCTCCATCGGGCTGCACCAGAGGGACAACCGCCGCCTGCTCGACACCCTGGAGAGCCTGCGCGACATGGGCAACACGGTGCTGGTGGTGGAGCACGACGAGGAGACGATGCGCACCGCCGACTGGATCGTCGACCTGGGGCCGGGAGCCGGCATCCACGGCGGAAGGGTGGTGGCGGCCGGCACGCCGACCGAGATCGCGATGGACCCCGAGTCGCTCACCGGCCAGTACCTCTCGGGCCAGCGCGTGGTGTCGTCACCCAACGGCACGCGGCGCCCGACCAACGGCCACTGGCTCTCGGTGGTGAACGGGCGCTGCAACAATCTCAAGGGCCTGACGGTGCGCTTTCCCCTGGGGCTCTTTAGCTGTGTGACCGGCGTATCGGGGAGCGGCAAGTCATCGCTGGTCGCCCAGACGCTGCACCCCGCCCTGGCGCGCGAACTGCACGGCGCCGAGAGTCGGGTGGGCGCCCACGACGGCATCGAGGGGCTGGAGCAGGTGAGCAAGGTGATCAACATCACCCAGGACCCCATCGGACGCACGCCGCGATCGAACCCCGCCACCTACGCCCAGGTGATGAACGCCATCCGCGACCTCTTTGCCCTCACCCCCGAGGCCAAGCTGCGCGGCTACAAGGCGGGGCGGTTCTCGTTTAACGTCAAGGGGGGGCGCTGTGAGGCGTGCCAGGGGCACGGGCAAAAGCGCGTGGAGATGCACTTTTTGCCCGACGTATGGGTGACGTGCAACGTGTGCAAGGGCAAGCGCTTCAACCGGGAGACGCTCCAGATCCGTTACAAGGGCAAGAACATCGCCGAGGTGCTCGACATGAGCGTGGACGAGGCGCTCGAGTTCTTTCAGAACGTGCCCGCTATTCACCGCATCATCCAGACCCTGGCGGACGTGGGCTTGGGTTACGTCAAGCTCGGCCAAAGCGCCACCACCCTCTCGGGGGGCGAGGCGCAGCGCGTCAAGCTCGCCAAGGAGTTGGCGCGCGTGGCGACGGGCGACACGGTCTACATCCTGGATGAGCCGACGACGGGCCTGCACTTTGCCGACATCCAAAAGCTGCTGGACGTGCTCCACCGCCTGACGGACGCAGGCAACACCGTCATCGTCATCGAGCACAACCTGGATGTGATCAAGACCGCCGACTGGGTCATCGACCTGGGGCCCGAGGGGGGCGACGAGGGGGGGCGCATCGTTGCCGAGGGGACGCCGGAGGCGGTGGCGCGGGACCCCCAGAGCCACACGGGGCGCTTTTTGCGCGAGGTGCTGGGCGCGACGCACGTTCACCAGTACGCCACGCCGAACCCGATGCAGCTCTCCCTGGCGCCCGGGAACGGCTCGCGCGGCTGATCGAGCCGAGCATCGCGATCTCGGACTTGGACCGGCTGTCTCGAACCTGGACGAAGGAGTGATCCCATGGAACCCATTCTGACGCGGTGCGGGTATCGCTGTGACCTGTGTCTCGCCTACCGGCCCAACGTGGAGCGCGATCCGTCGAACCAGCAAAAGCTCAGCGACGGCTGGTTCACCTATTTCGGCTTTCGGATACCACCGGAAAAGATCGTCTGCGACGGCTGTATGTCCGACGGCACAGACATCAGGCTGCTCGATGTGGGCTGCCTGGTGAGGCCCTGTGTCATCGAAAAGGGCCTGGACAGCTGCGCCCAGTGCGCGGACTATGGGTGTGAGAGGCTCCAGCAGCGCACCGTCGTGTACGAGGAGATCAAGGGCCGGATGGGCGCCGAGATAGCGGAAGAGGACCGTCAGCGCTTTATCCTGCCCTACGAGAACAAGCGCAGGCTCGATGCGTTGCGGGGCGCGACGGAGCGATGAGCCCTTCCGCGGGTTCCCGCACCCGGCGGCAACACCAGACACTTCTCGGAGGAATGCGCCATGCTGCCACGCGTCATCGTACACAATGAGGTCAGCCTGGACGGCCGCATCGACTGGTTCAGCCCCCACGTGGAGTTGTACTACTCGCTCGTCGGGCAGTGGCCCCACGAGGTGGTGCTCACGGGCGCCGACACGGTCATCGCCGCCGAGGGGGACGAGCCCGAGACGGCGGAGGACATGGCGCCGCCGCCGCCCGTGCCGGGCGACACCCGCCCCCTGTTCGCCGTAGTAGACAGCCGGGGGAGGTTTCGCAAGTGGCACGAGCTGCGCCGCATGCCCTACGCGCGGGGTCTGGTGGCCATCTGCTCCAAGGCGACGCCCCAGGACTACCTGGACTATCTGGCAGCCCGGCAGATCGACGTCATCGTCGCCGGCGAGGATCGCGTCGATCTGCGAGCGGCGTTGGAGGAGATGAACGCGCGCTACGGCGTCACAGCGGTGCGCGCCGACAGCGGCGGCGCGCTGAACGGCGCCCTGCTTCGCGCCGGGCTGGTGAGCGAGGTGAGCGTCCTCATTGCGCCGGCGCTGGTGGGCGGCACGAGCCCGCGCTCGTTCTTCCGCGCACCCGACCTGACGTCGTCCGAGGGCGTCATCCCGCTGCGCCTCACGCATCTGGAGCGCCTGGACGGGGACGTGGTGTGGCTGCGCTATGAGGTGGTACCAAGCGCCGAGCAGGCCAGACGGAACGCGGATGAACACGGATGAAACGGATGCACGCGGATCAACCCGGAATAGATCCGCGTCAATCCGCCACATCCGCGATCATCCGCGTTCCATCGATCTAGCTTCTACAGGAGGACTCTTATGGATCGCATCGTCGCCTATTGCGGGATCGTGTGCAGCGAGTGCAAGGGGTACATCGCCACCCAGGCCAACGATCTGGCGGCGCTGGAGGCGGCGGCCGCCGAGGCGCGAGAGCAGTTTGGTGTGGCGGACGCCACCGCCGAGTCGGTGCGGTGCGACGGCTGCCTGAGCGAGGAGGGCGTCAAGATCGGCTACTGCGCCGAGTGCGAGATCCGCGCCTGCGGCGCCGAGCGGGGCGTGGCCAACTGCGCCTACTGTGACGACTATGACACGTGTGGGAAGCTGTCGGGGTTCCTCGCCAACGTCACGGGAGCGAGGGAGACGTTGGACGCGATTCGAGCGGCGCGATGACGGCAGGTTCGTTGTGGGTTGTGAGGAGTGGTGACAGGTCGCAGGTTTCAGGTTACAGACTCAGGGACAGCCGCCGGCAGAGCTTGTGACCTGGCACCTGTTACCTGTAACCGGAGGCGCGCCGCCTCACCAGGAGTAAGGAGGGTATCGTGGATAGGATGATTGCCTATTGTGGATTGGCGTGTGCCGACTGCAAGGCCTACCAGGCGACGATGGCGAACGACCCGGAGGCCGCCGAGCGGGTGGCCGCCGAGTGGCGGGTAGAGTACCACAGCCCGTCGATCACGTCCGAGGGGGTTTGGTGTGACGGCTGCCTGACCGAGGGACGCAAATGCTTCCACTGCGCCGAGTGCGACATCCGAGCCTGCGGCGTGGAGCACAACGTGGCCAACTGCGCCCATTGCGACGAGTACGAGAGCTGCGACAAGATGCAGCGTTTTGGGGGTTTCGTCCCACAAGCCAAGCAGACGCTGGACGCGGTACGATCGTCACTTCGGTAGCAGGTTACAGGGATCAGGTTACAGGCCCAGCGCGGGAGGGTTCACCTCCTGCCAGCGCCTGTAACCCGGAACCTGCTACCTGTCACGCGGCCCTGTCTGTCCGTGGAAGAGGGTTCGATGATTCGCGAGATCCAGGCCAAGACGTTGCTGGCGCACATCCGGCACCCGGACCCCTGGTTCGGGATCAAGTACAACATGAACCTCTACCGGGGATGCGAGCACCAGTGCATCTACTGTGACTCGCGCAGCGAGTGCTACCAGATCGAGGATTTCCGCGACGTCCTGGTCAAAGTGAACGCCCTGGAACTCCTCGAGCGGGAGCTGCCACGCAAGCGGGTGAAGGGGATGGTGGGCACCGGCTCGATGAACGACCCCTACACCCCCGCCGAGGCGCAGCTCAACATGACGGGGCGCGCGCTAGAGATCATCGCCCGGCACGGCTTTCCAGTGCACATCATCACCAAGAGCGACATGGTGCTGAAGGACCTGGAGACGCTGTGCGCCATCAACGCGCGCACGCGGGCGGTGGTGTCGTTCACCGTCACCACCGCCGACGACGGCTTGGCGCGCATCGTGGAGCCGGGGGCGCCCCCCTCCTCCGCCCGGCTGGCGGCGCTCAAGGTGCTGGCGGAGCACGGCATCTATACCGGGGTGACGATGATGCCGATCCTGCCGTTCATCGAGGACACGGATGAGAACGTGACGGCCATCGTCGCGGCCGCCCGCGCCGCCGGCGCCAAGTACATCCTGCCCGGCTTTGGCATGACGCTGCGCGACCGGCAGCGCGCCTGGTACTATGACAAGCTCGACCGCCACTTTCCTGGGCTGCGAGAACGCTATGAGCGCGCCTTTGGCGAGCGCTACAGCGCCCCCTGCCGCAACGTTCGCCGCCTCGAGATGCTGTTCGACGACCTGTGCCGGCAGCACGGGATCCGCACCCGCGCCGAGTACGACATCGGCGAGCCG
>JAXGNH010000026.1:0-59170 GCA_040768165.1 Anaerolineae bacterium
GGCTCTCGGCCGCCCCATCGATGCAGGGACGCGTGCTAGAAGAGCTGCTGCGCGACGGCCCCGACCCGGGCGCCTTGTCAATCACGCGTTCGGCGCGCGAGGCGCTGCTGATGACGCCCGACGGCCTGCGCCACCAGACCGCCACCTACAGCGCCGTCGCGGGACACACCTACCTGGACCAGATCACCCTCACCGAGCCCCGCTGAGGGCGGGGCGACGCCCGGGGAAAGGAAGCAGGAGACCATCATGCCAAGCGAAGCGGTCTGGACGCCCGCACGCCTCATCCACTACCCCGCCGTCACGGAAACGGATGTCTCGCCGGACGGAACGTGCATCGTCTATGCCGTGCGCGAGCCGGTGCTCACCGAGGAGGAGAGCAAGTTCGTCACCCACCTGTACCTCACGGCGATGGACGGCGGCGAGCCCCTGCGCCTTACCTACGGGGAGGCCAGCAACACCATGCCCCGCTGGTCGCCCGACGGGCGCCTCATCGCCTTCCTGTCGGATCGGACCAAGGGCAAGCGCAACATCCATGTGATACGCGTCCATGGCGGTGAGGCCTGGCCGGTGACGGCCTGCGAGCGCGACATCGCGCGCTTTTCCTGGTCGCCCGATGGCGCGCGGCTGGCCTTCGTCATGGTGCCCCCGGAGACGGAGGAGCGCAAGGCGGCCAAGCAGGCCAAGGACGACACCATCCGTTGGGACGTGGACCACGAGCGCGCCCACCTGTGGGTGGTGGATGGGGTCGCCGGCGGGGCCGCCCCGGCATCACCCCGTGACCTGACGCCCGCCGATGACCGCCACGTGGGCAGCATCGCCTGGAACGAAGGGGGTACGGCCATCGCCTACACGTACCAGCACACCCCCAGCCCCGACGCGTGGTCGGAGACGCGGTTGGCGGTGGTGACCGCCGACGACCAGCCCGAGACGAGGGAGCTGGCCCGTGTGGCGTCGTGGAACCCCGAGATCGCGATGCGCGGCGGCTGGGTAGCGTGCTCCACCGCCGTCGAGCCGGCGTGCTGGACCGTCAACGACCGCGTGGTCGTCTATCCCCTGGCGGGCGGCGAGCCGCGGACGCTGGCAGCCACGCCCGACGGGCGCCCCTACGTGCTGGGCTGGTCGGCGGATGGAGACGCGGTGCTGGCGCTCGAGTCCAGCGGGGTCTCGTCGGCCGTGCTCGCTCTGCCGCTCGACGGCGGGGAGCCCACCGCCCTGTGCGACGGCGGCGGCTACCTGACCGCCGTGCGAACCAACGGCAAGGGCGCTTTCAGCCTCGTCCACGAGGACGCCGACTGCCCCAACCGCGTCTGCCTGTGGCCGGCGGGCGAGCGCACCTGGCGCGAGATAGCGACTCCCCTACCCGCCGACTGGCCTGTGGAGGCCGTGCCGCGCACCGAGGTGGCGCGCTGGCAGGCGCCCGACGGGACTGAGGTGGAGGGGTTGGTCACGCTGCCGACGGGCTATGTCCCGGGGAGGCGCTACCCGACCATCGTCATGGTCCACGGCGGCCCCATGGGCGTCTATTCGCGCACCTACGTGGCCTCGGCGGGGATGTATCCCATCGCCGCCTTTGCCGAGCGCGGTTATGTCGTCTTGCGGGCCAACCCGCGCGGGTCCGGGGGCTATGGCGCCGCCTTTCGGGCCGCCAACGTGCGCGACTGGGGCGGCGGCGATTTTCGCGACATCATGGCGGGGGTCGATGCCCTCATCGCCCGCGGCATCGCCGATCCGGAGCGCCTGGGCATCATGGGGTGGAGCTATGGCGGCTACATGACGAGTTGGACCATCACCCAGACGACGCGCTTCCGCGCCGCCTCGGTGGGCGCCGGCGTAACCAACCTGATGAGTTTCAACGGCACCACCGACATCCCGAGCTTTTTGCCCGACTATCTCGCCGCCGAGTTCTGGGACGATCCCGGGGTGTATGCGGCGCACTCGGCGCTGTTCAACGTCAAGGGCGTCACCACCCCCACCCTCATCCAGCACGGCGAGCGCGATGACCGCGTGCCGCTGGGCCAGGGGAAGGAGCTGTACAACGCCCTCAAGCGGCAGGGTGCGCCGGTGGAGATGGATATCTACCCGCGGCAGAACCACGGCCCGACCGAGCCGCGCATCATCGTCGACATCATGCGGCGCAACCTGGAGTGGTTCGATCGTTGGGTGAAGGCGTAGCTGGGCGAGGGCTTGGCTGGGCTAAGGCTCGGTGCGACACACAGAGAGCGGGGGCCAGGCCCCCGCTCTTTTGCATGAGTGCCCCCTCACGCCCAGCCGGGGCGCGAGGCGTACGCCGGTCGCAGGTCGGGCGGCGTCTCGCCGGCGCGGATGGCGTCCTGGAGTCGCTCGTTGCGCGCCAGGTACGCCGACAGGGGCTCCATGGCGAACTCGTTCGCCACCTGCGCCACGGTGAGGTCCTCACGCTCGCTCTCGAGGGTGAACACGCCCTCCTCGCTCCACACGCGGACCGTCACGTCGGGGCCGTAGCGCGCCTGGATCTCGGGAATCTGCATCAGGTTGAAATCGAGGTGGAACAGCCCGATGTCCAGGTTGATGGTGCGGCACACCACCGGGTCGTGCAGCCCCGTGGCCCCCAGCTCCTCCCCCATGGTGCCGATGATGCGCGCATAGTACGAGTTCACCGCCGACACCACATAGTAGTGGTTGGTCCACGCCAGCGCCGCCAAATGCTTGCCCCCGTTATAGTCCGACGACCAAAAGACGATCTCGGCGCCCCGCCGCCTCAGCTCGGCCCAGTCGGCGTCCCAGTTGATGTCGAAGCAGATCTGCATGCCGATGCGGCCAAAGTCCGTGTCGAACACCGGCAGGTCGTCCCCCGGTGTGACGCCCCGCTCCAACGTCGTAAAGGCGCCATCGGACACCACCGGGTGCACCTTGGAGTAGGCGCCCACGATGGAGCCTGAGCGGTCGATGAGCACGGAGTCGTTCGTCACGCAACCGCCGCGGTCACGGAACACCGGGCAGATGACGTAGGTGCCGTGCTCGCGCGCCACACACGCCGCCATGTCGGTGCTGGGGCCGGGGACGGACTCGGCCACGTCCCCGACGTCATCCGTGCGGGCACCCACCGAGGAGAACGATTCGGGGAGGCAGACGATGTCGGGCCGAAAGGTCGCCGCCCGCTCCAGGAGCCCGCGCACGCGCTCGCGGGCGTCGGCCGTCGTCCCGGCGGACCACTTGTTCTGCGCGACCGTCGCCACACGCACCTTGCGCGCCATAGGTACCCTCCGCTAAAAGTCGTAGACGCCCGACGGGAAGCGCGGGTTTCCGGTGAGCTTGGCATGGGCCATGCCCAGCTTGCGGCGGATGTCGATGCCGTACGGGCACTCTGGCAGCGGCCGATCCGAGGCAAGGAGCGCCTCCACGGTGGCAACCAGCGGCCTGTAGAGCGCCATCGCCCGCTCCTGGTTGTTGAACCAGTAGCAGAGGCGCTGGCGCAGGGCATAGTCGGGGGCGCTGGTGGGTCGCCCGTCGAACATCTGCTGGTCGAACTTACCCTCCAACTCGAACACCCGCGGCAGGTCGGCGCCCTCTAGGCGGCACTTCCCGCACTGTCTGCAGACATAGTCACCGAGTTCGGGGGCGTCGCGTAGGATGGCGTCCAACTGCTCGGCGCCGGGGCGCTGCCAGGCGCACACCGCCTCGATGTCGGCCGCCAGCATCTCGGGACCGTTGAACCCGCAGGCCAGCACGTCGACCTCCTGGGCCAGCGCATAGGTGAACGCGGGGCCGACGGAGCGATAGAGGTAGCCGTCGCCCAACGGCTTCATCCCGATGATGCCCACCCCCAGCTGACGCGCCCGGGGCGCCACCGTGTAGACCAACTCCGGGTAGTTGCAGGGTACGAGATAGTTCACCCAGTACATCACCGCGTCTAGCCCCAGCCGATCCATGGCGGGCAGCAAGGAGAGCGGCCAATGCGTGCTGGCCGCCGTGAAGCGCACCATCCCCTGCTCCTGGGCGCGGCGGAACGCCTCGGCGGCCCCGCCCGGCGCGGCGATGGCATCGACGTCGGCGTCCTCCGTCAGGCAGTGGTAGATGAGGATATCCAGGTGGTCGGTGCCTAGCGCCTCAAGGGACTCGTTCACCTCGCGCCAGGCGCCCTCGGCGTCGCGCTTGCCCGTCTTGGAGACGAGGACGACGCCATCGCGCCGCCCGCGCAGCGCCCGGCCCAGCTTACGCTCCGAGGCACCGGCCCCATAGCCGCGGGCCGTCTCGATATAGTTGCCGTCCGCCGCCAGGTACATGTCGACGAGTTCGTCGACGACATCCTGGCCAACTTCGAGTTGGTGGAACCCTCCCAGTCCAAGCACGGACACGCTCAGCCCGGTCTTGCCGAGGGTCCGGCGGGGAATCCGCTGCGTCGCCATCGCACCTTTCCTTCGATCATCACACATACGACGCCCATGCCATACAGCACGCTATCAGGCGCTTCGCCGCGACCTTGCCGAGGGGCGTTCACGCTTTGAGCGAGGCTCCTCGCCCCCAAGCCCGCCGCGAGCCAAAGCTCGGCGCTAGCCCAACCACGCCCACCTCCGTGGGCCGGTACTGTAGGGGCCGCACGCTGTGCAGCCCGCGCCGCGCCGCCCGGCGTCCCCCCTGCCTGCACAATCCTGAGCGTGCACCGCAACAACCTCGTTCGCCGCGACGGATGATGGGGAGAGCTAGAGCAGCCGCCCCTGCTGGCTTTCCTTCTCCGCCGGCGTCGGGGCCGCGTCCCGCGACGAGCCACGCGCCGCGGGCGGCTGCGGCTTGGCCATCTGCCAGAGCGCGCTGCCGCAGCTCTGTCGTATCACTACCGTGCCCGAGAGGCGAGCGCTCGCGGGCGTGCGCCCCTCGTGAGCGGCAACCACCGCCTCCGAGGCTACCTTGACGAGGCCGGCCGTATCGAAGCGGAAGGTGGTGAGAGGCGGCATCAGGTAGGCGGAGAAATCGCGGTCCCCCAGGCTCACCACGGCCACATCCTCAGGACAGCGCAATCCCGCGGACGCCAACCGCAGGAGCGCCTCCGCCGCCCGCAGGTCCGACGTACACACCAGCGCCGAGGGTGCACCCTGTCCCTGAAAGACGGCGTGAAAGCGCGCCGCTGCGTCGCCCGTGAGGCTCCCCGAAAAGACCCAGTCCATGGGCAACTCCAGGCCCTCCTCCCACAGGGTGGAGGCAAATCCCCAGTAGCGCCGCTGCCCCTCGATGAGGGTGGGGTCGTCGCCCACATAGGCGCATCGACGGTGCCCCATCTCCAGGAGGTGTCGCGTGACGGTCGCCACCGCAAGGGCCTCGTCCAGCACGATGCTCGGCACCTCGAGGCCCTCCACGTCCCGTAGGAGCAACACCACGGGCAGATCGCCGCCCCGCACCGCAGCCTCGATGCGCTCGCTCAGCCCCTCCTCGCGCCCCGAGACCACCATCAGCGCGGCGCACGCCCCCTGCCGCGCGGCGACGGCCAGCGCCGATGCCTCCAGCTCGCGGTTACCGCCCGTCACCGCCAGGCGTGCCGCAATGCGGGCGGGCCGTAGCCTCTCCACCAGGCCGGCGTACACCCGCGCGAGGAGCCAATCCACCTGCGGGACCGCCAGCACCACCTCGGCAAGCGGCTCGTCAGGCGGGGGATCTGGTGGACGAACCATCCCAGTCCGTGATGGCTGTATACCCGCCCCGCCAGGGCCAACTCGCGTAGGGCGCGCCGCACCGTGATCTGGCTGACGGAGAACATCTCGCACAGCGCCCGCTCGCTGGGCAGCCGGTCTCCGGGCTTCCAGGTTCCCGACTCGATCCCCTTCACGATCCCGTCGGCCACGCGTTGGTACAAAGCGCTCCTGAAGCTCTGTTGCTGGTCACCATCGAGGCCTTGACTCCTTTGATGTTCGTGTGGGATCAAGGTGCATCACGCGGACTATAGCGAGCCCCTGGCAAGCCGTCAAGCCTCGGGTGGGGACTGGTGCTCTGAGGCGGCGCCCAGTCACGTCGATATGCAAGCACTAGCGCGAAGGGCTGTGCCTGCGGACCGTCACCCTGCTGCACGACGACCAGGCTGGCGTTGTGGCGCAGCAGGACACCATCACCGGGCGGTCGAGGACGCGTGCGACGCGAGAGTCGCGATCGCGGTCGGGTGGTTACTCGGCTTGTCCCTGACGGCCGGCGAACCAGCGATAGTCGATGTTGGGGAAGACCTTGTCCAGTTCGTACAGCCCCTCAGCGTAGGCGCGCGCCTCGGAGCCCATGCCCTGTTCCGCGATATCGGCCAGCCGCCGAAACCGCTCGACGTGGCTGTTGAAGCGTTGGGTAGCGTACGCGTCGGCCTGGCCGGTGGTCACCAAGAAGGGCCAGTCGCTGGACTGGAGAAGCAGCAGTTCGCGCGCCGCCTGGTTGAGGACGACGCGTTCGTCCCCCTCAGCGTCGGGGTACAGCTCCACGAGGCGCTCCATGCGCCGCTCCGCAGCGTTGATCGGCTCCCACATCCAGCGCGTGGCGTCGTTGTCCCACGTCCAGTGGTTGCCTCCGACACCCCAGGAACTCTCGGGGACGGCCATCACCTCCTCGGGCTCGTGGGCGTCGAGGTATTCGCTGGCGCTCACCAGGTCCACGGTCTCGCTCTCGCTCAGCAGCCGCAACACCTCGCGGATCCATTCGATGCCCTCGAACCACCAGTGGCCGAACAACTCGGCGTCATAGTTCGACGCGATGATGCCGTACTCGCCGTTGTACTCGTGGTATTCGCCGATGAGCTGTTCCACGAGCCCGGCAAAGTGGCGGGCGTGATCGCTCACGCGATGGGCGGCCCAGTCGGGATGGTAATAGTCCTTGGCTCCCAGGTCCACGCGCGGGCCGGTGACGCGCCAGTACTGCAGCCCCGACTGGTCATCCTTCTTGTGGAACTCGCGGTAATCCGCCTCACCCGGATACCCCAGGTCGGCCGACCACACCTGTTGGCCGGTGCGATTGTTCCGGCCGATGACGGCCACCGGCGGCTCGGTGAGGCCACGCGCCCCCCCCACCACATAGTAGGCGCGATAGGTGGTACCCCCACGGGCGAGTTCCCGCCCCTCGCTCACGGGGAGCACATAGCGCCGCGTAATGGTGCCGTACGGGCCGATGGCCACGTCGCCCGCCGCCTTCCCCACCGGGCGCCCCCCCTCGATGGCGTGGGTCTCGGCAAAGAAGCTGGTGAGGCCGAGGGGCGCCAGGAACTCTTCCATGGAGGGCCGCACCGTGCCGTCGTCATCCACGTACGCCGGGCGATAGGCACATTCGGGCAGCCAGATGGCGCGGGGCGGCCGGCCCATGAGGCGGCGGTAGCTCTCCACGCCGGAACGCAGCTGGCCATAGATGGACGAGTCGCGGGCCAGCAGGGGTAGATACCCGTGGGTGGCCGCGCAGGTGATGATCTCGACATACCCCTCGTCCTGAAGCCGGCGATAGGCGCCGACGATATCGCCACCGAAGCGCTCGAGAAAGCTCTGACGCACGTGCCGGTAGTACTGGGAGTAGTAACGCGCCAGGTACTCCAGGTGTTGTTCACCCGCCTCGCCAAAGCGGGGGATATCGCGCTCGGCGGCCTCAATCTCTTGCGCCAGATAAACGAGGAAGTGACTCTTGATGTCATCGTCGGCGAGTTGCTCGGCCAGCACCGGCGTCAGGCTTATGGTCAGACGGTAATCCACGCCCTCATCCCGTAGGTCATAGAGCGCGTCGAGGAGCGGGACGTACGTCTCGGCGGCCGCCTCGTGGATCCACTCCTCGCCGTGGGGCCACTGTCCGGCCATACGGCAGTACGGCAGGTGGCTGTGCAGGACGAAGGTAAAGGCCCCCTTCCCAAGGGTCGTGCGCCGCCGTGGCGCCCGTCGCGCGGGCGTGGACGCCGGCGGCTGTGGCATGTACGCGCCCGCCTCGACGCGCGCCACCAGGTCTCGCGTCCACTGCCGCTCGGCCTCCACCCGCAGCCGTAGGCGCTCCAGCAGATCCAGCACCATGGAACGGACGCCGGGCTGCCCCGACTCTTCCTCGATGCGTCGCCGCAGCTGCTGGCTCTCCTCTTCCAGGCGCCGGATGCGCTCTCGGAGCGCCGCGACGATCGCCTGCTCGGGAAGGGCGTCGACGAAAAGGGCGGCGATATCCAGCGGCGTGCGCTCCCGATCCGTGGCCGTCCAGGCCTCGCGCAGCGCCTGCGTCAGCTCCTCCCGGCCCGCGGGTGTGATGCGGTACACCTCACGGGCCGGCCGCCCCTCGGCCGCCTCCGTGCCCGCGCGCTCGATGAGCCCCTCCTCGGCCATCCTCGCAAGCTCGCTGTAGAGGGAGGCCACCGGCACGACCAGCCAATCGCGGAACTGCTCACCCTCCAGAATCCTCAGGACCTGGTAGCCATAGAGCTCGCCCCTCTGCAGCAGGCCGAGAACAATCGTCCGCACTTCCTTCATGTCTTTGCTCCCCAGGCTATGACGGCGCTCTCGCTCGACAGTGTCGTCGCCGCGGCTAGATCGCGGCGGCACCATCCGCCCCATAGTCGGTGGTATTGTACCCGAAAACGCCGCCCAAGGCACGGGCTCGCGCGACCGCACCCATCTCACGCGACGTTGCCATCCGGCGTCGTTCGGCGCTAACCGTACTCGCCGCCCCTACCACGCCGACGCCGGGATGACGGGCCGCGTCGCGTCCTCGCCGGAGATCAGGCGGGCGTAGGCGTCGAATGCCGGCGTACCTCGCGCCACGAGAAGGCGCCATGCGACGACACACGGATGGTGGCGGTCGCGGCGGATGAGGCGCCGGAGGCGGTCCTGGGCCAGCGCCGCGTAGAGGGCCCTGGCGTCCGGGGGCACCCGCGCCGGGTCCTCGACGCCCACGAGGGTCTGCACCACCGGCACCCCCAACCGGTCGGCAGCGTCGAGCAGCTCAGGCGCCGCCGGCCACCCCCTGGCGGCCAGCCCCGCCATGCCTGCGCCCCGCGCCCGGGCCACCTCTCGCTCCGCGACGGCCGCGGCGAGGGACGGCTCCCCGCCCTCGGGCGGGCCCGGCGTCTCGCCGACGTTCGCGGCCAGGGGAGCCTCTCCCACCAGGATGTGCCCGTCCCGCTCCGTCACGCGCCGCAACCCCAGGGGGGCCTCCGCGCGGTCCAGCCCGTGCTCGCATCGCACCTCGACCACGACGCGATAGAGGCGTGGCTTCCCCGGCGCCCACTCTTGCGGATCGGCCATCGTGAGTGGGAGCGCCAGCGCAGCATCCTCTCCGGACGGGACCGCGACAGCCGCCTCGACGGGGCGGTCGGCCGCCGGGCGCCCCGCAGCGTCGAGGGCGCTCGCCCGCACCTGCGCGACGGCCGCCCGGCCGACATTGTGTAGCGTGACGCGGGCAGAGGCCTCCCCGATGGCCTCGCCGGGCAGCACCGCGAGGTCAGCCACGTGCAGGCGCGGCACCGCCTCGAGCGCCACGCCCCCCCATAGGCCGCCGATGTCGCGGCTGCCGGGCAGCGCTGCCCCGCCCCAGCCGATGACGCCTCCCTCCTCACCCGCCCGCCAGCCACCGGGGCTGGTCACCCGCAGAGCCAGCTCGTGCTGCCCCCCAAAGCGCACGTGTGACGTCAGGTCGGCGGCAGAGGGGGTGAGGCCGTCCAGGTCATAGCCCACGGGGCGATCATCCAGGTACACCTCGATGCGTTGGCGTGCCCCGCCAAGGCGCAGGCGCACCAAGCGTCCGCGCCACTCCTCGGGGATGACGATCGGTCGCCACTGCCACGCCACCCCATGGTAGCCGGGCCGCGCCTGGGCCAACGTGCCGGGCACGCGCGTGGACTCCATGCCCCACTCCATGCCGTCCCAGCCGGCGCTGGGCACCCGCGTGGGGAGGAGATCGGCGGGGGTGCCCGGCGCGAGGGGCGCCTCCCGCTCCCAGTCCACCACCTCGTCCAGCCAAGTGTGCCACCAGCCGTTCAGGCTCTCGATCTCTCGGCCCTGCCGCCCGCCCCTCATGCCCCCCCCCTCGCATCCGTTGCCCCGATTCTAGCACGTCACCCCGGCGAGGCGAAACGCAGCGGTTTTGACCCTTTGTGCTCGGCTCGCTAAAATCGTCACCAGGGTTCGAGCAAACACGAGTGGCCGGCCGCGCCGGCCCTGTGGGAGAGCGTGGCATGTCGCAGCGGGGCAGCCCGGCGGCGGGGAGCGAGGGGGCGCCTATCGAGGGCGTCTACTCTGTCAACCGGGTTACCTACTTTAACGACGAGACCCACTATGCGGTGGTGCATCTGGTGCCGGCCGATAGCCCCGGGTCCGTCGGCTTTGCCGCCGTGGGCACCTTCCCGGCCGAGCCGCGCACCGGCGAGTGTTACCGCATCGAGGGGATCTGGCGGCGAGACCCGCGCCACGGGCTGCAGGTCAAGGCATCATCCATCGTTCGCGAGACCCCGCGCAGTCTCGCCGCCATCGAGCGCTACCTGGCGGGCGCCAGCATCAGGGGGCTGGGGCCTCACTATGCCCGCGGCCTGGTGGAGCATTTCGGCGCCGACACGTTCCGCATCCTCCAGGACGGGGGAGAACGCCTCGAGGAGGTGCCGGGTATCGGCCCGGTACGCGCCGCCAAGATTCGCGAGAGCTGGGCCGAGCACGAGGGGATCCACGATCTCATGGTGAATCTGCAGGGGGTGGCGGGGCTCACCCCGGCGCAGGCGCAGCGCATCTACCGCGAGTACGGCCGCGAGTCGTGGGCTGTCGTGTCGCACCAGCCCTATCGCCTCGCCGACGAGGTACGGGGCTTTGGGTTCAAGACCTGCGACCGCATCGCGCAGGCGCTGGGCATCCCTCACGACGCGCCTCAGCGCCTGCGCGCCGGCATCATCCACCTCCTGACGGAGGACCTCTCGGAGGGGCATCTGTGGTCGGCCGAGGCGGACCTCGTGTCGCGAGGGAGCGGCCTCCTCGAGGCCCCCGCCGAGGAGGTCGCCCCTCAGATCAGCGCCCTGTTGGAGGCGCAACGCCTGACACGCCTCGACCTGCCGGGGGGCGACGGGGGTTCGCTCTACCTCCCCGAGGTGGCCCGCACCGAACAACGCCTCGCCGAGCGCCTCGCCTGGCTGCTGGCGACTCCGCCCCACTCGGAGCTGGGCATCCCCGAGCAGGAGGCGCGCGTCATGGTCCAGCGCCTGGGGCACCCCTCCCTCACCGACGAGCAGAGGGACGCCGTGGTCGGCGTGCTGCGCGGCGCCCGCGTCACGGTGTTGACCGGAGGCCCCGGCACCGGCAAGACGACGACGGTGCGCTCCCTGCTGTCGTGCCTGGAGGAGCTGGGGGTCTCGTACGCCCTGTGCGCCACCACGGGGCGGGCGAGCAAGCAGCTCTCCGAGTCCACCGAGCGCCCCGCCGCCACGGTGCACCGGCACCTCGGGCTGGGGATCGGCCGCAACGCCATCGAGCCGATCCGCCAGACGGTGCTGATCGTCGACGAGTCCTCCATGATCGACCTCTGGCTGCTCGACGACATCGTGGCGCGCATGACGCGGCGCACGCACCTCGTGTTGGTGGGCGACGTCGATCAGCTTCCGTCGGTGGGGCCCGGCGCCGTGCTGCAGGACATCATCGCGGCGGCCGAGATGGAGCGCCTGCCGGGGGTGTACGTCACCCGCCTGCGCCACATCTTTCGCCAGGAGGCGGGCGCGGCGAGCATGATCGTGGTGAACTGCCACCGCGTGCGCGCCGGCCAAAGGCCCCTGCGCGAGCGGCCAGAGGAGGGGACCACCCCCGACTACTTTGAGATGTTCCGCGAGACGCCCCAGGAGGCGCGCGAACTGGCCGTGGAGCTGGCGTCGCAGCGGCTGCCGGCCTACCTCGGCGTCCCACCGTCGGAGGTGCAGGTCCTGGCGCCGATGCACGGCGGCGAGGCGGGATACGCGCCCTGAACGTCGCCCTGCAGCAGGCGCTCAATCCGCCGGCGCCCGGCAAGGCCGAGCACGCGCTGGTGGGCGTGGGGCGGAGCGCCGAGGCGGGGCGAGTGCTGCGCGTCGGCGACAAGGTGCGCCAGACGCGCAACAACTATACCAAGCAGGTGCTGAACGGCGACCTGGGGACGATCACGGCCATCGACAATGAGCATCGCTCGCTGACGGTGCGCTACGACGAGGCGGATGGCGCCGAGACGCAGTACGCGACATCGCGCAGCGTCACCTACACCTTTGAGGAGTTGGACCAGATCGTCCAGGCATGGGCGATGACGGTACACTCGGCGCAGGGCTCCCAGTGGCCGGCCATCGTAATCGTGATGCTGCGCAACCACTATATCATGCTGGAGCGCAACATCCTCTACACCGCCCTGTCGCGCGCCCAGCGCCTCGCCGTGCTGGTGACCCAGGAGCAGGCGGTGCGCATCGCCGTGGCCGAGGACCGCTCCACGCGGCGCCGCACGGGCCTGGTGCATCGCCTCAGGGCCTCCCTCGACGGCCCGCCCCCGCCACCGCAACGCTTCGAATCGCAGCGATTGTTCGACTGAGCAGAGGGCGTGCGGTGCGCCAGACCGACGGTACGCAGATTTCGCCCCTTTGGAGTGGTTGCCGACGAGCGCTCTTTCTATGCTCTTGGTGCTCCTGGCGTCTTGGTGGTTAATCCGTCCTGCGCTACCTCGTCACCGTCTTTTCGCCTCTCCCGCCTCCCGTGGTACTATCGTCTTCCTGAGGCGCGCCTGGGCGGCGCTTGCGGACATCTGAGGTAGACATGCGCCGAGGCGCCATGACGATCGCGGTGGAGCCTTTGAGCCGCTCGCCACGGACGCGCTGTTCGCCCTCAAGGGCGAGGCGCGCGGTGTCGGGCCGGGGGCGGAGCGGGAGCTTATAAGCACGGAGCCGCCTCGACGACAGCCTTGCCGGGGCTATTGACTGATAACGGAGGAATGATCGTGGTCGATCCCCACATGGTCTTTGACCTGCGCGATGACCTGCGACGAGGCCTGCTTCCATGGGTACTGATTCCCATAGTCGTCATCGCGGACTGCGCCATCGTGCTCGATCTGGAGATCGCCCCGACGCCATCGCCATTCGGCTGTGCGATGGCCCTTCTCGCTCTCGCAGGTGTTGTGTGGCTACTCCGCTCCAGGAGTGAGGTCGCCGCTGGCTGGGTGCTGACACTTGGGGTGATCGCCGTGATCGTAGGGTCCGCCGTAGTGCTTCCTGGCAGCGGCGCAACGCACTTTATGGTCTATCCCTTGGTGGCTGGGGCGATCGTTCTGGGCCCGGGATCCTCACTGGTGTTGGCCGTCATCGCGAGCGCCGCTCTCGCGCTCACACACCATCATGTCGCATCTACTACCCCATTCTTTCCCTCGACGGCACTACAGATCCTCGCACTTTTGTCGCTCGCGTATCTTATGTACATCGCCCAACGTCCCGAACACTCCCTGCTGACATGGGCATGGGAGGGCTACGAGCAGACACGCAGACGTCTGGAGCAGGCACGCGACCGGCAACTCGAACTGAAGCAGGCCCTGGAGGACCTCGCCCTGGCCAACAACCAAACGATCCGCCTGAACGAGATGCTCAAGTCTGCCCGCGAGGCGGTGGATGAAGCACGTCGCGCCAAGGAAGAGTTCGTCGCCAAGGTGAGCCACGAGTTACGGACGCCGCTCAACATGATCATCGGCTTCAGTGACATGATCCTGGAGACACCCCACGTCTACTCGCGGCGGCTGCCCCCCGCGCTCCTCGCCGATGTGGCGGCGATTCGGCGCAACAGCGAGCACCTGGCCAGCTTGGTTGATGACGTGCTTGACTTGGCCGAGGCGGACATGGGGAGCGCCCACCTGGTGCCCAAGTGGACCACTGTTAGCGGTATCGTCGCCGAGGCGACTGAAGCGGTAGCGGTGCTCTTTGAGAAGAAGGGATTGGCACTGCACATGGACGTCGAGCCCGGGTTGCCATTGGTATACTGCGACCGAACCCGGATCAGGCAGGTGCTGCTAAATCTGCTGAGCAACGCCGGGCGCTTTACCGAGAAGGGAGGAGCACACGTCGAGGCTCGGCTTGAGAACGGCTCGATCCGTGTCACAGTGTCGGACACCGGCCCTGGGATGAATCCAGCGAACCTGGACCGGCTGTTCGAGCCGTTTCAGCAAGAGGATGAGTCGACGCGGAGGCGCTATGGCGGGAGTGGCTTGGGGCTGGCCATCAGCAAGCGGTTCGTGGAGATGCACGGCGGGCGCATTTGGATTGAGAGTGGCGTGGGTGCGGGAACCCGCGTGAGTTTCTGCCTCCCGGTACAGCAACCCTCCACAAGTGATGCCCCTCGCCGTTGGTTCAGCCCGTACGAGGAGTACACCCCTCGGACGCGACGCTCCCTGGCCCCTAGGCTACGCCCAAGGCCAAGGGTTGTCGTTCTAGAGCAAGGTGCCGCACTCCGCCACCTTGTGGAGCACTATCTAGAGGAGGTCGAGGTGGCGGCGACATCCAGTCCACGAAACGCGCCAGCAGCCATCGAAAATAACGCCGCCATTGCCGTTCTCGTCAATGCTGCATCGGCAACTATGTCCTCCGAGTTCGCCGACGCGGTAGCCGAGCTGTCGGTAAACATCCCGGTGATGACCTGTTGGGTCCCGGAACGCCGCGCCGCCATCTCCCAGGCGGGCGCGCAAGATTACCTGGTGAAGCCGATCCAGCGGGCCGACCTGATCGACAGCCTCCGCACCACATGCCCCGGCGCAAGGACAATCCTGCTGGCCGACGATGATACCGAGGCGCGTCAGCTTTTCGCGCGCATGCTGGCATCTGCGGAGGAGGGGTATACCGTGCTCCAGGCGACGGATGGCGACGCAGCGTTGATGATGTTGCGAGAGCGCCGACCGGACGTGCTCCTCCTTGACCTAGTCATGCCGAACTGCGACGGCTTCATGGTTCTGGAGGCCAAGTCCGCCGATCCGGCAATCCGGGACATACCAACGATTATCATCTCAGCCAAGGACCCACAGAGGGAACCGATCATCAGTAAGGCGCTCGTGGTCTCGCGCCCCAATGGCTTATCCGCACGCGACTTGATGGATGCGATTCAGGCAGTCACGAGGGCTCTTCGCCCTCGAGTTGACGCTCAAGCTCAGATCGAAACGCCTGTCGCGTCACAGGTTTGCGAATGAAACCACTGGCACCCAGGGACAGTGCCAGCTCGCGTTGAGGGAGCACCGTACACACGACGATTGGTATACCGCTCGTCTCGGGATGGTGACGTAGCTGGGCCAACAGGTCCCAACCATCGATGCCGGGCATCATCACGTCTAGTATGATCAGGCGTGGCTGTAGCCGTGCCGCAGTCGCAAGAGCTTGGGCTGGATCGCGAACCGGGATGAGGCAAACACGGCTATCCTGAAGGTAACGCTGCCAGAGCTGTAACGTGTCCGCATTGTCCTCCACAGCAAGCACGATCACCTGCTCGATAGAGGCAGTGAGGCGATAGCATTAGCCACCCCGCTCTATCGTGGCAGCCACTTCGCCCTCAAACAGCTCCGCAAGCCGTCGCGCCATATCGATGCCGGCCTCGTCCAGGTGGTAGCGTCGCTTGGTGCCCGTTGCATACCGCGCCTGAACGCCGATGACCACACGCCCATGCCGGACTGCTACCTCAAGGGCGACTTCGCCACAAGGAGTTGCCTGGATCGCCGTGGTGAGCAGGTTCAGTATAATCTGCTTCAGCACCGTTGGCGCCACGGCGACTTCAGGCGAAGTCCCTAGGTGATCTCCAGTCAGGAGCGCCACGCGCTGCTGCCTCGCGAGCGCCCCGGCGAGGTGCACGGCATCCTCAAGCACAGGCCAGACCTCGGCCTTTCGATCGCCCTGCGAGTCCTCAAGCCAAAGCATCTCACCCTCGACGTCGCTACCATTCTCGAGGGAAAGGGCTAGGGTACTCAAGGCGGTGGTGCTGTCCTCGCGTGGAGTCAACCCAAACCGGTATACCAGGTACTCGGCAAGGGCGTGGATGGCCGCTGCTTGCTCGCGACGCAGATGGCGAGGGCTGATGCCGAGCTGATTGGCGACGTTCTGTTGCGTGTACTGCTGCACGTAGCGCTGCGACAGGATCTGATAGTAGCGCTGTGCCGTAGCGTTCGCCGGCGTGTGTGGCATCGGCTTCGAGCGATTCCGATGGCATCGACGAGCGCAGTTCGAAGCGCTGACGCCGGGTTGGCGTGTGCCGCTAGACCAAGCCAGTCGACGAGGGGGCTCTTTGCGAAGGGCGAGCGGATCATACAGCTCTGCGAGCGTACGCCGCAGAGCATCCTCCACGGAATCCCGATGAATGTCCGCCATGTGGCCTACCCGATGTCCTCTCCTTGTCCACCACGGCGTTGAACGTTGCTCTGCCACACGATAGGATATGATCACTGGTCATCTTTGCCCTGGAACTCGCGGCGCGCACATTGTACCATAGGGGCTCACGTGCCGCCAACGGTGCTGGGCCAACTACCCAAGGAGGTCTTGGAGCCATGTCTAGCCGCTTGTCGCGACGGGAGATGCTGAGAAGCGCGCTCCTTGCCGGAGCGGGGCTTGCCCTCGCGGCCTGCCAGCCCAAGGTTGTTGAGGTCGAGAAGGTCGTCAAGGAGACGGTAGAGGTCGAGAAAGAGATCGAGAAGATCGTCAAGGAGACAGTTGTCGTCGAGAAGGAAGTAGAGGCTTCCGCCGCCCCGAAATCGCGGGTCACCATCACCGTTCAGAGCAAGGGTGGCAACATGGTGGGCGTCCAGGACTGCTTCGACGCCTTCAACGGCAGCCAGGACTGGGTCACTGTCGAGGCGTCGCTGACCACGCACGACAAGATGATGGTCGGCTGGGCCACTGGCACGGGGCCCGACTGGGATTCGTTGCGACCCGATCGAGCTGGAGTACCCGATCAGTGTCAATGCGCTCACGCCCATCCAGCCATTCGTCGAGCGTGACGGTATCACGTTCGATTGGCTGTATGACGTAGTCAAGCCGTGGTTGTATTACCCGATCAAGGACGGGCCGGCATACATGGTGCCGTGGACCGGGGGCTCCTTCGTTGTCTACTATAACCGCGACCACTTTGAGGAGGCCGGAGTAGCCGAGCCCAGCCCCGACTGGACCTGGGACGACTATGGGATGATTGCCCAGCAGCTCACCAAAGTGGGCGCTGATGGTATGCCCCTCGTATTCGGCAGCTTCAATTGGCCCCAGATGTGGTGGAACAGCTGGCTGATCCCCCTGCTCCAGGCAGGCGGCGTGCCTTTCGATCACTCGCTGTGGGGGTTGGCCGATTTTGACGACCCAGATTTCCTGGGCGACTCGACGAAGGCCCTTCCGGGCTATAGCAAGGAAGCGATCAAGCAGGCCTTGCAGATGCAGCTCGATCTGATGTACAAGTATGAGGCCTGCCCGCGGCCGGGCTACGAGCTGCCCGAAGGCACCGGCTTTCTGTCCGGCAACATGTCGATGAACTTTGGCACAGCGGCCTATGCCTCGCAGATCATCAGGTCCGACGCCGTGCCCAACTGGGGCGTCGTGCGCCCGCCCAAGGCGCCCACCGATAAGGGGCGCCACGCCACACAGGCGTACCTTGCGGGGTTTGCATTGGGCACGCACTGCACCGAGAAGGATGCCGCCTGGGAGGCGATGAAGTTCTTCATGTCGCAAGGCGCCCGCAAGTGCATCTTCTCGTCCTCAGACGAGTGGCCTTGGCCCAAGGATCTGGAGGAATGGCTGATGTCGCAGCCAGGGATGGACACGTCCTACGAGAATGCCTTGGTGTTCAACTCTACGAAGGATGCCGTCTTTATCCCGCCCGTGCCCGATTTCAACCGGTTCTTCAACGAGGCTCTCGACCCGTACAGCGACCTGGTCTTTAACCAAGAGATGTCGGTCGATGATGCGGTGGATCAGATGGAAAAGGAAGGCGACGCCGTTCTTCAGGGGCTGTAGCCATACCATGCTGGCCCGAACGGGGGTGCGGAGGCCCGCACCCCCGTTCGCTCCGGAGAGGAGAGACAAATGGTAGAAGCCAGCGCGACGTCGGCGATGGTGATTCCCCGGAAGAGGAGCCTCGCGGATAGGATTCTGGGCGAGAGCGCCCTGGCTCGCCGTGAGTCGGTGAGCTTCTATATCATGATCAGCCCTTGGCTAATCGGGTTTTTGGTCTTCACCGTCGGTCCGATGCTTTTTTCTTTATACATCAGTTTCTTTGACTGGCCCTTGCGCCAACCTCCTACTTTTATCGGCATCCAGAACTATGTCCGCTTCTTTGACGACCCAGTGTGGGTCAAGGCGTTGCAGGTTACCGCCCGCTACACCCTCAGCGCCGTGCCGCTCGGCTTGATCTTTGCCTTTCTGCTCGCGCTGCTGCTGAATCAGAAAATCCCCTTCATGCCGTTCTTCCGCACAGTGTTCTACCTGCCCAGCCTGGTACCGGCGACGGCCAATGCCATCCTGTGGCTGTTTGTGTTGAACGCCCAGATTGGCATCATCAACACAGCCCTCCGGTATATCGGTGTTCAGGGCCCCTCATGGCTTGGCAGCAGCACATGGGCGCTGCGCGGGCTGGTTATCATGAGTCTGTGGAGCGTCGGCGGAGGCATGGTGATCTACCTAGCCGGCCTGCAAGGCATCCCAGAATACCTCTACGAGGCCGCCAAGATCGACGGCGCAAACCAGTTGCGGCAGTTCATACACATCACCATCCCGATGGTCACTCCCGTGGTTTTCTTCAACCTCATCATGGGCATCATCGGGACGTTCCAGATCTTTAACCAGGCCTATATCATGACAGAGGGTGGACCCGGTAGGGCGACATACTTTTACGTCTACTATCTCTACCGCAACTCGTTCGACTACTATCGTATGGGCTATGGCTCCGCTATGGCCTGGTTCCTGTTCGCCCTCATCATGGTACTGACGCTGATCAACTTTGGCTTGAGCAGACACTGGGTGTTCTATGAGTCGGGGGGCGAATAATGACATCGATGGGTGCACACGCGCAGCGGGCTAGCTTGCCCGCATCGCGTAGCTGGCGGCACGGGGTGCCCTGGCGCAAGATCATCGCTTTTGCGCTCATAGTCCCCCTTGGCGTGTCGTTCTTCCTTCCCTTCTACTGGATGGTTATCTCATCGTTCAAGACGAAGGACGAGGTCTTTGCCTGGCCCATGGTGTGGTGGCCGAAGGAGTTCCTGTGGCGGAATTACATTGAGGCCTGGAATGCCTCACACTTTGGCCGGTTTTACCTCAACACCATCGGCCTAACGGCCCTGCGGCTACAGGGGACCCTCCTCTCCTGCACCACCGTGGCCTACGCCTTCTCGCGGCTACGCACACCCCTCAAGGGACTTATGTTCACCTGCCTGCTCGCCACGCTGATGCTGCCGCAACAGGTGACCCTCATCCCCACGTTCATCATCTGGCATCGCCTGGGGTTCCTGGATACCTACTGGCCGCTGGTGCTGCCTAGCTTTTTCGGTAGTGCCTACCATATCTTCCTCGTGCGCCAGTTCCTTATGACAATTCCGGATCAGCTGGGTGAGGCGGCCAAGATCGACGGCGCCTCGGAATGGGGCATCCTGTGGCGGATCTACTTGCCGTTGTGCAAACCCGCCCTGGCCGTGGTGGCTATCTTTACCTTTCAGTGGAGTTGGGGTGACTTTTTCTCTCCACTGATCTATCTCACCAGCGTACAGAAGATGCCCATCGCTTACGGCCTGTATCTGTTCCTGGGGCAGGCCCAGTACGGCGGCGTCTCCTATTGGCACTACATCATGGCCATGTCAACGGTCATGATCATCCCGCCGATCCTTTTGTTCTTCAGTGCCCAGAGGTTTTTCATCCAGGGGATCGTGATGACGGGAATCAAGGGATAGGGTTCGCCCTGCGAATCTCAGAGCCGAGGTCTGGGGGGCTCGTAGTCCCTCTCGGGCGCTCGAAGCGCTGCCCATACCGAATCGACTGGGCCCGTGTTCGAGCCCCCATAACTCACTAGGGAGCACAACGAATGACACAGACAATGCGCGGCGTGATCTTTGTAGGCGACGGCAAGGTAGAGATGCGCGAGTTCCCCAAGCCCAAGCCGTCAGGCACCCAGGTGCTGGTCGCCATGAAGGCCTCCGGCCTCTGTGGTAGCGACATGCACTCCTTCCGGCAGTCGGCCGAGTACTGGTCAAAGGCTCCCATCATCCGTGGCCACGAGCCGAGCGGTGTCGTGGTGGAGGTTGGTGAGGCTGTGTCCATGGTCCAGGTGGGCGACCGCGTGTCCGTCTACCACGCTCCGGCCTGCAACCACTGCGAGGCGTGTGCCCGCGGCGAGTTCTTTAACTGCTCGACCATCGGTCAAGGGATGCGCTTGGCGTCCATGAAGGTGCACGGCTCGGACGCCGACTATGTGTTGGTGGACCAGAACGTATGCTTCTTGCTTCCCGACGCACTGAGCTTTGAAGATGGCTCCACTATCGCGTGCGCGGGCGGCACGGCCTATCATGCCCTGCGGCGGGCGGACGTGCACGGCGGGGAGTACGTGCTCGTTTCGGGGCTAGGACCGGTTGGGCTGTGCGCCGTGCAGCTCGCTGCGGCCATGGGCGCTACCGTCATCGGCTCGGACCCCGTCGCCTTCCGGCGCGATTTCGCCCTGCAGCACGGCGCCTCCCACGCCGTGGACCCCACCGCCGGCTCCCTGGAGGAGCAGGTGAAGGCCATCACGGGTGAAGGTGCGGAGGTCGTCATCGAGACCTCGGGCAACGACCAGGCGCGCATCGACGCCGTGCCCTGCACCCCATACCATGCCCGCCTCGTGTATGTCGGTTGGGGTGGAAACGCCCGCAACGCCATCTACGGCCCCATGTTGGGCGAACGTTGGATCACAGGCTCCAACATGTTCACCCACGAGGACTATCACACCCTGGTGCGCTTCGTGCTTCGTCAGGGACTACGCTTCTCGGACCTCGTGACGCATCGCTTCCCTCTGGAGCAAGCACAGGTGGCGTTCGACCAGTTCGCCAGCCGGGAGACCGGCAAGGTGGTGTTTGTCTGGGACTGAGGTCTGTCGAGGACAGGCCGCAGCGCCCTGCCGCTCGTGGAGTGGAGCCTGGCAATCCGCGGCACATCGCGTGCTAGGGCGACCACTCTTGGTCATAGAGGCAATGATGACTGGCGAGGCCGTTATCTACGGGGTTGCCACGTTACGATGCGGAGGAGATCCATAGCGGTCTCCCATACTCCGTCTCGAGGGCGCAGCCTACCAGGACCAACATCGCCACATTCCGATCACGACAAGGAGCATGATGGAGAAACGTCAACTCGGTACCACGAATCTGTACGTCTCAGTCATCGCTGAAGGGTGCTGGCCCATGGGGGGTGACTACTGGGGACGCACAGACGATGAGGAATCGATCCGTACCATCCACCGCGCCCTCGAGTTGGGTGTGAACTTTTTCGACACGGCCCCCGGCTATGGCGCCGGCCACTCGGAAGAGGTAGTCGGCAAAGCCCTGGTCGGCCGTCGCCAGGACGCCATCATCTCGACGAAGGTGCCGGCAGCACCCGAGATGATCCGCGAATCCCTGGAAGTGTCGTTCAAGCGGCTGCAGACGGACTATGTCGAAGTCTGCTTCGTCCACTGGCCCCGGCGCAGCGAGCCACTCAAGGGTACTCTCGAGACCCTGGAGCAACTGCGCCAAGAGGGACTGATTCGAGCGATCGGTGTATCGAACTTTACCGTCGACATGCTCGAGATAGGACGGCGCTACGCTACTATCGATGTCGTACAGCCCCCCTACAACCTGCTCTGGCGCTTCTGCGAGGACGATATCCTCCCGTACTGCCGCAAGCACCAGATCGGCGTCACCACCTACAGCAGCCTGGCCCAGGGCATGCTCACTGGTACACTCCGGCTTACGACGTCGTTGGCCGGCGACGACCAGCGTCTCCGCAGCGTGCTGTGGCAGTCCGAGAACTATGGCAAGTGTCTCTATACGGTCGAACGGCTGCGCCCCATCGCCAAAGATCTCGGTGTCAGCCTCCCCCAGCTAGCGTTGCGGTGGGTGATCGACCAGCCCGGCGTCACGACCGCCTTGGTCGGCGCAAGGACCCCGGCCGAGATCGAGGAGAACGTCGGTGCCGTGGGGTGGGAGATGCCCGAGGACGTGCGGGCGGAGATCCAGGAACATCGGACGACCTCTACCTTGTCAATGCCGTACTACTTTGACATGTGGGGCAACTGGTCAACCTGGAACAAGCGCGGGCCCCAGCGCGAGTTGTAGCTCTGTCCCGAACGGCAGAGCCTATCCCCTCTAATGGCGAGCGAAGGCCACCGTACCGGGTGGCCTCGCCACACGTAACCCCCTCACCGTGATGACGTCGCGCCTCCAGACGGCTACCTCCTGCTCCTCTGGAGCACCCACGAGGCTCCACGCACCGTTGGCGGAGTGGTCGCCGCGCGCCACACCTCCTCTGACGCAGCCCACTGATTTTCGGGCTCCGCCACGCCCTCCGCGATCGTACCCAGAGCTACACCCGAGCGGGTAGGCCGCGCGGTCTGACCCCGAAGCTGCCAGATTTGCCAAGATGAGCCATTCTGCCTATTCTCCAGTTGCTGACACGCTGGTCGTTAGCTTTTCGTTCTTTTGGATCCGATCGAGCACAGTCGTCGCCGCTGGGTACACCTCGTGCCTTGGGCGGAGTGCCGGACTTGTCGGCGTCACTCCTCTCGGCGTACCCATGTGTGCCTGTTCGCGCTGCTATCTGGCCTTGCCACCCTTGCCTTGTGATGACGCCTCCTACGCAGTTCGGCGCCCGACAGCCAAGAGTGTGGTGTCAGGCCTTCTGACGAGCCTCAAGCACCTCTCCCGCTCGCCACGACTAGCCGAACAGGAGTCGCAGCCCCACCGACCGGCAGGTGGTGCGGCGTGTATTGCGCTGCCTGCTCTGCGCCCGCACTCCGCCGCTGCCGGCTGCGTTCGGCTGCCGTGACATGCTGCGCTGATGCAGTGCTCTACCTAGCAGGACTCGCTCACATGGTGGGTACTCTATCCTGCCTGAATTCTGCGGCAGATGGTGTTCCACTGCGGAGCCATGCGCTCTACGCTGTAGTCTCGCTACGCGTGCGCAGGAACTCGGGAGCGGATCGTATCGGCACGGACCTACGACGGGCGCGTACCGGACCGGGGCTGCACGCCGTAGTTCGAGGCTGCGATCAGTGGACCTCCCCGAGGAATAGTTCCCACCGCGGGAATCGCTCGAACAGCCATCGGTATGGCCGCTGCGAGGACTGGGCTCTCCGACGCCCGGCGGCTGTCTAGAGCAGGGCCGAACTCGCAGCTTGGTCGCTCTGTGTCCCGGAACGCAAAGGACATGCGATCCTGAGTGCGCTCTATGCAGAGTAGCAGACGATGAGGAGGCGCTATAGATGACAGCTACAGGGCTCTCGGTCAAGGGCCGCGGCAGGGGTGGCAGCAGGGTTCTGCGCATGTCCAAGCGCGAACTCCGCGAGGCGCTCCAGGGCTACGCCTTTGCGACCCCATGGATCTTGGGCCTCATCTTTTTCACCGTCGGGCCCATTCTCGCATCGATGTACCTCAGTTTCACCCAGTACAACGTGCTCAAGCCTCCCCAGTGGGTCGGCCTGGACAACTATGTCTACGCGTTTACCAAGGACCAGCAGTTCTGGCCGAGCCTCGGGCGTACGTTCCGTTATGCCGTCATGGTGGTGCCGTTGAGCATCGTCGGCTCGTTCTTCCTGGCCATGCTCTTGAACCAGGACCTCAAGGGGACGGCCATCTACCGGACGCTGTTCTTCCTGCCCCACCTCACGCCGGTGGCCGCCATGGCCATCCTCTGGAAGTGGTTGCTGCAGGCGGAAATCGGCCCGGTGAACTATCTCTTGGGCCTGATCGGCATCCAGGGGCCGGCGTGGCTGTCGAGCCAGCAGTGGGCGCTGCCCTCGCTCGCCATGATCAGCGTCTGGGCAGCCGTCGGCGGCAACGAGATGCTCATCTTCCTAGCAGGCCTGCAAGGGGTGCCCAAGGAGCTGTACGAGGCGGCGGAACTCGATGGCGCCGGGCGCTTTGCCCGCGTGCGTCACGTCACCCTCCCGATGGTGTCACCGTCCATCTTTTTCAACCTCGTGCTCGCACTCATCGGCGCCCTGAAGGTCTTTTCGCTCGCCTACGTGGGCACCGCGGGTGGGCCGGGCTATGCCACCTGGTTCTATGCCCTCCATATCTACCGCAGCGCCTTTGAGAACTTTGAGATGGGATACGCTTCAGCGCTGGCTTGGGTGCTAGCCGTCATACTCTTTGGGTTCACCTACATTCAGGTGAGCGGATCGAGCCGTTGGGTCTACTACGAGGGAGAGGCAGCCTGATGACAGCCGTCGCAATGCAGAGCCACGTCCCAGCCGATCGCAGATTCAGAAGGGCAGGGCTGTACGCGCTGGTCTTTGTCCTCGGGACCATCTTTATGTTCCCGTTCTTCTGGACTGTCTCGAGTTCGCTCAAGGCGACGCACGAGTTGTACCTCTGGCCGCCACCCATCTTTCCGGTCACCCCGATCTGGGGCAACTATGCCGAGGTGTTCCGGCTGTTCCCGTTCGGGAACTGGGTGTTCAACACCGTGCTGGTCTCGTTCCTGGCCACCACCGGCACGGTAGTCAGCGCCACCGTCGTGGCGTACTCGTTCGCGCGGTTCCGCTATCCGGGAAGAGACCTGTTGTTCATGATCACGCTGGGGACGATGATGATCCCGACCGAGGTGACGCTCATCCCCCAGTTCCTGATCTTTAAGCAGCTAGAGTGGCTGAATACCATCCGTCCGCTGTGGATTCCGGCCTGGTTTGGCGGTGGCGCCTTTAACATCTTTTTGCTGCGCCAGTTCATCCAAACCATCCCGCGTGAACTCGATGAGGCTGCCCTGATCGACGGCGCCAGCCGCCTCAGGACACTGGTGTCCATCATCGTGCCCCTCATCAAGCCGGCACTCGCCACGTCGCTGGTGATCAGCCTCATCTGGAACTGGTCCGACTTTATGGGGCCACTGGTCTATCTCAACTCGAGCAGCAGATTCACCCTGGCGCTGGGCCTGCGGTTCTTTGATGAGTGGGGTCGCTCGACGGGGCAGGGCCTGCCACAGGATCACTATCTGATGGCGGCCTGCGTAATGTCCAGCGCGCCGATCCTGCTCCTGTTCTTCTCCACCCAGCGATATTTCGTGCAAGGGATCGTGATGACGGGAATTAAGGGCTAGGTACGACGCCCTGGGGCCTGGAGCAGGCCCGCCCCTTGCGGAGAGGGAGGTGCAGCCGGGATCAGAACTACCGTGCCAAAACGAACGTCTCAGAACACTCGATCAAGCTAAGGAGAAAGCACAGTGTCGCTCAAGTCCAAGTTGAGTCGTCGGCAACTGCTGAACACCCTCGCCGTCGCCGGTGTGGGCGCGGTAAGCGCGCCGCTTCTCGCCGCATGCCAGCCACAGGTGGTTGAGGTCGAGAAGGTCGTCAAGGAGACCGTCGTCGTAGAGACGGAGAAGGAAGTCGAAAAGATCGTCAAGGAGACGGTCGTCGTCGAGCAGACCAGTGACGCCGCCGAGATCCGCTTCCTGACGCGCGTCGGCCCCCTCGGGCTCTTTATGAAAGAGTACTCCAACATCTACCAGGAGAAGAGCGAGGGCGCAGTCAAGGTCGTCATCGAGGAAGGAAACTGGGAAGACGTCTCCACCAAGTTGATGACCGGCGCCGTGGCGGGCACCCTGGCTGACGTGTTCTGGCAGCCGTACTTTTTCATGCCATACCACGCCGCGAACGACGTCATGTTCGAGATGGACGAGTTCGCCGCGTCCGGCGCCGTCGACATGTCGGTCTGGTACCCGTGGGCGCTCGAGCTGGAGAAGCTGGATGGCAAGCTCTACGGCCTGCCGATGGGCGTCATGACCGGCTACAACACCATCATCTACAACACGAACATCATCGAGCAGGCCGGCGTCCCCGAGCCGAGTGGGGACATGTCCTGGTCCGACCTCCGCGAGGTGGCCAAGGGGATCAAGGAGAACACCGGCGTCTGGGGTATGGACATCGGCCACTGGTACTGGGGCACCGAGACGATCATCCGCGGCTTTGGCGGACACCTCTTTGAGCCCTTTGGCGATGTCTCGCTGTTCCTCGACGAGCCCGTGCAAGAAGCCCTCAAGATGATCTATGAGGTGGGCAACGTCGACAAGACCATGCCGACGGCAGCGGCCATGGAGGGCGACCGCGCCAAGATGTTCGCCTCCGGCAAGCTGGCCATGATGGTCAACTGCGCCGCCGACCTGGTCTGCGGTATGGCGGATGCCATCGGCGGGCGTTTCGGGTACAAGTACGCCACCATCCCGACGGCCGACTATGGCATTCTCGGTACCCAGCAGCAGGCGGACAGCCTCCACATCTTTTCGCAGAGCAAGTACCCGCAAGAGGCGTTTGGGCTGTGCGCCGAGATCGCCGGCATCGACGCTTCCAAGTGGGCATGCCTGACCACCGGCATGACGCCGGGCGCCTGCCCCGCCGCGTGGGAGGACCCCGAAGTCGCCGCCAAGTACCCGTGGTACGGCGTCGAAGGCGTGTGGTTCAAGACCAACGTTCCCGAGCCCCCACCCATGCCGGGCAACCTGCGCCATACCGAGATGGCCTCGGCCTACGAAGCAGAGTGGACGCCCATCAAGAACGGTGAGCGCCCGTACGACCAGGAGAACCTCGAGGCGATCAACGCCGTCTTCCAGGAGATCCTCAGCAAGCCGCGGCCGTAACCGGTACCGGTTCTGAGCAGAGGGAGGGTCTCGCACCCTCCCTCTGTTTGTGCAGGGCCTGTTCGCAGCCCACGTCACGGGTTCGGACCCGCCCATCTCAAGCAACGTTCGACAAGGAGTGGCCTCATGCGTGCAGCCTATTTCCGCGGCGACGGCGTCATCGACATCGTCGACGTCCCCACGCCCACCCCGGGCGAGGGGCAACTGCTCATCAAGGTGGCCGCCAACGGCGTCTGCGGCTCCGACCGCAAGATCCTGCGCGGTGGCTTTAACCTCATCCCCGGCCACGAGGTGGCCGGCACGGTGGTGGACGCCGGCCCCGGGTGCCAGACCCGCCCCGGCACGCGTGTCGCCGCCTACATCCCCATCCACTGCGGCGAGTGCTCCTTCTGCCGCCAGGGCAAGGGCAACCTCTGCCCCAACATGCAGGGCCTGCTGGGCTGGGCCACCGACGGCGGCTACGCCGAGTACATGCTCGTCCCCGACCGCAACGCCCTGCCCCTGGAGGAAGGGATCTCCTTCCACGAGGGCGTCGTGCTGCTGGACACCATCGGCACCTCCGGCCATGCCATCCGCCTCTCCCGCTGCTGGGAGGCCGAGAGCGTGCTGGTCATCGGTGCGGGACCGGTGGGCATCGGCGCCGTCGCCGGACTCAAGGCCTTTGGCGTGCCCAACGTGTACGTCACCGAACTCTCTCCCTACCGCCGCGAGCGCGCCGAGGCGCTCGGCGCCATCGCCATCGACCCCTCCACCGAGGACGTCGCGGCGCGCCTCAAGGCGCAGCACCCCTACGGCGTGGACATCGTCGTCGAGGCGGTCGGCACCCTGCCCACCATCTGGCAGTCGATGGACCTCGTCACGCACGGGGGTATCGTCAACATCGTGGGCGAGTACTGGGGCAAGGTCGAGCTGGAGCGGCCCAAGGGGACCTGGATGATCAACGACATGACCATCATCCGCTCCTTCTACTTTACCATCCCCGAGTTCCACGAGAACCAGCAGATGGTACTGGAGGGCAAGCTCGACGCCAAGGCGCTCGCCACGCACTCCTTCCCCCTGGAGGAGGTCAAGGCGGCCTACGACCTGTTCCAGACGGGCAACAGCCTCAAGATCATGGTCGAACCCTAGGAGACGCAGCAAGGCGCCGCCGGGGAGGGCTCATTAAGCCTTCCACGGCGGCGTCACGATGTAGAGGAGACCAAGGCGGCGCATGAGCAAGGTACGTGTTGTAGGTTTGGGAAGAGCGGTGTTCGATGTGCTGGCCCGCACCGAACGCATGCCGACGTGGGAGGACCCCGGCCGGCTGAGCGAGCTGGACGTCGACGGCGGCGGACCATGCGCCACCGCCGTCGTCGCGGTGGAGCGCCTCGGCATCCACGCGGGGATGATCGGGACCTATGGCTCCAACCGCGCCGGGCAGATCAAGCTGCAGTCGCTGGTGGAGAACGGCGTCGACGTGAGCCGCATGGTGCAGCGTCCGGGGCCGGAGACGCAGGCCGTCATCGCCTTTGTGGACGCCGAGACGGGCGAGCGCATCTTTACCGGCGTCAAGGGTTTCGATTCCGGAGGACTGACGTCCGACGAGCTGGACCGCGAGTACATCACCGCCGCCGAGTACCTCCATCTGGATGGCGGCCATGCCGAGGCGGCGCTGCAGGCCGCGGGCTGGGTGCACGAGGCGGGTGGCAAGGTCATGCTAGACGGTAGCTCGGTGCGCGCCGGCGGCACCGTTGGGCCCGCCATGTGCGCCCTGGTCGAGGCGTGCGATGTCTTGATCTGCGGATCGGGATTCGGCCCGGCGCTCACCGGCAAGCACGACCTCTGGGAGATCGGCAGGACCATCCTCGCCATGGGCCCCCAGGTCGTCGTGCAGACCGAGGGCAAGGACGGATCCTACACCACCACGCGCCAGGAAGAGTTCCACACACCGAGCTTTGACGTCGAGGTGGTGGACACCACCGGCTGCGGCGACGTGTTCCACGGCGCGTTCATCGTCGGCCAAGTGCACGGCTGGAGCCTGCGCGAGACCGCCCAGTTCGCCAGCGCCGTGTCCGCCCTCAAGGCGCGCAAGCTCGGCGGCCGTGCCGGCATCCCCACTCTTGAGGAGACGATCGCCTTCCTACGGGAACGCCTCGGCGACTGGCCCCCCCACACCACCGGAAAGGAATAGCGACGTGCCTCTCGTATCGATCCAAGAGTCTCTAAAACGTGCTCAGGCCGAGGGCTGGGGCATCCCATTGTTCGACGTGTTCGAGTTCCATAGCATCGCCGGCACCATTCGGGCGCTCGAAGAGAAGCGTGCCCCGGGCATCGTGGCCCTGCCCAGTCGGTGGGTAGAGGGGCCTTACGCCGCCGTCCACGCCGCCACGGTGCGGATGCTGGCAGAAGCCGCCTCGGTACCGATCTCCCTGATGCTCGACCATGGGCGCGACCTGGAGGCCTGCATCAGGGCGCTGGCCCTGGGCTTTACCGACGTCATGTACGACGGTTCGAGCCTGCCGGTCGAAGAGAACATCGCCAACACCAAGTTGGTGGTGCGCGCCGCTCGAGCGGTGGGTGTACCGGTCGAGGCCGAAGTCGGGCACGTCGGCATGGGTTCTGACTATGACTCGGTCGACGCTGCGCGTGCCAGCTTTACCGATCCCGCCACGGCGGAGCGCTTTATCGAGGAGACCGGCGTCGACTATCTCGCGGTGGCCATCGGCAGCGCCCACGGGGTGTACAAGGGCGAGCCGCAGCTCGATCTCGACCTCCTGGCCGACATCCGCAAGCGGGTGGACATCCCCCTGGTGATGCACGGCGGGACGGGCCTCTCGGAGAAGCAGTTCCGCGACGCCATCGCCACGGGGATCGTCAAGGTAAACATCGGTACCGACCTGATGCTCACCGCGGGTAGCCGCATGGGCGAGGTCGCCAAGAGCGCCAAGCCATCCTACTTTGGCTACACGTCCGCCATCAGCAAGGCGTACCAGGAGCGGTGCGCCTACTATGTCGACGTCTTTGGCGCATCGGGCAAGGCGTAACGGGCGCAACACCCTTGCGGCGTGATAGCATTCCCGCAATGACAGACGGCATCGACAGGCGGAGCCACCCGTCCACGACGGGTGGCTCCGCGTCTACCCCGCCCGTTTGACGCGCCCCCGGGCCGCGAGTACAGTGTCACTGCTTGCGAGTATCCCCCAGGAGAGCCTCTTGACCACCGCTGAGCCCTGTGCACCTGTTACGAGCACGGCCGCGACGCCCGCGGACGTGCGCTGGAACGCTGGCGCCCTAGCCGTGGATATGGCGAGTTTCAACGTCGGGATGAGCTTTATCAGCACCACGACGGTGTTGCCTGCCCTCATCACCACCCTCGGCGGTACGGAGGTGCTGGTCGGCGTCGCCAGTGGCATCGCGAGCGGCGCGTGGCTGCTACCGCAACTACTCGTCGCCAGTTTCGTTGCGCGCCTCCCCCGCAAACAGCCCTTTATGGTGCGCACGGCCTGGCTAACCCGACCCATCATGCTCGTGCTGGCTCTGATCATCCTGTTCTTCGGTGAGACGCGGCCCGGCGTTGTCCTGGCCACCATCATTGCGGGAACCGGCCTCTTTTTCGTCTTTGACGCCATGGTCAGCGTCCCCTGGTTCGACCTCATCGCGCGGACCGTGCCCGCCACGCGTAGGGGACGGGTGCTGGGCAGCGCCCAGGTGGTCGGCGGCATCGGCGGCATCCTGGCCGGCGTGGCGGTGCGCGCCATCCTGGCCGAGGGGAGCGCACTCCCCTTTCCATCCAACTATGCCCTGCTGTACGCCTGCGCCACCTGCATGATGCTGGCCTCAGCGCTGGCCCTGACGCTCATCCGCGAGCCGGCCTCCGACGCCCCCACAAAGGAGGTGCTCCCTCTGCGGCGGATCCTCGCCCAGTTGCCCGGCATCATCGCGAACGACGGCCCCTTTCGATGGGTCATCATCGTGCGGGTGTTGGCGGGATTCGTGGGGATGGCGAGCGCTTTCTATGTGCTCAATGCCACGCGCAACGCCGGTCTAAGCGTCGAGGCCGCGGGCTATTTTGTGTCCGCCCAAGTGGCTGGATCGCTGGCGGGAGGCCTGCTCACCACCATGCTGCAGGACCGCTGGGGGCCGCTGGTGCACATCCGCGCCATCATCGGCGTGTCGGCGCTTGCACCGGCGATGGCACTGCTCTGTCAACCCCTGTTGGCAGACCTCGGACCGAGTGTGCTCTATCCCTATCTGCTGATCTACTTTACCTTGGGGATCTATATGGGGTCGATTAGTTGGCCCTACTTTAACTGGATTCTGGAGTACGCCGAGGAGGCCAGGCGTCCCCTCTACATCGGCATGGCGAACACCTTTGGCGCCATTACCATGGTGACCCCCGCCCTGGGTGGCTGGGTGGCGCGCGACATCTCGTACACAGCAGTGTTCGCCGTGGCGCTCACCTTTGCCCTCACGTCCCTCGCCCTGTCGCGGTGGATTCCGTCGACGAGGCGGAGAGGATAGCGGTCAGCGGTCGGCTTTCGGCCGTCGGCCATTAGCTATTGGCTGTTGGCTGTTCGCCGCGGGACCGAGCCGAAAGCCGACCGCCGACCGCTACCCCAGCGCCACATCCAAAATCATCATCACCGCAAAGCCCAGCATCGTGCCGGCGGTGGCCAGGTGGGCGTTCCCCTCGGCCTGGGCCTCGGGGATGAGTTCCTCCACCACGACGAATATCATGGCGCCGGCGGCAAAAGCCAGGGCGTAGGGCAGGATGGCCCGCGCCGTGAGCACCAGCCAGGCGCCCAGCACCCCCGCGATCGGCTCCACCACTCCCGAGAGCTGCCCCAGGAAGAATGCCTTCCAGCGTGACAGCCCCTCACGACGCAGTGGCATCGCCACGGCCGTGCCCTCCGGAAAGTTCTGCAGGCCGATGCCGATGGCCAGGGCGATGGCAGAGCCGATGCTCGTCCCGTCGATGCCGGCGGCCGCGGCGCCAAAGGCCACCCCCACCGCCATCCCCTCGGGAAAGTTATGTAGCGTCACCGCCAGCACCAGCAGCGTGCTGCGCCGCCACGAAGTGCGCACCCCCTCGACCTCGGCCCCGGCAAAGGCGGGGTGCACGTGAGGCAGGACGCGGTCGATGCCGCGCAGCACCACGCCGCCCAGGAGAAACCCCACCGCCGCGGGCGCCCACGACCCGTCGGACAACTCGATGGCGGGCGCCAACAGCGACCAAAAGCTCGCCGCGATCATCACCCCCGCGGCCACGCCCAGCATCGAGTCGAGCAGGCGGCGCTCCACGCGCCGGGTAAAGAGCACCGGCACGGCTCCCATGGCGGTGACAAACCAGGTGAACAGCGTCGCGACCAACGCTTGCGTGACGGGCCCCAGACTCTCTAGCCAGGCGAACAACGAAGCACCTCCCGAATGGACGGAGTGAATGTCGCTTACATCCGCGCATCATCTGTGCGATCAATGCGTTGGTTCCAACGCACCATCGGGTCAACTCTTGCGCGACCGTCAGGCCAGTTCCTGCACCATCTCCCCCACCAGCCGCACGCGCTCGATGTCGCCGTCGGGCGGGATCTCGTCCGAGATGCCCAGCACCAGGCGGGGGTGGAACAGCTCCACCAGACGCCGCACGCAGGTGGTGAGATCCTCGATGGGGAACGAGGGGAGGAAGTAGAGCGCAGGGATGCCATCCAGCAGCACCAGGTCGCCCAGCGCCCCCTTGATCTCCTCGATGGTCACGTCCCCCTGGGGCAGTGGCGTGCAGGCCTCGATCCCCGTCCAGGGCACGACCTGCAGATGGGGCAGGAGGGGCCTCATGGCGCCATCCACGTGGATGTGCACGTGTTTGCCCGCCTCACGGAGCTGCGTCACCCGCCGCCGGTAGTAGGGCGTCAGGTGTTGGAGCCAGATCGCCGGCGGGTCCATGTGCGCGTCAATGTTCTCACCCAGGTTCAGGATGGGCGCTGGACAGCCGCATAGCACCTCGTAGAGCGCCTCATCCGCCTCGCTCTGCGCCCCCACATAGTGCTCGATGACCTCGGGGTGGTCGGCCATCATATAAATGGTGGGCTCCAGCCCCATATGCTCGATGAACAGCCCCTGGATGGGCGACCGACGAAAGTAGAACTGGGGCGCCCCGCGCCCGGCGATGCGCGCCACGTCCGCCTCATACGCCTCCTGATCCCAGTACCACTCCTCGTCCTGCAACATGTACTCCAGGACGCGGAAATCCTCGGGGCGCTTGAGCTTGTACTCGGTGTTGTGCTCCGAGAGCTGCCACTCGTCAAAGTGGCGGATGTCGGTCAGCTCGCCCACCGGCGTGTGCCAGGTGGTGCGCAGGCGCCTCTCGTCCTCCCAGCGCGTCGTGACCTCCACGGTGCGGTAGCGCTGCCGCAGGCCGTTCCCCGAGTAGCGCACCGAGGCGTGGCAATAGTCGTACACCTCCAGCAGCGAGGCCTCGCGCAGCGGCTCCGGCAGCGTACCACGCTTTTCGTTCACGGCATACCAGAACTCGAGCCGAGGCTGCCACAGCACGCCCCCGGGATCCTCCCCGGCAAAGATGGCCAGGTTCATGTCGCGAAAGTTCATCGGCGATACCTCCGTCCATGGGGTTGTGCGTTGTGAGTTATGCGTTGATGCGTTACAGGTTACAGGTTACAGGTTGCAGGTTACAGGCTTCAGAGTGCGGTATCGTATAAGCCTGTAACCTGGCACCTGTGACGTGTCACTGCACTCGAGCTAACCCACAACCCGGAACCCGGAACTCACAACCCACAACCCTAGATCGGCTGCTGATATGTCGGCTGATGGCAGTAGCGGCGCATCCCTAGCTCGAGCTTTAGCGTGGCGCCGGGGGCCAGGGTGATCTCCAGGTGGCGGTCGTTCACCTCTTGCGTCGCGGGGTGCTCCCCCGTGACGTCGGTGACGGTGGTGAAGGCGTGCTCGCCAAAGGCACCCGCCTGCAGCACGAGACGCCGCGCGTGCAGCGGGCTGGCGTTCGACAGCGTCAGCGACACGCTCTCGGCGTCCAGCGCATCCACCAGGGCGCCCACGTCGGGCGGCAGGCCGGGACGGCGGGCGTCCAGGTCAAAGTAGCGCACCCGTACGTGGAGCAGGCCTCCGTGGTAGATGATCTGCGGGCCGCCGCAGGTGAGCTGCAGCAGCGCCTCGGTGTGCACCGGGTTGATCTCTTGCCAGTGGTGCACGTCCCACGTCTCGGGGTCGGTGTCATCGTGGGCCATCCTGTCCATGCGGCGCGCCACCTCGGCCCACTGCGCCTCCAGAATGCGCTGGGGGTAATCGGGGTTGGCGCCCTCCAGGTAGCGATACCAGGGGGCGATGTGGATGTCGTCCCCCTTGCCCCGCCCCGGCGCCACGCGGTTCCAGTCGGTGAGGCGCTCGGGAAAACGCTCCAGCCGCTGGCGGTCGCGCTCGTCCTGCGACAGGTACCAGATCTGCAGGGGGTACTCGGGGCGCAGCACGCGGTAGGCCGTCCAGCCGTCGTCGGTGTAGCGCTGGGGGATAATGAGGGCGTTGCCCTCCACGCGCCCCAGGTCCATCAGCCGGTCGAGCTGGCCGCGGGGGATATCGAGGTAGCCCATGTCACCCGTCAGCAGCACGGCGTTCATCGCCGCGATGGTCAAGGGCTGGATGATGGACATGAACCCGTGGGGCCAGCGCCAGCCATAGTAGCCGCCCCACCACTTGCCGTCCATCGTCTCGCCGATGATGCCGTTGGGGCCCACGTTGTCGGGGCACAGCCCGCCGTTGGCCGCGATGCGCTCCGCCCACGCCTCCAGGTACTCGAGGACCCAGCGCTTGTAGCGGTCGTCGCCGGTGTAGAGATAGGCGTGGGTGATCAGGCCGGTGCTGGTGAGGTTCAGCGGCACGTCGCAGCGCATCATGCGCTCGTTGAGCATCGGCAGGATCTTGGCGTACACCTCGTCGTCGGTCCAGTCGGCGCTGGGCCCCGCCACGCCGGGGATGTCGTCAAAGGGGGCCGGGTAGGGCGCCAGGATGGCGCGGTGTGTCTCCCAGTCCTCCCATTCGTTGACGAACCGCGGCCCGCGGCTGCCGGTGATGGGAGAGCGGATCATCTTGTGCGCGGGGTCCCAGTTCTGGGCCTCGGCGTCGTCGCCGACGTACATGCCGGCGAAGCGCAGCGTGCGGGCGCGGTCGCGCTGCACCGTGGGGTCGGCCAGGCCAAAGTAGTAAAAGTAGATGGAACTCTCCCCGTGGTGCATCCAGTCATAGTTGGCGTCGAACTCGCGGTAGACCTGGCCGTACTGCGTGAACTGCTTGGTCACCGCCTCCCACAGCCAGCGGCTGCGGTCGTGCAGCTCGGCGGCGCCCCCCAGGGCGTAGAACAGCGGCCAGTTGTGGTACGACTCGTAGCCATCGTCCGAGCCGTCGAACCCCGGCCATTTCTCCCGCCAGACAAAGGTGCCGTCCTGGCGGGTGTAGCGCTCCTGGTAGCGGGGCGCGGCCTCGTTGATGCGGTCGATGAGGAAACGCTCCCACACCGCCCAGGCGGGCGGCGGGGCGACGGTGCAACCCTGCACGGCAACGCGGCTCATGGTGTGGCAACTCCTGGTGATGCGGTTGGTGGGTTTCGACGCTGAGGATTGGCAGAAGGGTATCGGCAAATGGGGGGGATGTCAAGGAGTGTCGAGCAATCCCTGCACCACCGGCGACTCGAACTCCTCCGCGAGGATATC
The DNA here is from genome assembly GCA_040768165.1 of Anaerolineae bacterium. Classification (GTDB taxonomy): domain Bacteria; phylum Chloroflexota; class Anaerolineae; order UBA1429; family UBA1429; genus DUUT01. The sequence continues at coordinate 35,434 of JAXGNH010000026.1, forward strand.
CATCAGCACCACATCGTAGCGCCGGTCGCCGACGATGCGCGCCTGGCGGCGCCGGCCGATCTCGCGGAACCCCACCGCCCGGTAGCAGCGCAGGGCGCGCTCGTTGAAGGAGAACGTCCCCAGCATGACGTTGTTCAGGTTCAGCAGGTTGAAGGCATAGTCCAGCAGCAACCGCGTCGCCTCCCGACCGTACCCCCGGCCCCAGTACTCCTTCTCGCCGATGACGATCCCCAGCATGGCGGAACGGTTCACGGCGTCGATCTGGAACAGGACGCAGCGGCCGATGAGTTCATCGCTCGTCTTGTCCACGATACCGAACAGGTGCGAGTGGTGGCGTCCGGCCTCCTCGAGCCCCTCACGCGTCTCCTCCGCCGTGGTGGGAGTCCAGGCCTCGTCGCCCAAGGGCAGTGCGACCTCCAGGTCGTTGTCCCACGCGGCGGATCGCTCCGCATCCTCGGGGCTGAGGGGGGAGAGGTAGCACTTATTTCCGACGAGCTTGCGGTAGTGGGGCATGGGGGCCTCCTGGGTGGGATGCGTGGCTGTCGCCATATGCACAAAAGTGTGAATAGCGCCGATCCTTATCCACGTCTGGGGGGCGAAATCATAGTAAGGACCACCGTCTACCAAGCGGCAGCGAGCTGGCAGGCGCATCGATAGTGGGCATCGAGTTCCGGCCCCATGAGCACTAGCGCCGTGACCCTACGCGCCAGCGACCGAAAGCCCCTCAGCTCGGAGTGACTCAAAGACCGGCCAAGGGCGGGGGCGTAGCGATACGATAGCCATTTCTTGAGTACAGGATATCCCCCGATGACATAGCGCCACGCCGCTGGCGGGACGTTGCGCCAGCGTGGGACGTTCGCCGCCTGGGTGTTCCAGACCACATCCAGCGTCTCGGGGCCGCCCAACAGAGCATCCAGGGATTCCTCTGACATCGCACGCTCAACTGCCTCCGCGTGGACGGCATCGGTCTCCTCGGGAGCGCGAACCCGCGAGATCAGCTTGCCGGTGCCCGTATAGCTGACGGTCACCCGCCGTTCCTCCTCGCTGGCATAGGGCTCGGACAGAAAAGCGACCCTGGTGAGCAGCGGAGCGATGCCTCCCACGGTCACCCCCGGCACCTCGACGAGTGGGTTCAGCAATGCAGCGACGCGCCGGCCCAGTTCGGCGCCGGCGCACAGAGCGTCGGCATCCTCGGGCATCGGTATGCGCGGCCAGTCGAGGCGCAGGCCCCCCGCCTGCTCCTCCTGGTAGGCCAAGGAGTATCCGATAGCGAGCACATGCCACCAGACCCAGCATGCCACGTCAGGATCGTCGGCATCGAGCCCCAGCCGATCGAGATAGGCGCGCGCCTTGGCTGACAGGTTGGGCGACACCGGCCCATCGGCCTCATCCGATTGCTGCAGCACACTCGCCGAGCGAAGCGCCATGGGCAGGTAATAGGCATGGCCCGTGAGGAGGTCGTTGTCACCGAGTGTAGCGCTGAAATACATCGGGGCGCCCTCCGGCTGCCGCACGCCCTTGGGGCGACTCAGCACGAAGCAGTTGCCTTCCCAGGACTGAGAAAGCAGAGACGGCCGTGAGCGATTCCAGAGGCCGCCAATCGGCTCCACATAGGCCCATCGATGGTCAAGTGGTTTGAACGCATAGCACCTGAGCCGTCCAGGCACGTATTTGCTCGCCTGGTAAAGCGCCCGCCTCACGGCAACAGGATCGAACGCGGCAGCCTTGCGCAACAGACCCGGATGCATCTGCGCCACATCGTCGTCGGGTACCGTGAGATCGTAGTAGGCCCTCATGCGCCGCTCAAGGGCGTCGCGATCCATGTCGATCAGCGCGAAACCCCGCTTCTCCATCAGGCCATTCTCCGGCTTGGCGGAGGCGAGATCGGGGAGCAGGGGCCAGGAGCTATAGTCGTCGACTTGGCTGCCAGGTAGAAACGCATATCTAGTCGAGGGATCAGGCATCACCACATCGTAGAGGTCGCCGGGGACTGCCGACATTGGTGTATCGACAAGCTGCTGCCGCTTGTCTTCCGCCCTACCCGTCATCTCTGCGCCACCCCACACATCGCGGTAGGCCACCAGGCAGCCGCTGCACTCAGCTTCGCGTGCCCTTAGAAGGGTGGTGATGGAGGTCCCGACCCTGATTCCAGGAGTCGCAGGTCCCATGTGGAACACGGTCTCACACGTGTTTCCTGATGGAGTCCTCTCAGAGATACGCCGATTGCCATGCAGGTTGTCTATCACGATGCGCTGGAATCGCTGCAGGAGGTGCGATCGCATCACGGTATAGGACGCACCATCGAGGAACGAGTTGTTCGAGATATAGCTGACGATCCCTCGCGCAACGCGCCCACTCTCGGCAATCTGGCGCTCCGCCAGGCGAAAGAAGCGCACATAGAGGTCGTCCAGGTTGTACTTGCGGATTCCCCAGCCACCCTCACTCACGGGCGTGCCAAGCCCCTGCTTGTACGGCTCGACCAGGTCGGCCTCTTCTGCCTCTCCCACACCGGCGTAGGCGTTATAGGGCGGGTTGCCTAACACGACCATGATCGGCGCCTCGCGCTTGACGCGTTCCGCCTCGGTCAGTTCGCCCGCCAGCCCCGGGAACCTCTGCCGTATGCTCTCGAGGGCCGCCTGTAGCTCGGCATCCTGCATCTCCCAACCGGTGAGGGCGTTGGTGAGATAGATGGGCAGTCGCTCCTCGCCCTCCAGAGCGAGTCCCATGCTCGCCAGGAATTGCCCGAGCTGCAGGTGCGCGATGACAAAGGGCGCCGTCAGCAACTCGAATCCAAAGACGCGTTGCAGCAGCGCCTGGCGCGTGAGAATCGCCGCCTGCCCCCCCTCCCCCCGCTCAAGGAGTGTGCGATGGATGCGGTCGGCCACGGCGAGCAGGTAGCTGCCCGTGCCCGCGCATGGGTCCAATACCACCACGTTCTCGTCGGCCAGGCCGTCAGCGATGCCTAGCTCTGAATGCAGCAGCATATGAACGCGTTCCACCTGGTACTGCACGATCTCGGGGGGCGTATACCACACGCCCATCTGGTCGCGCAGCTCGGGATCGAACGCGGCGAGAAAGGGCTCATAAAAGTAAGTGACCGCCTGCCCGTGATGAAAGCGTTGGAGAAATGCGGCGCGATCGACGCGATTGAGCGCGGTACCGGCCTGGGCCAACAGGTCGGTGAGTTGGAGGGCGCGGAGTCGTTGCGGTCTGGAGAACTCGTGAAACAGCGCCTCCACCACCGGCACCTGCAGGTAATAGGCCGTGGTGCGCCAGTCATACAACTGGTCGGGGGGCGCGTTCTCGGCCCACAGGACCCAAGCGCTAAAGAGCCCGTAAAAGAGCGTCTGGACGAGCGATGACCTAAAGAAGAGCTTTTCCGCCTCCTCGGTCTGGAACTGAATGCCCAGCAAGCCCTCGAGCGCACCACGCAGAGAGGCCAAGTCCTCTGAAGGTATATCGAGGATGCGCTGGCGCGCCAAGCGGGCATAGTAAGCGAGGACGTCGGCGAGGTCGGCGGGCTCTGTGATCGGCGCGTGGCGCCGCATAAAGATGCTCAGAAACTCGGTGAAAGAGTCGGCATGCCGGTGCGCGATGCGGCCCACGGGCTCTTGCCAGAAATCGGCCTCCGAATCGGCCAAGCGATACTCACCCTCGATGCGGCGTTCGCCCGTCAACTCGTCGCGCCCGACCACGACGAAATCGCGCAGGTTGGTCACAAAGGACCATAGGGGTCTCCCGGCTGTTATGTCGCGCGGTGGCCGTCTTGCGTCGTGATCGGATCCTGGATGGCGCGCAGAATCTCATCGGCGTGGTACACGCGGTTGCGCCGCTGCCCGGTCACCTCGCGCAGGATACCCTCTTGCTCCAGGCGGACGATGTAGCGTGCGGCTTGCTGGTCTGTCGGGCCGGCACTTCAGTGACCCTCGAGAGCGGCAGGACGGGCCACTATTCACACAACTGTGAATTGGTATTCACGCTATGATGATTTTGGGGCAGAATCATAACAGCGCTCCTGCCCCAACTCGATAGCTGCACGTCAAGGACACGCAAGAGCCCCGCTCATGCGCTCGCGGGGCCAGTGCAGATGCTCGCGTTGGCACGCTAGTGCCAATCAGATAGACGCTCGCCAGCGATCGTCCGAGCCAACCGTGCGAGGGCCACTGCCTCACGGGCTTGTGCATCGCTGAGTTCGAGAGGCTCTCCCGGATAGCGCGGCGCAACGCCATACGGGGTCAGGCGTTCGAGAGGCTGCAACGAGTCGGCTGCGTCTGCGGCAACCTGTGCTAGGAGGTCGAGCAGTTGGCCTATGTCGTGGGTTCTCGGGAACTCGAGTTGATACCACGTGAGTAATGCCTTGAGGTACTTCTCCCCAGCCTGCTGACAGTGGAAAGCGAGTGCTTCATAGTAGGCTGCCCCCTCGCTGAGGAGCAGCTCGGCCACCGCCAGGTCGCGACCAGCCTTCGCTAGCCACTGCTTCACGAGGTCACGCCTCACCTGCTCAGGCGGCCTCATACACCACTCTCCCATACCGGTGGGCCGGAAAGGCGATCCCACCGATCACATCCTTGCTCTCCTCAAAGCGCTCATCGCGCATGACGATGATGTCGAACGCATATCCCAGGCCCCGTAGCGCCTGGCGGATGCGGACGCTCTCACCGTGTGCGTCATAGACGCCGCTCATCAGAACCAGCAGATCGATATCGCTGTCGGGCGACATCTCGCCCGCGGCGGCGGATCCAAAGAGGATGATGCGCTCGGGATCGGCTACCGCCACCACCCTCCGCACGATCTCACGCACCAGGGTTTCGTCGATGGCCATATGCACACCTCCCACCCTCTCTTACCACACGCCCCTCCAAAACGCAAGAGCCCCGCGACACACCGTTCGCGGGGCTCAACCCTGCACTGCAGGGCTCCTGGCTCCTCGGGCTGGATTCGAACCAACAACCAACCGGTTAACAGCCGGTCGCTCTACCGTTGAGCTACCGAGGAATATGATCGCTGCACTCTAGCGCGCTGTATTGCAGCACGCTGCCCGACAGCGTCCGCTATTCTACATCCCTTGCCCCCGCCCGTCAAATCAAGGCACCTCGACAAGAAGGCCCGATGGGATGCGGATTACGCAGACTAGACATTGATTTCCGCGGATCATGCTGTATTCTACTCTGACCCGCGGAGATCAGCGTTCGATCAGCGAAATCTGCGTACCATCGGGCCAACTTAGGTCAGATAATCCCTCAGCTTGCGGCTGCGGGTGGGGTGGCGGAGCTTGCGCAGCGCCTTGGCCTCGATCTGGCGGATGCGCTCGCGGGTGACGCCGAACTGCTGGCCGACCTCCTCCAGCGTGCGGCTCTCGCCGTCCTCCAGCCCAAAGCGCAGCGCCAGCACGTTGCGCTCGCGCTCGCTGAGCGACTCGAGGATGTCACGCATCTGCTCGCGCAGCAGCTCGCGGTTGGTCTCCTCCACCGGGCTGGCCACCGACTCGTCGGGGATAAAGTCGACCAGCACGCTGTTCTCTTCGGCGCCCACGGGCGTCTCTAGCGACATCGGCTCCTGCGAGACGCGCATCAGCTGGCGCACCTTTTCCGCCGCCCGCTTGAGCCGGCGCCGCACCTCCACGGAGAGCTGTTCCCCGTCGGCCTTGGACTCTTCCACCGCCCTGCGGTCACCATCGGAGACGAAATCGACCACCACGGCGATCTCTTCCGGCGTCGGCTCGCGCCCCAGTTCCTGCTGCAACTGGCGCATGGCGCGCGACACGCGATTGATCGACTCGACCATATGGACCGGGATACGGATGGTGCGCGCCTGGTCGGCGATGGCGCGGCTGATGGCCTGGCGAATCCACCAGGTGGCATAGGTGCTGAACTTGAACCCCTTGGTGGGGTCGAACTTTTCCACGGCGCGCAACAGGCCCAGGTTGCCCTCCTGGATCAGGTCCAGGAACGACATCCCACGGCCCAGGTAGCGCTTGGCCACGCTCACCACCAGGCGCAGGTTGGCCTCGGTGAGGCGGCGCTGGGCGATGTTGCCCTGCATCACCTTCAGCAGCAGCGTCTGCCGCTCCAGGGGTGACAGGCTGTCCTCCGCCCTTTCCAGTTCTTCGGCGGCCACGAATCCCGCCTGGATCGCCATGGCGAGGCGGACCTCGTCCTCGGCATCGAGCAAAGGCACGCGGCCGATCTCGCGCAGGTACATGCGGACCGGATCGTTGATGGGTTCGGGCTCGACGCGCGCGCGCGCCTCCTCGGCGGGCTCTTGCTCCTCCTCTTCCTCGCCCTCTTCCAACAGCGTCTCGGGTTCTTCCAGCAACTCTTCCTCGTCTTCCTCGTCTAGGTCGATGACGGGCACGCCCATCGCGTTCAGCGAAGCGACCACCCCGTCAAACTCCTCACGATTCTCGGCCATCGCGGGGAAGACGTCGATGATATCCTTCTTGGTGAGGTGCTCCTCGCGGATGCCTTTGTCGAAGAGCGCCTCCATTTTTCGGTTGCGGTCGGCGTCCTCGGGCATCTCAGGCCCCTTCACGAAATCGGTACTCCCTTTTGCTTCGCCCCACGAGCGTCACGGCATAGGAGCGGCGATCCACATCCAAATAGTCCCGCGCCAACGGATCGATCATGCGATTCAGTGCATGCACGCGTTCCTCGTCCCCCTCCTCTTGGGCGTCCTGCAGCATGAACCTGAGTTCGCGCAACAGGCGTCCGAGGTGATCGCGGCGGAGCCGCACCGTAACCTTGGTCAGGTCCTCACGGACCATATCGGCCGAAAGAGGAGGGCCAGAGCGGAGGGTGCGTAGCACCGATTCTACATGACCGGCCAGTTCAGTGTCAAGTTGCCCAACGTCCCGGGCGAGGCCCTCCGGCCCCACATGCTGCAGCTCGTCGCCGCGCTCGGCGATCAGCCGCTCCATCGCCTCGAACACCTGGCGGTTGCGCACGTCCAGAAACACGTCGGCCGAGAGTCGGGCGACTTCTTTCATCTCGGGCAGGAGCGCCGGCGCGCTCAGCAACAACGCCAGGGCACGCTCCTCGAGACCTCCGCCGTGTTCGCCGCCCTGCACCACGGCGCCGGCGCGCTGCCCACGAGGCCCCGCGACGGGCGCCGCCCCACGGCGCTCGGGTGGCCGCCGCTCACCGGGGCGTCCCCGGCCGGCGTCGCCGCGCAGGGCGTTCAGCTCGCCCCACAGGGTGCGCTCGTCGATGTGCACGCGCTGCGCCAGGCGCTGCAAATAGTGGGAGCGCTCCACCGGGCTGTCCATGGCGGCGATCACCGGCAGCAGCCTATCCACCGCCTCGCGCTTGCCCTTGGCCTGCGACAGGTCCACCCCCGCCGTCACCTGCTGGAAACTGTACTCTGCCACCGGCAGCGCACCCTCCACCAGGGTATCCCAGCGCGCGCGGTCGCTCAGCACCAGTTCATCAGGATCGAGCCCGTCGGGCAAGGCCAGGATGCGTATCTCGGCCTGGAGCTGCTCCTCGTAGCGGATGAGGCCCGTGGCCGTGGGCACCGGCACCACGCGGGTAGTGAGGGACTGGCGCGCCGTCTCGATGCCGCGCTCCGTGGCGCGAACGCCGGCGGCGTCAGGGTCCAGCGCCAGGATGAGGCGCTTGGTGATGCGCTTGAGCTGGTCCAGGTGCTGCTCGGTGAGGGCCGTGCCCATGCACGCCACGAGGTTGCGCACGCCGCACTGGTAGGGCACCACCACGTCCATGTACCCCTCGACGATGATGGCCGTGCCCGACTCACGGATGGCGTGGCGCGCCAGGTCGATGCCGTACAGCACGCTACCCTTGTCGAACAGGGGCGTCTGCGGGGTATTCAAGTACTTGGGCTGGCCCTCGGCGTCCTGCAGCAGCCGCCCGCCAAAGCCGATGACGCGTCCCTGAGCGTCGCGGATCGGAAACATGACGCGGCCGCGAAAGCGGTCATAGACGTTGCCCGCGTCATTCTTGTTGGTGAGGCCCGCCTCGAGGATCTCGGCCTCGCCGTAGCCGAGTTGGCGCAGGCGCGGCTCGATGATGTGCCAGTCGTCGGGCGCATACCCCAGGTTAAAGGTGTCCATCGTCTCGGCGGTCACGCCGCGGCGCTCGAGGTAGCGCCTGGCGACCTCACCCGGGCGCGTCTCCATCAGGATGCGGTGATAGATGTCCGCCGCCGACGCATTGAGGCCGCGCAGGCGGTCCAGCTCGTCGCGCATCTGGATCTCGACGTCGTCCAGAGGGCGCAGCTCGATGCCGGCGCGCTGAGCCAAGAACTCGAGCGCCTCGCGAAACTCCATGTTCTCGCGGCGCATGAGAAAGGAAAAGATGTCGCCGCCGGTGCCACAGGCGCCAAAACAGTGCCATCCCTGGGTATCGGGGAAGACGATGAAGGAGGGGGTCTTTTCGCTGTGAAAGGGGCACAGCCCCTTGTAGTTGCGGCCGGCCTTTTGCAGGGGCACATACCCGCCGATGAACTCGACGATATCGATCCGCTCCTTGATTTCGTCGGTGATGCTCATGGTAGTGCCTGCATGGTGTTTAGTCCGGGACCGGTCCGCCACAGCCCATCGCCCTCGCCGCCCAAATACGCCCGTCCCGTCGCCGGGTCGACGGCCAACCCGCGCGACGCGCTCCCCGCCGGCCGGGGCGTGTCCTCGAGGATCTCGAGGGTCTCGAGATCGAACGCCGCCACGCCGCCGGAATAGCCCACCACGAGGCGCCCACGCTCCGCGTCGACGGCGATCTCGTCGCACCCCGCCAGGGGCTGCTCCCAATCGCCGGTGCGCTCGGCGACCACCCGCCACGCCTCGGTGTCCACCACGGACAGGGCGCCATACTTGGGCGACAGGTCGTGGGCCACGTACAGGCGGCGGGCCTCGGCGTCCAGCGCCAGGGCGCGGGGCAGGCCCAACCCACCCAGCGCCACCTGACCGAGCGGCTCCAGTGTGTCGGCGTCGAATGCGAGGAGAGTTCCGGGGCCGAGCTGTGTCACGTAGATGCGATGCATGAGGGGATCGTACACCAGCCCGCCGGGCGCCGCCTCCAGGTCGGTCACATGCATTATACCATGCCCCTCGCGATCGAGCATAACGAGGCGCTTTGCGTCGGCATCGCCCACGAACAGGTGGGCGGGCGAGACCGCCAGCCCCAGCGGTCGCCCCAGGCCCTCGGCGATGGTGGCGAACGTCGCGCCGTCATAGCGCGCCACGGCGCCGGCATCGGGCAGGGCGAGGTACGCCGAGCCGTCGGCGCTATCGAGGGCGATGGCGCCGGCGCGGTCGGGCAGCTCCGTCGAGGCGAGGACGCCCCCCTCGAGATCGTGCACCCGCAGCGTGCTGCCTGCCGCCGACAGGACGCGCCCGCGCGTCGCGTCGAGGGCCAGCACATCGGCGGCGCCGTCGTCCGCCGGCAGCCAACGCGGCGTCGGCGTGGGCCGTGGGTCCGGCGCAGCGGACTGGGCGACGGCCCATTCTTCCGCCAGGATCGCGGCGGCGGGATCGTCTGCCCCCTCTCCCTGTAGTCCGTCGCCAGTACTCTGGCGCGAGGGCGGGGGAGAGGGGTCCTCTGCGGCCAGCGACAGCCCTTCGCGGATCACCACCGGCAGGCGCACGCCCGGCCCGCCAGGTGTGGGCGCCGTCAGCGTGGGCGCTTCCACCGTCGCCGGCGCGCCCGCCGTGCACACCCGCAGCGACACGTCGTCCACGTACATCCCGATGGGCTCGTACCCCTGGTGAAAGTAGGTGCCCAGGTGCAGCGTCACTTGCTGTCCGGCGTACCCCACCAGGTCGAAGGCCAGGTGCTGCCAGGAGCGTGCGTCGGTCGAGTCCCACAAGGCGTTGGCGATGCGTCCGCCCTGCGCGTTCATCAACCACACGTACTGCCGGCCGTGGCCCACGTCGCGCGACTGCGGATAGTACCACACGCTCAACGCCGCCGAGACGGTGTTGGTGGGCAGCGTCACCGTCTGCCGGCCGGAGGAGTAGCTCGTCGATGCAGAGCCGGCCGTGAGGCCGATGCGGCCCGAGCGGCGCCCGCCATGGGCGAGGTCATCGGTATAGCCCCCCGGCGCCGCCGTCTCGAGGAATTCCCAGGCGGCGTCCTCCTCAAACCCACGGTTCTCTAGCACCTCATAGCATACCAGGTCACCGCCAGGGCGTGCCGCCCCCGCCACCTGTACCGGCGCCACGGCGGACACCTCGAGGGTGCCGCCCCCGCCGTCGCTCAGGAGGGCGGCGCTATGGTAAGTGCCCGCCCACCCTGCGGCGGTAGCGCGAAAGCTCACCGTGAGGGCGCCGGGCGCGTCCGTGGGCGTCTTGGGTAGGGCCGCCACGGCGTGGTACTGCTGCCGAGGCGCGTTCTCGTTGTCCATCCATACCCAGTCGGCCCAGGGGGTGGGGTTGGCCGGATCGAGCAGGAAGAAGGGGCAGACGCCGATCACCTCGGGCCAACGGCTCCAGTGGTCGCGGAAGGCGCGCGCGATATAGTCGGCACGGTTGGCATCGTTGATCGCCGGCAGCCCCAAGGGCCCGAGGAGATCGTTGGCCCCCAGCCGATACCCCGTCTCGGTAAGCAGCACCTGGAGGCCCGCGCGCCCGTGGTGCGCCAGGCGGTCCAGCTCCAACACATAGCTGTCGATGGCCAGGAAGCTATAGTCGGCGGCGGTGCCGTCGTGAAGGTTCTGCTCCGGCGGGCGATTGCCGGGATAGGGGTGGCTGGCCCAGACGTCGAACGCCTGCAGCGCGCCGGGCACCTTCGCCATCTGGTCGATGAACGCCGTGACGCTCACCCCCCCGCCCATGGCGTCCGCCATGTGGCCCGTGGGCGAGAGGCCGCCGTTCAGCAACACGATGCGCGGGTCGTGTAGGCTCCGCAGCGCCGCGGCCACCTCCACCAGGAACTGGCCGTACTCGACGCCGTTGGCGGCGCCGCCCCACTCTATGTTCAGGTTCGGCTCGTTGCCGATCTCGACGTACAGCTTGTGCCCGTCGCGCCGCGGCAGCCCCGCCACGACGCGCTTGAACGCCTCGGCCATGGCGCCGTACGGTTCCGGCTTGCGCCAGTTGGCGCCGTCCAGGTCCGTGCCCAGGCGCACCACCGGCACGAGGCCCAGGTCGTAGCAGCGGTTCACGAAACCGACCCAACAGCCGCTCGGGCCCGACGTGTTCGTGTCGATGCGGTAGAGGAGCTGCTTCACGTAGGCGCCCGGCCCCGCCACCTGGAGCACCCGCTCCAACTGGGCGTTGATGTAGCCGTCGTTGCAGCGGTCCTGCACAAAGGTGTGCATGCCATAGTGGGTGCCGCTGCGGCGCGGCGGCACGCTCAACCCCAGCCAGGTGACGGCGTTCCCCACCACGGCCGGCTCTTGCGTCGAGACGAGGGCGCCGTTCTGGCGTATCTGCGTCGACCAGGGGACGTAGGAGAACCCCTCGGGGAGCAGATACTGCAGCGCCGCGGCCTGGGTGGCGTCGGTGGGGTTTGTGATGGTGACGGCGTAGGTGGCGGTCTGCCCGGCGGCAACGGTCGCCGTTACGGCCTTGGCCGCCACCCCCAACCCCAGCGGCGAGGCGCCGCCCCCCTCCTTGCCCGCCATCGGCATGAATATCAGCCAGGCGGAAAGGAGGATCAGTCCGATGCCTCGTCCAGCTAGGGCCACAGAAGCGCTCCGTTGGGTCATGATGTCATCGGGGGATGGGGGGTAACGGTTCCTACGGCGCGGGGAGGATAGCAGCAGCGGGGGGACCTGTCAACCAGGGGTGCCGTCAATCGATGGGGGGAAGGGCCAGCTGCAGGCTGACGCGCATGGTGCCGGTCGGGACGTGCCACACTACCAGCCCAAGCACACAGGAAGCGAGCGTGCCGAGCTAGCTAGCTAGCCGGGACGACTCTAGTTCGGCGAGGAACGCCGCCGGCGTTATCAGTCTGAACGGCATACACGCATGAAGGCGCTTGTTTGATAGGATATGCCGTTGGTCGCCCGTGACAAAGCGATCCACGCACGCCTCCATGGCGGCACCAAGTATCGCTGCGTCAGGCGCATACGTCACGATGCGCAGAATCCTCTCCACGGTGGCGACTTGGGGGTCAGGGAGGACGATGAGTCTAGCCTCCTCACAGAGAGCTGCATACAGGCGTTCGCCGTATGGAATCCGCGATGCAACGTTACGTCGCAACTCACGATCTACCAGAGCGCTAATGAACGCATCAAAGACGCCCTCAGCCGCCAAGACGAGGATTCGTCGTGGTGGCCCCGAGGCGCCATACACCGCAGAGTAGATGACATTCGAGTCCAAGAAGACCCTAAGCCGCATCGGTGCCGTCGCTAGCCTCATACATCTCGCGGAACGCTCGCTCCCGGTCGTGGCGGCTCCCCTCGAGCAGATCCTCCAGGGTGATCCCCCGACTCTGAAGGGCTTCCTTCACTTCGTCTAGCAATTGCTCAAGGCGTTGCCCACGCCGAGGGTATAGGACGAGCCGGCCCTCCTCAGCTACCAGCATCACCTCGCTTCCTTCCTCCAAACCGTATCTCTCCCGCCATGATGCGGGAATCGTAATCCTTCCCTTGTCTCGCACCAACACGATCCGCTCTTGCTTCTCGATAGCAGACACCATGCTCCTTTTCCGGGAGTGGGAAATTCCCACCCATCCGCCATCATATTACTTGATGCTCAACTGAAGGTCAAGCGGTGCCATCGACGGCCCTACCTGAAAGGTGGTTGAGCAACCGTTGCGCAACGTGAAACGGGCCGGCTCCCGTGGGAGCCGGCCCGCTCATTGGTGCGCTGCGCCCGCCTACTTGTCGCGGAAGGTGGCGCCCTGCTTCTCCTCGATGGCCGCCTGCGCCGCCGCCAGCCGCGCCACCGGGACACGGTAGGGCGAGCAGCTCACGTATGCCAGGCCGACCTTGTGGAAGAAGTGGATCGAGTCGGGATCTCCGCCGTGCTCACCGCAGATCCCCAACTCGATGTCGGGTCGCTTCTCCCTGCCGTCCTTCACGGCCATGGCCACCAGCTTGCCGACGCCAGTCTGATCCAGCGACTGGAACGGGTTCCGCGGCAGGATCTTGCGCTCCACATAGTCGAGCAGGAACTTGCCCTCGGCGTCGTCGCGCGAGAATCCAAAGCTCATCTGCGTCAGGTCGTTGGTGCCAAAGGAAAAGAACTCGGCGTACTCGGCCAGTTCGCCCGCCGTGATGGCGCCGCGCGGCGTCTCGATCATGGTGCCGAACTTGTGGTCGACCTCGATCCCCTCTTCGGCCATGACCTCCTTGGCGACGCGCTCCAGGTCCTCCCGCTCGAGTCTGAGTTCGTTCACATGGCTCACCAGCGGGATCATCACCTCGACGTGGACGTCGATGCCCTTCTTGGCCTGGCGGCAAGCCGCCTGGAAGATAGCCCGCGTCTGCATCTCGGTGACGCCCGGGATCATCAGGCCGACGCGGCACCCGCGTAGGCCCATCATCGGGTTCGTCTCCCAGTGCGACTCGACCACCTGGAGCATGCGCTCCTGCTCGGCGAGCAGCTCGGGGTTCTCACCCGTGCAGCGCAACCTGGTGACCTCCTCGATCAGCTCCTCGCGGCCGGGGAGGAACTCGTGCATCGGCGGGTCGATGAGGCGAATGATCACCGGCAGGCCGTCCATCGCCTCAAAGATCCCCTCGAAATCGGCGCGCTGGTGCGGCAGCAGCTTGTCCAGGTGCTTCTGCCTCTCATCGTCGCTCTTGGCCATGATCATGGCCACCACCGTCGGCCGGCGCTCCTCCTCAAAGAACATGTGCTCGGTACGGCAGAGCCCGATCCCCTGGGCGCCGAACTCGCGGGCACGCTTGGCGTCACGCGGATAGTCGGCGTTCGTGTAGATGCCTAGGCGACGGATCGCGTCGGCCCACCCGAGGAGCGTTGCCAGGTCCTTTTCCCGCGCAAAGTCGACGTCGATGGTGGGAATTGCGCCCACGAACACCTCACCGGTGGTGCCATCGATCGAGATAACGTCCCCCTCGTTCACCACACGGCCGTTCACGCTGAACTTGCGCCCCTCGGCGTCCACGGTGATCTCTTCGGCCCCCGCCACACACGGCAGGTTGTTGCCGCGCGCCACCACCGCCGCGTGGGAGGTCGCGCCGCCGTGCTGCGTCAGCACGCCGCGCGACATCAGCATACCGCCGACGTCCTCCGGCGAGGTCTCGGGACGCACCAGCACCACGTCCTCACCCGACTCGGCGCGCTGCATGGCGCGCTCCGAGTCGAGCACCGCCACGCCCGTGGCCGCGCCCGGGGAGGCGTTCAGGCCGGTGGCGATCAGATCGCCGCGCCCGATGGCCTCGTCCTTGGCCCTCTGATCGAACGACGGGTGCAGCATGGCGTCCACCTGGCCCGGCTCGACGCGCTGCACCGCCTCTTCCTTGGTGATGAGGCCCTCGCGCACCATATCGACGGCGATCTTGATGGCGGCGCGCGCCGTGCGCTTGCCGGTGCGCGTCTGCAGCATCCAGAGCTTGCCGCGCTCGACGGTGAACTCCATATCCTGCATCTCGCGATAGTGGCGCTCGAGCATCTCGGCCACTTCCAGGAACTGCCTATAGATCACGGCGTTGACGCGCTCCAGCTCGGCGATGCGCAGCGGCGTGCGCGTGCCGGCCACCACGTCCTCGCCCTGGGCGTTCGCCAGATACTCGCCGAACAGCGCCTTCTCGCCCGTGCTGGGGTTGCGCGTAAACGCCACGCCCGTGCCCGACTCGTCTCCCATGTTGCCGAACACCATGGTGCAGATGTTGACGGCCGTACCCCAGTCGTCGGGAAGCTTGTTGATGCGGCGATAGGTGACGGCCTTGTTGCCGAACCAGGATCCGAACACCGCCTCGATGGCCTGAGACAGCTGCTGGTACACGTCGTCGGGAAAGTCCTCGCCCAGCTCGCGCTTGTAGATCGCCTTGTACTCGGCCACGATCTCTTTGAGCATGTCGACGGTGAGGTCTGTATCGCGGCCCCCCTCGGTGCGCGCCTTGTATGAATCGAGCACCTCGTCGAACAGCTCGGCTGGGATGTCCTTGACGATGCGGCCGAACATGGCGATCAGTCTGCGGTAGGAGTCATATGCAAAGCGCTCGTTGCCTGACAACTCGGCCAGCCCCTTGAGGGTCTCGGCGTTCAGGCCGACGTTCAACACCGTGTCCATCATGCCTGGCATCGAGAGCCGGGCGCCCGAGCGCACAGAAACGAGGAGAGGATTCTTGGGGTCACCGAACACCTTGCCCGTTTTGCGTTCGGTCTCTTTCATGGCGCTCACGACCTGGTCCCACATCCCCTCGGGGAACTGGTGGTCGGGGCCATAGTACGCGAGGCAGGCCTCGGTCGTGACCGTGAACCCGGGCGGGACCGGCAGGCCGGCGTTGGTCATCTCGGCCAGGCCGGCGCCTTTGCCGCCCAGCAGGTCACGCATATCCCTGTTGCCCTCTTCGAACAGATACACCCACTTCTTTGCCATCCCAACAACCTCCAACATGCTAGGCTTTTGCCTTCGTTTGTTCCAGTCATTATAAGTTGGGCGAGAGACATTGGCAAGTTGGCGGCGTCGGGTCGCGACGGTTCTTCTGCGAGTGGCTGGGTGTGGTGGGTTGCGGGTTGCGGGTTCCGAGCCGGTCGTGACAGGTTCCAGGTTGCATGTTACAGGCTTATGCGAGTCATTCTCCTGATGCCCGCAACATGCACCCTGGAACCTGAGGCTGTCGCCCGGCCATGAACGCGCAACCTCAGCCTCTCGAGCGCAACCGGCCATGCCACCGAGCGTACAGTAATCGAGGGCGGCAATCGACGAATCGTGGGAGGAGACACCGTGAGCTTGCTGATGAACCTGCTGTGGATCGTGCTGGGTGGGTTCTTGATCTTTCTTTTCTACCTGATCGGTGGTCTGGTGCTGTGCCTGACCATCGTCGGTATCCCCTTTGGGGTGCAGCTATTCAAGCTGTCGCTGTTGGCGCTGTCGCCCTTTGGCAAGGAGGTCAACACCGAGGGATCGGCCAGCGGCCTGCTGGGTATCGTCATGAACGTGCTGTGGTGGATCTTTGGTGGGGTCGAGGCGGCCATCGTGCACCTGGTGCTGGCCCTCATCCTGGCCATCACCATCGTGGGACTCCCGTTCGCCAAGCAGCACATCAAGCTGCTCAAGCTCGCGCTCGTACCCTTTGGCGCACGGATCGAGTAGACTGGTTATGGGGTATGGGTTGTGGGTTGTGGGTTTTGAGCGCGGGCAAGAGCCCGTTACAGGTGACAGGTTGCAGGTTACAGACATCAGGGTGATCACATACTTGAGACTGTAACCTGCAACCTGTGACCGCGCGTCAACTCACAGCCTGCGATGCTGGCTAGAACCCTTCCATCACGCTGAGATCGACGATCCCGTCCGCCAGCGCGCCGATGGACTGTAGCAGGCCTAGGCGGTTGCGGCGCACGTCCGGGTCGTCGACCATCACCAGGACGTCGTCGAAAAAGCGCTCGATGGCGGGCTTGAGGGCGATGAGCGCCTCGAACAGGGCATCCACCGACGGGTTCTCCGCCACGCCCCCCGCGACATCACGATACGCCGCGTACAGCTCGCGCTCCGCCGGCTCGGCCAGGCGCTCCTCGTCCACGGCAAAGCGCTCGGGCTGATCGCGCGTGATACGCACGCAGCGCGCATAGGCGTCCAGCAGCGCCTGCCAGTCCTCCCGCGCCACCCACGAAACGAGCTGCTGCACCGACCGGTAGGCGAGCCAGGGGTCGTACCCGCGCTCGGCCAGCACCGCGTCCACCACGTCGTAGCGCAGGCCGCTCTCGATGAGAAAGCCGCGATAGCGTGCGGTGATGTACTCGAGCACCTCGCGGAGCACGTCCTCCTCGACGTCCACCGGCATGAGCCCCGCCGCCTCCGAGAGCGCCTCCGGCAAGGCCAGGGACACCTCTCTGCCGACGAGCAGTTGCACTACGCCGAGAGCCGCCCGGCGCATCCCCCACGGGTCGGCGGCGCCGGAGGGACGGATCCCCACGGCAAAGAGCCCCACCAGTGTGTCCAGGCGATCGGCCAGGCCAACGACCAGGCCGGGTGTAGCCGTGGGGAGGCGATCGCCGGCGAAACGCGGCAAATAGTGCTCCTCGATGGCCCGCGCCACCTCGGGCGGCTCGCCCGACAGCTCGGCATAGTGTCGCCCCATGATCCCCTGCAGCGAGGTCAGCTCGACCACCAGCTGGGTGGCGAGGTCGCTCTTGCACAGCGCCGTGGCGCGGGTTGCCGTGGCCGCCTCATCCTTCGCGAGGCTCAACTGATCCGACAACTCGGGAACCAGCCGCTCCAGGCGCCGGACCTTGTCCAGCATGGAGCCGAGCCGCTCCTGAAAAGTGAGCGTGTCGAGCTGCGGCGTGAATGCGTCTAGCGACTGCTTCACGTCGGCGTCATAGAAGAACGCCGCATCGGCATAGCGCGCCCGCAGCACCTCTTCGTTGCCATAGCGCACCGCATCCACGTCCAGCGTCGCGCCGTTGGCCACGGCCACAAAGTGGGGCAGGAGCTTGCCGTCCGCCACCACGGGCAGGTAGCGCTGATGCTTGCGCATCACCGCCAGCAGCACCTGATCCGGCAGTCGTAAGTACTCTTCCTCGAACGCGCCGCGGATCGCCAGCGGGTACTCTACCAGATTAGCCACCTCGCGCAGCAGGTCGGGGTCGTCGGGGATCTCGCCGCCCACCTCAGTGGCCAGCCCCAGGGCATCCTCGATGGCCACCGCCTCGCGCTCCACCACGTCCAGCAGGATACCGGCCTGCCCCATGGCGGCCTCATAGCCCGCGGCCCGGGCCACGGTGATGTCGGGCGACCCCTGGGGGCGTATGCCGCGCGTCACGCGCCCGCTGTGCACGCCGGCGTACTCGAACGGCACCACCACCTCGTCGAGCAGCGCCAGGTACCAGCGCAGCGGCCGGCCAAAGCTCACCCCGCTCCCGTTCCAGCGCATGCTCTGGGGGAAGCTGATCCCGGCGATGACCCGCGGCAGCACCTCCGCCAGGACGGCGGCGGCATCGCGCCCCTCCTCGGCCAGCACGGCCACCACATAGTCCTTGCCGTCGATGACACGCGTCTGCAGCGCCGACACGGCGATCCCCTGGCCGCGGGCGAATCCCTCGGCGGCGCGCGTGGGGTTGCCCTCCGCGTCGTAGGCGATGCGCACCTGCGGCCCCCGCACCACGCGCTCGCGGTCGGGCTGGCGGGCTGTCAGGCCTTGCACCCGCGCCACGAGGCGCCGTGGGGTACCCACCACACGCAGCGCCGCGTAGGACAGGCGCGCCTCGGCCAGGGCATTCGCCAGCCCAGCGCGCAACTGGCCCAGCGCCAGGTCGAGGTCCGCCACGGGTAGCTCTTCGCACCCGATCTCGAAGGCGAGATCGTACGGCCCCTCGCCCACCGGCTGTACCGCCTCCGGCAGGGCCGGCCTGGCCGGCGCCGGCGCGACGGCCTTGCCCATCAGGGGATAGTCCATCTCCTCGCGCTGCCTGGCATAGAGGGCCGCCACCTCGCGGAAGAGGTTGCGCATGCGCACGAAATAGCGGGCTCGCTCGGTGACGCCCACGGCGCCGCGGGCATCCAGGACGTTGAACGCGTGCGAGCACTTGAGCACATAGTCATGCGCCGGCAGCACCAGCTCTCGCCCCAGGGCGTTCTGCGCCTCCGCCTCGTACAGGTCGTACATGCGTCGCAGGTTGTCGACGTCGGCGACCTCGAAATTGTAGACGCACCCCTCGATCTCGTTGCGCAGCAGCATGTCGCCGTAGGTGACGCGGTCGCGCCAACGGATGTCGGGGAAGCCGCGCACGCCCTGCAGCACCATCACGATGCGCTCCAGGCCGTAGGTGATCTCGACCGAGACGGGTTCCAGGTTGATGCCGCCCGCCTGCTGGAAATAGGTGTACTGGGTGATCTCTTGCCCATCGAGCCAGACCTCCCAGCCGAGCCCCCAGGCGCCCAGCGCCGGCGACTCCCAGTTATCCTCGACAAAGCGCACGTCGTGCTTGGCGGGGTCGATCCCCAGCGCCCGCAGGCTGTCCAGGTACAACTCCATGGGGTTCCCGGGATCCGGCTTGAGGATGACCTGGTACTGGAAATACTGCTGCCAGCGGTTCGGGTTTTCGCCATAGCGCCCGTCGTCGGGCCGCACCGAGGGCTCGACGTAGGCGACGTTCCACGGCTCGGGGCCCAGCACGCGCAGCACGGTGGCCGGGTTCATGGTGCCGGCCCCCACCTGCACGTTGTAGGGCAGCCACAACAGGCAGCCGTGGTCGGCCCAGAACTCGTTGAGGCGCATTATCACCTGTTGGAAATCCATACAACTCCCTCGGTATGTAGAGTGTCGGAGGAGGTCAGCCCGCCCTAGGGCTGCTCGGCGGCCGGTCGACTGGCGGCGGATTCGCGCAGTTCACGGCGCAAGCGCCGGAGGAAATCGACCGACTTGAGTTCGCGCTCCAGGGTGTACTCCAGGTATTCGTACAGCAGCGCCTCGACCTCGGCGTGGGTGGACTCGGATATCCGCAGCCCGGCCACCTCCTCAGGGGCGCGCGTGGCGAGGTATCGCAGGACCTTTTGCGCGTTCACCGACACGCTGCGTCCGCGGCTCTGCGCCGCGCCACAGCGGGGGCAGAACAGCCCGCCCTCTGAGGCCACAAAAACGTTCACCTCGGGGCGGATCGGCTGCTGGCAGCTCAGGCAATGGAACAACTCGGGCCGATAGCCGGTGTAGCTCAGCAGGCGCAGCTCAAAGTAGCGCGTCCAGAGCCGGGGATCCGCCTCATCGGCGATGCGCCGCAGGGCGTCGACGGTGAGGGTGTAGAGTTCGCCCCCCTCCCCCTCGCGTGACAGGCGCTCCACCAACTCGCCGATGTAGCAGGCATAGGTGAAGCGCATCAGGTCGCCGCGCAGCCCCTCGAACTCCTCGAGGCTCTCGGCCTGCGTGATGATGTCCAGGTTCCTGCCGCGCGCCAGCAAGAGCTGCGACCGGTAGAACATCCCCAGGTGCCCCACCTTGCGGCTCGTGGGCCGGCGGATGCCGTGCACCAGCGCCGACAGCCGCCCCTCGGGCGTCAATAGCGTCAGAATGCGATCCGTCTCGGCATAGTCCAGCTCTCGCAGGACGAGCCCCTCGGTGCGATACAGGCGTTCCTGTCGCACGACCCGCCTGTCCTTCCTAGCTCAACCCCGCGTCGGCCCCAGCCCTTCGCAGGCGCCGCAGAGGTGGCAATCCGGCCCCGTGAAGGAGCGGCCCGGCCCCAGGGCGGCGTCTCGCATGGCGCTGAGGCGCCGGACCTCGTCCAGCGGCAGCGTCTTGACGCCCCCCACCTGGCGCGCCGCCAGGATCACCTCGGCGGTGTTCTCTACCTTTTCCATGCGCGCGTAGGCGCTGAACACGTTATCACCCACCGTCACAGCGCCGTGGCGGTCCAGCACCAGGGCGTCGTGGTCGCGAATGTACGGCCGGATCACCTCGGGCCCCTGCGCTGAGGTCGGCGTGGCGTACGCCGTGGTGACGATCGTCCCCAGCGTCACCAGCGTCTCCGGCAGGATGCAGGGCGCCAACGAAACCCCCGCCACCGTCAGGGCCGTGGTAATGGGCGGATGCGCGTGCACCACGGCGCGCACATCCGGCCGCTGCCGGTACACCTCCAGATGCAGCCGCAGCTCCGCCGAGGGGCGATGACCGTTGCGCGGCGCCACGCTGTCCGGAGCGAGTTGCCCCTCCAGGTCGGTGACCACCAGGTCCTCCGGCCGCAGGAACCCCTTGTAGAGGCCCGTCGGCGTCGTGATGAGATAGCGCTCCCCCCACCTGACCGACACGTTGCCGTCGCTGGCGGCGATGAGGTTGCGCCCATACATCAGGCGGCAGACCTCGACGATCTCTGCGCGAATGGTGGCTTTGTCGTTGTGATCCGAGCCCTGCGTCATGGCACTCCATTCGGAACGGTGATGGATGGGACGCGCGCCCTCAGCCCCTGGCGAGCGTCGCCTCGCGCACGATGGCGATGCCGGCGCTGGCGCCGATGCGATTCGCGCCCGCCGCCACCATGGCGACGGCCGCCTCATAGTTGCGGATGCCGCCCGCCGCCTTGACGCCCGTTCGCGCGCCCACCGTGGTCCGCATCAGCGCCACGTCGTGGAGCGTGGCCCCGCCGGAGGCGAATCCGGTGGACGTCTTGACGAAATCCGCCCCCGCATCGACGGCCACCAGGCACGCCTCGACCTTTTCCTGGTCGGTGAGCAGCACCGCCTCGATGATCACCTTGCATACGGCGTCGCGCGCGTGGCAAACGTCAGCAACCCCGGCGATATCGTCGCGCACCTGAGCCAGCCGCCCCGCCTTGAGCGCGCCGACGTTGATGACCATGTCCACCTCGCGCGCGCCGTTCTCGATGGCGCGGCGCGCCTCGTAGGCCTTGACGTCGGCGATGGTGGCCCCCAAGGGGAACCCGGCCACCGCGCAGACCAGCACCCCCGAGCCCTGCAGGGCGGCGGCGCACTGGGCCACATGCGTGGGGTTCACGCACACGGACGCAAAGCGATGCGCGCGCGCCTCGTCACAGAGCGTAGCCACCATCTCGGAGGTGGCCTCGGGCTTGAGCAGCGTGTGATCGATCATCCCCGCCAGCTGCTCGGCGGTCAGCTCGGCCGGCGGCGCTGCCTTGGGCTCTTCCCACGCCGCGACGATGTCGCGCGCCCTGGCGACGATGCCGTCCTCCCAGCCTTTACTGTCTCCCGTTGCCACCAAGCCACCTCCTGTGCATCGGTCGGCGATCACATGGCGACCCCATATTGTACCGATTATACGCTTGGCCCGGAATACGGGCAAAGACGCATCAGGTTAGCAGGCCGTGACAGAAAGCTGCGGGAGGGGTGTCCCTCCCACGTGACGTCGCGGCGCCTGGCGCGGCCCCTAGCCCAACTCGGGCCGACCGCTCAGGTTCGTGCGGGGAAACGCGTGGGGCAACAGCTCGGCGAGAGAGGTGCGCCAGGCGCGGCCATCGGTAGCGGCAATCACCACCGGCAGCTCTTCCGCAAACTCGGCCATCACCTGACGGCAAGAGCCACACGGCGTTGCGCCGGTGTCGGTCACCACGGCGAGGGCACGCAGGTCGCGGTCGCCCGCCGAGATCGCCTTCCAGATCGCGACCCGCTCGGCGCACACCGTCAGGCCAA
Source organism: Anaerolineae bacterium (assembly GCA_040768165.1). Lineage (GTDB taxonomy): Bacteria > Chloroflexota > Anaerolineae > UBA1429 > UBA1429 > DUUT01. The sequence goes on from JAXGNH010000026.1 coordinate 57,621, forward strand.
AGACGCCGTTCTCGATGTTGCCCCCGGTGTAGACCGTGCCCGAGGCGGTGCGCACGGCGGCGCCCACCGAAAAGCGCGAATAGGGCGCGTACGCCATCTCGCGTGCCACGCGCGCCGCCTCGACCAGCTCGCGCCACTCGGGCGAAAGGTCGTTGACCGCGACCCTGTTATTCGGATCCATCGTGCCCTGCCTCACTCCCCAAACGGCGCTTGGGCTTTGCCGGTACGCCATAGGCCAGTGTCCCGTCGTCCACGTCGCGGGTGACCACCGAGCCGGCGCCGATCTTGGCGCCCTGGCCCACGTTCACCGGCGCGACGAGCATCGTCCCGCTGCCGATGAACGCCCCCTTGCCGATGGCGGTGTGATGCTTGCGCGCGCCGTCATAGTTGCAGGTGATGGTGCCCGCCCCGATGTTCACGTCCTCGCCGATCTCGGCGTCGCCCACGTAGGAAAAGTGCCCCATCTTGGTGCCGGGCGCCAGGTAGGCGTTCTTGACCTCGCCAAAGTTGCCCATGTGCACGCCGGCCCCCAAGTGTGCGCCCTTACGCAGGTGGCCAAAGGGGCCGATCTCCACGTGGTCCTCGAGCAGCGCCTCCTCTAGCACGGAGGCCAGCACGGTGCATTCGTCGCCCACGCGGGTGTCGCGCACGATGCTGTTGGGGCCGATGGCGCACCGCTCGCCGATCACCGTCTCGCCCTGGAGGTGCGTGTTGGGGTAGATGACCGTGTCGCGCCCCACTCGCACCGTCGCGTCCACGTAGGTCGCGGCGGGGTCGATGAGGGTCACCCCTTCCTCCATGAGACGCTCGGCCGTGCGCTGGCGCAGGATCGCCTCGCTGCGCGCCAGGTGGGCGCGGCTGTTGATCCCTTGGACCTCACTGACGTCGTCGATGGCCAGCACCTCCACCGCCTCGCCCTCGGCCGCGGCCAGGCCCACGATGTCGGTGAGGTAGTACTCGCCCTTGGGTTCCGTCTTGGGAATGGTGGGGAGCCTGTCCCAGAGCCAGTCGGCCCGGCAGCAGTAGACGCCGCAGTTGAGTTCGCGGATCCCCAGCACCTCGGGCGTGGCCACCGCCTCCTCGACGATGGCTTTCGCGCGGCCGGAGGCGTCGCGCACCACGCGCCCGAATCCCATCGAGTCCTCGGCCACCACGCTAAGGATGGTGACGGCCGGCTGGCGCTCGCGATGCAGGTCGATCAGGCGCCGCAGCGTCTCGGGGCGCAACAGGGGCATGTCGCCGTAAAGGACCAGCACGGCGTCGCTGCATCGCATGAGGTGCTCGCGCGCCTGCAGGGTGGCGTGGCCCGTCCCGAGCTGCTCGTGTTGTGTGGCATAGAGGACACTGTCGCCCACCCGCTCGCGCACGCGATCGGCGCCGTTGCCCACGACCATCACGATGGGGTCCGCCCCCACGGCGCGGGCCTGGTCGAGCGACCAGAGGATCATGGGGCGCCCTCCAACGGCATGGAGCACCTTGGGCAGCGCCGACTTCATGCGCGTCCCTTGCCCGGCGGCAAGGATCACGGCCGCAATACGCATACAAGCACC
>JAXGNH010000027.1:0-42702 GCA_040768165.1 Anaerolineae bacterium
GGTCGCAAAGCTCGATGTGTCAGAGGCGCGCTCGCGCTCGGACGTGGAAACGATGATTATGGCCTTGGCCCACAAGAAAGAGGCTGACCGCGAATATGCACGCGTCATCTTGGTTGGATCCGTTGATCGTGAGTTCGACCTGGATCTAGATGCCATCCGGTCAGCTTGCGAGGCCCAGTTCACGTTTCTCGATGTGCGTGCGGACGTCAGCATCGAGCCAGACATCGCCCCAGACGAGCCAACCTTGCGCGGCAGATTCGTGCGCGGAATCCAGGGCCTGCTCAAGGACGCGGAGAACGATGGCCAGCGGCGCGAGCTACGCAACGCGCTCCTCTATGGCCTGGCGGCGCTCGAGGGGAGGGAGATCCGCAAGCGATGAAGATCCAACGGATCAGCATTGCGGGCTTTGGACGGCTGTACAACTGGGCTCACGAGTTCTCCCCGGGCCTCAACCTGGTATTCGGCCCGAACGAGTCTGGCAAGTCAACGCTACAGATGGCTATCCTCACGGCATTGTACGGGTTCCATCAGGCGAACCGCGCCAAGGCATCCGAGAACGGGCTGCTCCGCCAGTACCGCCCCTGGAGCGATAGTCATCCGTACGGACTCCTGTTGGAGTACAGCTTGGATGGAGGCAAGGAGTACCGAGTCCAGAGAACGTTCGCACAGGAACTCAGATCGGAGCTTTGGGATCTAGGGCTAGCGCGCGATGTATCATGGCAGTACCCATCGGGGCGCCACGGTCGCCTCGCCTTCCCGAAAGAGCAATGGGGGCTAGACAAGGAGCTATTCATCTGCACTGCCTGCATTCAACAGGGGGCGCTGAGGGATGTAGATGGCGGAAATACCGCGTCGTCGGTTGCGGCGCTGCTTGATACTGGTACCGATGATGCCACTGTGGCGGAAGCTTGTGCGCGACTGGATGCGATCATCGCCAACGATGTCGGGCAGACGGACCGGGCTCTGCAGAAGCCTCTGCCAGGCGCGCGCAAGCAGTTGAGCGAGGCCAAGCTAGAGAAGTCGGCTATCGAGACGGCGTTGGTCTCTGTCACAGACTGGGAACGTCAGCGCGAGGATGCAGGACGCCACATCGAGGAGATCAGGCGCCTGTTGGGTCTGTTGGAGCTGCGTGAGTTGCGCGAGCAGCGGCGTCGGACCACACAGCGGCTGGATCGGTACAACGATCTGAGCGACCAGCTACAGGAGGCTAGAGGCGAGAGTGAGCCCCTACAGGCCTACTCAACCTTTGACGCGGACGGCCGAGAGGAGCTTGCCCGGCTGTGGGAGAGGCGTGGCTCGCTGCTTGATGTTGTGGCGCGTTTGAACGCACAGATCGATGAGCAGGCGGTGGAGCGCCAGGGGGGGATCGACCACCTCGCGTCCCTCGAATCTGAACGCGAAACGCTCAGGCCTGCCCTTGGAATCGATCCGCAAGCCAAAAGGGAAGTGGAACGGCTCGAGGACGATCTACGCGTCGTCACGGTTCAGATCAGAGAGAAGGAGTCTCAGATAGAGCAGCAGCGTAACGAGATGAGATCGATCAGCGCTGCGTTGCGGGGGCAAACGGGCGCGCTCCGCCTGGCGCGTGCCATCGGAAGCGGCGCCTTTGGAGAATTGCGCTCGCAGTGGGTTCATGCTCGCGATCAGATGACTGTCGCCCGAGCCGCCGTTCAGCACGCTCAGGAAGCTCTGGCGTGCGCCGGTGTGAGCCTCTGCGACGCGGCCGAGCTGCATGCCCTGCGACAGCGTGTGCCGGCCGCCGCCGAGAAGACCCTGCGAGATCTCGGACACGAGATCGCCATCCGAACGGCGACTGAAGCGGCAGGAGGTCCTGCTCAGGCGGCTGCGCGTACGCCGAGACCGCACCTAGCATCGCTCTTGGCACTCACAGGACTCATCTTGGCGCTCATGATCTTTGCCACAGGCACAGTCCGAGGCCACACCGCGCTTGGCCTCGCGCTGGGTATCTCTGTCGGCGTGCTTCTCGGCATGGCGGCTCTGGTCATATCGACCCGGGCTCGCTCCAGGACAGGCACGGAGAGCGCCATTGCTGCCACTCAGGGCTCCGTGACGCCCGGTCTTGCGGGCGTCAGCCTGGGCGAGCTTGTCTCAGCACAGGAATCGCGATTGCAGAGCATCGGCTACACGAGTTGGACCGAACTCGAGAAGGACTTGCACCTTTACGCCAGCATCAACGACCTGTATGCTGTGTACCGCCACGCGGATGCGTCGCTAGTGACAACCAAGGAGGCCTTCAGTCGAGTCACAGAGAGACTTGCTGGAATCTTGCAGCAGATTGGAGTGCAGACGTGGGATGACAGCGACCTCTCCAGGCTAGGCGAGCAAGTACACACGGCCGAACTCGCTCGCGCGCGGGCATCCTCCCTCAGGGCAGACGTGTCGCGCGTACGTGGGGAAACCGATCAGCTAAGGGCCCTCGAAGCAGGCCAGCACACGGCGCTTGCCAACCTACTCGCCCGGGCGGGGGTGTCCGCAAAGCCCTTGGCAGAGGGCATCGAGCTGCTCAAGTCACTCTGCGCTCAGCGAGATCAGCTCGACGACTGCCTTGCCATGGTTCAGGCCGCGCAGGGAGCGCATCTACGACGTGCAGCTGCCCATGGTCGCGACGAAACGACTCTGCGTCTCTACGGCGTAGAGTCGCAGATCCGAACGATCATTGGCAAGTCGGGTGTAGTGCTCGGGGACGAGACCACCTGCTCAGAGGCCTATGCCGAGTACCTGAGGTGCGCGGAAGGTAAGGATGCCCGGGACCGTGCAGTCGCTCATCAGTCCGCTCTGCAGGCGTCCATCGATTCGGCCGTCGCCGGCACAACGGCAGAGGCGCTGAGGTCGGACCTCGTCATGCAGGACAACCAGATAGCCATGCTCGAGGCGCGCCTCGGTACGGCTGAGAGCACGCCGTTCGACTCGTGCTCAGACCGCGAGGAGTTGACGACTGAGCTTGCCGAACTCTTGCAGCTACGTTCGCGACTGGGGGAGCGGATTCAGGCGTCAATGGAGAGCCACCGGCCGCTATCTGAAGTTGAGGAGGAGATCTGCTTTCTTGAGTTCAGGGTAGCGGAGTTGGAATCGCTTCGCCGCAGCCTCACTACGGCAAAAGAGATGCTGCGGGAGGCAGCCGAGGAGTACCATCGCGAGTTCTCACCTCGCCTAGCGCGCATCGTCCGCGACAACCTCTCCTACGTCACCAAGGGCCGGTACAGCGAGGTTCTCGTGGGCGCCAACGACCTCAACATGGCCTTGATGATTCCCGAGACCGGGAGCCTGGGCACGCTTGATCGTCTAAGCCTCGGCACCCAGGACGAGCTATACGTGGTGCTTCGCCTATCGATCGCGCAGCTTGTGACCGATGGGAGAGAGACCGTTCCGCTTCTGCTGGATGATCCATTTGTCAACTTTGACCAGGATCGGCTGGACCGAGTGCTAGAGCTGCTGCTGCAGATGAGCGAGCGCTACCAGGTTCTACTATTCACCAAAGACCTAGCAATACGCCAGTGGTTTGAAGCCCGAACTTTTACTGGAGCGATCCTGACCATGGCCTAGTAGCTGCTCTCGGTATGCTCTTGAGGCATGGTCCTAGCCACAGCACGATGCCAGCGCTAGGAGCTGGCCTTAGCTCCGGCGGCTATCGAACCGGCTCAGCTTTCGGCATTGGTCGGCCGCAGGTCCAGCCGATCCGCTGGCGGAGGTTCATCCACGATCTGTCATCGGTCAGAGTCACGGTCAGGCGCCGCAGTCCACCCGGTGCCAGTCTTGCACCACCGACCTCCTAACGCGCATGAACAAGTGCGGTTGTAGTACTAGGCGGTGGTTCAGTTCGGGGCAAACTGACCACGCAGTTCGCCGCGGGTACCGAGCCCGATACCGGCATCACCAACGTCTATGATATCCAGCGGTTCTACGATGCTGGCCTGTGCCTCGACATGATGCCGTTCGTCGAAGTGGCCGACATCGACGTTGAGGCCGAGTACGCGCTGCAGGGCGTCGAGTTCTCCGGGCCGCATCTGTACGGTATGCCCTGGGTAACCTTCGCCCACGCCATCTACTACAACAGGACCATGTTCCGCGAATACGGAGTCCCCGATCCGAACGATGACTTGGGCGGTTATTGGGACTGGGGGCAATTCGAATCCGCGATGCGGACGATCAAGGAGGCCTCTGAGGGCAAGGTATTCCCCCTCGATGTCAACATCAGCTCGGTGAGCTATCACCTGCCAGAGTTCATCTACGGGCGCTGTGGTTGGCTGTACGCTTTCGCTGATATGAGCTATGCTTTGAACGAGCCCGCCACCGTGGCGGTGGAAAGTCGTGCGGCAGTATGAGGAAGGGCTTATGGCATGGATTCGGAGAGCCGTTCTGCCAGCAGCCTCGCCGGGATGTTCGATCCCTTCAGCGGTGGTGCCGCGGCCATGTTCAAGGACAGCACTGGCAGGGTGCGTAGCACCGTCACCAATGTGGCGGATAGCTTTGACTGGGATATCACCCGCTGTCCCACGATGACTGGGGCGGAGAATGAGCATGACCATCTCGTACGACGTGAACTTTGCCAGCGCCAATACGGTGTACCGTGATGAGGCAGCGACCTTCTTGATGTTCCTGGCTGGGGACGACATGCAGAACATCCTTAGTCGCTACAAGATGGGCAATCCGTCCCTGAAACGCGCTCACGACATCGAGGGCGGCTTCAAGACGCCGCCGCCCAGCCAGATCGAGATCCTGCTGGAAGCCCTGGTACCATCCGGCGAGCGCTTTCGGTGATGTTCCACTACAATAGGCGTGCAGCCCAGATTGGTCTAGAACCCCCTTTGTACCCCAGAGTCAGTGGCTGCTCGATTTCCCGGGCAGTATGGCGAGCTGCAAGTGAAGCTGTGCGGCGCATGTCGTCGCTGATCTTGGCCACGGGCAACACGTGTGACGTCAACCACGGTGGGCCGAGCTTCTCACAGCAAGCTCGGCCCACTCCGTGACGCCCGCCCCATCGGACCCTACTGTGGATCAATATAGTGATTCGACGCGAGGAATAACCATGAAGATCGGATTCGCCACACAACTATGGCTCCGCGACAACCACTTTGAGAACTTTGCCCGTATGCTCGACGAGATGTCGCTCATCGGCTTTGACGGTTTCGAGATGGCGCCCCCCTACCTCATCGAGCAGTATGAGGCGCGGCCTGCCGAGTTGCGTGAGTTGCTGGACATGCACGATCTGGAGCTATCCAGCTACTACCTCGGCATGACGTATGACATCCCCGAAGAGCGTGAGCGCGGCGCGGCCGAGTTCAAGCGCCGCTGCCGCTTTGTGGCCGAGTTGGGCTACGAGAACGTGCTTCTCGACGGCGGGCGCAAGCGGCCCAACACCACGCCCGCCCAACTGGAGGAGCATATCCAGCGGACAGCCGAGACGGCCAACATGCTCGGCGAATACGCCCGCTCTTTGGGCCTCACCATGTCGTGGCACCAACACTGGGGCAGTATCTTTGAGGTGCAGGCCCCCTTCCACCGGCTGATGGAACTGACCGATCCCGCGCTGGTGGGCTTTTGTCCCGATGTGGCACAGCTCACATTGGGAGACTTTGATGTCGTCGAGACGGTGCGGCGCTATGTCGACCGTATCCGCGCTACGTGCATTACAAAGACGTCACCTTCTTGGGACGGCCACGGGCCAGCTCTGGCCAGGTGGACCGGTAGTCCCCCAGCGATGAAGGGCCTATAATGTGGACTCGCTGGGGCGTTTTGTGGAGTTGGGGCGCGGGGTGGTCGATTTCCCTGCTATCACCGAGATATTGCTGGGGGCAGGCTACGACGGCTGGATCGTCGACGATTTCGACTTCACAGGATACCCTGCACGTGCTTCGGCGCAGGCCTGCAAAGACTACATCAACCAGGGGCTGGGCATCTGGGGCGAGCGCGACATTCGACGCGGGCTGGCGCCTGCGCAGTCGTAAGGGATGCCCCACGGACACGGAGGATCAAGCGATGAAGCAAACCATCACCTGGCTGGGCCACGGTTCATGGCGCATGACCACGCCCCGGGGCACCATCATCTACCTGGACCCGTGGATCTCTGAGAACCCCGCCTGTCCGATCACGCTGGACGATATCGATCGGGCGGACCTGGTGTGTGTCACCCACGGCCACAGCGACCACCTGGGCAATGCCATCGAGATCGTCAAGGCCACGGGCGCCACGCTGGTGACGCTCCCCGAGGTGGCGGCCTACTGCTCGCGTCATGGCATCCCGTACGACCAGAACGGCGGCTGCGTCCATACCAGGGCAGCATCGTGCAGAAGGACGACGATCCACGCCGTGTTCGCGTTGCATAGCTCGAATATCATGGGCAAGGAGTATGCCGATGACAATCAAGTGATGCCGGGCTCCGGGACATGCGGCATGATCCTGACGCCCGCCGACGGCGTGCCGGTCTATTTCGCCGGTGACACCGGGGTGTTCGGCGATATGGCCCTGATCGGCAAGCTGTACCATCCCCAGGTGGCCGTGCTGCCCGTGGGCGGCAAGTACACCATGGGTGTCCGCGAGGCGGCCTACGCCATGGAGCTGCTGGGCAGCGAGGTGCTGCTCCCCGGGCACTACAACACCTTCCCAAGCCAGGTCGCGGATACAGAGGATCTCGCCCGCCAGGTTGCGGTACGACGGCCGGATGCGCAGGTCGTCGTGCTCAAGCCGGGCGAGTCATACGACGTTACAACCGCTTGATGGCGCGCTAGTCACCGCATGGGGGGGGGGCACGTTGTGCGGGTTGGGCGATGCTCACCAAGCGGGAGGCTAGAACGCACGATCGACGTGATAAGGAGCCAGCATGATCATCGACGCGCATATTCACCTGTGGAACCGCCTCCATGGCGACGACCTCGGGATCGACCGCAAGGCGCTCAGCTGGGGCAAGGCCGAACAGCAGGGGGAGGTCTTTTATGCCGCGCCTCCCGCCTTTGAGGATAGCCTGAGCACCTACGAACGGGCCATCGCGCACATGGACTGGCTGGGCATCGACCGGGCGGTCGTGCTACAGGAGTTCATGGATGGAAAGCAGGATGACTACCTGACGGAGGTGCGCAAGCTCCACCCGACGCGTTTCTCCTGCACGGCGCTCGTCACGAAGGACTACTTTGACGACCCCTTGGGCTGCTTCCGTAAGGCCATCGATCAGGGCGGGCTACAGGGATTCCTCGTCAGGACCCCCGGCGCCCCGGTCGGCGAAGTCGGGGTTCCTGCCCTCCTACCCTTCTGGGAGGCCTGTGCCGAGCGCGGGCTGCCGGTGGTGCTCAAGAACGGCCTGCCCTCTGACATACGAAAAATCGTCCAGGCGGTGCCCGAACTCAGGATCGTCTGGTCACACTTTGCGGGTCACTCGGGTCCCCCCGAGCAGTACCGCGAACGCCTCGAGATGACGGCCGCCAACCCGAACATGACCATCGATATGGGAGGATTGACTTTCCGCCATCGCTATCCCTTCCCAAGGGCAAAGGAAGCACTGCACGAGGCGGTGGAACTGGTCGGCGCGGACAAGATCGCCTGGGGGTCCGACTATCCCCGACCCGGCCTGGTGGCGGACGCCAGCTACAAACAGCAGCTCGAGTTCATCACGGTGGAATGCGATTTCCTCACGGAGGCGCAGCGCGAGCAGATCCTGAGTGGCACGGCGCTGCGCGTCTATCAATGGGACGCGTGATTCTGGCATTGTAGGCGCCGGCTCGCGTCTCCTCGGCAGAGAGCGATGGCGACGCTATGCGTCACGTGCCGCTGCCGGCGCAGTGTACCCGAGTGCCAGTAAAAGCATGTAACACCGTGGTGGTGTGCGCGCGGGCCTGCGTCACGGCAGAGTCAGATTCGCCCACCTACCATGACGGCGACGGGGGAGCCAGAGCGAAGGGCTCCCCCGTGATGGTCTTGATGCCGCTGCGCCCCGGGGAGATGAGCACCGCCCTGGCGATCCTCGTGGGCCTGACGGGGAGCTGGTGCCCTTCGCCAAGGGGAGTGACTACCCGCGAGTTGATCCGTGACTCGGCAACCTCCATCAAGCGCTTCTCGCTCGCGTTGGGCGGCAACGCGCCGGTCATCGTCACGCGGAATACCGATGTGGCGGCCGCCGCGACGGCCTGCATGTTGGGCAAGTTCGGCAACTGCGGCCAGGTGTGTGTCAGCGCGCAGCGAGTGTTCGTCGAACGGTGCGTCCATGATGAATTCGTCGCCACGGCCCGCAAGCTCGCCGAGGAGGCCATCGCGCTGGGCAACGGTACCGAGTACGGCCTGTATGCCTATGGGTGGACGCGTGACATCGTCGAGGCCAACACGATCGACCGCGGGCTGCGCTTTGGCTCCGTCGTCATCAACGGCGGGGGCTGGGGCATCCAGGTGCCCCACGGCGGGATCAAGGAGAGCGGCGTCGGCCAAGACGGCAGCAAGTACGGCCTGGACGAGTACTACTATGTCAAGTCGATCCGCATGTCCGTCGTCTAGGCGGCACGGCTGGATTGGCCCTGTCTGCTCCGACAACGGACGAACTGCGGTGCAGCCAGCGGAGCTACCACGCCGCAGCGTCCCACCTCCCAACGCCATGGTAGCGTGGATGCCGGCGCGCAGGGAGCGGGTGTGACACTGATTGGGAGCCTAGCTCTTTGGGGGTTGGGGGGCCGCTGCGTCGACGGAGCGGACTCCCAACTCACGTCTGTGAAGGGGGACAAGGCGTGTCGGCTGGAGTATGGTACAGACGCTTTCTGATCGCCGGTGGACTGCTGCTGGGCGTCGCCGTAGGCACGGTGGCTTGCCAGCCCACGACGCTCAAGCAGCCCTCCGCGAACACGCAGGCGGCGAGCCTGCTTTCGGCCACCATGCCATGCGCGGCGGCGTCCCAGCCCGAGTTGGCCCCACCCGTCCTCACCGTGAGCGGCAAGCCTTTGACGATGGCTGACCTGCAGGAGCTAGAGCAGGTCTCGTGTGAGGGCGAGGGCCAGTCGCATAGAGGTGTGCGCTTCCTCGACGTGCTCAAGGCCGGTGAGGTCACCGCGGGTAGTGTGTCTATGCTGGCCAGCGACGGCTAGTCGGCGTCGGTCGATGTCTCGGCACTGACGCCCGACTCGTTCCTTGCCTCTAGCACCAAGGGTGGCGTCGATGCTGTGCGGCCTGGCATGGCCAGGAACCTGTGGGTGCGCGAGGTGATCGAGCTGCAGGTGGGCGCAGACGGCGCGGCCCGGCCAACAGTCATCCCGTCTCAGCCGACGACGGCTGCTCGATCCCCGCCGACCACCCCATCCGGCGGGCCGGTCGAGGTGACGGACGCACTCGGGCGCCAGGTCAGGCTGGACAGGCTGCACCAGCGCATCGTGGTGGTGGGCCCAGCCTCGTTCATGGTCCTGCACGCGTTGTACCTCTTTCCCGAGGCACCCGAGCGGTTGGTCGCCTTTGATCGTAAACCGATGACCTCCCTCGACTTTCTCCGGCTAGTCGATCCCAAGGTAGATCAAAAGACGGTGTGGGAGGGCACGGCCAATGCGGAGCAGTTCGCGGTCCTCCGGCCGGACCTGGTGCTAGTGAAGAGCAGCGGCGTGGACAGGATGAGCGAGGTGCTGGCCCAGGTGAACCTTGTGGTGTTCTACCTGGGCCTGGAGACCCCCTCGCAGTTCGCGCAGGATCTGGCGAACCTGGGCGCGCTGCTGGGGAATCCGGCCCGTGCCCGCACAATCCGCGCATTCTACCAGTCCAGAGTAGACCGGGTCGGGCAAGCCCTGGCCGGGATTGCCGAGGCCCAAAAGCCTCGCGTGCTCCTCTGCCAGTGCAGCACCCGGGGCGAGCAGGTAGCGGTCAGTGTCCCAGCACAGGCCTGGATGCAGACCCTCCAGGTGCAAGGGGCGGGCGGGGTTCCCGTCTGGCTGGAGGAGGCCGAGCCGACCAACGGCTGGAGGGTGATCACCCTGGAACAGATCGCCCGGTGGAACCCCGACCAGATCGTCGTTGTGGCCTACGGCGCCGGCCCGGAGGACATCCTCGCGAAGCTGCGGGCCGACCCCACGTGGAGCGCCTTGGATGCCGTCAAGCAGGAACACCTCGGCGTGTTCCCTGCCGATTACTTTAGCTGGGACATGGCCGATCCGCGTTGGATCCTGGGGCTGGAGTGGTTGGCCACTCGGTTCTACCCCGATCGGCTGGCAAACCTAGACGTGACCGAAGAAGCGTACGAGTTCTTTGAGCAAATGTATGGTATGGACAAGGCAGCCGTGGAGGCCGAGATCATACCCAAGGCCACGCTCGGCTTGTCCCAAGTAGGTCACGATACGTTCTTTACACTTTGGCAGGCGGCCTAGGCCGCCCGGACGAGGTGGTATCTCAGCGGTCACTGAGCAGGGCACAACGGAGGGCGAGCAGCGCTTGGAGGCGGGCACGGCTCCAGCGCATGCCCGCCTGGCAGGCGCGCTCCCGCACCACCCCGCCCCCCTACCTGGCGGCCCTCCCCGACCCCCTGGACGCCGAGGGGTACGTGGCCATCATCCAGGGCCCGGGGATGGGCTACGAGATCGTCTGGGACGGTACCGCAGAGCACCGCACCGCCGAGTAGGCCCCCCAGGGCCGCCGACCTAGCCCCTGAGTAGCGAGGTGCCCCCGTCGATCCACACCTCCGTGCCGGTGATATAGCTCGCCGCCTCCGAGACGAGAAAGAGGACGAGTTCGGCCACCTGCCCCGCCTTGGAGCAGGCGTAGGCCGTCATCCCCGAGAGGGAGAAGGTGCGGCTGCCGTGCGCCGAGGAGTTGATGACGACGGCCCCGCCCTGCCTGCGCAGCAGCGGCACGCTGTGCTTGATCGTCAGAAAGGTCCCCTTGAGGTTGATGTCCAGGGGCTGATCCCAATCCTCCGGCGTAAGCTGGTCGATGGGGGCAAAGACGCCGTTCACCCCGGCGTTGGCAAAGACGATATCGAGCCTGCCCCATGCTCCCGCCAGCGTATCCACCGCCCGCGCCATCGCCTCCGACTCGGACACATCGGCCAGCAGCGCCAACGCCTCGCCGCCGGATGCCCGAATGGCGTCCACCGTCTCCTGAAGCTGGCCGCCGGTCCGCCCCAGGGCCCCCACCCTCGCCCCCTCGCGCGCCAACAGCAGCGCCGCCGCCCGGCCGATGCCGGAGCCGGCCCCTGTGACCAGGGCTACCTTGTCAGCAAGCTGCATATTCCACTCTCCAGATGTCATATGGACCGGCCCCCCGCTGTGCGGAGGGGCCAGTCGATGTAGCGCCGTACTCGAGGCACCAAAGCCCCTCCCTGGCCCCGGGCTATGGCGCCACATGGGCCTCCATGTGCTCCTACGCCTTGGGTCGCCCGGGGGTGTAGGGGTAGGTCTCGTCAAAGCGCGGCTCGTACTCCCAGCGCGTCTTGTTGCGCCCCAGGGCCTCCTGCACGATGGCGCGGTTCCGCAGGCTCTCCACGAGGTCGCGCTCGATGGCGTCCGGGTCGAAGGTCGCCAGGACGTGACCCCGCAGGTCCGCCTCTACGGCGGCGTGCTCCGGCGTGCCGGCAAGGTTGTGCCACTCTCCCGGATCCTGGCGCACGTCAAAGAGCTGGGGGGCCTGGCCGTGGATGTGGATATACTTGTAATCGGCCTGGCGTGCCATGAAGCACGTGGCGTACACGCCGTTGGTGTGGCTCTCGGCGAACACCACGCGATCTGCCTCGCCCCCCTCGATGCACGGTAGCAGGCTCCGCCCCTCCAGGGGCATGCGCTCCCCCACCCCCGCGATGTCCAGCAGCGTGGGGGTGATGTCCGTCAGCGACGCGGGCTGGGGGCACGTCGCCCCCGCGCCATAGCCGTCGGGGAAGCGCATGATGAGCGGCACGCGGCACGAGTACTCGTAGAAGGAGCGCTTCTGCACCATGTTCTTCTCCGCCAGCATGTCGCCGTGGTCGCTGACAAAGAGCACCAGGGTGTTGTCCCGCAGGCCGGTCTGCTCCAGGACCGCCAGCAGCTCCCCCACCCGCCGGTCGATCCACGTCACCAGGCCGTAGTAGGAGCGCCGCAGCGCCGTCAGGCTCTCGGGGCGCCGGATGTCGATGCGGTCGGTGCCGTGGTAGGCGTTCAGCCAGCGGTCCATGGCGGAGTAGGTCGCCTCCATGTCCTCCGGGTAGGTGGGGAGCGCGATCTCCTGCCCCTCGTAGAGGTCCCACAGCTCCTGGGTGACGTGGAAGGGGTCGTGGGGACAGTGGAATGAGACCGACAGGAAGAACGGCTCCGCCTCCTGCCCGGAGGGCGCCAGCGCGCGGTTGCGGAGGTACTCGATGGCGCGGTGCTGCGTCTCGGCGTCGTAGGCCAGGAACTTGCTCCACACCTGCACGCCCACGTTGGGCAGGGCGTAGCCCCGCGCGTGGCTGCGGCGGTCGAGGGTGGCCTCGTCCCCCGCGCGCTGGCTGGTGGGCGTCCACTCAAAGCTGGCCGGGTAGATGTCCGGGTTCAGGCGGTGGCGGAAGCCGTGGAGCTGGTCGGGGCCGGCGTAGTGCAGCTTGCCGCTAGAGACCGTCTCGTAGCCGGCGTTGGTCAGGTAGTGGCAGAGGGTGGGCTGCTCCGAGGAGACCGTGGCGGCGTTGTCATAGGCGCCGATGCGCGAGACGAACCGCCCGGTATAGAGGGAGGCCCGGGCGGGGGCGCACAGGGGGCAGGAGGAGTAGGCGGCGTCAAAGCGCACCCCCTCCTCCACCAGGCGGTTCAGGTGCGGCGTCTGGACCACCGGGTGGCCGTAAGCGCCGGTGAGGTGCGGGATGAGCTGGTCCGCCATGATGAGCAGGATGTTGGGTTTGTCGGGCATTGCACTCCTTTCCGCTCGAAACGGGGAACGTCACCCCCTGGCCGCGACGTTCCCCGTAGTCCTTACCCACCCGCCTGGGCCACGGCCGCTAGCGACGACAGCACACGCCAAAGCAGTGGATGAGCGGGTCCTTCAGCTCCTCCATATGGCGCGCCATGCGGGCGATCAGGTCCTTCTTGACGCTCGCATACGCCGGGTCATCGATGCGGTTGACCATCTCGTGCGGGTCAAGTTCCAGGTCGTACAACTCGTCGATATCAAAGGCGTTGAAGCAGTACTTGTGCCGGCGCGTGCGCACCCAGCGCTGCTCGTAGGCGAAGGGGTGGTGGTGGCGCGTCATGTACACGTCATCCCGAGGCCGCGCCAGCTCCCCACCGGCCGTCACCGGCACCAGCGACTGGGCATTGGCACAGGGGAAGGGCTCCGCTCCCGCCCACTCCAGGATGGAGGGGGTCACATCGTGCAGGTACACCATCTCGTCGCTCACCGCCCCCGACGTGACCCCCGGCCCCGCCACGATGAACGGGATGCGCTGGATGTCGTCGTAGGGATAGGGGCCCTTGTCGATGAGCTTGTGATTGCCCACCATGTCGCCGTGGTCGGTGGTATACAGGATCACGGTGTCATCCAGCACCCCCTCCTCTTCGAGCGCCTGGATGATGCGGCCTGTCTCCCAATCTAGGAACGCGCAGTAGCCGGCATACTTGGCCACCGCCTCGCGCCAGATGGACTCGTCCATGTCCTCGACGCCCCAGTAGTTGGCGCTCATCATCTTTTGCACCCAGGGCTTGTGGCACCAGTCCTCACACATGCTCGGTCCGAGCTGCACGTCCTCGGCCTTGAACATGGAAAAGTACGGCTCGGGCAGGACAAAGGGGTCGTGGGGCCCCCAAAAGTTCGTCCAGATGAAGAAGGGCCGCCCGTCGCTGCGCCCGCGGCGGGAAAACTGGCGCACCTGGGCGTCGCCTCCTCCGCCACATAGTGCTCGACACTCGCCTCCACCGGGCCGGTCTGCCGGCCATAGATCTCAAAGTTGGGGTTGGCGGGAAAGTAGACGGCATCCTCCAGCTCGGGCACATCCAGCCCACGCTCGGCGAGGTACTCAAGGTAGTGGTTGACGGGATGCTTGCACGAGCGCGCGAACGATCGCAGGTAGACCCCCCCCGCCGGGTGCGAGTAGCCCAACCAGTCGTTGGCATGGAAGCCAAAGTGGGTGGGGCCGAAGGTGTCGTCGACGTGCCACTTGCCACTGAACCCCAGGCGATAGTCCCGGGCCAAGAGCGACCGGGCCAGGTTGGGAAGATCCTGGCGAAATACCCCACCGTTGGCCGTCACGCCGTGCTGGTGCGGATAGACCCCCGACAGAATCGAGGCGCGCGCCGGTGAACACACGGTGCAGGGCGTGTAGGCCTGCGTAAAGCGTACGCCGCGCGCTGCGAGGGCATCCACGTTGGGGGTGCTGCCCAGCGAGGCGCCATAGGCGCCGATGGAGTCCATGCGCTGCTGATCCGAGAGGATCAGCAGAACGTTCTTGGGCTTTGAGGCCATGGGGGATATCTCCTTGTCACGATGATGGCAGAGCCAGCCGCACCCTTTACTGTAGCCCCTCAGCACCCCAACGGCAAGGCAGGGATTCCCCGGCTTTTCCCATGATGGTCCCACTAGACCCGTGGCCGGCGCGCTCTCGGCGCACGGCGGCGCATCGCGCCCCTCGCCGGGCGCGGCGCGGGGGCGCTTGAGAGTCTCTCCCCCCGGTACGGCCCCTCACGTCCCCTATGGTACAATAGCAGCCGCCATCCCGTGTGCGAGGAGGACCGCGGTGCTAGCACAGCAAGCAGATACTGCCGACAGCTACCTGGGGGACATGGTTTCCGAGTTGCGTAACCAGGCACTGCGCAACCTGCTGTACCTCAAGATCGTTGGCACCCTGTCCTGGCATGCTTGGCAGGGCATACGGACGCCGGCACAGTATGCCCCTGACCGCGGGATCCTGATCGTCCCCTTGCTGCTCACCGATTGGCTGCTCCTATGCCTTCTGGCTCGGAGGTGGCGAGGGGCAGCCGCGCTGTTCCTCGCCACCTCGTTGGTCTGGGCGAGTATCACGGTCGCCCTCTTTGATGGGCCCGATGCCATGTTCCTCTACAGCATCCTAGCCCTGTCCGCCGTCGTGATTTCCGGGCCCGGCGCCGGGCTCCTGACAGCCGCGGCAGGCTCCGCCGCGGCGTCATGGCTCGGCACCTACGGCGGCCCCTCCCTGCGGGCCGCCCCCCGGGGCCTCACGGTCGGCCTGGCTTCGTTCGGGGTCGTCATAGTGGGCTGGCTGCTTTCGCGCCACTTTCAGCTCGCCCTCGACTGGTCACTCGCCAGCTATCGCGAGGCGCGCGAGAGCCTGCGAGCGATCCGTGAGCGCAGGGCTGAGGTGGTCCACCTGAACCAGGAACTGGAACGGGCGAGGGAAAAGCTTGAGCGTGCCAATGCGGCGCTAGTGCGCGCCTGGCGAGCCGCGGAGGAGGCCGAGCGCAAACAACAGCAGCTCACCGCCTTTGTGAGTCACGAGCTGCGTACCCCCCTGAACCTGGTCATCGGGTTCAGCGAGATCTTGGCGACCTCGCCCGAGACGTACGAGCACGCGCAGGTGCCACCCAAGATGCGCCGCGACATCAACGCCGTCTACCGCAGCGCCCAGCAGGTAGCCGCTCTCCTGGACGACGTGCTCGACATGACCAGCGCCGGCTATGGCTACCTCACGCTGATGCGCGAGCCCGCCGATGTCTGGCACGTGATCGAAGAGGCTGCCACCCTCGTGCGCGACTATGCCGAGGCGAGGGGGCTGTACCTGGAACTCGTCAAGGAGGCAGAGGCTCAGCCGTTGTTCATCGATCGCTTGCGTATCCGCCAGGTGCTGCTCAACCTGCTCATCAATGCCGCCCGCTTTACGAGTTCCGGCACCATCACCGTACGGCTCGCCCAACAGCCCGCCGCCACCCATATCACGGTGACGGACACGGGACAGGGGATCCCACCGGAGCGGCTGGAGCGCATCTTTGTCGCCTACCAATCCAGCGAGGGCCTCCAGTCGTCGTGGGGCAAGGGCACCGGGCTTGGCCTGCCCCTGAGCAGGCAACTGATCCGGCTGCATGGGGGCGACATGGGGGTCGATAGCACGGTGGGGGCGGGCACGACCTTCTGGTTCACCCTGCCGCATGAACCCGGCAACAGCCCCCCACTGCCCGCGACGCCCGCCCGCGGCGCGGCATCGGCCCCCGCTGCCCGCGACCTGGAGCCCAGCGTGGTGGTCCTCGATGATGGCCAGACGCTCGTCCGCAGGCTGCGGCGCCTGACACAGAGATACCACCTGACCTCGGCGCAGACGTGGGAGGATGCGCGGCGGCAGGCGGAGGAGTTGCACGCCCTCGCGGTGGTAGCGAGCCAAGGGGCCGTCATCCCAGAGGCAGTACCCGCCATCCCCGTCATCCGCTGCCCGCTACCATCGGCCGCGAGCTGGGCGCAACGGCTGAAGGTGGCCGCTTACCTGGCCAAGCCGATCAAAGCGGCCCAACTGCTGGGCGCCATCGCAGCCGTGGCACCGGGCGCGGCCAGCATCCTCGTCGTGGATGACGACGAGCGGTTCGTCCAGCTCCTCGCGCGCGTTCTGGAAGGAGACGCCTTTGGGTGCTACGCGGTGCACGCCGCCCACAATGGAGAGGAAGCGCTCGAAAAGCTGGGCAGCCTGCGCCCCGATCTGCTCCTGCTCGACCTAGCGCTGCCCAAGCTCGACGGGCGGCAGGTGTTGGCCCACAAGGCCAGGGATGCCCACATTGCCGCGATTCCCACCATCGTGATCTCGGCACCCCAGGCCGACGATGAACTCGAGCCTGCGGGCAATACCTTTTCGCTGGTCCATCCAGATGGGCTGAACTCCCGCCAGGTGAGTGATATCCTGGACGCCGTGCTGGGCACGCTCTCTCAGGTAGTCACGGATCCCGAGACCAGCGCTGGAGGGCCGCCCGCAATTGCTCTTGTGTAACCGGCTTGCGCAGGTAGCCCGTAGCCCCGAGAGAGATGGCCAGATCGGGCTGGTCCAGCACAGAGCAGATCACCACGGGGATCGCGCTGGTATCCGACGCCTGCTTGAGCCAGCTCATCAGGTGCCAGCCATCCTCCCCGGGCATGAGGACATCCAGGAGTATGCAGTCGAACGCGTGCTGCCGGCACAGGGCAGTTGCCTCCGCCACCGATGCGGCGTGCGTCAGGGACCATTGCTGCCCTTCGAGGTGACGCTCAAAGAGGTCCGCCAGCTCATGGTTGTTGTCCACCAGCAACACCTGGCGCCGATCGCGCGCCGCTGCAAAGGCCAGTCTGAGGCCATGGGGCCGGGCCCACGGCCGCGGCTCCACACTACCACCCGCCGCCGCCAGCAACGCCTGGGCCGTCTCCAGATCGTCGGGCGCCGCGACGGCCGCTGCGCTCCGAGCCTCGGCATCGACGATGACGCGCCGGTCATCGTGGTGCACCGCGATGCGCACGCCCCCCTCCGAGAGGCTCTGTACCAGGGACCATAGCGATGTCAGCAGTCCCTGGCGCAGGATCCCGGGCCGCGACGTGACCCAGCAGGGATCGTCCACCGGGTCGATCCACATCTCTACCCCTCGCGCGTGGGCCGCGTGCGAGAGCAGAGCAACCGCCCCCCCGAGCACAGCCGTCAGGCTCAGCACGTCGAGGGGCTCGTCCTCGACGAGTTGCCCGATCTCTCCCAGTGCGCCGGCCGGAGCGGTCGGTGTCGTCGGGACGATGGCCTGCCCGTCATCGAGGGAGAGCTGCCAGCGATCGCACAACACCGAACAGAGCGATTCCAGCGCTCGATCGTACTCGCGGTAGAATTGGCTCTTGCTGAGCGCCAGGTCAGCCTCCATCTCCTGACGAGACATGCCGGCAATGTGCCGTCCCTCCAGGATGCGATAGGGCCGCCAGGCAGCATCGCCGGAGGGCGTTCCCTCGGGGGGGCGCAGCATCTCGACGGCATCCATCAAGGCGAGGCGCAGCTGGCGGCCGCGTGAGTCGCTGCGCTGGGGGCTCGCGCCTGCCAGAACGGCCAGGGGCTGGTCTCCAGAAAGACCAGATCATAGAGATGGTTGAGGGCCTTCAGCACGTGGTCTCTGAGAGTGTCGCTCATGGCTCCTGTGGGAACCGCATGGGAATATCGCGGGACAAGTCCCCTTGTGCCCCCCTCGCGAATCTGGTCTGTGTCATGTCAGCTATCACCACACGGGGACTATAGCATTGGCGGAGACGCGGAGCAAGTCCCAGCTGGAAGCGAGGGGGCGGCCCTGTTTCCGCAGCGGTTGACTATGCGGTTCCACTAGCCAGGAGGCGGCAAGCCACATGGGCGTGATACCGAAGGGCAGAAGTGTGCCTATCCCACGACAGAGACGAGCCTACTCGAGACGCCGTAGGGAGGCGATTGAGGGGTACCTCTTCCTATCTCCCTGGATTCTGGGCTTCTTGTTCTTCGTGGGCGGGCCGATGATCGCGTCCCTGTTGCTGAGTCTGACAGAGTACCGCATCACCAGCCCACCAACGTTCATCGGCCTCGAGAACTATCGCATGGCCTTCACCGAGGATCGCCTGTTTTGGCCCTCGCTCGGGCGCACTTTTTACTACGCCGTCATCTCGGTGCCGGTGGGCATCACCGGATCATTGCTCCTTGCCACCCTCCTGAACCAGGGCCTGAAGGGCACGACGCTATTCCGGACGATCCTCTTTCTCCCCAGCCTCACCCCCGTCGTGGCGTCGGCGCTCCTATGGACGATGCTGCTCCAGCCTGAGACGGGCATCATCAACTACCTGTTGCGTGCCTTTGGCATCCCAGGTCCCCGTTGGTTTGGAAGCGTCCAATGGGCCATCCCAGGTCTCATCTTGATGACCACCTGGGGAAGCATGGGCGGCAACCGCATGATGATCTTTCTGGCGGGGCTGCAAGGCGTTCCGGAGTCGCTTTATGATGCCGCCTCCATCGATGGGGCCAATGGCTGGCAGCGCTTCCAGCACGTGACCCTGCCCATGATCTCACCGACCGTGTTCTTTAACCTTGTCCTCGGAATCATCGGTGCGCTACGCGTCTTTGCGGCCGCCATGATCGCCACACAGGGCGGCCCCGCTTATGCCACTTGGTTCTTTGCACTCCATATATATACGCAGGCATTTCAGTATTTTGAGATGGGGTATGCTTCCGCATTAGCCTGGTCATTCTTAGTCGTCATGCTTGGCTTTACCTACATCCAGTTCCGTTCGTCATCACGCTGGGTCTACTATGAGGGAGAGATACGATCGTGACCAACGTGACATGGTCGGCGCCGCGAGCGGTTTCCCAGAAACAGATGACCTCCCTCCGCCACGGACTGACGTACCTGCTGCTGGCGGCCGTCGGGCTGGTCGCATTGGGGCCCTTTGCGTGGGCCATTTCGGGGTCCCTGATGACGGACGTCGAGGTGCAGGCCTTTCCGCCCAAGCTCTTTCCGTCCGAGGTCCAATGGGGCAACTATCACCAGGTATGGGCCGAGGTGCCGTTCGGCCGCTGGCTGGTCAACAGCCTCACGGTGGTGGCCTGCTCGCTGGCCGGCACCATCACGTCGGCGTCGCTGGTGGCCTATGCCTTTGCCCGCTTTCGGTTTCCGGGCCGCGACGTCCTCTTTCTCCTGGCCCTCAGCACCATGATGCTGCCCATCGAAGTGACATTGATCCCCACCTACTTGTTGTTTCGCGAGCTGCGCTGGCTGGATACCCTCAGACCCCTGATCGTCCCGGCCTACTTTGGCGGTGGCGCCTTTAACATCTTTTTGATGCGGCAGTTCCTGCTGACGATACCGCGGGAACTCGACGAGGCCGCCATCGTGGATGGCGCCAACTCCTGGACGATCTTTTGGCGGCTGCTGGTACCGCTCTGCAAGCCCGCCCTGGCCACCATGGCGGTGATCGGCTTTATCAGCGACTGGAACAACTTTTTGGGGCCGCTGATCTATATCAACACGGTCGAGCGCTATACCGTCGCCGTGGGTGTGCGCTTCTTCCAGCTCAGCTCCATACCAGGCGTACTCACCGAGGACCACCTACTCTGGCGGCATCGGTGATGGTAACTGCGCCCTGCCTGCTGCTCTTCTTCTTGGCCCAACGCTACTTTGTGCAGGGCATCGTCATGTCGGGCATCAAGGGATAGGCGCTATGAACGTTCCGGTTCGCAGCGTGCTGGGTCCACCAGAAAGGAGACCAACGGATTCGAATGCCGTGGTCGCTCGGTATCAGTTCACATCACGTATGCCAACGGAGGAGGCCATGTCTACACTAACGCGAAGGAATCTGCTGCGGCACGGTTGCGCGCCTAATCGGCACGGGCCTGGTAGCCTCCTGTGCGCCCCAGGTCGTCAAGGAAACGGTGGTCGTGGAAAAGGTCGTCAAGGAGACCATCGTCGTCGAGGGCGCCCCGCAGGTCGTCGAGAAGGTGGTCGTCGCCACTCAGGCCCCCGAACCGATCGAGCAGCCCTATGAGCTGCGCATCCAGACGCGCGTCGGCGCGGATCTCGACCAGTATTTCACTACCGTGCTAGATCAGTTCAAAGAGATCGTGCCCAACGCCACCGTCAAGATCGACAGTGCCGAGCAACGCCCTGGAGTACGCTGCCAAGGTGCTGGTGCTGCATGCCGGCGGGCAGATCGGTGACGCCCTCTGGTCGGCGAGCCAGGCCGGGGATTCAACCGCCGGTTCATGGCGGTGGGGATCTTTGCGCATCGATCCGCTCATCGAGGAGCAGAGCGCTTTGATATCGGCCAGTACTACCCCAACTGCATCGCCGAGGCCCAGTACGACGGCAAGATCATGGCCACTCCGCATATCTCAGAGCCGGGCCAGATCGGGTTGATGCTCAACCTGGACCACTTTGGGGAGGTGGGCATCGAGCCGATCTCCTGGGAATCGAGCCTGGATGATCTCATCGCTACCGCGATCAAGCTCACCCGCACGAAGGACGGGCGCCAGCTCTACGGGTTCTCGCCCGCGCCAATGACTATTTCAACTGGGTCACCATGGTCCGCTCGTTCGGCGAGGACTTTATGAACCCGGAGGGCACGCGGTCTGCTCGATGACGAGGAAGCGCTGGCAGCGTTCCAGTTCCTCTACGACATCGTCTACACTCACAAGGCAGCGCCTCGCCCGACCAGATCGAGAGCACGGCGGGAGCCATGTTCCAGGGCGGGATGGTCTCCATGTTCCCGGGTTGGCCCATCAACGCCAGCAACTGGCCGAACTCCATCAAGGATTTCCAGGCTGGCTCGACGATGATGCCCGCTGGGCCCGTCGCCCGCGGCTCCATGCTCAACCAGCACATGATGAGCGTGGCCGCCACCAGCGAGCACGTGGCGGGAGCCTGGGAGTGGGTCAAGTGGTCGTGCGGCCGGCAGTTCAGCCTCGATCGGGCGCTGAGTGGCAAGGGCGGCCCGGTCGGCATGCCGAGCGTGTGGAACGACCCCGCTCTCCTCGGGCAGTCCCGCAGTGGGAAGAGTGGGCGCGCGTCATGGGGACGGTGGGCCCGAACTATACGGCTGCGAACCTGCGCGGCAAGGAACTCGAGGACGCCTTTAACCAGAACATCATGGCCATCATGGTGCAAGAAGTCAGCGTTGAGGAGGGCTGACCCGCGTACGCGAAGAGTGCCAGAAAGTGCTCGATCGCCCGATCGCTACCTGAACTCGTCACCCGACGCAGCGAACGCACTCGCAGGGCGCCGCAACGCGTTGCGGCGCCCCCGTGGGTACCGGCCGGAGCTAGCCCGCCGTCAGTCGAAGTCCGCCAGCAGCACCGCCAACTGACGGTACGCCCTGAGGACCTTGCTAGCGCAGAGCCCCTCCGCCAGCATCAGGACCGCCACGATGTCGCTCTGCGCCGGCATCTGCCAGCCGCTTCGGTCAGGCCTCGGGAAATCGCAAAGCACGAGAGCGTGGGCCTCCCGGCGCAGCCCCTGAAACCGTCCCATCGCAGACTGTGCCCCTGCGGGGCTAACGGCGAGGAACCAGCATCGCGCCTCCTTGCAGGCCTTGTATGATGCACCCATAGTACCGCCCATCGTATGCTCCGCCGCGTGCCGCCGGCCATGCCTCGCTGACATCGAACCGGAGGTGACCCGTGAAGCCCGCAAGCACCGCTCTCGCTGCTGCTGGAGACGGCGCATCCATCGCGCTGGACCTCGATGACCTCCAGAGTGCCGCGCACCACGTGCTCCTCTGGGTCACGGGCGTGCTGGCCTGGCTGTGCATCGTCGATGTGTCGCGGAGCGGCCAATCCTCCAACTGGCCGCTCCTCACCGCCCTCATCCTCGGCCTGGGCACCTGGCTGGGCGGCACCTGGCAGCTCTCGAAGCCGCGTCGGGCGCGATTGGCGTCAGCGTATGCCCTCTCCCTCGCCTTCATCGGCCTCGTCATCACCTACCCCCAACTGCCGACGCGCTTTTTCGGCGGGCTGGTGGTGCTAGCCTGCGCCAACATCCTGACCGGGGGCGCGCACCTCGTCTTGCCGCTTGGCCTGGGGGCGGCGCTGACACTTCTGGAACTCGTGGCCCCTGCTACCCGAATGGGTTGGCCGCACATCGCCTGGTCGCTGCTCGCCCTAGGCATCATAGCGGCGGTGTCATGGCTGTCGCAGCGTAAAGCCCTGCTGGCGCTCGCCTGGGCCAACCAGAGCACCACCCGATCGGTGCAGCTCGCCGAGACCCTGCGGCAGCGGCAGCTCGTGTTGAACCGCACCCTGCGCGCCATGGACGAGGCGAACGCGCGCCTCGCCTTGGCCAACCGGCGCCTGGCGGAGATGTCCCGGGAGGCCAACGAGGCTCGCGAGGCCAAGGCGCGGTTCGCCGCCAGCATCAGCCACGAGTTGCGCACCCCCTTGAACCTCATCGTGGGGTTCGTGGAGGTGATGTTCAAGATGCCGAACGCCTACGAGGACGTGGCGCTGCCGCCGGGGTTCCTGCTCGACCTGGGCACCGTCTATCGCAACGCGCAACACCTGCAGCGCCTCGTCGACGACGTCCTGGACCTCGCGCAACTCGACGCCGGCAGGCTGGTGCTCGAGCCCGTCGAGACCGATATTGCCGTGCCCATCAGCGAGGCGGTGGACACGGTGAGCAGCCTCGCCACGGTACGCGGCGTGGACCTAGCCGTCGACATCGCCCCCGATCTGCCCCGCGTATGTGTGGACCGCGTCCGCATCAAGCAGGTCATCCTCAACCTGCTGAGCAATGCCGCCCGACACACCGAGCAGGGCACCATCAGCATCACAGCATGGCAGAGCGGCCAGGAGGTGCTGTGCTCCATCGCCGACACCGGCGCCGGCATTCCACCCGACCAGTTGGGGCGGCTGTTCCAAGAGTTCGAGCGCCTCGACTCGCAGGAGCCTACACCATCGCGGGGCTTTGGCCTTGGACTCGCCATCAGCAAGCGCTTGATCCAGGACCACGGCGGCCGGATCTGGGCGGAGAGCGAACTCGGCGTGGGAAGCCGCTTCACCTTCTCGCTGCCGGTCGCCTCCAGCCCCGGCCTCTCTTCCCTGGAGCGTGAGCCCCACTTCCGTCCCTCCGCCGATCGCGCCCCGGTGCTCGTCGTCACGCCGGGCCTGGCGTCCACTCGCATCTTTGGCCGACACCTGACCAACTGGCGCTCCGTCGTCACCAGTGATCCTCTGCTGGCACGCAGACAGGTCGGCATCCTACAGCCCAAGGGAGTGATCATTGACCAGGCTCTCGGTAAGCCCATGATTGCGGAACTCGTCGCAGCCATACGCGATGAGGCCCTCGCCCGGACGCCCGTGGTGATCTCGCCCATGATCGAGTCCACGCAGGCGCCCGAACTCGGCCGGGCCATGGCGTCTCTGACCAAACCCGTGGCGCGCGAGGCGCTAGGCGATCTGCTCCGCAGCTTTGGGCGGCAGATCGAATCCGTCCTGGTGGTTGATGACGACGAGGACACGCTGAGGCTGTTTGAGCGTTTTCTACGGGACGATCCCTCGCGCCCCTATCGCCTGCTCACCGCGCGCAACGGGCGCGAGGCCCTCGACCTCATGGCGCACACACGGCCGGATCTCGTCCTCCTGGACCTCGCCATGCCGGTGATGGACGGCTATGCGCTCCTTCGCAAGATGGAGGACGACCCGCAGTTGACCGCCGTGCCCGTAGTGATCGTCTCGGGGCAGGACGCCAGGGATCAGACGGGGGAGATCGACGGGTGGCTACGCGTCTCGCTGGGGGGCACGACGGGGGCGAGCCAACTGATCGAGGGGATCAGTGGGCTCTTCCAGGGGCTGCAGTGGCTGCCGGGGGCTGAGAACCAACCTCTTCCAACGCCTTGAGCAACTGCTCCCGCATCACGGGTTTGCGGATAAAGCCTGTAGCGCCCAGGGTGAAGGCGAGGTTCTCCTGATCCAGGACCGAACAGATGATGATCGGCACGCCGGCGCTCGCCGGCTCTTGCTGCAGCTTGTGCAGCAGGTCCCAGCCGTCCACGCCACTCATCATCAGGTCCAGCGTGATGGCGTACAACCCCCTCGTCTGGGAGAGCCGAACGGCCTCCGCGGCGTTCCTGGCGATCAGCGGCTGGTACCCCCCGCTCACCAGGTAGCGCCTCAACAGCAAACAGATGTCCTCGTTGTCGTCCACCACCAGCACCGCTCTGCGTCGCTCCACCGGCAGGCGCAGCCGATACACCATGCTGGACTCGGACAGCCGCTCGGCGTCCAGGCCCGCCCCCTGCAACGCCGCGAGCTGCGCGCTGGCCCTCTCCGAGACGTCGGGAGAGCCGTCGGCCAAGCACGCCTCATCCACGCGTTTTCCCTCGACCAACACCGTGAGTCTGACGTCGCGCCCCTCGACCGACGCGGAGACGCGCACCGAGGTGGGACGTTCGGACGGCAAGACCTCGCCCAGGATCGTGAACAGGAGCTGCTTCAGGATCTCGGGGCTTAGCGACAGCTCCGGCAGGTCCTCGAGCGGGTCGCATTCCAGGATGACCGACCGGCCGCGAAAGACCGGCTCGAGGATACTCAGGACGCTCTGCAGCACCTGGGATAGCGAGGCGCCCTGTCGGTTCTCGGACAGCGTGGCCGATTCGTTCCATAGCAGCCACATGCGGCGGGCGTCTACATGCCCCCCCACCTCGACCCCGCTACCGTTTCGGGACTCGGCCGCCGGGGTGACGCGAACCCAGAGGAAATCGGCAAACTCGTCCAGGGCGCGCTGCAACTGCCGGTAAAAGTGTCGCCGGCTGATGGACAACCGGTCGGCCGCCTGATCGGGGGGCAGCCCGCTCCCGTACCGCAGGCTGAGGATGCGATAGCGCTGCAACGCCCACTCGTCCGTCGCGTCGCCATCCGGCCTCACGGCGTCCAGCGCCTCAAGGAGGTAACGAGACAGCGCCCACCCGCGCTCGCTGCGGGGAGTGCCGGGAACCAGAAGGTTGCACAGCGGCATCGTTTGCAGGCGCACGCTATCGCGCAGGTCTGTCAAGGCCCGCTCCACGCTTTGCCGAAAGCTCATCTGGTCCATGGCATCAGCCCACCACTCTGGATAGCGTCCTCGCGACACGAGTGCGGGGCGATTATACCATGCCGGGCGCGGAGCGGCGACCCGTGGCACAGAGTGGGCACAGGTCGGTCCCCAGCCCCGGCGAAATCGGTCGATGGGCGTGCTATAGTACAGGCAGCGGTCGAGCCCAAACCACGAGGTCTCGCCGGTGCTGGCCCGGTGGTGACGGGAGGCCGATCGCCCGCCACGCCGGTGACGGTAGGAACCCCCACGGAGGATGCGAAAGGTTAGCGTATGGCAAGCACAACGGCGGCACCACCCCGCGTACGCAAGGCCCGCCTCACGTCACGAGAGGCCCGTGAATACACCTCGTTCTACCTGTTCCTGGCCCCATGGCTCCTGGGGTTCCTAGTCATTTCGCTCCTGCCCCTGCTATTTGGCCTGGGCATCTCGTTCACGAGCTATGGCGGCTTTTCCCTCAGCACCATGCGGGTAGTGGGGTTTCAGAACTATGGCCGGGCCCTCGCCGACCCGGACGTGCCGTTCGCGCTCAAGCGCACCGTCTTTTACACGGCGCTAGCGGTGCCATCGGGGCTGGTGCTCTCGTTCGCCATCGCGCTCATGCTCAACGGGCGCATCTGGGGCCGCAACTACTTCCGCACCGTCTGGTACATCCCCGCCGTCCTGCCCATCGTGGCGTCCTGCTGGATCTGGAAGCTCTTTGGCGCCACCAACACCGGTCTCCTGAACGCGCTGATCAGCCTGTTCCGCCCGGGCACGGCCATTCGCTGGCTGGAGGACTATGCCACGGTCACGCTGATCGCGTTCACCCTGTGGGGTGGCGTGGGCCGCAGCATGGTCATCTTTCTGGCGGGGCTTCAGGGCATCCCCACCGAACTCAAGGAGGCCGCCAGCATCGATGGGGCGAACAACGTGAACACCTTTGGGAAGGTCATCCTGCCCCTGATGACGCCCGTCCTCTTTTTCCAGCTGGTGATGCACATCATCAACGCCCTGCAGGTCATGCAGCCGGCGCTCCTCTTGGCCGAGACGCCCAGCGAGGGGATGGGGATGGCCATCGCTGTCCCGCGCGCCAACTATATGTACATGGTCCACGTGTACGTGACGACCTTCTACCACAACAACTTTGGGTACGGTAACGCCATGCTGTGGCTCATCTTCCTGCTGATCCTGGCCCTCACGCTCATCGTATTCCGCTCCTCGCGCTACTGGGTCTACTATGAGGTCGAGCAAGAGGGGGGAAGGGCGTGATGACAGCCGTAACGACGCGACGCTCGCCTTCGGCTGCGGGTTCTCACGAGTTCGGCTGGGGCTTCTGGCTGATGTGTGTGGCCACCCTTTTCTTCCTTGTACCGGCGTTCTGGGTAGTGTTGACCGCCCTCAAGACGGAGGGGGAGTACAACGCCTACCCGATCGTGCTGTGGCCGGCGAAATTCCAGTGGGGGAATTTCGTGCGCGCGGTGACCATCGTGCCGTACGCACGATACGCCCGCAACTCGGTGGTGCTGGCCGGCTCGACCACCCTACTCAACACCATCACCAGCGCCATGGGAGGGTTCGCCTTTGCGCGACACACCGTGCGCGGGCGCAACCCGCTGTTCATCCTCGTCCTATCGCTGATGATGCTCCCGCCCATGGTGACACTCGTACCGCAGTTCATCCTGTTTTCCCGGCTCAAGATGGTCGGCACGTACTGGCCGTGGATACTGGGCGGCATCGCGGGCTCGCCCTTTCACATCTTTTTGTTCCGGCAGTACTTTTCCTCCATTCCGCGGGACCTGGAGGATGCCGCCGAGGTCGATGGGTGCGGCCGGTTCCGCATCTTTTGGCAGATCTTTTTGCCCATGTCGGGGCCGGTAACCGCCACCTCGGCCATCCTGAACTTTCAGGGGATCTGGGGCGAGTGGCTGCGCCCCATCCTCTACTTGAAGGACAGCAACACGACCCTGGCGGTGCGTATGGCGTCGTCGTACAAGGACCCCGCGGGGAACCAGCTCGTGACGCCGCTGATGGCCGGCATCTGCATCTATGCGCTGCCCCTCATCCTGGTATTCTTTGTGGCGCAGCGGCACATCATCCAGGGCGTGGTCACCTCGGGTCTGAAGGGCTAGCCGCGCCAGGGCAGTGGGAATACACACCTAGAAAGGGACATCATGGCTTCTGCATCCGAGCGACCGAACATCCTGCTCATCCTCAACGATCAGCACCGTTACGACACGCTGGGCTGCTACGGCGCCGAGACGTGCCGCACGCCCAACCTCGACGCGCTGGCCGCGCGCGGGGTGCGTTTCGATGCCGCCTACACCCCCACCAGCCCCTGCTCGCCGGCGCGGGCGGCCCTGTTCACCGGGCTCTATCCGCACCACAATCACGTGCCGTATAACGACTGCGTCCTGAACCCGGACGTCCCCAACCTGGCGAGCGAGCTGGGGGGGGCGGGCTACCAGGTCGGCTATGCCGGCAAGTGGCACGTGGACCGGGAACTCTTGCCCACCCAGTACTGCTTCCAGGGCAGGGATTTCCCGGGCTACGGCTATCCCCCGGCCGGCCAGGTCGAGGGGCTGCGCTTCGGGCGCGGCATGCGCAACCGCACCCCTCACTATGCCGACTATCTCCGCCAGCACGGCTACGAGGCGCCCAAGGTGCTGTCGGCCTACTACGGCGAGAATCCCGGCCGGCAGGGGCAAGAGATGTACGCCCTGCAGACCGGCACCGTCGAACAGACCTTTGAGGCCATGGTCTGCGAGCACACCATCGATCTGCTCCGCGACATGAAGGAACAGCGCGACCGCGACGGCTCGCCTTTCTTTATGTGGACCAACTTCTGGGGGCCACACACCCCCTGCCTGCTGCCCGAGCCCTACTACTCGATGTACGATCCGGAGAGCATCCTGGAGGAGCCCAGCTTCGCCGAGACGTGGGATCGCAAGCCGTTCGTGCAGCACCTGTATGAGCGCTTCTGGGGGCTGTCGGGCCAGGGGTGGAAGGGCTGGCGCGAGATCGTGGCGCGCTACTGGGGTTATGTCACCATGCTGGACGACCTCATGGGCCGCGTCTTGGCCGAACTCCGTGCGCTGGGGTTGGAGGAGAACACGCTGGTGGTCTTTACCACCGACCACGGGGATATGATGGGCGCCCACCGGCTCATCGAGAAGGGGCCCTTCACCTACGAGCAGTGCTACCGCTTGCCCATGATCGCCGCTCACCCTAGCTGTCAGGCTCCCGGGAGCGCCAGCGACGAGTTCGTCTACCTCCACGATCTCTTTCCGACCTTCCGGGAGATCGCCGGGCTCGAGCCCA
The DNA here is from genome assembly GCA_040768165.1 of Anaerolineae bacterium. GTDB lineage: Bacteria > Chloroflexota > Anaerolineae > UBA1429 > UBA1429 > DUUT01. The sequence goes on from JAXGNH010000027.1 coordinate 28,701, forward strand.
CCGATGTCGAGGACAGCCAGAGCATCCTGGCGCAGATGCTGGGCCAGGACGAGTCCACGGGCCGCGAGAGCATCTACTCGTCCTTCTACTCGCAGATCTTTCCCTACGAACAGCGCATGGTGCGCACGCGCCGGCACAAGCTGGTCTACAACCGTTCCGACATCGGCGAACTCTACGACCTGGCCGCCGACCCGTGGGAGATGCGCAACCTCATCGACCTGCCCGAGACCAAGGCGCTGCAGGATGAGCTGCTCGACGTGATGCGAACGCACATGGTGCGTCTGGGCGACCCGCTGCTGGGCTTTTTCGATCAGGTGCGGCCCATCTACTAGAGCGCCAAGGAGCAGCCATTCGCATGCGTACCACCGCCATCAAGACGAACCTCTTTCCCCTCAAGGACCGCCCCGACGCCGCGGCGCTCGGCACCCCCTTCGCCCACCGCGCGGGGGACATCCATCCCGCGGTCATCCGCAACGCGGAGGCCATCGTCGGCACCTTCCGCCAGGAGCTGGGGCCCGATGTCGGCATCGCCCTCGATGTGGGGTTCTCGTTCAGACTCGGCGCGGCCATCAAGCTGGCCCAGGCGCTGGAGCCCTACGACCTCCTGTGGCTCGAGACGGAGACCTTTGATCCCCAGGCCCTGCGCCTGATCCGCGACGCCACGCGCACCACCATCTGCACCGGCGAGTCGCTCTTCGGCACGCTCGGCTTCAGGCCCTACCTCGAACTCCACGCCCAGGACATCATCATGCCCGACCTCGCCTGGAACGGCATCACCATGGGGAAAAGGATCGCCGACCTGGCGCACAGCTACGACATCCTCTTTGCGCCGCACAACTGCCACAGCCCGCTGACGACGCTGGTGACGGCCCACGTCTGCGCCACGGTGCCCAACTTTCTCATCCAGGAGTTCGACACCGACGACGCCCCCTGGCGCGACGACCTGCTGACGCACCCCTTCGTGGTGGAGGACGGCCACCTCGTGCTGCCCGACCGCCCGGGGCTGGGCTCGGATCTCATCGAGGAGGAGCTGCTCAAGCACCCGGCTAAGGAGTACCCCTGGGCACGATAGTGGGCCCGTAGTAGGGCGTGTTTCGAGCGCGGTGTGGTAGTGATAGACGTCACGATGGACGTGCAGTCATCAGCACAAGCAGACCTATGGGCCATCAGCCGATCGCCTGAAGGTAGGTTCACGGGCGCGGCGCTGCGTAGCGCCGCACCTTTCCGAGCATCGGCCGTTGCAGGAGCCTCGATGCTCGCGTCGTGCGCGCACAGGCGCCGATACGGCCCGACCGCAGCCCGCCCAATCACTGAGTGGAGCCGCTACCACCGCGCCGGCGGCCCACCCAGCCCGCCGCCAAGGCGCCCACCAACGTCGTCGTCATGTACGGCCGCGCAGAGTTGAGCGATGCCGACATCAAGCTGTGCATGGAAAAGTACCCCGAGATCACCATCGAGTATCTGGAGCGAGACGACACGCGCCTCATGGCCATGCTGGCCGCCGGCGATCCGCCCGATTATTGCCGAAACGACGCCGTGGACACGCCCTACTGGATCGGGCAGAAGACCTGGTTGGACATGACGCGTACATCGACACCAGCGCCAAGATCAAGTGGGACGATTTCCATCCCGTGGGCGAGATGTACCGCCACGAGGGCGGGTTCTGGGGCATCATGAAGGACTGGGGCGCCAGCTACTCTGTCTGGGCATACGTGCCGGTCTGGGAGGAGGCGGGCGTCGAGCTGCCCAAGGATAACGAGCCCATGCCCCTATCGTTCTACCGCGAGGCGTCGGCCAAGTTGACCAAAGAAGGAGGGCGACCGCGTCCTCATCTTTGGCTGGGACGTGGTCTGGGACGCGGGGCACCTCGAAGGCGCTGGGCCCACTGGGCAGGTCCTATACAGCCCCGAGTACGACAAAGGTGATCATCCAGGACAACCCGGAAGCCGTCGAGTTCATCAAGTTCATCACCGACTGGCAGAGGGAAAAGACCTGCCACCAGCCCCATCAACCCGAGCGACAAGCCCCCGGCGGACGCCTTCTGCTCCAAGCTGTCCGCGACGGTGAACACGGGATACTGGTTGGCGGCGAACTGCGTCAGCAAGGTGCCCGAGACCGAGGAGCAGCTCATGATGTACCCGGCCTGGGGCTGGGGCGACATCGCCCCGAGGAGTACAACCCCAATGCCATCGGGGCCGGCGGATCGATCGCTCGCGAGTCCAAGGTGCCCGATGCCACCTCAGATCTTTAACGAGTTCTACACCATCGAGGAGCCGGCCGTCGCCCGCCTCAAGACGAGCTGGGAGCGTGCCCGCTTTCAAGTCCTCTTCCCCAACATGCCACAGGACACGCCGTGGCGAAGACGCTCTATGACAAGATCATGCATCAAGCCGAGAGCGTGCTGCACGCTCAAGTTCGGGCCGTACATGCGGCGGGCATCGATGGACGCGCCGCCAAAAAGTACACCCAGATGTACCTCAAGGACGAGATCAGTTTCGACGAGATGCTCTCGCGCCTGGAGGGAGAGGTCAACCAGGTGATCAGCGACGCCATGAGTCGCCAGGGAGATGAAACCCGCGGGCCGCCGGGGACCCTGCTCTCGACAGCCCACCGGACTTGCTTACCGCGCACGGCTGCCCGGTCCTCGGTCGGCCGTGCGCGTCTGTCCTGTCACCGAGGAGGCGGAGTCGTCGTCCCACACGCCCTCCCTCGGGACCATTCTGCTGTCGCCTCGCCGGATGGCAATGCGCACCCTCGGACGATGCAAGACACGCAAGAAGCGGGTTGGGGAGGAGATGACCCTCCTCCCCAACCCGCCGTTTAATAGCTCGGTGCGCTGCGGCGTCGCGATGACCAAGGTGTTCATCCAGCCCGAAGCCCCGGAGACGTTGGCCGCACCGCGTGGCCGTCGAGGGGTCGCGCCTGCCGCCATGGCGGCGCCACCATAGTCGATGGGCCTGACGGCGGCCGTGCGTACCGTGGTATACTAGAGCACCCTTCCAGGCGCCTGTTACTCGGGCGGCGTACGGATGCCCGTGCAGGGAGGCCAACGTGAACAGGAGACATCGGCCCAACTCCGGCGACAGCTGCGTGAGGAACTCGTGCCGTGGATCGTCGCGCCGTACGCCCTGTTGGCGTTCGGCCTCGTCCTGGGCAACCTGGGCGCGCGGCGAATCATGCCTCCATCCCTCATGGTGCTCGGGTTGCTCGTGCTGGTCGTCGCTGCCCTTGCGCTCCTCCTGTCGCGGCGCAGCTATGTCGCCGCCACATTGGTGCTGGCCCTGGGGCACCTGGGGATCGCGATCGTGGGCAGCGCGTGGTTCCCCGCGAGCCATATGGCGCTGACGGCCCTCATCCCCGTGATCGTGGCCGGAATAATCCTCGGTGTTGTGGGTGGGTTGCTGCTGGCCGCCCTGACCACCGTCGTACTGGTGGTCGGCTACTCCGTCGGATCTGCGGCCATCACCGCCCCCCTGCACCTGGTAATCCTCATTGGCACGACTTGGTGCGTCGCCTACTTTATGGCCATCTCACAGCGCCCCGCGCAGACGATGGTCGCCTGGGCGTGGCAGGGGTACGATCAGGCGCGGCGTCACCTGGCCGCTGCCCGACGCCGGCAGGTGGAGCTGAAACAGGCCCTGGAGGACCTGGACCTGGCCAACCGAGAGGTGCTGCGCCTGAACGATCTCTTGTCGGCCGCCCGCGAGGCGCTTGAGGAGGCCCGCCGGGCGAAGGAGTTCGCCGCCAATGTCAGCCATGAGTTGCGCACGCCCCTCAACATGATCATCGGCTTCAGCAACGAAATCGTGCAGCGCCCCGATCTCTACGCCGAAACACTCCCCGCTGAGTTGATCGAAGACATTATTACGATCAACCGCAACAGCCAGCACCTAGCGCACCTGGTAGACGATGTCCTCGATCTGGTGGAGGCCGAATCGGGCTTCACTCGACTCACCAGGGAATGGAGCGCCATCGATGAGGTGGTGCGACAAGCGACCGACGCCATGGCCGCCTTCTTTGAGAAGAAGAGGCTGCGCCTCGATGTGCGCATACCAGCAAATCTGCCACCCGTCTACTGCGATCGAGCGCGCATTGGCCAAGTCATCCTGAACCTGCTGAGCAACGCCGCCCGTTTCACTGAGAGTGGAGGGGCAACGATCGTGGTAGGTCAACAGGAGAGCGTGGTGACCATCGAGGTGACGGATACAGGGGAGGGAATCGGGCCCGATTCTCTGCGCCACCTCTTTGAGCCATTCCAACAGGCCGACCCATCGCTCCGCCGCCGCCATGTGGAGGCACGGGGCTCGTCACAGCCATCGCCAAACGTTTTGTGGAACTCCGGCGGCCAGGATATCGATCGAGAGCCGGTTGAATGCTGGAACGAGCGTCTCCTTCAGCCTGCCGCTGAAGACGGAACAGAGGCCACGAGCCCAAAGCGTTGGTTCGGCCATACCTCGGCTATGACGCGCGCTCACGGCCCTCGTTGGCACATGTCAGACAGCCCGCGCCGCGCTGTCCGCGAATAGCAGGTCAGGTGATGGCCTGGCCAACCTGGTGCGATACTATCTGCACGATGTGGAGGTGACATCCACCGACGGTGGCCGGCGCGTGCGACGCCCTAGAGACCGAGCCCGTCCGTGCGCTGGTCGTGAATGAACTCGTTACTCAGGGCGCCTTGGGAACGCTGACGCATCTCACCAGAGGGTCCGTTCGACATACCCGTCATCACCTGCTGGGTGCCGAGACACGGGCGGCGATCGGCGGGGTACGGGATTACCTCCCGCAAGCCCATCGACCGCGCGGATCTGCTCGCAAGCCTGAACCGGACGGCGCCTAAAGCGCGCAAGTTCTTCTGGTGGAAGACGACGAGGAGCGCAGGCGCTCTTTCAGCGCATGCTATCGGCAGCGGCGCCGCCTCTCGTCGTGCACACGGCTACCGATGGCCGCCAGCGCGCTCCGTGCCTTGCACGAATGGCGACGAAATGTGGTGCTGCTTGATCTGGTGCTCCCCGGGCAAGATGGGTTCACGGTGTTGGCGCGCAAGGCAAAGGATGATGCCGTCAAGGACATCCCGGTGATCGTTATCTCGGCGAGAGACCCTCAGCGCGAGCCGGTGATGAGCAACGCGCTGGTAGTGACGCGCCAGGGAGGCCTGTCGGCGCGCGACCGCAGCGCTGCTCCTCGAGTCTATTCTGACCGCTCTACCGCCGCGGTTTGCCGCTCGAGCGCCGCGCGGAAATCCGGGCCCGTCACCGGCTTCTGGACGAAATCGGCGGCCCCCAGGGAGAGGGCCAACTGGCGCTGAGGGAGCACCGTGCACACGATGATGGGAATGGTGGCCGTCGCCACGTGCCGGCGGAACTGGCGCAGCAACTCAGCCGTCGACTCCGGGGCAACATCACGTCGAGCACGACCAACGCCGGCCCGGAGCCTGGCCGCTAGAGCCAGTGCTTCGTCGGGGTCGCTCGTCTCGATCAGCGAAGAGCGCGTGCGCTGTACGTAGCGCCGCCACAAGCGAAGGGTGTCAGTGTTATCGTCGATGGCCAGAACCCGCACCTGGCCATCGACGCTCGGAAGAGATACCTTGGCCACGGAGATCATCTACCTCGGAGACGGTCACATGACCGCCGAAGAAGTCGCGCGAGCTGCCGCGAGACGCCGGCGAGCTTCCCCAGCGCGACCAGGTCGCGCCACAGGTCATGCCCACTCCCTCTTGACCATCACGGCGATCACCACCTCGCCCTCGGCCCGGACGCGCCTCCACGTGGATCCTTCCGCCCTGCCCGAGGTTCTCGACGGCGGCCGTCAGCAGGTTCAGCACCACCTGACGCAAGGACGGTGCGGATCTGCATCCGATGGACGTCCGGTGTGCACATCATACTGAGGCGGATATCGCGCTCGGCTGCCATCTCTCGGGCGAGGTCACCCACCTCCGTCAGCACCGGCGCGACATCGCTCGCCTCGTGGCGATGCGAGTCGGCCAACCAGAGCATCTCGCGATTGACCTCGGTGCTGTGCCCCGCGGGGTGTCGTCGCCCTGGCGTCGAACTGCGTGCCGCTACCGCGCCAGTTCGTACTGCAGGTCAAGAACCTAGCGAGGGCGTTGAGGGCCGTCACCTGCTCCGTCGCAGATGCCGCGACGTGATGCCCAGGCGAGCGGCCACCGCGCCTCCTGCGTGCGCTCCTCGACGTAGCGCTCGAAAAGGATAGCGTGCAGCCGCGCGTGTTGCCCCACCCGAAGGGCCCGGCCGCCGGGCGGGCGAATCGATCGCCCGGACCAGCACCGCGCGCAGCGCCACCGCCAGGTCCTCGTGGCTCTCGAGCCCCAGCCGGCTCACCAGGGGCTCTGGCGCACGGCGTCGTTATCGCTCAGCTTGTTGAGCGCCTGGCGAAGCTCCTCCACGAGGGTCGCGTACGTGTCGCCCATGTCCGGTGTAGGTCCTGCAACGTGTCCTGAACTCCTGGACGAAACCCATTGTATCGATGCACATGGCACTGTACCATGAAAGGCGCACCGTGGTCAAAGTCTGGTGCGTACGATGCGGAAGGGGTGGTCCAACGGAGGTTACGCCTGTCGGCGGCAAGCTGTCCCGAACGGACCCGAAACCCATCCGGTGGGTGAGGGCAGGCGTGACAGGTCGCTCATCACAGGAGAGATGGCGGTAACACTCAGTCGTCGGGATCTGCTTCGTAGCACCCTCATCGGCGCTGCCGGATTGACCATTGCGGCGGCCAGCCAAGCCCGCCGCGCCGCCTGCTGCGGCACTCCGCAGCCCCAACCGCCGTGCCCGAAAAGGAGGTGGCCGCACCGGCGCCCAAAGAGGCTGTAGAGCTGCGCCTCCATGTCCGGCGGGGCGCGGAGGTACAAGACCGAGATGGGCATCGGGGTCTTCCGGGACCATAACCCGGACATCCGGGTCAAGCTCGGTCCTGGCGCGGAATACCCCGGCTTCCGCCACCCTGGCCGCCGGCTCCGTCCTCGGAGATGTCGCCTTCACCCACGTCGGATTCTACCACCAGATGGCGGACGCCGAGCTGGACCGAGATCGATCCCCTGGTATCCAAGTACAACTATGACCTCGGTGTTTACTGGGAGACCGGCCTGGAGCATGAAGTGGAACGGCAAGCTCTACGGTCTCCCTTACAAGGGCCACACCGGGCCCTCCGGCATCTTCAGCAAGGAGATGCTCGGGCTAGAGGCTCGCCGACTTTCAGCCGCAGGACTATGACGAGATCATCGAGGCCGGCAAAAGGATCGTGAAGGACACCACCGGCGACGGTCGGACGGACCAATGGGGATACCTGCACTATGGCGACGGCGGGTGGGCCATCACCGGGCACCTGCGGGCCTGGGGCGTGGACCGTGTCGCCCCCATTGGGCGCACTGCGAGAGGCGGAGCTGAACGGCGAACAGCAGATGGCAGCCGTCATCTGGATGCACGAACTGATCCACAAGCACAAGGTCTGCCCGGTTCCCGGGGACCTCGACTACAAGCAGGTGTTTCTCAGCGGAGCCGGCGGTTTCCGCTCCGGCGGCCTCGTCGACTGGGGCGATCGAATCGCCGTGGGCGACCGCACCGCCATGGCGTACGCCTCAGCCTTGCAGGGGCGGGCAGTATGTTGCCAGGGTTCTACAACCACGACCAGATGGCGATGAACGGCAAGACCAAACACCCCGACGAAGCCTGGGAGCTGCTCTCCTACTTTTGCGAGCAGGAGCACGGCATCCGCCTGGGCAAAGCCGAGGGAGGCAGCGCCGGTTCCCCCGGCATGCGCAAGGACGTCTGGGAGTCAGCAGAACTGGCTGCAGAGGTCCCGTGCCTGCCCCTGTTCAGGCGCACATGGACGAACTCAGGACGCACTGGTACGCCGCCAGCCTGAACACCTTCAAGGTGTGGAGTGTGATGGACAACTCTACCGTGCGATGATGATCGAGCCCACGCCTCCCACGCAGGCCGCCTTCGACGAAGCCAACCAAGGCGGTGCAAGCCGTGCTGGATGAGCCTCGCCTGTAGACAGCGGGAGCCGTTGGTCTCGATCGGGAGTACTGGTCATCAGAGACGCACCCGGTGACGTGTCCCGTAGTCGCACGGGACACGTCACCCGCCAAAATGGAGGAGACCTTGCAGATGCAACGAGCGGCTATGTCCCGGCTCCTTGGGCGCCACGGGCTCAGCCGAGGAACCCGCGCCGCCATCGAGGGCTATCTGTGCGTCCTACCTTGGCTGTTTGGGTTCGTCGCGCTGACACTTGGGCCGATGCTCGCCTCGCTCTATTTGAGCTTCCACTATAGCGTCTTTCGTCCGCACCGCGCTACGCGGGCCCTAGAGAACTATCTCCGGGCCTCAAAGGTGAGGACCTGCTATTCTATGGCTCTCTGGTGCGCACAACCATCTTTACCCTCTACTTTGTACCCTTAGGGATCGCCATCTCGTTGCTCCTCGCCATACTGCTGAACCGCGCGATCAGGGCACCTGCACCTACCGGACGCTGTTCTACCTGCCCACCCCTCACACCGGCGGCCGCCTCGACGCTGCTTTGGACCTGGCTGCTCAACTCGGAGGTAGGTCCGATCAACTATGCGTTGCGCCAGATCGGCATCGACGCGCCTCGGTGGCTGGGAAGCCCGCCTGGGCACTGCCGAGCATCGTGGCGATCGCCATCTGGAGTTCGGCGGCAGCCGCATGATCATCTTCCTGGCCGGCCTCCAGGGCGTCCCCGATGAGCTGTACGACGCCGCTAGCATTGACGGAGCCAACGGGTGGCACCGCTTCTGGGCGGTCACCGTGCCCATGATCTCGCCCGTGATCTTTTTTAACATCATCATCAGCACCATCGCCGCGTTTCGCGTGTTCACGTTGGCCTGATGGCCACAGAGGTGGCCCCGCATATGCGACGTGGTTCTACATGCTCCACCTCTACAACGAGGCGTTCCGGTCTTTCAAGATGGGGTATGCGTCCGCGCTCTCGTGGATCTTTTTCATCATCGTGATCACCCTCTCCATCTTGCAGTTCGTGATGTCGCGCCGCTGGGTGTTCTATGCTGGCGAGACAGATCAAGGGAGGTAGCGACGAGATGGGCAGCATGGTCGACCTCTCCCGCCCCTCGAGCGGATTGGGGCGCAAGGAAGCCCGGGCCACCTATCGGCGCTCCATCGGCAAGATCGCCGTGTACGCGCTAGTGAACGTCCTGGCGCTGAGCTTTCTGTTCCCGTTTTTCTGGAGCCTGATGACGTCACTGAAGGCGCCCCACGAGGTGGTCGTCTTTCCTCCCCAGGTGTTCCCCCAACGCTTTCGATTCGAGAACTACCGCATCGTCTTTGAGAAGGTGCCCTTTGCGGGGTTCTATCTCAATACGATCATCGTGGCGGTGATGTCGACCATCGGCGCCGTCGTGTCGACGGTCCTGGTTGCCTTTGGTTTCTCCAGAAAGCGCTTTCCTGGCCGCAACGTCCTCTTTTTTGTCAGTGCTGAGCACCATGATGCTCCCAGGGAGGTGACGCTGATCCCGCAGTTCCTCCTATTCCAGAGCTTTGGTTGGCTCGATACCTTCTACCCGCTGGTGGTGCCATCGTACTTTGGCTCCGCGCTGCCATCTTTCTCATGCGCCAGTTCTTTATGACCATCCCGATGGACTTTGACGAGGCAGCGATGCTTGACAGCGCCTCGTCCGCGCATCTCCTCTTCACCGTGCTTCTCCCTCTCATCAGGCCTGCCGCGATCACCGTTGCGATTCTGAGCTTCCTGGGAAGCTGGAGCGACTTTCCATCCGCTGATCTATCTCAACACGAGCGAGAAACTGACGCTCAGCGTGGGACTGCGGTGGTTTTCCCGGGAGCAGTATGCCGGCGCCGAGGAGCGGGAGGCAGAACAGCTCCTCATGGCCGCGTCCCTCATGTCGACGGTGCCACGCGTGGTTCTCTTCTTCCTCGCCCAGCGCTATTTCGTCGAGGGGATGATGTCGGGGATCAAGGGCTAGAGGAGTTGCGACCGGGGGCGCGACACGGGCCACTCATTGCTACACGGGGCTCTGCCCTGGCGTTCGGGCACAAATTGGCGACCATCGACACGGAGGTATCCCCCATGACTTCCCAGCCGATGCGCGGCGTCTACCCCATCCTGCAGACCCCCTTCGACGCCCAGGGGCGCCTCGATGAGGAGAGCCTCCAGCGCCTCGTCGAGTACGAGATCCAGGCCGGCGTCCATGGCTTGGGCGTCGCCCTGGGCAGCGAGTGCTTTCGCCTCTCCGAGGCCGAGCGCAACCGCATGACGCGCCTCATCGCCGACCAGGCCCAGGGCCGCGTCCCCGTGGTCATCAACACCAGCGCCACTGGCACCGACCTCGCCGTGCTCTACAGCCAGCAGGCCCAGGACCACGGCGCCGACGCCCTCATGCTCACCCCCCCCATCCCCCTCGGCATGGGCGGCGCCGGCAGCCCCGACGGCATCCGCGCCTACTTTCGCGCCGTCTCCGAGGCCGTGTCCATCCCCATCTTTATCCAGAGCCAGGGCGCCAGCCCCGTCGCCCCCGCCCTCGCCCGGCAGATCGCCGCCGAGTGCCAGCACGTGCGCTACATCAAGGAGGAGGCCCCCCCCGCCCCCCCGCGCATCGCCGATGCCGTCGCCACGGCCGGTGACGCCCTCACCGTCTTTGGCGGGGCGGGCGGCAGCTACCTCATCGAGGAGCTGCGCCGCGGCTCCCAGGGCACCATGCCGGGCTGCAGCCAGCCGGAGGTGTTCGTGCAGATCTGGGACCTGTTCCACGCCGGCGACGAGGCGGGCGCCATCGCGGCGCACGCCTACGTCCAGCGCCTGGCGCGCGTCAGCGGCTTGATGCGCGACGGCTTTTTCCACGTCCACAAGGAACTCTTGCGCCAGCGCGGCATCATCGCCACCGCCTACGTGCGCCAGCCCGCCGCGCCCTTCCCCGACGACCCGCTCCTGCGCCGCGAGGTCCAAGAGGTCATCGACGAGTACCTTGCCACGTTCGCCTAGCATCTCCGGGGCGCCGCGGGGTCGAGGCCCCGCCGCCCACCACCAATCCTGGAGGACAGCATGAAGATCACCAACATCGAGGTCATCCCCTTCCGCGTGCCGCGCATGGCCTTCCGCAACCGCCAGCTCATCCCCGACGGCGACGCCGTCCAGACCCTCACCAAGATCACCACCGATGCCGGCGCCGAGGGCTACTACCTCGGCGGCCACGGCCACGGCGACCAGGACGGCCTGCCCCCCGACGAGCGCAAGGCCCTCGTCGCCCGCGCCCGCGCCCTGCTCGTGGGGGAGGACCCCTTCGACCGCGAAAAGTTCTGGCGCTACATGTGGGTGGCCAACTGGCCCGAGAACCTCCTCAGCGTCGTCGACCTCGCCCTCTGGGACCTCCAGGCGCGCGCCTTTGGCGTCCCCGTCCACAAGCTCCTGGGCGGCTGCCGCTCGCGTGCCAGGGCCTACGCCTCCACCTACCCCAACATGGGCACCCCCGAGGAGTACGCCGCCCACGCCGTGGAGTGCCAGGAGGCGGGCTACACCGCCTACAAGATCCACCCCTACTACTTTGCCGACCCCACCACCTTCCGCCCCCTCCCGGGACGGCCCTCCCACATCGCGGCCGACATCGCCGCCTGCCGCGCCGTGCGCGAGGCGGTGGGGCCCGACATGGCGCTCATGTTCGACCCCTGGGGCACCTACTGCACCTACGAGGAGGCCCTCAAGGTCGGCCGGGCGCTCGAGGAACTCGACTTCGCCTGGTACGAGCACCCCATGCCCGAGTACCGCGTGCACTCCTACGTCAAGCTCGCCCGCGAGCTGGCCATCCCCCTCCTCTCCCCGGAGATCGCCGCCGGCTCCCTCTACACGCGCGCCGACTGGATCCTGCGCGAGGCCTCCGACATGAGCCGCATCGACGTGCTGCGCGGCGGCATCACCGGGGCCATCAAGCTCGCCGCCGTGTGCGAGGCCTTCGGCGTCCGGTGCGAGCCCCACATGTCGGGCTTTGGCAACCTGCAGGTGCTGGGGGCCACCAGCGAGGACACCTGCGAGTACTATGAGCGCGGCCTCCTGGCCCCCGGCGTCGACTGCAACACCCCGCCCCCCTACCTGGCGGCCCTCCCCGACCCGCTGGACGCCGAGGGGTACGTGGCCATCCCCCGGGGCCCGGGGATGGGCTACGAGATCGTCTGGGACTATATCGCCGAGCACCGCATCGCCGAGGACTAGGGCGCGCGGGCTGTAGCATGGATTCCTGCAGGGCGGGGGGAGGCCTCTTTCCCCCCGCCCCGTTGCTGCCCAGCCCGCACGACGCGGGGAGGGGTCGCCCGTCGCACCGTGCTCTCGTTGCTTGACACACCTCTGCGGTATGGCGCCTGAACCGCGCGGCGCAGGTAGGGGCCGCACGCCGGCGGGGCCCGCCTGCGCCGCGACTCACCCCTCTGAGGAGTGACGTTCCCCCGTCGATCCACACCTCCGTGCCGGTGATGTAGCGCGACGCCGCCGAGACGAGAAAGAGGACGAGTTCCGCCACCTCCTCGGGCGTGCCGGGCTCCCCGTGCGTCAGCGGTGGAATGCTGCCCTTGGGGAACGCCACGGGGATGCGAATCCCCTCCAAGCCCCGTCGTTCCGTGTTGTCGTCGATCTCGGTGCGCACCGGCCCGGGGCAGATGACGTTCACGCGGATGCCGTCGCGGGCCAACTCTAGCGCCAGCATCTTGGCCATGGCCACCTGGCCCGCCTTGGAGCAGGCGTAGGCCGTCATCCCCGAGTTGGAGAAGACGCGCGTGCCGTTCCCCGAGGAATTCACGACGATGGCCCCGCCCTGCTTGCGTAGCAGCGGCACGCTGTACTTGATGGTGAGGAACGTGCCCTTGAGGTTGATCCCCATGGTTCGATCCCACTCCTCGGGCGTAAGCTGATCGATGGGGGCAAACACGCCGTTGATCCCCGCGTTGGCAAAGACGATGTCGAGCCGCCCCCAAGTCTCCGCCAGTGCGTCCACGGCGCGGGCCATCGCGTCCGCGTCGGACACGTCGGCGAGCAGCGCCAGCGCCTCGCCCCCCGTCGCGCGGATCGCCTCGGTGGTCTCCTGCAGTTGGTCCGAGGTGCGACCGAGGGCGCCCACCCTGGCGCCCTCACGCGCCAGCAGCAGCGCCGTCGCCCGGCCGATGCCGGAGCCCGCCCCGGTGACCAAGGCTACTCTACCCGCAAGCCGCATGCCTGACTCCTCTTATTTCGCGTGTAGACGTCACGACGGCAGGATGTCTCCCCACCACAGCGCCTACGCCTTGGGCCGTCCGGGGGTGTAGGGGTAAGTCACCTCGAAGCGCGGCTCGTACTCCCACTGCGTCTTGTTGCGCACCAGCGCCTCCTGCACGATGGCGCGGTTGCGCAGGCTCTCCACGAGATCGCGCTCGATGGCGTCCGGGTCGAACGTCGCCAGGATCCGGCCCCGCAGATCCGCCTCCACGCCGGCGTGCTCCGGCGCGCCGGCCAAGTTGTGCCACTCGCCCGGATCTCGGCGCACGTCAAAGAGCTGCGGCGCCTTGCCGTGGATGTAGACGTACTTGAAGTCTGCCTGGCGCGCCATGAAGCACGGGGCGTACACGCCGTTGGTGTGGCTCTCGGCGAACACCACGCGGTCCGCCTCGTCCCCCTCGATGCACGGCAGCAGACTGCGACCCTCCATGGGCATGCGCTCCCCCACCCCCACCACATCCAGCAGCGTCGGGGTGATGTCCATCAGCGATGCGGGCTGCGCGCAGGTCGTCCCTGCGCGATAGCCGTCGGGAAAGCGCATGATGAGCGGCACCCGGCACGAGTACTCGTAGAAGGAGCGCTTTTGCACCATGTTCTTTTCCGCCAGCATATCGCCGTGGTCGCTGGCAAAGATGACCAGGGTGTTGTCGAGGTAGCCGGTGTGCTCCAGGGTAGCCATCAGCTCGCCCACCTGTCGGTCTATCCACGTCACCAGGCCATAGTAGGAGCGCCGCAGCGCCGTGAGGCTCTCGGA
>JAXGNH010000028.1:0-42148 GCA_040768165.1 Anaerolineae bacterium
CCGAGGATCGTGTAGCGCCCGCTCCGTGGGGTGGCGCCGTCCGCATCGCGTTAGGGCCGCGGGTGTTGTAGGAGGGGCGGGGCCGCCGGCCCGCCGCGGCGGCATGCCGTGACCTCGCCGTTCATCTCGTTCACCACCCAAGGAGGCGCCATGGACACGCCGCGACCGCGGGGACTCTACTTTGAGGAGTTCGAGCAGGGGCAGGTGGTCACCAGCCCGGGGCGCACCATCACCGAGGCGGACGTGATGGCGTTCGCCGGGCTTTCGGGCGACTATAACCAGCTCCACACCGACGACGAGTTCGCCCGTGAGACCCCTTACGGCCGGCGCATCGCCCACGGCCTGTTGGGGCTGGCCGCCGCCTCGGGCCTGGCGGCGCGCGCCGGGTTCATCGAGGGCACGACCCAGGCGTTCGTCGGCCTCACGTACAAGTTCAAGGCGCCCGTCTTTATCGGGGACACCATCCACCTGCGCGCCACCGTCTCCAAGCTGCGCCCCATGCCGAGCATGGGGGGCGGCATGGTGGTGTTCGCCATGGAGGTGCTGAACCAGCGGGGTGAGGTGGTGCAGGAGGGGGACTGGACGCTGCTCATGCGCGGCCGGCCAGAGGGAGCATAGCGCACCGGTTCCAGAGGGCACGCGGATTTCCGCGGATTCAACGGATAGACTGCGGATGGATGAAATGATCTGCAGAGATCCGTGTAATCCGCGTGCATCCGCGTGCCCTCTGATCAGTCCAGGTTCCTGGGGTATCTGTCGCGCCGTGTCGTGCGGCGGATGAGCCAGACGGTGGCGTTGCGCGTGGTGCGCAACCAGCCCCCGCGCATCGACGCCCAGCGGTAGAGCAGCCAGCGCCACCAGTTGCGGTAGCGCGGCGAGACCGCCTCCTTGGGAGGCACGCTCCACTTGACGGCCACAGCCCCCCAGGTAAGCCCCGCGCCGAACCCCACCATGACGACGTTGCTCCCCGGCGCGATGCGCCCCTGCTCGATCGCCTCGCACAGGGCGATGGGGATCGAGCCCGCCGAGGTGTTGCCGTACTCCTCGATGTTGATGACGAAACGCTCCATGGGCACCTTGAGCCGCCTGGATGCCATCTCGACGATGCGCAGATTGGCCTGGTGCGGGACGATGACATCCACCTCGTCGAGCGCGAGGCCCGCCTTTTTCGTTACCTGCTCCGTGGCGGTGGGGAGGACGCGCGTGGCAAAGCGGTAGACCTCCTGGCCATTCATGTGGATGGTGTGCAGGTTCTGCTCCAGCACCTCGGGGGTGAGGGGCGCGGCACAGCCCCCAGCAGGGATGATGAGCACGTCGCCGCCCGAGCCGTCGGCGCCCAGGACGGTGGCCAGGACGCCGGCAGGCCCCTCGCCGGCCCGCAACAGCACCGCGCCGGCCCCGTCGCCAAAGAGGACGCAGGTGCTGCGGTCCTGCCAGTTCAGCCGGCGCGAGAGACAGTCCACGCCGATGACGAGGACGAGGTCGTGCTCGCCCGAGGCGATGGCCTGATGCGCCGTCGCCAGGGCATAGACGAACCCCGAGCAGGCGGCGCTCAGGTCGAACGCGCCGGCGCGCACCGCGCCCAGGGCGCCCTGCACCTGGCAGGCGGTGGAGGGAAAGGTATGGTCGGGCGTCGTCGTCCCCACGATGATCAGGTCGATCTCGCGGGGGTTGGCGTCGGCCACCTGCAGCGCCGACCGCGCCGCCTCGATGGCCATCTGCGCGCTGGACTCGTGGTCGCCGGCGATGCGCCGTTGGGCGATGCCGGTGCGGCTGCGGATCCAGTCGTCCGACGTGTCCAGCGTCTGCGCCAGGTCCTCGTTCGTCACGACCTGCTTGGGCACGCACATGCCCCAACCGATGATCTCTGCGCGACGCGTCAGTGGCGAACCGGACTTCATGCCGCGGTCTTTCGTGCCCGCCCGAACACCAGGCATGCGTTGTGGCCGCCGAACCCGAACGAGTTGGAGAGCACCGCACGGACCGAGGCGGAACGGGCCGTGTGCGGCACATAGTCCAGATCGCACTCGGGGTCGGGCTCGACCAGGTTGATGGTGGGCGGGATGCACTGCTCCTCGATGGCGCGGATGCTGAGCGCCGCCTCGAGCGCGCCGGCGGCGCCCAGCAGGTGCCCCGTCATCGACTTGGTGGAGCTGATGGGGACGCGCCGGGCGTGGTCGCCGAACACCGCCTTGATGGCGCGCGTCTCGGTGATGTCGTTCAGCGGCGTGCTGGTGCCGTGGGCGTTGATATAGTCTATCTCCTCCGGGGCCAAGGCCGCCGAGGAGAGGGCTTGGCGCATGCAGGCGATGGCGCCGGTGCCCTTCTCGTCGGGGGCGGCGATGTGAAAGGCGTCATCGGTGGCGCCGTATCCCAGCACCTCGGCATGGATGGTGGCGCCCCGCGCCAGGGCGTGCTCCAGCTCCTCGAGGACGAGGATGGCGGCGCCCTCGCCGATGACGAAACCGTCACGCCCCCGGTCAAAGGGTCGCGAGGCGCCCTCGGGATCGTCGTTGCGCTCCGAGAGGGCGCCCATCACGGCGAACCCCGCCACGGCGATGGGCACGATTCCCGCCTCGGTGCCGCCGCACAGCGCCAGGTCGGCGGCGCCGCGGCGCACGATCTCGTACGCCTCGCCGATGGCGTTGGCGCCACTGGCGCAAGCGGAGGTGACGGCCATATTCGGCCCCTTGAGGCCAAACTCGATGGCCACCATGCCGGCGGCGGTATCGGGCAGGATCATCGGGATGAGGAAGGGGCTCACGCGGTTCGGCCCACGCTCGGCCAGGGTGAGGGTCTGCTGCGTGGTGGTGTGGATGCCGCCGATCCCCGAGCCGATGATGACGGCGGTGCGCTCACCGACGCCGTCTTCCAGCGGGAGGGCGGCGTCGCGCACCGCCTCGCGCGAGGCCACCAGGGCGTACTGGACGAACTCGTCCAGGCGCCGCGCCTCTTTGGGCGGAAAGTGATCGGCGGCCTTGAACCCTTTGACCTCGGCGGCGATCGTGGTGCGATAGCCGGTGGTATCGAACTTTGTTATCTGGGCGACGCCCGAACGCCCGGCGACGATTGCCTCCCAGGTGGAGGGCAGATCGTGGCCCAGCGGCGTGATGGCGCCCATCCCGGTGATCACTACGCGTCTCGACATCCCATGCCTCCTGAAGCGGGGGTGGCGCCGGTGGCGCCGAGTGCTGTCCATGGCGTATAACCCCACCGCGCGCCGAGAGTTGCCATTTCGCGCCCGAGTTCTGCCGGAAGCCAACGCGTCGTACGCGCAACCCCGCCGCGGTAGCGGTGTTTAAGCGTTCGGTGCAGCGCGTCGCGCGGGGCGCGCTGACCCCGATCGTGTCACATGCGGCGCGGGAACGTCTATTAAGCGGAGGTCGCCTCGACTATGCTCACTACGGCATTGACCGAACTCTTGGGAATCCCTCACCCCGTCGTACAGGGCGGCATGGCATGGGTGGCCACGTGGGAGCTGGCCGCCGCCGTCTCTGAGGGTGGCGGGTTGGGTATCCTGGGGGCGGGCAATGCCCCCGTCGACTGGGTGCGCGGGCAGATTCGGAACATGAAGGAGCACACCACGCGCCCCTATGGCCTCAACGTGCCCCTCTTTAGCCCGTGCGTGGATGAGGTGATCGCGCTGTGCATCGAGGAGCGCGTGCCGGTGGTGACCACCGGCGCCGGCAACCCCACCCCCTACATCGGGCCACTGAAGGAGGCGGGCGCCATCGTGATGCCCGTGGTGGCCTCGGGGGCCCTGGCCAAGCGGCTGGTGCGGGTCGGCGCCGACGCCGTCATCGCCGAGGGGGAGGAATCGGGAGGCCATATCGGTTCCGTGAGCACCATGGCGCTGGTGCCCCAGGTAGTCGACGCCGTCACCGTGCCGGTGATCGCCGCCGGTGGGGTCGGCGACGGCCGCGGGCTGGCGGCGGCGCTGACGCTAGGGGCGGCCGGCGTGCAGATGGGCACGCGCTTTATTTGCACCTGCGAGTGCATCGCCCACGGCAACTATAAAGAGGCGATCATCAAGGCGAACGAGCGCAGCACCATGGTGACGGGCGCCACCATCGGGCACCCGGTGCGCTGCCTGCGCAATCCCATGTCGCGCGATTTCGAGGAACTCGAGCGGCGCGGCGCCTCGGACCAGGAGATCATCGAGTTCGGCACGGGCCGCCTGCGGCGGGCGGTGGTCGAGGGGGACGTGACCTACGGTTCGGTGATGGCCGGCCAGGTCTCGGGCCTGGTGCACGACGTGGTGCCGGCGGCCGAATTGGTGCGGCGCACGGTGGCCGAGGCAGAGGCGGCGCTGGACCGCCTGTGTGCCCTACGAGCGCGCTGACCACACGAGACCGGCACGAATGGAGGACATGGTGCACGCAAC
The DNA here is from genome assembly GCA_040768165.1 of Anaerolineae bacterium. GTDB lineage: Bacteria > Chloroflexota > Anaerolineae > UBA1429 > UBA1429 > DUUT01. The sequence goes on from JAXGNH010000028.1 coordinate 4,385, forward strand.
GAAGGATATTGCCATCGTATTCCCCGGCCAGGGGTGCCAGGCGGTGGGCATGGGCGCCGATGTGGCGGCGGCCTACCCCGAGGCGCGCGCGGTGTTCGATGACGCCGACCGGGCGCTGGGGTTCGGCCTGTCCGCGCTGGCGTTCGAGGGGCCGGCGGAGGCGCTGAACGACACGGCGAACACGCAGCCGGCGATCTATGCCGCCTCTATGGCGCTGTGGCGCGCGCTGGAGCCGCGCCTCGACGGCGTCCGCGGGCGGACGGCCTACGTCGCCGGGCACAGCCTCGGCGAGTTCGCGGCGCTGGCCGTGGCCGGGGCCATCGACCTGGAGGACGGCTTGCGATTGGTGCGCTGCCGCGGCGAGGCGATGCGCGACGCGGGGGAGGGCGCCCCGGGCGGTATGGCCGCCATCATCGGGCTGAGCGACGAGGCGGTGAACGAGGTGTTGGCGGCCGCCAACGACGGCCGGCCGGCGGTGTGGGCGGCGAACCTGAATGCCCCCGGGCAGGTGGTGATCGCTGGGGAGCGGGAGGCGCTGGAGCGCGCCATGGCCCTGGCCAAGGAAAAGGGCGCCAAAAGGGCGCTGCCGCTGGCGGTGAGCGTGGCGTGTCATACGCCCCTCATGGGCGGGGCCGCCGAGCGGCTCGCCGCGGCGCTGGAGGCCACCACCTTCCACCGTCCGTGGGCGCCGGTGATGTGCAACGCCGTGGCGGCGCCGGTGGACGACCCCGACGCGATCAAGGCGGCCCTCTTGCGGCAGCTCACCTCGCCGGTGCGCTGGGTCGAGTCGGTGCGGGCGATGGTGGCGGGCGGGGTGCGTGCCATGCTCGAGGTGGGGCCACAGGCGGTGGTGGGTGGCCTCGTCAAGCGCATCGACGGCGGCGTCGCGCTGCACGCCGTGACCGGCCGCGCCTCGCTGGAGGCGTTCGACGCGGGGGCGCTGGGCTGATGGGCACACTCGACGGCAAGCGGGCCATCGTTACGGGCGCGTCACGCGGGATCGGGCGCGCCATCGCGCTGGAACTGGCGCGGCAGGGGGCGCGGGTGGTGGTGAATTTCGCCAGCAACGCCGCCGCGGCGGATGAGGTCGTGGCCGCCATCGTGGCGATGGGCGGCGAGGCGCTGGCGGTGGGCGCCGACGTGCGTACCGCCGATGGCGCCGGGCGACTGGTGGCGGCCTGCCTGGAGGGGTTCGGCGGGCTCGACATCCTGGTGAACAACGCCGGCATCACGCGCGATACGCTGCTCATGCGCATGTCGGAGGACGACTGGGACGCGGTGCTCGACACGAACCTCAAGGGCGCCTTTCACTGCATCAAGGCGGCGCAGCGCCCTATGCTGAAACAGCGCTCCGGCCGCATCATCAGCATCGGCTCGGTGTCGGGGCTGGTGGGGAACGCCGGCCAGGCGAACTATGCCGCCGCCAAGGCGGGACTCGTGGGCCTGATCAAGTCGGTGGCGCGCGAACTGGGGGCGCGGGGGATCACCTGCAACCTGGTGGCGCCCGGGTTCGTCGAGACGGACATGACGGCCAAGCTGCCGGCGGGCATCCTCGAGACGGCGCTGAGCCATATTCCCTTGGGGCGCCTGGGACGTCCGGAGGACGTGGCGGCCGCAGTGGCGTTCTTGGCCTCGGACGCCGCCGCCTACATCACCGGCCAAGTGATCTGCGTGGACGGCGGCATGGCCATGTAAAGGTAGCAGGTGACAGGGCACAGGTTGCAGGTTACGGGCTTGAGCGCGACCGGACGCTAGGCCTGTTACCTGGAATCTGCAACGCCGCCTCACAACGGACGCACCCTATCCCTCGGCCCGGGTGATCGTTCAGCCCCCCGATAATTATGTATATTGTCGGTATGGCTGAGGCGGAACGTATCCGAAAGCTGACCGAAAAGAACCAGCAACTGCGCTGAAGCTTGATCTTGCCAATACGACCATCTACACTGACATTGTACCTGGTAAGCCTAGCTCTTGACGCTTCATCCCATGGTGGTACCATGGTGCCCATGGGCAAGCACATTCGTATGTGGCTGACTCCTGACCGGCATCAGGAGCTGGACGGTGTGATCCGCGCGGGCGAGGCATCGGCACGCAGCCGCGCAGCATCCCATTGCTGACGGACCAGGGAGCGACGCCCCGCCGCACGGGCGGAGAGGGGAATCTAGCCGAACTGAGCAACAGTCGATTGGTCGCGTTCTATCCGTTTTGCTCACCATCTCTCGCTTGCCCCCGATGCGCCCCAACCCATGGCCGTTGATTCGGTACGCCACACCCGACCGGTTCGATCCCTGGCGGTCAAGCGTCTCTTCGCTCGCATCACTCAGCGTTCGCTGTGTCACCCGCGTTACCTCTCCCCATCCCACCTTTGGTCCGACGTTCCAACTCTCTATCGGCGTAGGCCAACCGCTACGGCCTGTTCGCGAGCATCCATGGCTTTAGCCGGGGTGTGGTGATGGCTCAGCAAAGCCAGAGAGGCTGCCGCGGGAAGACCGACATACTCGCGGCGTGTCGGAAAAGGGAGAAATCGAGATGAATCACGATCGGAAGCAGGTCACGCATTCATCGGGCCCTGGCGATAGTAGGTGAGGAAATGTCGCACGGTGCGCATTGGAACTCAGAGGCTCCTGCCCTGGAGCTGATCGGGTTGAGCAAAACCTTTGGTGAGACGGTCGCTGCCGACCATGTCGATCTGATCGTGCCACATGGCTCGTTTTTCGGCTTGGTGGGCCCCAACGGCGCGGGCAAGACGACCACCCTGTCGATGGCCGTGGGCCTGCTCCGGCCCGACGCGGGGCGTGCACGGATCTTTGGGGTCGATATGTGGGCCGAGCCGCTGCGCGCCAAGGCGTTGATCGGGGTGTTGCCGGACGGCCTGGCGCTGCCGGAACGCCTGACGGGGCGCGAAGCGCTGACCTATCTCGGTCTGTTGCGCGGCCTGAGCAAGGACGTGGTGGCGGAACGTGCAGCCGAGCTGCTGTCCGTCCTGGAGTTCGACGGCGCGGAGCATACGCTGCTGATTCAGTATTCGGCCGGAATGCGCAAGAAGATCGGATTGGCAATCGCTCTGCTTCACGCTCCCAAGCTGCTGATCCTCGACGAACCGTTTGAGGCGGTCGACCCGGTCTCGGCGTCCACAGTGAGGACGATCCTGCAAAGGTTCGTCGCTTCCGGCGGTTCGGTGATCATGTCCAGCCATGTGATGCCCTTGGTCGAGCAGATCTGCGACCATGTGGCCATTCTCACCCAAGGCCGCATCATCGCTGCCGGGGCGCTCGATCAAATCCGTGGCGATCGCAGCCTGGAGCAGGTGTTCGTCGATCTTGTTGGCGCCCGGGTCGGCGGGGGAGAAGGCTTGACATGGTTGGCCTCCTAATCCGCATGAACTTGGCGATGCAGCGTGATGGGCTGACAGGGACGCGCCGCTTCTGGGCCATTGTCGGCTTCATCCTGGCGATCGGCACGGTCGCGCTGAGCATTCTGAAAACGCCCCAGCCGGTGATCCTGGTCGACCTCTTGGCTGCTCTGTTCGCAGCCTGGACCGTGATCCTGGCGCTGGCGCCGGTGTTCGGCGGGGCGGGCCGGGGGGTACGCCCGGAACACCTGGCCCTGCTGCCCATCCCACCGCGCAGGCTGGCGATCGGCTTACTCGGCGCGGCGATCGTAGGACTGATGCCTGCCATCGCGCTGGTCGCTTTCGCCGCATTGGCTGTATATGGATTCCAGTTCGGTTGGCTCCCAGGCCTGGCCGGCGTGGTGGCCGCGTTGCTGCAACTGCTTCTGGGAGTGCTGCTGGCACGTCTGGTCTCTACAGTGATGGGCGTGGCCATGCAGACTCGCCTTGGCATGGAGATCGTGGCGCTGCTCTTTGGGCTTTTCCTGGCGGTGATGAGTGTGGGGTGGTTCGTCATTGAACCGGTCGTTGGACAGATCGGCCAAATCCTGGCGGACGGTTGGCCTCCACCGATCGCTATCTTCTTCCGCCTCCTGCCCTCCGGCTGGGGCTGGCTGGCCATCGACGCGGCTGGTCGCGGCGCTTGGGGACTGACGGCCGCCATCTTCCTGGGATTTGCCGGGCTAGTCGGTAGCCTGCTCTTGCTGTGGGCGGCGCTGCTGGCGCGTGACAGGTCCCCGAGACCGGTCAGTTACGCGGTCCGCAGTCGGTCGCCGATGAGCCGCGTGGCCTCTCTTCTACGGCTGCCTTCCACGCCGGTGGGCGCCGTCATCGCCAAGGAACTACGCACCTGGCGGCGTGACCCATGGCGGGTGCTCAACCTCCGCATCGCGCTTTGGACCGGTCTTCTGATCGGAATGGTCCCGCTGCTGATCGGCTGGGTGGACCTACTCCCCTTTGTAGGGGTCGTGATCGTGCTCATGGGCGGAACGCTATCCGGCAACTTGTATGCCGCAGACGGCAGCGCACTCTGGCAGACGGTCCTGACGCCAGGTGCCGAGCGGATCGATGTGCGCGGCAGGCAGTGGGCTTGGCTGTTGGTCTTGGCTCCGGTTTCGATTCTCGCCACGGTGATCTTGATCCCACTCAGCGGGCGGCATTGGGCCTGGCCAGTGGCGCTGTCGCTGTTGTTGGCCACTCTTGGGGGGGGGCGCCGGGCTGGTGCCGCTCTTCTCGGTACGGTTTCCCTCGCCAGGACTCGATCCCCTCTGACGCAAGAACCCGATGGACTCGTCTGGGGGCACGCTGAATGAGGTGTTTTTCATGCCATGGCTGACGGCGCTCATCGGGCTGCTTGCCGTGAGCGTGGTCTGGCTGGGCTACCGGCTCGAAAGCCCCGCCCTGCAATGGGCGGGGCTGCCTGTAGGCCTGGTCACCGGCGCAGCGTTCGCTTGGGGGCTAGGGCGCATCGCCTACCGAAGGCTCGAGCGAAGCGGCCCCGAAATGCTGGACCTCTTGCTAAAAGGCCCCCTAGATCGACAGAAAACCCCTGAAGAGACCATTTCGGCCAAAGCTTGGAAAGAGCTGCCGCTCTGGAAAAAAGTGATTGTATGGCTCTGCGGGGGCCTCTTTTGGATCCCGTTCTCAATGCAGGGCATCCTGCCGATAGTACTGAAACTGAATGGATACGGCGAGCCGCCCATGAGGGGACCAAGTTGGGTCCTGGCGTTCCATTTCCCCGCGCAGTTCCACTGGCCGGTGATCGCCGCCATGCTCGCGCTGGGTGTGTTCATGGCCGTCATGGCTTTCTGGATTCCGCGCCGACACCTTCAGGAGGTGAGACAGCGTGGGAAGGGTGCATCGAGAGCATAGGGCCTGCTCGTACCGCGCCAGCTCATCGGCCTTCCGCTCCTGTGGATCGGCGCGCTCGTGCTATCTCGCGCGCCCTCAGCCTCTATCCCGAGAGCGTGCGGCTCCTGCGACACCCCTTATCGCCGCAACTGTGAACAGCTTCCAACCCGCCACCATTTGACACCGTGTCCTGTTCGGGTATACTTGATTCGTTGGCGGGGGGCTGTAGCTCAGCTGGGAGAGCGCATCAATCGCACTGATGAGGCCAGGGGTTCGAATCCCCTCAGCTCCACCACACCTTTTCCGTTGGGCCGGCGGGCGCCGGTGTGTCGTTCGATACCTTCGGGGCTGTAGCTCAGTTGGGAGAGCGCTTGAATGGCATTCAAGAGGTCAGGGGTTCGACTCCCCTCAGCTCCACTCGCACGGTATATGTGATCGCTTCACAGTAGCCCATAGCACGGCCCTCAGGACCCCTTCGCCTATCGGGCGAGGGGGTTCGCGCGTTTCGTGCGCATATGATGGTCCGATGGTACGCTGATCAACGCTGATACTCCGCTGATTTCCGCAGATGGTTCTATGTATACCTGCGGAGATCAGCCCCCCATCACCGGAATCCGCGTGCCATAGGACCTCGCGTTGACACGGGCCGGGGTCTGGGGTACAAACACCCGGCAGCCCCGGCCGGGCGGACCGGCCCGGGTATGGAGGAGACATGGCACAACCCCGCAGATACACGCCGCAAGAGATCGAGAACAAATGGCAGGAGCGCTGGGAGGAGACGGGCCTCTATCGCACCGTGGAGGACCCCGCCCGCCCCAAGCACTATGCCTTGACGATGCTGCCCTATACCTCGGGCGACCTGCACATCGGCCATTGGTACGCCATGGCGCCGTCGGACGCCAAGGCGCGCTACATGCGCATGAAGGGGCACAACACCTTCTTCCCGGTGGGGTTCGACGCCTTTGGCCTGCCGGCGGAGAACGCCGCTATCCAGCGCGGCATCCATCCCCGCAAGTGGACGCTCGACAACGTCGACCGCATGCGCGGGCAGCTCCGCTCCATGGGCGCCATGTGGGCCTGGGACCGCGAGGCGATCACCTGCCTCCCCGGCTACTATACGTGGACGCAGTGGTTCTTCCTAAAGTTCTTTGAGAAGGGCCTGGCATACAAAAAGATGTCGCCGGTGGACTTTTGCCCGCACTGCAACACTACCCTGGCGCGGGAGCAGGTGTGGGGCGACGATCGGCACTGCGAGCGCTGCGGCACGCCGGTGATCAAGAAGGACCTGGACCAGTGGTTCTTTCGCATCACCGACTATGCCGAGGAGCTGCTGGAGGGGTTGGACAAGATCGAGTGGCCCGAGCGCGTCAAGACGATGCAGCGCAACTGGATCGGCCGCAGCGAGGGCGCGCGCGTCGTGTTCCGCTCTGCGGAGGGGGACGCCATCGAGGTGTTCACCACCCGGCCCGATACCCTGTGGGGGGCGACCTTTATGGTGCTGGCCCCCGAGCACCCGCTGGTGGACAAGCTGACCGCCGCCGAGCAACGCGCCGCCGTCGAGGCGTACCGCGTCCAGGCTTCGCGCCAGTCCGAGATCGAGCGCCTGTCCACCGAGAAGGAAAAGACGGGCGTGTTCATCGGCGCCTATGCGGTGAACCCGGTGAACGGGGCGCGCATCCCCATCTGGATCGCCGACTATGTGATGATGGGCTATGGCACGGGCGCTATCATGGCGGTGCCGGCCCACGACGAGCGCGACTTTGCGTTCGCGCTCAAGTTCGGCTTGCCCATCGTGCCGGTGATCGACCGGCCCGACGGCGTCGCCAAGAGCCTGGTGTTCCCCGACTCGGTGCGCGACATGGATGCCCTGGCGCAGACGCTGCGCGAGGCGGGCATCGCCTTCGAGGTGGCCCCCGTGGGCGATCTGGGTGATGGCCTGTTCGTCACGCTCCAGGGGGACGCGCAGATCGACGGTTACATCGCCATGCTGCGGGAGGCGCTGCTGCCCGGCAACTGGAACGAGATCGTGGGCGCGCGCTGGGCGTTCGTGTTCGACGACGGTGTGTGCGCCTTTGACTCCGTCGAGGCGGGCGAGGAGATCCTGGCGCGCTGCAAGGCGATCTATCCGCCCGTGTCGGGCAATCGCACGCTGATGGAGATGCTGAACAACCTGCCGTTCTACCGCGACGTGCTGTTCCACGCCGAGTACGGCACGATGATCAACTCGGGCCCCTTTAGTGGGACGCCGGGCGACCGCGCCAAGCGCGAGGTGATCGCCTGGCTCGAGGGGCGGGGGATCGGCAGCGCCGAGGTGAACTATCGCCTGCGCGACTGGCTCATCAGCCGGCAGCGCTACTGGGGCGCGCCGATTCCCATCATCTACTGTGACCGGTGCGGCGTGGTGCCGGTGCCCTACGAGGACCTGCCGGTGCTTCTGCCCGATGACGCCGAGTTCATGCCCACGGGCGAGTCCCCGCTCAAGTATCACCAGGGGTTCCTGAACACCACCTGCCCCACGTGCGGCGGGCCGGCGCAGCGCGAGACGGACACGATGGACACCTTTATGTGCTCCTCGTGGTATCACTATGCCTACGTCAGCCCCTACTATGAGGGGGACGTGCCGTTCGACCCGGAGAAGGGGCGCTACTGGCTGCCGGTGGACCAGTATACCGGCGGCATCGAGCACGCCACCATGCACCTGATGTACACGCGCTTTTTCACCAAGGCGATGCGCGACCTGGGGCTGGTGGATTTCGACGAGCCGATGCTGCGCCTCTTTACCCAGGGGATCATTCTGGGCGAGGATAACGAAAAGATGTCCAAGTCGCGGGGCAACGTGGTGAACCCCGACGATTATGTTTCGACGCTGGGCGCCGACTCGGTGCGGGCGTTCCTCATGTTCATCGGGCCGTGGGAGCTGGGCGGAAGCTGGAGTTCCACCGGCATCGAAGGGGTGCATCGCTTTATCAACCGCATCTGGTCGGTGGTCATGGAGACGCGGGAGCACGCCGCGGGCGCCGCCAGCGAGCAAGAGATCGCCGACCTGCGGCGCCAGACGCACCAGACCATCGCCCGCGCCACGAACGACATCGAGGCGTTCAAGTTCAACACCATGCTGGCCGCCCTGATGGCGTTCAACAACTATCTCTTGAAGGCCAAGGACACCGAGGTCTATGGCACCGCGGCGTGGGACGAGGCGGTGCGCGCGTTGGTGCTGATGATCGCGCCCATCATGCCGCACGTGGCGGAGGAACTGTGGGAGTCGCTGGGCGGCGCCTACAGCGTCCACGACCAGGCCTGGCCCGTCTCCGACCCCGAGCTGGCCGCCGACGAGGTCGTCACGCTGGTGGTGCAGGTGAATGGCAAGGTGCGCGCTCGGATCGACGTGCCCGCCGACATCGGCGAGACGGAGGCCCGCGAGGCGGCCATGGCCCACGAGAACGTGGGGCGTTTTATCGAGGGCAAGCGCGTCGTCAAGCAGATCTATGTGCCCGGAAAGCTGCTGAATATCGTCGTGCGCTGAGCGCGCCTGCGCAGGGGAACGAGGCCGCCCTCGGGTGCACCCGAGGGCGGCCTCGCCTTGTTCCTGGGCGTCGTGGGATGTCATAACGGCCTTCTGGGTATCCTTGACAAAGCGCGCCGCGCTTCGTACAATGATAATTAGTAGGGTCCGACTCACCGACCGCATCCTGGAGAATCACCCGTGCCAAGGGCCCGCCGCCCGCAACCGCTGATGTGCATCATCGCCACATCGATCGCGATCCTGATCGGGCTGGTGGGGTGCACATCCGGGCCGGGGAACGCCTCGCGGCTGACGTACCAGTTGGCCACGGCGCTCTCGGTACCGGTGGGGGAGGAGTTGCCTCCCACGGGGATTCGCTACGATAGGATGGAGGACCGCGGCGCCTATCTCATCATCAATGGGCAGCAGGCGCTGAAAAAAAAGGGTGACTCGCTCTCCTGGAGTGGTACGCCCCGGGACGGGGTTTCCCTCACATTGAAGCAGCGCGTCCTTTGGTACACCGAGGATGAGCTGCACCTCGTGGGCACCGCTGAGGTAGAGGTGGACGATGTGCTGCCGACGGCGGGGCCTATCGACACCACGTCGCTCGTCAAGTATAGTGGGCCCGTGGCGTACGGGGTCAAGAAGGGGAAAACGATCCCCGGATCGACCTTGACGTATCTCGGGGAGACAGACGACGGCGCCGAGCTGGGTGGCCTCTCGGAGTATCCCTACCGTATGGTGGGCGACTCGATCGTGTGGGAGGGCACGTTGCGCCCCGGCGTGTACAGCCGTCTCGACCTGCGGGTGGTCCAGTTCGATGACAGGACCCTAAGAGTTGGCGGTGTAGTGACGTTGTGGATCGGTCCGTGACTGCTCATCCGTCGCTCTGATTTCTACATGTGAGTGCCGGGCGCGTGGATGCGCCCCCATCGAGCACAACAGGGTGTGGCGGCGGCCCTTCTTTGGGGGTCGTTGGCCCACCCTGACAGCGTCTTACAGGCACCACACTTCTGACGCCCGGAAATGCACTGCTTGCGTTGTTCACCGCATAGCGGTATAATGTCCCAATCTTTCGGACGCCGAAGAGGAGAAGGAGAGCGCATGGAGGAGCAGGACGTGATGGCGCTGCACGCCGAAGGAGGTGAAGCCTCACAGGAGTCCCTACACCCCATGGCCGAGTTGCTGGAGCAAGGGTATGGCCAGATGCTGCCCAAGCGTGGGGATGCCGTGGAGGGAGTGATCGTCGAGGTCGGGTCCTCCGAGATTCTCATCGATATCGGCAGCAAGTGCGAGGGGATCGTAACGTCGCGAGACTTGGATCATCTCGATCCGAGCTATCGCAAATCCCTACGGGTTGGCGACACGGTGCTGGCCTATGTCATCAGGCCAGAGGACATGAACGGCAACGTCGTTCTGTCGCTTTCCCGGGCCATGCTCGAGGGGGACTGGCGTGACGCCGCCAAGGTGTTTGAGGCGGAGGAAGTCTTTGAAAAGCCGGTGGCCGGCTTTAACAAGGGCGGACTCATCGTCAACATCGGGCGCGTGCGCGGGTTCGTTCCAGCCTCACAGGTCGTGAGTGTACGCCCTGCCCAGGGCGGCACCGACGAGGAGAAAGAGGCCGCGTTCGCCGAACTGGTGGGCAAGACGCTGAGGCTCAAGATCATCGAGCTGGATCGGCGTCGGAATCGGTTGATTCTCTCCGAGCGGGCGGCCGTGCGGGAGTGGCGCCAGGAGCAGAAGGACCGTCTCCTGGAGGAGCTGGAAGAGGGGACCGTGAGGCGCGGCGTCGTCAGCAGTCTGTGCGACTTTGGCGCTTTCGTGGATCTGGGTGGCGCCGACGGGCTGGTGCACCTCTCGGAACTATCGTGGAGGCGCGTGGGGCATCCCAAGCAGGTGCTGAGCGTGGGGCAAGAGGTCGAGGCGTTCGTGCTCTCGGTGGACCGGGAGCGGCGGCGGATCGCCCTCAGCCTCAAGCGCTTGCAGAAGGAGCCCTGGAGCACCGTCGAGGAGCGCTATCAGATCGGGCAGTTGGTCGAGAGTACGATTACCAAACTGACGGACTTTGGGGCATTTGCGCGAGTGGATGACGACATCGAGGGGCTCATTCACATCTCGGAACTGTCGGAGGATCGCATCGCGCACCCGAAGGATGTCGTATCGGAGGGGCAGGAGTTGACGCTGCGCATCATTCGCATCGATGCTAGCCGGCAGCGCATGGGCCTGAGCCTCCGGCGTGTCAATGAAGACCAGTATTCCGATGACTCGTATTGGCAAGAGACTGGCCAGGACGATGAACAGGGCAGCCCTCCGGAGGATGGCGCCTAGCACGTAGGCGTGGGCCCGGCGGGCGCCTGCGAGGCGGACTGGCTTGTAACGTCCCCCCTGCAGTGTGGCTCGTCGCGCTGAACGCGTGAGGGCTTTTGGGCTGCAATGTACACACGCGGCGGCAGTGCCCAGGGCCGAGAGCATTATCTCGACATATCCCTGAAGACGCGCCAAGGGTGACAGGAACAAGGGGGACGGTGTGGTAGCCCACACTGCCCCCTCTTTTGCATTGAAAGGGGATGGTCACACCCGACGATGGAACTCGCCAAGCGACAGGTACGTATAAATAGTTGACGAACTCTTGCATAGTAGGTTGCGTTGTGTCAAACGTTCGGCTTTGGCGATACCCCTTGCCGGGTAAGTGGCCGGGGGCCTTGGATTGGTGGTATACCGATAGTCGTGCCGGATTCGGACGTTGGCAGGGTCGTTTGAAAGCAAAGGTGAATCATGGCGGACAAGTTGGATCGGTTCACAAAACGAGCACGTGAAGCCCTGAGCCTGGCTCAGGAAGAGGCGCGTCGGCTGAACCATGGCTACATTGGCACCGAACACCTGCTGTTGGGGCTTCTCCGCGAGGAGGATGGGATCGCGGCTCGCGTGCTGACGGACCTCGGGCTCTCGGTGAGCCAGGTGCGTCGCGGCGTGGAGCGCGTGGTGGGGCGCGGTGACAAGCCGAGTTCCGGCATGCAACTCGCCGACCAGACCAAGCGCGTTCTCGAGGCGGCCATCGACGAGGCCAAGAAGCTCGGGCACCACTTTATTGGAACTGAACATCTCCTCCTGGCCTTGGTCCAGGGGCAGGACACCATGGCGGTGGCCATACTGCAGAGTTTGAACGTTAACCGGGAGATCGTGCGCCGGAGGGTGCTGAATCTGATGCGTCAGGACCTGACCCCTACGGGCTCGAGCCAGCCGGCGCGGACGTCGTCCAAGGACAAGTCGCTGCTCGAACAATTGGGGACCGACCTGACCGAGGCCGCCCGCCGCGGTGAACTCGACCCTGTGATCGGACGACAAAAAGAGATCGAGCGCGTGGTGCAGATCCTTGCACGACGTACCAAGAATAACCCCGCCCTGATCGGCGAGCCCGGTGTGGGCAAGACCGCCATCGTGGAGGGGCTGGCGCAGCGCATTGTGGCGCGCCAGGTTCCCGAAGACCTGACCCAGAAGCGACTCGTCCGCCTGGACGTGGGCTCGCTGGTGGCAGGCACCATGTACCGCGGCCAGTTCGAGGAGCGGCTGAAGCGCGTCATCGACGAGATCATGACGACCGAAACGATCCTGTTCATCGACGAGTTGCACATGCTCGTCGGTGCGGGCGCGGCCGGCAGCTCGGTGGACGCGGCGAACATTCTGAAGCCGGCGCTGGCGCGCGGCGAGTTGCAGTGTATCGGCGCGACGACGCTGAACGAGTATCGCAAGCACATCGAGAGCGATGCGGCGCTGGAGCGGCGCTTCCAGCCCGTGATGGTGGAGGAGCCGAGCATCGATGAGGCCATCGACATCCTGCGGGGCGTCCGCGGCCGCTACGAGGAGCACCACCACCTGCGCATCACCGATGATGCCCTGGAGGCCGCGGCCAGGCTGGCGGCGCGCTATGTGCCCGACCGGTTCCTGCCCGACAAGGCGATCGACCTGATCGACGAGGCGGCCTCGCGAGTGCGCGTGTTCAAGGCGTTCCGCACCGAGGGCAAGGCCGACATCCTGAAGCCGGTGCGCGCCGAGGACGAGTACTCGGACACGGCCATCGGCCCGTCGCTGCTGGAGAGTTCCCTGGAGGAGAACCAGGGCGAGATCCGGCTGCTGGCCGATCAGTTGGGCCTGGACGTCTCGGGGCCTGAGGCCCTCTCGGGGCTGACGGTGAACGTGAACGACGTCGCCGAGATCGTCGCCATGTGGACGGGCGTCCCCGTCTCGAGCATCGCCGAGGAAGAGTCAGTGCGCTTGCTCAAGATGGAGGAGGCGCTCCACAAACGCGTCGTGGGGCAGGAAGATGCCATCCGCGCGATGGCGCGCTCCGTGCGCCGGGCACGCGCGGGCCTGAAGGATCCGCGCCGGCCCATCGGGTCGTTCATCTTCCTGGGGCCCACGGGCGTGGGCAAGACGGAGCTGTGCAAGGCGCTGGCCGAGTTCATGTTCGGCAGTGAGGAAGCGCTGGTGCAGCTCGACATGAGCGAGTTCATGGAGCGGCACAGCGTGTCGCGGCTGGTGGGCGCGCCTCCTGGCTATGTCGGCTATGAGGAGGCGGGACAGCTCACCGAGGCGATCCGGCGCCGGCCGTACTCGGTGGTGTGTTTCGACGAAGTCGAAAAGGCGCACCCCGAGGCCTTTAACATGCTTTTGCAGATCATGGAGGACGGCCACCTGAGCGACGCCAAGGGGCGCAAGGTCGATTTCCGTAACACGATCATCATCATGACGTCGAACATCGGAAGCTCGATCATCACGCGCGAGGCGACGCTGGGCTTTGAGACGCTGCGAGGCGAGGAGGCCGACGAGACCCACTATCGGGAGATGAAGGGCAAGCTGATGCGCGAGCTGAAGCGCCTCTTCCGCCCCGAGTTCCTGAACCGCGTCGACGAGGTGGTGGTCTTCCACGAACTGACCAGGGAAGAGATCAAGGAGATCGTCGACATCCAGCTGGCGCAGCTCAATGAGCGCCTGGTGGAGCAGCAGGTTACGCTGCGCTGCACCGAGGCGGGACGCGATCTGTTGGTGGAGAAGGGCTTTGACCCGCAGTTCGGGGCGCGCCCGCTCCGCCGGGCCATCCAGCGCCTCGTGGAGGACGTGCTGGCCGAAAAGATGCTGGAGGGCGTCTTTAAGGAGGGCGATACGGTGGTGGTCGACGCCGACGGCAGCGACGTGGTACTTCGCCGGCCCGAGGAGGTCGAGGAGGCCGTGACGCTCGTCTCTGGAGAGCAGAGCTAGGAATGTCCAAGACGCGCACCGCCTACGTATGCCAGACCTGCGGCAGTAGCAGGCCCAAGTGGATGGGGCGGTGTCCAGACTGCGGTGAGTGGAACACGATGGTGGAGACCCTCATTGAGGCGCCATCGCGTTCCACCGCCCAGCCGGCGGCGGCGCCGCTGGCCAGGAGCACTCCCCTGGCCCTGCCCGATATCACCGTCAATGGCAACGAGCGTTTGCCCGTGGCCATGGAGGAGTTCAGTCGGGTGTTGGGCGGGGGGATCGTGCCCGGCTCCATCGTCCTGGTGGGTGGCGACCCCGGCATCGGAAAATCGACCCTCTTGCTGCAGTTGGCAGCGTTGATGAGCACGGGCACGGCGCCCGTGCTCTATGTTTCCGGCGAAGAGTCGGTACAGCAGGTCAAGATGCGTGCCGAAAGGCTCGGCATCCGCTCCGCCGGGCTGTACATCCTGGCGGAGAACAACCTGGAGCAGATCCTGCTGCACATCGAGGAGATGCGCCCCGGCCTGGCCATCGTGGACTCGATCCAGTCGATTCACATGGAGGGGCTGGCGTCGTCGGCCGGCAGCGTCAGCCAGGTGCGTGAGTGCGCCAACGCGCTGATGCAGACGGCCAAGGCGCAGGCGGTGCCCGTGTTCATCGTGGGGCACGTCACCAAGACGGGCAGCATCGCCGGGCCGCGGGTGCTCGAGCACATCGTCGACACGGTGCTCTACCTCGAGGGGGAGCGTTTCCATACTTACCGCCTGCTGCGCAGCGTCAAGAACCGCTTCGGCTCGACCAACGAGGTGGGCGTGTTCGAGATGCGCGACGACGGCATGGCCGAGGTGAGCAACCCGTCGCAGGTGTTCCTCGATGAGCGCCTGGGGCACGCTACCGGCTCGGCCGTGGCGGTGACCATGGAGGGAACCCGGCCGATCCTCGTCGAGATCCAGGCCCTCGTCAGCCCGTCCGCCAGCCTGGAGCGCCCCCGCCGGACGGCGAACGGCATCGACGTCAACCGCCTGTTGCTGCTGTCCGCCGTGCTGACGCGGCGCGTCGGCCTGCGCCTTGGAGACCAGGACATCTTTGTCAACGTGGTGGGCGGTCTGCGCGTGCACGAGCCAGCGGTGGACCTGGCGGTGGCCGCGGCGGTAGCCTCTAGCTTTCACAATCGGCCGGTGCACAGCGACATGGCCCTCTTTGGCGAGATCGGCCTGGCGGGGGAGCTGCGCAGCGTCACCCAGACGGACCGGCGCCTGCGCGAGGCCGCCAAGCTGGGCTTTGCCAAGACGTTGGTCCCCACCTCACGCGGCGCGACCAAGCTTGCGGTGCCCGGCCTATCGATCGCGACCAGCCGATCTCTGGTGGAGGCCATCTCCCAGGCGTTGGAGTGAGGCGGCGCGCATCCGCGAGTGGTGTACAATAAACGATGGAAAGCGACAAACGCGGGCATAGCCGTGTTGACAGGTATGTGCCGCTGTGATAGGATGCCCCCGAATGACAGGAAACGGGGCATCGGCGCCTGACGGTGGGGGGCCTGTCGGTGCGACACCAGCGCATTCGGGCCGAGCCAACGCTCCATGATGAGCATGCCCACGATCTCGGCGGGCGCGTCCCGCGGGGCCGGCCGTGGTGAGCCGGGGCGTGGCATGGGAGACGAGCAGGCGGACGAGCGAGTGTGCGGAGTGGCGCACACTGCTTTTTTTTACCGGGCTCTGGCTGAGGGTGGAGATGACGGGACTGTGGGTTGCCACGGGGCGCGTAGCGGCACGAGCCGTCAGGCCGTCAGGGGGAGCGCATTCATGTCGATCATCTTGATGCTGCGCCTGTCCGTCATGCTGGTCCTGGCGGTGGGCGGCTGGCAACTCGGAAAGGCGCTGCCGGTGTGGCTGCCCGCCGGCGCTCCGTCCGGCGGCGTCGGCTACTACCAGTGGCTCGTGGCCGGCGTGGGCGCCGCGCTCGGCTTTGTCGCGGCGCCGGCCGTCACGGTGATCCCCTATCGCACCCTGCGGGCGCGGCTGCTCCACATGCCTGCCCGGGCGCTCCTCATGGGGGCGGTGGGGCTTGTCGTCGGCCTCGTCATCGCGGCGCTGCTGGCGCTGCCCCTCTCACTGCTGCCCGGGCTGCTGGGCGAGGTGCTCCCCTTTGTGGCGGCGGTGGTGCTGGCCAGCGTGGCGGCCACCACCATGGTGCTGCGCGACCGCGACATCCTGGCGTTGTTGGGGCTGTTCGTCTCGCGCGATGTGGTGCGGCGCAAGCGCAGCGTGGTGCTGCTGGACACCAGCGTCATCATCGATGGCCGCATCGCCGACATCTGTCGGACTGGGTTCATCCACGGCACGATGCTCGTGCCGCATTTCGTGCTGGACGAACTGCAGCACATCGCCGATTCGTCCGACCTCCTGCGGCGCAACCGGGGTCGGAGGGGGCTGGAGGTCCTGAATCGTCTGCAGAAGGAGGATGGCGCGCCCCTCGAGATCTCGGAGAGGGACGTGCCCGAGATTCGCGATGTGGACGGCAAGCTCGTGCGCCTGGCGCAAGAACTGGATTGCCCGATCATCACCAATGACTATAATCTGAATCGCGTGGCCGAACTGCAGGGCGTGCGCGTGCTGAACATCAACGAACTGGCCAACGCCGTCAAGGCGGTGGTGCTTCCGGGCGAGACGCTGCGCGTCCACGTGATCCAGGAGGGGAAGGAGGCCGGCCAGGGAGTCGGCTACCTGGATGACGGCACGATGATCGTCGTGGAGGACGGCCGCCGCCACATGGATAGCGACGTCGAGATCGTGGTGACGCGCGTGCTGCAGACCGTGGCGGGGCGCATGATCTTCGGCCAGCTACAGAACGGCCGGCGCTAGCGTGCGCCGGCGGAATGCGCGAATGGAACCCTCGATGGACAGCAGGCCGTCAGCATCGATGCGGTGCATCTGTATGCGGGGGCGGGGCCACTAGGCTCCGCCCCTTTGGCCCGGCGCGGCGAACCGCCCCGGCCATGCCGCGGCGTGGCCGGGGCATGATGGCCCTTACGCCGGCCGGGTGACGGCGCTGCTGCTCTTGTTGTCGCTCCGCACGCCTGCGCCCCCTCGCGTGTATGGCCCGGCGGACGTTCGAGCACGGGGCGCCCGTCACCCGCCGCACCACCCCAAGAGGTATAGAACCATGAGCTTGAGAGTCTACAACTCGTTGACGCGGCAAAAAGAGACCTTTGTGCCCCTGCATGAGGGACGCGTTCACATGTACGTGTGCGGCCCCACCGTCTATATGGACGCGCACCTGGGGCATGGCAAGACCTACGTGAACTTTGACACCATCGTGCGCTACCTCCGCTACCTAGGGTATCGCGTGCGCTATGTGCAGAACATCACCGATGTGGGCCACATGCTCGACAGCGGCGAGGACCGCATGCTCAAGGGCGCCGCGCGCGAGCAGCGGCAGCCCATGGAGGTGGCCGAGACCTACACGCGGAACTATTTCCGCGACATGGACCGCCTCAACGTGCTGCGCCCCGATATTTCGCCGCGCGCCTCGGGCCACATCCCGGAGATGATCGAGCTGGTGAAGCGCCTCATCGCGCGGGGCTATGGCTATGAGGTGAACGGCTCGGTGTACTTTGACGTGAATGCCTGGCAAGAGTACGGCAAGCTCTCGGGACGGCGGGTCGAGGACCTGCAGGCGGGGGCGCGCGTCGAGGTGCTCGAGGAAAAGCGCCACCCGGCCGATTTCGCCCTGTGGAAGCGCGCTGAGCCGGAGCACATCATGCGCTGGCCCAGCCCCTGGGGCGAGGGGTTCCCCGGCTGGCACCTGGAGTGCTCGGTGATGTCCACCAAGTACCTGGGGCAGCCCTTTGACATCCACGGCGGCGGCGTCGAGAACAAGTTCCCGCATCACGAGAGCGAGGTGGCGCAGACCGAGGCCGCCACCGGCGAGCCCTTTGCGCGCTATTGGCTCCACAACGGCATGCTGATGATTCGCGGCGAAGAGATGCACAAGTCGCTGGGTAATTTCATCACGCTGCAGGGGGCCTTTGGCCAGTGGGACCCGCTGGCGATCCGCTTCTTTATCCTCCTCAGCCACTACCGCGGGCCGCTCGATCTGACGGAGGAGGCGCTCGACGCCGCGGGCAAGGGCCTGTCCCGGCTGACGACCGCGGCGCGGGCGGTGCGGCGTCGGCTGCGCGGCGCTCTCGAGGGGGAGGCGTCGGCCGCGGTGACACAGCTCGTCGAGGCGACGCGCGCCCGCTTTGAGGAGAGCATGGACGACGATTTCAACACCGCCGGCGGCATTGCGGCGCTGTTCGACGCCACGCGCGAGGTGAACGCCATGCTGGCCGGCGACGCCGCGCTGACGCGCGGCTCGTTGGAGGCGCTCGACACCCTCTACCGGCGGCTGCTGGGCGACGTGCTCGGGGTGCTGCCGGAGAACCTCGAGGAGGAGGACACCGAGGGGTTGGCGGCTCGTCTGATCGATATGCTCATCGATATGCGGGCAGAGCTGCGCAGGAACCGTCAATACACCGAGGCTGATGCCATCCGCGATCGGCTGGCGGCCCTGGGAGTGCAACTGATGGACGGCCCCGAGGGCACCACCTGGAGCCTGTCCTGATGCCGAGGAGGAGAAGGCCGCCCGCACGGCGTGGCGCGGGCCTGACCCGCCCCCACCCGTCGGTGGGTGGGGGCTCGGGGTCCGAGGTGCTGGTGGGGCGCAACGCCGTGCGCGAGGCGCTGCGCGCCGGGCGCCGGCGCATCCATCGGGTGCTGTTGGCGGAAGGCGCGCAGGACCGCGGTGCGGTGGAGGACATCCTGGCGCTCTGCGCCGAGGCCGCCGTTCCGGTGGAGCGGACGCCCCGGGCAGAGTTGGATCGCCTGGGGGCCGAGCTGACGCATCAGGGCGTGGCCGCCCACGTCTCGCCCTACCCGTACGCCGACCTGGATGCCCTGCTGGACCGCGCCGAGGAGCGCGCCGAGGCGCCTCTCCTGCTGGCCCTCGACTCGCTGCAGGACCCACAAAACGTAGGCTCGCTGCTGCGCACCGCCGAGGCGGTGGGGGTGCACGGCGTGATCGTGCCCGAGCGCCGTGCGGCCGGCATCACGCCGGCCGTGAGCCGCGCCTCGGCGGGTGCCGTGGAGCACCTCCTCGTCGCTCAGGTGACCAACCTGGTGCGAGCGCTGGAAGAGCTGAAGGAGCGCAGCGTGTGGGTCGTGGGGGTGGAGGATGAGCCTGCCGCCCAGGACTATCGCCGCGTCGACTTGGACATGCCCCTCGCCCTGGTGGTGGGCGGCGAGGGCCCGGGGATGCGTCGCTTAGTCGTCGAGACGTGCGACCTGCTGGTGCGCCTCCCCATGCGCGGGCGCATCAGCTCCCTCAACGTGTCGGTGGCGGGCTCCATCGTCCTGTACCAGGCGTGGAGCGCACGACGAGGCGCGGAGGAGGATGGCTCCGCATTTGACTGACCGAAGGTCTGTGGTATACTTGTCGCTTGCCGACTTGACCGCGCTACCCATGGCGGTATAATGAGGGATGATGACCGGCCGACGTAGCTCAACGGCAGAGCAGCGGTTTTGTAAACCGCCGGTTGTGGGTTCAAGTCCCTCCGTCGGCTCCACGAGCGGCCCTCGTGGTACGTGAGTGTACGGGGCGTACCGGCGGGGTTTCGGCAGTACCTATGGGCAGGTACCCAAGCGGCCAAAGGGGACTGACTGTAAATCAGTTGGCTCAGCCTTCGGAGGTTCGAATCCTTCCCTGCCCACCTGGTTTGGACGGCGCTATGCCCCACGCGATGCCCACGTAGCTCAGACGGTAGAGCACGTTCTTGGTAAGGACGTGGTCATGGGTTCAATTCCCATCGTGGGCTCCAAAAGAATGGACCGCTCATTCTGTTGGCGGTCACGCATCAAGGAGGTTCCTGCAGAATGGCAAAGAAGGTCTTTGAGCGCACCAAGCCACACGTGAACGTGGGGACGATCGGGCACGTGGACCACGGCAAGACGACGCTGACGGCGGCGATTACCAAGGTGCTGGCGCTGCGGGGCGGGTCGAACTTTCTGGCGTACGAACAGATCGACAACGCGCCGGAAGAGAAGGCGCGCGGGCTGACGATCTCGATCTCGCACGTAGAGTACGAGACGGAGAACCGCCACTATGCGCACGTGGACTGCCCGGGGCACGCGGACTATATCAAGAACATGATCACGGGGGCGGCGCAGATGGACGGCGCCATCCTGGTGGTCTCGGCGCCGGACGGGCCGATGCCGCAGACGCGGGAGCACATCCTGCTGGCGCGGCAGGTGGAGGTGCCGGCGATGGTGGTGTTCCTGAACAAGGTAGACATGATGGAGGACGAGGAACTCCTGGAGCTGGTGGAACTCGAGCTGCGCGAGCTGCTCTCGAGCCAGCAGTTTCCGGGGGACGAGATCCCCATCGTGCGGGGCTCGGCGCTGGCGGCGCTAGAGTCGACGTCCACGGACATCAACGCGCCCGAGTACGCACCGATCCTGGAGCTGATGCGGGCGGTGGACGCCTACATCCCGACGCCGGCGCGCGAGGTAGACCGGCCGTTCCTGTTGCCGATCGAGGACGTGTTCGGGATCAAGGGGCGGGGGACGGTGGTGACGGGGCGCATCGAGCGGGGGCGGGTGCGCACCGGGGAGCAGGTGGAGATCGTGGGGCTGCGCGACGACGTGCGGACCACGGTGGTGACGGGGGTGGAGATGTTCCGCAAGACCCTACCGGAGGGGATTGCGGGGGACAACGTGGGGTGCCTGCTGCGCGGGATCGAGCGCGACGAGGTAGAGCGCGGGCAGGTGCTGGCGGCGCCCAAGTCGATCACACCGCACACGACCTTTCGGGGGCAGGTGTACGTGCTCAAGAAGGAAGAGGGGGGGCGGCACACGCCGTTCTTTGACGGGTATCGGCCGCAGTTCTTTGTGCGGACGATGGACGTGACGGGAGAGGTGCGGTTGGACGAGGGCGTGGAGATGATCATGCCCGGGGACAACGCCAACCTGACGGTGAAGCTGATCATGCCGGTGGCGCTGGAAGTGGGCTCGCACTTTGCGATTCGCGAGGGCGGGCGCACGGTGGGCGCCGGCGTGCTGACCGAGATTATCGAATAACCAAACGGGAGGAAGGGGCCTCCAGGGCGTGATCGCCCAGGTCCCGGTTCAAGATGGCCAAGAAAGCAAACCGTTTGATCATTACGCTGGCGTGCTCCGAGTGTAAGGAGCGCAACTATACCAGCGAAAAGAACCGCAGGAACGATTCGTCGCGCCTGGCGCTCATGAAGTACTGCCGGCGCTGCCGAAAGCACACGGAACACCGCGAGCAGCGGTAGTGATGATAGGGGAGCGCACCCCTTGCTGGGGAGAGCGGCCCCATTGCAGGCGAGTAGCTCAATTGGCAGAGCAACGGTCTCCAAAACCGTAGGTTGCGGGTTCGATTCCTGCCTCGCCTGCCTGAGTGTTTACCAAGGCACCGTGCGAGTTCAAGAGGGCGGCCGATTGACGGATGCTTCCGACTCGGAACGCCCTCTTGTTAGGCATCGGTGTTTTACGCTGTCACCACCTGACGTGAGGGATTCCCGTCGCGCGAGCACGGCGCCGATGTGGCGGGCGAGGAGATGGTTGTGGCCAAGAAGGCTGTGACGCCGACCAAAAAAGAGAACCGCATCGTGCGCTACTTTAAAGAGGTGCGCGCGGAACTGCGCAGGGTCGTCTGGCCGTCACGGCGGACCACCGTCCGGTTGACGTCGATCGTGTTCGGCGTCACCGTCGCCATGAGCGTGGCTCTGGGGCTTATCGACTGGGTCTTTACCCAGATGTTCGCTCTCATCATCGGGTAGGCCGGCCCCTCCATAGGACGGCACGACAGTCGTTCGGGAAGTGAGTGCACGATGGACGCCAACGAGCAAGAGTTCTTGGAAGAGCAGGACTCTTGGACCAACAACGAGACCGACGATGCGGACGCCGTCGCGGATGACGAGGTCGGCGGCCAAGTCGCCGACGAGGTCGCCAATGACGTCGCTGTCGATGACGTCGTTGTCGATGACGCTGTCGCCGATGACGTCGTTGCTGATGACGCTGTCGCTGATGATGCTGTCGCCGATGGCGCCGTCGCCGATACAGAGGCCGTTCGCTCGGATGCGGAGCTAGCCGCGGAAGCGGCGGCTAGCGGCGCAGAGTGGTTCGTCGTCCACAGCTACTCGGGGTATGAGAACAAGGTCAAGAAGAACCTCGAGCAGCGCATCGAGACGATGGGCATGCAGAACAAGATCTTTCGCGTCGTCGTGCCCACCGAGGAAGAGGTCGAGATTCGCGACGGTCAGCGGCGGACGAGCCGTCGGCGCGTGTTCCCCGGCTACATCCTCGTGCAGATGGTGATGGATGACGAGTCCTGGTACGTCGTGCGGAACACCCCCGGCGTGACGGGCTTTGTCGGTTCCGGCACCCGGCCGACTCCCCTCAGTGAGGAGGAGGTCGACAAGATTCTGCGTCGCATGGAGACGGAGCAGCCGCGCATCAAGGTTAGCTTCCGGGTGGGTGAGACGGTGCGCATCACCGAGGGGCCCTTCGCGGACTTTATGGCGGTGGTGGACGAGTTGTACCCCGACCGCGGCAAGGTGCGCGTGCTGGTGTCCTTCTTTGGACGCGAGACTCCCGTGGAGATGGATTTCCTCCAGGTGGAGAGGATCTGATCACGTTCGGTCGCGGCTCGCGCGGTTGAGCCGGGCTAGGAAGAGGCAAGGGTTACATGGCAAAGAAGGTAGTGGCTGTCGTCAAACTCCAGATTCAAGCGGGCAAGGCCAACCCGGCCCCTCCCGTAGGCCCGGCGCTGGGTCAGCACGGCGTGAACATCATGCAGTTCTGCAAAGAGTACAACGCTCGCACGCAGGGCGATGCCGGCATGGTGATCCCCGTCGAGATTACCATCTATGGCGATCGTTCGTTCACCTTTGTGACCAAGACGCCACCGGCGAAGGACCTGCTCCTCAAGGCGGCCGGCGTGCCCAAGGGCTCCTCGCAGTCCAACGCGGACAAGGTCGGGCGGGTGACGCGCCAGCAGGTGCGCGAGATCGCCGAGTCCAAGATGAAGGACCTCAACGCCGTGGACGTCGAGGGCGCGATGCGCATGATCGAGGGCACGGCGCGCAGTATGGGGATCACGGTTACCGAATAGCGGCTCGTGGGGCGCGCCTCACGCGCACAAGGTGGGAGGGCGGCGGCTAGACCGCGGCCCGCTCGTACCACGAGGAGAGAGTCATGGCAAAGCGCGGAAAAAAGTACGCCGAGAGAGCGACGCAGATCGACCGCATGCGCGCCTACGCGCCGCAAGAGGCGGTGGATCTCGTAAAGCAGTTGGCGTTCGCCGAGTTCAATGAGACGGTGGACGTGCATCTGCGTATGAACGTCGACCCGCGGCGCGCCGAGCAGCAGATCCGTACCGTGGTGACGCTGCCGGCGGGCACGGGGAAGCAAGTACGCATCCTGGTGTTCGCCGAGGGTGAGGCGGCGCGTGTCGCCGAGGAGGCCGGCGCCGACTATGTCGGCACCGACGAGTACGTAACCAGGATTCAGGACGGGTGGCTCGACTTTGATGTGGCGGTGGCCATCCCCCAGGTGATGGGCAAGATCGGGCGGCTGGGGCGCATCCTCGGCTCGCGCGGCTTGATGCCCAACCCCAAGGCCGGCACCATCGTGCAGCCCGATGAGATTCCGGACACGATCCGGCAGCTGCGACAGGGGCGCGTCGAGTTTCGCGTCGACCGCACCGCCAACATCCACATCCCCATCGGCAAGGTCAGCTTTACGCCAGAGCAGCTGATGGCCAACTGGGGCGCCGTGATGGAGGCGATCATGCGCGCGCGGCCGGCCACCGTGCGCGGGCAGTACATCCGCCGGGTGACGCTTACCTCGACCATGGGCCCCGGCATTCGTGTGGACGTGGGCGCGGCGCAGGACCTGCGCGGCTAGGCACACAATCGCATATCGCGCTGCGCGGCGTCATCGCCGCGTGGCATGCTCAAGACAGCAGGCGCGGGCAACCGCTTAATCACATGGCCTGCCGAGGCAAGGATGACGCCTGAACCCGGGTATGTCCCGGAGTGGAGTCTTTGTGTCGGCATGGCACAAAGACTCTTTTTTTTCATCCGTATGGGGAGGAGGTGAGATCCTTTGGCTCTGACACGGCAAGAGAAGGAACAGATGCTGCAGGAGTACGGCGAGAAACTGCAGCGCGCCCAGGTGCTCATCTGGGCGGACTATCGTGGCACCACTGTGTCACAGATACAGGATCTGCGCGGGCAGCTTCGGTCGGTGGGCGCGGAGGCGATGGTCGTCAAGAACACGCTCATGCGCCTGGCGCTGGAAAAGGCCGAGCTGCCGGTGCCGAGCGATGCCATGGCGGGCCCGTCCGCGGTGACGTTCGTGTACGACGACGTGACGGCTGCCGCCAAGGTGGTGGCCGGCTTTGCCTCGTCCAACGACCGCGTGTTTCGTATCAAGGGAGGCATGGCGGGCGGCAAGGTCATCGATGTCGCCCAAGTAGCCACCCTGACGACGCTGCCCTCACGCGAGGTGCTGCTGGCCCGGGTGTTGGGCGGTATCCAGGCGCCGGTCAGCGGTCTCGTCGGTACGCTGGCGGCGGTGATGCGCGGCTTTATGACCGTACTGAACGCGCGCGCGGAGCAGTTGGAAGGATCCGCCAGTTAGGCGAGCGACTGACGCCTGCTCTCTTGGCGGCGGCGTGCGCTCGGCCGGACTGGCTATACTGCCATCATAACCGATTCCAGGTAGGGAGGTTCCAAGGTGACGAAGGAAGAATTGATTGACGCCATCGGCGGCATGACGGTGCTCGAGTTGGCTGATCTCGTCAAGGCGCTCGAGGAAAAGTTTGGCGTCAGCGCGGCGGCTCCGGTGGCCGTGGCGGCCGGCCCGGCGGCGGCCGAAGCGGGCCCGGCGGTCCAGGAGGAGGAGCAGACCGAGTTCGACGTGGTGCTGAGCGCCGTGGGCGACCAGAAGATCCAGGTCATCAAGGTCGTGCGTGAGCTGACGAGCCTGGGCCTGCGCGAGGCCAAGGAAGTGGTGGACGGCGCACCGTCCGACGTGCTCAAGGCCGTTCCCAAGGAGGCCGCTGACGCGGCCAAGGAAAAGCTGGAGGCGGTGGGCGCCTCGGTGACCATCCGCTAGGCGACGCCCTCCGGGCATAAAGAAGACACCGGCTCAACGACGAGCCGGTGTCTTGCTGTGGGCAGGATAGGACTCGAACCTACGACCTCCACGATGTCAACGTGGCGCTCTAACCAGCTGGGCTACCTGCCCACGAGACAGTCCCCATTATACGAAATAGGGGGCGCAATGCAAGTGACGGGCACCTCCAGCTTTTCCCGGTGACGATGGGGCGTGGGTAAGGCGTCCTTCTTGGGGGACTTGTGCTTGCGGCTCAAAGCTTGCCAGTCACCCCCAACCGGCGTATAATGGTCGTGCGGGCGCGCCGGCACTGGCCCAAGGCGGGCGCTTGGCCGCTCGAAACGGATGAATAGGCGCAGAATAGTCTTGATTCGTTTCGCCCATTGGCGTATAATGGGAGTTGCCTCAGCATGACATGGACGGGGGTGCGTTCCTCTCCAGATTGAACCTCCCCAACGGCCGGTCGGTCGTGCCTCGGGCGCTACACACCACCGGAACGCCCCGGTGAACGTGGGTCGATGCCAGCAGTTGGCCCGCGGGAGACGCGCCAATGGATTGCCCGCTCGGAGTCATAGATCACAGATGAAGCTCACCGTGGAGTTGCTTGGGCTGTCGCGCCGACTTGCCCAAACCAAAGAAAGCCTGGTCGAGCTCGATGACCAGGCTACATTTCGCGATGTCCTGGCACACCTCGCCGCGCGTTTCCCCGCACTCGTAGGCCCGGTGATTGTCCCTGATACGTTTGGCATCGTGTCGTCCCATATGATCAACGTGGACGGCCGTAGCGTCGTGACCGATCTGGACTCGCACCCCCAGGATGGCCAGCGGCTCATTCTGATGTTCGTGGAGGCAGGAGGTTAAGTACATGTACTCTTACAGTGGCCGGATTCTGCATGTTGATGCGACGACTCGACAGTCGAGGGTGCAGGAGGTCAGCGCCGAGTTCCTCAAAAAGTACTT
This sequence comes from Anaerolineae bacterium, assembly GCA_040768165.1. Classification (GTDB taxonomy): domain Bacteria; phylum Chloroflexota; class Anaerolineae; order UBA1429; family UBA1429; genus DUUT01. Next base: position 30,510 of record JAXGNH010000028.1, read on the forward strand.
GGGCGGTGTCGGGCTCGCCAGCAAGCTGGTGTACGACAACACCCCCAAGGGCTGCGACCCCCTGGGACCCGATAACGCCCTGTGCTTTGCGATCAGCGCCTTTGCGGGCACGACGATGCCGGTGGGCACCAAGCACGGCGTCGCATCCAAGTCGCCCCTGACGGGTTTCATCGGCGACTCGCTCTCGGGCAGCCACTTCTCGGAGATGATCAAGCGCGCCGGCTGGGACGGGCTCGTCATCAAGGGGGCGGCGCCGGAATGGGTCGTGGTCTTTATCGACGATGACGATGTGCAGTTCCTGGACGCTACGCGCTACCTGGGCATGGGCACCATCGAGTCGCAGCAGGCCATCCGCCGCGACCTGGGGGATGAGAACATCCGCGTCAGCTCCATCGGCCCGGCCGGCGAGAACCTGATCCGCTACGCCATGATCGACAACGATGGGCGTCAGGTGGGGCGCACGGGCAACGGCGCCGTCATGGGCTCGAAAAAGGTCAAGGCGATCGCCATTCGCGGCTCCAAGCCGATCACCGTGGCCGACCCTGAGGGGCTCCTCCAGGAGACGCTCAAGCTCATCGAGGTGAGCCAGGGCTCCGCCACGCAAAAGTACCGCGTCCTGGGCACCCCCACCAATGTCCTCAACATGAACGCCATGGGCACGTTGCCCACGCGCAACTTTTCCGAGACGACGTTCGAGCACGCCGAGAAGGTGAGCGGCGAGTACATGAAGGAGCACTATACCGTCAAGGCGGTGGGGTGCTCCGGCTGCTCCATCGCCTGCGAGCAGTGGGCGGCCGTCAAGGAGGGCAAGTACAAGGGCGCCATCGCCGGCCTCGACTATGAGTCGCTCTTTGCCCTGGGGCCCAACTGCGGCATCGGCGAACTCCCGCCCATCATCCACCTGGCGCAGCGTTGCGATGAGCTGGGGATGGACACCATGAGCGCCGGCGTGGTGGTGAGCTGGGCCATGGAGTGCTATGAGCGCGGCATCCTCAGCAAGGAGGATTGCGACGGCCTCGAACTCAAGTTCGGCAACGACGAGGCGGCCGCCGCCCTGGTGGAAAAGATCGCCAAGCGCGAGGGGATCGGCGACCTGCTCGCCGAGGGCACCAAGCGCGCCTCGGCGAAGGTGGGCAAGGGGAGCGAGCATTTTGCCATGCAGGTGAAGGGCCTCGAGATGCCGGGCTATGACGTGCGCGGCATGAAGACCTTTGCCATGGGCCTGGCCGTGGGCACCCGCGGGCCGTGCCACAACCGCTCCCTGGCCTACGAGGCCGACGTCAAGGGCGAGGTCAATCGCTTCACCGTCGAGCCCGGGCGCGGCAAGATTGCCAAGGAGAAGGAAGAGTACGCGGCGGTCTTTGACTCGCTGGTGCTGTGCAAGTTCCTGCGCAACTGCTTTGACGACTTTTTCGCCGACGCGGCGCGCATCTACACCATGGCCACCGGCATTCCTCTGACGGCGGAGGAACTCAAGGCGACCGGCGAGCGCGTGTGGACGCTAAAGAAGGCGTTCAACATCCGCGAGGGGTGGACCAAGGCCGACGACTGGCTGCCTGGCCGCTGTCTCCACGACCCGATGCCCTCTGGCCCGGGCAAGGGCGTGTTCATCACCGAAGACGAACTACGCATGGAGATCGATGACTATTACCAGGCGCGCGGTTGGACGAACGAGGGGCTGATCCCCAAATCCAAGTTGATTGAGCTGGGGCTCGAAGATATTGCCGAGGACGTGGGCGTCGATAACGGCGTGATGTCGATCCCCGCGAGTGCCGAGGCGGCTGCCAGCGAGGAGGCCAACTGATGGCGACGCAGGGTTACCAGCACGTAATCTGTGATCCGACCAAGTGCATCGGCTGCCGCATGTGCGAGTACGCCTGCTCAGCCACCAAGACCGGCGCGTTCGATCCCAGCCTGTCGCGCATTCGCGTGGTGCGCATCGAGCCCATCACCATGACGGCGATCACCTGCCGGCTGTGCGCCGACGCGCCCTGCATCACGGCCTGCCCGCGCGACGCGCTGACGCGCTCGGAAAAGAACGGCGCCATCCTGGTGGACGAGGACAAATGCGACGGCTGCGGTTGGTGCGTGGAGGCGTGCGATTTCGGCGCCGTGGTGCTCAATCCCGCCACCCGCAACGCCGAGATCTGCAACCTGTGCGAGGACCAGCCCGAGGGCCCGCGCTGCGTGCAGTTCTGTCCCAAGGATGCGCTGGTTCTCGCCACGCCCGAGGTGCTGCGCCAGCAGGCACGGCGCGAGGTCGTGGCTCGCCTGTTCGAGGAATTGTTGGCCGAGGAGTGACGGCGAGCCGGCCCCGAGGATGAGCGCTCCACGGGGCCGGCTTCTGTCTGCCTTTGGGACTCGGCATCTGCCGAAATGCAGCGAAACGACTTGCGTTTCGTCATTTCACGAAATGAAGTGGATTTCGCGAAATGCACTTCATTTCGCAGCCATCTGGCCGTTGTAGGAGCAATCTATGAGTGACCATGACGAACTGCGGGTGGGCGTCTACGTCTGCAGTTGCGGTTCCAACATCGGGGGCGTGATCGACCCGGCCGCAGTGGCCGAGTTTGCCAAGGGCCTGCCCGACGTGGTACTGGCGCGCGACAACCTGTACATGTGCGGCGACCCCGGGCAGAACCTGATCCGCCAGGACATCCTGACGCACAAGCTGAACCGGATCGTCGTCGCGGCGTGCAGCGTGCGCATGCACGAGCCGACCTTCCGGGCGTGCGTGGCCGAGGCGGGGCTCAACCCGTTCCTGATGGAGATGACCAACATCCGCGAGCAGGACACCTGGGTCCACGCCCACGACCCCGAGGGCGCCTTGCTCAAGGCGAAGGAGATGGTGGCGGCGTCGGTGGCCAAGGTTCGCCACGCGGCGCCCCTGCGCACCATCACCGTCCCCGTCACCAAGAAGGCTATGGTGATCGGCGGCGGCGTGGCCGGCATCAGCGCGGCCCTTGACCTGGCCGATATGCAGATTCCCACCTACCTGGTCGAGAAAGAGTTGTCCATCGGGGGAACGATGGCGCAGTTGAACAAGACGTTCCCCACCATGGACTGTTCTATTTGAATTCTCGCCCCCAAGATGGTTGACGCGGCGCGTCATCCCAAGGTTGAGGTGCTGGCCTACTCCGAGGTGGAGCGGGTCGACGGTTATATCGGCAACTTTCGCGTTGATGTTACGAAAAAGCCTCGCTACGTGCTGGAGGACCGATGCAACGGCTGTGGCGAGTGCGCCCAAGCCTGTCCCATCGAGGTGCCCAACGGCTTTGAGTTGGACATCGCCCCGCGCAAGGCGATCGATGTGCCCCACGGGCAGGCCGTGCCCCTGATCTATGCCATCGACATGGATAACTGCATCCACTGCTACAAGTGCGTCTCGGCCTGTGGCAAGCTGGATGCCATCGATTTCAGCCAGGAGCCGGAGACGCTGGACCTGGACGTGGGCTCCATCGTCGTCGCCACGGGGTTCGAGTCGTTCGACCCCACGGTGATCCCCGAGTACGGCTATGGCGTCTATCCCAACGTGATCACGGCCATGGAGCTGGAGCGCCTGGCGAACTCGGCCGGGCCCACGGTGGGCCGGCTGGTGCGACCGTCGGACGGCGCCGCGCCCAAGAGCGTGGCGATGATCCAGTGCGTCGGGTCACGCGACGCTCGCTACAACGAGTACTGCTCCGGCTTTTGCTGCATGTACACCATCAAGAATGCCCTGCTGCTGAAGCAGATGAACCATGACATGGATATCACCATCTTTTACATGGACATCCGCACGCCGGCCAAGGGCTATGAAGAGTTCTACAACCGGGCCCGCGAGATGGGCATCCGCTTCGTCCAGGGGCGCCCCTCGCAGATCACCGAGGACCCGGTGACCCACAACCTCTACATCGAGGCGGAGGACCAGGCGCTGGGCGAGGTCATCGAGCTGGAGGCTGAGGTGGTGAGCCTCTCGTCGGCCGCCATCCCGCGGCTCGACTCGGAGGCGCTGGCCTCGACGCTGACCCTGTCGCGCAGCCCCGGTGGTTTCTACATGGAGTATCACCCCAAGCTGCGGCCGGTGGATTCGCCTACTGACGGCGTGTTCCTGGCCGGCGCAGTGCAGGGGCCCAAGGACATCCCCGCCAGCGTGGCCCAGGGAAGCGCGGCGGCGTCGCGCGCGGCGCGGGTGCTCCTCTCCGATAGCTGGGAGATCGAGCCCATCGTGGCGCGGGTGTGGGCCGACCGCTGCGTCAGCGCCCAGGGGCGCAAGTGCGGCGTGTGCGCCAACGCCTGCCCCTATGGCGCCATCACCGTGGTGCAGGGGCAGCCGGCGCAGATCACCCAGGCCAAGTGCCACGGCTGCGGTGGCTGCGTGGCCGAGTGCCCGCACGACGCCATCTCGCAGGATCACTTTACCGACGCGCAGATCGTGGCACAGCTCCAGGAACTCCTCAAGGACAAGCCCGAGGAAAAGATCCTGGCGTTCATGTGCCACTGGTGCAGCTATGGCGGCGCCGACAACGCCGGCACGAGCCACTTTGAGTACCCCTCGACCTCGCGCGGCATCCGCGTGATGTGCTCGGCGCGCATGGACCAGGATTTCATCCTCGAGGCGTTCCGCCGCGGGGCGGGGATGGTGTTGGTCTCGGGTTGCCACCCGCAGGACTGCCACTATATCTCCGGCCAGCAGGTGGCGGCCAAGCGCTTTGACCGCATCCCGCGCGCCCTCGAGCGCATGGGCATCAACCCCGAGCGCTTCCGGGTGGAGTGGATCTCGGCGGCCGAGGGCGAAAAGTACGCCCGCGTGATCACCGAGATGGACGACAAGCTCGCCACCCTGGACAAGGAGACCCTCCGCGAGGAGACGGCCAAGGCCCGCCCCGAGATCGCCAGGCGCCTGAAGCGCTGGGCGACGGTGCCCGGGATGGCCGAGATGCTGGAGGAAGAGGAGGTGCTGGCGTGATCAAGTCACAGCGACTCGATCATGGCTTTGTCGAGGAGATCCTGGCAGAGCCCGGCGGCGAACACCTCCTGACGTGCTGGTCGTGCGGCACCTGCGCCGCCACGTGCCTGGTGCGCCGCTACGAGCCGGCCTTCAACCCGCGCCTGGTGCTGCGGCGCGCGGGCTTGGGCATGCGCGAGGCGGTGCTCTCCAGCGCCGAGGTCTGGCAGTGCTCGGCCTGCGACGCCTGCTATCCGCGTTGCCCCAAGCAGATCCATATCTCGGACGTGATGAAGGCGATCCGCAACATCGCCATCCGCGAGGGATACGAACGCCCTGGCGCGGCGGCGCGCGTGGATACCGAGAGCTGCATCGCGTGCGGGCTGTGCGCGGCGGCTTGCCCCTACGAGGCGATCCATATCGAGGAGGTGGCCTCCAAGGAAGTGGCTTCCAATGGGACGGGCAAGCTCGCCGCCCAAGTGGATGCCAACCTCTGCATGGGGTGCGGCATCTGTAACTCGGTGTGCCTCTCCTCGTCGATCTCTGTCGAGGGGATCAGCGACCAGGTCGTCAGCCAAGACATCGCCGCGCTGCGCCGGCAGCCGGCGCGTGGGGCGCTGGCCATCGTCTGCAACTGGTGCCTCCATGCCACGACGGATTGGGACGTGGCCCAGAACCCCCCCCCGGGGGTCCGGGTGGTGAACGTCCCCTGCAGCGGGCGCGTGACGCCCACCTTCCTCACCACGGCGCTCATGCAGGGCTATGACGCCGTGCTGGTGGTGGGCTGCAAGACGGACGAGTGCCACTACAAGCACGGCAACGCCCTCGAGCAGGGGCGCGCCGAGGTGGTGGGCGGCCTGCTGGACCTGCTGGGGTTGGAGCCCGAGCGCGTGCAGTTCGCCTGGATCGGCGCGCTGGATCGCGGGCGCTTCCCCGCCCTCCTGGACAAACTGGCCGCCGACGCCAATGCCCTGGCGCCGGTGCACTGGGGCGATGTCCCGGGGTATCGCGGCGAGGTGCCGGCGTATCCGAGCGCGGCGACGGCGCCCCGAGGTGAAGGATGATGGAGAGTAGCCACATGCTCCTGGATCAAGTCAGACAAGCCGTGGCGGCCGCGCTGGAAACGCTGGACGGCGTGGTGGCGCTCTCTGTCGAGCATGCCAACGTGGCACCGCATCTCTTTCAGCCGGGCGACGACCTCGGCTCGCTGGTGCTGGAGCCGCGCTACCCCCTCGCCCTGACGGTGCGCGAGATCCTAAAGCGCTATCCGGAGGCGCACATCGGCGTCGTGGCGCGGGGCTGCGACGAGCGCTCGCTGGTGGAGCTGTACAACTGGAAGCAGGTCGATCCCGACCACGTGACGGTGATCGGGTTGGCGTGTACCCCTGAGGAGGCCGCAGAGTGTCGCTGCGCCCAGCCGTATCCCACCGCCGTGGCCGTGGGTGAACCCGCCGAGAGCGTGGAGGATGCGGTGTTGGCCGAGTTCATGGCCACCAAGACGCGCGAGGAGCGGCTGGCCTTCTGGCAGCGGCAGTTCGCCAAGTGCATGAAGTGCTACGGCTGCCGCGACGTGTGCCCGCTCTGCTTCTGCGAAAAGTGCGCCATGGAGGAGCCCACCTGGGTGGCGCGCGGGCGGCTGCCCGTGGCGTTCCCCACGTTCCACCTCATCAAGGCGCTACATACGGCTGGCGCGGGCAAGTGCGTCGAGTGTCACGCCTGCGAGTTGGCGTGCCCCGCGGATATCCCGCTCTCGATCCTCTACAGCCTCTTGCGTCGCGAGGTCAAGGAAGGATTTGGCTACGAGGCGGGAGCACAGCGCACCGGCAATCCGCCCGTGTTCCTGAGCGCCTAGGAGGCGAACGTCGTGAAGCTATCATACCAAAGCGTGGGAACGGTCTGCATCTACTGCGGCGCTGGCTGCGGGCTGAACGTGCAGGTCATGGACGGGCGCCTGGCCGGCGTGCTGCCCGCGCGCTCCCACCCGGTCTCTCAGGGGCAATTGTGCGCCAAGGGATGGAATGCGACCGAGTTCGTGGAGCACCCCGATCGTCTCACCACGCCGCTCATCAAGCGCAACGGCCGCTTTGAGCCCGCGAGCTGGGATGAGGCGCTCGACCTGGTGAGCGACAAGCTGGCCGGGTACGCGCGCGCGTCGGGCCCCGACGCGTTGGCCTTCCTGGCCTCGGCCAAGTGCTCCAACGAGGAGAACTATCTCCTGCAAAAGCTGGCGCGAGGGGTGGTCGGAACGAACAACGTCGACCACTGCGCGCGTCTTTGACACGCTCCCACTGTGGCCGGTCTGGCCGCAACGTTTGGGAGTGGCGCCATGACCAACTCGATCCCCGAGTTGGGCGAGTCAGCCTGTATCTTGGTCACCGGTTCGAACACCATGGAGGCGCACCCCCTGGTGGCCTCGTATATCCTGCGAGCCGCCGAAAAGGGCGCCAAGCTTATCGTTATTGATCCGCGTAATATCCCCATGGCGCAGTTCGCTTCTCTGCACCTGCGTCCGCGCCCCGGGACGGACGTCGCCTGGCTCAACGGCCTGATGCACGTCATCCTGGCGGAGGGGCTGGAGGACAAGGCCTTTATAGCGTCACGCACCGAGGGGTTCGAGGTGCTGGCCGAGATGGTGAAGGCGTATACGCCCGAGTACGTGGAAGAGGTCTCCGGCATCCCGGCCGAGGGCCTGCGGCAGGCGGCGCGCATCTATGCGCAGTCCGGCCGATCGGCCATCGTCTATGCCATGGGCATCACGCAGCACGTGACGGGCACGGATAACGTCATGTCGTGCGCCAACCTGGCGATGCTGACGGGCAACGTCGGCAAGCCGGGGACGGGCGTGAACCCCCTGCGAGGCCAGAACAACGTGCAGGGCGCCTGCGACGCCGGCTGCCTCGTCAACGTCTACCCCGGCTACCAGAGCGTGGCGAACGAGGACTTGAGGGCCAAGTTCGAGCAGGCCTGGGGCCGCACCGCCGGCCTCGCCCCGGGACGGACGCTCACGCGCATGATGGACGCTGCCATCGGCGGCGAGCTGCGGGCGATGTACATCATGGGCGAGAACCCGGTGGTCTCGGACCCGGACAGCGGGCACGTGCGCCGCGGGCTCGAGGCGCTCGACTTTGTCGTGGTGAGTGACGTGTTCTTCTCCGAGACGGCCGAGTACGCCGACGTGGTGTTGCCGGCGTCCAGCTGGGTGGAGAAGGACGGCACCTTTACGGCCACCGATCGGCGCGTGCAGCGCTTCCGCCGCGCCATCGACCCGCTGGGGGACAGCCGGCCCGACTGGCAGATCGTCGCCGACCTGGCCCAGCGGATGCGGGCGGAGCTGGGTCCCGCGTGCGACGCCCCCTACGCAGGATGGGACTATGCCCAGCCGTGCGAGATCGCGGCCGAGATGAGCGCCCTGACGCCCATCTATGGCGGCATCTCGTGGGAGCGCCTGGACGCGCTGGGATGCCTGCAGTGGCCCTGCCCGACGGCCGACCACCCCGGGACGCCGTACCTCCACAAGGAAAAGTTCTCGAGGGGGCTCGGGGCCTTTGTGCCGGCCGAGTACCAGCCGCCGGCGGAGGAGACGGACGAAGAGTACCCGTTCCTCCTGACCACCGGTCGCATGGCCTTCCACTGGCACACCGGCACGATGACGCGCCGCACGGAAAAGCTGCACCAGGAGGTGCCCGAGGGGTACGCCGAGATCAACCCGGCGGACGCCGAGCGGTTGGGCATCGGCAAGTCAGGCTGGGTGCGGCTCAGCAGCCGGCGCGGCCAGATCGAGGTGCGGGCCTGGATCACGCGACGCGTTCCCGAAGGGGTGGTGTTCGCGCCGTTCCACTTTGCCGAGGCCGCGGCCAATGCATTGACGAACAAGGCGCTCGATCCCAAGTCGGGGATTCCCGAGTACAAGGTCTGCGCCGTACGGCTCGAGCCGGTCTGCTCGACCATGGCGCAGGAGGCATAAGATGGGCCGAGGAACCACGCAGAAAACAGATACACCGCAGGCGCTCACCCTGCTGCGCCCCATGATCACGCGGCGCTACGAGCTGGTGGCCGACCACGAGGCGTGCTGCGGCTGCCGCATCTGCCAGGTCGTCTGTCCGCGCGAGGCGATCGCGCTGAGCGAGCCGGTGCTGGCCGAGGGGCGCCTCGCGGAGCAGCCGCGGGTCGACATCGACCCCAGGCTGTGCAACTTTTGCGGCGAGTGCGTCGTGCTCTGCCCCACCCACGCTCTGTCGATGACGGTGAACGACCAGCCCGAGATCCCCGTGCTCAAGGGCGATGCCTTTCCCGTGCTGACGCGCGCCAACGTCGTGGATCAGGCGGCGTGCAGCGCTAGCACCGACGTGGCGTACATCGACGACTGCCCGGTGGGGGCGATCAGCGCCGAGGTAACGCGCGACGCCGCCGGCCAGGTGACCGCCGTGCGCGACGTGCAGGTGGATGATGAGAAATGCATCAACTGCACGCGCTGTATGGAAGAGGGGCCCAAGGGCGGCTTTGCCGTCACCAAGCCGTACCGCGGGTTTGCGCGGCTGAACGTCTCGCTGTGTCCTGCCGGGTGCCAGGCTTGCGTCGACGTCTGCCCGACGAACGCCATCACCTACGACGGCAGCGAGGTGGCGGTGGACCGGCGGTTCTGCCTGTTCTGCGGGGCGTGCGAGAACGTCTGCCCTGCCGAGGGGGCGATCCGCATCGAGCGCACGGGGTTTGTGCACGCGGCGGTGGAATCGGGCGCCTGGACCGTTGCCCTGGAAAAGCTCGTGTCGTACCAGGCGGCGGTGCGCGAGCACGACGTCAAGGGGCAGGCCAAGCGCCGCAAGCTGGTCATCGGCGGGCTGCACCTGGAGATCGAGGCTTAGGCGCACAGTTGTAAGGGATGTAGCGGCCCCGCGGCGTTCGCCGCGGGGCCGTTCTGCTATGCGGGAGGCGCCTGGATCGCGAAAGCACGCAAGCTCGCGAAAGGCGCGAAAGGCCTTGCCATCAAAGGCCTCCCATCAACGTATGGCCGACCTTTGACGCACGCACCTTTCGCGCCTTTCGCCTACTTCGTGCTTTCGCGATCCAGACGTTCTCGCCCCTTGGTCGGCGCAGGGGATTGCCCTATAATGCGGCTATGAGCTTGTCGCTACCGTTCATGCAGCGGAAGAGGGCGGCTGCTGGGCCAAGGCCCCGGCCATCCCGGCTGTGTGCGCAGGGGGAGGACCTCGAGGAACTCTTCAGCAACCTGTGTGAGGCCGTGGAAGGGTGCCTTTTGGTTTGGAGCCGCCCGATGAGTCGGCGTCACCCTGATGGAGGGACTATGCGCTGGCAAGACTATATCGTATTTGATCCAAACATCTGCCACGGCCAGGCCTGTGTCAAGGGCACCCGTATCATGGTCTCGGTGGTCCTGGACAATCTGGCCAGTGGACTGACGCTGGATGAGATACTCGCGAGCTATCCCTCATTGACGCGCGACGCGGTGCAAGCAGTGATCGCCTATGCGGCGGACCTGGCCCGAGAGCGCGTCATCGCTTTGCCCGTCTAGCTACAGAAATGCGCAAAGTCGACGAGAACTTGCCCCTAGACGCTGCTCGCCTGTTGGTGATGGCGGGTTATGACGCGCTGCATGTCCAGGACCAACAGCTCAGTGGCGCCTCGGATATGGAGTTGACTCTCGTCTGCCAGGACGAGGATAGGGCTCTCATCACACTTGATACTGACTTGGCCAATATCCGGCAGTACCGGCCGAAAGATACCGCTGGCTACATTGTCATGCGCCTAAGGTATCAGGACAAAGCCCACGTTACTGACGTCATCGCCCAAGTCGCTGAACTCCTCCGTACCGAACGGGTTCGGGGGCGCCTGTGGATTGTTGAGGAGGACCGAGTTCGTATTCGCGACGGGTAAAGCGCAGAATCGTCTATTCGTGGATGGATCGAGAGAAACGCACATCCTGGAGGTACTCTGATGGGAGTGGGCGCCCCAGAGTGCATATCGGGAGCGTTGTACAGCCTCTTCAGGAGGAATAGGCAATGCAGGCGTATACGGCCGTCGTGGAAAAGTGTCCGGACACGAACCTATACGTGGGTTACGTGCCGCGCTTTCCCGTTACCCATTCTCAGGCGGAAAGTCTCGACGAGCTGCAGGCGAATCTCAAAGAGGTCATCGAGATGCTTCAGGAGGAGGATTGCCTGGCGGATGGTAAGGAGCACGAGTGACCCGAGCGGCGCGCACCGGCGTGCGCGCCCTACCCCATCACGGTAGGCCTTGCGAGCCGGTGAGCCCGAAGCAGAACCCTCAACGTGGATGACGATGCTATCCTCTCACGATCTTCAAGACGCCCTCCCCCACGCCGAATGGCGCCACTGGCGGCCGCTCGATGTGGGCAACGTGGTGTGCGACTCGCGCCAGGTGCGGCCGGGCGACCTTTTCGTCGCCGTGTCGGGCGTGAGCGTGGACGGCCACCGCTTTATCCCCGATGCGCTGCGGGCCGGCGCGGTGGCGTGCGTGGTGGAGCGCCCTCTGCCGGAACTCGAGGGGGTGCCCACGGCCGTGGTGGCTAGCGCCCGCGAGGCGTTTGCCCGCCTGCAGGCGGCGCTGCACGGCTACCCGGGGCGAAGGCTGCGCGTCATCGGCGTCACGGGCACCGACGGCAAGACCACCACCTCGCGCCTCATCACCGGCATCCTGCGGGCGGCGGGGGAGGCGGTGGGCTCGGTGGACACGG
>JAXGNH010000029.1:0-37760 GCA_040768165.1 Anaerolineae bacterium
GCGGCGGGGTCGTCGCCCCGCTCCCGCGCCTCGATGTCATAGTAGTGGGGCTGGGTCCCGCGCTCGTCGATAAAGAACGTGGCCAGATCGAGGTAGCGGCGCTCGCCGGTGGCTCGATACAGCTTGACGAGGGCTAGCTCGATCTCCTCGTGCCCGGGGTAGCCGCGCTTCTGCCCCGGCCCCGGGCCGAACACCGACGCGATGTAATCGGCATAGCGGCACAGCACGTCGAGCAGGGTGCGCTTGCCGGTGCCCTGATAATAGGCCACGGCCGCCTCGATGAGGTGCCCGGCGCAGTACAGCTCGTGCATGTCGCGCAAGTTGCGCCAGCGGTTCTCCGGCTCCACCACCGTAAAGTGGATGTTCAGGTAGCCGTCGGGCTGCTGCGCTGCCGCGATGAGGTCTATCACGGCGTCCACGCGTTCCTCCAAAGCGGAGTCGGGGTGGGTGGCGAGGCTGTACCCGGCCGCCTCGATCCACTTGGCAATGTCCGAGTCCCAGAAGTGGTGCGGCGGGTTCGGGTCACCCGGCTTCCAGTCCAGCCGCCAGGCGTCGATGCGGCCGGTCACGCGGCACTGCTCGTATTCCGTGGGTAGCGTCGCGGTGCGGTTCGTCTCCAAGCGTGGCGTCCAGAAGGGGTCCTCGATCACGACGTCCTGCAGCGGCAGGGGCTCCAACTTTTGCTTCCGTTGCGACATCATGCGCATCCTCCGTGGGTCCGAGGCTGAAGGGTCCGGCTACTTGATAGTATGCGATCGGCGCTCGGACGTCCACCGATGCGCATCCGCGCGGGGCCTGTCCAACGTGTCGGGAGGATCGACGCGAACAGACCAAGTCCCCCACGGCACTCGTCGGGCATCCCGGCCTCACCGTGGGGGACATTCGGGAGGCGTTCTCGGGGTACGGCGCCCCGCCACCCCCCCAAATCGTGGGCAGACCCGCCATCCGGCGGGTGTTTGACACCCCCCGGCTATGTGATACAATTCACAAGCTAAGGGGTGTCATCGGCTCCGCTTCGGCCCCGGACCCCGCGGCAGATCGAATCATGGCGACATGGGACTCGGCGATGACCTTGGAAGAAGTGCTGGCGGCCATTCACGGCAAGGCCATATCGCGCGGCATCGATCTCGGCGCGACCATCGAGATGGCTTGCGGCGCTGACCTCATGAGCGACGTCCTGGCGTTCACCCACGCCGGCACGTTGTTGCTCACCGGCCTCACGAACCCCCAGGTGATCCGCACCGCCGAGATGGCGGGGATCCAGGCCGTGGTTTTCGTGCGCGGCAAGTACCCACCCCCGGAGACGATAGCCCTCGCCGAGGAGAAGGGCATCCCCCTACTCGCCTCGCGCTACACCATGTACGAGACGTGCGGCCGCCTCTACCAGGCCGGCCTACCGGGGTGCGGCCTGTTCGACCTGGCGGTGAGCACCTGGCGCGAAGCCTTTGGCGAGGAGAACGACCAGTAGACCAGCGCGATGCGTGACGACGCGCCGTGCTCAAGCAGGGGGTTGCGCCGTGAGTCAGACGCCTGCGGAACTCACGCGGGTTCAGGAACTCATCTACGAGCTTACCATCGCGCAGGTGATGACGCGCAGCGTCACGACGGTGACGCCGGACTGCACCATTCGGGACCTCAAAGAGTTGCTGCGCACCAAGCGCATCTCGGGCGTCCCCGTCATGCAGGACGGCGTGATGGTGGGCATGATCAGCATCGAGAACGTCATCCGCGCCCTGGAGTACGGTGAACTGGACGCCACCGTCGGGGCCAAGATGACGCGCGAGGTGCAGTCGGTGCGCGCCGATGACACCGTCGTCAGCGCCGTGAACCTCTTTGCGCGCCTGGGCTTTGGACGCTTTCCGGTGGTCGATGCCGACGGGAACCTCGTCGGCATCCTGACGCAGGGCGACATCGTGCGTGGCCTCCTGCGCCAGATGGAGGTGCAGTGGCACGCGGAGGAGATTCAGCGCTACCGCGCCAGCCACATCTTTGAGGATATCGAGTCCGATCAGACGGGCCTGATCCTGCGCTACTTTGTGAAGCCGCAGGACTTTATGCACGGCGGCGAGGCCTCGAGCAAGCTCAAGCGCGCGCTGGAGCGCCTGGGCGCCCACCCGCGCATCGTGCGCCGGGTGGCCGTGGCCACCTACGAGGCCGAGACGAACGTGATGATCCACAGCCATGGCGGCGAGATCATCGCCGAGGTGCGGCCACAGCGCATGCGCCTGACGGTGGTGGACACTGGCCCCGGCATCGAGAACATCGAGAAGGCGATGCAGCCCGGCTACTCCACAGCGCCGGATTGGATCCGCGAGCTGGGCTTTGGCGCCGGCATGGGGCTCAACAACATCAAGGCCTGCGCCGACGAGATGAAGCTGAACTCTGAGGTGGGCGTCGGAACCCGCCTGGAGCTGACCTTTTCCCTGCAGTAAATGCGTTCGCGAAAGCGAACGCGTGGTGGTCAACGGCCCTATCGACCCTACCGGCAAGGAGGTTTGACTTGACGGTTCACGACATCATCTCGGCGTTGGGATTGGAGGTCGTCGCGGGCGCTGATGGATTGGACAAGCCGATCACCGGGGGATATGCTTCCGACCTGTTGAGCTGCGTCATGGCCAAGGCCAGCGCCGGGAACGCGTGGATCACCCTGCAGTCCCACGTCAACGTCGTCGCGGTGGCGTCGCTGCTCAACCTGGCGTGCGTGATCATCACCGAGGGGATGCGGCCCGACGACGAGATGGTGGAGCGGGCCAACGAGAACGGCATACCTACGCTGCTGACGCCGCACAGCACCTATCGCGTTGTGGGCGAGCTGGTCCGCCTCGGGATCAGCGGCTGACGCCGGGCCATGGCCGGCCGCCGCCCCCCACCCGACCAGCCGGAGACGCGCCCCATCTGGGGCGACCTGCACCTTCACACCGTTGTATCGCCCTGCGCTGAGGTGGAGATGATCCCTCCCCTCATCGTGCGACAGGCGTTGGCGCTCGGGCTCGGCCTCATCGCTGTGACCGATCACAACACCGCCGAGAACGCATCCGCCGTGATCGCCGCGGCGCGGGGCACCGACCTGGCCGTGCTGCCGGGCATGGAAGTGCAGACGCGCGAGGATGCGCACATCCTCTGTCTCTTTGACACGGTGGATCAAGCGCTCGGCTGGCAGGAGACCGTGTACGCCCATCTGCCCCCGCTGGAGAACCGCGAGGACGTGTTCGGCGCCCAGTTCGTGATCGACGAGACGGGGGAGTATCTGTACACTAACCGGCGACTGCTCCTCACGGCCACATCGCTGTCGGCCGAGGAGGTGGTGGCCGGTGTCGCGTGCCTTGGGGGGTTGACCATCGCGGCGCACGTCAACCGCCAGGCCTTCAGCCTCGTCGGGAGCCTGGGCTTTATCCCCCCCGACTTGGCGCTGGCCGCCGTCGAGCTGACGCGCATCGATGCCGCCATCGACCGGCGCCTCATCGGCGACAGGCCGGTGATCGTCTCGGGCGATGCGCATCGGCTGAGTGAGATGCGGGCCGACACGCTCTTTCGCGTGTGTGAGCCGACGATACAGGAACTGGCGATGGCCTTCCGTGGCGAGGCCGGCCGCCGAATGCGTGTGGTGGCCTAACCGGCGCCCGCCGCGATATCATCAACGACTGCCTAGGAGGAACTGCACGTGGTCGCAGAGACACAGATCGTGGACGAAGAAACGCTCGACATGAGCCCGCTCGACGAAATTATCGAGCAGTTCCGCTCGGAGAAGGGCGCCGTCATCCCCGTCCTGCAGAGGGCGCAGCACATCTATGGCTACCTGCCTCCGGAGGTGCTCAGGTACATCTCCCGGGGCCTGGGCGTTCCCCTGAGCCAGATCTATGGTGTGGCCACCTTCTACGCCCAGTTCTACCTCGAGCGGCGCGGGCGCAACACCGTGCGCGTGTGCGACGGTACCGCCTGCCACGTGCGCGGCGCTTCCAAGATCATCACCGCGCTGGAGAAAGAGTTGGGGGTCGCGGCTGGCGAGACGACGCCCGATTACCGCGTCACGCTGGAGGTGGTGTACTGCCTGGGATCGTGCGGCCTTTCACCCGTGGCCGTGATCAACGACCAGGTCGTCGGTCGCCTGGTCCCTGAGAAGGCCGTGGAGCTGATTCGCGAGTTGCCCTAGTGCGCGAGTTGGCGTTGCACATCCTCGATGTGCTGGAGAACGCTATTGAGGCCGGCGCCACGCGCATCGACCTGACGATTCGCGAGGACACGGCAGAGGATCTGTTGGTCATTGAGGTGGTCGATAACGGTCGGGGGATGGACGACCAGACGCTGCGCCGCGTGGGCGATCCCTTTTACACCACCCGCACGACGCGTCACGTGGGGTTGGGCATCCCGCTCTTGCGCGCCGCCGCCCGACGCTGCAACGGCGACATGACGATCGCCTCGCAATCCGGAGTCGGCACCCGGCTGCGCGCCGCCTTTCAAAGGAGCCACATCGACCGGGCTCCCCTGGGGGACATGCGCGCCACGCTGCTGGGGGCCCTGCTGTCGGACCGCGAGGTCGACCTGCGCTACCAGCACCGCGTCGACGGGCGCGAGTTCGCCTTTGACACGGCCGAGATGCGCGAGGCGCTGCAAGGGGTGCCGCTGTCGCACCCCGCCGTGCGCGAATGGTTGGAAGGGTTCCTGGCCGAGGGGTTCGCCGAGCTGTATGAGAGGACCAGCGAAGGCCGGAGCTGAACGGCTATTGGCCCTTGGCCGTTGTGGGCATATGGGGCCGCGCGCGTTGACAGACCGCCATAGCTTTTAACCTGGAACCTGTCACCTGCAACCAACCGACAACCCGCAACCCGTAACAGGAGAGAAAAGATGCCAAGGCTCAAGTCGTTGGAGGACCTGCGCAAACTGCGTGAGCAGGTGCAGGACGAGATCACCAGCCGCGTGGAGACGGGCACGACCATCATCATCGGGATGGGTACCTGTGGCATCGCGGCGGGCGCCCGCGAGACGATGCACGCCGTCATCGAGGAGCTTCACAAGCGCGACATCGAGGCCCACATCAAGACGGTGGGCTGCATCGGGATGTGCGCCCGCGAGCCGCTCGTCGATATCGAGCAGGCCGGGCAGCCGCGCGTCACGTACGGCAACATCACCACCGATCGCGTGTCGCGCCTGATTGAGGAGCATCTCGTGAACGGCAAGATCGTGGAAGACTGGGTGGTTGGTCGCCTGTCCAGCTAGCGCCGCAAGGCTCCTCCGGGCGCGCCCGTGCCGCCGTTACTACGGGGCGGACGCGTCACGTCGTCAAGCGTCGAGCAGGCTTTTGTATAACAGTCCAGGAGGACGTGTCATGGCGGATTCCCTGTACCGGGCCAACGTCCTGGTATGTAGCGGCACGGGATGCACTGCGTCGGGCTCCGAGTCGGTCATTGGATCGCTCCAGGCCGAGGTGGTTCGCCGCGGGCTCGAGAACGAGGTTCGCGTGGTGGAGACCGGCTGCCGCGGCTTTTGTGCCATGGGCCCGGTGATGATCGTATATCCCGAGGGCATTTTCTACTGCCAGGTCCAGGCGTCGGATGTCGCAGAGATCGTCGAGGAGACGCTGGTCAAGGGGCGCGTCGTGGAGAGGCTCACCTACAAGGAGCCGATGACGCACCAGGCGGTTCCCTTCTACCGCGACATCCCCTTCTACGGCAAGCAGCTGCGCATCACTCTGCGCAACTGCGGCCTGATCAACCCCGAGAGCATCGACGAGTACATCGCCCGCGGTGGGTACGAGGCCCTCGGCAAGGCCATCACGACCATGACGCCGGAGGGCGTCATCGATGAGGTCAAGCGCGCGGGACTGCGTGGTCGCGGCGGCGCAGGATTTCTCACGGGCCTCAAGTGGGAGTTCACGCAAAAGGCGCCCGGCGATATCAAGTATCTCGTCTGCAACGCCGACGAGGGTGACCCGGGCGCGTTCATGGACCGCTCCATCCTGGAGGGAGACCCCCATTCGGTCATCGAGGGGATGACGGTGGCGGCCTATGCCATCGGCGCCCGCGAGGGGTTCATCTACTGCCGCGCCGAGTACCCCCTGGCGATCCAGCGCCTGCTGCTCGCCATTCAGCAGGCCACCGACTATGGCCTGCTGGGGGAGCGCATCTTTGACACGGATTTCAGCTTTTTCCTGCACATCAAGGAGGGGGCCGGCGCCTTTGTCTGCGGCGAGGAGACGGCGCTCATCGCGTCCATCGAGGGCAAGCGTGGTGAGCCGCGGCCCCGCCCGCCCTTCCCGGCGGTCTCGGGCCTGTGGGGCAAACCGACGAACAACAACAACGTCAAGAGCTATGCCAACATCCCGCAGATCATCGCCAACGGCGCCGAGTGGTTCGCCAGCATCGGCCCGCAGCGCAGCCCCGGAACGGCCATCTTTGCCCTCACCGGCAAGGTCAAGAACACCGGCCTCGTCGAGGTCCCCATGGGCATCACCATGGGCGAGATCATCTTTGACATCGGCGGCGGCATCCCTGACGGCAAGCAATTCAAAGCCGTGCAGACGGGCGGTCCGTTGGGCGGTTGCCTGCCCGCCTCGGGCCTGAACCTGAACGTCGACTTTGACTCGCTGCGCCAGGCCGGCGCGGTGATGGGCTCCGGCGGCATGATCGTCGTCGACGAAGACACCTGCATGGTCGAGTTCAGCAAGTACTTTCTCACCTTTGCGACGGCCGAATCGTGCGGCAAGTGCGTGCCCTGTCGCGTGGGCGGCAAGCGCATGCTCGAGATCCTCACGCGCATCACCGAGGGCAAGGGCACGCTGGAGGACATCGACCGCATCGAAGAGATCGCCAAGGGGATGGAGGAGGGCGCCATCTGTGCCCTGGGCCAGCTCACGCCCGGCCCCATCCGGAGCGCCCTGCGCTACTTCCGCGAAGAGTTCGTGGCCCACGTGGTCGACAAGCGCTGCCCGGCGGGCGTCTGCAAGGCCCTCGTGCGGGCGCCGTGCGTCAACGCCTGCCCGGCGGGGGTCGACGTGCCCACCTACGTGTCGCTCGTCGCCCAGGGCAAGTACGCCGAGGCGCTCGAGATCCATCGCGAGCGCAACCCGTTCGCCCTGGCGTGCGGGCGCGTGTGCCCCGCCTTTTGCGAGCAGCGCTGCCGCCGCGGCGAGCTGGACGAGCCGGTGATGATCCGGCAGATCAAGCGCTACATGGCCGACCACGAGATGGAAAAGCCATGGACCCCACCCACCATGGAGGCCAAGAAGGGGCAGAAGGTGGCCGTCGTCGGCTCCGGGCCGGCCGGCCTCACGGCGGCGCTGCGCCTGGCCCAATGGGGCTATGACGTCACGGTGCACGAGGCGCTGCCCGTAGCCGGCGGCATGATGGCCGTGGGCATCCCCGAGTATCGCCTGCCCAAGGACATCCTGAACATGGAGATCGACAACATCCGGCGCGCCGGCGTCGAGATCAAGCTCAACTCGCGCCTGGGCCGCGATTTCGGCGTCAACGATCTCCTGGAGCGCGACGGCTATAACGCCGTGGTGCTCGCCATCGGTGCGCAGATCAGCCGTTCGATGCGCGTGCCGGGCGAGGACCTCGAGGGGATGATGGGTGGCACCGAGTTCCTACAGGACGTCGCCCTGGGCAAGGCGCCCGACCTCGCGGGCAAGCGCGTCGCCGTGGTGGGTGGCGGCAACACCGCCATCGACGCCGCCCGCACCGCCATGCGCCTCGGCGCCAGCGAGGTGAGTCTGGTGTACCGGCGCACCCGCGAGGAGATGCCCGCCCAGGACCTCGAGGTGCGCGAGGCGGTGGAGGAGGGTCTCAAGCTCCACTTCCTGGTGAACCCCACACGCATCACCGGCGACGGCAACGGCCACGTGAGTGGGCTGGAGCTGATCCGCCAGGATCTGGGCGAGTTCGACGACAGCGCCCGGCGCCGACCGGTGCCCATCGATGGCTCCGAGTTCGTGCTCCCCGTGGACGTCGTCATCCCCGCCATCGGCCAGAGCACCGACGTGAGCTGCGCCGATGGGTGCGACGTCGAGTTCAACCGCAACTCGACGGTCAAGGTGGGGCGCGACTATTGCTCCACCAAGCCCGGCGTGTTCGCTGCCGGCGATGCCGTGCTCGGCCCCGCGACGGTGGTCGAGGCGGTCGCTCAGGGCAACGAGGTGGCCATGGCCGTCGACGCCTACCTGCAGAAGGGCTACGCCTCCTCCAAGGAGGAGTGGCTGGCCTATACCGAGGCGCCCCTCACCTGGGTGATGGAAGACTATGCCGAGGCCGTGCGGGCCGAGATGCCCGTACAGGAGCCCGCCGCGCGTCGTCTCAACTGGCGCGAGGTGGAACTCGGCCTGGAGGAGGGGATCTGCCGCGAGCAGTGCAAGCGCTGCCTGCGGTGCGATATCGAGGAGACGGGCTGACGGGTTGAGGGCCGGCCGCGCCCGGAATGGGCGCGGCCGGTGGCTACCCCGTGCTCGGATCGGGAACGCCTCGTAGCCGGCGCCGACGGCGGGTTCCTTAGCCAGCTCGATCCAGCGCCGACGAATCGATCATGCGCCCCCTGGTCTGGGCGCGAGGAGGCGGGCCGCCGGAGCCCCAGGACGAAAACGAAATGCGTCTCTGCGAGGCAAATTCGCTACGATTTTCGTACGGAAAGGCCCTCAGGGGATTGAACTACGGAATCATTCCTGCTATGATGGGGGGCAGTTGCCGCCTTGAGACGTTACAGCCTGGAGTTGCCGGCGCCACAGTGGATATCGTGACTCCTTAGAACTGGAGGAACCCAGTCATGCCAGATGTACGTGTCACTATCGACGGAAGGGAGATCCGAGCGCCCCGGAACTATACCGTGCTCGAGGCGGCTCGGCTCGGGGGCGTACCCATCCCGACCCTGTGCGACCATCCGGCGCTGAAGCCCATCGGCGCCTGCCGGGTCTGCCTGGTGGAGGTGGAGAACCAGCGCACGCTGCAGCCCGCCTGTACCTTCCCCGTGTCCGAGGGAATGGTGGTTCATACCAAGTCGCCCAAGGCGGTGGAGGCGCGGCGCTTTGTGCTCGAGCTGCTCCTTTCCGATCATCCCACCGACTGCATGACGTGCGATAACGCCGGCAAGTGCGAACTCCAGGACCTGGCATACGAGTATGGCGTCAAGGAAACGCGCTTTCCCGGCATGCGGCACGAGTACGCCATTCAGGATGCCAACCCGTTCATCCAGCGCGACTATAACAAGTGCATCCTGTGCCGCCGCTGCATCCGCGCCTGCGACGAGATCAACGGCGTCGAGGCCATCGGCTTGCTAGAGCGCGGGTTCGACACCAAGGTGGGCACGGCCTACGACGGCAGCCTGGTCGATTCCCCGTGCGAGTTCTGCGGCATGTGCGTGGCCCTCTGCCCCACCGGCGCGCTGGTGCCCAAGGATGCCGTGTGCGCCGGGCGCTCTTGGGAGATGGACCACGTCGAAACCATCTGCCCCTACTGCGGCGTCGGTTGCTCCCTGGACCTCAGCGTCAAAGACAACAAGATCGTCGAGGTGGATTCCGTCTGGGATGGCGCCGCCAACCACGGATCGACCTGCGTCAAGGGACGCTTTGGCTGGGATTACGTCGCCAGCGAGGAGCGCTACACCACGCCCCTCATCAAGAAGGATGGCGAGTTCGTCGAGGCGACCTGGGATGAGGCACTGGACCTCGTCGCGGACCGCTTTGTCGAGATCGCCCAGAAGCATGGGTCCGACGCCCTCGCTTTTCTGAGTTCGGCCAAGTGCACCAACGAGGAGAATTACCTCGTCCAGAAGATGGCCAGGGGGTTGTTCGGCACGAACAATGTCGATCACTGTGCCCGGCTTTGACACAGCTGCACTGTGACCGGTCTGGTCACTGCGTTTGGCTCGGGCGCCATGACGAACTCGATCGACGACATCGCCGAGGACGCCCAGTGCTACTTTGTGATCGGCTCCAACACCACCGAGAACCATCCGGTGATCGGCATGCGCCTGCGCCAGGCCGTGAAGCAGCGCGGCGCCAAGCTGATCGTCGCCGATCCGCGCAAGATCCCTCTGACCGACTATGCCGTGCTGCACCTGCAGCACCGCCCCGGCAGCGACATCGCGCTGCTGAACGGCCTCGCCAACGTGCTCCTCACCGAGGGGCTCTATGACAAAGAGTTCGTGGAGCAGCGCACCGAGGGGCTCGAGGAACTGCGGGCCATGGTGGCCAAGTACTCGCCCGAGGTCGTGGAAGAGATCAGCGGCGTACCCGCCGCGGATATCCGCGAGGCCGCCCGGCTGATGGCCGCCAACCGCCCCGGCGCGTTGCTGTACGCCATGGGCATCACCCAGCACACCACGGGCCACCAGAACGTGCTGGCATGCGCCAACCTGCAGATGCTCTTGGGCAATATGGGCGTGCGCGGCGGCGGTGTGAACCCGCTGCGCGGCCAGAACAACGTCCAGGGCGCCTGCGACATGGGCTGCCTGCCCAACGTCTACACCGCCTACCAGTCAGTAGCCAGCGAGGACCTCCAGAAGAAATTCGAGGCGGCCTGGGGCCGTACCTCCGGCACGCGTCCGGGGTTAACGGTGATGGACATGCTCAATGCCGCCGAGCGCGGTGAGGTCAAGGGCCTGTTCGTGCTGGGCGAGAACCCCGGTATGACCGACCCGGACATCAACCACGCCCGCAAGGCGCTGAGCGAGACCGAGTTCCTCGTGGTACAAGAGATCGCGCCCAGCGAGACCACCCCGTACGCCGACGTGATCCTCCCCGGCGCAGCCTTTGCCGAGAAGGATGGCACCTTTACCAACACGGAGCGACGCGTGCAGCGCGTGCACCAGGCGCTGCAGGCGCCGGGCAACGCCCGCCCCGACTGGATGGTCCTCAGCGACCTCGCGCGGCGCATCCAGGCGCGCCTCGGCGCGCCGGCCGATGCCGCCCCGTGGGCCGGGTGGCAGTACGCGTCGACGGCCGAGATCATGGCCGAGATCAACGCCCTGAGCCCCAGCTATGCCGGCATCCAGTACAGCCGCATCGAGAAGCAGGGGCTGCAGTGGCCCTGCCCAACGTCGGAGCACCCCGGCACCACCGTGCTGCACGCGGCCCAGTTCAGCCGCGGCCTGGGCAAGCTCTCGCCCGTCGAGTGGCTGCCGCCGGCAGAGCAACCGGACGCCGAGTACCCTCTGGTCCTGACTACCGGGCGCGTGCTGTACCACTTTCACGGTGGCACCATGACGCGCCGCTCCAAGGGGCTGAACGAGATCTACCCCGAGGCGCTGGTCGAGATCAATCCGCTGGACGCCCGCGCTCTGGGCATCGAGGACGGCGAGATGGTGCACGTCTGCTCGCGGCGCGGCCAGGTAATCGCCAAGGCCGAGGTGGTCGAGCGCCCGGACAAGGGCGTGGTCTTTATGACCTTCCACTTTGCCGAGGCGGCCGCCAACTTCCTTACTAACCCGGCGCTGGACCCCATCGCCAAGATCCCCGAGTACAAGGCCTGCGCCGTCCGAGTGGAGCGCATGGAACGGCTGGAGGCTGCCGGGTCCTGAGTCAAGGAGGAAATCGGCTCGACCGGACGTTCGAGCCGGCACAATCCTTCGGGTACATGGGCTCGCGTACCGCGTGGTAGATACACCACGCGGTACGCGAGCCCAGATTGCGACAGCACCGGATGCCCATCCGGTGAACAGGTGAACAGAGGAGGTGACTAGAGGCTGATAGCCGACCGGGGTCGCGAAGGGCCCTCCGCCTGTATCTCGATCATAGTTGCCACGCCATCGCTATGCCCAACCAACGAAGGAGACGTGAGATGCCATTCAAGTCGCCGAAAGCTATCGTAGAAGCCGCCTGCACCGCCGGGTGCGGCAAGGCGGACCTCACCATCCCCAAGCAGCTCGTCATGGGCTTCCTGGCCGGCGCATTCATCGCCTTCGGCGGGTTCCTGGCCATCGTCGTCGGCAGGGGCAGCCCGGAACTGAACGCGGCCAACCCAGGCCTCGGTAAGCTCCTGTTCGGTGGCGTCTTTCCCGTCGGCCTCATGCTGGTGGTCATCGCCGGGTCAGAGCTATTCACCGGCAACTGCGGTGTCATTACGCCCGCCTGCCTCACCGGCGCCGCGCGCTGGAACGCCCTGCTGCGCAACTGGGTGTTTGTCTACATCGGCAACTTTGTCGGCTCGGTGTTCGTGGCCCTCTTCCTGGCCTACTGGACCGGCCTCGTCAACGTGAACGTGCCCGCGGGCCAAGCGGTTGGTGAAGCCTCCGCCGCCATCGCCGAGGCCAAGGTGAACATTGGTTTCTTCCCGGCGCTGCTGCGCGGCATCGGCTGCAACTGGCTCGTCTGCCTGGCGGTGTGGATGGCCATCGCCGCCGACAATATCGCCGGCAAGATCCTCGCCATCTGGTGGCCCATCATGGCCTTTGTCGCCCTGGGGCTGGAGCACTCGATCGCCAACATGTTCTTTATCCCGCTGGGGATGTTCAACGGCGCGAGCGTCACGCTCGGCCAGTTCCTGTTCGCCAATTTGCTCCCGGTGACCATCGGCAATATCATCGGTGGTGCTGGGTTCGTGGGCGCCGTGTACTGGTGGATCTACGGCCGGGACTAGTCCCGCGCCGCCACCCACCGTCCATCACGGGCGGACGTGTCGCTTCCGGCACGTCCGTCTTTTCGTTTAGCGCTGAGCGAGGTTACCCGTATGCACACATCGATACCGCCCGAGGACTGGCCCGTCACCCCATGGCGCGTGTGGCGCATCACCGATGATGCCGTCGCGGCCGAGGATATACACATGGTGCAGGAGGAGCCCCTGGCGTTGCACGTGAACGACCGCCAAGTGGCCGTGCTGATGCGCCTGCCCGGCATGGAGAAGGAACTCGCGGCGGGGTTCATGATCAGCGAGGGGCTCGTGACGTCGTTCGACGCCGTGCACATGATCCACCACTGCGGCCAGGGCCTGCCGGCGCCGGGCGAGGAGATCTCCACGGAGGAAGAGGCGCCACCCATGACGTCACGCAACCGCATCGACGTGACGGTGCGCCCGGACGCCCTGCGCCCCGAGGCGCGGCTGGAGGTGGTGCGCCTCATCCGCGCCGGCTGCGGCGCCGTGGACGTGGATCGCGCCGAGATCCCCCTGCCCGAGGTGAGCAGTCGCTTGCGGGTGCGCCCCGAGGCGCTGCGCGCCATGGCATCGGCCATGCGCTCCGGGCAACACCTGCATGAAGGGGTGGGCGGGGTGCACGCCGCCGCCCTGTGCGACGTCGATGGGCGCGCTATCATCGTGTGTGAGGATGTGGGGCGCCACAACGCCGTGGACAAGGCGGTGGGGCACTGCCTGCTGCGCGGCATCCCCCTGGAGGGCACCATGCTCCTCTGCTCGGGGCGCCTGAGCTACGAGATGGTAACCAAGGTGATCCGGGTGGGCATCCCGGTGCTTGCCTCCGTCTCGACCCCCACAGCGCTGGCGGTGCGCCTGGCGGAGCATTTCGGCCTCACGGTGGTAGGTTACCTCCGTGGCAACCGCATGACGGTCTACACCCACCCCGAGCGGATTCAGACGGAATAGAACGCGGATGAACGCGGATTCGGCGGATCCACGCGGATCATTGATCCATTCCTTCTGATCCGCATCAATCCGTGGAATCCGCGTTCATCCGCGTTCCATTTCCCTCTCCCACGTGCAGGCGCATCAGATCGATGGCGTCCCCGATGGGTTGGCCGTCGAGGGTCACGGGCAGGCGCTCGCCACCGTCCAGGGCGTACATCCCCACCCGCAGGACGTGATCCCCCGGCGGCGTGTCGGGCGGGATGAGCAGGCCGTAGAGGTCCGTGACCCCCTCCCCCGGCGCCCAGCCCGTGGTGAGGCGCGCCCCGCCGCCTGGTTCGCTGTCGCGCTGCGCCACGATGACGCCCGCGGCATCCACCAGGTGCACGAACACCTTGTAGCGCACCCCCACGGGCGCCAGCGCCTCCCAGTGCAGCGCCACTTGCAGCACGTCGCCCCCCGTCGGCTCGGGGGTGAGGACGCTGTACCCATCGAGGCGCAACGCGTCACCCAACGCGTATCCCGCGGGCTCGACGACCGCTCCCTCCGTCGATCGCGGCATGGCCCACATCGCCAGGCGCACGTCGCCGAACCAGCGATCCATCGCCTTGAAGGCGTGGTCGTCGAGCCACCCCTCGATGACGCGCTCGGGGTCGCTCTCGTTGGTGGCCCACAGCACGGCATAGATGCGGTCGTGACGCGCCGCCATCGCCTCGAGTTCGTCGCGCGCGTCCTCGGCGTCGATGGGGCGCTGCCGGGGGAGGGGATACCAGGGGAGCGGTCCCCGGTAGTAGTAGCCGAACGTCTCGACCTGGGACGGGGCGTTGATCAGGATGGCGTCGTTGGGCCCCGCGGTGGCCGCGATGTACGCCGCCATGCCGCGATAGTCGTCGCGATAGGTGCTTTCATCCCAGTAGACGCGCGCCAGCCCCTTGGCGGCGGGCGCCAGCGCCCCAAGCATCACCAGGCCGATGACCATGGCGCTCACGACGCGCCGCTGCGTCAGCCGCGCCGCCCAGCGCCCCAACGCCACGGCGCCGGCGGCCACCAGCACATAGAGGGGCGGCGTGGCCAGCAGCACGAACTTTGTCTTGTACATCGGCCGCCCCAGCGACGCCAGCGCCATGAGCGCGATGGGGGTGACCAGGTACAGCCCCAACAACACCGCGCCGAACCATCGCGGCGTAGCAGCTCTTAGCGCCTCCTCCGCCGTCCCGAGCGTCCCCTCCGTCGTCCCGAGCGTCAGCGAGGCACCTCGATGCGCTGGACGCGACACCTGCCGCCGAGGACGGCGGCGCTCCGGAGCGTGCGCTCGCGTCGTCGTCCCGAGCGTAGCGAGCGACCTCGACGCACCGGACACGTCACCCCCCGCCGAGGACGACGCTCCGGAGCTCGCGCTCGCGTCATTGCCCCGAGTGTAGGGAGCCACGGTATGGTGCGGGACCTTGTCCTGCTCTGTCAGGTCCCCAAGCAGCAACCCAACCACCCCCGGAAGCGCCAACGCCGCCACGCCCAGCGCCGCTGCGGTGGCCGCCCGACCCGCCTCGGCCGCGGGCCCCCACACCGACACGCGCAGCGCATCCCCCAGCATCGCCGCCACCGAGAAATCGGCGCTCACCGCCGGCCAGTTGCGCAGCGAACGCCCCGACACGGCCAGCCACGGCACGTACGCCAGGACGATGAGCCCCTGCAGCAGCGCCCAGCCGGTGAGGGCGCGCCAAGCCCCCCCTCGCGCCACCTCAGGATGCGACCGCCATCGCCAGGCCCACCAGGCGAGGAAGGCGAGGTTGTGGGCCACGAGCACCGTGGCGCCCAGGTAGTGGCTGTAAATCGCGGCGATGGCCGCCAGGGCGTAGAGCGCCGTGGGCGCCACTCGCCCCAGAGCGATGCCGCCCCCTGCTGCAGGTGCCGCGTCCAGCGCATCAAGGTCCCTCGCGGACGCTCGGGACGACGACGCGAGCGTGCGCTCCGGAGCGCCGCCGTCCTCGGCGGCAGGTGTCGCGTCCAGTACGTCGAGGTCCCTCGCGGACGCTCGGGACGACGGAGGGGATGCTCGCGTCAACGGATCTCCGCCGCGCAGCAGCCGCTCGAAGGCGATGGTCGCGAGCAGGGCGAACAACGCCGCCCAGATGTACATGCGCGCTTCCTGCGAATAGTACACCTGGAAGGGGGCCACCGCCGCCAGAAGCGCGGCGAGCGCCGCGACGGTCGGGCCCGCCAACCGACGCGCCAGCGCCCAGACACCTGCCACCAGCGCCACGCCCGCCAGCATCGACAGCGACCGCACCGCCGCCTCGCTCGTGCCCGCCACGGCGACCCAGCCGTGCAGCAAGAAGTAGTAGAGCGGCGGATGGATGTCGTACGAGGCATGGCGCGCGATGGTGGCCAGGTCGCGCTGGGCCAGCGCCACGCTGGTGCCCTCGTCGTTCCACAGGCTCTGGGCGTCCAGGTGGTACAGGCGTAGCCCCAACGCCAACAGCAGGACGGCGGCGATCACCGCCGCCTCTCGGCGTCGCGCGGCGCCCGCGCTAGCCACGGCGCCCTCCCCTGAGGAGGCGCACCGCCCGCGTCAGCGCCCACCCCGCCATGATCACCCCCACCCCTGCCAGCAGCCACGCCCCCCAGGCGGCCCGCTGGCGCCACACGATCACGCCGTCCAGGTCCAGGCTCCCCTCGGCGACGCGGATCGTCGCGCGGTGCGCGCCCGCGCCGCGAGGCCACGCCACGGTGACGGCCAGGGCGCCCGTGTGGGGCTCCTGCCACACGCGCTCCGTGTGGACGGGCCGGCCGTCCACCTCCACCTCGATGCGCCCCTGGGGCTCGGCGCCCCGCAGCACCAGCGCCAGCCGGTTGCCGTCGAATGGCACCTCCAGTGACGCGCCGGCGGCGCCGCGGGCATACGCCCCCCCCACCGCGGCGGCGTCCGGCACGCGCTCCCAGGCGCCGTCAAAGCGCAGCGCCCGATGGTCTTCCTGGTGAAAGCCGATGTAAGCCACTGGGGGCTCGTGCGCCAGCTCGACCAGGGCGTCATAGACCGGTAAGGTGGTGAACTCGGGCTCGACCATCCGAAAATAGTACCAGGCCTGGTCGCGCTCGGCGTCCGAGGGGCGGCGGAAGAACCAGTAGTTCATCACGCCCATCCACGGCCACTCGCGAGCGGCCCGCTGATACGCCTCGACGGCGTAGCGCGCCTGCAATTCCGGCGTCACCCGGCCGTAGGTCGCAGCGCCCACGAAATCCTCGGGCAGGGCGTTCCAGCCCACCTCGGCAGCCCAGATCGGCTTGGTGGCGTCGCCATGGCGCACCATGATCTCGCGCAACAGCTGCACCCGCGAGACGTTGGCGCGGTCACGGCTCATGCGCAGGTCATACGGCCCCGTCCAGAGGCCATAGACCATGGCGCCCATGACGTCGAAATGGCCCTGCGCCCCGGCGGCGTACATCCCCTCCAGGTAGAGGAGGTCGCTCAGGTTGCGGGGCCCGAACTCGAGCGGCGTCTCCTCGGTGGTCTGTGCCAGCGCCGCGCTGATGATAACGCAATCCGGATCGGCCTCCTTGGCGCGCCGATAGGCCACCTGGAGCAGCTCCGTGTAGCCCGCCGGGTCGGCCGGCTGGTCGCCCCATTCGGGAAAGATGTTCGGCTCGTTCCAGATCTGATAGTAGCGGATGCGCCCCTTGTAGCGGCTCACCACGGCATAGACGAAATCGCCATAGTCTTCGGGGTCGTCGGGCGGCGCCAGCGTCCACCCCTCGGCGTCGCCGACGGTGCGCGACCAGGCCGGCGGATTGTCGAGCCGGGCGATGATCTGCAGGCCGTTCTCCTCCGCCAGGTCCACGATACGGTCGTACTTGGCCCAGGCGCTGACGTTCCACTTGTGGTCCCAAAAGTCGCCCTTGCCCGAGATCTCGATGTCTTCCCAGGGGAACTGCTGGCGAATCCAGGAAAAGCCGGCGTCGGCGATCATGGCGAGGGTGCGGTCCACCTTTTCCGGGTCGGGCTCCTGCTCGAGAAAGGTGTTCACGCCATAGGGGGAGAATCCCGTGGGGACGATGGGCGCCAGCGGGTCGGTCTCGGGCGGCCGCTGCGTGAGGCGCAGCAGGGCCAGAGCGGCCGTGCCCTTGAGCTGCTCGACGAGTTCCTCCTCCCCCGTCCAGTGAGCCAGCGTGTGCCGGATGGCGTCGCGCCGCAGGGCGGCCACGCCGCAGAGGACGAGCAGGATGGCGAGCAACGCCGGCAGGATGCGGCGCATGAGGGTACGTCTCGACCGTGCGTGCATGGTTGGCGGTCTCCTTGGCGGTGAGACGTGGAAAGGGGCGAAAGCGTTCCGATACCGCCCGCGTCGCCCCTAGATGCGACGGCGTGTGCTCCGCCGGGGCGCTTTGGGCTCGGTCGCTTTGCCGCGGTAGCTGGGGACGTTGATGTCGATGATGGCACAGCGATCCGAGTCCAGCAGGCGGCTGCGCAGGCGGTCATCGAGCCGCTCCCAGCCGTCCGTCGTAATGGTGATGACGGTGGCGAGGCCGGTCACGTAGCGGTAGTTCAGGATCTGGAAGAGTTTCTCCTGGGCCCACTGCGTGGCGCTCTGCGAGCCGAGGTCATCCAGCACCAGGAGCATGGCACGACGCACTTCGTTGAAGCGCTGGTCGTACGAGACGGCCGTCCCCGGCTGGAAGGTGGCCCGCAGGTGATCCAACAGGTCGGGCACCACCACAAAGAGCGCCGTCATCCCGTTACGCGTGACCTTGTTGGCCACGGCGGCGGCCAGGTGCGTCTTGCCGACCCCGTAACCGCCGCGGAGGAGCACCCAGTTCGTGGGATGCTCGGCATAGTCCGCCAGAAAGGCCGCCGTCTTGTGCAGCCCCGCCGACTGGGCCGGCTCGATCTCGCCCCGCCGATCGAAAAAGGTCTCGAACGTCATCGCCTCATAGAGGTTCAGGCTGCCGAACGTCTCGAGCTTGCGGCTGATCCCCTCGGCGTCGGTCCGCGCGCGATAGTCCGGCTGGAACATGGGCACCATCGTGACCAGCCCCTCGTGGCGCAGCCGCGACGACAGGCGCGGATCCATCGCCTCGATGGACTGGTTCGTGGTGATCACGGTAGGCAGGCCGGCGTTGTAGCGATAGTTCAGGAGCTGGTAGAGCTTTTCCGCGGCCCAGGGAGTGGCGTTCTGCGTGCCCAGGTCGTCCAGCACCAGTAGCTCGACGGTGCGCACCTGCTCAAAGCGCTCGTCGTAACTGGCGGGGCTGTTGGGCGCATAGCTGGCCCGGAGATAATCCAGCAGGTCGGGGGTAACGACGAACAGCACCGGCAGCCCGCGCTCCAGGCGATAGTTGGCGATGGCCGCTGCCAGGTGGGTCTTGCCGGTGCCATAGGAGCCGGTGAACACCAGCCACCCGTCGGGGTCCTCGGCAAAGGCCCGCGCCGTATCGAGGGCCTCCTCCAGCGCCACGGCGATCATCGGCGAGCCGCTGTCCTGGGTGTGAAAGGTCTCGAACGTCATCTGGGTGAGGAAGCGGAGGTTGCTCGCCTTGCGCAGGCGCTCCAGCCGCCGCTCGCGAATCTCGTCGCGCTTGCAGCGACAGGGCACGGCTTTGCCGAACAGCGGGTGCCCCACCGGCACCTTGAGCCGCACGAACCCCGCGCCCCCACAGATCGGGCAGGGCTCCACGGCGGTCGGCTCCTGGCGATCGGTGGACATCTCGAGGGACTTGTCCAGTGACGTCATCGCTCCCGCCCCCAGGCGCCGTTCGCCGGGCGACCCTCGGCGCGCCGTGACGGCCGGTTGCCGTCATCTTTACCCGTCCTGGCCCAGCGCTCCAGGATGCTCTTGATATAGCGCCAGCTACGGGCGTTGTTCTCTACCGCGATCCTGAACGCGTCATAGATCCAATCAGCGGGATAGGTCTGCTCCGCCTCCTCGAGTTCCTCGGCCAGCAGGGGCTGGAGCAGCCCGATGTTCTGCTCGTACAGCTCGACGATGCGGGGGCGCTCCGGCTCGACGTACGCCTCGCGCACGAAACCGGTGTTCTCGAGGATCAGTTCGCCCGCCTTGACCTGCTCCACGGCCTTGCGCCCCTGGGGGGTGTTGACAAAGTAATAGTCCGTCTGCAGCTCCTCCGAGGCCACGGTGAGGTGCAGCAGGATGCCGTGCTCCACGGCGCGCTCGGCGGCGCGGTGCAGCGCCTCGACGGGCGAGGAGCACTCGTCCGTGGGCATGCCGGACAGGAGCCCCCCCTCGGCCTCGAGTTCCGCCATCGTCATGTAGCGGGGGTAACCGCTTTGCCGGTTGAGGGCCCAGAACATGAACAGGACCAGCTTGAGTTCCGCCAGGTCATCGATGGCCGGCAGCAACTCGATGTAGAAAAGGTCCGGTATGGGCGTGAAACGTGTCTTGCCTGCCGGGAATCCTGCAAAGGGCTTCATACCAGTCCAAAACCATCATCCGCGAAATAATCTTCATCGACGCTGCGCAGCGCCAGGTCGTCGAAACGCGTCAGGCTGGGATCAAAGCGCAGCGAGATCGTGTCCGTGGGCCCGTTGCGGTGCTTGGCGACGATGATATCGGCGATGTGGGCCCGCTCCGAGTCCTCGTTGTACATCTCGTCGCGGTAGATAAACATGACGATGTCCGCGTCCTGCTCGATGCTGTTGTGCACCACTAGGTCCCCGGCGACGAAATTGTGGTGGCCCGGCACCTCGAGATCGTACACCGGTTCCTCTCCATCGGGCTCGATGGCGACGACGCGATCCCAATACACGTCACTGGTGCTTAGGCGCCGCAAGGGTTCGGACTGCACAATATCCCCAACTCGTGCCGCTCGCTGTCGACTGAGATTCGCCTTGTACAGCGTGGAGCCACAATACTGCTGGCCCAGGCACGCCTGCATCTCCCGCTGGCTCATGCCCACCGACCGACGAGCTGGCTCCACGAGGGCCGACCATGCGAGCGCTGGAATCACATCACGATTCGTGTTGTGGCCGCGCATCTCATAGAACGCACGAATCGCATCGGCGCGCTCAAGCCGTGGCTCGATCACGCCAACGACGTCGACGAACGCCAGGAGATCTGGTCTTCCTGTCACCATCACGTGCCACTGGTCGCGACCACGCCTGTTCTGAGGAACTCGGCGCACGCGGGCGTTGATGCCCAAGCGCAGGAGGAGATGCTGCGCATCGAAAGCTAGCCCCCTACTACTCGTCGCGTACTGGGCAATGGGGCGGGGCTTGGTCCGGCCAAAGACGCCAAGGGTACCATCGGTAGCCCACAGATGCCGCAGGAAACGGGCCACCACGTCGGGGGGCTGATACAATAGAGCCGCGGGCACACGCTTTTCAAAGGAGCGACTACCCCACGCACCGAGGTCATCCAACCATCGAGCAACCGGATTGCGTGTGCCGTGAGTCAGGTGCTCGGTTGCACTGAGGAACACCTGCCACCACCGCATCTGCCGCTCGATGCGTGGCTGTATGGCGTCTCCGAACACGGCCACAGCCAGCTCCGATACGAGTTCGGCAACCTCGCGTTCGCTCGTGGTGTACTGTATAGCGTGCCGCGGCAAGGTGCAGCCATCACCAAGAAGATGCCCCAGTAGAGCGGCCTCTTCTTCGCTCAAGGTAGCTTCACCAACGCCTAGTCCACGCCATGACCGTACCGCCGCGATATGGTCTTCTCCAGCGCGCAACGCATCCAACCGTCGCCAGCCCTCGATCGTAAGGAACGGGTGGTTGGCCGAGGCACGAATCTCGCGCCCCAGGGCGGTTCGTAGGCGGTAGACCGGCTTGACGCCGGTGCACCATGCCCGCCGCATGGGCATCGCCTCGAGCTTGAGCGTCTCCTCATTCAGGGCCATCACGCGTGGCGTCAACTCTTGCTCGGCGAGGTCACGCATGGCGATGCGCCGCCCATCCTCTACCTGCACCAGAGTATCGCCCGTCAGGCAACCACTTTCCCGCAGGTCCGACAGCACCGGCCGCTTGTCCTGGCGCGACTCGACGGCGCGGGAGAGCTGCGACAGGGCCACCACCGGCACGCCCAGCTCTCGCGCCAACGATTTGAGAGCACGCGAAATGTACGAGATCTCTTGCACGCGGTTCTCGTTGCGCCGGTCGCCCGACTGCATGAGCTGCAGGTAGTCGATGATGATGAGGTCCAGATCGTACTCGGCGGCCAGGCGCCGCGCCTTGGTGCGCACCTCCATCGGCGAGGGGGAGGGGGTGTCATCGATAAAGATGGCCGCTTCCGAGAGGGTGCTGCTGGCGTGGGTGAACTTTTCCCACTCTAGGTCCTCGATACGCCCCAGCCTCAGGCGCTGTGAGTCGATTCCGGTGTGGCCGGAGATCATGCGCTGCACGAGTTGCTCCGCCGACATCTCGAGGGTGAACATGGCCACCACGGAATTGTGCTTCAGGGCAGCGTTCACGGCCATGGAGACGGCCAGGCTACTCTTGCCCACGCCCGGGCGCGCGGCGATGATGATCAGGTCGGAGGGCTGCAAACCGCCCAGCAGGCGGTCCAGGTCGGAAAAGCCGGTGGGCACCCCCAGCGTCTCGTCGCGGTGCTCCACCAGGAACTCGATGTGATCATAGTACTCGCGAATGATGTCGCGAATCGGGGTGAGCGACTTGGTCACGCGGCGCTGCGAGACCTCAAAGAGGATGCGCTCCGCCTGGTCGATGACCTCATCGACCTCCTCGCGCTCCTCGTAGGCCAGCGCGGCGATCTCGCCGGCGGCGTTGATCAGCCGCCGCATCACGCTGGTGCGCTCCACGATGCGCCCATAGTGTTCCACGTGCACCGAGGTCGGCACCAGGTTGATGAGAGAGGTGAGATAGGCCGGGCCGCCGACGGCGTCGAGTTGCTCCTGGCGCGTCAGCTCGTCCACCAACGTCACGAAATCGGCGGGCTGCCGACGGTCGTGTAGCGTCAGGATCGCCTGGTAGACGATCTGGTGCGACTCGCGGTAAAAGTCCTCCGGCTTGAGGAAACTCCCCACCTTGATGATGGCATCGGGGTCAATGAGCAGACTGCCGAGGACGGATTGCTCCGCCTCGACATTCTGAGGGGGAAGACGGTCCATCGCCATGGAGTCAGTCTCCCAGGTCGTCTAGGTCGAGCGTATCGACAAAGTCGCGGAAGACATCGAGTTCGTCTTCTTTGCCGGCCACCTCGGTGCGAACCTCAGGAGAACTGACGATGCCAGCCTTTTCCATCACGCCGTCCTCGGCATAGATGGGGATCTGGGCGCGCAGGGCCAGGGCGATGGCATCACTGGGGCGCGAATCCACCAACTGCGTCTCACCGTCGCGCTCCACGGCGATGCGAGCGTAGAATGTGCTCTCGGACAGGTCGTTCACCACGATGTACTGCAGCGTGCCGCCGAGTTCCGTCACCATGTTGGCGAGCAGGTCGTGAGTCAACGGCCGCGGCACGGCCGCCCCCTGCAGACGCATGGCGATCGCCTCTGACTCGAACATCCCCACCCAGATGGGCAGGAACCGCTCGCCCTCGTTCTCTTTGAGAAGCACGACGCGATGTCGTGATAGCAAGCTATACAACACAGAGTACACGCTCAGCTCGATCACTGAACTGCACCCCCTCTCTACACATAGTTACCTCGGCATTATAGCACATTGACTATGACCCTACAACCTTTACTTGGAGCCGTTTCAGCCGCCCGCGGGGCTCGAGTGCGCCCGCAGGGCTCTCAAGGCCGCCCCCCTGCGTCCGCTTCGTCGACGATGCGCCCCCACACCCCACTGGCGTCGGCCCCCTCGCAGCGCACGCGTCGCAGGGTGTTGTGGAGGCCGTCCGCCGACGGCGCCGTCACCCGCACGTACGTGTCGGTCAGCCCGGACCAGGTGCGCCTCTCACGTCCCTCGCGCGAGGCCTCGAACAGCACCGTCACCTCGCGCCCGATGAGGCGCCGATGGTAGCGCAGCGCCGACTCGCGCCCCAGGCGCGCCAGCGCCCGGCCGCGCGCCTGCGCCACGGACGGGGCCACCGGGTCGGGCGCCGACCCGGCGGCGGTGCCGGGCCGCGGCGAGTAGCGAAAGACGTGCAGCCGCGAGAAGGCGAGTTCCTCGATCAAGGCGGAACTCTGCCGGAACTCGGCCTCCGTCTCGCCCGGAAACCCGACGATGACGTCAGTGGTGAGGGCGACGTCGGGGATGCGGTCGCGGATCGCAACCACCAGTTCGCGGTACTGGGCGGCGGTGTAACGGCGCGCCATGCGCCGCAGCGTGGCGTCACAGCCGCTCTGCAGCGGGAGGTGAATGTGCCGGCAAAGGCGGGGGTCGTCCCACAGCGCCAGCAGATCGGGCGTCAGGTCCCACGGCTCGATGGACGACAACCGCAGCCGCGCGGGGGGCGCCGACTTCAGCACCTCCCCCACGAGCCGCGCCAGCGACCAGCCCCGTTCCGGCGGCAGCGAGGCGCCCGGCGCACTATCGCGCCCGTAGGCGCCGATGTGCACCCCCGTCAGCACCACCTCCCGGTACCCCTCGGCGACCCGCGCCGCGACGTCGGCCAGGACATCCTCCGGCGGCCGGCTGCGCTGGGCGCCCCGGGCGAGGCGTACGACGCAATAGGTACAGACGTTGTCGCAGCCGTCCTGGATCTTGATGCACGTCCGCGTGCGCCCGCCGGCGGTCGCGTGCATCGCCGTTGGGGCGCACGGCTCGACGACCGCCCCGTCGCCGATGCTTTCCATCCGCGCCAGCACCCGCGCCACCACCTCGTCCTTTGCGGCGTTGGGGACGACGCACTCGACCCCCGCCAACGCGGCGGCCTCCGTCGGGTCGGTCTCGCCATAGCAGCCGATGACGGCAATGCGCAGGCCCGGCTGCGCCCGACGGAGCTGGCGCAGCAGCTGGCGCGACTTGCGCGCCGCCACGTGCGTCACGGCGCAGGTGTTCACCACCGCCCAATCCGCCTCCGCGGGATCGGCCACCACGTGGTGCCCCTCGTGGGCAAAGCGCCGGGCGAGGTCGTCGACCTCAGCCTGGTTCAGTTTGCAGCCCAATGCGGTCAGATAGACGTTCATGCGTGTCTAGGATGATACCACCTTGGAGGGCGGGGGCCAAGAATCGCTGGACGCGCCGCCACCTACATCGTATACTCGCGACCGATGCACGGCCGCGTCCTCCGGGCGCCCTCGGGCCCCCCGCGTCCCGCAAAGCACCATGACACTGATCTACCTGAGTCTCGCTTGGACGGCGGGCATCGTCCTCGCCCACGCTACCGGCACCACCTGGCCGCCCCTGCTGGTGGCGGCCGGTCTGCTCGCTGCCGGACTCGTCGCCTGCCGCACGCGGCCGGCGGCCCGCCTCCCCGTGCTATTGGCCCTCGCCGCCACCCTGGGCGGGATCCGCTACGCCATGGCGCAACCCATCATCGATCCGACCCACCTGGCCTACTATAACGACGGCGAGATCACGATGCGCGGGCGCGTCTTCGCCGACCCCGACGTGCGCGCCACGGGCACCCAGCTCGTGGTGACCGCCGAGGCGGTCGCGGTGCACGGCGCCTGGCGCAACGTGCGGGGGCGTGCCATCGTCAGCGCGCCCCATTACCCCGCCCGCGCCTATGGCGACCGCCTGCTCATCACAGGGCGGCTGGAGACCCCGCCAGTACTCGACGGGTTCGACTATCGCGCCTACCTGGCGGGGAACGGCATCCACTCCCTCCTTCGCTACCCCCGCCTCGCGTCCCTGCCGCCCGATGGTCGCTTCCTGCCGATGCGGTACGTCCTCGACCTCAGGCACGCCCTGCGCACACTGGTCGACCGCCTCGTCCCCAGCCCCGAATCGGGCCTGCTGGCCGGCATCCTGCTGGGCGTCGGGCACGCCCTCCCCGAGGACCTGTCGGATGCCTTTCGCGTCACAGGTCTCACGCATATCCTGATCATATCCGGCTACAACTTTTCCGTGGTCGCCCAGTTGGCGCAGCAGGCCTTCCGGCGACTGGCGCATCGCTGGGTGGCGCTGTGGGCCAGCCTCGGCGCGGTGGCGCTCTACGCCGCCCTCGTGGGGCTCTCGCCGCCGGTGAGCCGCGCGGCGATCATGGGGGCGCTGGCCGTCGGCGCGGTGCTCGTCGGGCGCAAGAGTCACCCCCTCACGGCGCTGGCCGCCGCCACGCTGGCCATGACCGTCGCCAACCCCCTGCTCCTATGGAGCGTCAGCTTTCAGCTCTCCTTTGCCGCCACCCTGGGGCTGCTCGTGGCGCTGCCGGCCCTCCACCGGTGGTTGGCGCGACGCCGGGACGATCCGGCGGACCCGGCGGACGCCGCCCCGGCCCCCCTCTGGATCACCGGGGTCGGCGCTCTGGGCGCCACGGCGGCGGCGCAACTCGCCACGCTGCCCGTCCTCTGGTATCATTTCGCCGAGGTGTCCATCGTCTCGCTGCCGGCGAACGCGCTGGTGCTGCCCCTCCAGGGCGTGGTGATGCCCGTAGGCGTGTGCGCCGTGGCTATCGGGGCGGCCTGGCTGCCGGCGGGCCGGCTGATGGCCGCGCCGCTGTGGCTGATCCTGCGCTACACCACGCTGGTGGTGGAGGCGCTGGCGCGCCTACCCCTGGCGTCGGTGCGCGTGCCGCCGGCCGGCGGGGTGGTCGTGCTGAGCCTCTATGCCCTGGCGGCGGTCGCCCTGACGCTGCGCCGACGGCCCGAACTCTGGGCGCGGGTGCGCGCCTCGCTGGCGGGAATCTGGCGCGACGGCCGCGCCGTGGCGGCCCTCGGCGCGGCGACGCTGCTCGTCTGGATCATCGTCGTGCAGTTGCCGGACGGCGGGTTCCACGCCCACTTTTTGGACGTGGGGCAGGGGGACGCCATCCTGTTGCGCACACCCGGCGGCCGCACGGTGCTCGTGGACGGTGGACCCGATCCCGTGCTTCTGGCGGCGCGCCTCGGACGGGCGCTGCCCTTCTGGCAGCGGCGCATCGATCTCGTCGTGGCGACGCATGCCGACCAAGACCATCTCGCCGGCCTGCTGGGCGTCGTGGAGCGCTACGACGTGGCCCAGGTCATCCAGGGGCCCATGGCGGGGGGCGAGCCCCTCCAGGACGCGTGGCAAGAGGCGCTCTCCGCCCGGGGCATCCCGGTGATCGGCGCGGCGCGCGGCGCCGTGATCGCCCTCGGCGAGGGTGCGAGGATCGAGGTCCTCCACCCGCCGGCAAGCGCGACGCTCGGGCCGACGGCGGACGACAACGCCTCATCTATCGTGCTGCGCATCGTCGCCGGGAACTGTCGCATCCTGCTGACGGGCGACATCGACGCCGCCACCGAGGCGGCGCTCCTGGCGACGGGGATGCCCCTCGACGCCACGGCCCTCAAGGTGTCGCACCACGGCAGCGCCGGCGCATCGTCGGCGCCCCTTCTCGACGCCGTAGCGCCGGAGGTGGCCGTCATCAGCGTGGGCGCCGACAACCGCTTTGGCCATCCCGCGCAGGCGACGCTAGAGCGCCTCGAAGCCCACGGCGCCCGCGTGCTGCGCACCGACCGGGACGGCACCATTATCTTGAGCACCGACGGCCGTAGCTATCGGCTGCGGACCGGGGGCGCGCGGTGACCACCATGCAGGGTGAACGGAGTGAAAGCGGATGAACACCATCCGGCGGACGAACACCAACCGACAGATGAACGCCAACCGCATGACCAAAATCGTGCCGCTGCTCCAGGTGAGCAGCATCACCGACACCATCGGCTACTACCAGGGCGTGCTGGGGTTCACACTGGAGTTCCGCTGGCCCGAGGAGGGGGAGCCGCGCTGGGTGGGGATGTCGTGCGGCGATGTCGCCATCATGTTCACCATCGACCTGGGCACCAGCTCGGCGCCGTTCATCGCGGAAAAGGGGAACGGCGTCGTGCTGTACGTACTGGTGGATGACGTCGAGCCCCTCTTTGGCGAACTCGTGGCGCGCGGCGCCATCATCGTCCAGGAGGTGCACGATTTCGGCGGCCGCCGCCAGTTCAGCATCGCGGATCCCAACGGCTACGTCCTCGCCTTCAGCGAGGCGTTCGGATAGCTCCGAACAGGGGCGAGAGTGTCATATGGCACCCTCTCAACCCACAGCGTGGAGCCCTGTAGCCTGTAACCTGGCACGCCCCGTGGGCCTGGGCCGCGCGTATGCGTGGACGCTCATCTGTTGCTTGACACCTTCCGCTCCTTGTGCCAGGATAGCGGCAACCTGGTTCGCGCTAGTGGAAAGGAGAGTCCCGTGGCCAAGAGGATCGAGATCAAGTACTGCACGTCTTGAGGGTACCTACCAAGAGCCGCCAGTTTGGCGCAAAAGGTGTTGGACGCGTACAAGACAGGTCTCAGTGAGGTCGCTCTGGTCCCCTCCTCGGGGGGCGCCTTCGAGGTGCTCGTGGACGGAACGCCGGTGTACTCCAAGCTGGAGACGGGCAGGTTCCCCGACGAGCGCAGCCTCGTCCGCGAGATGGGTGGCAAGCTCTAGCCGCCGCCTCAGCGAGAAGCCTGAAGGCTGCGCCGCGGCGCAGCCTTTTTGCATCTACGAGGGGGTCTCGTTCTCCACCTGCTCGCGTTGCTGGCGATATCGCGCCGATTCCGCCCGTTGGTGCGTGCGCCTGGCGATCTGCTCGCGCCGATTCAGGGCCTCGCTCAGCCAATCGTCCGACGGGAACTCGCCTGTGCGATTCAAGAGGATCTCCTGGTAGTCGTGCGGCTTGCCCGTCCCCAGCCGATCGATCACCAGTTCGCGCTCCCTCAGCGCGATGGACTGCAGCGCCTCGAGGAAAGCATCGTTCGTCCCATAGCGCTCGGCGCGATGGCGGATGAGGGACGTGGCCCGGGGAAAGATCATGTCGAGTTGCACGACGGTACGCGCCTCGACGTGCACCTCTTGGGGTCGTCCGGGGAGTTCGATGCGGCAGGTGTCGCCGGCTGGCACGCTGGCGCGCTCGGTGTACACCCCGGCGCGCTCCTGGCTCACCGACACCAGCGCCGGCCCCTGCCCAACGTTCTGGACGGCCAGGGTGTTCCCCTCGAGGCGCGCCGTGATCGGCCCCTTGGACGCCTCCGCCTCGCCGGAGCCGTCCCCCTCGACGGGCGCCCTCAGGCTCAGGCGCATCTTGCGGGGGAGGTACACGTCGAGTAACTCGAGAAAATCGGGGCTATAGTCGCGCAGTACCCCCACGAACTCATAGATCCCGCCATCGTGCCGCACCTCGACCACCGATTGCACCCCCACCAGGCGCTCGAGGAGGGGATCATAGCTCGTGCCCACGTAGCCAAGGATGTTCTTGGTCAACCCTTTGAGGTGCGTCTGGCCGGCGGCGGGGAGTTGCCCGGCCAGGGGGCGCGCTCGCCCTAGAAGGATGGCCAGCGCCTCGTTGAGCGAATCGAGGGCCGTATTGACGAAATTGCGCGTCCGACGCACCAGGCACTGCATCAGCCCGGGGTGAAAGGCGCGCTGTAGCGCCTCGTCACGGCGCTCCCGCTCCTTGATGCTGAGATCGTCGAGGAAGCAGCACATGGCGTCGATCTCACCGTACTCGCTCTTGTAGATGAGATACGACGTCTCGATGTGCAGCTGCTCGTCCAGCACGTCGGCGGCGTATTCCAGCTCAAAGCCGGTGGACTGGAGCCGCACCGTGCCCCACATGATGGCGCCGCTCTTGCCCAGGACGGTCACGGGGCGGCCGTCGAAGTCGCGCAGGCAGCGGTCCCGGTGCAAGCCGCGCAGCGCCGCCCCCACCAGCGTCGCCGCCAGGATCACGCCGAGCGTGAGAAGCAGTGTTGGGTCCATGGCGTCCCTCCTGGAAGGTCGAGGGCGATTATACCATGGGACGGTGCCAGGCTCCACCGCACCAACCTGGGGTGTGGGGCCAAGGGGACGTCCAACCCTGCCCACGCCGTTGGTCGGCGGGGCGGTCTGTGGTAGACTGAGCGCCTACCCATCAAACAGCATCTTGTGAGGGAACCATGGCACGCGACATACGCTTCTCGTTGATCGGGCTCGGCAACATCGGGCGCAACCTGCTGGACATCATCGTGCACCGGCAGGAGGCCATCGCGCGCGACTATGATCTGCGCTTTCTCCTGGTGGGCGCCGCCGACTCGTCCGGCGCGGCGGTCGATCCCGCCGGCCTGGACATGACAGCCATCCGCGACCTAAAGCTGGCGCGGCGCGGCGTTGCGACCCTCCCCGGCGCCGGGCGCGCCGGGATGACGGCGCTGGAGATGGTGCACGCCGTGGAAGCCGACCTGCTCGTGGATGCCTCGCCCACCAACCTCCAGGACGGCCAGCCGGGGCTCGACTGCGTGCGCGCCGCGCTGGACGCCGGCCAGCACGTGGTGATGGCCGACAAGGGCCCCCTGGTGCTCGCCTACGACGCTCTGACGGCCCAGGCGCGCTCCGCAGGCCGTCGCCTCTCCTTCAGCGGCACGGTGGCCGGCGGCCTGCCCACGGTGAACATCGGCGTGCGCGACCTGGCGGGGAGCGGCGTGGAGCGCGTGGAGGGGATATTCAACGGCACGACGAACTATATCCTCACGCGCATGGAGACGGAGCGCATCGGCTACGAGGAGGCGCTCAAGGGCGCCCAGGAGGCGGGCATCGCCGAGGCGGACCCGACCCTCGACGTGGACGGCTGGGATGCCGCCAACAAGCTGGTCATCATCGCCAATAGCGTGCTGCGCCGCCCCACCCGGTTGGACGATCTCACCGTGGAGGGGATCCGTGGCGTGACCCTCGACGACCTTGAAAGGGCCCGCGCCGAGGGCAAGGTGATCAAGCTGCTGGCCCTGGCGAAAAAGAGGGGCGACGACTATGCCCTGAGCGTCGGGCCCATCGCCCTGCCCAAGGACCATCCCATGGCCCGCACCGGCATGTGGGATATGGGCGTCGTCTACCACACCGACTATATGGGCGTGATCAGCGCCGTGATCGAGGAAAAGGGCCCGGTGCCCACGTCTGCGGCGGTGTTGCGGGATATGATCGAGGTGTATGCGGCACCGTGACGAGGCTTTCAGCGATCAGCTTTCGGCGGTCGGCCGTGTCTGTGGCACCACGAGCGCCTGAGGAATGGCGTGGCAGGCCATAGCCGATCGCCAACAGCCGAGTGCTGACAGCTCATTCTGCCACGTCAAACGCCTTGATCACCATATCCACCACCGCGCTGACGATCAGGCTCCATGAGGCCATGAGGAGGACGATGAGGCCGATATAGAGAAGTGGGCTTTGCTGTGACACTTCGACGTACAGCCTCAGGAGCGATACGTACATGCGTGGCTTCCCCTTGTGGATACAATGAACCCGCGCGGATTATAGCCAGTGGCCGGTGGACGGGCAACTGCATCGATTCTTCCTGCCCGAGGCATGCGGCGGCCGCGAGGAACGGAGTGCAGGTGACACGTTGCAGGTTACCGGCTGGAGGGTGATCATACGCTTGGGCTTGTCACCTGCAACCTGTCACCTGTCACGGCCCCCGGCCTTCTGACCGGAGGCCACGAGTCGACTGATTGGACCAGTATGCAGAATTCCCGCACGTATAGCGTGATTTCGGCGGCACTGGTCGCCTGGTTTCAGGAGGCGCGCCGCGACCTCCCCTGGCGCCGCACCAAGGACCCGTACGCCCTGTGGGTATCCGAGGTGATGCTGCAACAGACCCAGGTGGCCACGGTGGTGCCCTACTATGAGCGCTTCCTGGCGCGCTTTCCCACCGTCGAGGCGCTCGCCGACGCCGACCTCGGCGAGGTGTTTGCGTTGTGGCAGGGGCTGGGCTACTATGGGCGGGCGCGCAACCTCCACGCCGCGGCGCGCATCGTGCGCGACGAGATGGGGGGACACCTGCCCCGCGACGTGGACGCCCTGCGTGCCCTCCCCGGGATCGGCGAGTACATCGCCGCGGCCATCGCCAGCACCGCCTTTGATGTGCCAGCGCCCTCGCTGGACAGCAACGTCATCCGCGTCATCACACGCGTGTTCGACGTGGACACAGACCCCAACCTGGCCCCCGCCCGGCGCCTGATCCGCGACCATGCCCGCGCCCTGTTGCCGCCGGAGCAGCCGGGGTTGGTCAACCAGGCGATCATGGAGTTGGGGGCGGTGATCTGCGTGGCGCGCAACCCCGACTGCCCCCGCTGCCCCATCAACGCCTACTGCGCGGCGCGGGCCCTGGGGATCCAGAACGCGCGCCCCGTGCGACGCCCGCGCCGCGAACTGCCCCATCGCGACCTGGTGGCGGCCCTCATCGCCCGCGAGGGGCGGCTGCTCATCGTGCGGCGCGTGCCTCGCGGCCTCCTCGGCGGCCTGTGGGAGTTGCCCGGCGGGGAGCCTCAGCCCGGTGAGGATGCCGCCGCGGCGCTGGCCCGCATCCTGCGGGCGGATCTGGGCCTCGAGGTGGAGGTCGGAACGCTCGCGGTGACGACGGCGCGCACCTACAGCCACTTTCGCGCCGCCACGGCCGTGCATCGCTGCGCGGCGACCGGAGTCCCCGCGCCCACCGGCCCTTGGGACGCCGCCCAGTGGCTTTCGCCCGCCGAGGCGCCCCGCTACGCCCTCACCGGCGCCACTCTCCAGGCGCTCCGTGCCATCGCATGGCTGCCGGCCACGGATGACGCCTAGCGCCGCGGGCCGAACGGCGTTCGGCCCCTACATGCCGAGTGAACCCGTGCCGCGATCCGTAGGGCGCGCACGCTGTGCGCGCCGGATAGCTCGGCGGACGGCCCCTTCGTTCCGAGCACCCCGCGCCACAACGAGAGGGTGCGCACGCCATACGCCGCGGGCCGAACCGGCGTTCGGCCCCTACATGCCGAGCAACTCGGCGCCGTCTTGTGTAGGGCGCGCACGCCGATGCGCGCCGCGTCGCGCGGCGGACGGCTCTTTCGTGCCGAGCGCGCCACGCCACAATGAGAGGGTGTGTCCCCCACACGCCGCGGGCCGAACCGGCGTTCGGCCCCTACATGCCGAGCAACTCGGCGCCGTCTTGTGTAGGGCGCGCACGCCGATGCGCGCCGCGTCGCGCGGCGGGCGGCCCCTTCGTGCCGAGCGCGCCACGCCACAACGAGAGGGTGCGTCCCCCACACGCCGCGGGCCGAACCGGCGTTCGGCCCCTACATGCCGAGTGAACTCGTGCCGCCGATCTTGTGTAGGGCGCGCACGCTGATGCGCGCCGCGTCGCGCGGCGGGCGGCCCCTCTCGTGCCGAGCGCGCCACGCCACAACGAGAGGGTGCGTCACCCCATACGCCGCGGGCCGAACCGGCGTTCGGCCCCTACATGGTGAACCCGTGCCGCCTGCTGTAGGGCCGCACGCTGTGCGCGCCGCGTCGCGCGGCGACGGCCCCTTCGTACCGAGCGCACCACGCCACAATGAGAGGGCGCGTCCCCCACACGCCGCGGCCGAACAGGTTCGGACCCTACATGCCGAGCAAATCGGCGCCGTCTTGTG
Source organism: Anaerolineae bacterium (assembly GCA_040768165.1). Lineage (GTDB taxonomy): Bacteria > Chloroflexota > Anaerolineae > UBA1429 > UBA1429 > DUUT01. Next base: position 32,905 of record JAXGNH010000029.1, read on the forward strand.
TAGGGCGCGCACGCTGTGCGCGCCGCGTCGCGCGGCGGACGACCTCTACATGCCGAGCGCGTCCGTGCCGCCTACTGTAGGGCGCGCACGCTGTGCGCGCCGGATTGCGCGACGGAGCAACTGTCCGCTAGACGACAAAGTAGGGCTCTAGCAACGCCAGGCCGCGCTCCAGCTCACGCCGATCGATAGCGTCCAGCTCCACGCTGCCCTTGTTGCGCATGTGCGGCGTGCTGATCGTGCCGCGCATCACCAGCAACACCTTGCGGGCGCCGTCCGGCAGCCCGCGCCAGTGACGCCAGTAGGCGGCGTGCAGCTCCGAGAGCCGCTCCGCCTCCGCCTGGCGCCCCGCGTGCCACCAGTCCCAGATCTTGACCACCACGTCCACCACCGGCACGCCGGGAAAGTTGCCGTTGATGCCGCGCTCCATCTCGGGGATGAGGTGGAACCCCCCGCCGCCCGACATAACACCGCACATGTCGTCGTCGCAGATGTCCAGGATCTCTTGGCAGGAGCGCGTCTGCGGCGGCTTTTCCTCCTTGACGTACTGCACGAGGTCGATATCGCGACAAAGTTGCACGATGGTCTGCGCCGACAGCGCCGCCCACGGGCTGCCCTGGTTCTGGATGAACACCGGCAGCTGCGCCGCGTCAGCCACGGCCTGATAATAGTCACGAATCATGTCATAGCGCTTGCTAAAGCCCTGGGGCAACATGGCCACCACAGCATCCGCGCCCACCTCGCGGGCGCGCCGCGCATAGACCACGGCCTCGGGCGTGCAGGGGGCCGAGACGCCGATGAGCACCGGCACGCGCCCGGCGGCCGCCTCCACCATCACCGCCGTGCCTCGCAGGCGCTCCTCATGCGCCAGCGTGGTGAACTCGCTGTACCCCAGCGGCCAGACGACGCCGTGCGAGCCGGCGCGGATGAGCCAGTCCACGTGGCGGCTCAGGTCCGCATACAGGAAATCTCCCCGCTCATCAAAGGGGGAGGCCGCGATGGCCATGATGCCGCGCCAACCATCCTTCACGATTCGCCTCCTCAGCGGACCTTGCCCCTGGCCAGGATCGGCCAAATCGCCTCCACCTCGCCGCCACGCACCCCCACCACCTCGTCGTGCAGGTTGGTGACGACGCAGGCATGGTACGGGATAACGGTCACGCGCTCGCCGAGTTCGGGCTTGCGGGGGCAGGCGCTCACGTCGAGGATGCCGTGCTCCTCGTTCTGCCCGATCATCCGCGCGGCGGGATACTCGACGACGCGGTTGGGCTCCAAGCCAGCGATGTGGAAACCCTCGTTGGTGAGCGTCTTGGAGCCGCCATCGATGGTGGCGATATCCGGCGTGGGCCGGCTGACCACGGTGCAGATGACGCGCAGTGCGCAGTCCTCGAGGGTGACATGCGCGTTGCGCTGCACCTGGCTCCAGTCGTGATAGATGTAGGTCCCCGGGCGGTGCTCGGTAAAGCCGACGGCCCGCTCCGGAGCCGCCTCCCACGAGGAGTTGGTGCCGCCGCCGCTCACGATGTCGAGACAGAGCCCCTCGCGGCGATAGGCCTTGATGGTGGCGTCGAAAAGGTCCAGGCACTCGCGCGCGGGGCCCGTCGGGTAGCCCATCAGCCCCCGCAGCTTCAGGCCGGGCAGCTCGGTCACCAGGCGGCCGAGTTCCACCGCATCCTGCGGTGTGGCGACGCCGCTGCGGTTGCCCATCATCAGCTCAATGAGAATGCCGACCTCGACGCCGTCCTCCGCCGCCTGCGCAGAGATCCCCTGCGCGGTGTAGGCCGAGTCGATGGCCACCTTGACGTCGGCTTGCCGCGCGAGGCGGTTCAGCCGCTCCAGCTTGAGCTTGCCGATGAGGTTGTAGGAGATGAGCACATCCTTGATGCCCGCCGCGACAAACACCTCCGCCTCGGTCACCTTCTGGCAGCAGATGCCGATGGCGCCGGCCGCCAACTGCATGTGGGCGATGGCGGGCACCTTGTGGGTCTTGATGTGCGGGCGTATCGCCAACCCCGCCTCAGAGATCAGGCGCTGGTAGGTGGCGATGTTGTGCTCCACGATGTCCAGGTCACACGTCAAGGCCGGGGTATCCAGATCCGAGATGCGCATGTCCTTCTCCTTCACAGCACTGTGATGTGAGCACGCCGTCCTACTCAACCCGGTAGCGGGCGATCCTGTCCTCATCGAGGGTGATCCCCAGGCCGGGTCCCTCGGGCACCGCGACCTCGCCGTCCTGAGGGGTGAGCGCTTCCCGCGTGATGTGATCCGCACGCAAAAAGTGCAGGATATCGGCGGGCAACGTGGCGTTGGGGATGGCGGCGCCCATGTGGACGGCGAACGCGGCGGCGACGTCGAGACAGTGCCCCTCGAACTGCACCCACACCGGGCAGCCGGCGGCCCCGGCCACGGCCGCGGCGGCGCGCGTCTCGTTCGGGGTGCCCCCGACGTTCACATAGTCCATCCCCCCGACGCGGGCCATGTCCATAATGCGCTGCGTGTCGTGGGTGTGGATGGCCAGGGGGGTGGCGCACTTGCTCCGGAGCAGGGCGTACCACTCGGGACGCGCCTTGGGCACCGGGTCCTCGAGACACTCGACGTTGTAGGCGGCGAGTTCGGCGTCGATGCGCGCCGTGGTGGCGGGCAGGCCAAAGGTCTCGTTGGGATCGAGGCGTACCCGCAGGTCGGACCCCACGGCAGAGGCGATCGCTTTCACCTGCTGTACGGCGTCCCAGGGGCGCGCCTTGAGCTTGTGGACCTTGAACCCCAGGCGAGCGCCCTCCTCTGCCTGGCGAGCCGTCTCCTCGGGAGGCAGGTACGGCGACCACCAGGCCACCGGTACCCGCTCACGGTGCTTGCCCCCCAACACGACGTACGCGGGCACGCCCAGGGCCTGGCCAACGATATCCACCATGGCATGGACAAAGGGCGGCTCCAGGTCCAGGATGCCGAGCGCCATGGGATTCCGCCCCACGAGTCGGTCACCAACGGCCCGAACCTCGGCGGTGGAGCGCCCCCCCTCGCCCAGCCCGATGATCCCCTTGTCGGTGTGGACGCGGACCACCACAAAGGCGTCCTCCTCCTCGGTGGTGGTGTGGCTGCTCGCACGCCAAGCGCACATGGCCTGCGTGAAGGATTCCCTCCAGGGGACAAAGATCCGCATATAGTCGATGGATGTGATGCGCACCGGACACCTCCTTCACAGTAGATCGTCGTGGCACTCGATCTCGACGCGGCCTCCCTAGGATCTTGAACAGCGCTTGCCGTCAGCCGTCCGCCCCGCGCTCCTTCCCGGGAATGCCGGGCTCGGTCATGGTGAACGGGTCGAGGACGGCGTCGAGCTGCTCCGCGGTCAGGTAGCCGTGCTCCAGCACCACCTGGCGCAGGGACATGCCGCGCGCCAGCGCCTCCTGGGCCACCTTGGCCGCCGCCGCATAGCCGATGTAGGGGTTCAGCGCCGTCGCCAGCCCGATGCTGCTCTCGGCCAGCCGGCGACAGCGCGCCTCGTTCGCCTCGATCCCCTCCACGCACCAGGTGGTAAAGGCGCGGATGCCGTTGGTCATCACCTGCAGCGACTGCAGCAGGTTGTAGGCGATGATGGGCATCATGACGTTGAGTTCGAGTTGCCCGGCCTGGGTGGCAAGGGCAATGGTCTGATCGTTGCCCAGCACGTGAAAGCACGTCATGTTGAGCATCTCGGCCATCACCGGGTTCACCTTCCCCGGCATGATGGAGGAGCCGGGCTGCACCGCCGGTAATGTGATCTCGGCCAGGCCGGTGGTGGGGCCGGAGCTGAGGAGCCGCAGGTCGTTGGCGATACGCGTGAGGGTCAGGGCCAGGGTGCGCAGCGCGCCCGAGAGGTGGGCCAGGTCCGCCGCACTCTGCATCGACTCGAACAGGTTACCCGAGGAGCGGAACGCGATCCCCGCCAGTTCCGAGAGCTTGGCCACCATGGCGGCGTGGTAGCCGGGGTGCGAGTTGAGGCCCGTTCCGGTGGCCGTGCCGCCGATCCCGAGGCGCTTGACGTCCTCGGCCGCCTGGGCGATGCGCTCGCCGTCGCGACGCACCGCCAGGGCATAGGCGCCGAACTCCTGCCCCAGGCGCACCGGCACGGCGTCCTGCAGGTGGGTGCGACCCGGCTTGAGCACGGCGTCGAACGCCTCCGCCTTGCGGTCCAGGGCGTCCGCCAGGCCGTCGACCACCGGCAGCAGGTCGCGCACCAGCAATGAGGCCGCCACGCGGACGACCGTGGGGATGACGTCGTTCGTCGACTGGGCCATGTTCACGTGGTCGTTGGGGTGCACCGGGCGGTAGGCGCCACGCGCGCCTCCCAGCGCCTCGTTGGCCAGGTTGGCGATCACCTCGTTGGCGTTCATGTTGTGCGAGGTGCCCGCGCCGGCCTGGAAGGGGTCGACGACGAACTGCTCGTGCCAGCGCCCCGCGACGATCTCGCGGGCGGCGGCGGCGATCGCCTCCCCCAGCGCGGGGTCCAGTTGGCCCAGTGCCACGTTCACCTCGGCGGCGGCCTGCTTGACCATGGCGGTGACGCTGAGATAGACGGCCGGTTGGCGCAGCCCGCTGATGGGAAAGTTGTGCACGGCGCGCTGGGTCTGGGCGCCCCACAGGGCGTGGTCGGGCACCTCTACGGCGCCGAGAGAATCGGTCTCGATACGCATGGGCTAATCCTCGGGCGAGATGGGGCCGTCGGCCGCACCACCCTCGCGAGCCAGGGCCATCAGATAGCCGATGGCGCGCTCGGCGCGCGGGTAGCGGTAGACCAGCTTCCAGAAGGCGGGCGTGTGGCCCGGCTCGAGCAGATGGGCGAGTTCGTGCGCGATGACATAGTCTAGCACGAAATCGGG
>JAXGNH010000030.1:0-34285 GCA_040768165.1 Anaerolineae bacterium
TAAGACCGGTGGATGCCGGTGGGCACCGCCTCTCGCGTGCGGAACTCTTCCACGGGGTGAGGTCCCTCGCTCTCGAAGCGATAGTCGCTCCCCTTGCTGCTGACGTGCTCCTCCACCACGTTCTGGCTGGGCACGAACCCCTGCCCATCATTGACTCTGTTCTGGTACCAGTAGTAGCGCGCATTCCGTGAGAGTTGGCTCATTGGCACGACCTCGGTGCCCTCAGCGGTCAGGTATACCTGATCGCGCAGAACCTCCCGCACATAGTCCTTGTTGGACTGCATGATGGTGAGCCGCGGGAACTCGGCGGGGAATAGGTCCCTGCCGTCGCGGCCCTCAAAACGCCGCATCAGCTTGAGGTCCGCCTCGATGTGACCGAGTTCCTTGTGCAGATTCTCCTCCCAGATGCGGCGGAAGCGGGCATCCGGCTCCGTCTCCATGCAGGAGTAGTACATGTAGGCCTCGTTGTAGTCGTGCAGCAGCAGGCGCTCGAACCACGACATGGTGGGATCGGCGAGCGACTCGTAATGGGTGACGTGCTGCTCCTCGATCTGTCCGATCTCCAGGTACAGCCCGCGCCCGACCATGCTGGGGTAGCGGTTCCCGACGTTCATGTAAAAGTTCGTCGTCTGCTGTTCGCCCGCCACGATCGTCGCCACATGCAGCTTGGTGAGGATGTCGGCCGTCCGGCTGTCATAGGGCCTGCGCATCTCGTCAAAGGGGTGGCGATGCTCGGCGATGGTGGGGCGCCCGGGCGTGATCTCGGTCATCTCGCCGACGATGCGCTGCGAGGGGATGTTCGCGTCCATCTCTAGCAGGCTGGCGTAGCGGTAGAGGTGATCGAAATCCTCGAGGAGCGCAAAGTCGAGCGCCGCCTTGACGTAGGGGTCGGGCTCGGTGTGGGCCAGGTAGGCCGTCAGGTCGACGGCGACCTGCTCATAGCCGATGGTCACCTCTAGTGTCGACTCGTCGGCCGGAATGAGCCAGTTGGCCATCTTTTGCTGCTGCTGCTCGACGCGCCGGGCCATCGCCAACTGCTGTTTCAGTTCCGGGTCAGCCGTGTGACTTGCGTGCTGGTGCAGGAAGATGGCCGACTCTACTTCGATGCCGTTCATCAGGATGATGCGCCTCCGCGTGTACGGGTCGACCTCCATCTTGTTGTAGGGCTGGACGTTGAGCTGGGACCAGCTCTGGACCTGATCCTCCAGCGGCATCCCCTTTTCCTCAAACGGGTTGAACGCCATCAGTTCACACTCCTTCTCACGCTCTACAATCAGTGCCGCTCGTTACCGACGACACAGAGGTCTCCTGCACGCGGGGGCGCGGGCCGAAAGGATGGGCGGCACGCCGCGCCGAACGCAGGCTGCGACAAGGCCTCCGCTGCTGCCATGGGATAAAGGGGAGTTAACAAAGCGATCTCATTGACTTTAGGCGTCGGATTACCTAGAATAGGGTCGGAGGGAGCGCGCACAGCCGGCCTTTTTGTTATCTTTGCCCGCTAGGGGAACCGTCCGGACCGGACGGATGCCCCACCCATCAAGCTGGCCGGTGGCCGTCTGGCTTGTGGCATCGGCGATCAGGGGCCCATGGGCCGTGTGGTGGTGCGCGGCGAGTTCCGCGAGGCGAACGATCGCGGCCTTGAGTGCATCGTGCTCGACGACTGTGTTGGCTCGTACTTCGCTGACTTTCAGGATGCGGCCCTGCGGATGGTCAAGGAGCAAGGGGGGCATCTTTGGCTGGGTAACGCACTCGAAGGACGTTGTCCCGGTTCTGCAGTCACTGGAAAAGGCTGCCGCCTGAGAGGCCGGCTCTCGGGCTTCCGCCTGCATCACGAGACTGCCTCCACCGCCCTGCGCTGACGACGTGCTCCTATCCTCGCGACACACCCCTCACCCGCCGGCGCAGTGAGGAGGCCCCGCATGAGTACGCATGGGAAATGACTGAGGCGACATCGATCTCGGCGGAACTGCTTCCCCTCGTCGTGAGTCGCGCGGCGATGCGGGTGCACAGCGCCTTCGACCGCACGGCGAACCTGGTATTCGAGGCGCCTGTCCCGGCATGGCTGCCCCTGGGCATGGTCACGCTGGCATGCGAGGAGGTAGGCAACCTCCCCAACGGCATCCTCATCCGCGGCGGGGCGGCGGCACTGCGAGAGCTGGCGCGGGTGGGGGGGCGCGCGTCGCTGGAGGACGGGCATCTGGTGCTCGACGGCGGGCCCATCGATGCGAGCGGCGCGCCCGCCTGGGACGCGTCCCTTCATGAGGTGTACGTCCGGGGCTGGCGCCGACGCTGGGCGTCGGCGTGGCAAGCCCTGGCCAGGGCTGTTGGCGAGGTGCCCACCAGCCCTCTGTGGGGTGTTGCGGCGAGGAGGGTCGACCGCCTGGCCGGCGCACTGGAGCGGCGCGCGCTCGGCGAGGCGATCGACGCCGCTACGCAGCTCGTCGGCCTCGGGCCCGGGTTGACGCCCTCGGGCGATGACCTCCTGGTCGGCCTGCTCGTGGGGATGCACTGCGGGGAGAGCGCGGACGGGTTCGTATCTGCCTGGGGAGAGGGCGTTCTGGCGGCGTCGCGCCGCACCACCGACGTGAGTCGCGTCTTCCTGGAGTGGGCGGCGCGTGGGCGCACTACGCAGCGCCTGCGCGACGTGATCGAGGCGATCCTGGGGCCTCGAGAGGAGGGCCGGCTAAACGACGCGCTGGAGGCGGCGCTCAGTGTGGGAAGCACCTCCGGCGCCGATGGCCTGCTGGGGCTGTTGATAGGCCTGCGGTTGTGGACGGATGGGAGCGAGGAAGACCATGCCAACGCGACATAGAGTGTTGCGCCATTTGTACCGCGATTCGGTCACGCTGATGCAGCTGTCGAGCGAACTCGCCTCGTTGGGGGGGGTGAGCCAGGCGTTCGCCTTCATGGGGACGCCCGCCAACCTCGACTTCCTCCGCGACAGCAGCGTGTCTACCGAGGGGATTCAGGCGAAACCCAACGACCTCGTGATCGTCGTGGAGGCCAGCGGTGACAGCGCCGCCAACGCGGCGCTGGATCACGCCGAGGGGCAGCTGCGCCAAGGGGCGCCCGCCACTGAGACGGAGGCCCGGCCCGCCGTGCCGCGCAGCATCGCCATGGGCGTTCAAGAGCTGGCCGGCGCCAACCTGGCCCTCATCTCGACCCCCGGCGAGTACGCCGCCGCCGAGGGACTCAAGGCGTTGGGCAGGGGCCTGCACGTGATGATGTTCAGCGACCACGTCAGCCTGGAGGACGAGATCCGGCTCAAGCGCATGGCACACGAGCGGGGGCTGCTGATGATGGGCCCCGACTGCGGCACCGCCATCATCAACGGCACGCCGTTGGGCTTTGCCAACGTGGTGCGCAGGGGTGGGATAGGCATCGTCAGCGCCTCGGGCACCGGGATGCAACAGGTGACCTCCCTCATCGACCAATGGGGAGGGGGATCTCGCAGGCCATCGGCACCGGCAGCCGCGACCTGAACGAGGCGGTCGGCGCCATCACCATGCTCGACGCGCTGGAGGCGCTGGTGCGGGACCGCTCCACGCGCGTCATCGTGCTCCTGTTCAGGTCGCCTTCCCCCAGAGTGGCCGAGAGGGTGTTGGCCAGGGTGAGTCAGGCGCGCAAGCCGGTGGTCATCAACTTTGTCGGCTCGACGGTGCGCGCGGGTCTTGCTGGCATCCACCTCGTCGATACCCTCGATGAGGCGGCCGCCGAGGCCACCCTGTTGGCCGGGGGCAGTGTTCCCGAGCTGCAGCCGAAGGAGGTGGTGGCTGGTCAGGAGTATGGGTTTGCTCGCGGCCAGCTCTACCTGCGGGGGCTGTTCAGTGGCGGCACCCTGAGCTACGAGAGTACGTATCTATTGCGGCGGCGACTCGGACCCATCTACTCCAACACACCCGTACGCCGTGGCTTGAGGCTGGCGAATCCCTGGCAGAGCCATGGACACACCACCATCGACATGGGCGCCGATGAGTTCACCCGCGGGCGTCCCCATCCCATGATCGATTACCGGCTGAGGATCGAGCGGATGATGCAGGAAGCCACTGATCCGAGCGTCGCCCTCATTCTGTTCGACGTAGTGCTGGGCTATGGCTCACATCCGGACCCCTCCGAGGTACTGGTGCCGGCCCTGGAGAAGGCGCGTGAGACGGCCAAGAAGGACGGGCGCAACCTCGTCTTTGTGGCCTCGGTGTGTGGCACCGACCGTGACCCGCAGCAGTTGTCACGCCAGCAGTCGGCCCTGGAGCGGGCCGGGGTGATCTTGGGGCGCAGCAACGCTGAGGCGGCGCGCCTGGCGGCGAGTGTCCTGTGCTCGCTGGAGGGGAATGTGTGTCACAATGGGCGCGAACGCGCCGGCGAGCGCGGGCTGAGCGAGGGCTAGCGCTGTCCAGTCGGCCTGACAGCCGGGCTCGGCTGGCGGCCGCCTCGCGACGCGCATTGCGCCATAGGAGGCCATCGTGTCCGTACAACAGCTGTTCGAGCAGCAACTGCGTGTGGTGAACGTCGGGCTGTCCTCGTTTGCCCAGGCGATCCGGGAGGCCCAGACGCCGGTAGTGCACCTCGAATGGGCACCGCCGGCCTCGGGGACCCGGTCGTCGGGATGCACCTGGCCGAGCTGCTGGCGAACGAGCGCGTGGATGTCGCGAACCAGGAGGCGATCGGGCGACTCTGCGCCGCCCAGCCGGTACTGCTGGGCGTTGCGCGGGCACTCGATGTCATCCCGGATATGGCCGAGACGATGCTGCTGCATGCGGGCCGCCCATATCGTGGGGCGAGATGTGCGGCCCGATGCAGGGCGCCGTCACCGGTGCATCCTCTTCGAGGTGGGCGTCGTCGCCCGACGAGGCGCAGAGGCTGGCCGCGAGCGGGGCCGTGCGCCTCGAGCCGAACCACCACCATGGCGCAGTCGGGCCGATGGCCGGAGTCATCAGTCCGTCGATGCCCGTGTGGATCGTCGAGAACCAGGAGTATGGGAACAGGGCATACAGCAACATGGACGAGGGCCTCGGCAAGGTGCTACGCTTTGGCGCCTACGACGAGGAGGTCCTGAACCGCCTGCGCTGGATGCGCGACGTCCTCGGCCCGGCCATGGCGCGCGCCCTGGAGGCGGGTGGTCCCATCGAACTGCAGCCGCTCATCGCTCAGGCGCTGAGCATGGGCGATGAGGTGCACAACCGCACCGTGGCCGCGTCGGGGCTGCTCTTCCGGCGACTGGCGCCGGCGCTCCTGCGCACCGACATGGATCCCGCCGACGAAGGCGGCGTTGCTCGATTTCATGGCGGGCAACGACTACTTCTTTCTCAACGTGTCCATGGCGTCCAGCAAGTCGATGCTCGATGCCGCGCATGGCATCCCGAGCAGCAGCTTGGTGACCGCCATGGCGCGCAACGGCGTGGACTTTGGCATCCGCGTTAGCGGCTTGGGAGACGAGTGGGCGACGGCCCCGCGCCCGAGATCGAGGGCCTGTACCTCCCCGGCTGCAGCGCTGCCGATGCCAACCTGACCTGGGCGACCAGCTCCATCGCCGAGACGGTGGGGCTGGGTGGTTTCGCCATGGCGGCGGCGCCGGCCATCGCCCAGGTCGTGGGCGGCTCGCCCGGCGACGCGGTGGCCTACAGCCGCGAGATGCGACAGATCACCCTGGGCGCCAGTCCTACCTTCACACTGCCAGCGCTCGCGTTCCGGGGCACCGCCTCCGGTATCGACGCGCGGCTGGTGGTCGATACCGGCGTGGCGCCCATCATCAATACAGAGATCGCGCACCGCAAGGCGGGCGTCGGGCAGATTGGGGCCGGGCTGGTGCGCGCTCCCATGGCGTGCTTCGAGCGCGCCATAGAGCGGTTGGCGGAGGAGTTGGCGGAGTAGGGTGGTCAGCTATCAGCTCTCAGCGGCCAGCTTTTGGCCATCACTGGTGGCCCGTAATCAACCGACAGATGGCAACCAGCGCAACGTTCCCCACGAGAGACTGCTTGCTGAGGTCTGACCACCGATCCCTATGCGCAACGGGGAGCAACACGTGGACAGCGGGGGGGCCGGTAGCGGTGCAAAGGTCGCGGTGGTAGCCCTCGGGGGGAATGCCCTGATCGCGGACGCCGAACACCAAACGGTGCGCGATCAGTTCGAGCGCATGCGGATGACGGCGGTACCCCTGGCGGACATGGTCGAGGATGGCTGGCGCATCGTGGTAACCCACGGCAACGGCCCCCAGGTGGGGGTATGCCTTCTGAGCAACGAGCTGGCCCGCACCATGGTCGACGAGGAGCCCATGGAGGTGTGTGTCGCCGACACGCAGGGGGCGCTGGGCTACATGATCCAGCAGCAACTGCAGAACGAGTTCAGGCGGCGCCAGAGGCCCAGAACGGTGGTCACCGTGGTCACCCAGGTGGTGGTGGACCCGGAGGATGAGGCCTACCACCACCCGACCAAGCCGGTGGGCACGTGGTACGACGCCGCCCGGGCACAGAGCCTGGCTGATGAGCGCGGGTGGACCGTCTCTGAGGACGCCGGGCGCGGCTGGCGAAGGGTGGTGGCCTCGCCCCGCCCGAAGGAGATCGTCGAGGTGGAGGCGATTCGCGCGCTGGTCGAGCGCGGGCTCATCGTGGTGGGTGCGGGTGGCGGTGGCATCCCGGTGGTGCGCGACGAGGCGGGCCTGCTGCACGGCTCCCCCGCGGTGGTCGACAAGGACCACGCCTCCAGCCTTCTGGCAGAGGGGATTGGCGCCGATCTGCTGTTGATCTCTACTGGGGTGGAAAAGGTCGCCCTGAACTTTGGCCGGCCCGGCCAGATGGACCTCGATCAGCTGTCGGTGGAGGAGGCGGAGCGGTACCTGCTGGAGGGGCACTTTGCCGCCGGCAGCATGGGGCCCAAGATCGAGGCCAGCATCAATTTCGTGCGGCATACGGGCAAGGAGGCGCTCATCACCGCGCCCGAGACGATCGGCCGCGCCCTGCGCTGCCGGACGGGGACGTGGATCGTGCCGTAGGACCGAGACGGTGTCGGAGCGGCTCTCGCACGGCACGCCCGCCGTGCGAGAGCCGTTGTGTATTGAGGAGGAATGCCTGGGACAGGAGCAGTGGGTTGACAGGCCATGACAGAGTCGTATCATTAGCCATCTGGAAGGGGAGGGGGATCAGCCTCAGCGAGCGGGGATCGGGAACAGGCGCCGGGGTCTGACGACTCTCCTCCCGCCGCGAAAAAGCTCGGCGCGTCATCTCATCACGAAAGGAATCACGAGCCTGAGCGGCAGAGAGCAGTACAGGGCGAGTGCTCGGCCTCGTCCGTCATCGAGGCGTATCTCCCTTCGGCTCGCCGCGCTTGGCCTGCTGTACCGCGCCGGGTTCGGTTACTGGGTTGGATCGATCCTGGCGGCCCTGTTCAGCGGACTGATGCTGTTGAGCGATGCGGTACCCAGGGGGGCCGTCGTCCTGCCGCTGGACGACGCCTACATTCACCTTCAGTATGGCTGGCAGGCGGCGCAGGGCCATTTCCTCCAGTATAACACCGGCGATGCGCCCACGTCCGGCGCGACGAGCTTGCTCTACATGGTGATCGTCGCGTCGGGGTTCTTGTTGGGAGTGACGCGAGAGGCGATGCCCGCCGGCGTGGCGACGGCGGGCATCGCCTGTTTTTCGCTCGCGAGCGCCCTCCTCGTGGATGCGGCCCGTCGTATGGCGTCGATATTGGAGCTGCCGGCGCATGTGGCAGCCCTCTTGGCCGCCATCTGGTTCGCGGGCAGCGGGTGGATGGCCTGGGCGTTTCTGAGCGGCATGGAGACGGGTTACCTCGTATTGTTCGTGGTGGGGACCTTCTGGGCGCTGGTCGGTCGGCGTCCGGGCCTGGCCTCGGTCTTTGCCAGCCTGGCTGCCCTGACCCGACCTGAGGCCGTCGGGCTCGGTCTGGTCGTCCTGATCGCGTCGACGGTAGCGCCCATGCCCGGAGCGAGACCCACGGCAAGACGGCTCCTCCAAGCATCGCTGCCCGTGTTGGCGGCGTTCGTATCGCCGATCGTGAACCTGCGCCTCACCGGCAGCCTCAGCCCAACCGGTTTCCTGGCCAAGTCCTGGATCACGAACCAGCCGTACGATCCCCGCGTCATCCTACTGTCCACTGCCGCCACGCTGCGAGAGCTTGTTCTTGGGCTGATGGGCGGCGTCTCGTCTGACGGGCGCTGGCACGTTTTCCCGTGCCTTCAGTTGCTCGCGGGAGCGGGCGTGTTAGTCTCGTGGCGGGATCGGGAGGTCAGACGGGCGGCGGCCGCTCTGGCCCTATGGGGGGTTGGACTGCTGGGGATCACGGCAACGCTCCAGACGGCGACGTGGCACCACTATCGTTACCAGATGCCCGCCTACCCGGCTCTCGTGCTGGCCGGAGCGATGGGCGCGGTGGCTCTGGTGTATCGGGTCAGGGGCGCATTCGCGGGCTATGCGCGAGTGGCCCTCGTATTGGCGGCGTTGGCCTGGTCGTGTTACTCACTCACGGACTTTTGGTCCGCATATCGCCTGGACGTTGGTACAACCGCGGGCATGCAACTGGCGCTGTCGGAATGGATCGGTTCTCATACACCCCCTGATGCGCGGGTGGCGGTACACGACGTGGGCGCGGTGCGGTATGTGGGAGAACGGTACACCATCGATGCGGTAGGGCTGACCACCAACGGGATGGTGGAGGCGAGCCGCAATGGCCCCGGTGCAGCCTACGAAGCCCTTCGGCGCGCGAGACCCGACCACTATGCCGTCTATCCGACGATCGCGCCCCCGTTCCATGGCATCTCGTCGGCTCCGTATCTGCTCGGCGAGGAACTGTATCGCATCTCTCTACCCCGGTACTCGCCGTACACGAGCGCCGCGGATACGCAGGTGGTGACGCGCCCCAGTTGGTCGGACGCCGGCCTTGCGGATCGTCCACACCAGCCCGACATCGTGGACGGTATGCACCCACTGGTCCTCGTCGATGCCATCAACGTGGCAGACGTTGTGGACGAGCGCGAACACAGCTACGCATGGTGGAGCCGACAGGGGTTCAGGGGTTTCGTCAGTGAGGTGTGGCACATGCCCTATCGGCAGGCGCAAGGGACGGTGCTGACCGATGGTGGGCGGGTATTCGATGGCGGGCAATCGTTCGCGGCGCGTACCCCGAACAGCCGTCCGGTGATCATCGTGGGGCGTTTTCACCAACTCACCGATGCCGTCATGGACGTACAGGTCAACGATGTTCCGGCCGGCGAATGGCGACTGCCGGCGATTCCCGGCGAGTGGCAGGAGAGCGCCTTCGAGATACCGACCGCCATGGTCGCCGGTGATGTGACCAGGGTTGCCCTCGCCGTGCGCCCAGATGCCCACGAGGATACACGGGTGGGTCTCTACTACCTATGGGTCTTTCAGGGGGATCCCATCGTGGAGAGTGCTACCCCAACCGAGAGCGTCGATGCACGGTTCGATGGGGTGGCAGCGCTACGAGGCTATGATCTCGTGAGCGACGAATGCTCGCCGGGCGATGCCGTTGAATTCGCGCTCTATCTGCGAGCTTTGGATCGGCCTCGCGGGGATTGGCGCATCTTTGTGCACCTCATCGATCCGCGCAACGATACCACCGACGGCATCCTGTCGCAGTGGGATGCGGCGCCTCGCGCGGGAACCCATCCCTTCTGGGTGTGGCAGCCGGATGAGGTGGTTCGGATCCCCGTGCGCCTCGCGATCCCGGACGATGCGGCGGGCGAATATGCCCTGCTCGTCGGGCTCTATGACGGACGAACGGGGGAACGCGCCCTATCACCGACGCCCCGGACTTTGGTTCGAGCCGGCTACATGTCGCCACGATCCAGGTGGGGCCGTGAACCGTCATGCCGGATGATCTTGTGGCCCCGTCAGGCGGATGGAAGTCTCCTGGCCGGGCCGCCCCGGTTCTTCCCAGTCGCCATCGGATATCCCGCGACCTGCCAGGCAGTAATCCGCCCTGAAGCACGTGCACCCGCTCCGGGTCGATCCCCTCCGCGATCACCGTCAGCGCCGCACGGGCGCTGGTGGCCTCGGCCGGTCAAGTTCAATAGAAGATGATGGCGCCGTCGTCGGGGAGCGTGCCCGCGAGCTGTTCCGCCTCGGCGACGGGGTAGTGGTACGCCCCCTCGGCGTGTGACTGGGTGTACTCGGGCTCGGTGCGCGTGTCGAGCAGGATCGCGTCCCCCTCCCTGACGCGATCCCTGGCCTCCTGGGGCGTGATGCGCTGCACGTCGGCCGCCGTCAGGTCGGCGGCTCCCTGCCTGCCACCCCCACCGGTGAGCTGCAGGGCCGCGATCGCCGCCAGGGCCAGCACCGCCACCACGGCCAGACCTGCCGTCAAGGGATCGAATGCGCGACGGGATCGTCTCGTCATCGTGTCGCACCTCACTCTCGATGGCGCCAGCGGCCGCGAGGCCATGGCAAGGCTGTTCAGCCGATGTACAGCTCGGGCCCGCACTGTCCCTCTGCACCGATGGCGGCGCTGACACGCGTGATGCGCACCAACCAGGCATCGAGGGGACCCGAGAGGTCCTGTCGTCCCGCCTCTCGGGCGATGGCGATGGCGGCTTCGATCTGCGAGACCACCTCGGGCGTCATGAGTCGCACGAAGGGACATTGCTGGCCGTGGTGTCCGCCCTCCTCCGGTCGCGCCTGTTCTGGGTCTGTGGGATGCATCGGATCATCGTCCATATCGTTCCTCACTCGCAGAGGGGGACTCGGAACGGCGCCCGCCAGCGTGCGCGGGCAGGGGTCGGGCCCACCCTGAAGCATTCCCACCACGCAATAACTACTATGATTATAGGATTACTCTGCTTTGTTGGCAAGACCGCCATCGAGGTCGCGCTGTGGTGAGGACGGGGATTAGTACGCGGGATCGCTGGAAAGCACCATCACCGCCAACGAGACCATGCGCCCCACCTGGCCGAGCTTGGCGGCGTCGATCGCGTCGGGCGTGTCGGCCGGAGTGTGTGCCAGGGCGTCGGCGCCCGCCCACGAGACCGTGACAGTTGGAGCCTTGGTTGACGGGGCCGGGTAGAGCGTATGGTCGGCGTGGAGCCCCCGCTCTCGGGTGCTGAGGGGCGTGCGCACCTGGCGCGCCGCTCGCTGTACGCGCTCCGTCAGGCGGCCGCTGCTGGCGTGCTGCAGCACGGCCGAGGAGCCGGTGCCGGCGCCGACGCCCTCCAGCTCGAGCGCGGCTACGATGGTGTAGGCGTTGGAGAAGTAGGGGTGTGCCCGTAGATAGTACTCGTACTCCACCGGGCGCTGGCGCTCTCCGCCGATCCAGGCCACGAACATGAGCGTGCGCTTGGGGCGGAAATCCTGCTCCTTGAGCGTGCGGATCATCTCGAGCATGGCGGCCACGCCGCTGGCGTTGTCGTTGGCGCCCGGATAGAGGGTGCCATCGGGGCCTCGTCCGAGCCCATCGTAGTAGGCCGCCACCATGACGGCCTCCGCATCAAGGGCGACGTCCTCTCCCGGCCAGAAGGCGATGACGTGGCGCACCGCCGCAGCGTCTCTCTCCAGGTAGGGGATGTCGAGTTCGGCCGTCCAGCCGGTGCGGAAAAAGAGGCCCGCATCGGACGCCAAGGTGGGCACGCTTCGCGCCATGTTCTCAACTGTCTGGCCCCTCGTTGCCAGCAGGCGCGAGGCTAGCTCGTAGCTGACCAGAATGCTCGGGCGTCTGCCTCCCACAGTCTCCGGGGCGCCTGCGAGCAGTTCGTAACGACTGGATGACAGGGGCTGTCGGCTGAGGGTGAGGGTCGCTGCGTGGCCAACGTGAGTGTGTCGTCTGGCTGAGGTGGTCGACAGGCGCAACAGCAGCCGGTCGGTGTGGGACAACTCCTCGACACTGGTGCCGAACGCCGCCGCCACCGACTGGGGGCCATAGGCGTACCCCGGTGGCTCGTCGACGAGTACAACCTCCCCGCGGGCAGAACCGCCCACGTCGTACTGGGCCACCTCTCTTGCGAAATCGACGCCGTACTGCGCCTCGATTACCTCGCCGGCCATGGCGCCGGTGTCGGGGCCGTACAGGGTTAACCTCGGCTGGCCGACGAGGTCGCGGTAGTGCTCCACGACCTGCTGGTAGTAGCTGTCGTTCTGCCCCGCTCTGCGCAGGCCAAGCTGCTCGAACTCGGCGGCCACCCATTCCGCCACCCGGTCGGCGTCCTCGGTGCCGCTGAGGCGGCCGTTGAGTGCGGGGTCGGCGAGGTGCCGGATGTCGGCGAGGGCGCGTTGGGCGTCAAAGGCGTCAGCTGCGGGTGCGAAGCGCGCTGTCAGGCCGGTGCTCTGGAACATCCAGTTCACGCCCAGAACGAGCAAGGCCGCCGCCATCAGCGTGTAGCGGTTGAACAGGGTGCGCAGGCTCAGGGTGAGGCGCTCGGTCAGGCGGCGCAGCCCCTCGCCCAGGAGGGTAAACCCTGCGATGGCCACAAAGAAGGCGAGGGCGGGGTAGAGGGTGGCCCAGGGATAGCTGCGAAAGTGACGCCAGGAGTTGGCCAGCATCACCGACCACTCGGGGACGTCATAGTAGTAGACAGGGGGGGATTCATCCCCCCCGCCGGCGGCAAAACCACCTCCGATGAACACCCCGAGGAAACCCAGTTCGCCCAGGACCATCAGCACCCCGCCCATCTCGAGGAACGCGAGGCTGACCATGGTGGGCCACACATTGGGGAGGACGTGCGCGCCGAGGATGCGCCCCTCGCTCACGCCAGCGGCGACAGCACCCTCGATGTAGGCGGTGGGGCGGATGGCCATCACTTGGCTGCGCACAGCCTGCATGACCTCGCCCCAGCCGACGATAGCCAGTGCCACAACAAAGGCGACCAGGCCCTGGCGCACTCCCACGGCATAGACCACTAGCGTGGCCAACAGAAGCGCCGGGAAGGCGGCCAGCGTCTCCGCCAGCCCCATGATGGCGCGATCCAGCCGGGAGCCGGCGAACCATCCGGCGACGAAGCCCAGGAATCCGCCCAGCAGCAGGCGCGCGGCGGCGGCAAAGAACGCCATGGTCAGCGTCCGACGTGCGCCGGCCATGAGCAGGCTGAGCACGTCGCGCCCCTGGGCGTCACTCCCGAGCGGAAACAGCTGCGAGGGTGGTATCGGCGGCTTGACAGAATCACCGTCGATCTCAACCATGAACGCAAAGGCATGGGGATCACGGGGGGTGAGGTGAGGGCCGAACACCACCAGGACGATCAGCATCAGCGCTACGGCCCCGCCGAGGAGCAGCGCCGGGTTCCCCGCCGTGGCCTGCAGCCAGGCGTGGCGGCGTGCCTTGCGTTGGGCGTCGGCCGCCTCATCGGCCTGCTCGGCGTCCGCGGGGGCGCGGGGTGGCGCCAGTGCGCGCAGCGCCTCGGGCGCGAGGTCGGCATCGGCCCGTCGTCCACGGCGGTTCTGTAGTGTGATGGCGTTCCAGAGACCCGGTAGGATGCCGCGCGCCCAATCCCACCAGCCAGAGCGCGTGCTGGTCTCCACGGTGGCCTCGCGCAGGCGCGGGTCGGCGGCGCGATAGACGACGTCGAGGAGCAGGTTGACGGCGATGAAAAAGGCCCCCATGGCGATGACGAGGATCGCGGCCCCGTGGCGCTGCCCGGTGCGCAGCATGTTGAGCATCGCCTGGCCGGCCCCAGGCCAGCCGAACATGTACTCGACCACCGGCAGGCTACTGAGGGAGAAGCGCAGGGAGGTGCCCATGGCGGTGAGCACGGTGCTGATGACGTTGGGCGCGATGTGAACACCCCACACCCGGCGCGGCGTGAGTCCCTTGGCGTGCGCCGTGCGGACATAGTCCTCGTCCATCGAGGCGGCTACGCGCACGTACGTGAGCCGGGCGACCTGGGCGATAGGGCGTGCCGCCAGTACGAGCACCGGCAGGACGAGGTGCACGTCCCAGCCAAAGCCCCCCACGGGGACCAGGCGGATGCCGGTGGCTTTGTACCAGTTGATCTCCAGATACTGGAGCGACATCCCCAAGAAAAAGCTGGGCGCGGATATCCCCAGGATCGACAGCATGACCAGACCGAGCGAAACTCCGGGGCGACGAGCGGCCGCTGCCGCGAGGCCAAGGGCCCCTCCGGCCAAGCCGCCGACGGCCATGGACAGCACCAGCAGGGCGATGCTGTTCACCAGCAACGGGCCGGCGGCCTCACCCATGGTCCTGGCGGGTGGGGGGAATGACTGAATGCGCGCGCCGGGGAAATAGGGCCACCATGTGCCACGGGCTATTCCGTCAACGAGTTCCACACCGTCGTGCGCTGCTTGCTGAGCCGCCTCCAGAAGCGACAGGGGGGTGCCCGATCGCGTGCCCGTGGCGAAAGCCTGGGCGAGGAAGCAGAGATACCCGATGAGGAGGAGCACGACGACGCTGGAGATGAGGCGGCGCAGGATGTAACGAGGCACGGGGCTCCCCCTGGGCGCATGGGTGCATCTGTGCATGTAGCGGATGCGCGCGAGCGTAGTGTACTCTGGTTGGGCTCTCTGACCAAAGCGACACAGGCTCTCGTTGTCGCCTCGGTCCGCCGCCCTTGCCCCGGCTCGAGGCCCGCGCCAAGGCTAGGGCGAGCCCGCCGATGGTTTGACACTCGCCCTTGCGCGGCTATACTAGGCGCGATTGTGCGCAGAGGGAGCCGAGAGCGCCGGCTGCTCGAGGCACCGACCAAGTACACATGGAGGGACATAGCTATGGCGTTCAAGATCACGGACGAGTGCATCGCCTGTGGCTCCTGCGAGTCCGAGTGCCCCAACGAAGCGATCTCGGAGGGGGACGAATTCTACGTCATCGACCCGGCCAAGTGCACCGAGTGTGTGGGATTCTACGAGACCCAGCAGTGCTACGAGGTCTGCCCCGTCGAGGCACCTCAGGCCGATCCCGACAATACCGAGACACGCGAGCAGCTTCTGGCCAAGTTCCAGGCGCTGCATCCCGGCAAGGAGCCGGCCTAAGCGTTCGACCCGTGCCCCCTGGTTCGGCGGCGGCCGCCCGTCGAACCAGGGGGCTTGTCGTTTCCTCGGGACACGCCCGTGCCGGCACGAGTCTTGGCTGTTGCGGGGCGCGCTGTGCTATAATGTGTCCGTCCACGCAGAGGCTGCGCTCGAGGAGCGACCATGGCCCAGAGAGATGCTCGTCCGACCGCGCCGAGACGCCGCGCCGCCGGAATCATGGCCGGGTTGGCGGTCGCCGTGTGCATCACGGCGCTGGCCATGGCCGCGTGTCGGGGCACCCCAACCCCTCCGCCCACGGCGGCCCCCAGCCCCACTCCCACGACGACGCCCGATCCGCGCCGCGCCATGAACGAGGCCGTGTTCACCATCTCCCTGGGCGGCCAGCTGCTGGGGGTTGAGACGCTGCGTCTCGGCGAGGAGGCGGGGGCGCTCATCGCCTTTAGCGAACTGGTACGCGCTGACGCCGCCCGCACCGTCGAGCGCCGCACCGTCGTACTCAGCGAGCTGCTGAACCCCCTGCGCTACGACCTGGAGATTGGGGCCCTGGGCGCACGCTCGATCTGGGTGGGGCAGCGCAACGGCGATACCATAGACGTCCTGAACAACAACCTGGCATGGTTCGGGCCGGTGCTCGTGGAGGACGTCACTCCCGCCCCGGAGGTGATGCTGGAGAGTGTCCCATCGGCCCTTCCCTATGCCCTGCTCGCCCTGCGCGATTTTGGTCCCGAGGGGCTGGAGGGCACGCTGCGGGTGCACGCGCTGAACGTGCTGGAGGACCTCCCGGTCAGCCGCGCGTTGACGGTGACGGTAGACGTCGACCGGCAGGGGGCGGTCATCGGGACGGTGGCGGTGGAGGGGCACCTGGAGGGGGCGGCCGAGGCCGCCTTCACCATGTGGGCACGCCCCGGCAGTCGGGCGCTGTACAGCGTCGAGCTTCCAGGGCGCCGAGCAAGCGTGTGGGAGCAGCAGCGGGGCGGGCAGCGCCTATGGAAGGGGCTCCATCTCTGCCGGCACGATCGTGATCCAGCGGGTGGGTCGCTGCCGGTGATACGATGGGCGCCAGGCGCCGCCGGCGGGGGAGGCGGTCCGCAGGCAGGTCACCTTTGCCTCGGGCGACGGCACGCGACTGGCCGGGACCCTCGTCGCGCCGCCGGGCTCGGGCCCTTTCCCGTGCGTCGTGCTGTTGGGCCCCGGCGGCATCGCGCCGCGCTGGGATCCCGGCGACGCCCTGGTTCGCCGGCGATGGGCGGCACTAACCTACGACGTCCGCGGGCTGGGCGAGAGCGAAGGCGAGTTCGTCCGGGATCGGCCAAGCGCGGCGGGCGGCCGACGTGCAGGCGGCGGTCGCCATGCTCCAGGAGGCTCCCCGGGGATCGATCCTGGCGTGTCGTGGTGCTCGGGCTCGACGTGGGCGGGCCAGCCAGTGCGCTGTCTGCCGGCGATGGTGACGAGGACGGCGCCGCGACAGCGATCAGGGCGGCCGTGCTGGCCGCGCTGCCTGGCCCTGGCCCCATCTTCCCGCCCGACCTGGCACTGCGCATTCGTGCGGTCTTGGCGCCCTATTATGGCTGGGGCGCGGACGAGACGGCGCGCTATGGTGCGCTGAGCGTGACGCGCTGGCAGGAATGGCTGTTCGAGGTGCGGACGAGGCGACGCTCCTACGCCGCCGCATCTCGCTGCAGCCGCTGAGCGAGCTGGCGGCTCTCGACCCTGCCGCGGCGCTGGGCGAGGCGGGCACCCATCCTCCTGCTCCAGGGCGACGACCCTGGTTGCGGGGCGCGGCGATTGCCCTTGCCGATAGGCTCGCGGCGTCAGGTGGGCGCGTCGAGGCGCGGGTATTTGGCAGGCGGGCTCAGCCGCGGCCTTGGCATGGGGCGACCCTGACCGCACGCTCCTGTCCCCTGAGGTGGATGACGCCATCTGGAGTTGGCTGGAGGCGACGCTGCGCCCCGATTCGCGACCTGACAGAGGAGGTTCTTCATGACGCCATCGCCCCGCCCGGCCGCCCCGGTGTCACCGCCACGAGGGCAAGCCCGGGCCTGTCCCGTGGATCGAGCTGTTCGCCGACCAGCCTATCATGGAGGAGGTGCTGGGCTCACCCTTCCCCACAGGCGTCGGTCCCGATCGTGATGCCAACCGCGCCCGCGCCGACGCGCTGATCGCCTTCACCGCATGCTGGGGTACGATTATGTGCCCGTCAGCATCGGCTCGGTGTTCACGCGCACCACCGCCGCGGCCGCCGATACCGCCGCCCTGAGCAAGGGGACGCGCAACTGGGACAACTCGACCACCGGCCTGATCGCCTCATGGGCCGATTTCGAGGCCTACCCCTGGCCCGACCCGAGGGCGGTCGACTATTCGCCGGCCGAGGAGATGCTGGCGCGCATCCCGGATGATATGGGCGCCATCGCCATGGGCAGCGGCGGCGTGCTCGAGTGGGTCATGTGGCTGATGGGGTACGAGACCTTTGCCATGGCCATCTATGACCAGCCCGACCTGGTGGAGGCGATCTTTGAGCGGGTGGTGGCGACGTTGGCGTCGACCTGCCGCAGCATGCTCGACCTCGGTGGGTTCCTGGCCTACTTTGTGGGCGACGACATGGGCCACGCCACGGGCACCATGGTGTCCCCCGCCGTGCTGCGGCGTTACGTCTTTCCCGGGCAAAAGCAGCTAGTGGATACCGCCCGCCCACGGCGTGCCACGTTCCTCCTCCACGCCTGCGGCAACCTGGCGGCGGTGATGGACGACCTCATCGATGATGTGGGCATCGATGCCAAGCACTCATTCGAGGACAAGATCGAGCCGGTGGAGGAGCTGCACGCGCGCTACGGGCGCCGCATTGCGCTGCTCGGGGGCGTGGACGTCGACCTCCTGACGCGCGGCACGGAAGAGCAGGTCCGCGCCCGCACGCGGCAGTTGCTAGATGCCCTCGCGCCGTCGGGGAGTTGGTGTCTCGGGACGGGCAACAGCGTCGCCAACTATATCCCGGTGTCCAACTACCTGGCGATGCTGGACGAGGGCCGGGCATGGAACGAGCGGTTCTTTGGAAGCCACGACGGACGGAGGCCGGCCCGCATGCCCTAGTCGGGATACTCTCCAACCCAGGGCGCCGGGCCGGCAACCCACCCACCAGTGAAGATGGGGGACTACGAGTATGAGCGTGCACCGCATGGCCAGCCGGATGATGCCCGAGTTCGCCTCAGACCTTCGCGTGTCGCTCAAGCCCTTCATCTTGCTGATGCTGCTGCCCGGCGCCTACCTGGGCCTCGAAGCCTGGGCGCTCCCTGGGTCCTCCACGCTGCTGAACCTCGCCCTCCTGGCCGTCGTTGTCTCGATGGCTGCCTGGTGCCTGGATGACTGGAGCCCGCTGGTCGGGCGCTGGTTCTACCTCACTTGGCTGACCCTCCTCATCGTGCTGGCGCAAGCGCACCTGCGCCTCCCGGGGATGCTGACGTTCATCGTCGCGCCGACGGCGCTGGCCGTGCCGCTCATCAGCCTGCCGGCCGCGCTTCTGGCCGCCCTTGGGCAGACGCTACTGCTCGGGGGCCTGACGGCGGCGGGCGTCGGCGGGCTCGGAGCCATCGACACCGCGATCGCGCTGGCGCTCTGCTGGTTGGTGGTCGGTGTGCTCGTGGTGGCCTACGGTCCCATCCTACACGTGTCGGGTTGGTCATGGAGCTACTACCAGCGGGCGCTGCACCTGCTCGATGAGGCGCGCAGCCGCCAGGCGCAGCTCAAGCAGGCGCTGGCCGACCTCACCTATGCTAACCGGCAGCTGGCCCTCGCCAACGAAAAGCTGGCCGCCGCCCGGATGCTGGCGGAGCAGGCGCAGCGCACCAAAGCGGCGTTCGTGGCCAACGTCAGCCACGAGTTCCGCACCCCTCTGAACATGATCATCGGGCTGATCGATCTGGTGACCGAGGCGCCGGAGGTGTACGGCCCCAGGCTTGCCGGCCGCCCTGCACCAGGACCTGGAGATCGTGCGCCGCAACTGCGAGCACCTGGCCAGCATGATCAACGACGTGCTCGATCTGAGTCAGATCGAGGCCGGCCGTCTCGCGCTCCACAAGGAGTGGGTCGACTGGCACGAGGTCATCGAGCGCGCGCTGGTGATCGTGCGCCCCCTGCTGGCCAAGAAGGGGATCGCGCTCCACCTCTCCATCCCCGACGACCTGCCCCGCATCTACTGCGACCGCACCCGTATACGCCAGGTCATCCTGAACCTGCTGAGCAACGCGACCCGCTTTACCGATGAGGGCAGCATCACGGTGACGGTGCGGGCCGAATCCCAATACGTCGTCATCAGCGTGTGTGATACGGGCCCCGGCATTTCGGCCGAAGACGCGAGCCGCATCTTTGAACCATTCCAGCAGGGGAGCTTTCAGCAGCGGCGCGACCAGGGCGGGAGCGGCCTGGGGTTGAGCATCAGCAAGCAGTTCGTTGAGCTGCATGGCGGCAGGATGTGGCTGCAGAGCGAGCCCGGTCGCGGAAGCACCTTCTCGTTTCGGATTCCGACCTCGTCGCCGGTCGACGTCTCCCGGCGGGGGCCTATCGTTGGATCGCCGGCGACTGGGAGGAGCGCCCCTCGTACGCGGAGCCGCCCGACGCACGGCTCGAGCGCCGGATACTGGTGTGCGACGAGACGGGTGAGCTACTGCCGTGCTCTCCCGCTACGCCCCAGCAGATCGAACTCGTCGCTGTTCCGGACGTGAGCGCCATGGCGCGCGAGATGCACGTTTGCGCGGCGCAGGCGGCCAACGCCCTCAACGCCGCCGACTGCGAGCTTTTGGATCTCGCAGAGCGCGCCAGGGCCGCCGTTCGATGCTATCCTGGGGTGGAGCGTTCCGGCAAGACACAGCCGGCGTTGCTGGCGGGGCGGTAGCGTACCTACTCAAGCCACTGCGCGCGCAGGACTGGCGCGCGCTGCGCGCCTCGACCTGATGGAGGAAGGGTGCTCGTAGTGGACGACGATCAGGACGCCGTGCAACTCTTGACGCGCATGGTGCTGGCCTGTGGCCTGCAGGTGACGGCGGTGTGCTCGCCGCTCAAGCGCTTGACGCGTTGCGGCAGGACCCGCCGGACCTCGTATGCTGCTGAACATCGTCATGCAAGACATGGACGGCTGGGAGGTGCTGGGATCATGCGGCAGGACGATCGCTGGCGCGATATCCCGGTCGTGGTGGTATCAGCGCAGGATGCGCAGGATGAGCCACTGGTGAGCGGCGCGTTCCTCGCCACGATGGGCGTGGGCTCTCGGTGAGCAAACTGCTCGGCCGCTGCTCGGTCTCGTACTGATGCAGCCGGCAACCGCCTGGCCCGGTACCTCCAGAAGCTGTTGGCGTCGCACCGGTTTGGGCAGGTAGGAAAAGGCCCCAAGGGCGAGGGCCAGCTCCTCCTCGCGCACCACGGAGCAGACGATCACGGGGATCGCGCGGCTGGCGGGGTACTCGTGCAGGTGCGACAGCAGCTCCCAGCCATCGACGTCGGGCAGCATCACGTCGAGCACGATGATGTCCGGCTTGGTCTCCTCGACGGTCTCGAGGACGGCGCTGCCCTCGGAGAGGTGCGTGATGCTGTAACGCGTGCCCGACGTGTAGCGCCGGTAAAAGTGCACCAGGTCCTCGTTATCGTCGATGACCAACACGGAGACAGATGTGGCCGACGGGAGCTTGATGCACATCTCTACACGGTTTGCGAACGTTCGCACCTCCAGCGAGCCGTCGTGGGCGGCCAGCAGCTCGCGCACGAGGTGATCGTCCGATGAGCGACCCGGGGCGTCGCCCGCGATGGTGATCGTGACGCGGTCGCCCTGGGCGATGGCGCGCAGCGATACCGTCTCTAGCGAGGGCAGCCGCACCATCTCGGTGATGCCGGCCACCAGAACCTGGTGCAGCGCCGTGGGGTGGATGAGCGCCGTGAGGTTTGGGTGTCCGCGCAGCCGACGCCGTGTCGGGCAGCAGGTACGCGTGATGTGGCTCACCCTCGCCAGCGCCTGCCCACAGGAGCCGCAAAGCCGGTGGCCTCTCTGCACGCAGGGGGCCACCTCTTGCTTGATCTGTGAGAGCCACTCGTCGAGTTCGCCATCGTCCTCGATGGCGCCGGACCATTCCGCATCCAAGTCGTCGGCCTCGGGGCGTTGGGCGACATAATCGCGCCAGATGCGCTGTGCGAGCACCGCGATGGCGCCCTGCTGCTCGCGACGGAGGTGACGGGGGGTGATGGCGAGTTCCTCGGCGACCATCTCCTGGGTTTGTTGTTGCACGTACCGCAGCCAGAGGATCTTGTGGAGCCTAGCCACTCGCGCGCCAGCGGGGATATCGGGGCTCGGCTCGAGATCGCGGATGCGTCGCACCAGGGCGGACTGTACCGCCTCGGCCCCGTCCTGCGGATCGCAGCCGAGGGCCTCGTACAGCAGAGGGTCCGGTTCGTAGCTCGGATCGTAGAGGCTGCTCAGGGTATCGCGGAGAGCATCCTCAGAGTCGCTCCATGATCTGCACCACACTGCTTTCACCATGGTGTTATGTCCGCCGCAAGCCGCTCATGTCCTGTCGATGTCCTTGTCCGGGTGACGGGCAGCATGTAGGCTGCGGGTGAGAAGTGGTGACGGCGCTGTAGCCACTCTCCCAGGTGCGCGCCCGTCGAGCGCCGCCGACTTCAAATGATGGCGGTGCGGGCGGAGGCGTGCGGCCTCACGGCGGGGCGCACGCCGTGCCCCGGGCTCATTATACCGCGAACCGAGACCCGCACAAGTAGCCGCCGCCCCCAGGACGCGGGGAGGCATCAATCGCGGGGGCGCGGTGACCCTGGGGCCTATGGCGAAAGGAGGGCCGAGCGAAGTCGGATGGGAATGCCATGGATGCATAGGTGCGCACATCGTCGCGCAGTCCGGCATCACCGGGCCAGCCGGGTGAGCGTCGGGCGCTATGAGACAAGGAGAGAAGAGATGGCACTCAGGATGACGCGTCAGAGACATGCTGCAGCACGCGGTGTCGGCTCTGCTGCTCTCCTCGTGGCTGCCACCAGCAAGATCGTTGAGGTAGAAAAGGTCGTCAAGGAGACGGTCGAGGTCGAAAAGCTCGTCGAGGTCGAGAAGCAGGTCAAGGTCGTCAAAGAGACGGTCATCGTCGAGGCCAAGCCGGCCGAGAAGGAACCCATCACGCTCCGCATCCACACCAACCAGGGCGATCAGTGGTACGGATGGATGAAGGACGCCTGGGATCTCAATGTCGGCGGCTGGAAGAGCGAAAACCCGCACATCACGTTGCAGTTCGAGCCGGTGGCCGGCTGGACGGCCGACTATTTCCCCAAGATATTCACCCACGTGGCCGCCGGCACGCTGGGCGATATCGTCTGGTATCCACCGAGGCACCGCAACCACCTGAGCTGGGGCATCGAGTACGGCATCGTGCGCGATTTGATGCCGATCATCGAAGCCACCGGCTACGTTGTCGCAGTTCTATCGGCGTGATCGAGTCCTCGAGCTGGGAGGGGGCAGTTCTACTGGATGCCGATCACCTCGGAGCCGTCGTGCCCCGTGGTCGCCTATAACAAGACCATGGCCGAGCGCTTTGGCTTGCCCGAGCCGCAGAACGACTGGACCATGGACGAGTTGGTGGAGTGGGGCAAGGAGGGTACGCGCGACGGTGTGTGGGGTTACCACTGGGGCAACGCCAGCATGGCGCCCATCGCCTGGACGCCGCAATTGAGGCAGTTCGGTGTCACGATGGCGTCTGACGATGGCAAGGTGGCCTTCCCTGATTCCGCCGAGGCGCTGGCGCGGGCGCTCAAGTGGCGCTACGACCTCATCTATACGCACAAGACGATGCCGGCGCCCGACCCGAACTTTAACACCAACGATATGCTCGTGGCAGAGGTCATCCTGGCGATGGACGTCTGGCCGGTGATGATCAACCGCCTGCCCGCCACGCTGGTACAGGACAAGTTCGATGTCGGCTTTTTCTATGCGCCGCTCGATGCCAAGGGCGCCAAGCGGCGCAACATGCTCAACGAGCATGTGCACGGCCTGACCACCGCCTCCAAGTACCCGGAGGAGGGGTTCAACTATCTGGCGTGGCACTCCAGCCTGGAGTACTGCGTCCAGGGGCTCCTCTCCGGCAAGGGCGCTCCGGTGGGCCGGCCCGACCTGTTCGTCGACGACCGCGCGCTCAAGATCTTCCCCGGGCTGGACCTGCTTGAGCCGATCATGGCCGAGATCGAGCCCGACTTTTTCGTGGGCAACTTCCGCGGAGAAGAGTTCGACAGCGCCTTCCAGGCGGTGACCGATCTCGTCGCCCTGGACAAGATCGGCATCGACGAGGCTGTGGATCGCATCATCGCCGACTGCCAGGCGGTATTGGACAAGGAGCCTGCCTGAGGTTCGTAGAGCGGAAGGATTGCAGCGCCGCAACGACGCGGCGCCCGCGATCTCAACGGTGGGCCGCCGCGCATGGCGGCCCACACCGGCTTGGCTCAGCGCGCAGGGAGAGGGCCGCGCCCTCTCCCCGCGCCACGGGTGGGCAGATCGTCCCGAGACGAACCAGCGGAGGCTGAGATGGCCGTGACAGCGGGAGCGCGCACGACGACGAGCGTGCGCCCCAGGATGACCGCAAACAGCGCCGGCGGGCGTGGCAGGGGTACGCCTTCCTCTCACCGTGGCTGTTTGGCTTCCTTGCCTTTACCGCCATGCCGATCGTGATATCGATCGTGCTGAGCTTCACCAAGTACAGCGTGCTCCGACCACCCGAGTTCATCGGGCTGAAGAACTATCAGCACGCGCTGGGAGGGGGCGACGCGTTGGTATGGCCCTCCATCGGCCGCTCCTTCTACTATGCCCTGGTCTCGGTGCCCCTCGGCCTGGTCGGCTCCCTGATGGTGGCCATCCTCCTGAACCAGAACCTACATGTGACGCCGTTCTGGCGCACGCTGTTCTTCCTACCTACCCTGACGCCGTCCGTGGCGTCGGCGCTCCTCTGGCGCTGGATGCTGAACCCCGAGATCGGCCTGGTCAAGTTCTTTCTGAACAGCGTGGGCCTTCCCAGCCCACGGTGGTTCGCCAGCATGGAGTGGGCCATTCCGGGGATCATCCTCATCGGCCTGTGGGGCAGCGTCGGCGGCTCGGCGATGATCATCTTTCTCGCCGGGCTGCAGGACGTGCCGGTGGAGCTGACCGAGGCGGCTGAGATCGACGGCGCGGGCACGATGCGCAAGTTCTGGCACATCACCATCCCCATGCTGAGCCCGGTGGTGTTCTTTAACATGATCATGGGCATCATCGGCGCATTGCGCGTGTTCGACACGGCGTTCGTGGCCACCAACGGGGGGCCGTCGTACGCTACATGGTTCATATCGCTCCATATCTACCGCACGGCGTTCATGTACTTTGATATGGGCTATGCGGCGGCGGTAGCCTGGATACTCGTGGTGATCATTGTCACCCTGACGGTCCTGCAGTTTGTGCTATCCAGGACATGGGTGTTCTACCAGGGGGAAACGCGATAATGACGGCTACTGGGCGGACACTCACAACGGCAGCGGCTGTCAGCCGCAAGAGGAGGAGGCCGCTGCTCCACTATGTGCGGCGCGGCCTGATCTACCTGTTGGTGGCGGTGGGCGGGGCCGTATCCATGGTGCCCTTTGGGTGGGCGTTTCTGAGTTCCGGCAAGGCACCCAACGAGATCGTGAACTATCCCCCCACGTTCTGGCCGCAGCAGAACCTCTTTGTCGAGAACTATCGACAGATCTGGGTCGAGGCGCCCTTCCTAATGTGGATCCGGAACTCGGCCATCGTCACCAGCCTGACGCTTATCGGCGCGATCGCGTCGGCATCGGTGGTCGCCTACTCGTTTGCTCGGTTCGAGTTCCCCGGGCGAAACACCTGGTTCTTTCTCATGCTCTCCACCATGATGCTCCCGGGTGAGGTGACGCTGATCCCGAGCTATCTGATCTTCAAGACGCTTGGGCTGGGTGGATTCCTTCAAGCCGCTCATCGTGCCGGCCTGGTTTGGCGGCGGGGCGTTCAACATTTTCTTGCTGCGCCAGTTCTACATGACGATTCCACGCGACCTGGACGAGGCGGCAGAGATGGACGGCGCCAACCCGCTAACGGTGTTCATCAAGGTGCTGCTGCCCCTCACCAAGCCGGCCATCGCCACGGCGGCCGCGCTGGGGTTCATCGGTAGCTGGAACAACTTTATGGGGCCGTTGATCTACCTGAACAACCCCGACCGGTTCACCGCCGTCCTGGGGCTGCGCTACTTTATGCAGGGCACCACCAGCGCCCAACTCTCGGCCGGCCCCCAAAGGACCACCTCCTGATGGCCGCCAGCATCGTCGTGGCGCTGCCCTGCCTTGTGCTGTTCTTTGTGGCGCAAAAGTACTTTGTGCAGGGCATCGTGACCACCGGCCTGAAGGGGTAGTCGCGATGCAGCGGAGCGCAGGCCCCAGGGGATCGGCACCGATCCCCCGGGCCCTGCGCCTCTCGGTCACCTGGCTCTCGGCCCTGGCGCTGGTCTTTCCCCTGAAGTGCTGCAATCCTCGCCGTCGGCCGCCAGCGTGTCGCGGCGCTCTCTTGAGGAGCCCTCCATGCCTGCCGCAACCCATCGAAGCCATGTTCGCCGACGGCGTGCGCCCGCCGACTTGAGCGAGATCTCTTGGTCGCCGTCCTGGGCCTGGCGCTGTGCGCCCTGCTGATCCGCTGGAGTGTGCGCGCAGCCAGGCGATCGGCGAGACGCCCGCGGCGCCAAGCCGCAGACGGGACCGCGCCGACCCAGCCCCCAACCTCCGAGCCGCCGGCCGCTCCGTCGGCGACGCGCTCCGAGCGAGCGCCGACGTCGCAGCCCACCGCCACGCCCGCACCCACCGCAACGCCGGCGCCGACCGCCGAGCCCCTGAGCGCCGCCGTCTCGCTGTCGCAGCCGCGCGCGCAGGGCACGGCGTCGGTGTAGTGCGCGTAACGGCGGGCCGGCCGTGCAGGTGACCGCGAGCCTGGCCGACGGCGAACTGCACTTCGTGCGCACCGACGAGGGCGATGCAACGGCCCTGGTGGGCATCCATGCCCTGGCATCCACCGAGTCGCTCCCCCTAACGGTCGAGGTCACGGCAGAGGATGGCCAGCGTCTCTCCCTGGCAACCACCGTGGAGGTGATCTCGGGCGACTATGGCGAGGAGGTCATCCACTTTAGCGAAGAGACGAGCAAGCTGCTCGATCCCACCATCACAGAGCCGGAGAACGCGCTGATGGGCGAGGTGTGGGAGACGTTCACCCCCGAGATCCTGTGGACCGACGCCTTCCAGTGGCCGGTGGAGGGGCCGTTCACCTCCTACTTTGGCACGCGCCGCTCGTACGATGGGCGGATCAGCTCGTACCACGCCGGCCTGGACATCGACGGCGAGACGGGCGACCCGGTGCTGGCGGCGGCCGATGGGGTGGTGGTGATGGTCAGGCCCTGCAAGTGCGTGGCAAGTGGTGGTGATCGACCACGGGGCCGGCGTGCTGACAGGTTACTTTCACCTCGATAGCCTGGCCGTCGAGGAGGGACAGGCGGTCAGAGCAGGTGACGTCGTTGGAGAGATGGGCGCTACCGGCCTGGTGACGGGCTCGCACCTCTCCACTGGGAGCTGCACGTCGGCGGAATCGCCACCGATCCGGCCAGTGGGTCAGGCGGCGCCGATGCCGTAGAATAGACTAGCCACTGGCAACTGACGACTACCCGCCGAAAGGACACGCATGCACGACTGGCGTACCTTCTACCACCGGCATCCCCTCGTCATCGCGCACCGCGGCGCCAGTGGGGCAGCGCCGAGAACACCCTGGCCAGGCGGCCCTCGAGGCCGGAGCGGATGGCATCGAACTGGACGTGTCGCGCTGTACCCGGCGGCGAGATCGTCGTGATGCACGACGCCACCGTTGACCGCACTACGGACGGCACCGGCGCAATCTCGGACCTGCCGCTGCGGGCACTGCGCCGCGCTGGATGCAGGCGTGGTTCGGCCCTCAGTTCGCGGGTGAGGGCGTGCCGCTCCTAGCCGAGGTGCTGGACGCCTTTAGCGCCTCCCTGCGCATCAATATCGAGATCAAGGGGCGCGGGCGGCGCGGCGATGGCATCGAGGACGAAATCGCCGCCATGGTCCGTGCGCGGGGGTTGCAGGAGACGGTAGTCATCTCGTCGTTCAGCCTGGCCGCCCTGCGGCGTATGCGGGAGGCGGCTCCGGACCTGCAGCGGGCGCTGCTCTTTGTCTCTGAGGCGGCGGCGCCGCTGGTGTGGGCCTGGGCTCGGCGCTGGGCGGGCGCCCACGCGCTACACCCCTCGACGGCGGGCCTCGACGCGGCGTGGGTCGATCGCGCCAAGAGCCGGGGGTACCGGGTGAACGTCTGGACGGTGAACGACCCCGAGGTCATGCGCCGCATGGTGGCGGCCGGGGTGGACGGCATCATCACCGACGAGCCGGCGCGGCTGAGGGGGATCCTCGATTCGAATCAGGTGGGGAGCTAGCGAGTCGGATGCGGTGGCAGGAAGAGAGTCACAGGTTACAGGTAGCAGGTTACAGAGGTCAGCGAGCGGCCTCTCCATAGCCTGGAACCTGGAACCTGCTCCCTGTTACCCGGCACGTGCCGCCGCCGTCTTCCTCATCTAGCTCGTTTGTGGTTGTTGGCGGAGCGCGGTAAGGGGGACAACATGGCGACGACAGAGCATCCACTGGTCCAGTTGGCGCGCCAGTCCATCGAGGCTTACGTGGTGCGGGGTCAGGTCCTGGCGCCCCCGGAGGACCCGTGCGAGGAGATGCGGGCGCGCGCCGGGGTATTCGTCAGCCTGCACTGCCCTGAAGGGCTGCGCGGATGCATCGGCACCATCGATCCGGTGTGCGATAGCGTGGCTGAGGAGATCATCAGCAACGCCATCAGCGCCGCCTCCCGCGACCCCCGCTTTAGCCCGGTGCGGCAGGACGAACTCGATGGCCTCGAGATCTCGGTGGACGTGCTCACGGCGCCCGAGCCGGTCGCGTCGCTGGCTGAACTCGACCCCAAGGACTATGGCGTCATCGTGCAGTGCGGCGGGCGCCGGGGGCTGCTGCTCCCCGACCTGGACGGGGTCGACGACGCCGAGACGCAGGTGGCCATCGCCCTGCGCAAGGCGTGGATCCGCCCGGACGAGCGCTACCATATGTTCCGCTTTCGCGTGCTGCGCTACCACTAACCGAGCGGGTATGCGTTACCGACTGTTACAGAGTGCAGGGGTTTCAGGTTACAGGCTCATGGCGAGGACCCACCCTTGAGCCTGTAACCTGAAACCCGTCACCTGCCACCCGCAGCACCAACTCTCAACGTACAACGCGATCCCCCATACCCGCCGCTCACTCCGCCACGACCATTTGATGCCCCACCACCTCGGGCACGACGAGGCGGACGTAGCCGTCCTCGTAGGAAAAGGCGACATCCTCCCCGCCGGGGGCCAGGTAGACGCGTCCCGGGCGCTGTGCGGTCTTGAACGCCAGGGGGATGTTGTACAGCGGGATCACGTCCTCAATGGTGTCGAACTCGAGGCCGCGTCGCTCCGGGATATAGTGCAACAGGTGCACCACCGTGCGCCCCTGTTCCGCCTGCCCCAGGATCGTCACATGCGCGCTGCTGGGCGCCTGGCAGGTGACCAGCGGATCGGGCAGCAGCATCGCCAGCGCCGACAAGAAGAGGGCCTTGTACCAGCGCACAGCCTGGCGCCGGTACCCGCAAAAGATGGGATGGGCAACGTAGATCACGTTGCCCGCGGCGTTGATGGTGATCGACGGGTACTCCAGTCGGTGCGTGGGGTCGGGCGGCGTCTGGCGGTGCGAGCAGAAATGGTCCCACGTCCGGTTGAAATAGGATGCCCACGTCTCGGCCAGCACGGCCGTGCCCACATCGGGGCGCACCTGCGCGCCCTGGTCGTACATCACGTACTCGGTATCGGCCAGGGGGGCGGCGAGGTCGGCAAGCGGCCGGAGATAGTCGGGGCTGTAGGGCGCATCGCCCAGGTACTCGAGGCCGAACTCGGGGAGCGCGAAGCGGGACCCATCTGGCGTCAGCCCCGAGCGGTACGAGGCGATTACCTTGCCGCCCCGCGCCAGATAGTCGCGCACCTTTTCCGCCAGCGCCTCGTCTAGGGGCACCTTGTCGGGGAGCACGAGCACGCGGTATGCCGTCCAGTCGGCCAGCCCGTCCACAAAGGCGAACTGGTGGTGTCCCTCCAGCAGCATGCGCAGCGCGCCACTGTGGGAGGAATCGACCCGGCCATCCTCCTTGCCCACCGCCTCCACGTTGAACACGGCGACATCGGCCTTGGGCGTCGCGCCGACGCACCACGG
Source organism: Anaerolineae bacterium (assembly GCA_040768165.1). Classification (GTDB taxonomy): domain Bacteria; phylum Chloroflexota; class Anaerolineae; order UBA1429; family UBA1429; genus DUUT01. Next base: position 29,283 of record JAXGNH010000030.1, read on the forward strand.
CTCCTTGGCCTCGACGCTGGCGTACACCTTGCCGATGAGGGTGTAGGCCGGCTCGTTGAGGCGTCCCCGCGGATGGAGTTGGTCGCCGATAGAGCAGGCTGCGCCCGCGGCCAGCATCTGAAAGCACTCGAACTCGAGGGCAGCCTGGTTCTTGAAAGAGCCGAAATCGCCCCAGGCGGTGTGGAACTTGCCCGTCATCCCCAGGTGGGGCTTGCCCAGCGCATGGGCATAGCGCACGGTGATGGGATAGTGGTTGTAGCCCCACTCACCGGTGCTGGGGAGCGATTCGATCTCCAAGTGCGTGTAGGTGTCGAGCACAGGCCGCAGCCCGGCGGCGATGTGGCCCGAGTTGTGGAACACGGTGAGGTCCGGCTTGCGCGCCAGCACGCCCGAGCCAAAGCGCCGGTGGTACGCCTCCAGCACCTGGCGGGCGTAGCGCTGCCGGTGCTCGGTCCTGCCGGCGTCGAGCCCCTGCGCGGCCATCCCCGCCAGACAGTAGGGGCAGACGCACTCGCCCTGGTGGATGATATCAAAGAAGAACCCGTCCACCTCATCCCCCAGGAGGTCCATCACCTCCATGGTCTGGTCCCAGACAAAGTCGAGGTAGGGGGAGTTCAGGCAGAGCTTTTTCCAGCGCGCCGCGAGGGGGCTATGCTGGCCGCGAATTCCCTCCGGTGTCACCTCCAGCCATTCCGGGTGGCGCGCCGCGGAGAGTTCGTCCCACCCTACGGTGACATAAATCGGAGCGCGGATGCCGGCGCGATGGCAGGCCTCAACCTGCTCTCCGAGCAGATTCCTGGTCAACGAGGGGTGCACTACGTCGGCGTAGCGTGTGGGGGTGTAGTACAGGTACCCGTGGTGGCAGCGAGCAAAGCAGGTGATCGAGTTCACGTGGGCGCGCTTGAGGGTGTCGACGAAAGCGTCGGCGTCCCAGTCGGCTCCCACATCGGGGATCATGCCGGCGGTGTGAAAGTCGAGGTGTACCTGACGCATGCGCAGCTGTGGCTGTGGCTCCATGGAGGCACTCCTTTCAGTTCGGGGTGGCGCGTACCGCAAGGGTACCACCGCGATGGGTGGGCGTCAATGGTCGCAGGGAGGGGGGAGACAGGGGACGCGGATGGACGCGGAGGGCGTGGATCAACGCGGATGAGAGGAGTTTCTCGCTGCGCCGCACGTTCATCGGGAAGGTCGGCGTGGCGCGCTCAGGCGAGCGCGCCCTACATGACAACGCCGTACAGCGGATTCCTTCCACTGGGTGAGGGGGCCGGAGTCATGCTGGCGATCTGTACTGGCTCGCGACCTTGCGCTGTGGCAGTGAGATAGAGTATCGTGGCCGCAACCCGTGCAGAAGGAGGCCCCCATGTTCCAGCGCCCCGAGTACGTGTGCTATCGCGCCGCCCGGCCCATCGTCATCGACGGCCACCTCGATGATCCCGCCTGGCAGGGCGCGCCCGCCATCGCTCTGTGCCTGGCCGATACCGGCGAGGCGCCACGTCAGTCCACCACCTGCCGCCTGCTGTGGGACGACGACTATCTCTATGTGGCGTTCGACTGCCAGGACAGCGATATCTGGGGCGTCACCACGGAGCGCGACCGCGACATCTATAACCAGGAGGTGGTCGAGCTGTTCGTGGACGACGACTGTGACGACCATTCCTACATCGAGATCGAGGTCAGCCCCCTGAACGCCGTGCTCGACCTGTACATGCTGAACCGGGGCGGCGTGCGCCGCGGGCTGTGGGACTGGGACAGCCACGGTCTGCGCACCGCTGTTGTCGTGGAAGGCGATCCGACGCGCCGCGGCACGACGGACCGTCGCTGGACGGTGGAGTTGGCTGTGCCCATGGCCGATTTCATGACGGCGCCGCACCTTCCCCCGCGCGCGGGTGACGTGTGGCACGCCAACCTGTACCGCATAGACCGCGCCGAGTCGGGTGACGAGTACTCGGCTTGGTCGCCGCCGGAGGTGATCGACTACCACACGCCGGAACGCTTTGGGCGGCTGGTGTTCTCAGATACGGCAGTGTAGGGCCCTCGTTCGCGACAACGGATAGCTCGCGCCTGACCGAGGGGTGGCCCGTCGCCCCTCGGATCGCTCCTTTCCCTCTTGGTTCCCCTTGACACCTTGCGGCGAACCCCTGGTACCGGCACGCACTTGCTACGGTTGACGCCGTGCGGTACACTGAGGCTGACGTCGGTGACGCTACGATATCGCTTTGGCGCGTGGTGCACGCCTCCTCTGTTCTCCTCGCCCTACCTTCCAGGTCGGTCGCCCCCGCGCGTTGCTGGAGCGGTTCCCCATGGAACGAGCCGAGTCGCGCGGCCCGCGCGCCTGGACCGCCGGCCAGGTGGCCCTGGCCACACTGTCGGTCGTCGCTGTGGTGGTCGCAGCCTGGTTGGTCTATCTGTTCCGCGGCGTGGTCGCTTTGCTGCTGCTGGCCATCGTGCTCAGCACAGCCATCCGCCCGTTGGTGATGTGGCTCCGCGCGCACGGCATTCCCCGCGCCGTAGGGGTCGTGTTGGTGTACGTAGCCCTCATGGCCGCCGCCGGGATCGTGCTCGTGCTGGTGGCGCCCCCGCTGGTGGCGCAAGTGGGCGCCATCGCGGCACGCTTGCCAGAGACCTACCGGAGCCTGCGCGAGACGTTCCTCGCGTCGCCCAGCCCGCTGGTGCAGGACCTTGGCGACGCGCTCCCCGCCGAAATCGTCATCAATCTACCCGAGGCGCACGTGGGCGAGGCGGTAGCGCCGGTGGTCGTCCAGTCGCTCACCTATGCGAACGTCGTCATCGGGGGCCTCTTGTCCACCGCAGCGGTCTTTCTGCTGGGCTACTACTGGACGCTCGAAGGCCCGGTGATCATCCCGCGTGCCCTGCGCTGGGTCTCGCCCAAGCGCCGAGACACCATCAAGTTGCTGATCGAGGACATTGAGGACAAGCTCGGCCGCTGGGTACTCGCCGAACTCCTCCTGGCGGTCATCATCGGCATCATGGCGCTCATCGCTTACCTGATCATCGGCCTGCCGTTTGCCATCGTGCTGGCCGTCATCGCGGCGGTGATGGAGGTGGTGCCCATCATCGGGCCGTGGGTTGCGGGTGCGGCGGCGGCGCTGGTGGCTTTGTCGACGGACCCGAGCCGGGTGATCTGGACGATCGTGGTCGTGTTTGCCATCCAGTTCGCTGAGGGGAACTTGCTCGTGCCGCGACTGATGCGCCGCGCCGTGGGCACCCATCCCCTCGTAACGCTGCTGGCGCTGGCAGCCTTTGCCTCGGTGTTCGGCTTTGCGGGAGTGCTCCTCGCGGTCCCCATCGCGGCGGCGATCCAGATCGCCCTCGATCGGCTCGTGGTGGCGGACACGCTCGGCGAGGCACAGCGCCCGGCAGGGCGCAGCCAGGCCAGTCTGATTCGCTACCAGCTTCAGGAACTGATGCAGGACGCGCGTCGGCTGCTGGCGACGCGGGAGGCGGCGCTCGGGGACGAACTGGGAGTGGCGGAGGACGATGTCGAGGCAATCGCCGCCGACCTCGATCGCCTGCTCGATCGGGTGAGCACCGAGGGGGAGGGGGAGTGATGAGACCACCCGTGCGCCATGCCCTCGTGGTGCTGGCTACGCTGGCCGCGCTCGCGCTCGCATGGCAGCTGCGGGCCGTGCTGCTCACCTTTGTCCTGTCGCTGGCCGTGGCGGCCACCTTCCGCCCCACCATCGCCGGCCTCATGCGGCGGGGCGTGCCTCTTCCCGTGGCGCTGGCCCTGGCCTATGGGGCAGCCTTGCTTCTCCTGGCGGCGCTCGTGGGGCTTGCGGCCGGCCCGATCGTGCGCGAGGCCCAGGAGGTCCTCCAGGGTGCGACGGACCTGTACGACCAACTACACGCCGAGTGGCCCCAAGGGACATCCGCGCAGCGAACGCTCGTCCAGTTGTTGCCCCCATCCCGCGTGTTGTACGATGCGCTCGAGGCTCAGGCTTCCATGATCGCCACCACCCTCTTGGGGCTCGCCACCGGCGTGATCGACGTGATCGTGGAGGTCGGCATCGTCCTGATCCTCAGCATCTACTGGAGTCTGGACCAGGGGCATTTCGAGCGCCTGTGGCTGGCCCTATTGCCCATCAGGGTGCGGCAGCGCGCCCGCCGCCTATGGCGAGAGCTGGAGAGCAGGGTTGGCGCCGTGATCCGCGTCCAGACGGTGCTCAGCGCCCTGGCCGGGGTGCTGTTGGCCGCGGGGTACGTCGCGCTGGGGCTGGGAAGGCCGGTGGCCCTGGCGATGGCCGGCGCGCTTCTGCGGCTGGTCCCCTGGCTCGGGCCGGTGTTGGCGGTGGCCGCCCCGCTCCTGGCGAACGTGGTCGACATGCCCCGCGCTCTGGCGAGCGCGGTGTATACCGCCGGCGTGCTCTATGCCCTGGATCGCCTCGTCCGTTCGTGGTTGCTGGGCCGCCGGCGTACCGGTGGGCTCCTCGGCCTCCTGACGCTCATCGTGATTGGTCAGGCAGCGGGCGTCGTGGGGCTGGTCATCGCGCCGGCTGTGGCGGCGGGAATCGGGGCGCTACTCGACTACCTGCGGCGGCCGGCCCCGGCCGTCGATGAGCAAGGGCTGGCGCGCGTCGAGGCCCTGCGGCGGCGGCTGCAGGCCGTGCGCGAGGGGCTGGCCGCCGCCCCAGAGGGCGCGAGCCCCCAAGTGGTCAGTCTTGTCGACCGGCTGGACGGCCTCATTCAGAAGGCGAGCGAGTGCTGCGCGCCGCAGCTCAGTGACCTGGGCTAACCTGCGCCATGAACGTACATTTCGACCTGCTCGCACCCCTCTACGACCGCCTGATACGCCCTCCCGACGCCGGCCCGCTGGCCCACGCCCTGGGCCTTCCGTCTGACGGGCTGCTGCTCGACGCGGGCGGTGGCACGGGGCGCGTTTCGCGCGCCCTGGCGCCCCGGGTGAGGGGGGTGGTGGTGTGTGATGCCTCGCTGGGGATGCTGGCGCGGGCGCGACCCGCTGGCCTGGAGGCCGTGCAGGGCCA
>JAXGNH010000031.1:0-31516 GCA_040768165.1 Anaerolineae bacterium
GGTCGGTCTGCAGCCGCTTGAACGACACTTCCAGTGATTTGCGAATCATCTCCGGTGCTGCCGGCACCTTGGTCGAGATGATGGCATCCTGACGGCGGCCTACCAGGGCTTTGCCGACTACCTCTTCCGAGTGGCCGGCGCCATAGCCGGGGGCAGTGTCGAAAAAGTTCACACCCATCTCGAGGGCCCGGTGGATGGTACGGATGGATTCCTCATCGTCCGTGCGCCCCCAATAGTCGCCCCCCATGGGCCAACACCCTCCAGCGATAACCGATACGTGCAGATCTGTAGTACCTAGTTGACGTTTCTCCATGGTGCTCCTCATCGGAAATTGCGCCAAGCGCTCACGCTGTATGGAACACTCCCCCACCTACAGGTTCGGCCACGGGCGCACACTGACGCAGGCTCTCTCCTGACTCCATCTGCGCCAACCGCTCGTTGCGCGAAAGATCAATTGAGGGGCAGTCACCAGTGACTAGAACAATCAACGAGCGTTCGCATCGAATCTTGGCTAGTGTGTGGGGGCAGGAACCTCGTCGGGGTTCGTGCCCCCGGTTAGGTGTCTATGCCTTCGGCTTATCACATATCTGCTGCATGGCGTCGGCGACTTCGTCAAGGTATGCGACGTTCGTTTCGTTGCCAGCGAAGACGGGTTGCATTCTATTATCAAATAGGTCAGATAGCTCCTGATATCTATAGTTAGCTGGGACAACAAGGTCGAACTCTGAGATATCAGGCCCGCCACGCATGAGCTTCAGCGTTGGCTCGAACTGGGGGTAAGCCTCCTTAATCTCGGGGGCCTCCCACGCAGCCATCCTCGCCCCAGGTTCGATGTCGGTTAGGAGGGCCTTGTCTATCGCAATGTCAACTTCAGTCATACGCCTGACGAACTCCCAGCCCAAATCCTTATGAGGCGAACCAGACCAGACCCCGAGAAAGTCCCATCCACCGGAACAGCCGTGAACACCGCTCGGGACCGACCCCTTTGGGTTCATCTCGGCGTCCCAATCGAACGCGCCCTCAAGGGTCTTGACGATGCCCGGTATGCTCCAACAGCCTGTGATCCACATGCCGACCTTACCTGCGAGCCACATCTTGTAGATTCCGCCCTCGAGGACATCCGGCTTCGGCCAGCTTCCCTCAGCAATACGATCGAAGAGCCAGTTAGTAAGGGCTTTGCTGTTATCGCTGTTGACCTCGATCCTGGAGTGGTCGTCGGAAAGAAGGCGGGCATTCCATGAGCGTAGCGGGCACTCCCACCCACAGATCCACGTATCTGCTTGACTGACGGCACCGGACTTGTCAAACAGTGTCTTTGCCGCAATGGCAAAATCGTCATACGTCCAATCAGGGGTGGGGTATGAAAGACCTGCGTCATCAAACAGATCTTTGTTGTACAGGAGTGTGCTTGGCTCAGCGTGACACGCCTCGGGCAAGCAGTAGAGCTTGCCATCATCAGGAAGGCGCGCGGTGTCGATCGTCCACTGGAACCAGTCCCTGAGGTCAAATCCCGGTGCAGCATCAGCATAATCATCCAGCGGCACGAACACACCATGGTAGGCCATCTGATGGTGCCAGTGGTGTGCTCCGAAGGTCACGTCGACCATCGTACCGGCAGCATGCATGGCCTCCGCTTTCAAGGGGACCTCGTTGAATGGGACATCCTCAACCTGGACCTTGGCATTGAACCGCTGCTCGAAATCCGGGATGTAGGCCTTAAAGTGCTCGCCCATCGTCCCCTGGCGGTTCATGTAGCGCATTTGGACAGTTTCGCTTGGCGCGGGAGTTGCCTCCACGATCTTCTCGACGACCTGTGGGGTACCCTCAACGACTACTGTCTCCTTGACGACCTCTTTTACTACCTTCGTGACTTCCTTCTCCACCTCGACAACTTTGGGCTGACAGGCACTTAGTGCGATTGCTGCAGATGTGGTTGCTGCTACCTTGACCAGTTGGCGCCGCGAGATCTGTCTCGCACTCATGTCTCTCCTCCGTTTTTACTGTGCTTTTCCACTACCGAATCGACGAAAACCCGATTCGATGCTCACCTCCCTTCTTGTAGGTGCTGAGACGATAGCCCTACCCTTTGATACCTGACATCGCTATCCCTTGAACGAAGAAGCGCTGAGCACAGAAGAATATGACGATAGAGGGAGCGGAACTCATGACACAGCCAGCCATGAGAAGATGGTCACTCGGCATTCCTCCCATCTGACCAGGATTGAGGTGGAAGTATCGTAGTCCTAGGCTTAATGTGAATCTAGAGGAGTTGTTCAAGTAGATGAGAGGGCCCATGAAGTCATTCCAGCCCGCTAGGAAGCCAAGGACTGCGACCGTAGCAACAACAGGCTTGCATAGAGGCAGCAATACCTTCGCGAATATGGTGAAGTAACTTGCACCATCGATGAGGGCTGACTCGTCCAGGTCCCGTGGCAGAGCCATAATGAACTGGCGCATCAGGAAGATGTTGAAGGCGCCCCCCCCAAAGTATGCTGGAATGATCAGTGGCCTATAGGTATCAATCCAGCGTATTTTGTTGAACATTATGTACTGAGGTATCAACGTGACTTCTGAGGGGAGCATCATCGTTCCCAATGTCAGTAGGAAGATCAGCTCGCGCCCCGGATAGTCAAAGCGGGCGAACGAATAGGCTACTATTGATGCTGATGCTACCGCCCCAAGCGTACTGAGTGACACGACAAAAACCGTATTCCACGCCCATCGAAAGAATGGAACGAACTCATTAACGCGGGCGTAGTTCTCAAACTGAGGCGACTCTGGAAATACAGACGGTGGGAACAAAAACAGCTCCCGAGCAGTCTTCAAAGACGTGCTGATCGTCCAGAAAAACGGGAACATGAAAACGATGGCCAGAAGGCTGAGCATGATGTACAGTATTGGCCACTGGCGCCTGGAGCGCTTCGCGTAGCGTCGTCTTGGATGTCCTACTGCACTGGCTGATGCATCGGTCGCGACGGTCATCCCATTACTCCCCTACGTAGTATACCCAGTGCCTCGAGAAGCGTACCTGAATGAAAGTGAAACCAAACAGAATCACTGCAAACAACCAAGCTAGGCAAGAGCTATATCCCATCTCAAAGTACTCGAATGCATGACGGTATATATGTAACGCATAGAACCACGTAGCGAAGTTCGGTCCGCCCTTCGTTGCTATGAAGGCCATCGCAAATACCTTGAGTGCACCAATAATCCCCAGTATTACATTGAAGAAGATCGTGGGAGAGATCATTGGGAGTGTGATATGCACGAACTTGCGCACTTCGTTGGCACCGTCTAGCTCAGCCGACTCATATAGCTGGTCGGGTACACCCTGTAGTCCAGCTAAGAAGATCAGCATCTGGTTCCCGCCGATGCTCCCCCATAGGGAAACGAGGGCCAGCGTTGGGAGCGCCCACGATGCATCTGTCAACCAACCTGGCCCGTCGATACCAAGTAGGCCCAATATGAGGTTCACGGGGCCCAGGGCAGGGTGGAAGAGCCACTGAAAGAGGATGGCTGTAGCAACCGTGGGTGTTACATGCGGCAAGAAGAAAGCAGTTCGATAGGTGTTTGTGCCCGGTAGTCCCTGGTTTAGCAGCGTCGCCAGGAGCAGAGACCCGGTGATGGAAATCGGCACAGTCATGAGCGCGAATCGAAATGTACGGCCGAGTGATGGCCAGAAGAGATCGTCGCCAAAGAGCGCACGCTGGTAGTTGGCTAGACCCACAAACCTCGGAGGCTTAAGCACGTTGTACTCGGTCATACTGAAGAAGAGCGACGCCAGGACCGGTCCTAACAGGAAGATAACGATTCCGAGCGCCCACGGTGCCAGAAACAGGTACCCGTAGAGCGCCTCTCGTGCTTTCGCAGGTGATCGATGGAATAACCTACTGGCTAGATTGCTTGCTGGCGTACTAGTAGTCTCATGGTGCATCATCTGTGCCGTGTCCGTTCGCATACTGCTCCCCCAAGCGCACGTAGGCATCACTCAGTGTGACTAGGCCACCAACCTCAACAGATGGCAAGACAGGCCGGCTCAACTCCACGTTGAAGACTCAGCCACCGGAATCCGCTACAGACACCCAGTCATCTCAAGCAAGGTGAAACTCTGCTACCAGGCTTTCACCGTATGTAATAGTCTCCTGAAATTGTATGTAGGCAATGTCTACGTTTATAATAGCCGCTGAAGCGATACTGCACCAGGGCCAATTGGCCAAGGAGCGGACATGGCACAGGACGCGGAGAGGACATGAGCCTGAGAACGCCTTGTTATGAGTACCTTCGCCAAGCTCTAGCGGATCTCTTTGACCCCGTGGCTCTACGGAAGAACCCTCTCATCGAGAAGCTTGGACTGGCCGACGAGCTTAACCCGGCCTCGGCGCTGCGTACGGTGATGATTGGTGCCATAGAGTCTCTCAAGCCGATCCCGATAGCTCCAGCTAGTGCCACGGCTCAGCGCTACTATCAGATCCTGTCGCAGCGCTATGTTCAGCAGTACAAGCAACAGGACGTTGCTAACCAGCTCGGGATCAGCCCTCGCCATTTGCGTCGCGAGCAGGCGGAGGCGATCCGTGCCCTCGCAGAGTACCTGCAGCACCGCTACAGTTTGTCCGAGGCTTCTAGCAGTGTGCCTTCGGACGCAGCCTCCGTGCCTGCGGCGACTGAGGTTGGTGCCGATGTCGAGCATGAGCTGCTGTGGCTCGAGGATTCGCAGGGCGACCAGAAGGCCGAGGTGTGGCCGGTGCTCGAGGATGCCATGCATCTGGCTCAATCGCTGGCGCGGCAGCACCGTGTGACGCTGACGACTGGCGATCGCCCGGCCTCCCTGCCGGAGGTCGGCGTGGCCACGACCGTCGTGAAGCAGATCGTGCTCAACCTTCTGGCGACAACCATTCAGCGCATGCCATGCGGTGAGGTCACGCTGGAGGTCGCGAACCGGCACGAATGGGTCATCGTCTGCATTCGTGCGACCAGCGAGGCGCCACTTGCGATTCATCCCCTTCCGCTGTTCGAGGAGGCTGGCGTCGCCATGGCGCAGCGTCTCGCGGAGCTGTTCAAGGGGGAGGTGACGGGTGCTGCTGAGACCGGACGGTTGATGCTGTCGGTCTCGCTCCCGTCCGCCGAACAGGTGGTGGTCGTCGCCATCGAGGACAATGCCGATACTCTTCAGCTCTGGCAGCGCTATCTTCAGGACAGTCACATCAGCCTTGTGCCGGTGCGCGCGCCGACCGAAGCCATGCGAATGGTGGCCAAGCTGCAGCCACGATTGGTCGTTCTGGATGTAATGATGCCCGACGTCGACGGTTGGGACCTGCTGGCGCAACTGCGCCACCACCCCGAGACGAGCGGCATCCCGATCATCGTATGTACGGTCCTACCCCAACGTGAGTTGGCCCTGTCATTGGGCGCCAGCGGCTTCATTCGGAAACCGACGACGCGACAGGAGTTTCGATCACAGCTGGAGCGCCAACTCGCGGCCGCAGGGCCTCGGTGACGGCCTGTACCGCATCCATAATGTCCCGCGCCGACAAGCCCTGACAGCGTGATACGACTAGTGACTTGCTCATGATCGGCTCTCGCTGAGGGTCCTTGGCAGAGATGATGATCACAGGGATGTCGCGGATCGATGGGTCGGCTTCCTTGGCCTCCAAGACCATGAACCCATCGCGGTTCGGCATCACGAGGTCGAGCAGCAACAGATCAGGCTTACGCTCTCGCAGGAGGGTGAGCGCCGCTTCTCCATCGGTAGCCTGCAGCACGGTGGGGGCGCCCTCCGCAGAAGCCAACATCCGGGCATAGAGTTGCCGGGCCTCGGCATCGTCATCCACGAGCAGGATGGTATGTGCCTCAGGCCGCGTGGAGCGCACGCTCTTGACCAGATCGGAGCGGCGGATGGGCTTGACCAAGTAGTCCTGCGCCCCGCGGTGAGCGATAGTAGCCCGTCGCTCGGGCACCCAGCACGTCATGACGGGCACGTCCAGCGGCATCCGCGCCACAATATCCGCCTCGCTGTATTCCTCTCCAACCGTTGTTGCGTTGATGAGCAATCCCACGGCGGCGTTCGCCTCGACAGCCGCCAGTGCGTCCTGCGGCGTTGCGACACCCAGTGGCTCAACCCCCTCAAAGTACCGCTCCACGAGGTGCGATAGGGCCGATCCCTGCTCCCACACCACGATGCGTGGGCGCGGCTGCACCCGCGGTGCCAGCGACCGACGCGTGCGCGGCGTGTACTCCTGGTAGGGGCTGAACCACCGATGCGGCGTGTCCTCGTGCGATGTGCTCTGCACCGGCAGGAGGAACGTGACGCGCGTTCCGGCGCCGATGTCACTGTCGATCGTGATGCGTCCGCCGTGCATCTCGACAAAGCGCTTGCTGATGGCGAGACCGAGGCCGCTGCCACCATACTGGCGGCGCACCGACGGGTCCTCTTGCTGGAACGGCTCGAACAGGCGAGAGAGGCTCTCACGGCTGATGCCGGGGCCCGTGTCTGATACCGTCACCCGAATGAACCCACCGTCGAGTTTCGCCTCAATGGACGCTCCGCCCTGGGTGGTGAAGCGGCCGGCGTTGCTCAGCAGGTTCAGCATCACCTGCCGAATGCGCGTGCGGTCGCAGTAGATCGATGGCAGGTCAGGCGGAGCATCCACGGTAAGGGTGAGCCCCTTCTGCTCAAAGAGCACCGCCACCGCCTCCGTCGCCTCCGTTGCGATGTCGCGGATTGCCGCCCATTCGAGCACCAGGTGCGTGCGCCCCAGGTCCGCCTCAGCGAGGTCCAATACGTCATCCACCAGCCCGGCCAGGTGCTGGCTGTTGCGGCGGATAGCGGCAACGTCGGCGAGGAGCGCGGGGGGAAGCCGTCGCGAGTAGACGTGGGGCGTCTCCAGGATCATGTCGCTGAAGCCGATGATCATGTTCAACGGTGTGCGCAACTCGTGGCTCACTTTGGCAACGAATTCTTCCTTGGCACGGCGCGCCTCGTCCACCGCCTCACGCGCGGCCTTGAGCATCTCGTTCAGGCGTACCGCCTGGGTGTTGGCCAGGGCCAGGTCCTCGAGTGCCTGTTTGAGTTCGAGTTGTCGATCACGGGCCTGCTCCAAGTGGTGTCGGGCCTGATCGTATCCCTCCCAGACCCATGCGAGCATGGTGTGCTCTGGTCGTCGGGCTACATGAACCACGTAGGCTACTGAGAGTAAGGTAAAGGACTGGACGAACACCGAAGATGGAGCGGCGAATGCGCTTGACGCAATCCGGTCCACGAGCAGTAGGACTGAACTGCCTACAGCTGCCAGTAAGAAGCCTGGGCGACTGCCGAGAAGCACCCCGCCTATCATGACTGGATACACCATGGCGTATGAAGCACCAACGCGTGGAATCCAGAGTGAGGCGATGGCGGTGAGCGTGACTAGTCCAAGGGCCAGTACCCAGGCCGCTAATACATAACTGCGGTTACGAAGGGTCCATACTATCCCAGCCAATCCGAGCAGGAATAGCGTGATGGCGGCTGGCGAAGGGGGAGGGTTGCACTCACGATCCACCAAGAACACCGCATACGCTACCACGATGACGGGGATGACGAACCATGACAGCAACCCGCGCCGCAGGTCATCTTGTAGGTCATGAACCCTCGGAACAGTGACCATGGTCACCCCTCCCATTCTCAGCTACTACGACTCTCGGTTCGGCCTGGCAGGCCAAGTTCGTCTGTGCTCAGGACGTTCAGTTCCGCCCCCACCCCCAGAAACCGCCCACATCGCGCGCCTTCGTCCTCGAGGGGGCAGGATATCCGCGTCGAGCGGCTCAGAGGTTTCACCGCGACCGTCATAGCGCCCCCGGCGCCGCGTACCCTGCCAGACGCCGACGGCGCGCCCGTCCACCACGAGGGTCGGCTTGATCTGCCCGCCCCCCGGATGCACGCGCGAGGCGTGCGGCGCCGCCACAGCCAGGTCGCGACGGCGGTAGCCCAGCATGTAGGTGTCATAGCTCGGCAGCAGGCGCACCGCGCGCTCGACGGGCGGCGCATCGGGCTGCGGCAGCATCCAGGCCGGCGCGCCCGCCACCTCGACCTCGTGGAGCCGCTCGGCGACGCTCCGCAGGGCGGAGCGCGCCTGCGCCATGGGGAGCCCCGACCAACTCGCCAGGTCCTCGACGGTCGCGGGGCCGTACGCGCCCACGTACCGCAGGGCGAGTTCCGCCAGGGCGTGCTCTGCGTCGAGCGTTGGCCCGGGCCGAACCCAATCCTGCAGCAACACGTACGTGGGCCTGGCGCCGCGTCGCGGGCCGAAGCAGATGACGCCTCGCATGGCGGCATAGCCCACCAAATGGGCGATGGCCTGGCCCTCGACGGGTATGCCCCGGTTCGCGAGCACCGCCGCCAACTCGGGACGGGTCTGCGGGCTCTGCGAAGCCAACGCCTCACGAATGATCTCCGCTGCCCTGTCGCGAACGTCGCCGTCGATCCCAAGCTCGCGGTAGCGTCGCGCACTCCTGGCTATGAACAGCGGACCCAGCAGGGCCAGCAGCCAGCCGACGTCCTCTGTTGCGACCAGGTGCAACGTGCCGCGCATCACCCAGGTGTGCACGATGGACCGCTCGTCCTCCCGAGCGCGCCGAACGTCATCGGCGGTGAGACCGCGACTGCGCGCCCGGATGGCCAGCGTCGCTGCGGAGAGTTCCTGCGCCTGAACGCCTCCCAGGTGTCTGACGAGTCCGGCGACGCCCACCGCCGCGTCGATGCGAGGGTGCAGCCGCTGTGACCGCATCCTGAGGCGGAGCACCTGCTCGGGCAAGAGTTCTTGGCGCATGTCTACCTCAAGTGTCAGCAAGCGCCGTCAAGGCGCATCAAGATGACCATAATACCACGGGAGGCGGGAGAGGCGAAAAGCGGGTAGCACGATGACGGCTCCCGCGACGCCGCCCTTGACGCCGCACGGCGCCGCGGTATCATCGGGACACGTTCGGACGTGGGAGGCGGTATGAGCCGACAGCGCGCCCTCGACATCATTCACCTGCGGTGCCCGGGGGTCTCTGGGCACCAGGAGAACCTCGATCACCCCGCCTTTATCGCCGAAAGGATCGGCAGAGATCCCTGGGAGGACCCCTACCGCGCCTATCTCGACGCCTATGCATCTCTCGACGTCGACTGGGTCATCGGGGTGCCGCGCCCCGAACTGCAACGCGACGCCTTTGACCATGCCTCCAGCATCGACGCGGGCGGGGGGCGGCGCGCCACGCGTTGGGGCCTGTCGGGCAGTTACTGGCGCGAGGAGTACCTCTTTCACGACGTAGAGGAGGTGCTGCGCTACGATCCCCTGGAGAACGACCCGCAGCTCGACCTGGTGACGGAGGAGCGGGCGCGCGACTGGCGGCGCGGCATCCTCGAGACACAGCGCGCCATGGGCGATGCGGCGCTGATCAGCGGCATCTACTACACGACCCTCTTCCAGTACGGCATCATGGCCTTCGGCTGGCCCCTCTTTCTCACGGCGGCGGCCGCCGAGCCAGAGCGCTTTCAGTGCGTTCTGGAGGGGTTCGCCGAGGTGTCGCGCCGCAACCTGGCGGCCTGGGCCGAGCACGATCCGCCGCTGGTGCTGATCCACGACGATATCGCCATGCAGAGCGGCCTCGTCTTTCGTCCGGAATGGTACCGTCGGCGCCTCTTCCCCCTCTATGAGCGCATCCTCGAGCCGCTCTTTGCCCGGCCCGGCATTCGCGTCTGCTTTGTGTCGGATGGCGACTATACGCCGGTGCTGGCCGACCTGGCGGCGCTGGGCTTCCATGGGTTCTTTGTGAACCCGAACATGGACCTGGGCGCCATCGCTCGCGCTCACGGGCGCGACCGCTTTCTCGTCGGCAATGCGGATACGGCGGTGCTCACCTTTGGTACGGCGGACGACGTGCGCCGCGAGGTGGCGCGCTGCTTCGAGCAGGCCAGGCCGTGCGTCGGGCACTTTATCAAGGCGATGGGCGACCTGCCCCACAACATCCCGTTGGACAACATCCGCGCCTACTTTGACGCTTGCCGAGAGCATCATAGCTAATGGACGGGGATGAAGAAACGTTACAGGTTCCAGGTCACAGGTTACAGGCTCCAGAGTCAGGGTACGGCTATGGACTGGACCCTGTCACCTGGAACCTGTAACCGAATGGCTTGCCAGCGAGACCGCCATACCTTTCATCCGTTCCCGTCGAGCGCGGGCCTAGTCGAACAACCGCTGCGATTCGAAGCGTTGCGGCGGCGGGGGCGGGCCATCGAGGGCGGTCCTGAGGCGGTGGACCAGGCCGGTGCGGCGCCGCGTCGATCGATCTTCGGCCACGGCGATGCGCACCGCCTGCTCCTGGGTCACCAGCACGGCGAGGCGCTGGGCGCGTGACAGGGCGGTGTAGAGGATGTTGCGCTCCAGCATGATGTAATGGTTGCGCAGCATCACGATGACGATGGCCGGCCACTGGGAGCCCTGCGCCGAGTGCACCGTCATCGCCCAGGCCTGCACGATCTGGTCCAGCTCCTCAAAGGTGTAGGCGACGCTGCGGGATGAGACGTACTGTGGTTCGGCGCCATCCGCCTCGTCATAGCGCACCGTCAGGGAGCGATGCTCATTGTCGATGGCCGTGATCGTCCCGAGATCGCCGTTGAGCACCTGCTTGGTATAGTTGTTGCGCGTCTGGCGCACCTTGTCGCCGACGCGCAGCACGCGTCCCGCCTCGGCGCTCCGCCCCACGCCTACGAGGGCGTGCTCCGCCTTGCCGGGCGCCGGCGGGTTGAGCGCCTGCTGCAGGGCGACGTTCAGGGCGCGGATCCCCGCCTCGCCGCCGTGCATCGGCGCCAGGACCTGCACCTCCGACGGCGGGACGCCGAGGTAGGCCGGCAGACGCTGCGACGCCAGCTCCACGGCCAATTCCCGCGCCTCCTGGGGCGTCTCGCGGAACATCTCGAAATAGTCGGGGGCGATCCCCTCCTCCTGCCGCTCGCGCAGGGGCCGCTGGCCGGCGCGCACGCGGTGGCAGTTCACCACGATCATGCTCGCCGCGCCCGCCTCCTGGCGAAAGATGTGGCGCAGGCGGGTGACGTACACCCCCGGCAGCCGCTCCATCTCGCCCGCCGCGATGATGTCCTGCAGCACGGCGCCGGGCCCCACCGACGGGAGCTGATCGACGTCGCCCACCAACACGAGGTGCGTGCGCCGCGTCATGCGCGCCACGATCTCGTCGAGCAGCCAGAGGTCGATCATCGAGGACTCGTCGATGATGAGCACCGTCTGGCGGATCGGCTCGATGGCGTTGCGGCCGATCCCCAGCGCGAGGTGCCGGTGCACCGTGGCGGCGGGGCGCTCGGTCGACTCGGAAAGCTGTTTGCTCGCCCGGCCCGTCGTGGCGCAGAGTGCGTACGTGACCCCCATCTCCTCCAGGCAGGCCAATAGGGAGCGCACGGTGGTGGTCTTGCCTGTGCCGGGGCCGCCGGTCAACACCGTGACGCGGGCGCCGCGCAGTACGCCGGCCACCGCGTCGCGCTGCTCGTCGGTGAGCGAGGGGTGCCCCAGGCGCTGGACCATGGAGCGCGCCTCCTCCTCCGGGATCCCCAACTCGGAGTGCGGGGGCGTCGCCAACAGCCAGGCGAGGCGCTCGGCGATGCGCTGCTCGATGCGGGCCACCTCGGGCAGGTAGAAGGCGCCCCCATCGACCCCCGGCAGGTCGACGCGCGTCAGCCGTTGCGCTTCCAGCAGGGCGCCGATCTGTGGGGCGACCTCCTCGGCGGGGACCTCGAGGAGTTCGCTCCCTCGCGACACGAGGTCCGCCTCAGACGACCACAGATGTCCCTCCGAGAGGTCCTCCGTCAGGAGGTGGATGACGCCGGCGCGCAAGCGCTGGGGGGCGTCGTGGGGGATGCCCAACGCCTGGGCGATGCGGTCGCAGGTCTTGAACCCAAAGCCGCGCACCTCGTCGGCGAGACGATAGGGCTGGCGCGACACGACGGCCCACGACTCGCGGCCGTACGCGCGGTAGATGCGCTGCGCCTGAGCCGGCGTGAGCCCCGCTACGCCCTGCAGGTTCACCATCAGGTCGTGGATCCCCTCATGCTCGGCCCAACTCTCGCGTATCTCGCCGGCGCGCACCGGCCCGATCCCCGGCACCTCCTCCAGGCGCTCTCCCCCCTCCTGGAGGATGCGGAACGTGTCGGCGCCGAAATGCGCCACCAGGGCGCGAGCATAGTGGGGGCCGAGCCCCTTGATGCTGGCGCCCGCCAGGTAGCGCTCGATGGCGGCGATGCTGCGCGGGGTCTCGCGGACGATGGACGATGCCTTGACCTGCAGCCCATGGCGCGGATCGCGCCGCCAGATCCCCTCGATGCGGTAGCACTCGCCGGTGCGCGGCTCCGCCGGGAAGGTGCCCACGGCGGCAAAGCCGACGGACCCGGCGCCATCGGCCGGCACCAGGTGCACCACCGCATAGTGGGTCTCGTCGTTAAAGTAGGTCACCCGGTTGATAGAGTAGACGCCCTCGATGGGCGCCCCCTCGCTCCCCGCCGCCGGGCTGCTCTGCTGAGACATGCCACGCTCCATGGATGGGCCGACACTGCCGTCCGCCTGTGGTAGTGGTGTTGTGATGTCGATTCTAGCGAGCCTGGCATAAAGGGTCAAAACCGATGCGTTTCGCCCCCAAGTGGTGGCGTGCTAGAATCGTGGCACCACGTGATAGGGGGACGCATGACGGACGAGCGGCAGGGCCGAGAGATCGAGAGCCTGAACGGCTGGTGGCACACCTGGCTGGACGAGGCGGCGGCCTGGGAGAGGGAGGAACTCCTCTGGCCTGGCGTCTCCACGGACAGCCTCCCTATGCGGGCGCCCAGCGCCGGCTGGGACGGCATGGAGTGGGGCATGGAGTCGACACGCGTCCCCGGCACCCTGGCACAGGCGCGGCCGGGGTACCACGGGGTGGCCTGGCAATGGCGACCGATCGTCATCCCGGAGGAGTGGCAGGGGCGCCTGGTGCGCCTGCACTTTGGCGGGGCGCGCCAGCGCCTCGAGGCCTACCTGGATAACCGCCCCGTGGGCTATGACCTGGACGGCCTCACCCCTTTGCCGTCGACCTGACGCCACACGTGCGCTTTGGCGGGCAGCACGAGCTGGCGCTGCGGGTGACCAACCCCGGCGGCTGGCGGGCTGCTGAGGAGGGCGGCGCCATCGGCTGGGGTGAGGCGGCGCTGCCCGGCAGTCGTGACATCGGCGGCCTGTGGGGGGGCGTGGCGCTCGAGGCGGCGCCGCGCCTGCACGTGGATGATCTCCACGTACTGGCCGGCGAGGCGATCGGGGAGGTCTCGGCCCGTGTCACGCTACACAACGCCGGACCGGCGATCGTCGCGCAGGTGCGGGCAAGCATCCGCGACGCCGCGGGGCGCCCAGCGGCTCACCGACCCGCCGAGACGACCGTCGTCGTCCCGGAAGGAGGGGATGCCGTGCAGACGCTCCCCCTCGCGATAGCCGATCCGAAGGACTGGGCGCCGGGGAGGCCGCACCTCTACCGCGTCATAGTCGAGGCGCGATGGGAGCACGGGATGGGCCGCGCCGACGCGCCCCTGGGGTTGCGGCGGGTAGCGGAAGGGGACGGGCGTATCCTGATTGGGGAGGCCCCTCTGGGCCCGCACGTGGGTGAGATGCCGGACCCGTTCGAGGGCGAGGGGCCCTCCTTTCCCGCCGCGGAGCGCGAGGTCGCACGGGCGCGGGCTGTGGGGCTGGATATCCTCGTCTCCCGGGGATGGCCGGCGACGCCGGAGCTGCTCGACGCCGCCGATCGGTTGGGGTTGCCGGTGGTACAGACCCTCGTGGGCGTGGAGGACCCCGCACGGGTGCCCCCGGATGCCAGGAGCCTCTATACGGCGCTGGCCCAGGACCGCCTCCGGCGCCTCATCCGCCGCGACCGCAACCATCCGTGTGTCGTCGCGTGGCGGCTTCCTATGGCGCGAGATGCGGCGGCCTATGAGCCGTACGCTCGCCTCATTCACGACGAAGACCCGACGCGGCCGGTCATCGCCGCGCACGGACTGTAGGGGCCGCACGCCGCGCGGCCCGCGGCGCGGCGATCCAAACCCCGGATCGTCGGCGTGCGCGCCCTACACCGCCTGGAACGACCCGGGGATCGTCACCCCGCCAAGAACTCGGCCACCACCGCCGCCACTGCCTGCGGGTCCGCGGCGTGGTCCTGGCCCCTCAAGGTGCGCCGCTGGGCGTTGGGCATGATCTCGGCGAGCAACTGGACGACGGCGCGCTGCTCGGCGTCGCTCGCCTCGCCGTCCATCACCAGCGTGGGGACGGTGACGGAGGCCGCCCGTTCGCGGGGCACCATGCCGTCGCCCATGGCAGCCATGTCGTACGGGAGGGTGTGCGCCATCGACACGAGCCCCGGCCAGAAGGGCATGTCGTGTAGCGACGCGAGCGCCTCGTCGGGCATACCGGCGCCATCCGACATAAAGATGTCCACCGCTTCATCCGGGTGGCCCGATGCGAGGGCAGCCTGGATCCTAGCCGTCATCTCTCGCAGCGCGCGCGAGCCGCTCTCGTCGAGGCTGTACGGCGGCTCCCACAGCGCGAGCTTGGCGATGGCCAGGCCCCTGGCGGCCGCCTCCAGGGCGAGTGCCCCTCCGGAGGAGGCGCCGAACACGTACGCCGAGCCGCCGGCCTCCCGGATGAGGGCGTCGATGTCCTCCACCTCGCGCTCCACCGCGTATGGTTGGGTGTCGCCGCTGTCGCCACGCCCGCGCCGGTCATAGTTCAGTACCGTGCATCGCGCGGCCAGCGTAGGCACGAGACCCGCCGCCTGCGGCGACGTGCGCTGCGTGAGCGCTCCACCCACCAGGATGACGGGCTCCCCCTGACCCACCCGATCGAACGCGATTACCGTGCCGTCCCTCGATCGCACCGTCGAGCGTACCAGATCCATGCTACGACTCCTTCGTGGGCTCGTAGCGCAGGAGCACGACCCCCGATGAAAAGGTGCGTGTTTCGACGAGCCGTAAAGAGGTCCTCGCGTTCGCTGCCATGAACATGGGCGTGCCGCCACCCAGGATCACCGGATGCACGTACACCTGGTATTCATCGATCAGCCCGTGGCGCATCAAGGCCGCGGCCACGTGGGCGCCGCCCACCTCGATGTCTTGGCCGGGCTGCCGCTTGAGTGCCTCGATCTCCTGGGGATCGATGTCTCTCGCCAGCCTGGCGTTCCCCTGGACGTCGCGGAGGGTCTTGGAGAACACGATCCGCTCCGCGCGCTGCCACAGGCTCGCGAACTCGCGCTCGTAATCGCGCAGGTTCGGGTCTGTATCGGCCGTCAACCAAAAGTTCATCGTCTCGTACATCCGGCGGCCATACAGCTGGGTGTCGATGGTTTGCGCGCGATCGTTGACAAACCCATGCAGCTCCTCGTCGACGATGGCCCAGTCGAGTTCGCCGTTCGGCCCCGAGATGTAGCCGTCGAGAGACACAAACATCCCATACAAGATGCGACGCATCGCCAGCTCTCCTTTGCTCACACGTGCCCGGCACGCTACGCCTCGGCGGGTGGTATATTCTGATTGAGCCGAAACACGTTGTCCGGGTCATAGCGCCTCTTGATCGCCCGGAGCCGATTCCAGGTGGCCTCGGGATAGGCCTCTCGCACGCGCGCCTCGCCCTCGTCGCTGAGAAAGTTGACGTATACGCCCGGATCGCCGCGGCGGAGCGCGGCGGCAAAGCGCTCGACCCACTCTCTGTGTGCCTCGGCCTCCTCGAGACGCTGGTAGATGGCGGCGGTGTTCACCATGATGCGGCGCTGGCGGTGCGCAAAGGCGGTGGCGTCGGAGGGCACGCGCGCCATGGCGCCGCCCAGCACCCGCAGCTGCGCCACGGCCATCATGGCGCTGGACGCCTGGAGGTGGCTGAGGATCGCCTCTGCCATCGTGTCGTCGATGGCGTCGACGAACAGGGAGCGGCCCTCGGCGATGGGGTGGTAGCCCTCCTCCTCGGGTTCAAAGATCTCGCGATAGCGTATGGGGCGCACGGCATCGACGATGGGCGTCGCCAGGGCCCGGAAGGGCGCGATGGCGCGCTCGCCGGCCTCCGGCGCGCCGGCGTACATGAGGAGCCCCATGAGGACGAGGCGGCCGTGTTGGTCCGCCGGCATGAACGGCATCGGTGGCGCCGGCATGATGTTGATGATGGTGCTAAGTTCCTCCGGGGCTGCCTCCGCTTCGGTGATGAAGGACCGGATCACGTCAGGGGTCGCGGGGAGGATCAGCATCCCACCCAGCACCGTGCCAAGCTCGTGCAGGCGGAATCGGAAGCGCGTCGCGACGCCGAAATTCCCCCCGCCACCGCGAATCGCCCAAAAGAGGTCGGGGTGCGACTCGGCATCCACCTGGAGGATCTGGCCGTCGGCGTTGACCACCTCGGCCGCCAGGAGGTCGTCGATGGTCAGGCCGAACCTGCGCACGAGAAAGCCGACGCCACCGCCCAACGTCAACCCGCCGATACCTACCGAGCCCGTGTCGCCGAATCCGGTGACGAGGCCGTGAGCGTCAGCCGCCTCCCCGTACTCGCCCGCCGTCAGCCCCGGCTGCGCCCAGGCGGTGCGCCCCTGGGCGTCGATCAGCAGCTCGCGCATCGCCGAGAGATCGATCACAATGCACCCGTCGCACACGCCGTACCCGGCCACGCTATGGCCGCCGCTGCGGACGGCGATGCCGAGCCCCGTCTCGCGCGCCAGCGCGATGGCGCCCGCCACGTCGGCCGCGTCCGCGGTCCGCACGATGAGGGCCGGCCGGCGGTCGATGCCGCCATAAAAGACCGTGCGCGCCTCGTCATAGTCTGCATCGCCGGGGACGATCACCCGGCCGCGAAAGGCCGCGCGCAGCTTGCGAATCGGCAGTCGCTCACCACTGGCGGTGGCCTCATCGGAGCGGCCGTCCATCCCATTCGCCGAGGCACTCTTGCTCTCAGAACTCATCGCTACTCTCCCATTTGGTCTGGCGCGTCGCCCCCACCAGTCGCGATGGAGTGCGGCCACGCGCGTCATAGTCACCTGCGGCCCAGGGCGGTCGCCCGCCCGAGGCTGCGGCGCAGGCCGGCCAAGTGAGGCGGGGGTGTCCGCCTCCTGACATAGGCCGTGCAGCACTGCCTGCCGGCGCGGGACGCGGCGCGCATCGGGAACGATGTGGTTTCTGAGAGCAGCGGAGATGAGAGCGGATCGATGCGTCGGTGGGGCGCGCGTCGTCCCGCCGTGACGCTCAGGACACTCGGTGCTGGACGGAGGAAGGGATATGAGGCCGAGAGGCACGGGTACGATAGCAGTACCTACATGGTAGTGCCGAACGGCACGGCGTGTCAACGTCGCGTCACCCTCACCCGCGGCCAAGGCCGGCGGCTGGGCGGGGAAGCGCGCCGAGGCGCGCTGCGCAGGCGTCCGGATGGAGCCCGCCTCGGCGGGCTTGGTGGGTTCAGACGGGCCGTTTACGGCTCGGCGCGCGGCAGTGAGGGCTCTGCCTCCGCGGCCCCACCCGCGGCCAAGGCCGGCGGCTGGGCGGGGAAGCGCGCCGAGGCGCGCTGCGCAGGCGCCGGAGGTGAGCCCGCCTCGGCGGGCGGCGGGCTCAGACGGGCCGTTTACGGCTCGGCGCTCCAAGCGGCGGCGAGGGGGACTCTCCTGCGCGGCCTCCACCCGCGGCCAAGGCCGGCGGCTGGGCGGGAAGCGCGCCGAGGCGCGCTGCGCAGGCGTCCGGATGGAGCCCGCCGAGGCGGGCTTGGCGGGTTCAGACGGGCCGTTTACGGCTCGGCGCTCCAAGCGGCGGCGAGGGGGACTCTCCTGCGCGGCCTCCACCCGCGGCCAAGGCCGGCGGCTGGGTGGACAAGCGCGCCGAGGCGCGCTGCGCGGGCGTCCGGGGGAGCCCGCCTCGGCGGGCTTGGCGGGCTCAGACGGGCCGTTTACGGCTCGGCGTTCCAAGCGGCGGGCGCTGCCTGAGACGCCGTCCCGTACCTGGCACACCCATGGTCGCGCCAGCCCGTGCCTTCGATGGCGTTTTCGGGTACAATACCGCCGATGACGGAGTGGAGGGCGCCGCGCTCAGTCGCGGCGGCGCCGACACTGCCGAGCGAGTACGCCGCCACAGCCTGGGGAGCAAAGAGATGAGCGAAGTGCGGACGATTGTTCTCGGCCTGCTGCAGCGGGGCGAACTCTATGGCTACCAGATTCTCAGGGACCTCGAGGGTGAGCAGTTTCGCGATTGGCTTGTCGTGCCCGCGGCCTCCCTCTACAGCGAACTCGACGACATGGCCCAGGATGGGCTCGTCGAGCGCGCGGGTATGGAGGCGGCCGAGGGGCGACCGGCCCGCATCGTGTTCCGCATCACGTCCGCGGGCCGGGAGGAGCTGGCGCGGGCGCTGCGCGAGGCGTGGACGGCCACGGACCGAGATCGTACACCGCTGGATATCGCCGCCTTGTTCGTCGATGCCCTCTCCGAGGAGGAGGTCGTCGCGGCGCTCCAAGTGCGCCTCCGGCGCTTGGAGGAGGAGAGCCAGCAGCTCTTGCGGCGCATCGAGCAAGAGTCGGCGCAGCCCGGCGTCCGATCCATGGTGCCTGACCTGCTGGAGCGCCTGCGGCTGCGGGTGGAGGCGGAGCGACAGTGGACGCGCGACCTCGTGGCGCGCGTCGAGGCGGGCGCGTATACGCCGCAGCCCCCGGCGCCCATGCCATCGCGACGGGCGCCACGGCGTCGCACGACACCCGGGAAGGGGGCCTTTACCTTTGTCCTGCACAGCCATCTGCCGTACTGCCGCATGGCCGGACAGTGGCCTCACGGGGAAGAGTGGATCCACGAGGCGGCCGCCGAGACGTACATCCCGCTCCTCGACGCGCTCTATGACCTGCGAGACGAGGGTGTGGATTACCGCCTCACCATCAGCCTGACGCCGGTGTTGACCGAACAGCTCGCCGACGACGACATCAAGAGCCATTTCCTCGTGTATCTGGCGCAAGAGATCGAGGCGGCCGAGCGCGATATCCCCCGCTTTGGCGAGGCGGGCGAGGAACACCTGGAGTACCTGGCGCGCTATTACTCCAACTACTACCGGCACGTGCGCCAGAGCTTTCTCGAGCGCTTTGGCGGCGACATCGTCGGCGCCTACCGCCGGCTGCAGGACGAGGGGTACGTCGAGATCATCACCTGCGCCGCCACCCACGGGTACCTGCCGCTGATGGCCCGTGACTCGTCCATCCATGGCCAGCTGCGCGCCGGCGTGGAGAGCTATCGCCGCCACATGGGGCGGCCGCCCCGCGCCATCTGGCTCCCGGAGTGTGCCTATCGCCCGGCCTACGTGGACGACGACGGCACGGTGCGCCCCGCCATAGAAGAGTTCCTGGCGCCCCTCGGCCTCACCTGCTTCTTTGCCGAGACCCACGCCATCGAGGGGGGGCGTCCGGTGGGCAAGGCGGCGGGCGAGGTGGCCATCGGCCCGTACGGCGCCATCACGCGGCGCTATGTGCTGCCGGTGAGCGAGGGACAGGAACTCGCCCAGGGGGGCACCACCTATCGCGCCTACTATGTCGTGGGGGGATCGCGTGGCCTCACCGAGCCGCCGGTGGCCGTCATTGGCCGGAACAACCGCACCGGCCAACAGGTGTGGTCGGCCGACCTGGGGTACCCGGGCGAGGCGGATTACCGCGAGTTCCACAAGAAGGACGACCAGTCGGGCCTGCAGTACTGGCGCGTCACCGGCCCGCGCGTGGACCTGGGGGCCAAAGACTATTACCATCCCGACTGGGCCGCGCAGCGCGTGAGCGAGCATGCCCGCCACTTTGCCGGGCTCGTGGAGCAGCTCATCCGCGAGTACCACGAGCGCGACGGCGAGTATGGCATCATCGCGTCGAACTATGACGCCGAGCTGTTCGGCCACTGGTGGTTCGAGGGTATCGAATGGATTCGCGAGGTGTTACGGTTGCTGAGCGAGAGCGAGACCGTGGACCTGGTGAGCGCCAGCGAGTACCTCGACGCCCACGAGCCGGAGCAAGTGATGGCCGTTCCCGAGAGTTCCTGGGGTGTCGGGGGCAACCACTGGACGTGGGACAACGACGCCACGCGCTGGATGTGGGAGCCGATCAATGCCGCGGAGCAGCGCATGGAGGACCTCGTCGAGCGGTACCCCGACGCTGAGGGGGACGAACTGGTCGTCCTGAACCAGGCGGCGCGCGAGCTGCTGCTTCTCGAATCCAGCGACTGGCCCTTCCTGGTAACCACCGGCCAGGCTGACGAGTACGCCACCCAACGCTTCAACAGCCACGTCGAGCGTTTTCTGCGGTTGGCCGATATCGCGGAACAGGGCGTGGGCCCCGAGGCGCGCGCCTACGCCGAGGGGCTGTACGAGCTGGACAAGGTCTTTCCCAGCATCGACTATCGGTGGTTTGCCGCCCGCCAGGGACAGGCCGAGTAACCACCCGTCCGGGATCGCGACTCGCGTCGCATGCGTCCTCGACCGCCCGGTGATGCTGCCCTGCTGCGCGACAACGGCAACTCGGTCGTCGTGGGGTGGGGCGATGGCCCACGGGCATAGCCGCTCGCACCAGTGCCCGCGGATCGACGTGATTGGGCGCCGCCTCACGGCACCAGCCCCCACCCGAGGCTTGACGGCTCGCCAGGGGCTCGCTATAGTCCGCGTGATGCACCTTGATCCCACACGAACATCAAAGGAGTCAAGGCCTCGATGGTAACCAGCAACAGAACTTCAGGGCCTTTGTACCAACGCGTGGCCGACGGCATCGTGAAGGGGATCGAGTCGGGGACGTGGAAGCCCGGGGACCGGCTGCCCAGCGAGCGGGCGCTGTGTGACATGTTCTCCGTCAGCCAGATCACGGTGCGGCGTGCCCTACGCGAGTTGGCCCTGGTGGGGCGGGTATACAGCCATCACGGACTGGGATGGTTCGTCCACCCAGAGCCCCCGCCCGATGAGCCGGTTGCCGAGGTGGTGCTGACGGTCCCGCAGATGGATTGGCTTGTGACGCAGGTGTACGCCGGGCTGGTCGAGCGGCTGAGGCCTATCCGCATTGCGGCGCGCCTGGCGGTGACGGGCGGCAACCACGAGTTGGAGGCGTCGGCGCTGGCCGTCGCCGCGCGGCAGGGGGCATGCGCCGCGCTGATGGTGGTTGCGGGGCGCGAGGAGGGGTTGCGCGATCGCATCGAGGCCGCGGTGCGGGGCGGGGACCTGCCCGTGGTTTTGCTCCTGCGCGACGTGGAGGGTGTCGAGGCGCCGAGCATCGTGCTGGACGAGACCCAGGCGGTGGCGACGATCACGCGTCACCTCCTGGAGATGGGGCACCGTCGCTTCGCGTACGTGGGCGACGACCCTAGCCTGATTGAGGGGCAGCGGCGCTACTGGGGCTTTGCCTCCACCCTGTGGGAGGAGGGCCTGGAGTTGCCCATGGACTGGGTCTTTTCCGGGAGCCTTGCGGGTGACGCGGCGGCGCGGTTTCACACCGTCTTTCAGGGACAGGAGGCGCCCTCGGCGCTGGTATGCACGTCGGATCTGCGGGCGGCGGAGGCGCTCCTGCGATTGGCGTCCATGGGATTGCGCTGCCCCGAGGATGTGGCCGTGGCGAGTCTGGGCGACCGCGATTTCGCCGCCTACCTGATGCCGCCTCTCACCACCCTCCGCTTCGACACGGCCGGCCTCGTCAAGGCCGCCTCGGAGGCGGTGATCGCTGCGCACGAGGGGCGCACACCCGCCAGCGCCCGCCTCTCGGGCACGGTGGTGATACGCCAGAGCTGTGGCAGCGCGCTCTGGCAGATGGCCAAGCCGCAGCCATCCACGGCGCGCGGTGCGTCCCGCGGCGCGGCCCCGACGCCGGCGGAGAAGGACAGCCAGCAAGGGCGGCTACTCTAGCTCTCTGCCATCATCCGCCGTGGCGAATCAGGTAGTTGCGGTACGCGCTCGGGATCGCACGGGCAGGCGGGCGCCGCAGACCGAGGTCTGGCGCAAAGAGAGTCAAGTCGGCCTGCGCCGACTGCCGTCAGCCCACGCAGGTGGGCTTTGCAGGGCTAGCGCCGAGCTTTAGCTCGCGGCGGGGTCAGCGCAGTCAGCGCGAACGGCGGACAACGTGCCTCACGAGAGCGCCGCGGGCCGCACAGCGTGCGGCCCCTACAGCGTCAGCCCACGCAGGTGGGCTTGGCCTCGCGCTGCGCGAGTCAAGGCCCCTCGGCAGGCTCGGGGCGACGCGAATTGACGATAGCGTGCTGTATGGCATTGGCGCCGTGTATGAGGTGACAGAAGGAAGGATATGATGGCGACGCAGCGAATCCCCCGTCGAACCCTCGGCAAGACCGGCCTGAGCGTGTCTGTGCTGGGATTGGGCGGCTTTCACCAGCTCGAAGTGGGCCAGGACGTTGTCGACGGACTCGTCGACATGTACCTGGCGGCGGACGGCAACTATATCGAGACCGCCCGCGGCTATGGGGCAGGCGCCTCGGAGCGTAAGCTGGGCCGGGCGCTGCAGGGGCGGCGCGATGACGTCGTCCTCGTCTCCAAGACGGGCAAGCGCGACGCCGAAGGCGCCTGGCGCGAGGTGAACGCGTCCCTCGAGGCGCTGGGCACCGACCACCTGGACATCCTGATCTACCACTGCCTGACGGAGGACGCCGAGGTCGAGGCCATCGCCGCGCCGGGCGGGGCCTCCGAGGCGTTCCGCCGTGCCCAGGAGGAGGGGTTGGTGCGTTTCACGGCCGCCAGCACGCACTGGCCGCTCTCGCTGCTGCCCGCCATGGACCGGCTAGGGCTCGACGCCGTGATGTACTGGGTGAACTATCTCGTGCCGTGCAACTATCCCGAGTTGTTCTACACGGTGGCGCCCCGAGCGCGTGAGCTGGGGGTGGGCATCATCGGGATGAAGCCGTTGGGCGACGGCTATCTCTACCGCTCTGTCGGCCCCGCGTTCAACTATGCGCTGGCTCAAGAGGTCGACGTGCTGGCGTGTGGGTTCAACGGTCCCGAGATGCTGGCGGCCGACATCGAGGCGGTGTGCGCCTGGCAGCGCCCCGGCGCCGAGGAGCTGGACGCCATTCTGCGCGACGCCCCCGAACTCGGCGACTATATCTGTCGCCAGTGCGGGAAGTGCCGCCTGGAGGACGCCGACCTGCCGCGGGTGTTCGAGCTGGAGGGCAAGTTCGATCAGCAGATGTTCGACGGGCGGCCCACCAGCGCACCCGACTATGCCCTGCGCCAGCGCCTCTGCTACTGGTTCAACAACCAGGAGCGGGCCATGGCGCTCTACAAGCCGCTGGCCGCTACGGTGGAGGCACTCCTCGCCTCCGGCCGGCCGCTGCCGGCGTGCCCGTACGGCATCGACATCCGCCGCAAGCTGAGCCTTGCCCATGCCAAGCTCACCGGCAACCCACGCTTTCCATCGGGTGCCTACAACTTCTGAGGAGGATACCCATGGCGCGCAAGGTGCGTGTGGCGACGGTCGCCCAATCCAGGTGGTCGGCAGGGACCACGGCCGACGCCCGAGAGCGCGTGAGCGGGCTCCTGGAGCGGGCCGCGACCTTTCGGCCCGACATCGTCTGTCTCCCCGAGACGTTCGCCTCGGTGGGCGCCCGCACGGATGACGTCCGCGACGTCGCGGAGCCCGTACCCGGGCCCAGCACCGACATGGCGGCGGATGTGGCGCGCCAGCACGGATGCTACGTCGTCTGCCCGGTGTTCCATGACCGCGGCGACTGCGTGACGAACGACGCCGTGCTCATCGACCGTGGCGGCGCCATTGTCGGCGCCTACTCCAAGATGCACCCGGTGGTGTCCGATGGCGCCTTTACCATGTTGGAGCGGGGCGTCACGCCTGGGAGCGAGCTGCCGGTGTTCGACACGGATTTCGGCCGCATCGGCATGCAGATCTGTTTCGACATCAACTGGGACGCCGACTGGGCGGAGCTGAAGCGGCGGGGCGCCGAGATGGTTTTCTGGTCGTCGGACTATGACGGGGGCAAGCACCTGGCGGCGCTGGCGTGGACCAACCACTTCTATGTGGTGTCGGCGGTGAACTCGCACTATGCGCGCATCATCGGCATCATGGGGGAGGAACTGGCGGCCACAGGCCTGCACGACCCGGTGGTGTGCCGCACCATCAACCTGGACATCGGGCTGTTCCACCTCGATTTCAACCTGATGCAGATTCCCGAGATCCAGGCGCGCTACGGCCCCGACGTGACGGTCCGCGTGTGGAGCGAGGAGGGCGTGTTCACCCTCGAGAGCGAGCGTGAGGACCTCACCGTGGCGCAGGTGGCGAACGAGTTCGCCATGGAGCCCCTGTCGGCGTACCTGGCGCGCAACGAGCGACTCCAGGACGCCATCCGCGCCGGCGAGACGCCGCCCGACCTGCGACCGGCGTACGCCTCGCGCCCCGGCTGGGCGTGAGGGGGCACTCATACAAAAGAGCGGGGGCCTGGCCCCCGCTCTCTGTGTCGCACCGAGCCTTAGCCCAGCCAAGCCCTCGCCCAGCTACGCCTTCACCCAACGATCGAACCACTCCAGGTTGCGCCGCATGATGTCGACGATGATGCGCGGCTCGGTCGGGCCGTGGTTCTGCCGCGGGTAGATATCCATCTCCACCGGCACACCCTGCCGCTTGAGGGCGTTGTACAGCTCTTTCCCCTGGCCCAGCGGCACGCGTGTCATCGCGCTCGCCGTGCTGGATGAGGGTGGGGGTGGTGACGCCCTTGACGTTGAACAGCGCCGAGTGCGCCGCATACACCCCGGGATCGTCCCAGAACTCGGCGGCGAGATAGTCGGGCAAAAAGCTCGGGATGTCGGTGGTGCCGTTGGAACTCATCAGGTTGGTTACGCCGGCGCCCACCGAGGCGGCGCGGAAGCGCTCGTCTGGGTGATGGTCCAACTCGTCATGTAGCCGCCATAGCTCCACCCCATGATGCCCAGGCGCTCCGGATCGGCGATGCCGCGGGCGATGAGGGCATCGACCCCCGCCATGATGTCGCGGAAATCGCCGCCGCCCCAGTCGCGCACGTTGGCGGCCCGAAAGACGGCGCCATAGCCCCCGGACCCGCGCGGGTTGGCCCGCAAGACGACATAACCGCGCTCGGCAAAGGCGACGATGGGGTACATCCCCGCCGAGGCCACGTAGGTGCGCGAATAGACGCCCATGGGGCCGCCGTGGACCATGACGATGGTCGGGTAGCGCCTCCCCGGGACATAGCCCGTCGGCAGCGTGACCAACCCCTCCACCTCAGTCCCGTCGGGCGCCTGCCAGCGCGCCACCTCGGTGCGCGGCACGGCCTCCACAGGCCAGTCGGCGGGTAGGGGAGTCGCTATCTCGCGCCAGGTGCGCTCGCCCGCCGGCCACAGGCAGACGCGGTTGGGGCAGTCGGCGTCCTCGTGGACGAGGCTGAAAGCGCCCTTGCCGTTGGTTCGCACGGCGGTCAGATAGCCGACGCCGTCGCACAGGGCGGTGGGCTCTCCCGCCATCGAGCGGCAGCGCGAGCACGGCCGACGAGACCCCGCTGGACTCGAGCGCCAGCACCGCGTCTCCATCCGCCGACCAGCCCAGCACGTAGGGGCGCCCGTCGGGCGTGACCGCCAGCGTCCGCGGCTCGCCGCCCGCCAGGGGATAGACGACCACGCGGTCGTTGACGGTCCAGCACGCCGGCTCGACGGCGGTGGAGCACGCTACCCAGCCGCCGCGCATCGCGATCTCGGGGTTCCACGACGCCACACGGGCCAGCTCCCTCGTCTCGGGCTGGTCGCCGGCCGTCACCACCGCCAAGCGCGTTTCGCACCACACGTCGGGGCTGGGGGTTGGCTGGTAGGTGTAGGCCAGCGAGGAGCCGTCGTCGCTCCACGCTATGCTGCCCACATGGCGGTCGTCGGCCGGCGTCAGGTCGTGGGCGGCCGCGGGAGGCGCGCCGCCCGTCACCAGATCCACCACCCATAGGTGAGCGCGGTCGTGGTCGACGTCCCAACGGATGGTGTCGTCCTTGGCCTTCTTGGCCGCCTTGCGTTCCTCCGTCTCCGGGGGCGCCATGACGAACGCTAGCCGCGCGCCGTCGGGCGACCAGCAAAAGCGCGCGATGTCGCGCTCGAACGCCGTCGCCGGCCAAGCCTCACCGCCGTCGACGCGCATCACGTGGATGTTGCGCTTGCCCTCGAGCCCGGTCCGACAGGAAGGCGATGTAGCGCCCATCGGGCGACCAACGCGGCATGGCGTTGCTCGTCTGGCCATAGGTGAGGCGCAGGGGCTCGCCGCCGTCCATCTCCGCGAGGTACAGGTGGGTGACGAACTTGCTTTCCTCGTCGGTGAGCACCGGCTCGCGCACGGTGTAGGCGACGCGCGCGCCATCGGGAGAGATGTCCGTCTCCAGGGCGGCCGGGTAGCGGATGAGGCGCTCGGGAGTCCAGGTCGCTTCGTTCGGCATCATGGTCTCCTTGTCCGCTCGTCGGGCGGCGGTCCGCCGTCAGTGCGGTACGGTGAGGGTGATCTGATCCAGGTAGGTGTGGCCGGCGACGGTGCTGTAGGCTGCGGTCTGGCGGCGCAGGCCGTCGGGCGTCATGAGCAGCGCCTCCCGCGCCGAGCGCGTCACCGGCAGCGCGTCAGGGCCGGGTCCGTCGCGCAGCAGCTCGTCCAGCACGCGGCCCTGCATCGATGCGGCGAACGGCAGACCCAGTAGGCGCAGCACCGTGGGAGCGACGTCGACGATACCGCAGGGGGCGGCCGAGACGACGCCTTGTTTGAACGACGGCCCCCACGCGATGAGGGTGTTGTTCACGTCGTAGGGGCTGGCCGAGCCGTGCGTGGCGGCCAGGGTCGCGCCCTGGACGACGCAGCCGGGCGTGTCGTTGGCGTTGGCGCCGTCCCACCAGCGGTTGGCGTACATCACCTCGGCGGAGCGGCGATGGTGGCCGAACGCGGCGCTCTGGGGCATGGAACCCGGCACGGCGGGGAGCAGATCGTCACGCACCAGCACCGCGCCGAGCCACGACTGTCGCTGGAGGAACTCGACGACCTCGGGGAGGCGGTCGCGGGCCGAGCCGTTCAGGTACAGGCTGTTCGACGCGCGCACGATGTCGTTCGCGTCCGGTGCCTCCTTGAGGCCCGCGTCCACCAGGGCGGCGTTCACGTCGACGGTCTCGGCGATGGTGGAAAAGCCGTGGTCGGAGATGAGGATGCAGTCCAGGGCGTGGCGCGGCGCCGCCGCCTCGAGCCGCGCCACGAGTTGCTGCAGCGTCTCGTCGAGGATGCGCAGGGCATCCAATGCCTGGGGGGAGCGGAGCCCGTGTGCGTGCTGCGCGTGATCGGGCTCGGTAAGCCAGACCACGACCACATCGGGCCGGTACTCGGGGATGAGGACGTCGTTCAGCACGCGCAGCACAAAGGTGTTCCGCTCGAACGAGGTCGACGTCTCGGGCAGCATGGCGCCGTACGACTCGACGAGGCGCGTCTGCAGTCCCGCCGGCCAGGCCACGGCCCAGTTCACCACCGGGCCGGTGACGGCCGGGTTCGTGAGGTAAGTGGTGCCGGGCGACCCCGAGCCCACGCACGCCAGGCGGTGCCCCGCACCCCGCAGGATCTCGCCCAGCGTCGGGGCGGTGAGCAGCGGCCCGCCCTCGGCGACCGCCATGCGCTGCAGCGCCTCCCAATCGGCGCACGAGGTGGCCTTGGTGGGGTCGACCGCGGGGATGTACAGCTCGTTGTCGACGATGCCGTGTCGCGCCGGGTAGCAGCCGGTCGCTAGCGAGGAGGCGTTGATGCGCGTGGCCGTCGGAAAGGCGGCGTGGCTGGCCTGGCAGAATACGCCGCGCTGCGAGGTGGCGTAAAGATAGGGCGTCTGCTCAGGAGTGACCATATCGGGCCGGAGCCCGTCCCAGACGATGACGAGGATCATGACGACACGGCTCCTATGCGGGAGGGGGGCGGGCAGAGGCGCCCGCCCATGCGGGCCTGCTGGCCGTCCATGGTGCGGGCCGGCTCGCCCTGCGGCGGGCGGCCAACCTCTGCGGGCGGTCTTCTTGCCGGCCGCCTCGAGCGGCCTGGATCAGCTATTCTCCGAGCATGCCGCGCACGATGACGTCGACGGCCTGATCCTCGTCGAGCCCGCGCGACATGAGGGTCTCGAGTTCCTTCTTGTCCACCGTGCCGATGGCAGCCTCGTGGGTCACCTGGGCGCGATCGTCCGTGACGCGCACGATGGGCACGGCGCTGGCCGTGGCCTGGTCGCGCACGATTTCGACACAATCCACGTGGCCGCGGGCGTAGGGGGCGTTCCCCTCGGTGGTGCCGATGACCTCGCTGTGGGCGCGGCCCTGCACCGCGATACGCGACTTGGCCAGGCCGCGGGCGCGCGCGCCGTTCAGGCGAATCGTCTCGCGCACGGTGATGTCGTCGTCCTCGTAACCCAGCACCTTGGCGTCCAGTTCCGCCAGGCCGTCGGCCTCGACGTCGACCTCATAGTCCAGGTCCACCTTGCCGGCGCGGCCCCGGCTGAGGGCAAAGGTCGAGTAGTAGCGTCCCTTGGCATCCACCGTGACGCGCGCCTTGGGCAGCACCTCCACCCCACCGGCGTCGCCGTGAAAGTGTGTCTCCTTGTAGCGCATGGTGGCGCCGGCGCCCACGTGGATGACGCCCTCCATAATGTGCTGTACGCGCGTGGCGTTGGGAAAGGTGCAGTGGGCGATGAACTCGACGCTGGCGCCCGCGCCGATGTCGAACGAGGAGACGATGCGTTGCACCCCCTCGGCGGGGATGACGCCGAAGCAGAGGTGCACCGGCAGCTCCACCTGCGTGCCCGGCGCGACCACGACGCGCGCCTTGACGCCGTCGGCAAGCTGGTCCGCCGTCATGGCGACGCCGGGGATCTCGTTGGCGCCCAACACCTCATTGCCGCTCACCACCAGGCTCGCTACCTTGGGCGAGCGAAGGAGGTCAGTGTCGCCACCCGAGGCCTCGTACGCCTCGACGATGGCCTCAAAGTCGCTCATACTCGGCCTCCGACTCGACGGGCGCGACGTGGTCGCAGGGGCGGCAGCAGCAGCTATAGCGGTCGCACACGCTGGTCGGATCGGCCGTCTGTACGATGACGCCTTCGCAGATGAGGGAGGCCACGTCAGCGATGGCCACCACCTCGTCGCGATGGCTGATGAGCAGCACCGAGGTGCCCTCCGTCGCCATGCGGTGGATGAGCTGGGCGATGTCGTTGAGGCTCAGGGTGTCGATCCCCGAGTCGGGCTCGTCCAGGATGGCCAGCTTGGGGCGCATGGCATAGACGGCGGCCAGCTCGATGCGCTTGCGCTCGCCGCCGGAGAGGGAATCGTCCACGTAGCGCTTGAGGTAGGAGCGATCGAGGGCCACCGCCTCCAGCGCCTCCTCGATGCGTTTTGGATCGGGCTCGCGCATTCCCAGCCCGAGATAGCGCTCTACGGTCAGTCCCTCAAAGCGGGCGGGCTCTTGCCAGGCGAGGGTGATCCCCATCTTGCCGCGATCACTGATGCCCAGCGGCACGATGTCGCGTCCCTCGAACAGGATCTGCCCGCGCGAGGGGGCATAGCCCGCCGAGCCGACGAGGGTGTAGGCCAGGGTGCTCTTGCCCGAGCCGTTCAACCCCAGCACGGCGTGCACCGTGTTGGGGTGCATCACGAGATTCACGCCACGGAGTATCTCACGCTCCTCGCGGCTGACCCGCAGGTCGACCGTCTGGAGCAGGTAACCGTTCGATGTCATGGTCCGTACCTTTTTACGCTCCGATTGCTTGACATCATACTACCACGAGCCGTCCGAGACACCAATCGCGAGCGAGGGCGCCAGTCGGCGCCCCCCTTTCTGCTAGCGGCGTCTTCCCTCCAGGAAGACGAAATCAGAGCCTCATCAATCATCGGCCTCGACGTACCGCATCCCCTCGATCTGGTCCACCGCCTGGCGAACCGCGTCGCGGACGCGCACGAAACGCTCCCACCCGACGGCGCCGGTCCCGAGGTCAGCGCCGCCGGTGGCCGCCTTGATGATGACAAAGATGCCGACGCCGTCGCGGTTCCCCTCGGCCTGCGAGGCGGCGAGATCACGGATCAGCGGCTCGACACGAGACGGCGTGATCCCGTCGAGGATCTCATGCCAGCGAACCTCATCCATAGCCAACCCTCTACCGAGTCGGTGGCGTGGGCTCGCCGTACTCGCCCTTGAGGCGCGCCACCAGGGCGGCCAGCTCTGAATCGTCGGCATAGTCAGGACCCAGGACGATCATCGCGCCGAGCGGGTCGCTGAGGCGGCCGTCCTCGTTCACGGTCACGTCGAGGCGCCCCATGTACTCACCGTCAAATCCCATCTGTGTGACGATGGTGTCCCCCACCACCTCGGGGGGTTGCACCAACTGGCGAGAGCGCCCGCCGACGATGATGTCGATGCCGGGCACGGCCTTCGCCAGGGCGAGGTCCTCCTCGAGGCCCATATGCGACAGCACGATGACCACATCGGAGCGGGCCTGCAGATCGGGGAGGGCCGCCCGCACGGCCTCGGTGGGATCGAGCACCTCGATCGTCTCCTCGGCCCCAGGTGCCTGTGCCGCCTGGGGCTCGGTGACGCCCAGGATGCCAAAGCGCACGCCGTCCCGCTCGATGATGGTGCTGGCGGGCAGGACCAACTCGCGCGTGCCCTTGCGCACCAGGTTGCATGAGAGGATGGCGAACTGCGCCTCCTGGGCGCGCCTCGTGACGACATCTATACCCTTGATTAGGTCGAGCCGGCCCACGGCCATGGCGTCGTATCCCATGGCGTTCATCGTCTCGACGATGGCCGCGCCCTCGGACTGCAGTGACACGGTCTGCCCCAGCAACGTATCGCCGGCATCGAGCACCAGCGCGGTACGTCCAGCCTCGCGGCGTGCGTCCTTGATGACGGTGGCCCGCCGGGCCACGCCCCCCTTGGGGACGCCTCAACCGCAGGGATCCAGGTAGCCGCGTGTGTCGTTGGTGTGCAGGATGGTGAGTTGTGTGCGGGGCAGCGGGCCACGCTCCTCCGGCGGGGGCACCGTCACTGCGCCGGCCGTGGGGACGGCGGTTGTTGGGCGCTGCGGGGCCGGGCTCTCCGGCGCCGTGGGGACGCCATAGACCACGGTGTCGGTGGGAGGCGGCTGTGGCGATGCCGTGGCGGGCGCCCTCTCGGCGCAGCCGGTGACCACGAGGGCGCAGGCCAGCACGAGGATGGCGAGGATCGGCAACCTGGGTCGCATCATGGTGTCGTGTATGACTCCTGGGCGGCTCGTATCGGGACGATGCCGCCATGATACTGCAAACCGCACGGTGCGGCAATATGCGCCTCGGGGCGTGCCCGATTCAGGGCCGTCTCCCAGTCGGCGAAGGCCGGCTTTGCTGGGCTCAGTACTCTGAGCCGGCGCCGGACCTCGGTCCGCGGAGCGTGACGGCGACGGGAGAGGCGTGCGTACAGTGAGTCAAGATCCCTCGCTTCGCTCGGGATGACGGAGGGGGCGGCGGGGATGACGGAGGGATGGCGAAGGGGGCGG
>JAXGNH010000032.1:0-27275 GCA_040768165.1 Anaerolineae bacterium
GGTACGCCCTGGTGGGCAGCGACCCGGTGATCGAGCCGTGGTTGGACGAGGCGCTGGCGACGTACTCTGTGGCGCTGTACCTGGAGGACGTCTATGGCGAGGCCACGAGCCACGGGATGGTGGCCTACTTTGCCCGCGAGGGGGGCAGGCCCAACGGCGCCGCCCCTGGCATCGACGTCTCTGCGCTGGACTATTCCAGCTGGCCCGCCTATCGCGGCCCGGTGTACTATCGCGGCGCCCTGTTCCTCGACGCCCTGCGGCGCGAGATGGGCGACGACGCCTTCTTTGCGATGCTGCGCGCCTATGCGCGCGAGCACCGCTTCGGCATGGCGACGACGCGCGATCTGACGGCCGCGGCGGAGCGGCACGCCGGGCGGCCGCTCGACGAGGTGTTCCAGCTCTGGTTCGGCACGCCGGATCCCGGGGCATAGGGCATATCGGGGTGGGACGCAGATGAACGCAGATGAACGCGGATGAACGCAGATGGAACGGTTGACCGCGGATCGGATGTGTCGCCACGATAGGGGCGGTTGTCGGCTGTGGCCTCACCCTGAGGTGACGCGGCGGTTCAAGATGACCTGTAGCGGCCAGCGCAGTTCCTGCATGCCGAGGAGGTAGCCGGCGGCGACGTACGTCGTCGCGCCGGCCAGCGCGCCCCCGGACACGGCGGCGAATGCGCCCAGGCCGGCGCGCTCGACGAGGGCCAGCACCGTCAGGACCACGCCCCCCATGATGGCCGTGGCGCCGCCAACACGCGCCAGGGGCGCCAGCAGCCCGCGCCCACCTACGCCGCGCCAGCGGCGGCGCAGGACGAGCAGCAGCGTCAGCACCTCGCCCGAGATGGCCAATGAGTTTGCCAGCGCCAGCCCGCCGTGCCCCATGACGCCCATGAGCAGCACCCCGAGGCCGATGCTGGCCGCCGACCAGACCGCCGCGATGACGAGGGGACGCACCGTGTCCTGCTGCGCAAAGAAGGCCCGCGCCACGAGTTCGAGGCACGAGTGGCCCACCAACCCCAGGGCATACCAGTACAGCGCGGCATAGACGGCGTCGCCCGCGGCCGCGTCGAACGCCCCGCGCTGGTAGAGCAGGCTGAGCAACGGCCGCCCCAGAAGGATCAGCCCCAGGGTCGCCGGCACCGTCAGCGCCAGCACGGCGCGCAGCGTCTCGCCCAGGGTGCGGCGAAGCCCGGGGATATCGCCCTGGGCGGCGAGATCGGCGAGGGTGGGCAGGGCGACGAGGCCGAACGCCGTGCCGATGATCGTCTCGGGGAACTGCATCACCCCCCAGCCCCACTCCAGGGCGGCGATGCTGCCCGCGTCGAGCCGCGATGCGAGGTTGGTGGTGGCCAGCAGCGTCAGGTGCCACACGCCCAGGTCGAGCACGCGCGGGCCCATGAGCGCCAGCACCCGGCGCACGGGGCGCATGCGAACCCCCAGCACGGGGCGCCAGC
This sequence comes from Anaerolineae bacterium, assembly GCA_040768165.1. GTDB lineage: Bacteria > Chloroflexota > Anaerolineae > UBA1429 > UBA1429 > DUUT01. The sequence continues at coordinate 1,454 of JAXGNH010000032.1, forward strand.
GGAATCCATAGCGCATTACACCGGGAAGCTGGATGAGGAGGTGCAGGAGCGACCCGCCAATCGCCCCTACGGCCAACCCGCGCACCCCCATGGACGGCGCGAGCCAGAGCGCCCCCGCGGTCACGCCGAGGGGATAGACAACCGGCGCCAGCGCCGGCAGCAAAAAGTGCTTGAAGCCGTGGAGCGTGCTCGTCAGCATGGCGCTGACGCCAAAGATCACCGTGGAGACGAGCACGAGGCGCATGAGCGAGGCCGTCTCCGCCTGCGCCGCGGCGTCGAACCCCGGCGCGATGAGCAGCCGCACCAGATGCGGCGCGCCGAGGGCGGCCAGCGCCGCCAGCGCGCTCACCACCAGCACCACGAGATTGGTGACGGCGCTGGTCAGATGCCAGGCGCCCTCCAGATCGCGCCGCGCCAGGAACTCGGCCAGCACGGGGATGAACGCCGTGGCCAGGGCGCCGCCCGCCACGATGGTGAACAGCAGCTCGGGCAGGCGAAAGGCGGCATAGTACGCGTCCAGATCGGCGCCGATCCCGAACCGTCGTGCCACCACCATGTCCCGTCCCAGCCCCGCCGCGGCCGCCAGGGCGAACGATGCCCCCACGAGGAGGGTGTTGCGCGCGATGTGGCGCCCCTCGGTCGAGATGACCATCAGCCGAGGCCCTCCAGCGCCTCGACCGCCTCGCGGTAGCCGGGCCTGAGCTGGATGGCGCGCTGCAGAGAGGCCCTCGCCCCCCGCGCATCCCCCAATGCCGCCAGCGCCATCCCGCGCCAGTAGTGCAGTTCCTCGACGTGCGTGGTGACGCGCAGCGTGGCATCCGCCAGCGCAATCACCTCGTCGTAGCGGCCCGTGTGGTAGTAGGCGGAGAAGGGGCCGAACTGGTACCACAGCATGCGCCAGGGGAGGCCCAGCTGGCGCGCCCGATCGTACGCCGCGGCGGCCTCCTCGTACCGCTCCAGCGCCACGAGGTCCGTCCCCAGGTTGAACCAGTGGAACGGGTTCCCCGCGTCCGCCGCCGACTCTTCCTCGGCACGCGCCAGGGCGCCGCGCCACATGGCGCCGTCATCCACATCGTCGCCCAGGATGGCGCGCACCGCGTCGGCGTAGGCGTCGGAGTAGACCAGGACATAGCGCCGGTTGAAGACGAGCCACAGCGGCTCGAACGCATCGTAGGACAGCCGCAGCGGGGTGTAGGGCGCGTTGCGGTCGCCGGCCGTGGCCGCCAGCGAGTCATAGAGCAGCCACTCGCGGGCGCCCTCGTCATAGCCGACGATCAGTCGATAGTGGCCCATGCCGTCTCCCGGCTCGTCCTCGTGCCACGTCGAGACCATCACCGGCAAACCCGCAGCCAGCAGTTGCCGCAGCCGCTCCGCCGAGCCGTCGATGCGCACCAGCGCGTGTAGCCCCTGCCCACGGGCAAAGTCGGCCAACTCGTCGGCGCCGGCGTGCTTGTCCTCGGGATTGGGGCGCACCACCTGCCGAATGTCCTCCTGACTCGAGCCCGAACCCCAGTAGGAGAGGTACATGGCCAGCGTCGCGGGGCCGCAGTTGTTCCGGGTCTGCCAGGCGTGGCGCAGGCCGGTGAGTTCCACCGCCGGTCCCGGGGTGGGGGGCGCGGGGGGCGGCGTAGCCGTGGGTGGCGGCGCGACCGTTGGGGGCGGAGTGCCGGTCGGTAGCGGCGTGGCCGACGCCGGCGGCGTGCTTACGGCAGGAGTGGCCCCGAGGGGCGACGGTGTGTTGCGAAGAGCTGTCGATGTACGTGCTGGCACGGGCGATGGCGTTGGCTCAACCATCGGCGCCACCGCGGCCGCCGCCCGCCCCGCGGCGGTGGGCAGGGGCGTAGGCACATACACGGGGCGCGGGCGCTGCGCGGCGATCTCGGCGCGCACTCGCAACAGCAGGCCGCCGGGGCCGCCATAGCGCGCGCTCCCCAAAGCGACCAGGACGAGGGCGCCGACGAGCAGCGCGCCCCCCACGACGAGGAACCGTCTCTTCATGTAGCGCTCCAGGGTAGCCGCGATGCGGCCAGGTCGCGGCGCGACTCGACATCGTTTGGCATGGGACACACATCGGGCGCGAGCGAATCGGATGTATCGGATAATGTTAGTACGCTATTGTAGCTGCACGTGCAGCCGCCGTCAAGCGACGCGGCTGCGTCATGCCACCAGAGGCAGCCCCGCCCGCAACCGCCTCCCGCGGCCCAGGCCGGCGGCTGGACGGCCCAGAGTACTGGGCGGCCCAGAGCACTGGGCTCGGAAGCGCGCCGAGGCGCGCTGCGAATGCCCGCGGCTGGAATGAGCCCGCCTCGGCGGGCTTGCCGAGCTCAGACGGGCCGTTTACGGCTCGGCGTGCGGCGCCCGATGGCACGCCTCCCCCGCGCCCACCGCCCGCGGCCCAGGCCGGCGGCTGAGCGAAAGAGCGCGCCAAGGCGCGCTGCGTCACCACACCCGGTAGAGCCCGCCTCGGCGGGCTTGCCGGACCCAGACGGGCCGTTTACGGCTCGGCGTGCGGCGGCGAGCCCGGATGCGCGACGTCACGCGCCATGGCCCTCGAAGCCTGGACACATCCGGCCTCTCCGCGCTAGAGCTCTACCGCCTAGCATAGAGGCTCTGAACCCGATGTCAACTACCTCTTATGTGAAGCCCTCGTATCCCCCGGGCCGTTGGCCCGCTTGTCTCGTGGAGCGCCAATCGGTAGAATGCGGGCGTCGCCGGCACGGGGACGGGCGGGCCTGGCACGCGCCATCCACTCCGGCCGGCGACGGCGCAGCAATGGCTTTGGTGGAGGGAGCTGGACCGCATGCACACCAGGAGGGATACGACCATGGACTTTTTCGACGTTGTCGCCCGACGCTACTGCCACAAGGCCGCCTTCGACCCCACCCGGCAGGTGCCCGACGAGCACCTGCGCCGCATGGTCGAGGTGGGCATCGCCGCGCCGTCGGCCAGTAACGCCCAGGCGCCCGAGTTCATCATCGTCAACGACCCCGCGATCATCCGCCGCATCGGCGAGATGTCGGGCCACGTCCCGCTCAAGACGGCGCCGGCGTGGATCGTCATCGCCATCGACCCGACCAAGGGTTGCTATCTCGAGGACTATGCCGTGGCCACGGTGAACGTGCTCCTGGCGGCCACCGCCCTGGGCTACTGCTGTGGCTGGGTCGACGGTCCCTTCCTGGACCCCGCCCTGCGCGACCCCGCCTCTGATATCCTGGGAATCCCCGACGACCGGCGACTGATGGTGGCCGTGCCGGTGGGCTACCCGGGCGAGGAGGGCCCGCGACGCGGCAGGAAGCCGTTCGAGCAGCGCGCCTCCTGGAATCGCTACGCCATCGTGCGCGACAGCGAATAGCAGCACAGGGCCGCTTGCTACCCGGTATCGAGCGCCGGCGCTGATCTCGCGCTATCGGCGCGCCATGCACCAATCCATAGACGAGGAGCCTCGATGCGAGAGAAGACGCGCCGCGAGCGAATCCTGGCGGCCAGTCGCGGCGAGTTGCCCGACCGGCTGCCCTTCTTCCACTATTGGCGGCACAGCCAGATCGGCTGGGCCGAGCGCGAGTGTCGCAATCGCGGCATGGGGATGTCATGGATGCGCCCCTGCTACACTCAGCGCCTCCACGGCGTGGAGGTGAGCGAGCGACAGGGCGTCGTCGATGGCCGCGCCGTCACGCGCATCACCTATACCACGCCCGTCGGCGAGGTGTACCAGGACGAGTACCGCGAGCCCGGCGTCGGCCAATGGCACGGCAGCCGGAGTTGGCGCGACATCTCTCCCTGGCAGACGAGCCGCCTCATCAAGGAGCCCGACGACTATCGGGTCATGCAGTACATCGTCGAGCACACCGAATACGAAGCCGATGATTTCCCCATCGAGCAGGCCACCGAGTGGCTGGGCGAGGAGGGGGTGGTGGTGGCCGGTCTGCCCCACTCCCCCATGCAGACGCTGCTCATCGACTGGATCGGCAGCGAGGAGGGGCGCTGCTTCTTCCACCTCGCCGACTACCCCGACCTGATGGAGGGGCTCTACGAGGCGCTGTGCCGCAGTCGCGAGCCGCTGGACGCCATCGCCGCGCGCTGCCCGGCGCCGGTGATCCTCTGCGGCGACAACCTCGACGGCCAGCTCGTCAGCCCGCCCCTCTTTCGGCGATACTTTATGCCGGTGTACGAGCATCAGGCGCGGGTGCTGCACGAGCACGGCAAGCTGATGGCGGTCCACATGGACGGGCGCGTGGGTGTGCTGAAGGACCTCATCGCCGCCACCGACGTCGATATCGTCGAGGCGCTGCACCCCTCGCCCATGGGCGACCTCTCGCTGGGCGAGGCGCTGGCCGCCTGGCCGAATAAGGCGATCTGGGTGGGCTTTCCCGGCGCCATCTATGCGTTGGGCCCCGAGGCGACGCGGGCGTATGCGCTGGAGCTGCTCAAGGAGAGCGGCGACGGCGCCCGCGTGGTGATCGTCATGTCCACGGAGGAGCTGGTCTCCAACGAGAATCTCCTGGCGGTGACGTCGGTGCTGGAGCGGGCGGCCTTGCCCCTCACGTCGGAGCGCCTCGCCGAGATCGAGGCGGCGCTGCTCCGCTGAGGGATGGTGCGCGTCGCCGGCCGTGGAGGCGGCGCGTGGGCCTCTGGTGGGTGACTTGATCTGCGCACAAGCGTTGGGGACGGGCGGCGGGGCGCGGGCTCCTGTGGCCCGTCCCCCACGCTGTATCATGAGAACAGGAGCGGATGCCGTATGAGCGCACGACGACACGAGCTGTTCGACCGGGGTTGGGCCTTCATCCAGGCGGACGCGCCGGGCGCCGAGGCGCCATCTTACGACGACGCCGCCTGGCGGCGGGTCGACCTGCCCCACGACTGGAGCATCGAGGGCGACTTCTCGGAGGACCACCCCAGCGGCGGGGGCGGCGGCTACCTCCCCGCCGGCATCGGCTGGTACCGCAAGGCCTTCACCCTGCCCGAGGCGGACGCCGGCCGGCACGTCACGATCACCTTTGACGGCGTCTACAAGCACTGTGACGTCTGGCTCAACGGCCAGCACCTCGGCTTTCATCCCTACGGCTATACGAGCTTCTGGTACGATGTCACCCCCTACCTGCACCCCGGCCGGAACGTGCTCGCCGTGCGCGTCGACGACTCGGAAAAGCCGGACGCCCGCTGGTACACCGGCTCTGGTATCTACCGCCACGTGTGGCTGACGGTGACCGACGCCTTGCACGTCGCCAGCTGGGGCACCTACGTCACCACGCCGACGGTGACGCCGGAGGAAGCGGCCGTCTCGGTGCGCACGCGCCTCTGCAACGCCTCGGGGGCGACGCGCGTCTGCACCTTGCGCACGACGATCCACGACGCCGAGGGCCACGTCGTGGCGACCGCCGAGCGCCGCCATGCCATCCACGCCGGCGAGGAGCACGAGGCGGCGCAGGTCCTCCAGGTGTTCGGCCCGCGCCTGTGGTCCCTCGACGCCCCCAACCTCTATGTGCTGCGCAGCGAGATCCTTGAGGGGGACGCCGTCGTCGACAGCTACGACACCCCCTTTGGCATCCGCACCATCGCTTTCGACGCCGACCGCGGCTTTCTCCTGAACGGGGAACGGGTAAAGATCAACGGCGTCTGCCTGCACCACGACGGGGGGTGCGTGGGCGCCGCCGTGCCGGAGCGCGTCTGGGAGCGACGCCTGGAGACCCTCAAGGCCATGGGCTGCAACGGCATCCGTTCCAGCCACTACCCTCCGGCGCCCGAGTTCCTCGATCTGTGCGACCGCATGGGGTTCGTCGTCATGGACGAGGCGTTCGACGAGTGGCGCCAGGAGCACTATCTCTATGGGCCCCATGACCACTTTGACGACTGGGGCGAGGCGGACCTCAAGAGCATGCTGTACCGCGACCGCAACCACCCCAGCATCGTCCTGTGGAGCGTGGGCAACGAGATCCTCGAGCAGACGCGCCCCGAGGGGGTGACGATGCTCAAGCAGTTGGTGGATATCGTCCACGAGATCGACCCCACGCGGCCGGTGGTTTCAGCGTGCGACAAGATCGACGCCCCCTATGCGGCGAGCGGCCCCACGCTGGACGCCTTCCTCGACGCCCTGGACGTGGTGGGCTACAATTATGTCGACCGCTGGGGGGAGCGCCGGGAAAAGGCCTACAGCATCGACCGCGAGCGCCACCCCCACCGTCGCGTCATCGGCAGCGAGAACGTCTCCGTGGGCGGGGTGCGCGGACTCTACCTGCTCGAGCCGGACGCCTCCGGCGCCATGGGGTTCTGGCGGCGCGCGCCCTACTACACGTCGATGATCGAGGCGGAACTCCTCTGGATGTTCACCCGCGCCCACGACTATGTGGCCGGTGACTTTATGTGGACCGGCATCGACTACCTGGGCGAGGCGCGCTGGCCCCACAAGAACTCGAGCAGCGGCGTCATCGACATGTGCGGCTTTCCCAAGGACGGTTACTACTTTTACCAGAGCCAGTGGACGGAGGCGCCCATGGTGCACCTCTTTCCCCACTGGACCTGGCCCGGCCAGGAGGGGCGCGTCATTCCCGTGGTGTGTTACACCAACTGTGACAGCGTCGAGCTGTTCCTCAACGGCAAGTCGGTGGGCGTCAAGAGCTACAGGTTCGCCTACCGTGGGTTCGATCGCACCAAGGGGTTCTTTGAGCAGACCCCGCCCCCCGCTTGGCCGACGACGGCCGACCTGCACCTCACGTGGGACGTGCCCTATGCACCGGGGACGCTGCGCGCCGTGGGCATGAAAGATGGCGAGGTGGTGTGCGTGCAAGAGGTGGTCACCGTCGGCCCCCCCGCCCGCCTGGAGGTGACGGTGGATCGCGCCAGTATCGCCGCCGACGGCCGTGATGTGGCCCACGTCACGGTGCGCGTCCTCGACGCCGCCGGTAACGTGGTGCCCGACGCCGATGACGTCGTCGTTTTTGCCGTGGAGGGTGAGGGGCGGCTCATCGGGGTGGATAACGGCGACCCCGCCAGCCACGAGCCGTTCCAGGCGACGCGCCGCCGGGCGTTCCACGGGCTGTGCCTGGCCATCGTGCAGGCGACGGATGTCCTCGGGGAGGTGCGAGTGACGGCCTCCGCGGAGGGGCTCAGCGGCGACGGCGTCACAATCGCGACCGTGCGCGCGTAGCCGACACAGGCGATCCCTAATAAACGCGGCCCCACGCAGCAACTGCGTGGGGCCGCGCTCTGCTATGTCTCCGATAATCGCACAGTACGGGCGATCAGCGATACCGCCCGTAGGTGTCCAGCGCCTCGAACAACGCCATGAGGTTGTCCAGCGGGATGTCGATGGTGACGCCGTTGCCCGGCGAGGCGATCCAGCCCCCGCCCGGCATCAGCCCCTCGCACTGCGCCTTCACCTTGCGCCGCACGTCGTCGGGGGTGCCGTTCTTCAGTTCGCTCTGCAGGCCGATGGTGCCATCCAGCGTCACGCGGTCGCCAAAGAGGCGCTTGATCTCGTACACGTCCATCGCCTCGGGCTGCACCGTGGTGAGCTTGGACACGCCGATATCGATGAGGTCCTCGATCACCGGCAGATAGTAGCCGTCCGAGTGGTAGGAAAAGTGGATCTCGGGGTTGACGCGATGCACCGCGTCGATGACGGCCGCCACCCGCGGCTTGAGCCACTCGCGCCACATCTTGGGGCTGAGGATCATGCTCTTTTGCGCCCCGATGTCGTCGTTCATGGCGATCATGTCGACGCCCGCCTCGGCGTAGCGCACCGCCTGGGCGATGCGGATCTCGGTGACGCGCGTCAGCAAATAGTCGGCAAACTCGGGGTTCTCGTAAAAGTCAGCGAACAGCTGCGCCTCGGAGCGCAGCGTCCAGCAGGTCTGAAAGATCCAGCCGATGTGCGCCTGAGCGGGATAGCCCTCCGCCTGCAGCCGCCGGACGTCCTCCTCCAGGTGGTCGTGGCGCCACTCCCCCACATAGTCGGGAAAGGGATACTCCTCCAGCTCCGTGATGCTAGTGAAACCCACCATGGGCGGCAGCGGGGCGGCCAGGTTGTGAAAGTGGGCCAGGCGGGTGGCCACGCCCCACTCGGGCGGAAAGACGCGGTGCTCCCAGTCGAGCACCCACTCCACCTCCCGGTCGGCGTGGTAGCGGCCAAAGCGCGCCTTGAGGTCCGGTAGCGGGTCGGGCGGCCGAAAACCGACGCCATGGATGTCCCAATCCCAGTACTCCGCCGGGCTCTCAGCGCCGGTGCGCTCGCGAAAGGCATCGACGACCTCACGGTCGAGGCCGGCATAGCGCGGCACGCGATCGGGTTCCTGGTGACTCAGTGTGGCCAGCACGCGCTCACGATGATTCATTTGTACGATGGACTCCTCACAATGTAGAGCCGGAAACTATCAGCCCTTCAGGCCCGTAGTGGCGATGCCCTGAACGACGTACTCCTGAGCCAGGAAAAAGAGCACAACGATCGGCGCCGTCATCATCACGGAACCCGCCATCAGAAGATTATCTTTGGGTAGACCCGGCGACTGGATGATCGACGTCAGGAACCGAAGCCCCACGCCCAGGGGGAACTTGGCCGGTGTATTGAGAAAGATGAACGGCTCCAGAAAAGCATTCCAGTGCCCCATGAAGGCGAACACGGTGACTGTCGCGATCGCGCTGCCGCAGTTTGGGACAATGATCTTCCATAGAATACCCATCCGGCTCGCACCGTCAATCGTCGCGGCCTCGTCGAGGTCGTACGGCAGGGTGAGGATGAACTGCCGCAGCAGGAACACGGTGAAAGCGGTGCCCGTGTAGTAGGGCACGATGAGAGGGAGATAGGTATCGATCCACTTGAGCTGCCGGAACAGGAGAAAAAGCGGCACGATGGTCACCTGCGCCGGCAAGATCATTGTGCTCAGGCAGAGACCAAAGAGAACGTCGCGGCCGGGGAACCGCAGCCGCGCGAACCCGTATGCGACAATCAACGACGAAAGCACCTGCCCCAAGGTGGCAAGTCCGGTGATGACCACGCTGTTCCAGATGAACCGTCCGAACGGTCCCTCCCTGAAAACAGCGGGATAGTTATCCCACACGACCTCCTTGGGAATGAGTGTCGGTGGCCACTCCATGAGTTCGAGCGGCGTCTTGAGCGAACTTAAGATCGTCCACAAGAAAGGAAACATGAACACGACTGACAGCAACACAATGACAGCGTAGAGCAGCCCACGGGCGATGGTGGGCGTAGCTCCGGTGCGCTGTCGGAGCCGTCCGCTAGCGTCGAGTGCTCCAGTCACTCCGGCAGCCATATCCCCCCCTCAGCGCTTGCTCTCGTAGTAGACCCATCCAGAGGTGTAGAACTGCAGCCCCGTGATGGCCAGCACGATGGCGAACAGGAACCAGGATAGGGCACACGCGTACCCCATTTCAAAGTGCATGAAGGCGTTGTAGTAGATGTGGAGGGCGAAGAAATACAGGGCGTTCGCGGGCCCACCTTCCGTTGTGAGAAAGGCCATCGTGAAGCTCTGGAAGCTCCCGAGTATGCCCATGATAAGGTTAAAGAAGATACTCGGCGTGATCAGGGGGACCGTGATGTGCACGTGTTTGCGGAATCCTCCGGCGCCATCGATGGCGGCGGATTCGTACAACTCTTGAGGTACGCCCTGAAGAGCGGCCAGAAAGATCAGCATTCGTCCACTACCAATACCCGTCCACAGGGAGACGAGGATGAGTGCCGGCATCGCCCAGGTTGTACTAGACAGCCACCCTGGCCCCCGGATCCCGAACAGGGACAGCGCCCAGTTGATGACACCTACATCTGGATTGAGCATCCACTTCCAGAGTAGAGCGGCCGCTACGACCGGCGTCAATGAGGGAAGGAAAAAGCTGGTCCGGTAGACGCGAGTGCCCTTGAGGCCCTGATTGAGCAGGATAGCAGCGACCAGCGATCCGATGATTCCAAGCGGCACCGTAGAGATGGACCAGAGTCCGGTGCGACCCATGGAGTGCCAGAAGAGATAGTCCTCACCGAGGGCAAACGTATAGTTCTGCAGGCCCAGAAACTCGGGAGGGCGCGTGACACGGTAGCGGGTAAAGCTCAGATAGAGAGAGGCTATCATCGGGATTAGTGTGAAGGATAGAAACCCCAGCAACCAGGGCAACACACAGAGGTAGCCCTGTGCCGCTTCTCGCCGCCTCCCTGCGCGGATGCTCGAGACACGAGAGACGCTGAGGCGCGTCGAAAGAGTAGTCATGTCCCCCCTCGCTGCAGAACGACAATTTGGTCTGTGTTCTCCAGAGGGGGCGCTGCATAGGCCCCCTCTGGAGACGACCTTCGGCCTACCTGGGCTTGTCAAGAATCTTCTGGAGGATGTCGTACACCGAGTCCATGTAGGTCTGGGTAGGCTCGACCTCACCCAAGATGATCTTGTCTACCGCCGCACGGAAAGCTTGTTGGTGCTCAAGCGCAGCGAAGTTGTACATAAAGTATTGGGGACCCGCCCGCCGAGTCGCCTCGAACGCCAACATGGCAATGTCGTCGTTCTGGATATCCGGCTCATCGAACACGTCCGGCCTACCCGGCATGGAGCCTGATAACTTAATCTGCAGATAGCCGCACCGCTTGTCACAAAACGCATAGGTGAGCTTCCAGGCCTCGTCCAGGTGTTTGGACACGCTCGTAGGAGCAAAGCTGTTCAGGTAGCCACATGGTCCATACCCACCTGGTCCAATGGGGAACATCTGGAGCCCAACCTTGAAGGCATCCGCCACAACAGTCAACGAGTTCTTCAGGTTCCAGGTTCCCGTCTGGAAGGAAGCAAGATTCCCAGCAGCAAACATCGCCAGTTCACCCGCCTCGGGAATGGCCTCCGCCCGCGGTGCGACCTTGTCTTCGTTAAAGATCGCGTAGGCGTACTTGGCCCACTCCAGCGCCTCCTGGGTATTCATCAGGCTCTGTCTGCCCTCACGGTCGATGAATGACTCGGCGCCGAACATGCGCATCCATGCCTCATGACACTGGGCATCACCATTGAAGTTCGGCCGCCAGCCATAAGTGGTGCGCGCATCAGGATCGCCCTGCGAGAGTTTGATGGCCGCCTCGCGCAGCTTGTCGATGGTATAGGTCTCGCCATCGGGAGCCTCCAGGCCTGCCCCTTCCCACATGTCCAGGTTGTGGATCAAAAAGGCTGCGCCGCCGGGGTGAAGGCACATGGGGAGGCCATACAACTTGCCATCGAGTCGGGAGTTGACCATCGCAGCGGGGAACCACTCGTCATCGCTGATGCCGTCCCGCTCCATGAATTCGTCGCAGGGAGCCAGCACGCCGTCATAGGCCAGCTTGAGGTGCTGCTGGTACGTCTGGCTGGTAAAGGTCATGTCACCAAGAGTGCCGCCGACGTACATCGTAGCGAGTTTGACGTAGTATTCCTCGTTGGTGCCCGCGATCTCTTCGCGTTCGACGTTGATCTCGGGATGCTCCTCGCGAAACTCCGAGAGTCTGTTCTGATGCGTTGGATACTCGCTCGCGGGAGCCTGCACCGCGCCGGCACGGCAGTGATAGCGAACGGTTACCTGGTCGCTGGCCGCCTGGACTTCCTTCTCGACAACAACCGTCTCTTTGACGACTTTCTCGACCTCGACCTGTTTCTCGACCTCGACGGTCCTCTCGACGATTTTCTCCACTTCAACGACTTTGGGCTGGCAAGCAGCTAGCGCAAGCCCGGCACCTCCGACCATGGCGCTACGCAGCAAGGCCCGACGGCTAAGGCGACTGGTTCGCATGTCTGCTCCTCCATTAGGTCACGTTACGGCCGAAGACGTGAGTTCGAGAGCTACTTGGCGCCTCTTCTCGATCTGACACCGCCTTTCTCCCCATCGGGGCATGACCGCTGGTACACAGCCGAATGCCCAAGAGTACCTCCGATGCGTGCTTCTGGCGGCATCATTGTATCCCTCTGACACACGGATGTCCGCCGTCCGCGCAGCCTTAACCCCCTGGGCTCCACAACGAGCCCGATAAGGCGCTCGCTGTATCAGAGTGGACAGTGAGACGTACCTCCATGGTATAATGTCAAGGTCGCGACCGCAATACCCAAGCCCGACCGATGTGGACACAAAAGAGGACGCCAAGCGGACATGGGCATCGAAGAGCCCTCGAACAGCGATCTGAGACACGCGCTCAACCATCTGCATGACCCTGACTGCCTACGATGCAGCCCCCTGGCTCGCCATCTAGGACTGGAGCCCGGAGATGACCTGGCCGACGCCCTGCGGACCGTTCTTGAGGAGGCGGTCAGCGCTTTCCGACCAGCAGCATCCTCAGCCGTGGATTCGAAGAGTTGGCGTCACTACCAGATCCTGTATGGGTGTTACGTGGAGCGCGTCACCCAACAGGTAGTTGCCGATCGACTCGGGATCACGCCAAGGCATCTTCGCCGTGAGCAGCGCGAGGCACTGGATGCACTTGGAGGCTATCTCAGGCTACGCTATGACCTCACCTCAGAGCACCAGGGGAGCCCTGGCCTCAGTCCCAGAGTACTCCAGGAAGAGGTCGAGTTGAACCGTGAGATGCACTGGTTGGCTGACTCGCTCCAGGATCGTAGTTGCGCCGTGGGTCCAGTCTTGCGAGAGGCGATGGAGTTGGCCACAGGGCTGGCGCGCCAGCGCTCTGTGTCTTTGAGTCTGAGCGGCCACGAGAGCATACCTCCCGTGGCCATCCCCTCGACCGTCCTCCAGCAGGCTACGCTGAACCTCATCACCGCCGCGATCCGAAACCTACCGGCGGGCGGACGGCTGCGTCTGTTTGTTCAGACGGAGGAAGAACGCGTCGCCATCCTCGTCACGGCGACGGAGAGCGCTGGGCGCGCCTGGAGTCATCTCGAGGCGCTCGACACGGCGGTAGCCATGTCGAGCCGCTTGCTCGAGCTGTTCGACGGTGAACTCGAACTCGCGCGCGTGGACGACATCCTCGTTGCCAAGGTCGTGGTCCCCGCCGTCGACCAGCGGGTGACGGTCTTTGCCGTCGAGGACAATGTCGACACGCTCGATCTGTGGCGGCGCTACGTTCAGGGAACGCCATTCAGCCTCGTTGCGGAGACAAACCCCGAACGGGCCATCGACCGCGCCCTTGGCCTGCGGCCTGCGCTCATCGTCCTCGACGTGATGATGCCCGGCATCGACGGATGGGAGCTACTGCGCGCCATGCGCGAACACCCAGCCCTCGCCGCGACGCCGATCGTCGTCTGCACCGTGCTCCCCCAACGGGATCTAGCTCTTTCGCTAGGCGCCAGCGATTTCGTCCAGAAACCTACGACGGGGCGGGCGTTTCGCGCCGCGCTAGAGCGCCAAAACGTGGCGGCAGCGCGCCAACGATAGCCCCCACTGCCAACATCAGGTCACGCGCCGACAGCCCCAGCGGGCGGGTCAACATCAGGCCGTTGCTCATGATCGGCTCACGCCGTGGATCCCTGGCCGAGACGATGACCACGGGAATGCTGAGAAGCGCGGGGTCCTCGAGCCTGGCCGCCAGTACCTCGAACCCATCCTGCCCCGGCATCACCAGGTCGAGGAGCACCAGATCCGGCCGCCAGGTGCGCATCGCCTCGAGGGCCGCCTCGCCATCGCCCGCATGCCTGATGGTATACCGGGTTGAATCAGTCGAGAGCATCCGCTCGAAGAGCTGCTTCGCTTCGCTGTCATCCTCGACGAGAAGGATGCGCTTCGCCTCCGGCGCCGCCTGCTCTACCGCATCCAATAGCTCCACCCGACGGATCGGCTTGGTGAGGTATCCCTGCACGCCCATCTGCTCGACCACCGCATCGCGCTCGGGGACCCAACAGGCGATGATCGGGACGTCGAACGGCATGGACGCAAGCTCTCCTATTAGCCCGAACAGGCCCTCGGTGAGCATTTGATTGACCAATAGAGCGACGGCTGGCTCCCGCTCGATCGCCTCTCGTGCCTCCGTAACGCTCCTGCAGGTGCCGACCTCGAGGCCATCGAGGTAGTGGCGCACGAGGTCTGACAGCGAACGCCCCTCCTCAACCACGATGGCGCGCGGCCTGGGCGACGATTGCGGAGCCATCGAGGGACGCGTGCGAGGCTCGTACTCCTGATAGGGGTTGATCCAGCGCTTTGGCGTCGGGCGAGGCTCCTCGGCATCGAGGGGCAGAGAGAACGACACGGTGGTTCCGGCGCCCACCGTACTCTCGATCCAGATCCGTCCTCCGTGCAGTTCGATGAACCGCTTGCTGATGGCCAGGCCCAGGCCGGTGCCCCCATAGCGCCTGCGGATCGATGGATCGGCCTGCTGGAACGGCTCGAACAACCGTTGGGCTACCGACGGATCGATCCCCGGCCCTGTGTCGGACACGCGTACGACGATGGCGCCCTCGTGAGCCATGGCCTCGACGCGAGCGCCCCCCTCCTGCGTGAACCGCGCCGCATTGCTGAGCACGTTGAGCAGCACCTGCCGGACGCGGTGATGGTCGCAGCAGATGGGGGGCAGGTCTTCGGGTATGACGACATCGAGCTGCAGTTGCTTCTTGTCGAAAAAGCCGGCGACGGCATCTCGAGCCTGCAGAATGACGTCGCGCAGCGAGGCCCACTCCCTGGTCAAGCGGGTGAACCCGACATCGGCCTCCACCAGGTCGAGCACATCATCCACGAGGTGAGCCAGATGCTCCGAGTTGCGCTTGATCGACGCTACATCCCGCAACAGCGCATCAGGAAGGCTCATGGAATACACTTCCGGGCGCTCGAGGATCTCGTCGCTGAACCCGATGATCATGTTCAGCGGCGTTCGCAGCTCGTGACTGACGTTGGCGACGAACTCTTCCTTGGCGCGGCGCGCCTCTTCGACGGCCTCCCGCGCGGCCTGGAGCAAGTCGTTGAGCCTGGTAATCTCACGGTTGGCCAATGCCAGGTCATCGAGAGTCTGTTTTAGCTCAACCTGGCGATCACGCGCCTGTTCGAGATGATGGCGTGCCCGCTCGTACCCCTGCCACGCCCAGGCCAGCATCGTCCTCTCCGGTTGCTGGGCGACGTACATGAGATACGCCGTAGCCCACACCGCAACGATGACCATCCACGAGTGCCCGACCAACGCAAACGCGCCCTCCGGTGCTCGGAAGAGGATCAGCGAGGTAAGGGTGGATGCTGCCGCCACCACAACACCGGCCGATGGGCTAAGGGCGATAGACGCTGCGATCACAGGATAGGCCATCAGGTGCTGGGCGCCACTTTCAGGAAGCCAAACTGCCACTAGGGCGGTCATGATCACCGATCCGAGGGAAAACAGCCACGCGGCAACGCTATGGCTCCACCGGCGTAAGGCCCAGGCGGAGCCGATCAGGGCCATGAGCAGCATGGCGGCGCCCGTAGGCGATGGCGGAGGCGCGTACACATGATCCGTCAGGAATAGAACGTAGCTGGCAGCAATCACCGGCGCCATGAGCCATGGCAGAAGGGCACTCCGCAG
The DNA here is from genome assembly GCA_040768165.1 of Anaerolineae bacterium. Taxonomy (GTDB): domain Bacteria; phylum Chloroflexota; class Anaerolineae; order UBA1429; family UBA1429; genus DUUT01. The sequence goes on from JAXGNH010000032.1 coordinate 16,887, forward strand.
ATCCTCACGGAGGGTCGTTGCGCTTTGGCCGTCTTGCATAGCTGCCTCCCTTGAGCGGTCACCTCACCGGCGATGGGCGGGCGATGCTGGGCCTGCCGACGAGTTGCCATGGTACCATGAGTGCCGAGACGAGGGAAAAGCGCAGAGGGATGGATGCCCCGACGCGGAGGTCGACGCCGGACTGCCAGGTGGGCCTGCCCATCGCTGCGCCAGAGTCGACGACTCTAGCGCAGCGACGACCAGCATGCCAAGCGTTTCTCAGTTCGTCGCGTGCAGCGGCTCTTGGCCCGCCAGCACGCGTAGGGCATCCTCGACGAGCGCCCCGTCGCACCCCTTCGTCGAGCCGCCGAGGTGTGGGGCGAGCACCACGTTGTCCAGTGCCAGCAGCGGGCTGTCGGGCGGCAGCGGCTCCTGCGTCACGACGTCGAGCCCCGCCGCGGCGATCCAGCGCTCCCGCAGTGCTCGACACAGGGCCTCCTCATCGAGGATGGCGCCCCGCGCCGTGTTCACCAGGATGGCGTCGCGTTTCATGAGGCGAAAGGCGCGTTCGCCGATCAGCCCCCGCGTTGCATCCGTGAGGGGGAGCTGGATGGAGATGATATCCGACTCGGCCAGCAGGTCGTCGAGCGGCCGGTAGGCGAGGCCGAGTTCCGCCTCCAGGTCCGGCTTGTGCACGGTGTCATAGTACAGCAGGCGCATGTCGAACCCCCGTACCCGCCGCGCCAGGATGGCGCCGATGCGGCCCAACCCAACGATGCCCAGCGTCTTGCCGAACACGTCGAGCCCCGAGTAGCGCACCTTGAGATCGGTCCGGCCCCACTCGCCACGCCGGATCGCCGCGTCGGCCCCCGCGACGTTGCGGGCGGCGGCGAACATCAGCGCCAGCGCCATGTCGGCGACGGTGTCCCACAGCGAGGGAACCAGCGTCACGCGGATGCCCCGCCCCGCGGCGGCCGCCAGCACCTCCGGCGGGCAGGCGTGGCAAGCGATGACCTTCAGCCGACGGGCCTGGTCAAGCAGCGCGGGATCAAAGCGCGGCGAGTAGACGATCATGGCGTCATAGCGGGCGATGGTCGCCGGCAGGTCCTGGGCAAAGGCGAGGTTCTCGTCGACGTCGGCCGCCTCGAGCAGCCGCGCCATCACATCGGGATGCATCGATATGCCGACGAGCACCCGGGGACGGTCCGCCATGGCCTCACCTCCCTCAGCCATCGCGCCACGCGCGGGCGATGCGGATCGAGTCGCCGGTGTCCTCCAACTCGAACAGCCGCGCCCTCTCGTTCGGCGGCTGGTTGGGCTGGTGCAGCACGAGCATCAGCCCGCCGTCGAAGCGACGAAAGATCATGGCGTGGCCGCCGTCCTCGGCAAAGAGCGGCTCCGGCTCCTGGCGCCACGGCCCGTGCAGCTTGCCCGTCTCTGAGACGGCGACTCCCGTCGCATAGGCCCCGCTGATAAAGCTGGACCAGACCATCAGCAGCGTGCCCGTGCGCGTGCGATACAGGAAGGGGCCATCGGTGACGTACGAGCCGGGGTAGGTCCGCGATCCGGTGCCCCACGGCGCGTCGCTGCCGTGGAACAGGACGGTCGGCTCGCCCACGATGTCGGACAGGTCGTCCGTCAGGCGCACCACCTCGACGGTGCCATCCTTGATCTGCACCCATTCGTGGCAGTAGACCATATAGGGCACGCCGTCCTCGACCCATAGCGTGCCGTCGAGCGTCATCCACTCCACGGGCAGATGGGCGCGGTTGCGGAAGGGGCGGAACGGCCCGCGGGGCGCGTCGCCCACCAGCACCTGCGAGCCCCGTTTCACAAAGGGCAGCCAGCCGGGCTGAGGCTCTGCGATGGGGTCCTGGGTGTTGATGGTCAGGAAAAGGTAGTACCGGCCGCGGTAGGCGTGGAGTTCCGGTGCCCAGATCCCCTCCTGCCCCCAAAAGTCGGCGGGCACCTCGAACGCGATGTGCGGGCCGCGCCATTCGATGAGATCCTGACTGGTATAGACGCCGACGCCTGGGCGCGACCCACCCTCGGAGGGGCGTATAGACGTGCACAGGTAGTAGGTCTGCGTGGCCGCGTCGGGCAGGATACACGCGTCGCGGATGCGCACATCCTGCAGATGAAACGATCGCTCCATGGTGGGCTCCTCTCGGTATGGTGGCGGCTAGGCCGTCTGCGGCTGATCGAGGGCCTGCGTGAGGGACCGCCGCACGACCGCTCGCCGGCCCTCCGCGCCCCGCTACTGTCTCTTGGCCTGCGCCTCCGTCGGCGACTCGAGGCCAGCGTGGACGGCGTACAGCCGCCGGTGCGTCTCTTGCACGCCGGCGACGAACTCCCAGTGGGGGCGGTCGGTGCCATCGATAAAGCCGATGTTATAGTTCTCCCCGTCCATGCGCCCCGTCACCGGCTGGTCGAGCCACTGGAACCAGTGCGCGCCGACCATGGAGGGGAGCGCGGCCGCCTGCTCCACGTAGTAGCGATAGGCCACGCCGCGCTCGTACTGGTCGCGCGCCTGCACCAGTCCGGCCCCCAGCCCGCGCCCCGGCGTGCCAAAGTGGAACTCGCCCAGGAGCGTCGGGCGCCCCGTGATGCGGTAGGCCCTCTCCATCTTGGGCGTCGGGTCGACGCCATAGACGTTCAGGCTATAAACGTCGAACCGCCGCCCCATGGCGATGATGTCCTCGGGCGGCTCCAGCCCAAAGCGCAACCCCAGGTTGAGGTGGTTGGGATCGTGGCGCCGCACGGCGGCGTTGATGATCTCCAGGTAACGCTCAAAGGCGCGCAGCACGAAATCGCGGCGCCGCGCCGGCGTGTCGCCCCGGGCGAGGTAGGCGCGCGCCTCCCCCTGGATGGCCGTGGCCGGCCCCGCCAGGATCATGTCTACCAGCTCCGATTCGCGGTCGGGCCAAGGGGGCTCGTTGCCGACGAAATAGCCCAACAGGTAGGGGTCATCTTTGCGCGGGGCGCAGTCGCGCGCTGCGACCTCATCGGCGTGCTGGGCGAATTCGTCAGCATAGACGTCGGGCAGTCCCAGGTAGGCCGCGCCCGCCTGCCAGTCGCGCACGGTGACCACGAAAGCCTTCCTCGGCTGCACCGTGAGCGGCATGGCGCCGTGCACGTACGCCGTGTTCAGGCCCCAGGCCTCCATACGCCGGCCGGTGAGCGCCGCCCACCCCGGCTCCCATTCCCCGCCAAAGCGCCGGCGCAGGTTCGCGCCGTAGAAGGAGGCCATCCCGGGTCGCATGCCCGGGGGTATCTCCTCATAGTAGCCCTCCCGCCCGGCCACACGCGTGTCGCTGTAAGCCGAGATACCGTTCACGCCGGTGGAGAGGAAGGGGTGCCCCTCCGGGTCGACGAACCACCACCGGCCGTCGATCTCCTCGACGCGGAAAAAGCCGGTGGCGCCGACGCGCATCTCCGGGTAGCCGCCATAGCGGGTGTAGCGGATGGCGCCCGCGGCAAGCCGCGCCTCCTCGCCGGCCCATTCGGCATCGAGCTGCTCCTGGCTCGTGATCTTGCCCGGCCAATCCACGGGCCGCCACTGGCCAAAGACGTCCACCACCGGCAGGCTCTCCAGGATTTCCGCCCCTGGATCCTCCGTGGAGAGCCCCACTAGGCGGATGTCGATGGTCGGACGGCCGATGGGGTACTCCATCGCCAACTCGAGCGCCTCGATGTCGTGCAGGTCGCCGAAGGGCCCCTCGACGGACATCCAGAAGGCATTGCGCGGGCGGTTGATGGTCGAGGCCAGGTCGAACCCCTCCTGGTCTTTGCCGACAAAGTAGCGCAACGGGATGGCGGCGCGGTACCACACCCCCTGTCCCACCGGCTGGATGCGCAGCACCCGCTCGCCGTCGGGCGTGTGCAGCCGCACGAAAAAGCGCTGCGGCGTAGCGTTCCTCAGTTCGAGCACGAGGTAGGCATAGTCGGACCAGTCCGTGGGGAACGCGGGGTCCAGTTCCGACAGCGCCCACTTGTGGGCCGCGGTCACCCCCTCGAACGTCAGGCGCTGGGGCGCCTCCCCCGGGAAGAGGGTGGCGCAATCGACGTGCGCCGACCCGACCGATTGCTGTTCCATGTGGGGCTCTCCTCTGCGCGTGTACTTAGGATTGGGGCCGCTCGGCCGGGCGGTAGTCGCGCCCCTCACCGAGCACCTGGTGGATGTACGTCATCCATTCACTGATGGGCATCCCCTGGGGACAGTGCTCCTCACAGGCGCGGCACGCCACGCAAGCGCTGGCCCGCTCGCCCTCTGCCATGTGGGCGTACTGCCGCCGCTCGCCCTCTAGATCATCGCCCATGATGCCCTGGTTGAACGCCTTCATGAGAATGGCGATCGCCACGCCGTTCGGGCAGGGCTCGCAGTACTTGCAGCCGGTGCAGCGCGTCGGGCAGATGGCAAGGTAGCGGTCGCGCGCCTCGGCCATCAGCGCCCGCTCCATGTCCGTCAGCGCGCCCACGGCCGAGCGCTCGGCGCAGGCCAGGTTCTCGCGGAGCTGCTCCGGCGCGCTCATGCCGCTCAGCACCACCGAGACCTCCGGCTTGTCCCACACCCACTGCAGCGCCCACTCCACCGGGCTGCGCTTGGTCGAGGCCCGCTCCCAGAGCGCCCGTACCGAGGCCGGCGGGTCGACCAGTCGCCCGCCGAGGAGGGGCTCCATGACGGCGATCGCCAGCCCCTTGGAGGCCGCATAGCGCAGCCCCCGCGTGCCGGCGTTATAGAACTCGTCCACATAGTTGTACTGGATCTGGCAGAGGGTCCAGCGGTCGTACGCATCGATGATCTCTTGCAGGACGTCGAATCCGGCGTGGAACGAGAACCCCACGGCGCCGACCCGCCCATCGGCGACGATCCTGTCAAGCCAGGAGAGCACGTCGAGGCGGACGAGTTGGTGCCAGTAATCGCGGTGCAGGTTGTGTAGCAGGTAGAGGTCGATGTGCTCCCGTTGCAGACGCGCGAGTTGCTCGTTGAGGTAGCGGTCCATGTCGCCGGGCTCGCGCACCGCCCAGGAGGGGAGCTTGGTCGCCACCTTGGCGCTGTGACGATAGGCGCCTTGCAGGGCGCGGCCGAGAAAGCGTTCGCTCTCCCCGCCGTGGTAGGGCCAGGCGGTATCGAAATAGTTCACGCCGCGGTCGATGGCCTCGTGGACCATCGCCGTGGCGATCGGTTCGTCGATCGCCCCGGCATCCGTGGTGGGCAGTCGCATGCAGCCAAAACCCAGGGCCGAAACGGACCAGTCGAGCCGTCCAAAGGGACGGTATTGCATGACGTTCCTCCGTGGTGGATAGTGGATCGTGCTGTCGGCGGCGTGCTCGCCGACCATCGGGCGGCGCCAGGAGGTAGGCGCCGGCAGCGAGTTCATGGGCGTCGTCCGTGCGCGTCGCGGGATGCCCGCACGACTCCCCCAGAACTGGGGGCGCGTGACGAGCACCGGTCGGGGTAGCAGGGCGGCCACGCGACTCACCGGGCGCGCATGGGCCGAGCGCCCATGGACCCGTCGCCCCGATAGTACCCAAACGGCCCCCATTGCGCAACGCCGGGAGCACGAGGCGCCCCACCCGACGGTGCCTCCCCTGCGGGAGGACGCCTATGCGCTATTCCGTCGTCACCGGTGACGCATCGGGCAACATAACTGCCTGCTCTTTTTGGCCTCTGTCGATACTCACGGTATGATGGCGGTGCGACATCACACGGACAGCGCGGGACCCTCTCGCGCCGGACACGCCTGGATAGCACGAGGAGGTAGGCGCCATCATGGCCGTCATGGAACAACGCGGCTTCGGTGAGGCCATGGAGCAGTGGCACTATGAGATGCGGGATCTCCAGCGCGGCACCCTGGAGCGTTACGTCTGGGCAACCGCCGCCATGGCAGCCTTCTGGCTGCTCTGGATGTCGTCGCCCTACTATGATGCCATCCCCCTGGGCTGGGGCGTGCTCGCGGCGCTGGGTCTGTGCACGTATGTCGCCGCCAGCCTTCAGGGACGCCACGAACGCCTCGCCGGCGCGTTCCTGGTGTTGGGGCAGCTCGCCGCGCAGGGGCTCTTGGTAGCCGTGAACCAGAACCCCCTCCACCTCGGGCTCGGCCTGGTGACATTGACCATGGCCTGTTCACTCTTTGGGGCGCCGGGCGGCCTGCTGGTGGGCGCCATCTCCTTTGGCAGCAGCATGGCGCTGTGGGATGCATTCCACGGGGCGGAGGCGAGCGCCGGGGTGGCGGTCCCCCTCGGGGTGCTCTACCTCCTGATCTGGGGCAGTATGCTCATCGCCCGCCGCCCCTTTGGCGACGCGCTGCAGTTGGCACTGTCAGGATGGACCAAGCTGCGCCTCGCCCTCGATGAGACGCGTGAGCGTCGCGGCGAGCTGCGCCGCATGGTCCGCGCGTTGGAGGAGGCCACCTTTCGCATCGAGCGGATCAACAACGAGCTGATCCTCGCCCGCCATCAGGCGGAGCTGGCCCGCGTGAACAAGGGGCGCTTTGCCGCCACGGTGAGCCACGAGCTGCGCGGCCCGCTGAACCTCATCCTGGGTTTCAGCAAGCTCATGGCGCTCTCTCCTGAACGGTATGGGGCGGCCCTGCCCAGGGCCTACCACGCCGATGTCGACGCCGTCTATACCAGCAGCCAGCACGTCGTCTCACTGCTCGACGACATCCTCGATCTGTCGCAGATCGAGGCGGAGCAGATGCCACTGCTCAAGGAGCGCGTCGACCTCAACGAGGACGTGGTGCGCGAGGCGACGCGCACCGTAGCGCTCCTGGTGGAACGCAAGGGGCTGGCCCTGCGCACCGAATTCGCCAAGAACCTTCCCGCGGTGCTGGCCGACCGCGTACGCCTGCGGCAGGTGTTGCTCAACCTCCTGACCAACGCGGTGCGCTTTACCGAGCGTGGCAGCATCACGGTCCGCACCGAGCTGTGCGAGCAGGGGCTCCGGGTGAGCATCGCCGACACGGGGCGGGGCATCGCCAAGGACAAGATGCCACGGCTCTTTGAGGAATTCTACCAGCTGCACCTGGCAGAACAACAGGGCCTGCAGGGAAGCGGCCTGGGGCTGGCCATTAGCAAGCACCTCGTGGGGCTGCACGGGGGGAGGATCTGGGCCGAGAGCACCGAGGGAGAGGGCACCACCTTTTACTTTACGCTGCCCCTGCCGGAGAACACGCTACAGACCCCCAGAACGCCGCGCCGCCAGGCGTTGCCCCTGCCCAACGCCCATCGGACCGTGCTCGTCGTCCACGACGATCCCCTGGTGCTGCGCGTGCTGGCACGCCACCTCCACGGCTATCAGGTGATCGGCCTGCCCAAAGACAATGACCTGATCGCCGTCGTCTCGGACGTGCACCCGCGCGCCGTCGTCACCGCGCCGGCGCGAGCCGAGGCGGTGGTGGCCGCCATTGCCGACACACCCTTTGATGTGCCAGTCCTCGGGTGCTCCATGCCCGACGTGGACGGCGCCTCTCAGATCGAAGGCGCCGTGGCGTACCTGATGAAGCCGATCACCCAGGAGATCGTGCAGGCCATCCTGAACCGTTTCCACCTCGGCCCCGAGCCGACGGTGCTCCTGGTGGATGACGAACCGGACGCGGTGCGCCTGTTGGAGACCTTTTTCGAGTCGGGGCTGAGCCAGTATCGCGTGTTGCGGGCCTACAGCGGGCGCCAGGCCCTGCAGATCATGCAGGAGGAGGTGCCGACGGTGGTGTTCATGGACCTCGTCATGCCCGATCTCGACGGCGAGGGCACGATCCAGAAGATGCGCGCCGACCCGCGGCTGGCGAACGTGCCGGTCGTCATCGTCTCCGGGCACGATCCCGCATCGCAGGGCCCCGTGCTGGGGACACACATCAGCCTCACGTCCATCCGCCCGGTGCATGCGGGCGACGGCGTCAGGCGCGTGCAGGCCTTGCTGGACGTGCTGACGCCCGACTATTTGCCGGAAGCGTCTGCTCCTGAACAGCTCGCAGAAGCTGCTCAGACGTGATCGGCTTGGTGAGCACTTGCGCCGCCCCCAACGCCAGCGCCAATTCGGGCTGCTCGATCACGGAGCACACGATCACGGGGATCCGTGCCGTCGAAGGTTCCGACTTGAGCTTTTCCAGGATCAGCCAGCCATCGCGGCGGGGGAGCAACACGTCCAGGAGGATGAGGTCGGGCAGAGAGCGCTCCAGTTCGGCCTCGACCTCCTCAGCCGTCTGCGCGTGTATCACGGCGTATTGGGGGCCCTCGAGGTATCGCCTGTACAAGTCGGCCGTGGTGTGGTCGTCGTCGACGATCAGGATCGCGATCGGCTGGAGCGTGGCCACGGTAAAGGCGACGCCGCACCCGGGGGCGTCGGGCTCGCTCCAGGCATCGCCGCCATACACCTGGAGCAGCTCCAGGCCCAACCGAAAGCCCTGTCCCTCCTCGAAGCAGCCGGTGGAGGCGCCGCTCGCGTCACTCCCCAGGACGCCGATGCGCCCGATGATCCTGCCCGCCTCCAGCCAGATCCTCAGCTCCACCGTCCCGTTCCGGGCGGCGCAGACACACTCGGTGAGGAGGGCCAGAATGGCGTGCCGCAGGACGGCGGGATCGCCGTACGTAGGGGGGAGCCCGCGGGGAGCCGTCACCTGCAGCGTGATGTGCTGCTGCTCGGCCAGCGGCGCGATGGTCTGGCGAACGCCCTCGAGAAGGTCGGCGAACTGCACCACTTGGGATGGAAGGCGCGAGGCGAGGGCGATAGCGCGCTCGCGCACCCCATTCGGCGATTGGTCCGTCGATGGTAGGGTGGGCTCAGCCTCCGTGGACGAGGGTGCGCGGTGCGCGTTCCACATCACGCTGGTGAGGGCCTGCAGCGCCTCGCGCTGACGCCGGTAGAATGTCGCCTCGCTCATGTTCAGCTCGCGACAGACCTCAGCAGGGCTCAGGGAGCGCACATAGTGCAGCAACAGCACGTGATGCCCCAGCCACTCGGGGCCGTCCTGGGGGGTCGTGTTGGGCGGGCGCAGGCGATCGATCCCATCGCGCAGGCAGCGACGCAACGCCTCGGCGACGGTCTCGCCGAGCCCTTGCTGCAGGTCGAGCATCTCGGCCAGGGGATGGGACTGGAGCCGCACCGGATCGTAATAGTTCGTCAGGGCGTCCCGCAGCAGCCGGGCCAGCTCATCGGATGATGCCAAGGGAAGCACCCTCCTTGGTGAGGGTCCTGATAGTAGACTGATAGTACGATGACAGCCAGGTCATTCCTGACGCGCGGCGATCATGCTATAGTAGAACCGTGGTCAGCTTATGCGCCCAAGGCCGCAGGTCATCCTGTGTTCATAGGGGCGCGACCCGCTGACGACCACCTCGATTGTAGGCGTGCGTCGCGTTGGCGTCAACCCTTGACCTCGCGCCGCAACGTCCGCCTCGCTGCCTCTCGTGCGTCCGAATCTCGGGGCGTGTAGGATGAGACCATCGGCCATAGGGGGGATACAGCTCCAGGAGCTGTATCTGTCCGGGGGTAGTCTACGTAGGGGGTGATGGCGTCGAGAAAAGGACGATCATTCGCCGGATCTGCAGCTACGGAACAGTCGTGCCACCCGCAGTCTAGGAGAAGAAGGAGAACCCCATGAACGCCGTACCGCGACGTGCTTTTCTGAAAATGATGGGCATCGGCGCCGCCGCTGCCTTGGCGGCATGCGCTCCGAAGGCGCTCCCCACCGCGGCCCCGGCCCCTGAAGAAAAGCCGGCCGCCGCCCAGCCCACGCAGCCGCCCGCTCAGCCGGCAGCCAAGGGTCCGGTCAAGATCACGGTCTGTGACCTGGTCGCCGAGGACGCCACCGGCCCCAGCGTGTACACGCGCATCAAGTATGAGGAGTTCGCCGAGACCTTCCCCGACGTCACGGTCGAGCACATCGCCTATCCCGACGTGGGCTTTGAGAAGCGCAAGGAGTACTGGCTGACGGCCTACAGCGAGGGCGGCCCCAACGCCGTGATGTTCGACACCAACAAGTGGGCCTGGGAGTTCGCCTCCCTCAAGAAGGCCCTGATTCTCGATGACTATATCCCCCTGTACTTCCAGGAGGATTGGGACAGCCTCGTGCCCGTGGCGCAAAAGCTCTCCTCGTACGACAACCACGTCGTGCAGATCCCGGGGATGATCGAAGTGCACGGCCTCGTCGTCCGCCGCGACTATCTCGAAGAGGCCGGCTACGCGGCGGACTATACGCCCAAGACGTGGGCCGATTTCCACGAGATGATCAAGAAGCTGACCACCCCCGAGCATTACGGCTTCCAGTGGAAGACCTACATGCGCGCCATGTCCGAGTTCCTGCACATGAACGGCGGCGACTTTGCCAGCGAAAACCCCGACAAGACCATCGAGCTGCACTATACGCGCGATGAACTCGTCGACACGCTAGAGATGCTCAAGAGCTGCAT
>JAXGNH010000033.1:0-26394 GCA_040768165.1 Anaerolineae bacterium
TAACGAGGCACAAACTCACAACGCACAACCCGCAGCCCACAACCGCCCCCTACTCCTCCGCCTCCCACACCTCACGATCGTACGCCGGCAGCTCACAGCGCAGCGGGCGATCCTGGCGGTAGCCCAGGGCGTACTGGGCCTGAAGGATCTGCTGAATCTCGCGGCTGCCCTCATAGATGACGGCGCCTTTGGAGTTTCGCAGGTAGCGCTCGACGTCGTACTCGTCAGAATAGCCGTAGGCGCCGTGGATCTGGACGGCATCGGCGGCGGAATCAAAGGAGGCGTCGCAGGCGTACCACTTGGCCAGCGACGTCTCGCGGGTGTTGCGCTGCCCCTGGTTCTTCATCCAGCCCGCCTTGAGGCACAGCAGGCGCCCCGCCTCCACGCGCTGGACCATCTTGGCGATCATCTGCTGCACCAGCTCGTGCTGGCCGATGCACACACCGAACGCCTCACGCTCGTTGGCGTACTTGGCGCTGGCGTCGAGGCACGCCTGGGTGAGCCCCACCGCGCCCCAGGCCACGGTGTAGCGGCCGTTGTCCAGGGCGCTCATGGCGATCTTGAACCCCTCCCCCTCCTCACCCAGTCGGTTCTCGGCGGGGACGGGCACGTCTTGCATCGAGATAAAGCCGGTGTTGCCGGCGCGCACGCCGAGCTTGCCGTGGATGGTACCTGTGCTCACTCCGGGCATGTCACGGTCGACGATGAACGCCGACATGCCGCGGTGCTTCTGGGAGCGGTCAGTGTAGGCGATGATGATGAAGGAGTCGGCCACGTCGGCGAGTGAGATCCACATCTTTTCGCCGTTGAGGATATAGGAATCGCCCTCTTTGCGCGCCGTCGTCTGGATGGCGGCGGCGTCACTGCCGGCGTTGGGCTCGGTAAGGGCGTACGTGCCGATGCGCTCGCCCATCGCCTGGGGCACGAGGTAGCGCTGCTTTTGCGCCTCGGTGGCCCACTGCAGCAGCGCCAAGCTGTTCAGCCCCACGTGCACCGACATGATGACGCGCGCCGAGGTATCGACGCGCTCCAGCTCCTCACAGGCGACGCCCAGGGAGATATAGTCCATGCCGGCGCCGCCGTACTTGACCGGCAGGCAGATCCCCAGCAGGCCCTGCTCGGCCATCTTGTCCAGGAGGGAGCGATCGAACGTCTGCTCGCGGTCGTGTTCCTTGATCGTGGGCGCAATCTCGCGCAGGGCAAACTCGCGCACCATCTTGCGCACCATGTCGTGCTCTTCGGACCAGCTGAAATCCATGCTGCAACCTCCCAGGGATGGGGTCGACGCCGCCCTGCTCGGGCGCACACGCGTGGGAGTATAGCACCATGTGGGGGGTGGGGCAAAGGAAAGGGGCGGAGCGCGGGTTGGACGGGAGGCGCGGGCTATCTGGGGGCTGTGAACTCGCAGGCAACCCGTCCGAGTGGTACAATGCCCATGTGACGCATGGACAGCGGTTCGTTGCCAACGTGCGAGGCGGCATGCCCCTCATATTTGGCTGGGATGCAGGAAAGGCGCGCACGAATCTTCGCAAGCACGGTGTCTCTTTCGAAGAGGCATCGACCGTCCTTGGCGACACGCTGCACTCGACGGACGAAGAGAGGGCCGTGACGATCGGAGCGTCGTCCACTGGTAGGATCATCGTGGCAGTGCATACGGATCGTGGTCATGTTGTGCGCCGCATCAGCGCGAGACAGGCCACGCCCAGGGAAAGAAGAGTCTACCATGAAGGAAGCGGAAGAGTCTGAAGAAGATATGCTTGCGGAGTACGACTTTCGTCAGGGGACCCGCGGTAAGTATGCCAAGGAATACGCGTCGGGCACGAACATCGTCGTGCTGGATCCGGACGTCGCCGACGCCTTTCCCGATTCCGAGTCAGTGAACGAGGCGCTACGGCTACTCATACGCATTGCCCGCGAAAGCAGGTCGTGAGTTATTGTACCCGACGTTTTGGGGGTAGCGGGCGTCTTGCTCCGCGTCCACGTCGGCGGCCTCCACTCCGCTGACACTATGAGGCGCTCCAAGGCGCCCATACAGCGCCGGGGCACTCCTTGGTGTGCTTCTGAGGCCAGTACCCCGGCTGCCAGCCGCTGGCCTCGGCCGCGACTGCTGCCGGGGCATTTCCCGGGATCCTGAACCCGCGTCTCTCTGGCGGGTCCTTGGGCGCTCGGCCGCTCTGCTGCTCCCCTACTTTACCGGAACGAACACCAGCACCTCCCCGCCCTGGGTGACGAGTTCCAGGCGGTCGTCGCTCAGGCGGTACTGGTCGATGCTCTCCAGCGCGGTGGTAAAGGCGCCCTCCTGCTCCATGGCGTCCTGGCGGTAGAGGCACGGCTCGCCGGCCATCTCGAGGAAGTGAAGGTCGATGTCGTCGCCGGTGGCCTTGTACGTGCCGCGGTAGGTGCGGCAGGCCGCCTCTCCGGTGAGCTCCGTGGTACTGTTGAACGAGAGGGTGTAGCGCATCCCCTCGACGGGCCCGGTCCCCGCCATGACCAGCAGGTCCCAGCGCGTCCCGATCAGAGCGGCCGGGTCGAGCGTCAGGCGCTCTTGTGGTCGGAAGACGAGACGCGCCTCTCCAGTGGCATCGCTGATCTCCAGGCGATCGCCGACAATCCGGAGGGCTGAGGCGGCGCATAGCGCCCTGATGTAGGCGTCCTCCTGCTCCATCACCCCCGCTGGCTGGGTGCACAGGGCGGCGTGGTGCATCGGCTCGACGATCTCCAGATCGCCGTCGCGTCCCAGGGCATAGGTGGCGCCATAGCGATTGCAGCCGCCGAAACCTGAGAGCCGGCCCTCGTCGAACACCATCGTGATGCGCGACCCTTCCACAAGCGGATCGCCGCCCAGGGCGACGAGTTCCCACTCTGTGCCGGCGAGTTCGGGGATGGCCTCCTGCGGGCCGGGGAGTTGGCCGCGGCCGGCGGGCACGCAGCCCATCAGGGCGAGGATGACAAGAGCGAGTGGCAGTCGTGTGAGCGTTCGGAAGGCGATCATGGGTTCTTGCCTCGATGGGCGGGAAGCCCGCGCAGGGCTCCCCGCGACCCATCAACCAAACGGCGTCGACCCAACAGCCAACAGCCAAGAGCTAACAGCCTTGGGCTGACGGCCCCCAACTACTTGGGCAGGTACGCTACGGCCCAACTCACGCCCAACTCGTGGAGCGTGGCGGCGGTGGGCACACCCTGGTCGTCCCAGCCCATCATGCCGTAGAACGTGTCGAGCGCCTCGCGAAGCTCCTCCCGATCGATGCCGCCATCGGCAAGCACGCCGTTATTCGTGGGGCCGTAGCTGCGCGGGGCAAGATCGTCATCCGCCGCGGTGAACCCCTCGCGCGTGTTGAACACCCGCGCCAGCGTCAGTCCACGCTGGCCCACCTTGAACAGCTCCATGGTGCTCACGTCCCAACCGGTGGCTGCACTGACGAGATCGACCCGCTGCTGCGCTGACCATGGGACGAACATGCAGACGGGTAGGCAGTTGCCGGTGACCGAGTTGATGCTATTGTACATAAAGGCCCGCACCTTCTCGGGGCCCAGGCTCTCGACATCCATCGGCTCGAGCACACCCAGGGAGCGCAGGCCGCCGTTGGGCATAAAGCCCTCCTCGGTGGCCGCCGCCAGGCCCGAGTCGTGCAGCGAGTGGCAGTGATCGGCGCCGGTGGGGGAGAGCGCATAGCCCAGCGCCAGCCCCCGCTTGAAGCGCGGCTCGTGCATCGGGTATTCCTGCCCCTTCACCTGCATGGCCAAGAACTCTGAGCCCTTGCCGAGCTTGGCCGAGGCGCGCTTGGTCCCCTCCGCCAGCAGCGCGCCGATCCCCTGGCGCTTGGCGATGGCCTCGATGGCCGCCAGCATCGCCTCACCGTTGCCAAAGCGCAGGTCGATCCCGCCGGTGTCCTCCTTGGTGAGCAGGCCGTTCTCATAGCACTCCATGGCCCAGGCGATGGTCACGCCGGTAGCAATGGTGTCCAGCGAGTAGGCGTTGCACAGCTCGTTCCCCTTGCTGATGGCCTCGATGTCCTCCACGCCACAGCAGGAGCCGAGGGATCCGATGGTCTCGTACTCGGGTCCGCCATAGTCCGGGTCGACGTTATAGGGCGCGCCCGTCTTGACCACCTTCTTGCAGCGCACGGCGCAGGCAAAGCACGCCTCCATCCCCTGGCCGATCTTTTCGAGGATGGTGTTGGCGCTGATGTCGGCCGCGGCGGGGAACTCGCCATCGCGAAAGTTGCGGATCGGCAGGTTGCCGGTGGGGATCATGTCCTCCAGGTGGGGGCCCGTGCCGTACTGATGCATGCCGGCGGCGAGTTCGCCCGCCTGCACGCCTCGGGCTAGGGTGCGCGCCATCTCACGGATCTTGTCGGGGTTGGCGCCGTCGAGCCCCATCGTGCCACGCACGACCACCGCCTTGAGCTTTTTCGAGCCCATCACGGCGCCCAGGCCGGTGCGTCCTGCGGCGTCCTTGAGTTCGTTCATCACACAGGCATAGCGCACCAGGCTCTCGCCGCCCGGGCCGATCATGGAGCAGCGGATGCGGCGGTCGCCGAGTTCCTCCTGGAGCGTCTCGAGCGTCTCCTTGGTCGTCTTGCCCCACAGATGGCCAGCGTCGCGTAGTTCGGCTTGGCCGTCCTTGATCCAGAGGTAGACGGGCTTGGGCGAGGCGCCCTCAAAGATCACGGCGTCATAGCCGGCGCGCTTGAACTCGGCGCCAAAGAACCCACCGACCTCACCGGCGCCGAACCCGCCGGTCTGAGGCGACTTGGCGCCCACGGCGTTGCGGGACGCGCCCGAGATCGCCAGGCCGGTGAGCACGCCGGGGGCGAAGACGAGCTTGTTCTCCGGGCCGAGGGGATCCGCCTTGGGCGGAACCTCCCGCAGAAGGACCTCGAGGATCAGGTTCCAGCCGCCCATGTTGCGGCGGTAGAACAGTGGGTCGGGCTCATCGATGCTGATCTTGCCCGTGGACAGGTTCACGCGCAGAATCTTGCCCCAATATGAACGCGCCATAATAGACTCCCTCCAGAACAGATGCTGCGGCCTCGAGCCGCGACGATCGGTGGAGCTGAGATAGAGTGGGCGGTATTCTACACCATGGGGGAGGGGTGGGCAAGCGAGTGACTTGGGCGGGGGATGTACTCCTGACGCATTCCGCCTTGCGAGCACCGCCGGGCGCCGCTAGAATGGGCATAGGACCACAGCGCAAGCGACACCATTGGGAGGTGAACCATGCTGGAGGGCATCCACTGGCTCGGCCACGCAAGCTTTCGCATCGACGGCGAGGTCACCATCTATATCGACCCCTGGAAGATCGCCGGCGGGCCCCCCGCCGATCTGATCCTGGTGACCCACGCCCACCACGACCACCTGTCGCCGGCCGACATCGCCAAGGTGCGCACCCCGGAGACAGTCATCGTCTGTCCCGCGCAGTGCGCCGGGGAACTCGAGGGGGATGTGCGCGTCGTCGCGCCCGGCCAGACGCTGTTGGTGGGCCAGGTGACCATTGAGGTGGTGGCCTCGTACAACACGAACAAGCCCAACCACCCAAAGGAGGCCGGCAACGTCGGTTTTATCGTCACCGTGGGCGGGCGGCGCATCTATCATGGCGGGGACACGGACCTCATCCCCGAGATGGACGAGTTCAGCTGCGAGGTGGCCCTCATTCCCATGGGCGGCAAGTACACCATGAATGCCGAGGAGGCCGCCCAGGCGCTGGAGCGCATCAAGCCGCAGGTGGCCGTGCCGATGCACTGGGGCGACGTGGTGGGTGGCAGGGAGGACGTGGAGCGGTTCCGGCGCCGCGCCCCGGAGGGGGTACGCGTCGAGGTGCTGGACAAAGAGGCCTGACGGCCGCGGGAGGTGGGCGTGGCGGAGGGGCTGCTGACGATTGACGGCTCGCACGGCGAGGGGGGCGGGCAGATCCTGCGCACCGCCCTCTCGCTGTCGGTCGTCACGGGGCGCCCCTTTCGCATGCATAGTATTCGCGCCGGCCGGCGCGACCCGGGGCTGCGTCCGCAGCACCTGGCGGCGGTGCGCGCCCTGGCCGCAATCTGCGATGCGCGCTTGGAGGGAGACGCCCTGGGCGCGCGGGAGCTGATCTTCGAGCCGACGGGGCCGGCTCGCCCGGGGGAGTACGTCGTCGACGTGCAGGTGCTGTCGGGCACGGGGAGCGCCGGCTCGGCGACGCTGATTCTGCAGGCGCTGCTGCCGCCGTTGGCACTGGCGGACGCGCCGTCACGTCTCACGCTGCGGGGCGGCACGCACGTACGCTGGAGCCCGCCGTTTCACTATCTCTCCGAGGTGTACCTGCCGACCTTGGCCAGGGCGGGATGGGCCGTAGAGGTTGCCCTGAAGCGCTGGGGCTGGTACCCGGCGGGCGGGGGAGAGTTCGAGGCGCGCATCGAGCCCGCGGCCGCCCTGGCGCCGTTGACGCTGGAGGAGCGCGGGCGGCTCGTGGAGGTCGCCGGCGTTTCGGCGGCGTCCAACCTGCCCGATCACATCATCGAACGCCAGGCGGAGCGGGCCGTCCACCGGCTGCGCGCCCGCCACATCAAGGCCGAGGTCGCCCTGGAGCGGCCGCCGGCGGACGGCCCGGGAACGGCCCTGTTCCTGCTGGCCCGCCACGAGGCCGCCGTGGCCGGCTTTACCGGCTTTGGTCGCGTGCGCTATCCCGCCGAGCGGGTGGCCGATGACGCTGTGGACCCACTGGACCGCTACATGGGCAGCCGGGCGGCGGTGGACGCCCATCTGGCGGACCAGCTCGTGGTGCCGCTGGCGCTGGCGCCGGGCGCGTCGGTCTACACCACCAGCGAGGTGACGCGCCACCTCCTCACGGTGGCGTGGCTGGTGCCGCAGTTCCTGCAGCGCGGCATAACCATCGAGGGTGCCGAAGGGAGGCCCGGGCGGGTGACCATCGGCGGGTAGAGGCGCCACCGCGCGTCGAGCCGCGCCCTCCGCGGTGGGCTCGTCGTGGTTTTCACGCGGGATGGATGCCATCTAGGCACTCTGGCCGATGACGCGCGGCGCCATCCCCGCTAATATTTGTAACCAAGCGCTAGAGCACGCCAATCCAACCAGAGGGATTGGCCCAGGAGCGTGGGAGTCACGTCGCGCAGCACCCGCGGCCAAGGCCGGCGGCTGGAAGGCCCAGGGTACTGGGCTCAGAAGCGCGCCGAGGCGCGCTGCACCGCCAGCCGGGGGAACAGCGCTCGATTGCCCCGAGATCCTGGACGCATCCCAAGCAGAGGATGAACAATGAGGCAACGTCGTCATACGATACGCATCGCCCTGGGACTGCTAGTGGCATTGCTGGCCGTCGCGCCAGCCTCCCTGGCGGACCCCGCGCCTGCGGCCGTGCACTCGTTGCGGATTCCCGTGCTGACGCGGAACATACGCTTCTACACGCTGGCGGACCGCTTTGGCGTTGGGCTAGCAGCGAGCCATCCCGCAATCGAGGGTTTTCCCGGCAGGCTGCGCGATTTCAGCGGCATCACGACACTCGGCTTTGGGTGGTACAGCAACTGGTCGGCGGGGGTGACGCCGGAGCGGCCGGGCGGGATTGCGTACGTGCAGTTGCTCAACACGCGCAGCTGGCCCCCCAACTGGCAGGCGATCGACCTTGCCATCGACGCGAACCCGGGCGCCACCTGGATCGTCGGCAACGAGCCCGATATCGCCAGCCAGGGGAGTAACACGCCGGCCGAGTACGCCGACATCTACCACGAGGCATACACGCACATCAAGGCGCTCGACCCTGGGGCGCAGGTCGCCATTGGCGGCGTGGTGATGCCCAGCCCGCTGCGCCTGCTGTGGCTCGAGGAGGCGCTGGCGGCCTACCAGGCCACGTACGGCGCCAAGATGCCGGTGGACGTGTGGAACATCCACGTGCAGATCCTGCCCGAGGGGCTGAGCTATGGGTGCTTCCTGCCGTATGGCCTGTCGACGCTATCCCTCGAGGAGCAGTACGACATAGCGCTGAACCATGGCGATATGGGCAACAACCTCTACTATGCCTACAACGCCGACCCTGCCATCTTTCAGCAACTGGTGCGCGCCATGCGCACCTGGATGGCGGAGCATGGGGAGAGGGACAAGCCCTTGATCATCTCCGAGTACGGAGTGCTCTTCCCCTCAACCTTCATCGCCAACCACGTCCAAGAGGACCGTCAGCAGGAGGTCGGCGATCAGATGGTCATCTCGTTTATGCACGAGACCTTTGATTTCATGCTGTCGGCCAGCGACGAGGCGACGGGCTACCCCGCCGACGGCAACAGGCTCGTGCAGCAGTGGCTGTGGTTCAGCGTCAACGTGCCGCTCACCGAGTTCAACGGCTCATTGTACGACTACCAGACGCGCCAAATGACGATCTTTGGCGAGGCCTATCGCGACTATGTGGCCGCCGCCAGGGCCGGCACCCTGTCCGCGCTTCCACGCGTGAGCGCCGTGGCGCCAGACGAGACCGTCGAGCGCTCCCCGCTGCCCGCGTCGGGCCTGCCCGACTTTACGCGGCGCCCGCCCTACTACGAGCTGCCATAGGGGCGAACCGAACACCTCCCGAAGGTCCTCCGCAACCGCCGTCAATGTATGGCGGTCGCTACTGTGTGGGGGCCCTCCGGGAGGTGTTCCGCGCCACCCGATTGACGCCCTGCGCGCCGAGCGCTATCCTCGCCCCGCCATCTAGACGGTTCGCCGTAATCTTGGTACCCTTTGTGTCCTTTGTGCCTTGGTGGTTCATCCTCCCCTGTAGAAAGGAGCCCGCAGTGGCCGAGCAACCGATCATCACCGGCATCGAGGTCACCGAATTCGAGTACACCATGGAGGGATTGAGCACCGACTATAACGGGTTCAACCTGGTCTACGAGGCGGGCGGCCGGGCGTCGCGCCGCGCCGCGGTGCTCCAGATCCACACCAACGTGGGGATCACCGGCGAGTTCGTCACAGCCATGGTCCAGCTCTGTACTCTGCCGACGTTCGCCGGCTACCTGATCGGCAAGAACGCCCTGGAACGCGAGCGCATCAACCAGGACGTCAAGCGCGCCCTGCGCCAGGTGGCGCGCATCGGCGTGGCCGCGGTGGACGCGGCCCTGTGGGACATCGCCGGCAAGTACTATAACGCGCCCATCTGGGAACTCCTCGGGGGGCACATTCGCCCACTGAAGTGCTACGCCTCGACGACCCACGGCGACCACAACGGCGGCCTCGACAGCCCCGAGGCGTACGCCGATTTCGCCGAGCGCTGTCTAGAGATGGGCTACCCCGCGTTCAAGATCCACGGGTGGGGGCAGTCGTTGGTCGACCTGGAGATCGCCACCATTCACGCCGTGGGCAAGCGCGTGGGTGGCAAGATGGACCTGCTGATCGACCCGGCGTGCGAGCTGGAGACTTTTGGCGATGCCGTCAAGGTGGGGCGCGCCTGCGACGAGGAGGCCTTTTTCTGGTGGGAGGATCCCTACAAGGACGGCGGTATCAGCCAGTTCGCGCACCGCAAGCTGCGGCAACTGGTGCGCACGCCGCTGCTGCAGACGGAGCACGTCCGCACGCTGGAACCGCACGTAGACTTTGCCCTGGCCGATGCTACCGACTTTTTGCGGGGCGACGTGGGCTATGACGGGATCACCGGCACGATGAAACTGGCGCATGCCACCGAGGGCCTGGGGCTGGACATCGAGCTGCATGGCGCGGGGCCGGCGCAACGCCACGTGATGACGTCGCTGCGCAACACGAACTATTACGAGATGGCGCTGGTCCACCCCAAGTGCGCGGGCACGTTCCCGCCGGCGTATGTGGACTATCGCGACGGTCTGGACGCCATCGACGAGAAGGGGTGCGTGTATGCTCCCGAGGGCCCGGGGATGGGCGTGACGCTCGATTGGGCGTTCATCAAGACGCACACCACCGACCACGTGACGTACTAGCGGCGGGCAAGGCGCGCACAGCGTGCGCGCCCTACGGTGTGGCGGTGGCCTGGGCGGTGATGGGGAGGCGCGCACAGCGTGCGCGCCCTACAGCGTGACGGCGGTGGCCTGGGCGGTGATGGGGAGGCGCGCAGGGCGTGCGCGCCCTACAGCGTGACGGCGGACGCTTCGGCGGCTGTAGGGGCCGCACGCTGTGCGGCCCGCGGGAGGCGGCGGGTCATGGGCGTCTGCGCATACCATGGTGTGCCCCTCCATGGGGCGCCCTGCCATCTTGGCATTGCTAGTGGTCGGCTGCGCGTACAGTGCGTATATTGACAATCACCAACAACAATATTAAGATAGTCTCTGAGGTCATCGGGATGCCCCGCGCCTCTCGAGTTGGAGGGCGGCGCGCTGGCGCCGCGGGTACCCCTTTTCCGTGTTGAGGAGACTATGAAGTATACCGGACCCAAGGCCAAGCTGTCTCGGAGCCTGGGCATCGCGCTGACGCCCAAGGCAGCGCGCGTGATGGAGCGCCGACCGAACCCGCCGGGTCAACACGGCGTCGCGCAGCGCGGGCGGCCGCGTCGCGTCTCGGACTATAAGCGGCAGCTGGTGGAGAAACAGCGCCTGCGCGCCCAGTACAACATCCATGAGCGCCAGATGCGCAACTATTTCCGCAAGGCGGCGCAGCGCAAGGGCAACACGCCCGATAACCTGATTCACGCTCTCGAGTCTCGGCTGGACGCCGTCGTGCTGCGCGGTGGGCTGGCGCCGACGATCTATGCCGCGCGCCAGCTGGTGTCTCACGGACACATCCTGGTCAACGGCAAGCGCGTCACCTATCCGGCCTACGTCATCCACCCCAACGACGTGGTGTCGGTCAAGCCGTCGAGTCGTCAGATCCCCGTCGTGGTCGAGGCGGTGGATGGCGCCGCGCCGCCCCCGTACCTGGAGCTGGACAAGGATGAGGTGGCGGTGACGCTGCGTTACCTGCCTCCGCGTGAGCAAGTACCCATCATCTGCGATCTGTCGCAGGTCGTCGAGTTCTACTCCCGCTAGCGTCATCGGCGCGCACACCTGGCGTGGTGGAGCGCACTGGCCTGGGAGATACATCAGGCGCGCGGCCGCAATGGCCGCGCGCCCCTTCTGTCTCTGCCGCCCCAAGGCTAGGAGCGGTGGATGCCGGTGGGCACCGCCTCCCGCGTGCGGAACTCTTCCACTGGGTGAGGCCCCTCGCTCTCGAAGCGATAGTCGCTCCCCTTGCCGCTGACGTGCTCCTCCACGACGTTCTGGCTGGGCACGAACCCCTGACCGTCGTTGACCCTGTTCTGGTACCAGTAATAGCGTGCGTCCTGTGAGAGCTGGCTCATGGGCACGAACTCGGTGCCCTCGGCGCTCAGGTACACCTGGTCGCGAAGCACCTGCCGCACATAGTCCTTGTTGGGCTGCATGATGGTGATCTGCGGGAACTCGGCGGGGAATAGCTCCCTGCCGTCGCGGCCCTCAAAGCGCTGCATCAACTCCAGGTCGGCCTGAATATGGCCGAGTTCCATGTGCAGGTGCTCCTCCCAAATGCGGCGGATGCGGGCGTCCGGCTCCGACTCCATGCAAGAGTAGTACATGTAGGCCTCGTTATAGTCGTGGAGCAGGAGGCGCTCGAACCACGACATGGTGGGATCGGCCAGCGACTCGTAGTGCGTGACGTGCTGCTCCTCGATCTGTCCGATCTCCAGATAGAGCCCGCGCCCGACCATGCTGGAGTAGCGGTTCCCGACGTTCATGTAAAAGTTCATCGTCTGCTGCTCACCCGCCACGATGGTGGCCACGTGCAGCTTGGTGAGGATGTCGGCCGTCCGGCTGTCGTAGGGCTTGCGCACCTCGTCAAAGGGGTGGCGATGCTCGGCGATGGTGGGGCGCCCCGGGGTGATCTCGGTCATCTCGCCGACGATGCGCTGCGCGGGGATATTCGCGTCCATCTCCAGCAGGTTGGCGTACCGGTATAGGTGGTCGAAATCCTCAAGAAGGGCAAAGTCGAGCGCCGCCTTGACGTAGGGGTCGGGCTCCGTGCGAGCCAGATAGGCCGTCAGGTCGACGGCGACCTGCTCGTAGCCGATGGTTACCTCGAGGGTCGACTCGTCGGCCGGAATGAGCCAGTTCACCATCTTTTGCTGCTGCTGCTCGACGCGTCGGGCCATCGCCAACTGCTGCTTCAGTTCGGGGTCGGCCGTATGGCGCGCGAGCTGGTGCAGGAATATGGCCGACTCGACCTCGATGCCGTTCATCAGGATGATGCGCGTCCGCGTGTACGGGTCGATCTCCATCTTGTTGTAGGGCTGAACGTTGAGCTGAGACCAGCTCTGGATCTGGTCCTCCAGCTTCATCCCCTTTTCCTCAAACGGGTTGAACGCCATCAGTTCACACTCCTTCTCATGCTCTCGAATCGTCGCCGCACGTTGCCAAGGACGTAGAGGTCGCCTGCACCGTGGATGCGTGTCGACCGGATGCGTGGCGCGCCACGCCTGGCTGCAGGTTGGCGGACGCGCGAGAGCCAAAAGACGCTGACGGGGATACGAACCCGTACAGCGCCTGGGGCCAGAGTGGGCGATGACGCGTGATAGCGACAGAGAGGGGGCATTTAGCAGGATGGTGGTTGGTGGGGGCGAGCTGAGGCCGTCGGCGCTAGCTGCAACACAGGTGCCGCCACGGGCAGGGACCAACCTACCATAACACCATTCTACAGCCGTGTAGCGGCGGTGTCAATGGCCGTGCGACGCGCGACGCGCGCGCCTCGCCCCTGCTCGGCTGCTGTTGTGGCGCAAAGAGGAGCCAATGACTCAAGATACTTGACTTTGACCATCGGATTCCTTAGAATGAGGTAGAACAGAGCGCACACGATGTACCAGACGTCCCCCAACCCCCAATGCGCTCCGGCACCGAATGTCTGCAACTTCAAAGGAGAGGTTTCTATGGCAGCGCATACGTTTCCCGCCGAGCCCTATCCCCTCGACTTTGATCCCGAGTCGACGGCGCTGCTCGTCATCGACATGCAGCGAGACTTTGTGGATCCTGGTGGATTCGGCGAGATGTTGGGCAATGACGTAACCCCGCTTCGCAGCACCGTCGAGCCCACGCGACGCGTCCTGGATGCCGCCCGCGCGGCCGGCCTTTTTGTCATCTATACCCGCGAGGGGCACCGCCCCGACCTTTCGGATGCCCCACCCACCAAGCTGGCCCGCGGCCGTCTGGCCTGCGGCATCGGCGACCAGGGGCCCATGGGCCGCGTGTTGGTGCGCGGCGAGTACGGCCACGGCATCGTCGACGAACTCACGCCGATAGAGGGTGAGCCCGTCATCGACAAGCCGGGGAAGGGGTCCTTCTACTCTACGGACCTGGAGCTGATGCTGCGCAACAAGGGGATCAAGACCCTCATCGTCACCGGCGTCACCACCGAAGTGTGCGTGCAGACCACCGTCCGCGAGGCGAACGATCGCGGCTTTGAGTGCATCGTGCTCGAGGACTGTGTCGGCTCGTACTTCCCTGACTTTCAGGATGCGGCCCTGCGGATGATCAAGGCGCAGGGGGGCATCTTTGGCTGGGTATCGCACTCGAAGGACGTCGTCCCCGTCCTGCAGTCGCTGGAAAAGGTTGCCGCCTGAGGCGGTTATCGGGTTTCCACCTGCCTGACGAGGCTACGCCCACCGCCCCGCGCTGACGATGCGCTCCTACTCTCGCGACACACTCCGCGCCCGCCGGCGCAGTGAGGAGGCCGCGCATGGCTACGCGTGAGAACGGAGCGCGCGAGGCGCGCATCCCGTGGTGGGTCCCGGGTGACTGGGATGCCTTCTTTGGGCTGGGCACCAACAGCATCCTCAACATCCTGGTTCTCTCGGGGCTCTTGCTCGACGTGGTAGATATGCCACGCGAGATCGTCTTTGGCCGCATCATCCCCGCCGTGGGGGTGATGCTGATCATCTCGAACGTCTACTATGCCTTCATGGCGCGCAGGCTGGCCATCCAGACGGGCCGGACCGACGTCACGGCCATGCCCGCCGGGCCCAGCGTGCCGCACATGTTCATCGTCGTACTCCTGATCATGCTGCCCGTGTACCTACGCACCGGGGACCCCATCCTGGCGTGGCAGGCGGGCCTGGCATGGAACCTCATCGAGGGCTCGGTCGAGGTGGTCGGCGCCTTTATCGCGCCGACCATCAAGCGCATCACGCCGCGGGCGGCCCTGCTGGGCACCCTGGCCGGCATCTCGGTGGCGTTCATCTCCATGCGGCCCGCGCAGCAGATCTGGCTTACTCCCTACATCGGCCTCATATCACTGGCCATCGTCATTGGGGGGTGGATGGCGGGGGTCCGCTTCCCCTTCCGCCTGCCCGCCGGGCTGCTGGCCATTATCGTCGGCACCGTCATCGGCTGGATCTCGGGCATCATGGACCCGGCCGCCCTCGCGGAGACGCTGCGCCAGTTCAGCATCGGCATCCCGCGTCCCGCGGTCGGCGAGGTCTTTGCGGGCTTCTCCGATATCGCGCCCCTGCTCGTCACGGCCATCCCCTTTGGCATCTATGACTTTATGGAGGCCATGAACAACGTAGAGAGCGCCAACGCCGCGGGGGACGATTACAGCGTCAAGGAGGTGCTGCTGGTCGACGGCATCGGTAGTCTGGTGGGCACCTTTCTGGGGAACCCCTTCCCCAACGCGGTGTACATCGGCCAGCCCGGGTGGAAAAAAGTGGGAGGCCGCATCGGGTACTCGTTGGCCACCGGAATCCTGGTGGCGGGGGTGTCCATTTTCGGCATCATTCCGCTGTTGCTGCAAATCATCCCGCTGGTGGCGGTGTTGCCCATCCTGCTCTACATCGGCGCCCTCATCGGGGCTCAGGCCTTTCAGGCGACGCCGCCGTCGCACGCTCCGGCCATCATCCTGGCGTTCCTGCCCCACCTGGCGTCCTGGGCGCTAGGCCTGGTCGACGGCGCACTGACGGCCGCCGGCACGAGCGCCGCCGAGGTCGGCGTCGCCGCCCTGGACGCGGCGGGCGTGTTGTACGAGGGGCTGGTGGTCTTTGGGGGCGGCGCCATCGTTGGCGGCATGATTCTGGGCGCCATCACGGTGTTCCTGATCGAACGGCAGTTCCGATCCGCAGCGGCGTATGCGCTGGCGGGGGCGGTGCTGTCGTTCTTTGGTTTCGTGCATGGCGAGCGCATCGGCTGGGCGCAGTCGCCCGCCGTGGCGTTGGGTTATCTGCTCATGGCGCTCCTGCTGTATGGGTTCAGCTTCCTGCCTCGCCCCGTGGCCGAGGAGGAGCCCGAGGGCGCCGCAGGCGCCGAGGCCGCTATGGCCGAGATGGCCTGACGCGCCACAGACAAGGAAGTGTGCGATGGAGAACCAAGAGGCCCGGCCACGCCTGTGGATACCGGGTGACTGGAACGGCTTCTTTGGCCTGTTTACCAACCATCTCACCAACGTACTGGTAACCGTGAGCCTGCTCACGGCCGTCCTGGCATGGCCGAACGATCTGGTGTTCGGCATCATCGTGCCCGGCCTGGTGCTATCGATCGCCTTTGGCAACTTTTACTATGCCTACCAGGCCTGGCGCCTGGGCAGGCGCGAGGGGCGCAGCACGGCCACAGCGGTGCCGTATGGCGTGTCGGTGCCCCACTACTTTCTCGTGGTGTTCGCGGTGATGCTGCCCCTCTACCTCTCGACCAACGACGCCGAGCTGGCGTGGGGGGTGGGCGTGGCGTGGTGTTTCGTCCACGGCATCATCGCCATCATCGGCGCCTTCATCGGGCCGACGATGCGACGTCTCACGCCGCGGGCGGCCATGCTGGGCACCCTGGCCGGCGTGGCCATCACCTTCATCGCCATGAGCCCCGCCTTCCAGGTGTGGGAGGTGGCGTGGATCGGGATGGTGTCGCTGGGCATCATCTTTGTGGGCTGGCTGGCCGGTGTCGAGTTCCCCGGCAAGATCCCCGCGGGGCTGCTGGCCATCATCATCGGCACCATCCTCGGCTGGATCACCGGCTACATGGAGTTCGGCGCACTGCAGGCGAGCCTGGCGTCGTTTGCCGTGGGCTTTCCCCTGCCGCGCCTGCTCCCACTCGCCATCGGCCTGCCGCGCATCGCGCCCTACCTGGTGACCGCCGTCCCCCTGGCGATCTATCTCTTCTTGGAGTCGCTCAACAACGTCGAGAGTGCCGAGGCGGCGGGAGACTCCTACTCGACGCGCGAGACGATGCTGGTCGCCGGCATCGGCACCCTCATCGGCTCCCTCTTTGGCAGCCCCTTCCCGACGCTGGTGTACATCGGGCACCCGGGATGGAAGAGCGTGGGGGCGCGGGTCGGCTACTCGTGGGCCAGCGGGTTGGCGATCTTTGTACTGGGCATCTTTGGGCTGCTGCCCATCCTGCTGACCGTGATCCCGCTGGTGGCGATCCTGCCGTTGCTGGTCTACATAGGCCTGCTGATCACCTCGCAGGCGTTCACGGCCAGCCCGGCACGGCATGCGCCGGCGGTGGCGTTGGCGCTGATACCCTGGATCGCCAACTTTTTACAGAACCAGCTCGATAACGCCCTGGGCGCGGCGGGTACCTCGGCGGGGGAGATATCGTCTGAGGCGTTGCGCGGCGCGGGGGTCTACTACGAGGGGATGGTGGTCCTGGGCTCCGGCCCGATCCTGGTAGGCATGATCTTGGCCGCCATCGCCGCCTTTATCATCGACAAGAACTGGCGGGCGGCCATCGGATACTCGCTGTTCGGCGCGGCGTGCTCTTTCTTTGGCATCATCCACGCCACCGAGCTGGGGATCGGCGTCGCTTGGGGGACAACCATAGGTTATCTGGCGGTGGCGCTCATCGCGCTGGCCATGCTGCTGTTCCGGCGCGAGCCCGCCCCGGTCACCGAGGGACAGGCGGTCTCGGCCCAACAGGAGGCCGGCGCCCCTGCCGGGCGGTGATGCTTCGAGCGCGTGGCACGCGTGGGGCGCTCCTCTGGGACGCCCCACTCTCTAAAGTGGAGGGTGTACAGCCATCGCCCGCGCCCGTTGCGGTGGCGCCACGAGGCAACATGACGACGACGTCTTCTAGAGTGCCCGAGGCGGTATCGATCTCGGCGGAACTGCTGCCCCTCATCACGAGCCGCGCGGCGATGCGGGTGCACAGCGCCTTCGATCGCTCCCTAAACCTGGTCCTCGAGGCGCCCGCGCCGGCATGGCTGCCCCTGGGCATGATCACACTGGCACACGAGGGGGTGGGCAACCTCCCCAACGGAATCCTCGTTCGGGGTGAGGCGGCGCTGCGCGGGTTGGCGCTCATGGGGGGGCGGGCGTTACTGGACCATGGGCGCCTGATGCTCGACGGAGCGCGCATCGATCTGAGCGGCGCGCCCGCCTGGGACCCCTCCCTCGATGGGGTGTGTGCCCGCGGCCGAAGCGCGGGCTGGAAGGGACGCTGGGCGTCCGCGTGGCACGCTCTGACCCGAGCTGTCGGTGAGGCGCCAGCCAGCCCCCTGTGGGGTATGGCGGCGGAGAGGGTCGATCGACTTGCCGACGCACTGGAGCGACGCGCGCTCGGGGAGGCGGTCGACGCGGCGCGGCAGCTCGTAGGCCTTGGGCCGGGGCTGACGCCATCGGGCGACGACCTTTTGGTCGGCGTGCTCGTGGCGATGCACTGTGGGCAGGCGAGCGCGGGCCCGGACGACGGGTTCGTCTCCGCCTTTGGAGCCGAGATCCGGGCGATGTCGCGCCGCACCACCGACGTGAGTCGCGTCTTTCTCGAGTGGGCGGCGCATGGGCGAGCCACGCAGCGCCTGCGCGATGTGGTCGAGGTGGTCGTGATGCCTCAGGGGGAGGGCCGATTGGGCGGCGCGCTGGACGCGGCGCTCAGGGTGGGAAGTACCTCCGGCGCCGATGGGCTGCTGGGGCTGCTGATGGGCCTGCGGTTGTGGACGCATGAGAGAGAGGAAGACCATGCCAACGCGGCATAGAGTGTTGCGCAATTTGTACCGCGATTCGGTCACGCTAATGCAGTTGTCGAGTGAGATCGGCTCGTTGGAGGGGGTGAGCCAGGCGTTCGCCTTCATGGGGACGCCCGCCAACCTCGACCTCCTCCGCGACAGCGGCGTGTCCATCGAGGGGATTCAGGCGAAACCCAACGACCTCGTGATCGCCGTGGAGGCCAGCGGCGACAACGCCGCCAACGCGGCGCTGGATCGCGCCGAGGAGCAGCTGCGCAAAGAGGCGCCCGAGACAGAAACGGCAGCTCAGCCCACCGTGCCACGCAGCATCGCTATGGGCGTAAAGGAGCTACCCGACGCCAACTTGGCTCTCATCTCGACCCCCGGCGAGTACGCCGCCGCCGAGGGGCTCAAGGCGTTGGGCAAGGGCCTGCACGTGATGATGTTCAGCGACAACGTCAGCCTGGAGGACGAGATCCGGCTCAAGCGCATGGCGCACGAGCGGGGCTTGCTGATGATGGGCCCCGACTGTGGCACCGCCATCATCAATGGCACGCCGTTGGGCTTTGCCAACGTGGTGCGGAGGGGCGGGATCGGCATCATCGGCGCCTCGGGCACGGGAGTGCAGCAGGTGACCTCCCTCATCGACCAGTGGGGAGGGGGCATCTCGCAGGCCATCGGCACCGGCAGCCGCGACCTGAACGAGGCGGTCGGCGCCATCACCATGCTGGACGCGCTGGACGCGCTGGCGCAGGATCGGTCCACGCGCGTCATCGTGCTCATCTCCAAGCCGCCGTCGCCGCGGGTGGCGGAGCAGGTGCTGGCGAGGGCGCGCCAGGCGCGCAAGCCGGTGGTGATCGACTTTATCGGCTCGACAGTGCGCCCGGACGCCCCGGGGATACACGTCGTCGACACGCTTGATGAGGCGGCGGCCGAGGCGACGCTGCTGGGCGGAGGCTCGATCCCCGAACTGCGGCCTCGTGACCCGTCGGCGGGGCAGGATTTCGGCTTCGCCCCGGGTCAGCTCTACCTGCGGGGGCTGTTCAGTGGCGGCACCTTTAGCTACGAGACCACTCTGCTGCTGCAGCGGGAACTGGGCCCCATCTACTCCAACACGCCGGTGCGCCCTGACCTGAAGCTGGCCGATCCCTGGAAGAGCCGTGAACACACCACCGTGGACCTGGGCGACGACGAGTTTACCCGCGGGCGGCCGCATCCGATGATCGACTATCGGCTGAGGGTGGAGCGGATGCTGCAGGAGGCCAAGGACCCCAGCGTGGCCCTCATCCTGCTCGATGTGGTGTTGGGCTATGGCTCGCACCCGAGCCCCGCCGAGGTACTGGTGCCGGCCGTGGAAAAGGCGCGCAAGGCCGCCAAGAGGGGCAGGCGCAACCTCGTTTTCGTGGCCTCGGTGTGTGGCACCGATCGCGATCCGCAGCAGCTGTCGCGCCAGCAGTCGGCCCTCGAGAGGGCCGGAGTGATCCTGGGGCGCAGCAACGCCGAGGCGGCGCGCCTTGCCGCCAGGGTGCTATGCTCGCTGGAAGGGAATGTGTGTCACAATGGGCGCGAGGGACGCGAACACGCCGGCGAACGTGGGGTGAGTGAGGGATAGCGCCGTTCACCTGGAGGCCGGACTCTGTCGGGGCCACTGGCTGGCCCTGCCGCCGGCGACCCGCGACGCGCGTCGCGCCATAGGAGGCCATCGTGTCGGTACAACAGCTATTCGAGCAGCAACTGAGTGTAGTGAACGTGGGGCTGCCCTCGTTCGCCCAGGCGATCCAGGAGGTCAAGACGCCGGTGGTGCATCTCGAGTGGTCACCGCCGGCCCAAGGGGATCCGGCGGTCGGGATGTATCTGGCCGAGCTGCTGGTGAGCGAGCGCGTGGATGCCGCGAACGAGGAGGCGATCGACCGGCTGTACGCCGGCCAGCCCGTGCTATTGGGTGCCGCGCGGGCGCTCGAGGTCATCCCAGAGATGGCCGAGCGGATGCTGCTGCATGCGGGCCCGCCCATCGCGTGGGGCGAGATGTGCGGCCCGATGCAGGGGGCCATCACCGGCGCCATCCTCTTTGAGGGGTGGGCATCGTCGGCCGACGAGGCGCGTCGGCTGGCCGCGAGCGGGGCGGTGCGCCTCGAGCCAAACCATCACCACAGCGCCGTCGGGCCGATGGCCGGGGTCATCAGCCCGTCGATGCCGGTGTGGATCGTCGAGAACCAGGCGTATGGGAACAGGGCGTACAGCAACATGAATGAGGGCCTCGGCAAGGTGCTGCGTTTCGGCGCCTACGACGAGGAGGTCCTCAGCCGGCTGCGCTGGATGCGCGACGTCCTCGGCCCGGCCATGGCGCGCGCTCTGGAGGGGGGCGGCCCCGTCGAGCTACGGCCGCTCATCGCCCAGGCACTCCATATGGGCGATGAGGTGCACAACCGCAACGTCGCCGCGTCGGGGCTGCTCTTCCGGCGGCTGGCGCCAGCACTCTTGCGCAGCGACATGGATTCCGACGACGAGGCGGCGGTGCTCGAGTTCATGGCGGGTAACGACCACTTTTTCCTGAACGTGTCCATGGCGTCCAGCAAGTCGATGCTCGACGCCGCGCATGGCATCCCGGGCAGCAGCCTGGTGACCGCCATGGCGCGCAACGGCGTGGATTTTGGGATCCGCGTTAGCGGGCTGGGCGATGAGTGGCTGACAGCCCCCGCGCCGGAGATTGAGGGCCTCTACTTTCCCGGGTTCAGCGCCGCGGACGCCAACCCCGACCTAGGGGATAGCTCTATCGCCGAGACGGTGGGGCTGGGCGGCTTTGCCATGGCGGCGGCGCCGGCCATCGTCCAGTTCGTGGGAGGCTCGCCCCAAGACGCGGTGGCCTACAGCCGCGAGATGCGGCAGATCACGCTCGGCGCCAGCCCCGCGTTCACGCTGCCGGCCCTGTCGTTCGGCGGCACCGCCTCGGGCATCGACATCCGCCTGGTGGTGGATACCGGCGTGGCGCCGATCATCAACACGGGGATCGCCCACCGTAAGGCGGGTGTGGGGCAGGTGGGCGCCGGTCTGGTGCGCGCCCCCATGGCGTGCTTTGAGCGTGCCGTGACGCGTCTCGCAGAAAAGCTGGCAGAGTAGGGGTGCTCACCATGGACGACGTGAGGTTCGATGGCGCCGGCAACGGCCGGGACTCCCGCGGCCGAGTCGCCGTAGTAGCCCTGGGGGGGAATGCCCTGATCGCGGATGCCGAACACCAATCGGTGCAAGATCAGTTCGAGCGCATGCGGGTGACGGCGATGCCGCTGGTGGACATGGTGCAGGATGGCTGGCGCATCGTCGTTACTCACGGCAACGGCCCCCAGGTGGGGGTATGCCTGCTCAGCAACGAGTTGGCTCGCAACATGGTAGACGAGGTGCCCATGGATGTCTGCGTCGCCGATACGCAGGGGTCACTGGGCTACATGATCCAGCAACAACTGCAGAACGAGTTCATGCGGCGCAATATCCCCCGGACGGTGGCCACCGTCATCAACCAGGTGGTGGTGGACCCGGAGGACGAGGCCTATCGCCATCCGACCAAGCCGGTGGGCACGTGGTACGACCGCACCCGGGCGCAGAGCATGGCTGCCGAGCGCGGGTGGACGGTCTCTGAGGACGCCGGGCGTGGCTGGCGTAGAGTGGTGGCCTCGCCCCGCCCGCTGGAGATCGTCGAAGTGGATGCGATCCGCGCTCTGGTCGAGCGGGGGCTCATCGTGGTGGGCGCGGGCGGCGGTGGCATCCCGGTGGTGCGCGACGAGGCGGGCCTGCTGCGCGGCTCCCCCGCCGTGATCGACAAGGACCACGCTTCCAGCCTACTGGCGGAGGGGATCGGCGCTGACTTGTTGCTCATCTCTACGGGCGTGGAGCAGGTGGCGCTGAACTTTCGGCAGCAAAACCAGATCAACCTCGAGCGCCTGACGGTCGAGGAGGCGCAGCGCTATCTCCTCGATGGGCACTTTGCCTCGGGCAGCATGGCGCCCAAGATCGAGGCCAGCATCAACTTTGTGCGGCACACGGGCAAACAGGCGCTCATCACCTCCCCCGAGGCGATCGGCAGGGCCCTCCGCTGCGAGACGGGGACGTGGATCGTGCCGTAGCACCGGTCGGCACGCGATAGAAAAAGGGCCTCACGTCACGGATATGACGCGAGGCCCTTGCGCTGTCGCTCCGGCGACGACCCTACTCCCCCAACCGCCCCGGTTCCGGGCCCGCCTCCATGGGAAGCCCCCCCGCCTGCCAGGCGGCCAGGCCCCCCCGAAGGGCGTACACCCTCTCCGGATCGATCCCCTGCGCGATGACGGATAGCGCCGCACGGGCGCTGGTGGCCTCGGCCGGTCAAGTTCAATAGAAGATGAGCGCGCCTTCGTCAGGGAGCGTGCCAGCAAGCTGTTCGGCCTCGGCGACGGGGTAGTGGTACGCCCCCTCGGCATGGGCCTGAACGTACTCGGGCTCGGAGCGCGTGTCGAGCAGGATCGCGCCCCCCGCCTCGACAAGGTCCCTGGCCTCCTGGGGCGCGATGCGTTGCACGTCGGCCGCCGTCAAGTCGGCGGCTTCCTGCCTGCCACCCCCGCCGGTGAGCTGTAGGGCCGCAATCGCCGCCAGGACCAGCACCGCCACCACGGCCAGACCTACGGTCAAAGGATCGAATGCGCGACGGGATCGCCTCGCCATCGTGCTGCACCTCCCTCTAGATGGCGCCATCGGTCTCGCGACCGAGGCAAGGATGCTGGCATGGATATGCTCAGCCGATGTACAGCTCGGGCCCGCACTGCCCCTCTTCGCTGATGGCGGCGCTGACTCGCGTGATGCGCACCAGCCAGGCATCGAGGGGGCCCGAGATGTCGTGCCGACCCGCCTCACGGACGAGGGCGATGGCGGCCTCGATCTGCGCGACCACCTCTGGCGTCATGAGCCGCACAAAGGGGCACTGCTCGCCGTGGTGCTCGCCGGGCTCGCGCCCTATCGGCTCGGGCGTTGGGGGGTGCATCGCGTCATGTTCCATCGTGTTCCTCGCTTGCGGGGGGCGAGTTTCGGCACGGCGCCCACCGGCACCGGTGGGCAGTGGGCCGCCCCCCGCGATATCGCTTTACTCCGCCAAGCCGTGGCCACCGGCCACCCAGGCCACCATGCCACCGTTCAGTTCCCACACGTCGGTATAGCCGAGTTCCGCGAGGGCTTGGGCGGCCTCTGCACTCATCGCGCCGCTGCGGCAATAGAGCACGATGCGACCGTCCTTCGCCGGAAGGCGATCCAGGTTCTCGGTGATCTCGTCGTAGGCGATGTGCAGGTCGGTGCCGCTGATCTCGCCCGCGTAGGGCACGTGCACGTTCACGAGGGTGAACGCCCTCTCGGACTCATTGTCCTGGGCCAGCATCTCCAGGCGGTCCACGGTTAGGTCATGGTAACCCGCCGCATTGGCGACGGGAGCATCTCCGAGCCCTTCGGGCGCCACTCGGCAGCCGACGGCCGACAGGAGGACTAACACCAGCGCCACCAGCGCGAGCGACGAGCGGGTCGGGGTGATACTGCGCATGGATCTCCTCTCGCTCGAGCAGAGTTCGCGATGACCGCCTGTGCCTCACCATCACACCGGACTCTGGCGGCACAATAGCTAGTACGATTATAGGATTACTCGGCTTTGTTGGCAAGACCGAGATCGAGCGGGACGTCCGGAGCATGCGGGCCCGCCCAAGAGGCGCGATGATGCCGGGGTCCTCGAGAGACCCGTCGACGGCGCACGTGAGCGGGGATGGAGATCAGTACGCGGGATCGCTGGAGAGCACCATGAGCGCTAACGAGACCATGCGCCCCACCTGGCCGAGCTTGGTGGCGTCGAGCGCCTCGGCGGCGTCCGATGGCATGTGCGCCAGGTCGTCGGCGCCCGCCCACGAGACGATGACGGAGGGAGTGTTGGTGGATGGGGCGGGGAAGAGCCTGCCGTCGGCGTGCAACCCCCATTCGCTGGCGCTGAGGGGGGTGCGCACCTGCCGCGCCGCTTGCTGGACGCGCTCCGTCAGGCGGCTGCTGGTGGCGTGCTGCAGTACCGCCTGGGAGCCGGTGCCCGCGGCGACACCCTCCAGCTCGAGCCCCGCCACGATGCTGTAGGCGTCAGAGAAGGAGGGGTGCGCCCGCAGATAATACGCATAGTCCACGGCGCGGTGACGCTCGCCACCGATCCAGGCCACAAAGATGATGGTGCGTTTGGGGCGAAAGCCCTGTGCCTTGAGAGTGCGGATCGTCTCGAGCATGGCCGCCACCCCGCTGGCATTGTCGTTAGCGCCCGGGTAGAGTGTCCCCTCGGGGCCGCGTCCCAGGCCATCATAGTAGGTTGCCACTACGACGGCCTCGGCGTCGAGCACGACGTCGTCTCCGGGCCAGTAGGCAAGGACGTTGCGCACCTCCGCGGCGTCGTTCAGTTCAAAGGGGACGTCCAGGTCCGCGGTCCAGCCGGTGGGATAGTAGATGGCGGGCTCCGAAGCGGAGTGTGGGATGTGCCGCGTCATCGCCTCGACGGTCTGGCCGCCGGCGGCCAACAGACGCGACACGAGGTCATAACTCAGGAGGAGCGAGGGCCGCCTTGCGCCCACCGTGTGCGGGGCGCCGCCCAGCAGCTCGTAGCGGCTCGATGCCAGGGATTGGCGGCTGAGTGTGAGGAGCGCCGAGTGCCCCACGTGTGCCAGGTTGTCGGCCGAGGCGGGCGAGAGGCGCAGCACCATCCGGTCGTCGCGCCTCAGCTCGTCGATGCTGATGCCATAGATGGACGCCACGGTCTCGGCTGCGTACACGTACCCCGGCCGCTCGGCGACGAGCACGACCTCGCCGCTGGCCGAGCCGCCCACGTCGTATAGCGCCACATCCCGCACATAGTCGACGCCGTAGCGCGCCTCGATGACCTCGCCCGCGGGACCGCGCAGTGTCAGCCGGGGCTGGCCGGCGAGGTCGCGGTAGTGTTCCACGAAGCGCTGGTAGTAGGTGCCGTCCTCTCCCGCCGGCTGCAGGCCCAGGCGCTCGAACTCGGCGGCGATCCACTCTGCCGCGCGATCGGCGTCCTCGCTACCGCTGAGCCGGCCGTTCAGCTCCGGTGATGCCAGGTAGCGTACGTCGGCGAGGGCGCGCTCGGCGTCAAAGGCGTTGGCGAGCGGCGCAAAGCGCGCCGTGAGGCCCGTGCTCTGGAACATCCAGTGCACCCCGACGACGATCAGGACTGCGGAGGCGAGCGTGTAGCGGTTGAACAGGGTGCGCATGCTGAGGGTGAGGCGCTCCGTGAGGCGGCGCAACCCCTCGCCCAGGAAGGTGAACCCCGCGATAGCGACGAAAAAGGCGAGGGCGGGGTAGAGGGTCGCCCAGGGGTAGCTGCGGAAATGCCGCCAGGAGTTGGCCAGCATCACCGACCACTCGGGCACGTCATAGTACACGGCATTGGGGAGCGCCTCACCGTCGGCGGCAAACCCGCCGCCGATAAACACTCCCAGGAAGCCCAACTCGCCCAGGATCATCAGGGCGCCGCCCATCTCGAGGAACGCCAGGCTAACCATGGTGGGCCAGACGTTGGGGAGGACATGGGCGCTGAGGATCTGCCCTTCGCCTACGCCGGCGGCCACCGCCCCCTCGATGTAGGCCGTGGGACGGATGGCCATCACCTGGCTGCGCACCGTCTGCATGACCTCGCCCCACCCCACGACGGCCAACGCCACGACGAAGGCGGCCAGCCCCTGGCGCACCCCCACGGCGTACACCACCAGCATGGCCAGCAACAGCGCCGGAAAGGCCGCCATCGTCTCCGACAGGCCCATGATAGCGCGATCGAGGCGCGAGCCGGCGAACCACCCCGCCATGAACCCCAGGAAGCCGCCCACCAACAGGCGCGCCACCACCGCAAAGAAGGCGATGGTGAGGGTGCGGCGCGCGCCGGCCATTAGCAGGCTGAGGACATCGCGCCCCTGCGCGTCACTCCCCAGGGGGAACAGGTCCGAGGGCGGCACCGGAGGCCGCACGGACCGGCCGTCGATCTCGAGCATGGGGGCAAAGGCGTGCGGGTCGCGCGGGGCGAGGCTGGGCCCGACGAGTACCATGGCGACGAGCGCCAGGCCCACCGCCGCGCCGAGGAGTAGCGCCGGATTGCCGGCGGTGGCCTGCATCCAGGCGCGGCGACGCGCCTGGCGCTGGGCGGCGGCGGCTTCGTCCGTCTGGTCTACCTCTTCGACGGCGGCGGCCGGCGCCAGCAGCCTCAGCGCCCCGGGCGACAGGTCAGCGTCAGCCTGGCGTCGGCGCCGCAGGGTGACGGTGGCCCAGAGGCCCGACGCCAGCCCCCGCACCCAGTCCCACCAGCCGATGCGGGCGCCGGTCTCGGCCGCGTCGTCGCGCAGGCGCGGGTCGGCAACGTGATACACCACCTCGAGCAGCAGGTTCACGGCGACGAGAAAAGCGCCCATCGCCATGACGAGGATGGTCGCCGCGCCCGCTTGTCCGGAGCGCAGCATGCTGAGCATCGCTCGCCCCGCGCCGGGCCAGCCGAACATGTACTCGACC
>JAXGNH010000034.1:0-22424 GCA_040768165.1 Anaerolineae bacterium
AACGCGTGGACGCCGTGATCGACCTCATCGCGGCGGCGCAGCAGCCCGACGGCTACCTGAACATCCACTTTACCGTGGTGGAGCCGGAGAACCGCTGGCGCAACCTGCGCGACATGCACGAGCTGTACTGCGCCGGGCACCTCATCGAGGCGGCGGTGGCCTACTACCAGGGCACGGGAAAGCGCACCCTCCTCGACGTGCTGTGCCGCTACGCCGATTACATCGCGTCGGTGTTCGGCCCGGGGCCGGGGCAGAAGCGCGGCTACCCCGGGCACGAGGAGATCGAGCTGGCCCTCGCCAAGCTGTACCGCACCACCGGCGAGCGCCGCTACCTCGACCTGGCCACGTTCTTTATCGACGAGCGCGGGACCCAGCCGCACTACTATGACCTCGAGGCGCGCGAGCGGGGCGAGGACCCCGGCGCCTGGAGGCTCGGGCGCTACGACTATAACCAGAGCCACCTGCCGGTGCGCCAGCAAGAGACCGCCGAGGGGCACGCCGTGCGCGCCATGTACCTCTACAGCGGCATGGCCGACGTGGCCGCCGAGACGGGGGACGAGACGCTGCTGGCCGCTTGCCGGCGCCTGTGGGAGAACGTGACGACGCGCCGCATGTATGTCACCGGCGGGATCGGCTCCACCGCCACGGGCGAGCGCTTTACCTACGACTATGACCTGCCCAACGACCTCGCCTACACCGAGACGTGCGCAGCGATCGGGCTGGTGTTCTGGGCCCACCGCATGGCGCAGCTCGAGGCGGACGGGCGCTATGCCGACGTCATGGAGCGCGCGCTCTACAACGGGGTGTTGAGCGGCATCTCGCTGGACGGCAAGCGCTTTTTCTACGCCAACCCCCTGGAGGTGGACCCCGTCGCCATGGAGCGGCGCACCGACCTCTATCGCGGCGCGGTGGTCACGCCGACGCGTCAGGAGTGGTTCGGCTGCGCCTGCTGCCCGCCGAACATCGCCCGGCTGCTGGCCTCGCTGGGGGCATACGCCTACTCGGTCGACGAGGCAGCACGGGCGGCCTACGTGCACCTCTACGCCGGCGGGCGGGCGTCCCTCTCCCTCGGCGGCGGCACGGTGGAGCTGGAGCAGGCGACGCGCTACCCCTGGGAGGGGGAGGTGCGACTCGCGGTGCGCGCCGCGGGGCAGGCGCCCTTTGCCCTGGCGCTGCGCATTCCCGGGTGGTGCCGGAACGCGTCGCTGGCGGTGAACGGCGAGCCCCTGGAGACGGCGTCGCTCCTGCGGCGAGGGTACGCCTGGATCGAGCGCGCCTGGCGCAGCGGCGACGTCGTCACCCTCAGTCTGCCGATGCCGGTGGAGCGCATCGAGGCGCACCCTGCGGTGCATGAGGACGCCGGACGGGCGGCGCTGCAGCGTGGGCCCGTGGTGTACTGCCTGGAGGAGGTGGACAACGGCCCCCACTTGCGCGACGTGGTGCTGCCGCGCGACACGCCCCTCGACGTGACCTATGATCCCGACCTCCTGGGGGGTGTGGTGGTCATCCGGGGGCAGGGGTGGCGGCGCGACCCGGCGGCGTGGGGCGGCGATCTGTACCGCCCGGCCGGCTCCCTCACCAAGGCGATGACGGTCACCGCCATCCCCTACTATGCCTGGGCCAACCGCGCGTTGGGTGAGATGCTGGTGTGGCTGCGCGAGGCCTGACGCCCAGCGCTACGATGGCGCCCCCGGGTTGGGAACGGCGCGGGGGCGCCACCATCGTGACGAATGTCGCCTTGGGTTGCAAAACCTGAAGGAAATGTAACCCGTTTGTTACCCTCAGGAGGGGATTCTATCGTTATAATGTACGCAAGAATGTCAAAAAAACGACATTGCGCCGGGTTCGCGGCCGTGTTCCAGCACGTCAGGTGTGTGTTCCGCGACCGTTAGCCGGAGGGCGCCTCACGAGGGTGAGCGCTCTCCGGTGACGCCAATCGATATCGCTACCGACCACGCCGTGGCCATCTCCCCCTCTTTCTCCCACGCTCTCGTCCATCGCTGCAGGCATCGCTTCTCAGGCTCTACCGCGCCTACTGGCGGTCTCGCGGCCTCTGATTCCCCCGTGACTGGAAACCGTTCACCTCGCCACCCTACGATACGCTTTCTGCCCTAGATTCATCGTCGTCTCGCCGACCCCACCATCGAAACCGTGCACCTGCACCGGACGGCACGGCGCGCGCGCCGACCCTCCGGGCGACGGCCCGACCGTCGGCCCGGTACCTGCGCCATGCGAGGCAACCGTACTGGGGGAGCGCCGTGACGAGCAGCGGGGTGACGTCCAGGGCATTGGTGGGATCGTGGGGCCCAGCGCCCGTGCGCCCGCGCGCGCGCTTCGACCAGGTGCACGTCTGGGGCGCGCACCTGGACCTTCCTCCTCATCGCGTGCTTTGCCTCGCACGCTACCTCTCTCCCGATGAGGTGCGGCGGGCGGAGCGCCTCTTTTTCGAGGCGGACCGCCGGCGCTTTGTCGTGGCGCGGGGGGTGCTGCGCGCCATCCTCGGGCGCTATCTGACCCTGCCGCCGGCGGAGCTGCGCTTCTGCTACGGCCCTCACGGCAAGCCCGAACTGGCCCCGGAGCACGGGGACGGCAGACTGCACTTTAGCCTGGCGCACTCCTACGGGCTGGCGCTGTACGCCGTGACCTACGACCGGCTGGTGGGGATCGACGTGGAGTACATGCGGCCACACCTCGCCGGCAGGGCGGTGGCGGAGCGCTTTTTCGCTCCCGTCGAGGTGGAGCGCCTGGCGGCGCTGCCCGAGGAAGTGCAGGGCGAGGCCTTTTTCTGCTGCTGGACGCGCAAGGAGGCCTACCTCAAGGCGCGCGGCGACGGGCTCTCGTTGCCGATCGACGGCTTTTACGTCTCGCCGTCGCCTGGCGAGGGACCCGTGGAGTTGTGCACGCCGACGTATCCCCTCGAGGCGGAGCGTTGGTGCCTGCGCAGCCTGGAACCCGGGCCGGGGTACGCGGCGGCCGTGGCCGTCGAGGGCTCGGGATGGCTGCTCCGCCACTGGCGGTGGGCGCCGCTGGGTCGCCGCGCCGTCCGGCAACAGGGATATGGCTCATGACCGTGACAGAGAGTTCGGGAGCAGCGCTCGTGGAAATGCGGGATACGGAACTTGTCTACGCCTGTAACGAGGGGGAGCCCTGGGCCTGGGAGGCGTTGGTGGATCGCTACCGGCGTCTGGTGTACGCCATCCCGCTGCGCGTGGGGTTGACGGAGGACGATGCGGCCGACGTCTTTCAGACCGTCTTTGCCTCGCTGTTCGAGCACCTCGACCATCTGCGCGACCCCCAGTGCCTGGCCAAGTGGCTGATCATCGCGGCGCAGCGGGAGAGTTGGAGCGTGGCGCGCCGGCGGCGGCGCGAGCGCTTTGACGAGGAGGCGAGCGCCATCCTTTCGTCGGTGCGCGACGGCGCCGCCCTACCGGAGCAGCGCATCAGCATGTTGGCCGACCAGTGCCTGGTGCTCGAGGCGCTGGCCCGCCTTGGAGGGCGGTGCCGCGACCTACTCTGGCTGCTGTACTATGACCCCAGCGAGCCCTCCTACGCCGAGGTGAGCAAGGTGCTTCGCATGCCGCTGGGCAGCATCGGGCCGACGCGGGCGCGGTGCCTGCGAAAACTGCGGCGCATCGTCGAGGCTATGGAAGTGCGATAGGGGGCGCGGGACGATCACGGATCGCGCGATAGCCGATCGGGGGGGAGCGTGATACGGCTGCATGGGCCGAGGCCGGCGCTCGTGCTGGCGACGGCGCTGGCCCTGCTGGCGACCCTGGGGGCGTGGTCGCTGCAGGGGGCGCCGAGGGTGGCGCGGCGCGCCGTGGTGTCGGCGTCTCAACGAGGCGTGGTGGCGCGTGCCGCGCCGACGGCAGCCCCGTCGGAGGCGGCGCCCGGAGCGCGTCTGCGCGAGGGGACGGACGTGCGCGCGGCGCACGGCGCGGCGGGTCTCACCCTGTTCGATGGGAGCACGCTGGATCTGGCCGCCGCGGCGGAGGCGCAGCTGGCGGTGCTGCGTAGCGGGCCGATGGGGGTGCCCTGCGAGGTGGCCATCGAGCAGCGGCATGGGCACATCACCTATCGCGCCGCCCCGCAGTGCGGGGGGCGATCGTACTTTCGTGTGCACGTTCCGGGGGCACGCCTGGCGGGGCGTGAGGCGCACTTTGCGGTGTATGTGGACGCCGACGGCAACAGCCGCGTGCAGGTGTACGAGGGGCGCGTGCAGGTCGTCGGCGCGGGGGGCAGTCAGCTCATCGCCCAGGTGGGCGACACGGTGCGCGTGGTGGAGGGGATCGTGTACCTCTCCCTCGTCCCGCGTCCGCCGACGGCGCGGGGCGGGGCCTATGGTCGACCGCTGGCGCGCAGCCCGACGAGGGCCGCTCCACCATCCCCGATTCCTCGGTAGCCCCTCGTCCGTGTGAGGATTGGACGATCGAGCCGTTCCCGCAGTACCATACATAAACGAATGGCGCTGCGAGCGAGGAGGCACGAGGGAAATGTTACAACGGGTGGAATTGGGCCAGTTGCGGCTGGATGCGTACCGCGAGATCATTGGCGATGACGCCGTGGAGGCGATCCTGCGGGCGGCGGCGCCCCTGCGGGGGCTGAGGGTGCTGCACATCAATGCCACCGCCTTTGGCGGCGGCGTGGCCGAGATTCTGGGCACGCTGGTGCCCCTGATGGCGGATGTGGGGCTCGAGGCGGAGTGGCGCATCATCGAGGGGAGCGACGCCTTCTTTGAGGTGACCAAGGCCTGCCATAACGGCTTGCAGGGGATGGACCTCCCCTTCACTGAGGAGATGCAGGCCACCTGGCGCGAGTACAATGCGCTGAACGCGCGCCGGTTCGAGGGCGAGTTCGACGTGGTGGTGGTGCACGATCCGCAGCCCCTGGGGATGCTGAGCTACACCGAGGGGCGCGGCGCGCGCCACTGGGTATGGCGTTGCCACATCGATACGTCGGAGCCCAACCCTGTCTTCTGGGAGTTCTTTGAGCCCTACATCGAGGCGTATCGCACGGCCATCTTTACCATGCGCGAC
This sequence comes from Anaerolineae bacterium, assembly GCA_040768165.1. Lineage (GTDB taxonomy): Bacteria > Chloroflexota > Anaerolineae > UBA1429 > UBA1429 > DUUT01. Next base: position 5,037 of record JAXGNH010000034.1, read on the forward strand.
TATGTGGGGCCCGAGATGGAGCCCTCGCGCATCCGCATCATCCCACCGAGCATCGATCCCCTGTCGCCAAAGAACAGGCCGATCCCCTTTGCCACGGCGCGCCAATCGATGGTTCGCTTTGGCATCGACCGTGCCCGGCCGGTGGTGCTGCAGGTGAGCCGATTCGACCCCTGGAAGGACCAACTGGGCGTCATCGACGCTTACCGCGAGGCCAAGGAGGCGGAGGAGGGGCTGCAGCTCGTCCTGATCGGTTCCTTGGCGACGGACGACCCGGAGGCGGGGGGTTACTTGGGGCGCGTGCGCGAGCGCGCCGGGGGCGACCCCGACATCCACATCTTTCAGAACCTCCCCTCCGAGGAGGTGGCGGCGTTCCAGGCGGGGAGCGACGTGGTCCTGCAAAAGTCGCTGCGCGAGGGATTTGGGCTTACCGTGTCCGAGACGCTGTGGAAGGGGCGGCCGGTAGTGGGCGGGCGCGCGGGCGGCATCCCGCTGCAGATAATCAACGGAGAGAACGGTTTTTTGGTCACCTCGGTGGCGGAATGCGCCGACCGCATCCTCTACCTCGTCCGGCACCCGCGCGAGGCGGAACTGATGGGCACCGCGGGGCGCGAGCACGTGCGGCGCAATTTCGTCATGACGCGCCTGCTATCGGACTATCTCGAGCTGTTCAGCGAGCTGACGCAAGTGGGCGAGGCGCGGGCGCGGGAGGTGGGCGGGGAGGCGAGGACGGGGTAAGCCAGACCCCAAGGCTGAAGGCTATTGGACGGAATCGCGACACGAGCGCTATCATTCGTTCCATCAACCTCATCAGCGGTGTGATCCGGCTCAGGAGTACTTTGGCAAAGGGGTCCCGAATGGCCGTCGCTGACAGAATACATCGCTACGTGCAAAAGCTGCCGGAGCCTTTGCAGGCCGAGGTGCTGGATTTCGTAGAGTACCTCCTCTACAAAGTGGAGCAGGCTGAGGCCGAGGAGGACGGCCACGACTGGTCGGCCCTCTCCCTGTCCCTGGCCATGCGCGGCATGAAGGATGAGGAGGCGCCGGAATACACCCTCGATGACCTCAGAGAGACCTTCTGATGAGGGCGGCAGGGCAGATCGTTCTGTTTCACTTTCCGCACACGGACCTGGTAGAGGGCAAGCTCCGGCCAGCCCTGCTTCTGGGGAAGCTGCCCGGGCCATACGATGACTGGCTCATCCCTCGTTTCCCTTGCCCGCTCCCGCGCCACCTCCTTCTCCAGTGCGCGTGGTGACCGATCCCTCCCTGTGACGCGTGATATGCGCTGCATCAGCCACCACAATGCCACGATCTGAACCATGGCACACACCCACGCCTTCTGAACCCCTTGACAAGACGCAGATAAGGGCGAATACTGGCTTTACATCGATTCCCATCCAGCCAGGTAGGTGACCATGTTCACACACATCCGCCATCTGATCGCTGAGGAATACTCGTCCGCGAACGCTCTCGACCTCACGGCCGGCATCCACCGGCACGACCGCTGGTCCAGCTTTGACCAATATCGCCGCTCGGGCGAATACTGCGCGGCGCGCATGCGCGAGTATGCGCTGGAGGACGTCGAGCAGATGGCCATCCCGGCCGATGGCGCGACCCGCATCGGCGACTGGACCATGCCGCTCGCCTGGGATGTGGAGAACGCCGTGCTCCGGGTCGTCGAGCCGCGCGATAGTGGGGGGCGCATCCTGGCTCACTATCGCGAGGAGCCGGCCTCCCTGGCCATGTGGAGCGCACCGACGCCGCCCGGCGGTGCGGAAGTGGCGGTGGTCTACCTCGAGGACGGCTCGCGGGAGGAGGACTATGCCCACGTCGACGTGCGCGGGAAGGCCGTCTTTACCCACCGATCTCACGGATCGGTGCGGGGCCTGGCGGCGCACCATGGCGCCGTCGGCCTCATTACCGACCACCCCGCGTGCAAGGACGACGCCCTCGCCAACGCCACCTGCTGGATGAACGCCTGGGTCGACCACCACGGGTGGGGCTTTCTCAAGACCGACACGCCCATGTGGGGCTTTTCGCTGACGCGCGAAAAGGGGCAGTACCTCGAGCGCCTGTTGGCCTCGGGCGAGCCGGTGACGGTGCGCGCCGACGTGGCGAGTTGCCTGTACGAGGGGGACTTTACCCTGTCCACCGGCGTCATCCGCGGCGAGAGCGATGACGAGGTGCTGACCTATGCCCACGCCTACGAGTATGGCGCCGAGGACAATGCCGCCGGCTGTGCCACGGTGTTGGAGGCGGCGCGCACCCTGCAGCGCCTGATCCAGACAGGCGCCCTGCCCCGCCCCAAGCGCACCATCCGCTTCATGATGTCGTGGGAGTGCTATGGGTCCATCGCCTGGGCGGTGCAGCGCATCCACGGCCGGCGCAACGTGGTGGCTGGCCTGTGCCTCGACGACCTGGGCGGGAAACAGAGCCTGACGGGCGGGGCGGTCAAGCTCATCCTGAACCCACACTGCCAGGCATCGTACACCGACTACCTGGTCAAGGAACTGGCCGCCGATTGCTTCTTGCCCGAGGAGGGCTTGGCCTACGAACTCACCCCCTGGTCGGGCGGCACCGATCACACCGTGTTTGAGGACCCGCAGTTCGGCGTGCCCATGCCGTGGCTGTCCGAGCATCCGGCGCGCTATCACCATACCTCGCTGGACGAGATGGACAAGATCGACCGCCACAGCCTGGAGGTCGAGGGGGTCTTTGCGGCCACCTACCTGTACGCGTTGGCCAACGCCGGGGACCCCGAGGCCCGCTGGCTGGCGGAGGGGACGCGCGCCCTGTGGGAGGAGGAACTGGCGTCGGTGGCCGCGGTCGCTCGGGAAAAGGTGGACGCCGCCGCGTCGCCGGCCGACGTGCACGCCATCTGGCAGGACGCCGATGAGCGCCTCGAATACCTCCTGGCCCGGGGCAGCGAGGCGATTCGGTCGCTCATGCGGCTCAGCGGGGTGCCGGGGGTAGGCGCGACGGCCGTCGAGGGGGCGGTCGACCGGCAGACCGGCGCCCTGGAGCGCGCCGCCAGCCAGCAGATCGAGGAACTGCGGGGAGCCGCGGTACGCCGGGCTGGCGCTTTGGGTGGGAACCTGGCGCCCGAGCGGCGGGCGCGGCCCCTGCGCCAGGGGGCAAACCGCATCCCGCGACGCAAGGTCGCCGGGCTCTTGACGCTGTGTGGCATCCCCGACGCCGAGCGCGCCGAGTTGGAGCGCGTCACCCACGGCGCCAGCCCGATGTGGTCGCCGGTGCTGACCTTTGGCCTCTACTGGGCCGACGGGACGCTGCCCGTCGGCGAGATCCAGCGTCGGGTGGAACTCGAGTTCGGCCCGACGGAGATCGATCTGGTGGAGTATTTCCAGTTCCTCGAGCGGCTGGGCTATGTGGAGTGGGCGTGAGGGAACGGGGATGTCGCCGGTTGCGGTTTGTGGCCTCCCGGCCATCGTGGTGGGCGTGATAGCGCGACGGAGCACGGCTGGCGGGGTTCAACGGGCTCGACAACTGGCGCGAGCTATTCGCCGACCCGACCTTTTGGCAAAGCCTCAAGATCTCGGTGCGGTTCAGCCTCATGTTCATGCCCATCGCGCTCTTTTTGTCTCTCTTTACCGCGACCATGATCTCCAAGGTGCAGAACGGGTTGGCGGCGGCCGTCTATCGCGTCATCGCCTACATGCCGGTGGTGCTGCCGGTCACGGTGGCCATGCTGGTGTGGGGCAAGCTGTACGACGTGCAGTTCGGCTACATCAACGTGCTCCTGGAAAAGCTGGGGATGGCCAACCCGCCCAACTGGCTTGGCTCGCCCAAGTCGGCTCTCTATTCGATGGTGCCGCCCACCATCTGGCTGCGCTTCGGCGAGTGGACGCTGCTGTTCCTCATCGGCATCTATAACATCAACCGCGAGATCTATGAGGCCGCCCGGGTGGACGGCGCCGGCGGGTTTGCACAGTGGTGGTACATCACCATGCCGCTGCTCAAGCCGGTGTTCACCCTCGTGCTGGTGCTGGGCACGGGCATCATCGGCGCCACCGTCGAGTCGATGGCGCTCTTTCAAGGCACGACGGGCGGGCCGGGCCAGGCGGCGCTGACCACGGGCGTCTATGCCTACCGCACCGCCTTTATCAACGGCGATATGCGCATGGGGTACGCCGCTTCCATGTCGCTCTTTGTGGGGCTGGTGAATATGGCGATCACGGCCGTGATTTTTGCGATCATGCGCTCGGAGCGGAACTGATCGGGGGGCTATCGGTTCTGAAGAGGGTGGCGACACTCCCTCTGTCCAGAGCCACTGTGTGGCTCCGGCGTATCGGCCAGATAGCGCCTGCGCACGAGGATGGCGTCTGGATCGCGAAAGCGCGGAATGGCGCGAAAGGCACGACAGGCCCTCGCCTGCCGGCGCCATGAATCAACGAACGGCCGCGTCATGGCACGCGCCCTTTCGCGATTTCCGCCGTTTTCGTGCTTTCGCGATCCAGACGCTCACGGCAATGCGAACTCTGCGAATCATCGGTGCTGCGAGGGTCGTCATGGACCCCGTCACTCCCGCTCCCGCGGCAGATACTGCAGCGCTTCCGCCAGATGCGGCGCCTGGATGCGCTCCGCCTCCGCCAGATCCGCGATGGTGCGCGCCAGCTTGAGCACGCGGTGATAGGCGCGGGCGCTGAGGCCGCGTGAGCAAGCACACTCGTGGGCGGCATCGCCGCAGAGGTGGTAGGGGCAGGGGGCATGGGCCGATTCACACAACCCGTCACTAGAGGTCGGTTACCTGCCCCTATAGAGGTAGCGGTCTCGCGACCGCTCTCCAGCTTAGGATTCGTCTTCAGGGGGCACGAGGGGGCCGATCAGTTCGATCAAAGGAGGAAGATCGGTCTTGATCGTCTCCCACACAGTGGCCAAATCGACACGGAAATACTCGTGAACCAGGCGGTTCCGCATCCCGATCATTTGTTGCCAGGGGATCTCGGGATGCTCTTCCTTCGTCTCTTGGGAGACCCGGCCGGCTGCCTCGCCGATGATCCCCAAGGGCCGCATCACCGCATCCTGATGCAGCTCGCTCCGACGGAATTCCTCCCAGGTCAACCCTTCCAGGTACTGGCATGCCCGGCGTGCAGCAAGCACGATGTCGAGCAAGTACGCCTGGTCACGACGCATAGATGACCTCGGCGTTATCGAGAATGCTCTTGCGCCGGATATAGTTCTCCGCCTGTTCGATCGCCCTGCGCTCAACCAGGTCTACCTCTCGACCGAGAATCGCCTCCAGCTCGTGCTCCATGGTGGCGAGATCAAAGAGGCTCCAGCGGGCATCAGGGGCGAATGATACGAGCACGTCGACATCGCTGTCAGGGCGGAAATCGCTGCGCAGGACCGAGCCAAAGAGAGCCAGTTCGGTGATTCGCCAGCGCCGGCAGAAATCGGCGATCTCGTCCTCGGGTATCGTGAATCCGCGCTTCATAGCTCCCCATCCCCATCCAAGGTCGATCTCGGTATAGCGCATAGCTGCCAGGGAATCAAATCTGCCTTTCATATATCGTCAGAACCGCCACGAGTCCGGCAACGATGTCTCACTCCCTCTCTCGCGGCCGATACTGCAGCGCCTCCGCCAAATGCGGCGCCTGGATGCGCTCCACCTCCGCCAAGTCCGCGATGGTGCGCGCCAGCTTGAGCACGCGGTGATAGGCGCGGGCGCTGAGGTTGAGTTGGCGCATGGCGGCCTTGATGAGGCCGCGGCCCGCCTCGTCGAGGTCACAGAAGCGGCGCACCTCCGCCGGGCCCATCTCGGCGTTGGCGTGCAGCCCCGCCTCCCTCAGGCGCTCCTCCTGGCGGCGTCGCGCCCCCTCCACCCGGGCGCGGATGCGCGCCGAGGTCTCCCCCAGGGTGCTGCCCGCCAGCTTCTCATACTCCACCCGCGGCACCTCCACGTGGATGTCGATGCGGTCCATCATGGGGCCGGAGATGCGCTTCTGATAGTTCTCGATCATGCCGCGGGAGCAGGTGCACTCGCGCGTCGGGTCGCCATAGTACCCGCAGGGGCAGGGGTTCATGGCGGCCACGAGCTGAAAGTTCGCCGGGAAGCAGAGGGACCCCGAGGAGCGCGAGATGGTGACCAGCTTGTCCTCCAGTGGCTGACGCATCACCTCCAGCGTACGCATGCCAAACTCGGGGAACTCGTCGAGGAACAGCACGCCGCGGTGGGCGAGGGATATCTCGCCGGGGCGCGGCCAGTGTCCTCCGCCCACCAGCCCCGCCTGGGAGATGGTGTGGTGGGGCGCGCGGAAGGGGCGGTGGCGCATGAGGGGTTGCCCCGGCGGCAGCATGCCGGCCACGGAATAGATTTTGGTGACCTCCAGCCGCTCCTCGATGTCCATGCGCGGCAGGATCGACGGCAGCGAGCGGGCCAGCAGCGTCTTGCCCGAGCCGGGCGGCCCCGCCATGAGGACGTTGTGCCCGCCGGCGGCGGCCACCTCCAGGGCGCGCTTGACGTGCTCCTGCCCGCGAATCTCGGCCATGTCGGTGGCGTACTCGGGCTCGGTCTCGACGAGGTCCTCCGGCTTGGGCACGTAGGGCGGGATGAGGAGCAGGCCGTTGAGGTGCATGATGAGCTGCCCCAGGCTCTGCACCGGGATGACCGTCAGGTCGGGGATGAGCGCCGCCTCGGGGGCGTCCACCTCAGGGACATAGAGCGTCTCGATCCCCTCCTCGCGCGCGAACGACGCCATGGAAATCACACCGTTGATGTGGCGCACCGAGCCGTCGAGGGAGAGTTCCCCGATAAAGAGGCTCTTCTCGAAATCGGCCGGCGCTTGCCCACCCCCGGCCAGGATGCCGATGGCGATGGGTAGGTCGTACGCCGGGCCCTCCTTGCGGATGTCGGCGGGGGCCAGGTTCACCGTGACGCGTTTCTGGGGGAAGGAGAGGTTCGAGTTGATGATCGCCGAGCGCACCCGCTGGCGCGACTCTTGGATGGCCGCGTCGGGGAGGCCGACGATGTCGATCATACCGACCAGGCCGGGGTGGACGTCCACCTCGACGTCGACGAGACGGGTCTCGAGGCCCACCAAGGCGCAGCTTGCGATCTTGGCCAGCATGGATGGCTCCTTGGCAGCGGACATGGAGGGAATATAGCATACGGGTATGACGGGCGGCAACCTCGTCTCTCTGGGCTAATCGCCAGCCGTCGGCGATCGGCCATCAGCCCGCGCGGGGGCTGCACCTGACGCCCGATCGCCGAGGGCCGATCACGGCTCTAGACGCCTGTAGCGCGAATGGTTCATGTAGGGGGGCCACCGCTGCTCCCTCGGCGCTAGCGGGCGTCGTACGCATCGAGGGCCCGGAGCGCGCACGCCTCGGCCGCATCGAGCAGAGCCACCACCGCCGCCTCGTCTGGCAGACCCTTGGCGTTGACCGAGAGGACTGCGACGGAATCTCGGGCATGCACCACCCGCAGCCCGTACCGCCAGCCATAGTCCAGCGCGTTGGCAACCTCCACCACCGAGAGCCAGGTGAAGCGCCCTGGCTCCTGGACAAGATGCGTGGCCGTGCCGGTCTTGTTGGCGTTCCACCCGGAGTGCTCCTCACAGCGTTGGGCGTAGGCGCGACTGCCGTCAGGATCATCGGGGTAGAAGCGGCGAGGGATACTGATGCGGACGACGATCCTGGTACCGTTGCTCGTCCCCGAATCGTACTCACTTCCCAATCCCCAAGCCGTTGCGTTGCACTTGGTCATGTTTGCCCAAGAGCCGATCTCGGCACAGAGGCAGTCATCCTCCCCAAAGGTCCCGGACGCTGAGGCTGGCGGCCCTACAGCGGGCTTCTCTGGGGCCGTCTCCTCAACGGTGGGTGTGTCGGCCTCGGGCTCCTCGGAAGGCGAGGCACAGGCGCCGTCTCGGCATTCCAGCCCCCCCTCACACGCGTCCGTTGCGCAGCACGGCATGCCCTCCTTGCCACAGCTGACGCACATACCCTCCTGACAGACGAGGGGGTCACCAGCACGTCTGAGGCCCCCCGGACAGGGGTCGTTGTCACAGCAGTGGGTGTTAACCGTGCCACAGGTAACGCAAAAGCCGTCGCGGCAGGCGAGGCGTTCGGTGCCTCGGCATGGGAGGACGGACCCGGTGCAGCAGGGATACTTGAGCGCTCTGTCTGAGCGGAAACCACATCGCGGTGCAACCGACCCGTCATGCCGCCATGTGACATCTTGGATTTCCTCACCACCGCTACCGCCGCACTGCCTGTCCTCATAGCCCGCCACGCCCATCCGAGTTGTGCCCGAGTTCCAGCTATCAAGTAGGATCACCTGGGGATCATCCCAGCTTGCTCGATCGTTGGGATCGGCCTCTTCATCCATGCCCCACACGACGAAGGCATGATCAGGGCGTGCAAAGATGCGGGCGTCATCGAACCCTGCTTTGCGCAAGAGATAGTAGGTCAATGCAGCGTTTTCGATGCACTGCCCGTACCGGGAGTCCCATACCCAAGCCGCGATGTCTTCGTACTGCTTGTCGGCCCCGCCCTGTTTGTCCCTCCAATCCGCAAAGCGCCGGTCCTGGGCCGAGTCTCCCAGAACTGAAGACACCAAGTTCCCGAGAATGGTGAGCCTTTCCAGGTTGTTGGAACTCGTCACATGCACATCGACGATCGCGGTCGCCCGGCGCGCGATCTCCTCTCTCGATTTGCCGTCGGCCACCATCTGCTTGATCTCATCTAGGGCCGCATCGAGGGTCGGCGGCTGCCGACGGAACCACGTTCGGGGGGATAGAAGCCTGCTCTGCTCCGCCACGACGACGGCTGGGCGGACACCGGCATGGCGCCCAAGGCCAACGACGCGGGACGGTGTGCCCACCGCCAGGGAGAGAAGCATGATCAGTGAGAGAACTCGGCTCAAGACCACCCTTCTTTTACTCATCCTGCCTCTCCTCATCGATGGGGCGTTGGATCACGCCAGCCAGAGGTCGTTGTAGCAGCGCGACACGATGCCGGCGAAATCGCGGGTGGGGTGAGCTGCTGGTGACGGAATGGATCAAAGCGCGGGTGAGGCTCACCGCAGGTCTGTTTCGGATGGTGTGCCGGCTCAGAGCACCGAGCCCTTCAGCATCGCTGGCAGATAGACGCCATGCGCCTCCTGTAGGCGGGTGGAGGGGAGAGGTTCGAGTTGATGATCGCCGAGCGCACCCGCTGGCGCGACTCTTGGATGGCCGCGTCGGGGAGGCCGACGATGTCGATCATACCGACCAGGCCGGGGTGGACGTCCACCTCGACGTCGACGAGACGGGTCTCGAGGCCCACCAAGGCGCAGCTTGCGATCTTGGCCAGCATGGATGGCTCCTTGGCAGCGGACGTGGAGGAAATATAGCATACGCGTGTGGTGGGTGGCAAGCGGGCGTGCGGTGGATGGGGGCTCGTTGGCTATGGGCTGTTGGTGGTTAGCTCTTGGCCCTGCTGCGGAGGGCGGCGATCGGGAAGGTCGATGGTCGCGTCGCGAACTGGACGGTTGGCCAGGCGACGGACTGGCTCCATGTCGGGTGCCTTTCGATCCGCCTCGGGGTACGGTAGATTCATCCTATGATCGAAGGAAGGCACGTATGGACCCCGTTCAGGATCATTTCGGCAACTGGTGGGCCGTGGCGGTGTGGGTCGTGCTGTATGGCGCGTTCCTGGCCTTTACCCCATTCTACAAAAAGAGCCAACGCAAGCCGGCCAGCGTCTACCTGGCGTTCGTGGTTGCCCTCGCCCTCGAGATGTTTGGCATCCCCCTGAGTATGTACGCCCTGGCCGCCGTCATCGGCAGGACCCTGCCCGACGGCGTGTTGTGGGGTCACACGCTCAACCAGTGGATCGGCGTCAACGGCGGCATGTATCCCGCCTACGCCTGCTACGCGCTGGCCCTGGTCCTCGTGGTGTGGGGATGGCGCGACATCTACAAGCATTACTGGAGCAAGGAGGAGGGCAGGGGGCAGCTCGTCACCAGGGGGATCTATGGCGTGATCCGGCACCCGCAGTACACGGGCTTTTTGCTGGCCACGCTGGGCATGCTCTTTGAGTGGGCTACGTTGCCGCTGCTCATCATGTGGCCGATGCTCGTCTGGCTGTACGTCCGGCTGGCCAGGCGCGAGGAGGCGGACATGGAGGCCGAGTTCGGCGAGGCGTACCGCGCCTACAAGCGCCGTACGGGCATGTTCCTGCCGCTCCTGGGGCGCGAGCGCGCGACGCCGCTGCCGGCCCCCGCGACGCGCCGGGGGGGGCCGGGGGGGGGGGGGGGGGGCGGGGGGAGCGGTTGTGACGGCTGGGGGGGGGGGCGGGCGGGGACCCCCCCCCCCCCCCCCCCCACCGCCGAATGCCGAGTGCAACCTTGCGCTGTTCCCCGCTACTTGCTCGGCCTCTCCAGCATGCGCGCCCAGGCCGGCCGGCGCATCGTGAACTGCCCGGCCCAGTCCTGCTCGTCCGGCAGCGCCAGGAGGTCCTCGATGAACCCCTTGGCCTGCGCGTAGGAGGTGGCCGTGGGCCCGCCGTGGTCGAAGGCGTTGAGCATCAGCAGCGCGTCCACCAGCATCTCGGCGTCGCCGGTGACATACGCCTCGACGCCCCACTCGATGGCCAGGACGTGCGGCTGGATCACCTCGAGCATCAGCTTGTTGGGCAGCGGCTCGAGCTGGATGCGGTGCAGTCCGCCCTTGTCGATGATCACCGGCAGCTCGGTCACCATGTGGTCGGGCACGCCGGGAAGGGCGCCCTGGTTGGGGACGTTGATCTGGAACGTGCCCGCCACGTCGTTCGTCAGGGCGTCGATGATCGGGATCTGCTGCTCGCGCGTCTTGACGGGCGGAAACGCCTCCAGCGCCGAGCGCGACGGATCGCTCGTCACCGCCTGGATCGCCTCGAGCCGCTTGGCCAGCGATTCGTGCCAAGGCTGGCGGTGCAGCTCGGAACCGAACCCACCCCAAGGGCCGTACCAGAAGACGCGCGTATCGATGTCGGTCTTGTACCACCAACCCCCGCCGCGCGTCGTGTCACCGATGGGCAGCAGGCCGAACTTGCGGTACTGGTCGATCACCATGCGGCTCATCTGATCTTCCAGGCCGTACTTGTCGCGGTTCTCCTCGCGGTCGCGCCAGTAGGCCTCCGCCTCGCTCTCGATCCAGCGGTCGAGGATGGGGTAGGCGTCCTCCCCCTCATAGCGGAAATCGGTGAGCCAGATGCAGTGGTTCAGGCCGGGCGCCGTCCACGTCACCTTGTCGGGATCGAGCCCCAGCGTCTTGGCGACGTTGATGTAGCCATAGTGGCCGTGGCACAGGCCGATGATCTTGACGCCCGTCTCCCGAGTGATGAGCGGCACCCCCTCGCGCACCGGGTTGCCCGACTGGATGAGCCAGGCGTCGGGGCAGACCTCCTCGACGTCGCGGGCGATGTCGAGCATGAGGGCCATGTTGTACATGTAGCCGACGTGAAAATTGCCGCCCACCCGGCCGTACTTCTCAAAGAGCGCCCGGCGCCCCTCGCGCGGCTGGCGCTCCTTGCCGGCGGTGTTGATGATGAAATCAGCGTCCTGCAGCGCGCGGCGTCGATCGGTGGTGCGATCGAAGGTGATGGAGCCGCCCAGCTCCTTGACGTAGCGCTCGGCCAGCTTGTGGATCGTCTCCAATCGGTCGGCGTCGATATCCATCAGCGTGACGTGACTGCCGGCGAGGTTCTCGGTGAGGCAAAGATCCTTCACGACGCCGATCGAGAACTGCACGCTGCCTGCGCCAATGACCGTTACCTTGACGGGTTTGCCCATTACGTTCAGCCTCCTGCCTAGCTATGGTGTACGACGGGTCCGATTGTGGCCCGCCGGTCCATCCTTGTCAAACGCGGGTCGCGAGGGGGTGTTCCATCTGCGCCCCACGATACCCACGAGTCCGCGGTGGGCGAGCACCCCTTCAGCCCTTGCGGCCGGTATCCATGCAAATCCAGCGCGCCTCGGTATCGCTGCGCAGGCCGTGTTCCACCCAAGCGGGGAGGCAGATCAGGTCGCCCGGGCCGACGGCATAGTCCTGGCCCTCGAGGGTGACGATCGCCTCGCCCTCCAGGATGAACCAGAACTCTTCCAGGGCGTGCTTGTGTGGCTTGAAGGGATTGGCCGGCGTCGTGCGCCACACCACCCAGTGGCCGACTTGCTCCTGCAGTTTGTCGACGCAATAGTCCAGGCGGTTGTTGACCTCGGTGAGGCTGGAACCGCGAACGATCAGCTTGTGCTCAGACATGGCAACTCCTCCAATGGTATCTGTGCGCTAGCGCCCCAGGCGCAGCACCGCCCCGCGGCGGGGCGGCAGCGTCAGGCGCACGACGTGATCCTCCGCCGTGCAGGGCAGGCCCAGCAGCACTTCGTCCACCGCCGATGGGGCGTACGGCAGGCGGACCTCCACCGCGTTGGGCTGCGCGCCCTCATTGACGAGCACCAGGGCGTCCGCTTGCCTGTCATGGTCCTCCAGCCGGTAGGCCGGGGTGGGGCCGCTCGCCGCCACGGACCAGTCGGGCGCGGCCCCTGCCCCCCGCGCGAACTCGGCCAATAATGTGAACTCGGCATCGGCGTCGTCGTGCTGCCCGGCGTAGAGCGTCAGACAGGTGCCCAGGAAGCGCACGCGCCCCTCGCCGGCGACGCCCTCCCAGGCGACGGGGTGCCCGCGCACGATGGCCAACGCCCGACCATTCGCCGTGGCGCCCTGCGGCTCCAGCGGCTGGATAAAGGCCGCGCTGTGCAGCGGGCCGAAGGGGCTGTCCAGCGTGGGGGCCACCCGCGCGGGCCACATGTCGAGGGTGGTGGGCAACACCTCGCGCAGACCGGCCCCCGGCGAGATGGGGTAGGCGCTGCCGCGCGCGTCCTTGTTGGCCAGAGGCGTCTCGGCATAGAGCCAGCCGCCGCGGCGGACGAAATCGGCGATGGCCGCCCCCGTCTCGGGGTCCATCGCCTCGGCATAGGGGATGAACAGCACGCGAAAGCGCCCCAGAACGCCGTCGTGCACCTCGTCGCTGGTGACAAGCTCGGCGGGGATGCCGGCGCGCCACAGGGCGCGGTAGCAGCCATATTCCGAGATGGTGCCGTAGGTGCTGGGCTTGTGCTGCCGGCCGTCCTCGCGCAGCGCGACGATCTCGGTCTCGTGCGAGTGGAGGATCGCCGCCCGCGCCGGGGCGGGCTGGAGCCGCCCCAGCCACTCGCCATGGTCCTCGATCAGCCGCCCTACGATGCCGACGCCCTCCGTCTTGGGCGTGGGCTGGCCGGCGCCGCCCATGAGGCCCCATTCGCCCCCCTCCCAGCCGTGGAAGCGCGGCCGCCACAACCAATAGATCACGCCGCGGACGCCCTGCCCCAGCGCCACGAGGTTCCACTGGATGAGGTCATCGCCGTCCGGGCAAAAGTTCTTGTTGCCGCTCCAGGTGTTCGCGCCGCCCTGCAGTTCGGTCAGCACGCTATGCCCGCCCTTGTTGGCGCTCACGATGCGCTGGGTATAGTACGAGAACGCCTCGGCAAAGTGGACCTCGGCGTCGAGCAGGCTAAAGTGGTGCCCGGCGTGCAGCGAGGCGCCCAAGATGTCCACCGCCCGCGCGATGGCGGGCAGGTCGCGGCTGATCTGCGCCTGATTCTGGACCATCCCCGCCGGGTTGACGTGGGTCGGCGTGTCGGCGTCCACGGCGCGCACCACCTCGGCCAGCCAGCGGATGTTGGCCGTCATGCGCTCGACGTTGAAATCGATCCAGTCGCGCAAGGCGCCGGCGTTCGTCCAGCGCCGGTTGCCGGCGCCACCCCACGAGGCGTCGCTCAGCGTCAGCACGCGAGGGTGCACGGGGGTATAGTCGCTGGGGCCGTCCTCGCGCCAGATCTGATACCACTCGGGGGCTAGGTCCTGCGGGCGGATGGCGTCGAAGGCCGCGAATCCGCTCTCGTGCTCCGGGAACCAGACGCGGTTCAGCGCGTCCAGGTCGCCGCCATAGCGCTCTCCGAGCCAGGCGAGGAACAGCCGCCAGGTGGGCGGCGGTGGGGGCGAGGTGTTGGAGCGCATCGGCTCGTTCCAGAGGATCCACGACCAGAGTGCGGGATGCCCGCGATAGCGCGCCACGAGGTGCTCCAACCCCGGGCGGAGCTGCGCGCAGTAGTTGGGGTCATCCAACAGGTAGGGCACCTGCACGTGCAGGTTGGGGTCGTAGCCGAAGGCCTCCGCCCGCCACGGCGCCAGCCGGTGGGTGAGGGTGGGGCAGATCTGGATGCCCGTCTCGGCGGCCACAGCGAACAGCGCGTCGAGCTGCGCGTAATCATGGACATCCGGCGCCGTCTCGCGGCTGGAGACAAAGATGCGGATGCAGTTGAACCCGAGACGCCGCATGGCGCTCAGGTCGTCGCGAAACCAATTCGCGTCGGCGTCGTGCTCGATCCAGTATTCGGCGCCGTAGGGTATCTTGCCGTGCACGGGATAGTACGATGCTGTCGATCCGCCGGTCATCGATCCCCTCCTTCGCGGGATTGCCACGGTGAGATGGTTCGGGAGTCTATCTCAGAAGGCGCTGCATGGCCAGGGGTGCTCTCCGAGCATACCAGACCACGATCGGAGCATCTCCCGAAGGTCCCCGCCGGTACGATCGCCCGTATGCGCGGGGCTTGGCACGGGGGTCTTGGTCGTCCCCAGCGTAGCCGCCGACCGCCGAACGCTGACCGCCGATCGCCGATCGCCGGTCCTTACGCTTGGACGCGCCGATAGTACGAGTGGCTCGTATACAGCACCGCCACGGGGTTATGGCCCGTGACGCGGTCGTTGGCGATGAGCACGGTGACGAGCGCCTCCGAGTGCCGGATAAAGAGGCTGTCGTGGCCCACGCACAGCCCCACGAGCACGTTGAGGTCGGTGCCGGCGGCGTTGAGCAACATCGCCTGGCCGATGGGGTTGCAGAGCACCTCGTACTGGCCGGGATGCACCTTTTCGGCGTCGGTGATGCCGACCACTTCCTTGGGGATCGAGCCCACCTTGTAGCACACGGAGCTGACCTGGAAGCCGTGCCCCTCGACGATCTCCTGGAAGAGGCGCGCCTCGTGGAGCAGGCCGACGCAGCAGGCGATGCCCAGGTGGTTGGCGCCGATGCGCCGGGCAAAGCTCATCACCTCCTCGACGCGGGGCTCCAGGGGGTAGCGGTCGGCCTCCGTCTGGGCGGCCGCCAGCGCCAGCCGGCGCGTCTCGGCGTCGTCGTAGGCCTCCCGCGCGTGGACGAGCGCCTCGTTTCCCTGCGTGTTTCCGCGCGCCATGGGGCAGAAGGCGGGGTAGGCCTTGGTGCCCGGCTCCACGGAGCAGGCCTGGATGCGACAGAGGGTGCAGTTGGGCTCCACGGGTTTGCATCCTGTCGACGGCGCCCGCGAGAGGTGAGTGCTGGCCTCATGCGGGGCGCTCGGACATGGTAGTGAGCCGTTGGGTGCGTAATGATCTGCAGGATAGCAGCCCGGTCGGTCGGCGGCAACCGCCGGTAGCATGAACACATGTGTGCATCGATGTCCCTCGGTGACATCATCACCTGGCTGGACACGCCGAGGGGAGCGTGGGCGGCGGTCGCGGGGGGGGGGGGGCCCCCCCCCCCCCCCCCCCCACGGCAAAAGCCGGCGGAGGGTGAGCGGAGGCGTACCAAAGCGCTGCAGTCAAGTCGGTGTTTCCCTTGTATGCGTGAACGCCGAAGGGTTGTAGCCTGGGGTCGTCGATCAGGTTGGGCGGCGGGTCGACGTTCCACGTCTCGCCGAACCAGCCCAGGCGCTGCTGCGACGTCTTGCGGGCCCATGGCGCCCGGCGGCCGTCAGATAGCCGGTTCGCCTTCTGGGCGCACGCCTCGCAGGCGGAAGGCGAGGATGATCAGGATGATGCCAAAGGCGATGGCGTAAACGGCGATGAGCCATAGCAGGCTCAGGGCGCCCGCGCCTGGACTGATAAAGAGAAACACCCCGAACAGGATCGAAAGAACGCCGCCGAGGATCAGGAGCCACTCTCCAGCGATGACGCGCCGCAAGCGAAACGCGGCGGCGATCTCCAAGATGCCGGTGACCAGCGCCCACGCCCCGATGAGGTACAACAGGATGAGCGCCGTCATGCCCGGCCAAAAGAAGGTGAGGAGACCGAGGAGAATCCCCACAACCCCTTCTAGCAGCTCTGCCCACCAGCGTTCGTTCGTGCCATACGAGGCGATTCCTGCGACCACGGCAAAGATGCCATCGACGAGCGCGTAGGCGCCAAACAGCAGCACCATCGCTAGCAGCGTCAGTCTAGGCCAGACTAGCGCCAGAACCCCGAACAGGATGGCGAATACCCCACGCAGCGCAAACACCCACCACCGTCGCGAAAGCATGTCCACCATCACCTGGTCTCTCCTCTCATACTGGCCCCACACTACCCACATGTTCTCATCACTTCATATCATCATACTACAATGATTCTGCTGCGAGTATCAACTCGACGTCACGTCAGGGCGATGGCGTACGCGCGAGCGTCGCCCCTGATCCCGAAAGGGTGCCCGAGGCGTCGAACGGCGCGAGGCCCCCGCCACACTTGCCGTAGCGGGCGGTTCGCCCTATCATCCCCCAACACAAGCGGGCGTCGATGTCCCTGTGTCGAGGAGGGGAGGCCATGAGATCACGCGAGATCGTTCGCCGCACGCTCGAGTTCGACCGCCCGGAGCGCGTGGCCGCCTCGTTCCCCGAGCCCTACTGGCACGACGTCTGCCACGTGCACTATGACCTCGTCGGCTACCACCCCGTGTGGCGCGACGTGGGCGGCGGGTGGCAGCAGTATGTGGACGAGTGGGGCAACACCTGGGCGCGGCTCGACCGCACGAGCAAGGGGGAATCGACCCGCGGCGCGCTGGAGGACTGGGGGCAACTGGACGACCTTCGCCTGCCCGACCTAGCGAACCCGGCCAACTTTGGCTGCGTGCGCGAGGCGTGCGCCGATCCATCCACCGAGCGCTTTCGCATCGGCGGGTTGCCCGGCTTTCCCTTCAACATTGCCCGCTACATGCGGCGGCTTGAGGTGTTCCTCATGGACCTGCTCCTGGAGCCGGAGCGCGTAGCGACGCTGCTGCGCCGCATCGAGGACCTGCTGGCCGAGACGATCGTGCAGTACGCTCGCGCCGGCGTGGACGCCGTCATGTTCCCCGAGGACTGGGGCACGCAGAACGCCCTGATGATCCATCCGGACACCTGGCGGTCCGTCTTCAAGCCGGGTTTCCGGCGGCTGTGCGCCGTGGCCCACGACCACGGCGTCAAGGTGCTCATGCACTCCTGCGGCAAGATCACCGCCATCATCCCGGACCTCATCGAGGCGGGTATCGACCTGTTGCAGTTCGACCAGCCGACGCTCCACCGCATCGACGTACTCGGCCGGTTCCACGGGCAGA
>JAXGNH010000035.1:0-20827 GCA_040768165.1 Anaerolineae bacterium
CAGCGTGCCCGTCAGGGTGCCCACGCCGCGCACGGCGCCGTTCACGGCGCAGACGCTCCCGCGGCTCTCGGGCGCCGTAACAGCCACTAGGCCGGGGACGATGTTGACGTTGATCATCGACCAGCCGGTCGTCAGAATGATCTGAGAGATGATGGGCCAGGCGCCGTGCAGCGTGCTGGGGAGGTATGGAGTGAGGGGCAGGGCGAGCATGCCTACGATGACGATGACGCCGCCCGCGAGCATGGTGTTGCGCGTGCCAAAGCGCTGCCCCAGGGCGCCGCTAGGGAGGCCCATGGCCATGTACGTGAGGGCGCTCGAGGCGCTGTACAGCCCGACGTACTCGGGCCCATGCCCGAGACGCAGAACATAGAGCACGCGCAGCAGGTTATGGATGCCGTAAAAGCTGACGGACAGGACACCGGACACGGCGATGAGCAGCCAGGCGTCGCGGGGGAAACGCGCCCCGGAGGGCAGTCGAACGCGCATAGTAGCCTCAAGATGGCCGGAGCCTGCGGGCCTCCGGCGGGGGAATGGGTGATGCTTGGTGCGAGTGGTGCAGCGAAGGATAGCGTCCGGAGCCGGTTGTGTCAAAGGGGCGCTCTAGACACCCCGTTGACGTACCTCGGGTGAGCGACGTACAATGCGCCCGTGGCACGCAGGCGCACCCCAGAAAGGGGCAGCAACCATGCTAAAAGAGTTCAAAGCATTCGCGATGCGCGGGAACGTCGTCGATCTGGCGGTTGGCATCATCATCGGCGGGGCGTTCGGCAGGATCGTGACGTCGTTCGTCAACGATGTCCTCATGCCGCCTATCGGTCTCCTGTTGGGTGGGACCAACTTTGCCAACCTCTTCCTCACCCTGCGAGGCGGTCACTTTGCCACGCTGGAGGAGGCGCAGGCCAACGGCGCCGTCACGCTCAACTATGGCCAGTTCATCGGCACGGTGGTGGATTTCCTCATCATCGCCTTTGCCATCTTTTTGCTGATCCGCCAGGTCAGCCGATTACTGCCTCAGCCCGCGCCGGCCGCGCCCACCACCAGGGAATGTCCGTACTGCTTTAGCACCATCGCCATCAAGGCGACGCGCTGCCCGCAGTGCACGTCCGAGCTGGGTGGCGAGGCGCGGCAGCCCGCGCCGGCGTAGGGTCGGCTGCGGCAGGTGGCGTCTAGGCCGGAGGGCAGCCGATGGACGCCGCCCCCCGTGACCATTCTGCGACTACCTGCCGTCCAGAAGGAGCACCCAATCCCCCTCGGCGGGCGGCTCAAAGGCGCGGCTCCCCTCGGTGTTGATCGTGCCGATGAGCGTCTCCTCGCCGGTGCGGGGATTATGCCAGCGCGCCTCGGCGCGGTCACCCGCCAGGGCGCCCAGGTCGGCGGTCACCGGGCGTCGTGAGGGGAGGTAGGCCACGACCAGGGAGCCGTCCGTCGCGCGGGCGGCCGTCACATAGTCGAGCCCATGGAACTCGCCCAGTCCGCCGGTGACCACGCGGTGCCCCCAGTCGGGGACCAGGGTGTGCCAGGGGAGCGGGGTGAACAGGTTCCGCAGGTGCACCATGTCGCGCGATGCGCGGCCGTCCATCGCCTCGCGCCAGCCGGGGTCAAAGAGCCAGATGGGGCGGTTGCCGATGAACTGCCCCGCCGCGCCGCCTAGGA
Source organism: Anaerolineae bacterium (assembly GCA_040768165.1). GTDB lineage: Bacteria > Chloroflexota > Anaerolineae > UBA1429 > UBA1429 > DUUT01. Next base: position 1,654 of record JAXGNH010000035.1, read on the forward strand.
TCGCCCAGTACGCCTGGCGACGGATCTGTAGCGCCGAGGCGTTGTGCTCCCCCTCGTAGGTGGACTCGATGAGCACAAAGGGCCTCGTCGGCTCGCGGCGTCGTCGGCGCGCAGCAGGATGGACGAGCTGATGGGTATGGAGTGGTGAACTGGCGGGTCCAGGCCGGCCGCCTGCGCCATACTCCTCGACGGCGGAGCGCTCCAGGGGCGCAATGGGCACTGAAAACTGTTGTGAAGCCCGATTCCTTGATCCCCGGGCCACGGCGGCATCGACGTGGGGCAGCGTCGAGCCGGGGTTGCGATCGCCCCCCATGAGCCAGACGATGTGCTCCAGGCCACCGTAGCGATTCCCCAGGAAGCGTCCGTACGCATGGCAGCGCTCGACGCCGTTGGCCAGCACCTCCTCGTACCACCCCTCGTCAGAGCCCGCGTAGCCCAGGTAGATGGGCGCCAGGAACACGCGTATCCCCAGCGCACCCGCGCGACGGAGGACGCCGTCGGCGAGGAAAAGTAGCGCTCGTTGGGCGTCGTCCAATCGGTGGGGTGGCAAAGGGCGTCTCACCGGCGCGGGTGGCGGGCCCATTGAACTTGTGCTCGATGAGGTTCACGATGATGGCGTTGAACCCCCTGGCGCGACGGTCGCGCAGGTAGGCGTCGATCTCGTGCTCCGTGAGGGCGGTGATGAGCGACCAGGCGGTGTCCCCGTGGATCAGCACCGGCGCGCCGTCGCCACCGACGAGGTGGCGGCGGTCGGCGCCGACGCGCAGGGCGAGGCTGGCGAGGGCGGTCATGGGCGGGCCTCCATCGAGTGTGCTGGGGGCATGGTAGCGCTAGGAGGCGGGAGGGGCAAGCGCGCTGCGCCGCACGGCCATCTCGCGCGCCTGGACGTACCGCCGGTTCGGTTCCCCACCCTGGCGGTCGACGAAAAGGTATGGCAAGCCGTGGCGCAGCCAGCCGATGATGGCGTCCTTCATGCGATCGACCTCCGCCTCGGGGAGGGCGCTCGTGCCGACGATCACCTTCGCCATGGGGACGCTCCTTTGTCTGTGTGGACGCCGGCCCAGTGTGTCGCAAGGCGCCCACAGAGCCAAAGGGTGACGCCCGAATCGGCGATTTGGAGCCACAGGGGTCTTGACGTAACATCGTTCTACCACGTCGGCGTGGCACCGGGCCCTGACGGCCTGCGGCCCGTCGCGCCGGCATTCGCCACCTGGCCAGGACGCAGCCCCCCACGCGGGCCGGTCCCGATTCTCTCCCGTCGGCCGATGCTCCCCCTCTCGGAAGGGGATAGACTGAGGATGCAGCTTGGCTGCGCGATGGGCGTGGCGCGGGGGCATGGTGGCGACATTCACGGTGGCGGCGTTGGGCGTCTGCTGGCTGGGCCTGGCGGCACGTCGTTGGCCTACATACAGGGTAACAGGGGTTGTGATGATCGATAGACACGAATGGCAGGTGCGCGGAGAACGCCCGCTGGACGGCGGGCTCGGCGAGGTGATGTCGCTGATCATGCCGCTCCGCGGCGGCATGTGGTACGCCATGGTGCAGGATGAGGGGCTCTACGGCCGCGCCGACATGATGTTCGGCACGCGCGAGAGCGCCGAGGCCTGGGTGCTCGACGTGCTCGAGGGCGTGGCGCTGGAGCGCGCTCTGAGCGGCGAGGACCTCGTTGACGTCGACGTGGCCTGGGACGAGGCGGCCGAGGCGGCGTAAGGGGCGGCCTCGCTGCCCGCTACATCGGGGCATCGCCCCCGACACATCGCCATCTTGGTGGCAAGCATCAGCGCCTCGGGAGGACCGGAGCTGTCCAGTCCCCGAGGCGTTCTCATGCCCAGGCGACGCCGGGGTGCGTCCAGGTTCACAGGAGCCACATCCGACAGCATCCGCGGCCAGGGCCGGCGGCTGGTAAGGGGCGTTGCATATGACGCGCGCTGTGCCGCGAACGAACGGTGTAGCGCTCGATGACCCCAGTATCCTGGGTAGACCCGTGCCGCCGCGCTGGCTTGCGCGGTGCTCTTCGTTGTGGTACATTGTGTACCGGTGTTCGATAGGCGCATCCATAGTCTCGTCCCTGATCCGTGTCCCTCGGATGGATAGCCATCGCGGCTGCTCCGACGGGGGCAACGCCCGTACCATGGGACTGGAGCCGGCAGACCGCCCGGGCGGCCGAGCCATCACTCCAGCGTGCCGGGAATCCCCGCCGATCCCCTGTGGGAGGCGGTCGGCACATCGGCTCGGCATCCCGAGGCGGGAACGCAAGCGCCAGCCTCGGAAACAATGCACTCTCTCCGAGGAGCACACATCATGGCTCGCTATCGCGACACCGTCGCCCTGCTCTTCCTGCTGCTGCTCGTCCTCACCGGCTCGGCTCTCGCGGATAGCGCGACCCCTCTCGTCAGCGCCACGCCCCCTCTCGCATCCGACGGTGTGGTGCGCCCCGCTTCGGCCGTGCAGCGGCTTGTCGCGCCGGTCGAGGAAGGCGTGTCGCGACTCGCGGGCGGGCTCAGTGCGCGGAACGCCATCCGGGACGCCTGGCGCCTGGCGCGCGAGGCCGGCCCCTACGGCTTTAGCGCCGACGTCACCCAGGAGACGGTGCCTCTCGCGCTTCCCGCGAACGCCGGCCGCTCCAGCAGCGCGCAGCGCTACTATCTCGAGGGCGCGGCCGAACCCGCGTCCCGCCGGATCGAACTCGCTCTGTGGTCGCAGGGTGGGAGCGTGCTCAGGGCCGAGGATCGCGTGGAGATGCGCATCGACGGCGACCGCGTCACAGCGCGACAGGGCGACGGCGCCTGGGAAGAGGCGCCCGATGTGACCGGCTGGCTGGCGCCACAGGGCGACCTCATGGCGTTCCTCGCGGCCACAAAGAATGCCCTCAGCCTCGGCGAGGAGACGCACAACGGCGTCTCGATCCGGCGCTACGCCTTTGACGTCGATGGTCCTCGCTTTGCCGAGTACGTGCGCGGCGAGATGGAGCGCGCGCTGCAGGCGGGCGGCGAGCTGCCCGCCGGCGTGCGCCTGGAACTCCCACAGGCCTACGCCGGCATGACGGGCGACGGCGAGCTGTGGCTCGATGCCTCCGGCCTGCCGCTCCGTGAGATCCTGCACGTGGTCTTGGCTCCCCAGGGCGATTACCGCTTGCGGGCCGACCTGTCGATCACCTTTGACTTTTCGGATGGCGGCACCCTGGCGGCCTTGCCCGGCGCCGCGGCGGGGGGGCAGGGGGCGCCGGCGGCGACCGGCCCGGCACCTGCCGAGAGGCGCGCGGCCACGGACTGGATCTTGTCCTTGGGGCTGGGGGCAGCCACCCTGGCGCTGCTCCTCTCTCTTCTGGCGGCGTGGGGCACTCGCTCGCGGCGCGTCGAGGCGACCCTGGCGCTCTTGATCATCCTGGCGATGATCGCCACGCCGCTACTGCAGGCCGAGCGCGTGGTCGCCTTCTCGGAGCAGCAGCACGCCCGGGAGCAGTCGCGCCTCAAGGACGTGGAGCGTGAGCGGGTGGTTCGGGAGGCACGGGAGAGCCTCGCCTCCTCATGGGACCCTCACCGCGATCCGCTGGCGGACGGCGCCGCCCGTGGCCTCGGCGAAACGGACGGGGAGGGGGACGCCGTGTCCGCGCCCCAGACGATGGAGGGCCCCTCCCTCTACCGCCTGCGGCACGCCGCCCCCTTGGCCGATCCGAACGCCGATTCCGACGGCGATGGGCTGACCGACGCTGAGGAGCGGGCTCTGGGGACGAGTTCCGCCACCACCGATTATGACCTCGACGGCCGGCCCGATGGGTGGGACACCGATGGCGACGGCCTGAGCGACGCCGTCGAGGTGGCCGGCTTTGCCATGGGGGGCAAGACCTGGTACCTCGACCCCCTCTCCGCGGATACCAACGGCGATGGCTTGGCCGATCTACTCGAATGGGGCCCCGGCGATACGCCCCTCGACACGGACGGCGACGGCATCCCGGACCTGTTTGACCTGGACAACGACAACGACGGCGTTCCCGACCACCTCGACCTGTCTCCCTTCTCCGCCTCGGCGCGCTCTGTGGGCGGTGTGGGCTCCGAGGGCCGCCCTGCCTCCCTCGAGGCGCTCTCGGGTAGGATCTTTCGCGGCAAGAACCCGAACTCGCCCACCAACTATGACTATGGCCCCTACCCTCTCGGCCTCACGATAGCTGACATTCCGATCGGGGCGGTGACGTACCTCGATCTGCAGCTCCGCCCCAAGGACGCGCAGCACCTGTGGTACGCCTACAACGTCCTCGACTGGCCCAGCGGCGACGACAAGGGGCAGATTCAGGATCTGGACGGTGCTACCCTCTTTGACGCCTGCGTGAGCCGGGCGCACGCGAGGGGCGACGATCCCGCCGAGGCGTGTTCGCTGAACCCCGACGCCAATGGCGACATCAAGCTCGTTCCGATGCTCGAGATGAACCTGTGGGTGCCCATGCGAGAGGCGCTCGACCTGCTACCGTCTCTCGATGTGCTGTCCGCCTATGGCATCTCGCTGCAAGAGACGGGCGACCAGTGGAACAACGCCGCTGTCTACATTCCGGTCCACCTCGTCACCGACCCGAACAGCGGTGAGCGCGTCGCGTTTCAGGGGCGCATGCTGTTCGAAAAGTCTGGCAGCAAGACGTTGTCGCCCGACGTGAACCTCGTCTGGAGTGTGCAGGGGTTGGTGGACGACGTCTGCGTCGAGCGCGACGGAGAGGGCAAGTGCACGCGCCGCGCCAACAACGTGCAGCAGGTCATCGCCACCTACCCGGCCGAGTGGTATCTCACCGGCCTCGACCTGCAGGTAAATCATGGCGTGGACTATGCCATCGTGCGCGAGGACCCTGCCGTCGACCCCGATCCGGGCGACGATGCCGCCCTGCTGATGCTGCAGAGCGCGCTGGATGCCACCTTCCTGGCGGGGCGCGCCACCGACGGCGCGCGCGATACGACTGTCGCCGAACTCAAGCGCCGCTTTGACCATGCGACCAACGACACCGTGAGTGAGACGGAGCGCTGGGGCATTCCCAACGTCCTGTCTGTCACCACGGGGCGCGCATCAGACCCCGACCGGGCGATGGCCACCATCGCCATGACCGACACGGTGGGCGTCCTGAGCGCAGCGTTCGGCGCGTCGCCCGCGAGCCCCGTCACGCCGACGGTGATGTTCGCCCGCGAGGAGGCGTTCACCAGCTACAACCTCGACCACGGCTATGGTCAGGCCGCCTGGAGCCCCTACGGCCTCGGCTATGGCGATTCGCACCGGCTGGACATCAACCTGGCTGGCGCCAAGCGGCAGGTGATGGCGGGCCTGTCCTGGGCTACCTATGCCTACGATCCAGCAACGGAGGGCTGGCGGGCCCTCAGCCTCTCCGCGTCTCTGGTCGAACTCGCGCGGCGCTATGCCGTGGCGGGCGAGGGCGAGAACGCGGACTATGTGGCGGGGCAGACCTTCTTCCTGCAGCAGATATACCGTGCCCTCCATGATGGTGTCGGTGCGATCGTCGAGCAGGGGGGCATCCCCCTCGAGATCGGCGGTGCCTCTGAGCGCGACGAGGAGATTGCCGGCGGCATCGACACGATTATCAACGCCTATGGTGGCGCCGCACCCGACTATTTGGTGGGCGACCTGTTCACGCTGCAGGATGTCATCGACGTCGACGCCATCATGGAGTTGGTCGGCAAGGTGGGCGCCGGCCAGGCGGACGCGACGCAGCTGGCACAGGCCAAGGCGGCCTTGGAGGACGCCTCCACCATCGGTCGGCGGGTGGAAAAGGGGATTGCCACCGTCGCCATGTGGGCCGGCATCGGTCTGGCGATCACCTCGGGGATATTGGGCATCGTGGCCCAGTTCGCCAGCCCGGAGGTGGCCCAGGACCTCGCCCTCGCGTCTAGCGTGCTGGCGACACTGAGCGAGGGCATCGGCCTGGCGATGCAGATCTATACCGTCGTCCGTACGGCCATGTCGGTGGCCTCGACGGCCGGAGTCAGCATGGCGAGCGCCGTCGGCTCGACCCTTGGGACCATCAACAAGATCGCCAGCACGACGGGTGCTGCCGCCGTCATTGGCGCCGTCATCAGCGTGGGGATGGCGTGGGGATCGTTCATCTATAGCGCCTGTTCGGGCGGGGCCTCAGCCGGGAGCGTGGCCTTCTACTCGGGGTTGGCGGCCGCCATCGCGGCCACGATCCTGGCGATCGTGCTGTTCGCCATCTCGCTCTCAGTCATCGGGTCGATCATCGTGGCGATCGCCTCCTTCATCGACCTGATCCTGGGCTTCTTTGGGATCACTGGCTTTGCCGATTGGTTCACCAAGGCGCTGGCCGGGATGTTCTACCAGGCAGAGGTGCTGGTCGACTTTCAGCGGGACGACCTCCTCGTGATGGAAGACGTGGGGATGTCGCTACGCACTCCCGAAGATGGGCTCAAGGAGGGCAACCAGCTCCTGTTCGAGGCGACACTGTTGAACACCGTGCGCCATCGCGACTTTGAGGAGAGGTACGACGGCTACAGTCGCATGCCGGACAGCATGAAGGATCGGGCGCTGTGGACGGCCGATGCGCTCAAAGCCACCCAGCTGCACTATCTCCTCGCGGCGAATGCGGCGCTCACCAACGTCGACCTGGCGGCCACCATTCAGCACTGGCGGGCGGCAGGGTACGCCGGCTATCTCGCCGCCGTCGGCGGCTCCATGAAGTGGTTCGACCAAAAGACCTTTACCGACGTCTATCCGGAGGTCTGTTATCCCTCGGAGTATGGTCCCAACTGCTACCCACCGGTGAGCGTGACCAAGTACCAGGCCTCGAGCCGGCGAGGGCCGATCACCTCCGCCTATGGCTACCAGTCCACGGATGGCACCGTTCTCCCGGGCGGGGTGCTCGCGCCGGGCGTGAACGCCATGCAGCCCCTCTTTCTCTACATGGCGTACGAGGCGCCCACGTCGAGCTGCTGGCTCTTTAGTAGCTGCTCCACCAAGGCGGTGACGGGCACGGCGCGCATCAACCTGAGCAACGACATCGTGCTGGACGTGGTGCCCGACACGTTGGACGGTTTCTACCGGCTCGATTGGGCGAGCACCTGGCGCACCCGCAACTTGCCCGCCTGGCTGGTGAACACCATGCCCAAGGGGCTGCACTTCCCCGCACATCGGGACTATGACGGCGACGGCCTGCTGTCCGCGTCGGCCCCCGGGGGCGGATCCGATCCCGATGATACCCGGTGGGACACGGACGGTGATGGGCTGTCAGACTATTTCGAGGTGAACTGGCGGGCACCTGACGGCAGCGGCGCCGGCTTGAACCCTCGCACGCCCGATACCGATGGCGATGGCCTCTCGGACGCCGAAGAGATCCGTCTGGGCACGAACCCCACCGTTGCCGATACCGACGGCGACGGGCTGTCCGACTATGAAGAGGCGCGTGGCTGGGCGTTCGAATATGCCCCCGGCAAGATCACCTGGGTGACCTCCAGCCCCTTGCTGGCCGATACCGACGGCGACGGCCTGACCGACGCGATGGAAAAGCGTCTCAACGACGCTGACCCCACCCTGCGCCTGAACCCGCGGGCGTGGAACGAGTGCCCCGTCACCATCGTCACCGAGACAACAGCCCCCGGCGACTATACGATGCCCGGGGCAAGCCTCGCCTACACGATGACGCTGCGCAACGACCTGCTCACCGACATGTACGTGCAGGGCGTGGTCACCACCACGTTGCCGGCGGTGCTGGGGGGGCGCACCATCACGCGCACGTTCAACCTGGCGCGTGATCAGGCTGTCACCCAGAGCCTGCAGCTCTCCGTGCCGGCCAAGGTGCCCTCACAGTCCGCGGCGATCCACACCGAGGCGTCGACGCGGCTGGTGCCCTACGCGGGTGGGGCGGCGCCGGATCAGGGGATCTCGCGGCTGCTGCGTGACCACACGCTCGTCATCGACAACGACCTCCCCACGGCGAGCCTTTCCAGCCCGCCATTCGTTACGCCCGGTGGCACGCGCATCATCTGGGGGGCCGCGTCTGACCCCACCTCGCCCGTGGCCCTCGTTGACGTGCGCGTGGACGATGGGGCATGGCAGCGCGCCTCGGGCACCACACACTGGACCTACGCCCTCGACCTCCCCGGCGAGGAGGGCGCCCATACCCTATCGGTGCGCGCCACTGACACGGTGGGGCATGCGCAGTCGCCCCTGTCCTCCACGACGCTGTACGTCGAGGGCACGCCGCCCGACCTCAGCATTGACGTTGACGGGAATCCCATCGTCCGAGCGCTCCACGACGCGCGCACCGGGCGGTGGCGCGTGGCCCTCTCGGGCACGGTCGTGGACCCCGCCTCGAAGGTGCCGGCCAGCGGCATCAAGAGCGTCGCGGTGCGCTTCGATCCGAACGACGACGGCTGGCAGCTGGCCGACGTGGATACCAGTACCACGCCACACACCTGGGCCATCGACTATATCCTCGGTCGCCTGGACGGTGATGGCGAGGCGGGGGTCTATCCCACTGGACAGTACACCGTCTCCGTGCGTGCGATCGACAACGCCGTATCTGATGGCAACGAGACGACCATCGCGGTGCCGCTGCGCCTCGACAGCACGCCGCCCACTGTGGGACCACTAGAGCATGACGGCGCTAGCATCGCCTCGCCGGTGACGGCCTCTCTAGGCATCGGCGGCGGCATCACCGATCCGGGGGAGGTGGCGAGCGGCCTCGCCCAGATGGAGATCGCCTTCATGCCGCGTGACGTGGTGGATGGCCTCGCCGACCCGAGCATGTACCTCATGCTGGACGAACTGCCGGGCGAGACCGCCTTCCGCGATCTCGCCAGCGGCGTGCGCGAAGCGGCGTGCCGTGCCGCGTGCCCGACGGTCGGGGCAGATGGCCGCTTTGGGTTGGGCGTCTCGTGTGCCGGCGCGGCGCAGGGGGTGTTGGTCTCCGACGTGGACCTGCCCCTGGAGGGGTACAGCCTGATCCTCTGGCTCAACACCACGTGTGCTGACTGTGGCTTGGCCACCGTCACGCGCAACTACAGGGGCGTCGTCGTCCGCGACCGCGCGCTCTACCTGGCGGATGGCAACCTCTATGGCGTCACCGGCTCCTCGGCCCAGCAGGAAGTGATCGCCTCCACCGGCCACGACTATGCCGATGGGCGTTGGCACATGGTGGTGCACACGGTGGGAGCGGGGGGGCACGTGCTGTACGTGGACGGGCAGCGTGCCGCCCTCGGCGTGCAACGGACCGGCATCGCCGGCGCCGACCGGCGCAGCACCGTCACCTTGGGGTACGCGGCCGGGGCTGGTCACCCCGACTATGTGGGATCGCTGGATGAGGCCATGGCCTATCCCTTGGAGCTGACCCCCGAGCAGGTGAGCGGCCTCTACCAGGCCTGGAGCGCCTTTGTGCCCGACGAGGCTGGTGTGGAGGTGGTGAGCAGCACCTGGAGTCGGCCCGTCCCCCTCGGGCTCGAGGGGCAGTATCAGATCGACCTGACGGGCAGCGACCAGATGGGCAACCGCAACGATGCCCGCGCCACCTGGAACCACTGGCGCGGCGAGATCGACACGGCGCCGCCGCGCGTCGGCCTCACCGTGACCTACAGTGGCCAGGGCACCAGCGCCAAGACGACCTACGAGGGGTGGGCCGAGGATGCCAACCTCCGCACGGTCAGCCGCAACTGGCCGGGGCCAACGCCTGCCGAGGCGACCAGCACGGCGAACGGTGTCACCCGCAAGGAAATCACCGGCACCGTGGATGGCCTGCAGCGGAGTGGCGCCTCCCTCACGGCGTGCGACACGAACGGGCGCTGTGCCGTGGCCAAGCCGTCGCAGTACCAACTCTACTGGTCCGATGCGAGCGGCGCCCTCCTGCGCTCGGACCTCGACTTGACGCATGTCATCACGCTGCAGATGCCCTACACCGACACGCACGGCTCGGGCTTTGTGGAGCAATGGAGCCGCAGTCAGTTCACCGATTGGGCCATCCCGGGCCCCTTTGCCCTGGGGCTGGATGCCGCCCATGACAGCATCTACTGGTCCTATCAGGGGATGACTGGTGGGAGGGCGTCAACTGCATCCAGCGCACCGGCAATGACCTCGATGCGCCGGAGACCATCGCCGAGGTCGAGTCCGCCACCACCCTGCGGGCGGCGAGCGACGCCGGCTATCTCTACTACCTTGGGCCCGATCGTGTTGGCCGCGAGGGGAGCGCTCGCTCTACCGCGCCAACTTGGACGGCACCAATCCCGCACCCGTCATGCTCTCCTACCCCCTGCCGACGGCCGGCCGGTACACCGAGGGGTCTCCGCAGGCCTACGATCTTGACGTGGCCGGCCACCGCGTCTTTTGGACCCTGCAACCCGGCCATACAGACGCGAACGCGACCATGGTGCACGTGTCGCACCTGGGAGAGTTCGCCCCACAGAATCTCCCCGGGTCGGCCTCTCCTGCCGGCTACACCAAGGGCCCCATCGTCTACCACGCGCCGTCGCAGACGGCCTACTGGGCTGAGAACGGTTCCACCGCGACACGGTTGATGCGCCAGCAGGTCGGCGCCGAGGCCCCCTCCCTGGTGGTCGAGCTGCCGACCCCGGTGGCGCAGATCGTCGAGGAGCTGGTGGTCGATCCCACGGGCAGGGTGCTGTACTGGCGCGTGCTGGGCAGCCACCGCCTGCATGCCTACGACGTGGAGCGGCGCAGCGCCAGCAGCCTGGAGACCCCCGCCGTGGTGCGAGGCCTGGCCCTTGGCCTGACGCCCGGTCGCACTGAGACGGTCGATCTCTCCATCGTTCAGCAGCGCGCCCTTGATGATGACCTCGCCGGAGGCGTCGTCTATACGCTGACGGTGCGCAACGCCGGCCCGCTCAAGGCGGCCGACGTGGTGGTCAGCGACACTCTGCCCGTGCAGACAACCCTCATGTCGGCGGAGACGAGTCGAGGGGACTGCGAGGCGCCCGACAACGGCGTGCTCACGTGCGCCCTCGGTGACCTGTCGCCTAATGCGCTGGCGACCATTGTCCTGCGCCTCACCCTCCGCGCCGACGCGGAGGGTGACCTGGCGAACCTGGCGAGCGTGGCTTCACGCTTCCTCCCGGATCATAACCTGAGCAACAACGCCTCGACCGATACCCTGGCGCTAGCGACGGACTTGGCTCTCAGCGAGAGCAGCCTGCCCACCATGGGGCGCGTGGGCGAGGAGATTCGCTACCATCTGGTGGTGACGAACGACGCCCTCGCGGCGCCCGGCACCGTGCTGACGTTGACGGTGCCTAGCACGGTCACCGTGCTTGCGACGAGTGGGACGCAGGGGAGCCTGCGAAGCAGCGCGGGCGGCCGCGTCGTCTATGATGTGGGCCTCATCCCCGCCGGCGGCCGAGCCGAGGTCGACGTGACCTGGCGTGGCGACGCCGCTGGCCCGTACGCCGCCGAGGTGGTGGTCGCGGGACGACGTGCCGACCTTACCGCGGCCGATAATGCCCGCAAGGCGCAAACCGTCCTCACCACGAGAGACTGGGAGCACGGTCTTGTGCTCGGCGCCATGGACGCCTCGGGGCCACTCGCGTTCGCGTACTCGGACCGGCGGGCATGGGCAGCCATGGGGCCGGCGGGTGGCGTGAGTCACCTGGCGGTGGATGCTGCCACCAGTACCCTGTATGGTGTTGCGGGGCAGTGCATCGTAAGCATGCCCATGGAGGGCGGGGGGACTGGACGCAGGGACCCTGCGTCGGCGCGCGCGCCCAGATCTGGATCTGGCGATCGACAGCGCCGCGCGCACCATGTACTGGGTGCAGCGCTTCCCCGACCAGATCTGGGAGCAGAACCTCGATGGCGGCGCCCCCCGTCAAGAGCCACTGGAGCGGCATCTGGCAGATGCCGGGATCCGGAGCGTCGTGCCTGATGGACAGGGCGGCGTCTACTGGGTCAACGACTGGGCCGACGTGATCGAACACGCGCCCGCGGGGCGGGGCGAGGGGGAGATCGTCCTCCAGACGCGCGGTGATCCCGACGCGATCGCCATCGATCTTGGCCGTGGGGCCCTGTACTGGACCGAGGTGGGGCACATCTACCGCGGCGACCTCGCGACCCGCGAGGTGACGACGGTATACACCGGTACCGTGCACCCGGATCTCGTCGTCGATGCGGATGCCGACCGCATGATCTGGTACTCGACCCATCGCCGCGTCCTGGAATCGATGGACCTGGAGACGGGCGCGGTGCGAGTGGAAGAGCTTCCCGCGGGCCTGCCCAAGCTTTCGGGTTACCTGGCCATCGGGCGGCGCCCCTGGGCAGAGCCGCCCATGCCCACGCCGACACAGTCGCCAACGCCCACGCTGACGCGGACGGCCACGGCGACGCGGACACCCACGGCAACGCGCACGCCGACTCCCACGGCGGTGCCGACCCTCACCGCGACACCGACGCCGGTCGGCTGGGGCCTGTACCGCTGGTCCACCGTGGGCACCACCCAGGTCTATGGTCGCAGGTTCGCGTTCCCCGTAATGGTGGCGGATGAGGGCTGGGTGCGCGATATCAACGTGCGCCTACGCCTAGACCCGGGGGCGGACGATCCGCGGGCCCCGATGCGGATCACCCTGTACAGCCCGGACCGGCGCGCGGTGGTGTTGCACGCTACCACCTCGAGCGCGCAGTACGGCAGCAGCCGGTGGGACCAGCCGGGCTGGGGCGAGTTCGACGACGAGGCGCCCACCGGGATCGCCGAGACGGCCTCGCCCTACCTGGGGGCGTTCCGTCCGGAGAACCCCCTGGCGACCTTCCGGGGCGCCCCGAGCGATGGGGAATGGCTGCTCGAGTTCTTCTGCGACCGCGACGGGGGCAGCCGCAGTCTGGTGCACGGTGTGGAACTCGAGATCCTGCGCTCCACGGCGACGCGCACCCCCACGCCCACTGCTACCGCTACAGCCACCGCCACGCCCACGCGCACGCCGAGGCCGACCTACACGCCGACCCCCGGGGGGCCGACGCCGGTGGCCGAGCACCTCTACTGGATCCATGCGGGCGTGATCATGCGCGCCGCGATAGAGGGGTGCCTCGACGGCTCCTGCGTCGAGGCTTTCCCCTCGACCGAGGGCAACATCCGGGGGCTGGTGGCCGACTCGGACGCGGGCAAGATGTACTGGTCATGGATGGGCGCGGGGGAGGAGCTGCCCGAGATACGGCGGGCCAACCTCGATGGCACGGGCGTGGAGACGGTGCTCGCCACCGATCCCTCCTACGCGTCGGATCTGGCGCTCGATCCGGCCGGCGGCTATCTCTACTGGGTAACGGGCTGGGACGGCACCGTGGAACGCGCTCGCACCGATGGCACGGGACACGAGGTGATCGTCGAGGGGCTGAGCTTGCCTGGACGGATCGCCCTGGATCTCGATGCCGGCAAGGTGTACTGGGATGAAGACAGCGCCACGGCGGAGTGGTATGCAGTGCGGCGGGCCAATTTCGACGGCAGTGGCGCCGAGACGGTGCTGCGCTCCGACGCTCCCTACACCGATGCCTCACTCTTTGGGCGCGCCGAGGGCTTGGCCGTCGATCCGCGCAGCGGTGATCTGTACGTCACGACCATCATCCCAGGCGAATCCTGGCCCGGGCGCCTGCTACGCGTCGACACGGCCTGCGCCGTCAGCCTGCCCGGGGACCCGGGCTGCATCACAGTCGTGGCGTCCGAAGCCAAGTGGTGGCCGTACGGCATCGCCCTCGATGCCGGCTCGCAGAGGGTCTACGTCGGCATCCGCGACACGGTGGGTGGCGAGCGCTACGCGGTCCAGTCGGGCGGTAACGATGGTGCCGACGGCCTGGCTGACCACGTAGTGGACGACGCGTTCTTTGCGGCCATCCGTGATATCGCCGTGCAGTACGCGGACGCCTCGTCCAGCGGCAGCTCTCTGATGGCGCCGCGGGTCGCCGGCGTCACTCCTGGGCCCGCGATGGCTCCGCATCGGGCTGACGTGCGGCCCGCCGGCAGGGCTGAGCACAGGATCTGGTTCCCCCTGACCTACAAGCAGCGTGTCTACTACCAGTACTTGCCCCTCTACATGCACCCCTCGGGAGGCGGCACCGGCACCTCGCTCATCACGCCGCAGACGGGTGATACCATCTACGTGGGGCGCGCGGCGATGATCAGCGGCGCAGCCTATGCCGTCGATGGCTTGCGGCGGGTGGTCGTGACGGTCGATGGGGTTGTCATCGGCACGCACGAATGGGCGCGCGGCGAGGCCACCCAGGCCTACTGGGAGGCGGCCTGGACCCCCGACGAGGGGCATCTCGGCGTACGCGAGGTGATCGCGCGTGCCACCGACTGGGCGGGCGGCACGCAGACACTGGCGCCGGCGGCCCAGGTGGTGGTACAGCCCGCGCCCGCGCCGCTCGGCGGCGACCTGCCGGTGGGTTATGCGCCGGCCGCCGTGTCGTCCTCCATTCTCGAGCCGGCCCACGGTGCGGTGTTGACGACGCTCGACCCCGTCACCGTGCGAGGCGGCGCCGCGGCGGCCGCCTCCCTCGGCGCACTCGAGGTCAGCGTGAACGGCGATCCTCTGCACAGCGCGCTGTGGGGGAGCGGCATCCTTACAGCCACGATCTGGTCGGCGGAGTGGACGCCGCCCACCGACGGCATGTATGTGCTCGCGTCGGTGGCTACCGACGCCAACGGCGTGGCGCAGCCGAGCCCCGACGTCGTGACCGTCCGCGTGGCGAGGCACGCCCCCGAGATCACCCTGGCACGCACCGTGTACACGACGACACACCAGGTCGAGCCCGGGAGCGTTGATCTCGCCGGCACGGTCACCGGGGCCGTGGACAAGGTAGAGGTGCGCATCGGTGCCGACGGCACTTGGCGCGACGCGTCCCTCGCAGGCGGCTCTTGGGCGTACCGCTGGTTCCAGGCGCCGGGAGATACCTTTGATGGGCAGACCGAGACGGTGCGGGTGCGCGCCATCGACGGCGCCGGCCGCCGCAGCGAGATCGCGGCGGACGTCACCGTGGATACGACGCCGCCGGCGGTCGTGGACGTGACGCTCTCCCAAGTGGGCGCGAGTGTCGTGCAGCTGGCCGAGGGTGATGTGGTATACGACGCATCCGTGCCTCTGGCGATCGACTGGACCGAGGCAACGGACGGCTCGGGGATCGCCGGCTACCACGCGAGCTGGAGGGTATCCCCCACGATTCTTGGCGCGGCAGCTACGACTCATGCGGCCGACGGGGCGCGCCATCATCAAGAGGCACTGAACGATCTGACGGTGTACTGGGCGCACGTGGGCGCCCGTGATGCGGTCGGCAACTGGAGCTGGCGCATCGTCGGGCCGATCCACGTGGATGGCCCCAATACGCCGGACCTCGTGACGAGCGACTCGGCGCTGTGGGCGCCACTCGGCTATCGAGGGTGGATGGAGAGCGGCTGTGCGCTTGTCGGCTCCAACCACGTCACCTCGACGGCGACGACGCGGGATGCGCAACGGTTCTACGTAACCTGGGATGATGAGGCGCTGCGCCTGCACTGGGCCGGCGCCAACTGGGACGGCGACGGTGACCTGTTCGTCTACCTCGACACTGCGCCGGGCGGTGCCACCGATGCCTACGACCCGTTCGGCGCGGAAGCGAGCGACGTGGTGCACCTGCCGAGCACGGGCGGCGACGCCATGGCGGCGGACTATGCTGTGTGGGTGGCGGGCACTGGTGCGGCCTATCTGCTCGCCTGGAATGGCACCGAGTGGATGCAAAAGGCGGTGCTAGACGACGCGCACCTGCTCCTCACCGCGTCGGCGTGCCCCGCGTTGACCGACATCCGCATCCCCTTCAGCGATCTGGCGATCACCAACCCGGCGGCGACGCCGCTCAAGCTGCTGGCGCTCGCCAGCGAGGAGGGAGCGCTGCGACCGTGGGCCGTGATGCCGAGCAGGAACCCCATCACCGGGCCCGCGCGGGCCGACGGCGGGCGCACGATCACGCTGGCACAGCGCTATGCGTGGGCGGGCTTGACGGCGGGAGCCTGTCCGAACGGGGGGCAGGATCCGGAGGCAGGCCTGCGTTTCCTGGAGGCCACTGTCGAAAACGGCACGATGGCCGGCGGCTATCGTGCCGGTGGTGCCACTGACCCGGATGACTGGCTGCGCGTCGATGTCCACAGTGCGGCCGGCGACGCGCCCCTCGCGGGGATCACCAGTGCGCCCCTGACCGGCGCGAACGTGACAGTCGTCCGCTATCTTGCGGATGGCCTCATCGGTCCGGGCGGCCAACTGGACGCCGATCTCGACGGGGAACCGGATGTCGCGGTCCCAGGGGTGACCATTGGTGCGCCCGCGGGCGACGGCCAAGAACTCCGGTATGTCTATCGCTTTGTACAAGGCCCAGGCGATACGGCGCACAATGTGAGCCTCACACTGCGCTTCTACGGTGCCGCGCGCTTTGCGGATGGTAGCGCTACGACGACGGTTCCCTTGGGCGACATCCCTCCTGGTGCCACGGTCTTGATCACGTTTCTCGGCACCATCAACGCCGGACTCGGCCCCAAGGCGGCCGAGGTGGTGGCGATTCTCTCAGACGGCGTTCATGGAGAGTATGACTGGCTCTGGCTGCACCAGCGTGTGGACACGACTGGGCCGGAGGTGGCCATCAGCGCCCCGCAGGGCTATGCCAGGACGGGCGTGAACCTCGTCACGGGATCCGCCGAGGACCTCGCGGGGTTCGCGAGTGTGTCGCTGGAGGCCAAGCGGCTACCCGGAGGGGCCACCAGTACCACCGACTGCGCGCAGGACGAAGCGCACAGTGGACGGTGGGCCTGCGCCTGGAACGCCGGCGCGCTCGCCGGTGCCGAGGCGGTGGAGCTGCGCGCCCGCGGCACCGACACTCTGGGCAACGTGGGCGCCTGGTCGGCGGCGGTGACGCTGGTGGTCGACCGCGATCCGCCGACCGTCACCCTCGATCCGGACCTCCAGGCGGCGCTGGCCGGCGGTATCGTGAATCCCAACGCCCTGACGTATGCCGGCGGCGTGCAGGATAACGCGCTGGCGCGCCGCGTGGAGCTGCACCTCCGGCGGGGCGGGATCACCAGCCGGCTGCCCCTCGCGGTGACACCGGGCGACGCCCCTACGGGCGCTTGGTGTACGGGGCGCACGCTGGCGGCGGTGGACGGCGTCACCGAGACGCTGACGGTATATGCCTACGATGGGGCGGGCAACCGCTCCGATGGGCTGACGCGCACCTACCGCGTCGACACCGCGGCGCCGGTCGTCACGGGCACGCAGCACATCCGTGTCCTCTACCTCGACCCCGACGATGGCGCCCTGCGGGCCGCACCCGGATTGGAGGCGATCTACCGGGCGGGCGACCCGGTGCTCTCGGGCGTCGCCACCGACGGGGGCGGAATCGCGGGGGTGCGGGTGCGCATGACGGCGCCGGGTGGCGCCGTCACCCGGGCAGACGCGACCCTGGAGGGCGACGCCTGGGCCTGGGTGCCGCGCCTCACGTCCGGCGGGCGCTACACGCTCCACGTGGAGGCGACGGATGCCGTGGGGAACACGGCGGTGGCAGGGCCCTACACGCTGGACGTCGTGGTGGGCAGCCCGACGTTCTTCCCGCTGGTGATGCGGGGCCACGGCGCGACGCCGGAGCCGCCCGCGGACCTCGCCCCCTGGATCTGGCTGCCGCTCGTCGCGCGCGGCGCCCTGGGCGCGGCGGTAGCGGCAAGGCCCACGGCGACGGCGACCGCCACGGCCACGGCGACGCCGAGCGCGACTCTGACGGTGACGGGCGCGCCTACCCCGACGTCGACGGCGACGCATGCGCCGAGTGCGACAGCGACGCCTCGGCCGACGGCCACGGCGACGCCCACCGCGACGCCAACCGACACACCAACGTTGGCGCCGCCCAGGGCCACCGAGACACGGCCGCCGACGGACGCGCCGACTCCCATGGAGACAGAGACGCCCGCGCCGACGGCCACCGACACGGCCACGGCGACACCGACGGCCGATGAGGAGGCGGCACACACCCCGCGAGACACGCCAACGACGCAAAGCGAAGTAGAGGGCGAGGATGCACCGACGCCCACACCAGCGGTCGAGGACGGCGCGGCGAGCGAGCCAAGCCCCTAGCCGGCGCTTCGCCAGGGATCTGACCGGCGCGTTACCGCTCAGCGGTGCGCGGTGACGCCCATCTGCCGGCACATGCTGAGCAGCGAGCACCGGGAGCAGCGCGGCAGGCGGCCGGTGCACACGTGCTTGCCAAAGGGCACCAGCAAGCGGTTGATGTCGACCCAGTAGACGCGGGGGAGTCGTCCTTCCAGTGCCCTCATGGTGGCCTCGGGGCGCGAGGCGGCGACGTAGCCCCAGCGGTTCGTCACGCGGTGGACGTGGACGTCCACGCTGATGTACGGCTCGCCGCAGGCGATCCCCAGGACGAGGTGGGCGCACTTGGGGCCGACGCCCTGGAACGACCGCAGCACCCCCTCGCGGCAGGGCAGCGAACCGCCGTGGTCGCGGAGGATGGCGCGCGCGATGGTGTAAAGCTGGTGCGCCTTGGCCTCGTGGTAGGTGGAAGGGCGGATGAGGGCGTCGATGGCGCCCGGCTCGAGGGCCGCCATCGCTTCCGGGGTGTTGGCGGCCTCCAGCAAGCGACGCGCCGCGACGAGGGTCACCTCGTCGCGCGTGCGGATGGAGATCATGCAGGCCACGAGCTGCTCGAACGGCGCGTCAAACCCGGCCTCCGCCAGCTCGAACAGGGCGGCCTTGGGGTAAGGGCGCACCGCCTCGGCGACCAGGCGCATGGCCCGGTCAATGTCGAACGGCTCCTTGTCCATCGCCCTCCGGCGCACCATCAGCGCGCCACCCCACGTCGCGGCGCAACGGCCCGGAAGGTGGGGCGGGACGCCCGAGCCGTCGCGCGTGCGCTACCCCTGCAGGCCGGTGAGGCTCACGCTCTGCAAGAAGAATCCCTGGCCCAGGAAAAAGATCACCAGGATGGGCAGCATCACCACCACGCTGGCCGCCATCATCCAGCTCCACAGCGGGATGCCGCCGCCGGCGCTAAAGGTGGTGAGGCCGGGCTGGAGGGTGTAGAGGCGCTCGGAGTGGAGGTAGATCAGGGGCCCCAGGCAGTCCTGCCAGGCGCCGTTGAAGGCAAAGATGGTAATGGTGGCCAGCGTCGGCCCCGAGAGGGGCACGATGATCTGCCACCATATGCGCAACTCGCTGGCGCT
>JAXGNH010000036.1:0-18033 GCA_040768165.1 Anaerolineae bacterium
ATTGGCGCCACCTCACGCGACACGTGTCTCCGGGCGATGTAGGGCGTGGTCGCCGGGCCGCACAGGCGTGCGGCCCCTACAGGCGACGCTGTGTGCGTCGATGCGCGCTTCCAGCGGTGTAGGGCGCGCACGCTGTGCGCGCCGCGGGCTGGCGCCGTGCGGGCGTGCTCGTGCTTACGGTTCGTCTCGTCAACGCGATCGATCACCCTCCTCGAGCAGGTCCTCGACCCTCATCAGGAGCACGCCCTCCTCCCCCGCGAGCGCCTGAACTTCCGGCGTATAGCCCGCTTTGGACCACAGGGCGTACCACACATGCGTCCATCGCCCCTCGAGCGGGAGGAGCATGGCCTTGCGTCTGAGTTCCTCCAGGACGTTCATGCCCACCGGACTGTCCCACCACTTGCACTCGCCCACCAGCACTGCCCCATCGGCATCGCTGACGGCCACCACGTCGATCTCCGTGTGGCGGTCCCACCAGCTCCCGATGCGTTCCGGCAGAAACGGCAGGCGCCCCTGCACGGCCAAGTCCGCCACGTGCTCTCGCGCCGCGTCCTCGAAGGCATAGCTCACATACTGCGCAAAGGTGGGCACGACGCGCTGCTGTAGCACCGCATCCCCCAGGCCAATCTCCAGCGAGCCGCGGTGGGGATGCACGTAGCGAAACCAAAATCGCAGAAAGGGATCGCAGATGCGATAGATCCCCTTCTTGCTCTTGTCCGGCTGGCGCTCGGTGGCGGGTACCTGGCGCTCCACCAGCCGCATGCGTTGCAGCACGTCGAGGTACGCACCGACCGTTGAGGGCACGCCCACTCCCGCGTGCTGGGCGATCGCCCCAACGCGCGTGTGCCCATGGGCGATGCAGTGCAACACCGAAAAGTAGTTGCGTGGCTCACGCAACTCCTCCGATACCAAGAGAAGGGGCTCGTTGTACAGCAGCCCCCGCGTATCGAGGATCTGGGAGCGCACGTTCTCGAGCACTCCCAAGCCATCCGTAAACGCCTGAAGATAGTATGGCATACCCCCCAACACCGCCCAGGCGGCGATGCGCTCCATGGGGCTGTAGCCTGGGAAGAATGCCGCCGCACTACGCAGGCGCAGGGGCTCCAGCAGCATGCTCCCCGTGCGCCGGCCATATAGCGCGGCCTGGTACGCCAGTACCTCGCGCTCCATCATGCCGATGTACGAGCCGCACAGGATGAGCATGACCTGGGTCCGCCGCAGCACGCCATCCCAGACCTTCTGGAGGATGGAGGGGATGGCCTTGTTGCCGCTGATCAGGTAGGTGAACTCGTCCAGCACCACCACCGGCCGACCCGGCAGGTCGGCCAGGGCGGCAAGGGCCGCTTCCCATGAGGGAAACGTAAACCCCGCCGGGGCCTCGGCGTGGGTGAAGCGCCAAATCGCCTGGGAGAAGGTCGCCAACTGCTCGGCATCCGACGCCAGGGTGGCGACGAAGAACAGGTGGGGCTTGTCGGCGCAAAAGACCTGCAGCAGCTCCGTCTTGCCCACGCGCCGGCGCCCGTACAGCACAAACAGCTCGGCGCGACCGGAGCGGTAGGCGCGGTCAAGGGTGGCCAGTTCGTCAGTACGATCGACAAACATCGCAGCTCCATGTCGCGGGTTATGCCGTTATTATATTCGCGATTATTATAATCGTAATGACAAAAACCGCAACCCGAGTCAGAGAGCCGATGTATGCGTGCGGAGTACCAGAAACGCGGCGCCACCGGGCCGCACAGGCGTGCGGCCCCTACAGGTGACGCCACGTCTGTCGATGCGGCTTCCAGCGGTGTACGCTGTGCGCGCCGGCAGCGGACGCCGGGCCGCATCGGCGTGCGGCCCCTACAGGCGACGCCACGTCCGTCGATGCGGCTTCCAGCGGTGTAGGGCGCGCACGCTGTGCGCGCCGGCAGCGGACGCCGGGCCGCATCGGCGTGCGGCCCCTACAGGCGACGCCACGTCCGTCGATGCGCGCTTTCGGCGGTCGGCGTGCGGCCCCTACAGGGACGCCGCGTTCCTCGATGCGCGCTTTCGGCGGTGTAGGGCGCGCACGCTGTGCGCGCCGGCAGCGGACGCCGGGCCGCATCGGCGTGCGGCCCCTACAGGCGACGCCACGTCCGTCGATGCGGCTTCCAGCGGTGTAGGGCGCGCTCGCCGGAGCGCGCCGGGCGGCCCCTCGAGACGGCGCGCCGTCAGCGTGGCGGCGCGACCACCCCGCTGCTCCCCTCCACGATGCGCCCCTCGGTGATGGACTGCATGCTCGCGCCGCCATCGAGCGGCAGCATGCGCACATCATCGAACACCGCTTCGGCGGGGTCGGGTCCCCAGGAGGCGACGAGCATGCCGAAACGATTGCCGCCGGTGTAGGCGCTCCCCTCCACGAGGCCCACCACCTGGCCATTGACGGCCAGCTCCACGCGCGTCCCCTCGCGCCGCACGGCGAGATGGTTCGTGGCGGTTCCCTTGGCGATGGCGGGCGATTCGGTCCACTCCACCTCCAGCCGGTCGCCGTCGGCGGCGCAACGCAGCAGCGCCCACCAGCCGTTGGGCGACACGAGGAAGGCGTGGTACTCTTCCCGGCCGCTGGCACCCTCGCCCGAGTTAAAGATCAGTCCGTACGCCTGGGAGGTCGTGACCGTCGTGCGCGCCTCCACCTCCAGCAGCATGTCGGCGCTGCCCGTCACGCCGGGAAGGGAGCCGACCTTGTGCTTTGCCGGCGTCACGCGGATGGTATAAGCCTCGTTGGTGGTGTACCGCATGGAGTAGGTATTAGTTGTGGTGCTCACCCACATGCTCGATTGCACGCCGAAATCATCGCGGAACTCGCCGGGCGCGACGGTGGGGGTGGCCACGGGCGTCGTGGGCAGGGGCGTGACCGTCGCGACGGGGGTCGGCGACGGGCCGGGGGTGGGGGTGACGGGCGGCCGCGGGGCGGCGGCGTTGCGCGCCATCAGCGGCAGCCGCACCACCACCGCCGGCGGTGCCGAGGCCTGCTCGGGGGCGCTGGACAGCAGAGCATAGTTCTGTGGCGCCAGGGGGACGTTGTACCCTCGCACGCGCACCGTATAGACGCCCGCCCGCGGCGCGGCGATGCGCACCGCCTCGACGTTGTTCAGGCGATCGGCGTTACCGCCGGGCGTCGACCAGCTGCCGGTGAGGGCGTTGCCACGGTAGACGCGGCCATCGGGGTCCACCACCTCCAGGTCCAGGTCGTTCACCAGCTGCCTGCTCACCGACGGCAGGGCGGCGGGGTCGGTCCACACCAGCGTGAAGCGCAGGGGCTGAGAGGCATCGCTGACGATATAGTGGTGGCTGGCGACGTTGCCTGTGGCCACGGCGCGCGTCTCGTCGACGTACTCATGATCAACCGCGGCCTGCACCGCCGCTTCCACGTCCAGTGCGCCCCACCCCTCGTTGGGGTTGGCGATCGCCCCCGCCTCGTTGTACCCCGGGTACTGGCCGGGGATGTCGCGCGCCGAGTGGATGAGCGTCGCCTTGACCAGGGCGGCGCCGGGCTGGTGGCCGCGGGCGGCGTAGGCCTGGCGCACCAACGCGGCAGCCCCCGATACCTGCGGTGCGCTCATGCTCGTGCCGCCAAAGTACATGTACTCGGGGCTCAGCGTGCCCCACCCCTGGGCACTCTCGGAGGCGCTGGAGCGCAGCGAGGCGATCCAGGTGCCCGGCGCCACGATGTGCGGCGCCAGGCGGCCGTCGAGGGTCGGGCCGCGCCCACTGGTGGCCATCAGGCCGTTGATGCCGGCGTCGGCCATGGGGTCAGCGGCGATGGGAAGGTCGGGAAAGAGGCCCCCAAAGCGCTCGCCATAGGTGCGGTAGGGTGCGGGAGGCGACAAGCTCGGACGATAGTTCTCGGTGGCGCCCACGGCGATGACGTTCTTGGCCGTGGCCGGCGGCACGACGCTGTAGAGGTCGGTGAGGCCGTCGCCGTTGGTGTCGCGCCCCTCGTTCCCCGCCGCCACGACGATCACAGCGTCGCGGTGGGCGTGGACGAACTGATCCGCCTGCCGCGCGGAGGCATCGTAGGCGCCCCAGTAGCCCTCCTCGTTGTTGCCCCAGGAGACGTTGTGCACCCGCGCGCCCCAGTCGTGAGCCTGGGCAAACAGCTCGTTCAGATCGGCCGGCACGCCCACCAGGTAGTAGCCGTCGGGAAGGCCCGCAGAGGGTGTCCAACGACAGTAGCGCTCCAGCGCCTGGAACGTCAGGCCGGCGTCGGGGGCCACGCCGCGGTACAGCCCGCCAGAGCGGGCGCCGCTGCCCACAGCGGAGCCGGCCACATGGGTGCCGTGCCCCGTGTCCCGGTCCGCGGCGTCGTCGGCGTCTAGGGGATTGTAGAGCATCCCCACCCAGAGCGACGAGACGGGCCTCGAGTCGATCTTGAGCACGCGGTTGTCCAGGTCGGCGTGCATGTCGCCCGACACCTGAGAGAGGTCTCGGCCCGAGTCCAGCCCCGTGTCGGCGACGTTGACGATCTGGCCGGTCCCCTGATACCCGAGGGACCAGGCGCGGTCGGCGCGCACCTGGCCCGTGGCCACGTCGTTTCGGATGCTGGGCGGGCCGGGCATGCGCCCCACCCACGACACCTGGGGAAAGCGCGCCAAAGCCGCCAGGGCCTCCTCATCGGCCTGCACCGTGAGGGTATCCCCCTCCTGAGCCACCAGTCGCACACCGAGGCTCGGCAGGCTGGCGAGCAGCGCCGCCGACTCCCCCTCTAGGTCGACGCGCAGCAACTCGTCGCCGGCGCCACCGGCCGTGGCCGCGGCCAGCGCCGCGGCGTCGGGGCTCACGCGGTAGCCGGGGAGGTAGTGCCCGGCCCAGATGACGCCCTCCAGGGCGCGCAGCGCCTCCATCGAGGCGCCGTCTAGGTGCACCAGGTAGGCGAAATCGGGGACGTACCCCTCCACCCTGGCCCCGGTCGCCTCCAGCGCCTCGCGCCACGCCGGCAGGATCGGCCCCTCGAACTGCACCAGAGCCTGCTCGGCGGCGCCCAGGGTGGAGAGGGACGGCCCCTCATCCGCCAGGCTCGCGGGGAGGTCGGGCGTCTCACCCGCGGCCGGCGCAAAGGTCGCCGCCTGGAGATGGATGGCGGGCGCCGCAGGTGGGGTCTCCGCGGCCGGTGGCTCGGGCTGCTGCGCGCCGATGCCGGCCCACACGGGCGTGGCCAGCGCCAACAGCACGATGGCCGCGGTGATCGCTACGATGCGTAGCGGGAGGCTTGGAAGGTGTGTGTGATGTCTCATCACGGGTCTCGTCTCAATCGCTCGTGGTATGTAGTACCGTCGTGGAACACCTCCCCAAGGCCTCACGCCGTTACCCTGCGGTGCGCGACGATCGCCGCGCGGGGACCTCTGGGAAGTGTTCCTGCGATAAAGCGCGTCATCATCCCGAACCCTGGACAGCTCGGGGTTGCGGGGTCGTCAGGCGATGGGCAGGTCATAGATGCGGTAGGTGCGGTACACCTGGCCGCCCATCGTCTCGATGCCGCGGCTCACGCGATAGTTGTCCTCCAGGATCCACGACATCTCGGCCCACTGGTACCCCTTGCGCACCGCCACGCGGCACCCCTCCTGGTAAAAGAGGGATTCAACCCCCTTGAGGCGGTGCTCTTCGAGCACCCCCATGATCAGCACCCGGATCCCCGTGACCTTGCGGCGGTACCACAGGTACTTGAGCCAGCCGGTGGGAAAGAGCCGCCCGCCGAGGTGCAGCGCCACCTGGTTCAGGTCGGGCAGGGCCACGAAGCAGCCGATGGGCTTGTCGTCGAGAAAGGCGAGATAGGTGAGTTCCGGGTCGACCACCGAATGCAGGGTCGCCGCCAGGTGGCGATACTCGGCGTCGGACATGGGCAGGGCGCCCCAGTTGTGCGACCACGCCCCGCGGTGGATCGGCATGATCATTTCCACGTCCCGGTCAAAGTTCTTCATGTCTACATGACGTATCGTGATGCCATATCGTTCCGTGGCGATGCGGGCGACGCGGCGCACCTGCTCCGGCAGGTGCTCCAGGTTGGGGCCATAGCTGGCGATGTCGAGCTTGTAGGCGTGGAAATCCTTGGCCTTGACGAACCCAAAGCGCTCGAAAAAAGATAGATAATAGCGGGGATTGTAGGTCATCATGATGACGGGAGGGCCGTCAAAGCCGTCGATGAGCAGGCTGCACTCGTCGTTTATGCTCAGGTTCATAGGGCCGCGCATCACACCCAGGCCACGCTCCGCCAGCCAGGCGCGCGCCGCGCCGAACAGCTGTTCGGCGACGCTGTAATCCTCGATCGTCTCGAACTCGCCAAAGAACCCCACCGGCTCGTTCCACACCTTGGGGTGTACCTCATCGGCGATGGCGGCGATGGTGCCGACCGTCTCGCCGTCGCGCACGGCGCGAAAGAGCTGCACCTCGGCGTGCTCGAAAAAGGGGTGGTGGTACGGGTCAAAGTGCTTGAGGCGGTCGCGGATCAGCGGCGGCACCCAGTTGGGGTCCGAAGCATAGAGGCGAAAGGGGAACATGATAAAGGCCCTGAGGTCTCGGCGGCTCGTCACCGGCTCGATGCGTACGTCGGTTGCGGTCATCGTACCCCCTGATGTGATTCCGCACGCTGTCGCGCGGTTGCGATGGATGGTGACATGTGCCACAACACCCCACGGGTGCATCGCGATACGCCAAGGTCGCCGTGCGGCCCGGTCGCCCCCCAACCCGGCCGCCACCCGGCCTCGGCCGAGTGGAGCGCCCATTATACGCCCCCACCCCCCGACCGCCAACGACCGAGCAGGGAGAGTGGTTACAGATTGAAGGTTACAGGCTGGACCCAAGCCGTTCGCTGGCGTCTGTAACCTGTGACCTGCCACCTGTGACCCGCTCAACGTTGGTTGACAGTATCTTCTCAGAGCCCATAATGAGGCGAGGCCACACTACACCACCCATGGAGATGCATCGTGCAGATCGCATTCCTCGGAGCCGCGCGCAACGTCACGGGCTCCATGTTCCTGCTCACCGTCAACGGCAGTCGCATCCTGCTCGAGTGCGGGCTCTTCCAGGGGCCTCGCCAGGAGGCGTTCGAGCGCAACCGCCACCTGCCTTTCGACGCCGCCAAGGTCGATGCCATGGTGCTGTCTCACGCTCACATCGATCACAGCGGTAACATCCCCAACCTGGTGCGCGCCGGCTTTCGCGGCAACATCCACTGCACCTTTGCTACCCGCGACCTGTGCAGCATTATGCTGCGCGACTCGGCGTACATCATGGAGTCGGACGTCGCCTATCTGAACAAGAAGCGTGCCCGCCGTGGGGAGCCGCCCCTGGAGCCGATCTATACCACCGCCGACGCCACCCGCAGCCTGAACAACTTTGTCAGTATGGACTATGGCCGGACGACCTGGATCGGCCCCGGCGTGCAGCTCACCTTCTTTGACGCCGGCCATATCCTCGGCTCCTCGCTGTGTGTGCTCGACGTAGAGGAGGGGGAGCGGCGTTTCCGCCTCCTCTTTACCGGCGACCTGGGGCGTGACGAGATGCCCATCCTGTGCGATCCCGAGGTGGTGCCCGGCGTCGATTACCTCATCACCGAGAGCACCTACGGCGTGCGGCTCCACGACACGCCGGATGACGCCGAGCGCAAGCTGGAGCGCGTGGTGAACGATACTCACGCCCGTGGCGGCAAGGTGATCATCCCCGCCTTTTCCGTCGGGCGCACCCAGGAGATCGTCTATGCCCTCCACCGCCTCACCCTGAGCAAGCGCATCCCCCGGCTGCCCGTCTACGTGGACTCGCCCCTGGCCATCAACGCCACGGAGGTGTTTCGCCTGCACCCCGAGTACTATGACGCCGAGACCCACGCCTTTATGCTGGAGCACCGCGATCCCTTTGGCTTCAGCGAGTTGGACTATCTCCGGCGGGTAGAGGAGAGTAAGGCGCTCAACGACCGCCGCGACCCGATGGTCATCATCTCCGCCTCGGGGATGTGTGAGGCGGGACGCATCCTCCACCACCTGAAGAACAACATCGAGTCCAGTCGCAACACGGTGCTGTTCGTGGGCTTTCAGGCGGAGCACACGCTGGGGCGGCGCATTCTGAACGGCGAGGAGACGGTCCCGATCCTGGGAGAGCGCTATCGGCTGAACGCGCGCGTCGAGAGCATCGACGGGTACAGCGCCCATGCCGATCGCGACGAGCTACTGGGGTACATGCACAAGCTTGAGCCGCGGCGCATCAAGCGGGCGTTCCTGGTGCACGGCGAGGAAGAGGCCGCGCTGTCACTCGCCGAGGGGCTACGGGAACTCGGGATGCAGGAGACGGTAGTCCCCGAGCTGGGACAAAAGGTCAAGCTCTAGCCGGCGCCGGCCCGCCCGGCTCACAGAACACCGCCTCGGGAAGGTGGGCGCCACATGGCACCCATCACCTTCTCGAGGCGGTGGAGGCGCGTCTCATGCGCGCTGGTTCGGCTCCCACGTGGGCTTTGACTCTTCCACGCAGTTCCCCAGCGCGAACTCGGCCACGTACTGCCACGGCCCGCTGGGGCGCTGCTCCACGAGCCACAGGCGCGTCACCTCGAGGGTATCGTCGATCTCGAAGCGAAAGCTGCCGCGCAGGAACTCGGCCAGCTCGCTATCCATCATGCCGAGGCCCACGGTGACGTGCGGCATATAGTGCTCGGCCGTCCACTCGCGGTAGCGCTCGTTCTGGGGGACGATGACGTCCTCCGTCTCGCGCAGCAGGTTGTTGTGCAGGGCGGCGAGGTGCGAGGGATCGGCGATCCGCACGTACACCACGTTGTTGTCCTGCTCGGTAAAAGTGCCCAACCCCTGCAGGCGAATCGCGAATGGCTCGGTGTGCTGGCACACCGCCTGCACGCGCTGGGTGGTGACCGCCTCGCAGTGATCGAGGATGTAAAATGGCCCCAAGAGGGTCACGTGGTAGCCCATGATGGGCCGCGTGGCGCCCAACATGCTCAGATAGGCGTCCTCGATGCGCACCTCAACGGCGCGGGGCAGGCGTACGATGACGGCGTAGCGCGGCTTTTCGCCCGTGTGATCCACCGATGGTCCTCAACATCCTCTAGGCAAAACGTGGGCAGGCGCCAACCGACAGATAACCATGGCGCGATGGGGTATTCTAGCCATAATGGCTGCTGCTGTCCACCGCTGCGGGCGGCCTCGGCGGGCGCGCGACGGCGTGGTCAAAGGGGGGATGGTGCTCCCGCACCCAGCGCTGGAGGCGGGATAGGGCGGCTTGGGCGCGCTCGGCGGTCTCGGGAGGGAGCGCCAGCGCCTCGAACTCGTCCTCGTCAATCACCGTGGCGCGACCGTCGGGCAGCACCAGCAGGTCGAGGGCCAGGTCGAACCAGCGGATGGCGTCGGCCTCGATCTCGGCCGGCCGGGTGATGTTGCAGTACCACCCCTTGAGGGTGCCGTGGGCGCCGTGCACCGCAAAGACGTTGAACCACTCGTCCCGGTAATAGTACTCGACGAACACGTCGCCCGCCTCCAGCACGAACGGGCCCAGGTCGAGGGGCTCCTCCCGCGTCCAGGGGCAGCGCACCACCACCATACGGTCGTCGGCATGGACCACCTCTCCCTCGTACACCGCTGCCGCCCTGCCGGCGCCGTGGCCCATCTTGGTAATCGTCACGCGCTGCGTGTTCGTCACGCGTTGCGCCCTTGTCACACCTTGCGTCATCTCGTCACAACCCCAGTGCGGCCAACAGCCGCTCGCGGTAGGGCGCCAGCCCGGCGGCGGCGCCGTCGGGCTCGTCGCGCGGGCGCGGCAGGTCGATGGACACCTCGTCCACGATGCGGCCCGGCCGCGCGGAAAAGACGTAGACCCGATCAGAGAGCGCGATCGCCTCGTCCACGTCGTGGGTGACGAGGATGAGCGCCTGGCGAAAGCGGCTCCACACGCCCAACAGCCAGCGGCGCATGGTGCGGCGCGTCAGGGCGTCCAGCGCGCCAAACGGCTCGTCCAGCAGCACGATCTCCTGGCGGCAGAGGAAGGTGCGCAGCAGCGCCGCGCGCTGCCGCATCCCGCCGGAGAGGGTGGCGGGGTAGTGGTCGGCAAAGCCGTCGAGGCCGAACAGGGGCAGCAGCTCTATCGCCTCCCGGCGCGCCTCGGCCAGGTCGCGGCCCATCACCTCCGGCCCCAACAGGACGTTATCCAGGACCGAGCGCCACGGCAGCAGCAGGTCGCGCTGCGGCATGTACCCTACGCGCCCGATACGATCCGTCGTCGGCTGGCCGTGGAGCAGGATTTCCCCCTCGTCGGGCTGCATCAGCCCGACGATGATGTTCAGCAGGGTGCTCTTGCCCGAGCCACTGGGGCCGATGAGGGTCACAAACTCTTCCCGCGCCACCGACAGCGAGATGTTGTCCAGCACGGGCACGATGCGTGGGCCCCGCGCGCGGTCTCCGGTCTCCGACGACGCGTCGGGGCCGCCCTGCGGCCGGTCCACGACCCGAAAGGCCTTGGACACGCGGCGCAACTCGACGGGAAGTGTATTGCTGTCGCTCAAACTGATGCTCGATTTCTGCCGTGATTCGGTGTCATGGGAATCCGATGGTACGCTGATTTCCGCTGATGTTCCGCAGATTCCCGCCGGTTGCGAATGCCCATCGCACTGAGGCTCGACGGTTGGGTTACGTGTTGGGTCCGGTCACCTGGCATGGCGCGATACACCCCAGACCTGCGTCGATCAGCGCTCCATCAGCGTACCATTCGCTCACTCTGGCGGGCGCCTAGCGCCTACTCGGGAAGGTACGCGTTGGTAAACGCCGCGGTGGCATCGATCTCTTGCTCTAGGAGGTCGTTCTCGAACATCCACTGGGCGAACGTCACCCAGGTGTCCTCCTCCTGCTGGCCCCAACGCGGGGCGTCGTCCTGGTAGCGCGGCGAGAGCCACTCCTGGCTGGCCCGCACGAGTTCCGGATCGCTCTCCGGCGAGTACTCGAGCAGGATCTCGGCCGACTCTTCGGGGTTCTCGGCGGCGTAAGCGTAGCCGCGCGAGGTGGCCGCCAGGAAGCGGCGCGTCAGGTCGCCCTTTTCCTCGAGCGTCGACTCACCGGCGATGACCACCGGCGTATAGTAGTCGGGGATGCAGCTGCCGTAAAGGCGCACCACCGAGAGGTCGACGCCTCGGAGCTGCGCCTGCACGCCGTCCCAACCCTCAAAGATCCACGCCAGGTCCACGCGTCCGGCCAGCAGTGCCGGGAAGGCGTCGAACCCCACGTCGACGAACTCGAGAGTGCCGGCGTCGGCGCCGTCGCACGCCATCAGCCCCTCCAGGATGGGGCGTTCGATGGGCAAGCCGTACGAGGCGTAGGTCTTGCCCTCGAAATCGGCGGCGCTCTCGATGCCCGACGATGCCAGCGCGGCAAAGGCGGAGGTGTTGTGCTGGATGATGGCCGCGATGGACACCACGGGGATGTCGGTCGCCCGGGCGATGGTGATCTCTTCCTGAAAGCTCACGCCCCACTCGGTGTTGCCGGCGGCTACCTGCCTCAGCGCTGCCGAGGGGTCGGACGGGATCTGGATCTCCAGGTCGATCCCCTCCTCGGCGTACCATCCCTTGTCCAGGGCCACGTAAAAGCCGGTATGGTTGGTGTTCGGCACCCAGTCCAGCGACAGCACGGCGGGGCTGATTTCGGCGGCCGGCTCGGCCGTAGGCTCTGCGGTGGGTGCTGCCGTCGGTTCGGCGGTGGGCGCTGCGGTCGGCTCGGCAGTCGGCTGCGCCGCCGGCTGACAGCCCGCCAGCGCCACGACGAAGGCTAGCGCCATGGCGCCGATGAGCGGCGCGATGCCGCGTACTCTAGACGTGCGATGGTCCTTCATGACACCTTTCCTCCTCATCAACCCTTTCGGTATGCAAGAAATCGGTTCATCGGACGCGATATCTGCGCTCTGTGTGCGACCCTGCCGCCGGGACGGCGGCGCTCCGCCCGACGTGAGTGGGGTGGGGCTGCACGCCGTGCGGCCCGCGCCCCTCGTGGCGCCACGCCGTTCATGACCGTGTCCGGCCCACGCCGCGTGTGTGGCAGCGTCCCCGCACCCGGCGCGCACCGGCGTGCGCGCCCTACACCGAGCGCCGCGCGAAACGCTTGCACCAGACAGCCCGCAAGTCTGCGCCCTGCAACCTGCAACCTGTAACCACAACGCACAACCCACAACCCACAACCCACAACGCACAACCCAGACTCGCAACGTGCCCGCGCCCTACAGCTCCTCCCACCGCTCCTCGCGCGTGGCGGTATAGTACCAGGGGAGGCTCAGGCGCTCGATGGCGGCCACGACGGTGAACAGCGCGATGCTCAGCGCGGCCGTGATGGCGATGCTGGCAAACACCCAATCGGTGCGGAACGAGTTGGTGGCCCGCAGCATGAACACCCCCAGGCCACGGCTGGCCCCCACCCATTCCCCCAGGATGGCGCCCACCACGCTGTAGGTGATGGCGATCTTGATCCCGGAAAAGACGGCGGGCAGCGCCGCGGGCAGCCGCACCTTGGTGAACTGGTCGCGGCGGGAGGCCCCCATGGTGCGCAGCAGCGCCACCATCTCGGGGTCGGCCGCGCGCAACCCGTCGGCGGTGCTCACCACGATGGGGAAGAAGCAGATCAACCCCACGACGATGATCTTGGGCCAGATGCCATAGCCGAACCAGATCACCAGCAGCGGCGCGATGGCGATGGTGGGGATCGTCTGCGATACGACGAGGATCGGGTACAGGGCGTCGCGCGCCAGCGTCGAGCGGTCGATGATCACTCCCAGCGTCAGCCCTACCGCCAGGGCGACGGCAAAGCCCCACAGCGTCTCCTGCGCCGTCTGCCAGATATGGGGCGCGAGGATGGCCCGCGCCTCCCACCCCGCGCGGGCGATGGCGGCGGGCGCGGGAAGCAGCCAGGGCTGGATCTGCCAGATGACGGTGGCGATCTGCCAGAGCACCAGGACGGCCAGCACCAGGGCCGCCGGCGGGGCGTAGCGCGCCAGCGCCGTGCGCACCCCCTGACGTCGCAGCAGCACGTCCGCCTCGCGCCAGGTATCAGTCATGCCGGTCCCCTTCCGGCGGGATGGGGAGCGGACAGGCGTTCGATAGGGTCACCTGCAGCACCGCTGGCCCATGTTCCACGGCGGCGGCAAAGGCGTCGCGCAGGGCGGCAAACACCGCCTCGTGGTCGCCCCAGGTGAGGGTGCTCATGCTCCCCATCTCCAGCGGCAAGCCGTGGTTGCGCAGGACGCCCAGCACCGCCTCGATGGCAGGTGCCAGGTCGGCCTGGCCCAGGGGGTACAGACTGATCTGCGCCGTCACCCCGATGCCACCGTGCGATGGCGCCGCAGAATCATGTGTTGTCATGGATCCACCCTCCCAACCAATAGAGCGCCTCGCCCCTTGGCGAAGCGCTGCCCTAGCGACTCCAGGAGGTCGGCCCACAGAAGGCCGCGCCCCGAGGGGCCGATGAACACCGAACTGCTCCACTGCGTGGGGCCGTGGCGACGCAGCAGAGGCAGCAAGTCGTTGGGCGCGAAAAAGCGCGCCGACGCAAAGGGCCCGCCATGCTCCTGCGCCTCGCGGGTGCGGGCCGCCGCCCAAGAGCTGCGCGCGTTGAGCACGCCCACCACCATGCGCCCGCCGGGCGCCGTCACCCGCGCCATCTCGGCCAGCACGCGCGCCGGGTCGCGCACGAACTCGAGCACCGTCACCGACAGCACCAGGTCAAAGGCGCCGTCGGCAACCGGCATCGCCTCGACGTCGGCCCGCTTCCAGGTCACACGGCAGTTCTTGGCGCGCGCCGCCCGCAGCATCGACTCGGACGCGTCGATGCCCGTCACCTCCAGACCCCTATCCGCCAGATCGCAGGCCCAATGGCCGGTGCCGGTGCCCACGTCCAGGGCGCGTTCTCCGGGCCGCGGGTCGGCCAGCCGGTAGACGAGATCCTTCTCCAGGCGGTCGCTCACCTGCCCCAGGGGCGTGTCGTACCAGCCGTCATAGGCAGCGGCGACCTCCGGCTGCTCGAAGGGGTTGATCGGCTCCACCGCCCTCATTCCTCTACCTCCTCCACGTGTCGTCGCGGGGTATGCACCGCCAGCAGGATGCCGCGCCGCAGCGCGACGCGCGCCTCGGCGCCCAGGAACACGTTGCTCACGCCGCGCGCCGGGCCAAAGGCCAGCGTCTCGTCGCGCAGGGGATATTCCAGCCCCTCGGTGCGAACGCCTTCGGCGTCGCCGCCCAGGGGGATGAGCGAGAGGACATCGCCCGGCTCCCCTGCGATGGTCGTTCCATCCTCGATTGGGGAGCCCTCGCGGATGAGAAAGAGCCGCGAGCGCCCATCGTGGATGGCCGTCTCGACCCCCTCCAGCACGGGCATGAGCAGCAGCATGATGTTGGCCATGGCGTGGTCGATGCGCCCGCCCAGCGCCCCCAGGATGGTGATGCGCCGGGCGCCGAGGGCGGCCGCCTCGTGCAGCGCCAACTCCGTGTCCGTCTCATCCTTGTGGGTTGGGTGGCGCACCAGGCGGCAGCCGGCCGCCGCCAGTTGCTCCAGCAGGACAGGATCGACGGAGTCCATATCGCCCACCAGGAGGTGTGGCGGGCGGTCGTGGGCCACCAGCCACGCGGCGGCGCCGTCGGCGGCCACGATGGCGTCGGCGGTATCCAGGACGGCCTCCAGCCGCCGCGGATGGGCGAACTCGCCGTTGGCCACCACGACGACGTGGGGCCCCTGGCGGGCGTCGGATGGTGCGCTCACGCTCTCCCTCCCATGCGAAAAGGCCGCCGACGGCACCCGACGTGTCGGGCGGATTCCGCCAGCGGCCTCAATTACCGAATGACCCACGAGGCTTCCCTACGCTGGCATTACCCAGGTCAGGTTCCAGGGGTCGATGGGAGTGACCCATCCTCTCAGCCCGCACTCCGGGCTCCCCCAGCACGGCTCTCCCGTTCCGATTGTGGCTGTATTATAGGACGGTGGCGGGGGGAGCGTCAAGAACGGGGCCGGGAGCGCGTTATGGGTTGTGAGTTGTGGGTTACGAGTTCCGAACGTTTCGGCGCGCTCCGCCGCTGTGCTATAATCGCCGCAGCCCGCCATTCTCGCCCAAGGAGATCACGCGATGAGATCGATGCTCGACGCTGCCATGCGGTGGCGGTTGGCCCGCGGCGCCGCCGGCCTGGCGCTCGCCATCCTGTTGCTGGGGCTTCTCTCCGCCTGCCGCGAGGCAACGCCCGAGCCGACCCCCGAGCCCACGCGCACCCCTCGGCCTACCTTTACGCCCATCCCGCCGCCCACGGCCACGGCCACGGCGACGCCTACGCCGACCCGTACGCCCACCACCACGGCGACGCCCACGCCCGACCCGAACGTGAACCCGCTCACCGGCCTGCGCGTCGAGGATGCCGCCGTGCTCAGCCGCCGTGTGCTGGCGGCGCGCATCGGCAATGACCCCAACATCCGCCCGCAGGACGGCCTCGGCCTGGCCGAGATCGTCTATGAGGAGGTGATGGACGGCTGGTCGGTGACCCGCTTCACGGCACTGTTCTTGGCGTCGGACGCGGAGCGCATCCGCCCGCTGCGCAGCGCCCGCCTCAGCGGCTTGGCCATCGCGCCGCAGTACGACGCCGCCTACGTGCACACCGGCGCCAGCGACCGCATTCGCTGGCTCATCTCACAGGCCACCGATTTCCAAGACCTGGACGAGTTCTTTCACCCGCAGCCCTACTCTATCCTGGCCGGCTATGACTGGCGCGGCCGCATCTATACTTCGGTGGAGCGCGTCCACGAGTATCTCGAGCGGCGCGAACTCCAGCGCGACACGCCCCCCAAGGGGTACGTCTTCGACGCTACGCCGCTCGTCGGCGAGCCTGCCACCCAGATCCACATCCCCTATCCTCAGTCGAGCGTCGTCGATTGGGCCTACGACGAGGACGCGGGGCGCTACCTGCGCTCCGTGCAGGGGCAGCCGCATCGCGAGGGGTTGACGGGGGAGCAGATCGCCGCGGACAACATCATCGTGTTTTACGCCGAGCACCGCGCCACGGACATCGTGGAGGACGTGAACGGGGCGACCGCCATCGACATCGTCATGAGCGACGCCGGGCGCGCCCTGGTGATCCGCGACGGCGTGGCCGTCGAGGCGCGCTGGGTGGAGAGCCCTCCCGGCGAGCCGATCCAGTACTATGACCCCGACGGCAACATCATCCCGTTGCGCCCGGGCAACACCTGGATCCAGATCGTGCCGACGGACTATCAGGTGGTGGTGGAATAGCACTCCATCGCGGGGATAGCGCGTGGTAAACGGCGGGTGCCAGGTTGCAGGTTACAGGAGTGACAGGCTACCTGGCACCCGCCGCTTTGTGAGGCGTGTGCCCCGGGGGGCGAGCGAGAAGCCAATGGCCAAAAGCCCGCGGCGACAGGATCTCTGCGCGCGAACGCCGGGCGCTGAACGCCGGCTGTCGAGCGCCACTCCTACGCCGCCTCAAGGAGCTGTCCTACCTTGGACACGAGCGAGGGGATATTGAGCGGCTTGTGCATAAAGTCGTCGGCGCCCAGTTTCAGCGCCCGCTCGATGTTCTCGTGGATGCCGTACGCCGTGATGATCAGGATCTTGATGTGGGCGGTGCTCGGATTTCGGCGCACCGTGCGACAGACCTCAAAGCCGTCGATCTGCGGCATCATGAGGTCCAGGACGAGCAGGTCCGGCTTGAACGTCGCGATCTGCAGCCCCGCCTCAAAGCCGTCGGCGGCGGTGGCCACTTCGACGCCCTCCTTCACCTGCTGCACGGCGCGCACCACCACCTCGACGATGGTCGGCTCGTCGTCGATGATGAGCACGCGCTTTACCGGGCGCGCAAAGAAGGTGGGGTCGACCGGCAGGTCGTTCTCACGCAAGAACGCCTTGAACGCGCCGCGCTCGATGCGGTACGCCCCTCCGGGGAGCCGATACGCCTTGAGCCTCCCCTTCTTGACCCATTTCCAGACCGCCCCGGGACTGACGCCACAGTACCGGGCGACGTCGCCCGTCGAGAGCGGAGCGTCCGCGCGCATGCGTACCTCCCAGGCATGGTGTTGCGATGGAATGGCGCCCGTGCGCCGTATGGGGCTACGTGACGGGGTGGAGAGGATCGCGGGGTCTGCCTCAGCGCCGCGGCTGATCCAAGTCGTCGGAGCGGCGCCCGCCCGTCCGCGCGCTGAGGCCCATGCCGGCGCCGCCGAGCACGGCGTTCATGGCGCGCAGCCAGACGTCTCCCTCTTCGCCGAACTTTTCCCCCTTGAAGCGATGGTCGTGCTTGCGAATGAACTCGTCGAGGTCGTGCAGCATGGCGCGATAGCGCGTCACTTGCGGCTCGACGAGCCGCCGAAAGGCCTCCGCATCCGACACGCGCTCCAAGGCGCTGATGAGGTGGGGCAGACACAGCCCCTCCCCGTCCGTATAGGCCCTGTAGAGGGTATCGTCCTCAATGTGCGCCAACATGAGGTCCAAAGAGGTGTTTTCTGACTGTTCGCCGATGACGCAGGCGGGGCAGCGCCCGCCGCGGCCTAACGACTCGGCGGCCGCGGCGGCGCCGTGTTCGCGCCCGAGCACCCGCTCGAGGAACGAGGGAGAGGCCTGGTACTCCCCCCGCTCGAGGTGCTCGGCCATAGTGCGGATGATATCGCGGTAGATGAGCGCCACGCCCAAGGCGCGCCCGGGCCGCCGACGGAGCATCTCGGCGTGACGGCTGCAGAACCCCTGGGCGTCCTTGAGCTTGGCGCGCACGTCGGGGTCGAGCACCGCCTCGTACAGCAGGCTGTCGAGGTAGCGATCGGTGGCCTTGTATGCCAGACGGCACACGGGGCAGCCCGGCATCGCCTGCGCGTCGACGAGTTCGAAATAGGGGGTATGCTTGCCCAGCTTGTTCGCCACGGACGCTCACCTCGTTTCAGGGGCGACGCGATTGTCGTCAACGCCTCCGAGTATAGCATCGCCACATGAGATGACCAAGGCGCGCCGCCGCGGCGCGGCGGGCCGGACAGCGTCCGGCCCCTACACTGGTGGGGGGGATGGACGCTG
>JAXGNH010000037.1:0-15273 GCA_040768165.1 Anaerolineae bacterium
GTTCTGGCGGAAACTCTCCGCGATGAGCGAGATGTGCGTCGCGCGGCGGTAGAGGAAGCGTTCCACGGCGGCAAAGGCGCGAATAGCGAGCCGATTCCGCAGCACGCCCGTCGCTACGGCGGCGTCCGGATAGAGGTCCTCCAACTGCAGCACCCAGGGGACGCGCCAGATGCGGCTCAGAAGCCAGGCCGACAGCCCGAGGGGCAGCGGAGGCGAGTAGTTGACAACCACGTCGGCCCGGCCGGCCAGGAGGCCGCCGTAGAACGCCGTCGCGCTGTACGTGCCATAGTGCAAGAGGCGACGCCAGAACGTCTTGTGGGGGGAGATGTAGCTCCAGGTGCGTACGACGCGCACCCCGTCCAGCCGCTCAACCTGGTACAGGCGGTTGCGATAGCCGGGAAAGACGCGCCCCTGGGGATAGTTGGGCGCGCCGGTGATGAACGTGACCTCATGCCCGCGTCTCGCCAAGTCGGTGGCCAACTCGGTGATCAGCACCGCGGCACTCACATCCTCGGGTGCATAGCACTGCGCCATGAACAGGATCCGCATCATCACAGCCTTTCGGTCAGACGGTTACGCCATCTCCTCCCTATATGTGTCAGTGAATGGACAGGGAAATACGGCAGGCGACGCAACCTATGGGAGCTGTTCCCTAATGACCCGTGCCGGGTTCCCGGCCGCGACCACGTATGGGGGCACATCCCCCGTCACCACACTGCCCGCCCCGATGACGCTTCCACGGCCTATCGTCACACCCATTAGGATCAGGCAGGTCATCCCAATGAACACATCATCTTCGATCCACACCGGGCTCGTCCTGCCTCGGGAGGGCGCGGCCCTGCGTAGCGCCGCATCCAGGGGATGAAAGTCTGTATCCACGATGGTCGTGTTGGCTCCGATGGCGACGTTGTTGCCGATGGTGATCCGCTCGGCGGCGCAGAGCGTCCCCCCGGTCATGGCCAGGTTATCCCCTACCTCGAGCAGCGCGCCCTCCCCCCAGGTGACCAAGGTGACCGGGTGGTTGGGTGCCAGCGGGTTGGAGCGAAGCGCCGAGCGCAGCTGCAAGCCCGAGCCAAAGCACATGGCGCTGCGGCGGTGCTTCTGGATGATGGGGATGCCATAGAAGCGCCATCCGCGGCCCCAGGGGATGCCATTGACGGCAAACAACAGCCGGATACTGGGATAGGTGAGGGCGCGACCCAGCTCCCCCCACACCTTCCAGGGCGTATCCAGCACCCGTGCAGCGGTCACGCGCGTCGCTCCTGCCCGGCGATCACGCGGGCATACAGCGCCTCGAGGCGATCCACCACCGCCCCGATGGAAAAGGTCTCTGCCAGGAGCGCCCCGCTGTTCGCCCGGTAGCGCTCCCGTCGTTCCCGGTCCGTGAGCAGGGCGCGCATGGCGTCGGCGAACGCGTCGGCATCAAACGGCACGACGTCGGCCACGCGCTCGCGCACCAGATGGGCCATCTCGCAGCGATCGGTGATGAGCATCGGCGTGCCCGCCAAGCACGCTTCCACGATGACAAAGGGAAACGTGTCAGCCCGACAGGGCAGCACAAAGAGATCGGCATCCCGCAGGGCAGCGAGAGCATCCGAGCCACGCAGCAGGCCGGGCAGCGTCACCCGCTCCTCCAAGCCGTACCGGCGGATCAGCGCCTGGACCTCGCCCAACTGGCCGTCATCCGGTCCCGCGATCACGAGCTGCGCCTCCAGGCCATCGAGGCGGTTGAACGCCTCCACGAGCATATCGGCGCCCTTTTTCTTGTTGATGCGGCCTAGAAAGAGGATCATCGGCCGGTCGGCGGCCAGCCCAAAGCGACTGCGAAAGCTCCCCGGCGCCGGCAGTTCGCCGCGCCGGCACGGGTCGATGCCGTTCGGGATGATGGCGATGCGCTCCGGCGGGATGCCGTGCTCCAGCGCTTGCTGCCGCTCGCTCTCCTGCAGGGCGATCAGGGCGGCAACCCCGCCGAGTTCGGCCCGGCCCAAGATCTCATCGTAGGCGCGCTTGATCCAGAGCGAGTTCACGATGACGGGCAGCGTGCCGTGCGGCTGGCACACAAAGGGAACCCCTGCCCGCCGGGCGGCCTGCGCCGCGGCGAGCATCATCGGGCTGCGGTAGCCGTTGAGGTGGATGACATCGAACCCACGTATCTCGCGCTTCAGATACGCCGGCAGTTCGGGCAGCCAGATGGGCCCCACGGTGCCGGGCCACCAGGGCAGGCGCCACGTGGAAAGATAAACGACCCGCATGCCATCGACCTGGCGCTCAAAGGTGCCCGGCGCGATGTTGGTCCGCTTGTCCATCATGTTCGTGCAGTACACCGTCACCCGATGGCCGCGCCGCACCAGTTCGGTGCCATTCTGATGCACGACGGGAACCGGCCCCCCCCAGGCCTGCGCGGGGTAGAAGCCCAGTGTCACGTGCAGGATCTTCATATCAGCCCCGCCCCCTCAACCAGGCATACGCGCCGATGGTCCGCGAGACAGCCGCCAGCTGGGTCGGGCCGTCGCTCAGATAGATTCGTGTGGGCATGTTGTGATGGACACCTCTCCTCGCTGCTGAAGGCCCTGAACCAGGGCGGACAATCGAGCCTGGTAGCTGTCCCATGAATAGGACCCGGCAGCAGCTAGAGCGGCGGCCGACATCCGCTCAACGAGCGCAGGATGCTGGAGAAATGACTCGATAGCCTCGGTTAGCCGTCCCACGTCTCGCATGGGCACGAGCATGCCGTCGTAGCCGTCGCGAACCCATGCGCCCGCGTTTGGTGTGGCGATGACCGGCAATCCGGAGGCGCGCGCCTCGTAGGTGACTGTTGCCGAACCTTCAGAGAGCGAGGGCAGCACGAGAACATCGGCCCAGTCATAGTGCTCCCCGACTTCTTTGCGTGAGACCTGACCCGTGGTGTGGATAACGCGCGAATAGCGGGCTAGGACCTCGGGACGGACCGAGACGAGCCCTACCAACCTCGCCTGCACGCGCGCGGGCCCCAGCCTCAGCAAGGC
Source organism: Anaerolineae bacterium (assembly GCA_040768165.1). GTDB lineage: Bacteria > Chloroflexota > Anaerolineae > UBA1429 > UBA1429 > DUUT01. Next base: position 3,006 of record JAXGNH010000037.1, read on the forward strand.
CTCGAGCAGGTAAGGGATACCTTTCAGCAACCCGACCCGCCCCACGAACAGGACCCGCAGAGGCCGGTTCCCCTTGTACCATCGTGCCCTGCCATTGTAGTCATTGAGCGAGACGGCATAGGGGATCAGTGCGATCTTGGAGGGCGCCACGCCGGCATGGACGAGCTGACAGCCGATGTGCTCAGATGGAGCAACGATGGCGTCAGCGAGGTCCCACTCCTCGGCCTCACGCTCCGACCAGACCTGCTCATCCCACAGAGGTTCGCTTGTCTGCCAGCCGGCCCATCGCCCCATCTCCTCCGTCAGAAGCGCTTGCATGATGCGTACGGGTGCCTGCATTTGCTCCACCACCGTGAGCATGCCTGTGCCCTCGACGCCGCGCAAGAGTTCCAGGCACGTCCCAGTGAAGCCATAGGCCATCGTGGCTCGTGGTAGAACCTCTGAGGCCAGGATCTTGTGCAGAAAGGCTTTGCCATAGCCAAGATGGATGCGCGTCGCGTCACTGCCGGAAACGTTACACCGCATCAGAGCAAGCGTGTAGCGTAATCCCAGGAGGTTGTAGGCCGTAACCCTCTCCGCCGGAATTGCCGCCTGGCGCTGGGCGAGTCGGCGAAGCGCTCCTCTGCGTGCGAGCTGCGCGGGCAAGTGCTGGATGATGGGACGAAGCCAACTCCCCTCACCGGCATAGGCATCCGTGAACACGTGATGCAGGAGGCCGGCGCGATGCAGCACCACCGGAACCGCATAGTGCATGCGTGCCCCGAGGTGCGCCACGACCACTCGCGGCACCTGCCCGTTGCGCTTCTCAGGCTTGGGGCACTGCTCTGCCGGCGCTACGAGCATCACATATCTCCCCTCGTCGGAATCGATCGATCAGCTTGCGCACCACGTAGACCGGCCCAAAGACGTACACGACGCTGTAGGCAATCAGCGTGATGCTGTGGCGCCCGTAGGCGTGGAACAAGTAGGCCCACAGCAAGGCAAGCGAGATCTGGGCGAACACGTCATGCCGGTTGGCACGGTACGACTCATAGACGCCGCGGCAGGCCCACCCTGCCAATCCCATGCCCAAGACGACACCCGCCGGCCCGTAACTGGCATAGAAGATGGTGAAAAAGGGGGCGGCCGCCCCGTAGGCGATGAACTCGTCGATGGCCGGCTTGCCGAGGAAGAGGTACTTTTCCGGCCACAAGGCGCTGGGGATGGGCGTAACCAGCAGGCTCAAGAAGCTCTTGCCCCAGTCGTACCCAAGCTTCGGAACCCACCGCACGTACGCGGCAGCCGTGACGGCGATGCCCGAACCCTCTACAAACTCGTGCCACGCCGTCTCCAGGGAGACCGATCCCTGGCCAAAGACTCTGCCAGGGCCTCGGTAGTAGCCGAGGGCTCCCGCTATGGCGTAGAGGACGACGAACCCCATCACCGCCAGCTGCCAGACGGACGGCCGGCGGTCGCGTTCGAGGTAGTAGAACGCCGCGGCACTCCCCATGATCAGGAGGACTCGGGCACGGACGCCAAGGCCGGCAAACAGGATGGTGACGGCGGCAAGCAAGAGATACGAGGTCAGGGGCCATCGGCGCACGCGTCTCGTGGCGGTGAGCAGCAGCACGCAGGCCGGGAGCGCCTCCTGAGCCGCATAGAGGTAGCCCAGGCGCACGCCGGTGCCCTCGCTCACCCAACTGCCGTAACTCGCCTCGCCGAACACCCACAGGCTCCACAGCGGCACGCGTCCAATCACAACCCAGAGGACGAGCAAAAAGCCCGCAACGAACAGGAGGCCGAGCGCATAGCGATGTGCCCGCACGCGGGTGGCGTCGTCCATTGCCTCCCTTGGGCCGAGTCGCCCCGGCGCTCTCCCTCCGCCATAGTACGCGATGTAGAAGCCGACCAGGGCCAGCCACGCGAGGAACAAGACCTCCGGGACCTCCTCGCGGTAATCGATGCTCAGCATGCGAAACGAGTCGGTTTGGAGCAACACGCCTACCATCACGCCAAAATAGACGAGGGTGGCGGCGGCAACGGCATAGACCGGCTCAAGGGGATCCAGCCGCCCCGCCGCCCAGGCGAGCAGGCCGGGAAGGCAACACGTGACGATCAGGATCGTCAGCCAGAGCACCTCTCCCTCAGCCTGCAGTACCAGCCAGTCGGCCTCGCTGGCCAGCAGGCCGACCGCCGCAAAGGAGAATAGCAGGGAGAATATGAGGGAGACTCGTTGACGTTCCGCCATTGGCCGGTCCTTCCGGGTTGGCAGGAATCACTCCTGCGACGGTTCCTGCCCTCGAAGCCACCCCATGCCGCCGCCGAGCGCGGCTAGTAGGCGAGCCGCACGATCTCCTCGCCATTGGGCAGAATCTCGACATAGGCGTAGGTAGGGCCGCGGGCCACGAGCTTCCACCAGTGGCCGTTCTTGCTCCGGTAGTAGGCGAGGGCGTCGTCGTCCCACGCATCGGGGAGATCGTTAAAGAGTTCCTCGTCGCAGAACAGCTTGGCGCGGGCCTGGCTCCAGCGAGCGCGCTCATCGTCCACGTTGTGATCGCCCACCAGCGACACCGCTGGCAGGGTCCCAAGCAAGGCCGCGACGGCATCGTCGACATACGCGCCGTTGCTCTCCCTCGTCCACGCATAGCTCCCCACGAGCGCCGTGCGCAGAGGATGGTTGATGCGGCTCTTTGCGTGCGCATTCTGACGGATGTGGGTTTCGGACCCTTCCCAGGTGTAAAAGATGTAGGGAAGCACCCACTGCCCCTGGTACTCACTCATCAGTCCCAACCTCGGCAACTCCTCGGTGATTCTCGTCAGGGCCGCGACCTCTCCGGTCGCAGTATCCCTGCCTTCAACCACGGGCAGCGCGCCGTCCAGGAACAGCCCCCGGTTGTCGTCTCCTCGCAGGTCGAGATAGGCGCCATCCGCCTGGTAGGCGGTGCAGTAGCCGCCCAAGTTGCGCACGAGATAGTCCTCGAACTTGGTCGCGCCAGGATGCAGGAGGTAGTAGCCGGTGCCGTCAGAGTAGTCGATCCTGGCATCTGCCCAATGGTCGTGCCACTCTTCCGGCCTTCCGTCGTAATCCGGGGTGAACTGGTAGCCGCTCGGCAACCACCCGTTATCCGCCAGGTACTCCAGGCGGCTGGCGGTGCCTTCCTCGGAGTAGATCAGGGTATACGGGTGGTACAGGAGTAGGGGCCACCCGTACTGCTCCACGATGGCGAGGAGTTCGGGGGTCGGCCTTCCGATGCGCCGCACGAGCGTGTGATCGCCGAACAGCACTAATCGGTCTCCATTCCACAGAAGGTACAGCACCTTCTCGGGGTCCGCGATGCCGGCGAGTTCCGCGTACTTGGCTTTATCGGCACCATAGTCCTGACTGGTTCCGTCGAAAACGGCGTGGACGTTACGCACCCAAGGGGCCCGGTTCTCCCAGAGTGGCCGTGCGCCGGTGCGCTCCTCGAATCGCTCGCGCCATCGTTTGGCCGCCTGCACCCAGGTGGGGAAGGTTCCGATCCGCCACGGCGAGGAGACGATCACTTCCGGGGCGGTCTGCTTTGGATCCTGTTCGGTGTGCAGAATGAGGTGGTCGTACGCCGCTGTATGCTCGAGCCGGATGTACTCGGGGGCGAAGTGGGTAGTCTCCGACCAGACGGCCAGCACGGCGTTGGTCCCCTCCATGATCGCCATGTTGGGCGAGTTGAGCCCTAGGTCGGGATAGGTCGTCTGATCGACGGCCTCGGCGTCCTCTCGAACGTATTTGGCACCGCTACTGAGAATCGCGGCGGGGGTCGTTGCGCTCATGATGGGTACGTCCACTGTGTACGGCCTGAGGGTCGGTTCGGCCTCTATGCCCGTCGCCTGGATGACGACCTCCCCGCTGGCATCATCGACGGTCAGATCCAGGATGAGATGTCCCCCCGTTGGAGTGCCGCCCGAGTAGAGATCGCCATAGGTCAGCCTCACCCGATTGGCCTCCATCCACGAGCATGAGACGGGGGACGATGCCTCCGGCCGTCTCACATGCCGCCCCGCATCGGCGCCCTTGGAGCCGAACCCCACAAAACCCACCGGCTCGACGGGCCGGTTCGCGTACGCCTCGGCGTCCACCAGAACCTGCCCCGAGGCTCGATCCTGGGCATATGTGACGGCGCCGCCCTCGATCCTCAGGATCATCTGCCGGGTACAAACGTAGAGCTTGGCATCCTGCATGAGGAAAGAGGACGGCGCCGGATTCTGGTCGTCCAGGACTGCAGACGAACCGCCCTGGAGAGGCGAATCCCCCGGCTGCGGGCATTCCCTCGGGAAAGAGCGCGACGCGTCTGCTTGCCGGCCCGGCTCCCGAAGGGTGGCGTCGCCCGTCTCCTGCGCTCGCCCTAGGCCGGTGGCCTCCACAACCGCGGACAGCCACGCATCGATGGGGTGGCCGAGCCCATCCTCCTTCGCGACGAACTGGGACAGCGCGACCAGGATGGCCACCAGGCCGGCCAGCGCCACGAGGCGCGCGGGCGCACCCCGCCCAGAGGACGAGGCGCGCCCAGGACCTTGGCGTTTGGTGAGGCTGCCCCGCCTCATGGCGGGCTCGGGCCGCAGGATGCTGCCGGCACCAGGGCGCGCTCTCCCGATCCGAGGGCGTTCGGACGGCATCATCGGATCTCCGGCGCCCCAGAAATCGGGTACCGGATGAGGCCAAGCAGCCAAAAGATCCCATCCTTCACCATCAGGCGCAGCCTCTGCCTGGCCTGCGCGAACACCCTCACGATGCCTGCCCCACCGTGCATGGTGACGTTCGCCACCAACCGCACAGACCAACTCGGGGAGTAGCGGGGCACGAGTTCGATGATGGCCCCGCGCTCATGCCCCTGCGACTGCGCAGCCCCCAGCAGGGTCTGGAACGCCCAGTACTTCCTTGCCTGCCGCAACAGCCTATCCTTTGCGGGCACCGCCGCCGGCCAGTCGCGTTCGATGTCGCCCAAGTGCAGCAGGTGCTCCTCCGCCTGGAGGTGTCTGATCCCCTCCTTGCCGATGCTGTGCACGCGATAGCTGGCCAGAACGCGCGCGTTATAGAAGACGCTGCCAACACGTAGCAGCGAGCGGTGCATCGCCCAATCGCCGGAATACCGATAGCGCTCATCATAGCCGCCCACCGCGTCATAGGCGGATCGCCGCAAGGTGACGACGTTCACCGCGCGCGGGCCGAACACGTAGCGTGGCCACTCCTCCATGCCGCTGCGAATAAAGGAGCGGTGCACGGTGCGCTCACATCCGACCGGACGCCCATCGACATTGATGAGCCGGCAGGCGCAATGCGAGAACACGACCTCCGGGTACGCCTCCATCACCGCGATCTGGGCGGCCACGTGCTCCGGTTCCAGCACGTCATCCGCATCGAGCTTTAGGATGTACGCCCCGGCCGAGGCTCGAATCACGGCGTTCATGTTCGCATACCTGCCCAGGTTCCTCGGCTGCCTGATCAGGCGCACGCCTTGCGGGCGATAACGCTCGACGACCTCGGCCGTGCGATCGGTGCTGGCATCGTCCGAGACAATGATCTCGACGTTGTGGTAGGTCTGCGCCAGTGCACTGGCGATCGTCTCCTCGATGAAGCGCTCGGCGTTGTAGGCGGGGATGCAGATGCTGACGAGTGGTTCGGCAGCTGACCATTCCGTTGTCGCCGGCTCTGTCGACGTCCCATGGCGCAGCATGGCGCCGAAGGCATTGCGCAACCCCATCAGCGGCGCATAGTGGGAGATGCGGCCCTGACAGAGGCCGATCACCGAGATATAACCCACGCCGGCCACCACGATCAGCGCGAGATGCCACGCCATCTCTGCTCCCGAGCCAACCCGGGAGACGGGCGCCATCCGCCCCACGCCAAAGACGACTGCGACGATGGCCGCCCCCAGGAGAGGGGGGGCCAGCGCCGTGCCAACCTGACGCAAGGTGCACGAGGTGGTGTGTCTCACCCCATGCCACCACGCGGGAAGCGCACAGAGCCCCCCGCCAAGCATCGCGCACGGCAGGCCCGGCAAACCGAGCAGATGCCCCAGGGGGTACAGCAGGAGCACCATCGTCACGGCCTGGATCAGGTCGACGAGAAAGAGAGCCTGCGGTTGGCCGGTGCCGAGGAAGAGCGGCGCCCCCGTGCGCAGCATGGACTGCACCCCGCCGGCTGCGGCGATCACGGGCACGAGAGCCGCCGCCTGGGACCACTGCTCCCCGAGCACCGAGGTCAGCACCCGGGGAAGACCGAACGCGATCAGCGCGGTAACGCCCACCAGCAGCATCGCGGCGAGGCTGATCGCGCTCACAAAGGCCGCGCTGACGCGCGCCTTGTCCGCCTGCATGAGGGAGTAGGCGGGCATGAGCGCCCCTTGCAGCACCTCGGAGAACTGGGTGCTCGCCAGCAATCCGAAGCGTGCCGCCATCTGGTAGAGACCCAGCGCCGCCACTCCAAACATGACGCCCGAGAGGGCACTGGAACCTTGCGAGAAGACGAAGGAGAGGATGGCCGCCCCCAGCACCCACTTGCCATACGCCGATAGTTGCCGAAAACTCTGGCGACTGAAGCGCCTCCGCGGCCGATAGGGATCTAGACGGTAGGAGAGGACGATGAGGGTCACCGTCGTCGCCAATCGGGCCAACACCAGGGCCCAGACGGTCCGCAGCGCAAAGGCCGTCACCACCCCGACCGCGAGGCCGGCGGTAGCACTCCCCACATCCAGCCGGAACAAGCTCCGAAAGCGCATGCCCCTACGAAGTAGGATAGGGCTCGGGCTCGCCAGCCCCTGGATCACCTGGATGGCGCCGATGGCCACGAGGACGGGGGCCGCCTCCGGCGCATGGTAGAACCGGGCGATGGGGCCGGCCAGAAGCATCAGGCAGGCGCCGATCACCAGGTACCTGCCCAACATCACCCACCAGGCCGTGTGGACGTCGATCTCTTGGAGGTCGGGCTTTTGCACCAGCGCGAACTCGTAGCCCGTGTAGACAAAGACGCCGATCGCCTGCGCCGCCAGGTCGGCGAGGGCGACCAAGCCGAACGCCTGGGGGTCCAGCAGGCGCGCCAGCACCGCCACCTGGACCAGCGTGACGCCTTGCTGGGCGAGGCGCGCGCCCAACAGCCAGGCACCGCCGGCCGCGGCACGACGCCCCACATCCTGCCCATCCCAGACCGCACCCGTGCCGATCACGTCCGCCTCCAGTGGTGGCGAACGGTCACTCTGTATCCAGCGACACCAACCATTCCCTGAACAGCCCCCGGCTGTAGCGGTAACGGAGATGGTAGTAGACGATCTTGCGGTATTCACCCCACACGAACTGCCGCGACGCGGCGTCGGTCCACCAACGCCTCTGGTAGGGCGAGCGCTCGAACGGCACGGGCGCCATCTGTAACTCGATCCCCTCGCCCAACACCTGCCGGTACGCCCATCGCGCGCGGCGGAGGTGGTGCGCGTCGCTCACGACGATCACCGAGCGGATGCCCGGCTGCCCCACGCCGTCAACGAACGCCTTTAGCCTCAACGCCTCCGAGTAGGTGCTCGTGACCCACGCCCCGTCGATAGCCACGGCCCCCTCGGGCACGCCCTCCTCGACCGCGCGATCTCTCCCCCGCTCCGCGTGGTTCCCCTCTATCTCGGGGCACCATCCCCCCGTGAAGAACATGCGCCTCCCATAGCCCTGCTGATAGAGCTGGATGGCGTGATCGGTTCGATGGTCGGGGCCGCTGATGACATGGATGACATCCGCGGGGTGGAGACGGTCGTGGATCACCAAAAAGTCGCCGACGGCAAGCAGCATCCGCTCGCGTGTTGCCCCCAGTGCCATGCCGAGCAGGATGACCATCGCCGCGGCAGCCCGGCGCCTCATGGCCTCATCCGCTCCCGCGCGACGCGCCCGATCGGGCGGTAACTGGCCGCGGTGAGCGGGGTGGCCCCATCCACGTATCCCACGCCGCCCCGAGAGCACCATGCGCTCACGCGCCGTGGCGTCCTAGCTCAGCCGCCTTGCCGGCGCGGGCCCGGTACGACGCATAGTGATAGTACCCACATCGAGGCGGCGTGGCGTTGATAACGGCGCCGATCAGGTTCGCGCCCATCTGGCGCAGGCTCAGGGCGGCCTGCCGTGCAGCCCCCCGCCGCGTGTGGCCGGCATGCAGCACCAGCAGGACGCCATCCACCTGGCTCGCCATCAGCATCGTGTCGGCCACGGGCAGGACGGGCGGGCTATCGATTACGACGAAATCGCACAGTTGTCCAAGTTCCTCCAAGAACTCGTGCAGTCGCAACGAGCCGAACAGCTGGCCCGGGTTCGCGAGCAGCTCGCCGCTCGTCAGGATGGAGAGCCCCTCGATCTGCGTGGGTCGAAGCAGCCCGTCGACGCTCTCTCCCTTGAGCGCCCGAACGAGGCCGTCGCCGCGCGGACGCAGGTTAAAGAACCTCCCCAGGCTGGACCGCCGCGTGTCGGCGTCCACGGCGATGACGCGGAACCCGGCCTGAGCCATCGTGACGGCGAGATTGGCCGTCATGAGGGACTTGCCCTCGCCCGTGCCCGGGCTCGTCACCAGCAGGCTCCGCATCGGCTGCTCCCTCGGGCCAAAACAGACGTTGGTACACAGTACGCGGAACGCTTCCGCATGCGGTGAGTGCGGTTTCGTGGCGAGCGGCGCGCCACACTCGCCCCTCGATACGCGCCCGATGATGCCCAGCGTGTCCAGACCAGCGGCTCGCCGGACGTCCCCGGGGCTCCTAATGGTGTCGTCCAGCGACTCGAAGAGGAAGGATGCACCCAAGCCGGCCAGGAGCCCGACGACCCCTCCCACGATCAGGTACATGCGACGCTTCGGTGACGGTTCCTGCGGTATGCCGGCCGACTCGGTGACGATCACGCTCTGCGAGGACTGCATGGCGGACAGGCGCATCTGCTCATAGTTCTGGATGAGCACCGCGTGCGTGTTACGATACCCCGCCGCGATGGTCTGGAGGTGCGCCAGCTTGGCCTGCGCCTCAGCCGTGTCGGGCGAGCCCAAGCCGCTGATCTCGCCCTGAATCTCCTCGAGACGCGCCGACAGGTCGGCGATCTGCGATTCCAGGCTCGTCAGCGACTCGCTATAGCGGTTCATCTGCAGGGCGCGGATCTCGTCGACGAACGCGTTCGCCAGCGCGTTGGCGATGGCAGCCGCCAGGACTGGAGCGCTGTGCTCCACACTGAGCCGAATGAGCTGCGTGTTGGCGATCGGCTCGACGTGCATCCTGTCCCGTAGGGCGTCGGGGCTCTCGGCCAGGTCGAGCTGCTCGATCACGGCCTCAAGCACGGGGGTTTGCAGCAGCATCTGGCTATACGTGAACGCCAGGCGCTCGCTGGTGACGACCGCCTGGTAGTCGTGCGTCTCGGTGGCGGGAGGCTGGATGAGCAGCGAGACCGAGGCGCTGTACACCGGTGCGGCGTGCGCGGTGAACGCCAGCGCGCCGAGTAGGCCGACCAGCAGCAGGAGAAGGATGAGCCAAAGCCAGTGGCGGATGACGGCCAGAAACCAGCGGACGTCCACGTTGTCATGGTCGGGCATGGACAACTCCTTGGGCGAACATGCCTTGTCCTCGTGTTGTCACCACGCTCCAGCGGCAGAGGCACGACCCATGGGGCGCGTGCTTGCCCGCCCGTGCAGCCGCTCCCCGGGGGTCACGCTCGGGAGCGGTCGGCGCGATCACCGAACAGGCCTGGAGGCGCTTCCTTGCGCCGGATCTGTTGGGCCATTGATGCCGAGATCAAAGAAGGAGTACTGGGGATGCGATGACATCGGCTGAGGATTTGCGGAGCGCGTGGCCGCGCCAGGGGTAAGCGCAAGCGCGAACACGCGGCAGGGGAACCAGGACGATGAGCCAGGCGGTTGCTGGATCGAGGTGCATTGCCGGTCTCGTCCGTATTATAGCAGACAAGAGCGAACTTGTATACCCATAGGGCCACGCGTTTTCCCATCAGAGCGATGCGGCGGCATTGCCTCCCCCGCGTGGGAGGCGATCCTCTGAGGTCCGCTACGAGGGGCCGCATCGCCGCGCCCTGCTGCGCCCAGTAGCGCCGCTGCCCGGACTTGCCTCGGGATGAATGGCACGCCCAGGTCGATGTCGTACGTGGCCTGCTAGAGCGTGGCGATCTCGCAGCGCAGCGCACGCCATATGTGCGCCAGCCGCGGCTGCCATGGTGCGGCGGTGGTCGAGCACCGCCGGATTGGCGACAAAGTCGGGCAGGCCACCCTCCAACACCCTGAGCGCGTCCCGGCCGATGCGCCGCGCCGACGCTGCGTCTCCATGGTGCTGTCGGCGTACGAGGCGCAGTGCGGCGTCAGCGTGACGTGCGGCATGCTGAGGAACGGATGCCCCGGCGCCATCGGCTCCACCTCGAACACGTCCAGCCCCGCCCCGGCGATGCGCTTCTCCTGCAGCACGGCGATGAGGTCCGCCTCCTTGACCACCCCGCCCCGGCTCGTGTTGATAAAGTAGGCGCTGCGCTTCATCCGGTCAAAGAACTCGGCGGTGAGGAAGCCCTTCGTCTTGGGGCTCAGCGGCAGGTGGCACGAGACATAGTCCGAGCGCGCCGCCAGCTCCTCCAGGCTCACCGCCTCCACCCCCGCCTCGGCGAACACCTCCGGCGCCACAAAGGGGTCGGAGGCGATGACCTGCATGCCCAGCGCCTGGCAGCGCTTGGCCATGGCGCGGGCGATGTTGCCAAAGGCGATCAGCCCCACCGTCTCGTGCGTGACGGCCCCCATCGGGATGAGCAACGCCTTACTCGCCGCCCACCCCTCCTGGCGCAGCGCCTCATCGAGCAGCCGCACCTTCTTGGCACAGGCCAGCAGCAGCATGAGGGCGTGGTTGGCCACCTCGTCGATGCAGAAATCGGGCAGGTACCCCACGACGACGCCTTGCTCGGTGGCGGCGTCCAGGTCGATGGTATCGACTCCCACCCCATAGCGGATGACCATCTTGAGCTTGGGGGCGCCGGCGAACACCTCGCGGGTGTACGGCTCGCTGCCGCATAGCGCCACGTCGGCGTCGCGCACCGCCTCCAGCACCGCCTCGGGCGTGCCGCAGCGACCGGGCTGGCGTAGCTCGATGTCGGGCCGATCCAGCGACTCCCGCTCCTCGACCAGCAGACGGTCGGGGCCTGCCCCGGTATGGACGACGATCTTTTTCACGGCCTGTTCCCCCTCAATCGGTGCTCGGATGCTGCGCTGAACCGGGCGGCACATGGTACCAGGTTCTAGGGCGGAATGCTAGCCGGGGCGCCGTCGAGCGCTTGACGCCGCCCACTGGCCGCCTCACAATGCGGGCGCAACTGCAGGGTGCCGCTGCCGGCCCATCCGCGCTGACGAACGAGTACTGGGCCGAGCGCGGCTGGCCAGCGCCCGCCACCGTTGGGGGCCTCGGCCTGGGTGGCGCCGCCGTGAAGGGGCTCGGGGAGTAGGCGGCAACGCCGCGCCGCCTAGCGCCGGGCGGACGAGAGGGAGGGTGAGCCATGAAGTTCACCGACGGGTACTGGCACATGCGCCCCGACGTGACACCCCATTTCGCCGTGCACGTGTTCGACGTCCAGGTTGAGTCTGATGCCTTGGTCGTCTATGCCCCCACCAAGCGGATCTTCGGCCGCGGTGACACCCTGAACACCCCGCTGATCACGGTGCGGTTCTCATCACCCATGGCCAACGTCATCCGCGTGCAAATCACCCACCACCGGGGGGGCGTCCAATGCGGGCCGGCGTTCGAACTCGGCACGCCGCCCGCGCCCAAGGTCGTGATCCGCGACGAGCCCCGCGCCGCGACCCTCACCAGCGGGCAGCTGGCGGTGCGCGTGTCGAAGGAGGGGGACTGGCGCGTCGATTTCCTCGACGGCGAGCGCGTCATCACGTCCAGCGGCTGGCGCGCCGTGGGCTGCATGGACACGCCGCAGGGGCGGTTCATCCACGAGCAGCTGGCGCTGGGTGTCGGCGAGTGCGTCTACGGGCTCGGCGAGCGCTTTACGCCCTGGGTGAAGAACGGTCAGGTAGTGGATCTGTGGAACGAGGACGGGGGCACCAGCAGCGAGCAGGCCTACAAGAACGTCCCTTTCTACCTCACGAACCGCGGCTATGGCGTGTTCGTCAACCACCCGGAGCGCGTGTCGTTCGAGGTGGCCTCGGAGAAGGTCGAGCGCGTCCAGTTCAGCGTGCCGGGCGAGTCGCTGGACTACTTCCTGATCCACGGGCCGACCCCCAAGGAGGTGCTGTCGCGCTACACCGCCCTCACGGGGCGCC
>JAXGNH010000038.1:0-13070 GCA_040768165.1 Anaerolineae bacterium
CGCTCCCTCGATCTCACCCGCGCCCTCCAGACCAGCGCACGCGCGGCGCTGCGCTGCGCGCGCGTGGCTGAGGGGACGCGCCTGGCCGCGGGCGACGTCGTCGCGCGGCGGCGCACCCTCTTGAGCAAGCGCGAGGTGACGTCCCCCTGGGCGGGAACGGTGCGCGGGGTTTGCGACGGCTGCCTGTTCCTGCAGGAGGAGCCCCAGGAGGTGCGGCTGCGCGCCCACCTGCCGGGCCGCGTCGTGGAGCAGTATCCGGGGCTGGGTGTCGCCGTCCAGACCAGCGGCGCCCTGGTGCGCGGCGTCTGGGGGAGCGGCGGCGAGGGGTACGGCCTCCTGGCCGTGTGCGTCGATGCCCCGGGCGACGCCTTGCGCTGGAACTCGTTCGGTTTGCGCTATCGGGGGATGGTCGTGGTGGGGGGCACTCTGTACGACCCTCGCGCGCTCTATCGCGCCAGCCATTTTGGTCTGAGCGGCCTGGTGGTGGGCAGCATCGCCCCCGAGTTGATGTGGCTCGCCGCGACGCTGCGCTTACCCATCGTCGTCACCGAGGGGCTGGGGGCGATCCCCATGGCGGGGCCGGTGTTCGAGCTGCTGGCCCGGCACCACGGACGTCAAGCCGTCGTGGCGGGCCCGCAGGGCGAGGGGCAGAACGGCGCCGAACTCATCGTCCCGCTGCCCGGCGAGGGGGCGATGATGGCCCTCGTGCCGGCCCAGGCGATCGAGACGGGCGACATCGTGCGACTGACGCGCCCGCCCTTCATGGGCGCCATCGCGCAGGTCATCGCCCTGCCCGGCCGCCCGCAGGAGACCGCCATCGGCACGCACGCCGACGGCGCCGAAGTCCGGCTACAGGATGGGCGCAGAGTGTTCGTGCCCTATGTGAATATGGAGTTGTTTGGCTGATGACCGGCGGCACTTGGGAAAAGACCACCCGATGACCCAGATGGCTCCGCTCGACGAATCGAGGCAACAGACCCTGGCCATCGTTGGGTCACTACTGTTCTTGCTGCTCCTGGCGCTCTTTACCGTCGTGGTGGTGCGCGCCGTGCTGACGGCCCGCGAACACGAGGCCGCCCAGGCCACGCCCCAAGCGGCCACCGCGCTCCCTGCGGCCCACATCGAAACGCGCGCTCCCGAGGCAACCGCCACAGCCCCGCCGCCCACGCGTGAGCCGACCTCCAGCGCCACGCCCACCATCGCGGCCACGGCGACGCCCACCACGCGTCCCTCGGCGACGCCGACGGTGACGGCCGCCGCCACGGAAGCTCCGTCGCCGACCGATGCGCCGGCGGGCACCCCGACGCCGCTCCTGCGCCGTCCGACGCGCGTGCCTCCGCTCTCGCCTACCGCGGCCGCGCCGACAGGGGTGGTCGTCGCGGCGACGGCTACGCCACAGAGCGCGCCGCCCACTGCCACACCGACGACGGCGCCCAGCGCCACGCCGACTCTTGCCGCCACGGAAGCGCAAACGCCGGCCGGCGCGCCGACCGGCACCCTGACACCAGTCCTGCGTCGCCCGACGCGCGTGCCTCGTCTGTCACCTGTCGCGCCCACACCGACAGAGGGGGTCGCCGCGGTGACGCCCGCGGCGACGGCTGCGGCGGTCCAGGCGCCCACCGGCTCCCCGCCGCCGGAGGCGATCAGGCCCACGCAGGTAGCGGTTCGCTCGCCGACTCCCACCGCCGAACCCCCCGTCGCGCCCGCCTCGACCGCCACCGCGCCGCCCGTGGCATCCCCGACGCCCACGCGCACCGTTACGCCGCGCCGCACGAGCCACTATCTGCCCGGTCGCGGCCCGTTGTTGCCCACGCCCACCGCTCTCGGGCAGCCCCCCTCGCCCACTACACCGACGCCGAGATCCACGCCGCGCCGATGGCGTCGCCGACCGCCATCCGAGCGACGACGCCACGCCCCACGCGCTACTACCTGCCCGGCGGCCCATTGCTGCCCACGCCCACACGCTGACGCGGCGCCCCAATCTCTCCCTCTCCCTGTACTCGGGGCCTCAGTACCCTGAGGCAGAACCCCAGTGCTCGCTCAAGGCTGCGCCTTGAGACGGCGAGGGTTGGGGGTGAGGGGTCTGTGAGGGGCGATCCATTTGTCCCCATCTGGGCCTGGTGATACAATCGAGCGGTCTGTCATCCGCCGCGGCTTGTGGCCGCCTGCGCCAGGCCGGCGGAACGCGGAAAGGGGCGACCGTTCGTGAAATTGACGCGTGACCAGGTCCTGCACATCGCCGAGCTGGCCAAGCTCGGCATCACCGAGGCCGAGACGGAGCTGTTCGCCGAGCAGCTCTCCGAGATCCTCGAGTACGCCGAGATACTCAACCGGTTGGACACCGACGCCATCCCTCCAACGGCACAGGCCATCCCCATGCACAACGTCACGCGTCCCGATGTGGTACAACCCTCGCTCACGCCCGACGAGGTCTTGGCCAACGCGCCGCGCCGCAAAGACGACCTCTTTGAGGTCCAGGCGATCCTGGAATAGACGCATCGCACCCCGCGCCAACTACTACCGGAGGCCACCGCCTTGGAGCTGTATGAACTCACCATCCATGAGGCACGTGATGCCCTGCGCAAGGGCGAGGTGTCGTCGGTAGACGTCACCCACTCGGTGCTGCGGCGCATCGAGGCGGTCGATGGCCGCATCCGGGCCTACCTGCGCACAAGGCCCGAGGAGGCGCTGGCAGCCGCCGAGGAGGCCGACCGCCGCCGGGCGCGTGGTGACGATCACCCGTTGCTGGGGATCCCCCTGGCCATCAAGGATGTCCTCTGTACGGCGGGGGTCGAGACAACCTGCGGCTCGCGCATCCTGGAGGGGTTCGTGCCCCCGTACGACGCCACCGTCGTGGCGCGCCTGCGACAGGCGGGGGCGGTGCTCCTCGGCAAGACGAACACCGACGAGTTCGCCATGGGCTCCTCCACCGAGAACTCGGGCTATTTTACCACGCACAATCCATGGGACCTGAGCCGCGTGCCGGGTGGCTCGAGCGGCGGGAGCGCCGCCGCCGTGGCCGCCGACGAGTGTCTGGCCGCCCTGGGCAGCGACACCGGAGGCAGCGTGCGTCAGCCGGCGGCCCTGTGCGGCGTCGTCGGCCTCAAACCCACCTACGGGCGGGTGTCGCGGTACGGCCTGGTGGCCTTTGCCTCGTCGCTCGACCAGGTGGGGCCGCTCGGCAAGGACGTCACGGATTGCGCCCTCTTGCTGGGCGCCATCGCGGGGCACGATCCTCGCGACGCCACCTCCGCCGACCTGCCCGTGCCCGATTACGCCGCCGCACTGCGTCCGGAGGTCGCCGGCATGCGCCTCGGCCTGCCGCGCGAGTACCTGTCCGACGGCATGCAGCCCGAGGTAGAGGCGGCGGTGCGCGCCGCGGTGCAGGTGTACGAGGGCCTGGGCGCCGAGGTCGTCGAGGTCGCCATGCCCCACACCGAGTACGCCCTGCCCACCTATTACCTCATTGCCCCCGCCGAGGCCTCGGCCAACCTGACGCGCTATGACGGCGTGCGCTATGGCCTGTCGCACCCCGAGGCCACGGACATCTGGGACGCCTACCGGCGCACCCGCCAGGAGGGGTTCGGCGCCGAGGTCAAGCGCCGCATCATGCTGGGCACCTACGCCCTGTCGGCCGGCTACTATGACGCCTACTATTTGAAGGCGCAAAAGGTGCGCACCCTCATCAAGCAGGATTTCGACCGCGCCCTGGAGCGGTGCGATGCGCTGGTGGTGCCCACCACCCCCACGACGGCCTTTCGTATCGGCGAAAGGGTTGACGACCCCCTCCAGATGTACCTGGGTGACGTGTTCACCCTGCCCCTGAACCTGGCGGGGCTGTGCGGCATCTCGGTCCCGTGCGGCTCCGCGCAGGGGCTGCCCATCGGCCTGCAGGTGCTGGGCGGCGCCTACGACGAGGCGACCATCCTGCGCGTGGCCTATGCCTACGAGCAGGCCACCGACTGGCACACGCGCACACCGCCGCTGTAGAGAACGAGACGCGGATCCACGCGGATCCTGCGGATGACCGCGGATTCTGATCTCTGAGATCGCTGCGGATGGTCTCTAGATCACCGGCTCCGCAATCTTGTCTCTGCGACACGTTTCTGTAATCCGCGCCAATCCGCGGAATCCGCGTTCCTCCGCGTTCCACCCGATTGCTCGGATCGGACGGAGAAAGGTTAGGACGATGAAAGTAATCATCCCTTTGGCGGGCTTTGGCACGCGCCTGCGCCCTCTGACGTGGTCCAGGCCCAAACCCCTCATCAACGTGGCGGGCAAGCCGGTGTTGGGCCACATCCTCGACATTTTCGCTTCCATGGATGGGATCGAGGACGTCGTCTTTATCGTCGGCTGGCTCGGCGAACAGATCGAGGAGTACGTGCGGGCCAACTATCGCTTCCGCAGCCACTATGTGGTACAGGAGGAACTCAAGGGGCAGGCCCACGCCATCCACCTGGCGCGAGAGCACCTCACGGGCCCCTGTATCATCCTCTTTGTCGACACCCTCTTTGAGGCCGATCTCTCTGGCCTCGGCGCCATCGACGCCGACGTCGTGCCGTTCGTCAAGGAGGTGGACGACCCGCGGCGCTTTGGTGTGGTGGTGGAGGAAGCGGGACGCGTGGTGCGCATCATCGAGAAACCCGAGGGGTTCGAGCACCGCAAGGCCGTGGTGGGTCTGTACTATGTGCGCGAGGGGCGCGAGTTGGACAGCGCCATCGAGTACCTGCTGGCGCACGATATCCAGACCAAGGGCGAGTATTATCTGGCCGACGCCTTCCAGGTGATGATCGATCGCGGCGCCCGGTTCGTCAGCCGGCCCGTCTCCGTCTGGGAGGACTGCGGCACGCCGGAAACCGTGCTGCACACCAACCGCTATCTCCTCGATCACGGCCACGCCCGTGAGGTCGAGGCGACGAACGCCGTCCTCGTGCCGCCGGTGCACATCGCCGACGGCGCCGTAGTCGAACACGCGGTGGTGGGGCCCTACGCCACCGTGGCGGCGGGCGCCGTGGTGCGCAACGCCATCGTGCGCGACGCCATCATTGACGAGGGGGCGCGCGTCGAGGATATGCTGATCGAGCAGTCACTGGTGGGCCGCAACACGACGCTGCGCGGCAGTTTCCGCCGCCTCAACGTCGGCGACGACGCCGTCATCGAGTGAACACATCATCCACGGAAGGATCGCTACCCCCATGATCATCGGCGTCCCCACCGAAACCAGGGATCAGGAGTACCGCGTCGCCCTCACCGCCGCCGGCGTCGAATCGCTGGTGCACGCCGGCCATCGCGTGCTGGTACAGCAGGGGGCCGGCACGGCCAGCGGCTTTTCTGATGACGACTATCGCCGGAGCGGCGCCGAGGTCGTGGATACACCCCACGCCGTGTGGTCCGAGGCCGAGTTGATCGTCAAGGTAAAGGACCCCCTGCCCTGCGAATACTCCTTCCTGCGCCCGGGGCTGCTCCTGTTCACCTACCTGCACCTCGCCGCCAACGAGGATCTGACGCGGGCACTGATGGCGCGGGAGGTATCGGCGCTCGGCTATGAGACGGTGCGGCTCGCCAACGGCTCGTTGCCGCTCCTGACGCCCATGAGCGAGGTCGCCGGCCGCATGGTCGTGCAGATCGGCGCCCACTATCTCGAGGTGGCCCAGGGTGGGCGCGGCGTCCTGTTGGGCGGAGTGCCGGGCGTGCGCTCTGGGAGCGTGGCCATCGTCGGCGGGGGCGTCGTGGGCACCAACGCGGCCCAGATCGCCCTGGGCCTGGGGGCGCGGGTCACCGTCATCGACGTGAATCTCGACCGGCTGCGCTACCTCGACCAGGTGCTGCGCGGCAACCTCACCACCGTCGCCTCGAACCGGTACAACATCACGGAGGCTGTGCGGCGCGCCGAACTCCTCATCGGCGCCGTGCTGCTGCCGGGCGCCAGGGCGCCCATCCTCGTCACCGAAGAGATGGTGGCCTCCATGGCGCCGGGCTCGGTGATCATCGACGTGGCCGTCGACCAGGGGGGCTGCATCGAGACGATCCACCCCACCTCGCACAGCGCCCCCACGTACGTGCAGCATGGCGTGTTGCACTATGCCGTGCCCAACATCCCCGGCGCCGTGCCACGCACCTCGAGCTATGCGCTCTCGAACGCCACCCTGCCCTACGTGCTCAAGCTGGCCGAACTCGGGCTCGTCGAGGCGGTGCGCCAGGATGCAGCACTCCGCGCGGGGGTCAACGTGCACGCCGGCCAGGTGACGTGCACCGGCGTGGCAGAGGCGTTCGATATGCCTTGTGTTTCGGTGGAGGAACTGATCTGACCGCCCCGGCGTCTCTGGGGTGTTCGGATCGAGTCCGCAAGAGGGAGATAACGATGGTGGATCGAACGATCCGTGGGCCGGCATCGCCCGGCCGCCTGCTAGCGGCTGTCGCGCTGCTCGGGGTTCTCGTGCTCGTGTCGGGCTGCGCGTGCGGCAACGCGCTCTCGCGCCTGGGGCTGGCGCGCGCCACGGCCACCCCCACTCCGCCGCCCCCAACGGCCACGCCGTTTCCGACCCTCACGCCGACGCCGGCGGCCACCCTCCTCGTGCCGACGCGGCCCCAGGAGGGGGACGGCATCGACACCATCCCGGACGAGCCTGACACGCCCTTTACCATCGCACTGACGGAGCAAGAGATTAACGACTACCTGGCGGAGCGCCAGTTCGCCCAGTCGGGCGTGGCCATTCGCGACATCCAGGTCACCGTCACGGATGACACCCTCATCGCGGATTTCCAGGCAAGCCAGGCCGAGTCGGGGTTGAGCGGCGGGGTGACGGTGCGAGGGGTGCCCCAGGCCATCGACGGGCAACTCTACTTCCAGGTGGAGGACGTGCAGCTCGACGAGTCGATCAGCGGGTTCGCGCGCATGCTGGCGCGCGCGGCCATCGATCAGGCCATTCGCCAGTACTCGGGCGAGGATGGCATCCCGATCCCCATCGAGAACGTCGAGGTGCAAGAGATCGAACTCGACCCGGGCGCGGTCACCGTGACGGGTCGGACGCGCTAGGGCCGGAATACCCCAGCCGGGCGAGGCCCTCGACCATCGCCTCGTGCTCGCTCCAGGGGTGCTCGGTGGTGCCAAAGCACATGGAGCGCTCGTGCCCCTTGCCCGCCGCCATGACGAGATCGCCGGGCCGAGCCATGGCCAACGCCGCAGCGATCGCCTCGCGCCGGTCACCGATGCGGGCGAAATCGGCCCCCTCGACGCGCCCCGCCTTGCGACAGCCGGCGGCGATCTCGGCCATGATGTCGTCCAGCGGTTCAGTGCGCGGGTCCTCGGCCGTGATCACCGTATAGTCCGCCAGGCGCCCCGCCACCTCCCCCATCCAGGCGCGCTTGGCGCGGTCGCGCAGGCCGGCGCAGCCAAACACCACGATGACGCGCCCCGGCGCCAACTCGCGCGCCGTGCGCAGGGCGTTCTCCAGGGCATTGGGGGTGTGGGCGAAATCGACGATGGCGGCAAAGGGCTGTCCGCGATCGATAGGCTCCATACGCCCCAGCACGCCGCGCACCGCCGCCACGCCGGCGCGTATCGCCTCGTCGTCGATCCCCAAGGCGCGCGCCGTCGCCACGGCGGCCAGTATGTTGTGCGCGTTGTAGCGCCCGATGAGGGGCGAGGCGATGTCGATTTCGTCACCGCCTGCGATCACCCGCAGGCGCAGCCCAGCGGGCGAGACCTCGACGCCGGAGGCGCGCACGTCCGCCCCGCTCTCCACCCCATACGACACGCGCACATCGGCGGGGATGGGGCGCAGGTAGGCGTACGAGGCGTCGTCGGCGTTCAGCACCGCCACCTTGGGCATCCCCGGCTTGCGTGCCGAGGTCGCCAGCGCGTGGAACAGCATGGCCTTGGCCGCGCGGTAGGCCTCGTAGGTGCCGTGGTAGTCCAGGTGCTCGTGGGTGATGTTGGTGACCACCGCCACGTCGTACGCACAGGCGGTGACGCGATGCTGCGCCAGGCCGTGGGAGGTGGACTCGATGACGGCGTAGGTCAGCCCCGCCGCCACCATCTCGGCCAGGTAGGCCTGCATGGCGGGGGCATCGGGGGTGGTGGTGTGAAAGCCGGTCTCGATCTGCTGCCCGCCGATCTCGGCGTTCACCGTGTCCACCGAGCCCACCGCCTCGCCGGCCGCCCGCAAGATGCCGGTGATGAGGCGCGAGGTGGTGGTCTTGCCGTCAGTGCCTGTCACTCCGATGACGCGCAGGCGGCGCCCCGGGTAGCCGTATAGCGCCGCCTGGAGGCGGGCGAACGCCTCGCGGGCGTTAGCCACGACGGCCGTGGGCACCCCCGCGAGTTCCGGCAGGGGGCGCTCCACCACGCACGCCACCGCGCCGGCCCGCAGCGCCTCGGGGACGAAGCGGTGGCCGTCCACACTCACGCCCGACACGGCGACAAAGAGGTCGCCCGGCCGCACCTGGCGCGAGTCGCACACCACGTTGCCCACGTCGAGCGGGCGCCAGTGGCGCCAGGCGGCCTGGGGCACGGCGTCAAGGAGAGCGTGTGAGGATAGCATCGTCATCCACGTTGAGGGTTCTAGTAGGCCTCGATCTCCAGGTGCAAGCCGCCGATGACCAGCTTGCGGCGCTTGCCCTGCCCCTTGATGTCGTGCTCGCGCACCGCCGCCCGGTACGACACGAGCTTTTCCAGGGCCACCGTCCAGGCGCCCGATTCCACCGGCGCGTGCGCGAACCCCGAGCGCTCGATGCGGATCGCCCCCTCGGCGGGGCAGACGTTCTCGCACGCCCCGCAGAACAGGCAGAAGCGCTGCTCGACCGCCACCTGGGTGCCGTCGTAGGTGATGGCGTGCGTCGG
The DNA here is from genome assembly GCA_040768165.1 of Anaerolineae bacterium. GTDB lineage: Bacteria > Chloroflexota > Anaerolineae > UBA1429 > UBA1429 > DUUT01. The sequence goes on from JAXGNH010000038.1 coordinate 8,843, forward strand.
GCAAACGTCGGCACAAGCCTGGCAGCCGGCGGGGCACAGCGAGACGTTCAATCGCGCAAACCCTCGGTACGGCTTGGTGACGGTAAAGCCCCCCTTGGGCCCCGCTTCCATGCAGCGGGTGCAGTTGATGCATTTCGCGTCGTCCACCCGCACGTCGCGCACGGCGGTCACCTGGCCGGCGGCGTCGCGCGTCACCTCGGCGCTGATCGCCCCCACCGGGCAGTCGTCGATGTACGCCACGTCGGTGCTGGCGCCGCACGCTGCCTGGTCCACGACGTTGGCGCGCGTCAACTCGGGAAACGCCTCCGCCTCGAGCACGGGCACCTCGGGCTGGCCGTTCACCGTCATCGAAAGGGCGTGGGTCGGGCAGAGCACGACACACTCACCGCAAAAGTTGCAGCGCTCCGCGTCGATATCCACCTTTGGCTTCGCCGTCAGCCGCCCCGCATCCAGCTCCGGCGCGCTCAGCGCGATCGCCTCGCGGGGGCACACCGTCTGGCAGATGCGGCAGCCACAGCACGCCTCGCGGTCGGCCACCAGCTCGTACCGCCGCGTGATCATCGGACGCAGCAGCGTGAGGGTTGCCGTTGTATCGCGTTTCTGCGTTGTCCCTCGGCTCATCTATCGCCTCCTGCGCCATGGTCGAGCGCTCACCGTGTTCCGTTCTCCTCTCGTAGGTACTCGGCCTGTCAGGCCATGGCGCGCATCGGAAAGGTGGTGACAGCCGGCGCCCCACCCGAGCGCCCCGCCCACTAGAACTCGGGCAGCTCCAACAGCTCCCGATAGCTGTACACCGGCCCATGCTTGCAGACATAGTTGCCGCCGATGTTGCAGCGGCCACACTTGCCCAAGCCGCACTTCATCTTGGACTCGAGCGTGGTGATGATCTGGTCGGGCTCGAACCCCAGCTTGGTCAGAGCGACGAGCACGAATCGGATCATGATGGGGGGGCCACAGGTGATGGCCACCGCGCTCTCTGGCGAGGGCGCCGCCTCTTCCAGGACGGTGGGCACGAACCCGATCTTGCCCGCCCACGCGGCGTCCTCTCCGCCCGGGTCGACGGTGAGCAGGACGGACATGTCCCCCCTGGCACGCCACTCTTCCAGCTCGGCCTTGTAGGCCAGATCGGCCACGCTCCGGGCGCCGTAGAGGAGGCTGATGTCGCCAAACTCGGCGCGGCTGTTCAGGCAGTGCCGCAAGAGCGAGCGCAGGGGCGCCATCCCGATCCCGCCCCCGATAAAGATCAGGCTCTTGCCCTTCATCTCCTCCACCGGGAAGGCCCTGCCGTACGGCCCTCGGAAGCCCACCGTGTCGCCGATAGCCAGCCCCTCAAACGCCGTGGTGACCTTGCCCACGCGCTTGATGCTGCACTCCACCAAGCCAGCCTCCGAAGGGGCATTGGCAAGCCCAAAGGGCGCCTCGCCCTGGCCAAAGACGGAGAACACGCCGAACTGGCCGGGTAGGAAGGTGAACTCTTGACGCACCTCCGGGTCGCAGAAGGCCAGGCGATAGGTCCGAATGTCGGGCGTCTCGTCCCTGATTTCCTCGATAGTCATCAGCCAGGGGCGATAGAGATTGCTGGTCACCCCATCACCTCCTCACCAGATCCAGAACCGCGGCCAAGTCGATGCCCGCCGGACAGTGCTGGGTGCATCGCCCGCACCCTACGCACAGGATGCGCCCAAAGTTCTCCGGGTAGTACTTGAACTTGTGCATGATGCGCTGCCGGTACCGGCTGGCGTGCGTCGGCCGCGGCTGGTGGGCGGCGGTGCGGGTAAAGTCGCGCGAGGCGCACGAGTCCCACAGTCGCACGCGCTCGCCGCCCCCGGGGTTGCCCTCGTCTTGGATGTCAAAACAGTGGCAGGTGGGACACAGAAAGGTGCAGATCGAGCAGTCGATGCATTGGTCGGTGACGCTCTTCCACACCGGGCTGTCATAGTCCAGCTGCTCGGCCAGGCCCTGCACCTCGACCGCCCTCACCTTGGCCCGGCTTTCTGCTTCCGCCGTCGCCTGGCGCTGATCGTACGCCGGCGTGCTCTCTGCAAAGAACGCCGCATGCCGCTGGACCAGGGCCTCTCCCTTCGCGGTGATGACCCGCACGTGGTACACGTCGCCCAAGCGGGTGAGCAGCAGGTCAGACCCCGCGGTCCCTGCGGGCGAGCCCCCCACGGAGGTACAGAAGCAGGCCGCGCCCGGCTCCTCGCAGGCGATGGTCACCAGTGTGGTGCGGCGACGGCGCTCCAGGTAGCTGCTGTCCACATAGTCCCAGGTGAACACCTGGTCGAGAATGGGCAGCGCGGCGGCATCGCACGGCCGCGCCAAGATGGTTCGCGGGCCCGCAGGCTCCGCGGGTTCCTGGATCTGCACGCCGTGGTCGTTGAGACGATAGGCAAACAGCACCTCGCGCTGGGGGAGAAACAGCTCTTTCAGCGACCGTCGCGGGTTCTCCCCGCCCCACGCGATCTGTTCGGGCGACTCGATCGGGCCGTAGCCAAACTCGTCGCGCGGGGCGATCACCTCGCCATCGCGGATCAGGCCATCGATGAGGGAGGCGAGACTTTGGCACCGGAGTATCTTGGCTTCCATGGGGGTGCTCCTATCTCTTCGCAAGGCGGTCGGGGTCGGCCGCGCTTAGCTGCAGGAGCGCGGGCATCGCATCCACGTCCATGCCCGCCACGTAGCCGAATGCCTCCTCCACCTCGAGTCGCATCTTGGTGTTGAGCAGACTAAGCGGGATGTCGACTGGGCAGACGCGCTCACACTCGCCACAGTCCACACACCGGCCGATCAGGTGGAAGGCCCGGATGGTGTTCCACATGCGGTTGTTGGTCGCCGAACTCGAGCGCTCGATCCACTGCGGCTGGTTCTGGTCGGCGATGCACTGCTCACAGAAGCAGAACGGGCACACCTGGCGACAGGCATAGCAGCGGATGCAGCGCGCAAACTGCGCCTCCCACCAAGCCCAGCGCTCCTCGGCCGTCATGGCCTCCAGCTCGGCGATCTGCTTCTGGATGCGCTCGCTCCGCGGCGTGTCTTCCGGTATGGCGCCGACCTGGATATCCGGCTCCACCCCGGCGGGGGTGCCGTCGGTGATCCCCAGGATCACGACGTCTGCGCGCTGGAACTGGTGCTCCTGGATGAGCCCGGCGATGGCGCGTAGTGTGGCCGGCCTGGCCACCACCGCCAGCGGGCGCTTCCGTTGCGCCGCCCGGTAGGGCGCGGTCAGCCAACCATCGGGGCCCACCAGGTACTTGGCCAGATTGTGCGTGCAGTACTCGTGGAAGATGAGCCGATCCGCCCCCCCCATGCCGGTCACAACACACGGGGTCGCCACCTGCCCACGCCAACTGGCACAGTAGCCAAGCACGCCGTCCACGACTCCACGCCCTAGCAGGTCGGCTGCCGCCTCGCGGATGTTCCGAGTGATGGCCGCCGTCCCCTCCTCCGACGAGCCCTCGCACGTTTGGAGATCGGCGGCTCTGGTCTTCTCTGGCATCGATGCTATCTCCTTGCCTGCTCGACCGCCGCCCCGCACGGCACGTCGCCCACCGTCTCGGCGAGCAGCCGCTCGAGCCCTCGTCGATCCAGCGAGCCCATGCGAGCAAAGCGCACCCGCCGCGGCTCGACGCCCATCAAGCCCAGCAGGCTGCCCAGCACCACCTGGCGGTTCTCGTGCAGCTGGCTCCCGTGGCGGAAGTGACACTCCTCGCGCTTGCAGCCCACCATCAGTACGGCGTCCGCGCCCTCCCTCAGGGCGGTGAGAACCAGGAGCGGCGACACGCGCCCCGCACACGGGACGGTCACCACTTCCACGCCCTCCGGCGGCTCACTGGCCAAGGCCATGTCGACCTCGGACCGGAGGCACCACTGGCAGACCATGGTGACAACCTTGCTGGCCAGGTCCTTGCCCGCCAGCTGCCTCAGCGCGTGGGTGCTGGCGACAAGATCAGCATAGAGGTCCCGGTCTCTGTAGCCCTCTACGGCGATGGATGAGGAGGGACAGACCGCGTTACAGATGCCACAGCCGGCGCACAGGTTGCGGTCCAACTGCGACACCAGCTTGTCCTGGCGGTTCACAGCCACGGTCTGCAGGCTGAGCGCCTCGTAGGGGCAGGCCGCCACGCACTGGCCGCAGGCAACGCAGCGCTGCACGTCGACGGCGGCCACGGGTCCGGGCCGCTCGTACCCCTCACGGATGGCAATGGCACGGAGCGCCTTCATGACGTCC
>JAXGNH010000039.1:0-12301 GCA_040768165.1 Anaerolineae bacterium
TCTCGACGATGCCGAGCGGCATGGCGAGGGTCTGCGCCTCACCGGCAATCACGATGCTGAGGGGCCGGGCGACGAGCACGGTGACGGTGACGGCCAGCAGAGCAAACTTGGCCGCTGCCGCGACGCCCAGAGCCAGCCAGCGATTCCGGGCGCGGAGCGCGCCATAGATGCTCACCAGGGTGGCATTGCCCAGCGCCACAAAGGGTATCATCGCGAGGAGCGGCAGAGGCAGCACACCACTCACGGCCGCGCTGAGGGGCGTTACCATGCCGACCAGGATAGCCTGGCTCACGCCGACCCACTCTGCCGTCAGCAGGAGGAGGGCGTTCACCAGTGGGCCGGTGAGCCACTGTGGGAGGCCAAGCCCGGGGATGACCAGTGCCAGGGCCATCAAGCCGACCAAGCGCGCCGCATCGAGCCACTGGTGTGAGCGAACGAGCGTCCGTTCGGTGTGCGTTTCCATGTCCATGTGAGGCTCCTTTTGCTAGTTCTCAGTTCTCATTATTCAGTTATTGTCTACAGGTGGACGATTGTGCCTTCGAATGCAGGGAGCTGTTTCTGGTACCTGATCACTGAAGACAGATAACTGATTGCCGACTGTTGCCTAGATCCGTTGTACGGTCACCTGCTTGTTGCGGCGCTCGAGTTCGCGCAGTAACTCTTTGACGTACACCATGCGCATCGTCTCGCCGCGAACTACATCGGCCACTTGGTTGGGATTGATGGCCGTGCCTACCATGAGGCGGATGTCGTCCGCAGACAGGAGGATGCGCGCCAGGCGTGTAGCGGCGTCATCATCGTCGGGGAGGTCACGAACCGACTCGGCCTCCTCCAACAGCTCGACCGCCTGCCCTAAGGTGACTATACCCTCCGTGACGAGGTCGACCCCCTCGAGGCGCGCCACCGGCGGCGTCCCCTTGCGCCTTCCCCCGCCGTTGCGGCGTTTGCTGGGAGGCACCCACTCGACGAGGAGTTCCTGCTGCAACACACGGGCCGCTATCTGGGCAGTGGTGCCCCCACAGATCACCCGGATCCCCTCGGCGGCCATCAGCCGCTGCACGGCCGCGGCGTCGTGCTCCCTATCGGCAGGAGGGCCCGTCCAGATCGTCGCGGTCACGGCGTCGCGGACGTACATGCCGACGGCGGTCGCGTCGTCTCCGGGCCGCCCGTCATACAGCTTCAGACAGGTGCGGGTGAGCGCCCGGGTCAGCCCGTAGGCGCCCGATCCCGTCTGACACCAGCGTTTCACAGATGTAGCGATGTTGTCCCATCCCCATCCCAGACGGTAGAGCCCACCGACGCCGGCGTGCTCGTAGCCGTCGCTAACGAGTACCATATAGTCGCCCTTCTGCAGGCCAAAGCGCGCCTCGTGCACTCGACGGCCGTTCACCACCCGCTCCACGACCGGCAGCTTGACCACCTCCTTGTCGCGGATGAGGATGAGCGGTGGGCAGTCGTATTCCACCAGGTAGGCGTCACGACCGTGCTGGACCATGAGCACCTGGAAGGTTGCGTACGCCACCTTGCGCACGGCGCACTCGGGGAGCGTGTTCACGAGGGTCTCCATGACGTCTTCGACGGACGCTCCCTTAGCCAACATGGTGCCGGCGATCTTGGCGGTGAGGGTCGCCAGGATGTTGGCCTTGACCCCGCTGCCCAACCCGTCGGACAGGACGGCCAGAAACGAGGTGGGCGTGGTGACGATCTCGACATAATCACCACATAACTCCTCCCCGTGCTTGGGCAGGGCCTCCCAAGCGTACTCGACGAACTGCCTCATTCGCGCTTGCCCTCATCAACGAGCCGTGCCAGCTTGGCGAGCATCACCTTGGTCTCGGCGGTGGTCTCGCCCAACAACTGGGCGATCTCGTGGGCGACGCGCATCTGGTTCTGGATCACCTCTTGCGTGCGCGCCACCGTCTCCTCGCGGATGTGGTCCATCTCGGCGCGATGCCGCTCTCGCTCGGTGACGTCGCGCAGAATGCCGACGAGCAGGCTCTGCCCCTCGACGGGCACGATCGTCTCCTCCACGATGAGGTCGGGCCGTAACTGGGCGCTGAGGTTCAACACGGGCTCGCCCGTATCGCGTACCTGGGCAAAGTGGTCGATCATGGGCACGACGCTTTGGAGCGGCTTGCCCGCTACGGCCGAGAGGCGGCAACTGAGCATCTTCTCCGCCGAAGGCGACATCTCCTGGATGTACAGGCGCGTGTCCACGATGACGATCGCGTTGGGCGTGACGTCCATCACTACCTGGCGCAGCGACTCGGCCCGGCGGCGCATATACGGGATGCACATGGTCGCCTCGGCCATGCCGCGGAGGGTGGCGACCGCCTTCTCGCGACAGGTGGGGTAACCGCATGCCCCACAGTTCAGCTCGTCCTCGGGGACGTACTTGTCGACCCGCCGCAGCACTTCGGCGATCTGCGCCTCGGAGAACTCGGCCAGCGCCACGCTGTGATCCTCGTAGGAGCGCTCCAGGCTGGGCCACTCGGCGCGGGTGGGTAGGGGCTGAGGCTGTCGGCGCGAGGCATAGTCAATCACGCGCTGGCGAGCGACAAAGATGCCGTGGCCAAGGGTCGCCCCGCGGTCGGAGCGTCCCAACTCCTCCATGGCGGGTCCGTTGATGCAGCCCCCCTCGCACGCCATGAGTTCCACCATACAGGCGGCGAGCTGCCCCGAGCGAATGTCTCCCAGGACATCCACGCATGCCTCCAGGCCCGAGGTTGTCACCACGTGGCTCGCCAGCAGGTCTGTGTCCAGGTTGGCGGTGCCCACGAGGCCGCCCTCCACGGGAAAGAGCCGCGCGTTGGCGCGCGGTACGGCATCCGCTGGCGGCTCGCCCGAGTGCACGGCCACCCCCTCATCGCGCAGCCACTCGTCCAGCTCGCTGAACGTCAGGGCCGCGTCGATGGCGCCCGCCACGGCGGCGTCCGCCGCCTCGGCCTTTTTCGCGATGCACGGCCCGATGAACACCACCATGCTGTCCTGGCCGTATTTCTGGCGCAGCCAGCGCCCGTGGGCCACCATGGGCGACACCAGAGGCGCGAGATGGGGGATCAGGTCAGGATAGTACCGCTCGATGAGGTTCACCACCACGGGACACGCCGAGGCGATGACGGGGCGCCGAGCTGGCCCTCGGTCGACGACGCCACGATGGGCGAGGCCCACCATCTCGGCGCCGAACGCCGTCTCTCCGGCTGCCGCGAAACCCAGCGCCCGCAGGGCGGCCTCCATCTGGGAGAAGACACCGATACCAAAGAAGGCTGGGGCCGATGGGGCCACACTGGCCACGACGCTGCGCCCCTCCGCAATGGCCTGGCGTACGGCGACGCGGCCATCGTCGACCACCTTGGCGCCCTGAGGGCAGGCACGCACGCAGCTCGCGCAGGCGATGCACAGCTCGGGCACGATCTGTGCCTGACCGTTCTGGATGCGCACCGCCTTCACGGGGCAGGTACGCACGCACCGGTAGCAGTCCCGGCATCGCGCTTGGTTGGTGGCGATCACCCATTCGCTCATGGCGGCCCCTCAGCGGAGAGTTCGTGCGCTTTTTCACAATATAGCAGCAAGGCCCTGATCTGTCAAATCATTCGTGCATTTTGTCACGAACATGCGCAGAGAGGAGGGCACAAGGAGAGGGGGCTGGCGACAGCCCCCCGCGCTGGTGGTTCGCCGTGACGCGGCAGCGCGCCGCGCCGAGCGCGTGACCGCGCTTCGACGATCAGGCGCACCGCCATTCTGTACTGGTCGGCGACGCAAACGGCGGCCAAGTCGGGGATGCAGACGATGTCGATGCCGCCGGGCGCCAGATAGTGCCTGGCGATGGCGATGAGGTTCGTGGCCTGGTTGACACCGCCCGCGCCAACGCACTGCAGTTCGGTGCGGCCGCTGTGGCGGATGATGCCCGCCAGAGCCACCGACCTGAGCCGCGTTCGTGGGTGGCCGCAAGGCGACTCAAGAGGGTTTGACTGTCGGCATTGGCGCGAGTACGATGGGCCGGCGGGAGGTGCGCTCGGCGCCCGATTCGCCTGACTCGCGGTTCCACGTACGTTCAGGGGGCGGTCGCGCATCCCTGTGGCGGATACTACCAGAGGATGAGAGAAGATGAGTTCCAACGAGATGACGCTTCGCTACGGGATGAACCCCCATCAGAAGCCCGCGCGCGCATATGTGGAGAGCGGGACGCTGCCGTTTGAGGTGCTGAGCGGCAGCCCGGGCTACATCAACTTGCTCGACGCGCTCAATGCCTGGCAACTCGTGCGCGAGCTGCGCCAGGCGACGGGGCTGCCCGCAGCGGCGTCGTTCAAGCACGTCAGCCCGGCCGGCGCAGCGCTCGGGGTGCCGCTGAGCCCGGCGGAGCGCGCCGCCTGCTTTGTGCAGGACCTGGAGCTGTCGCCCATCGCCGCCGCCTATGCCCGCGCCAGGGGCGCCGACCGCATGTCGTCCTTTGGCGACTGGATCGCCCTGAGCGACGCCTGCGACGAGGCAACGGCGCGGATCATCCGGCGCGAGGTGTCGGACGGCGTCATCGCGCCCGGCTATGAACCGCGCGCCCTAGAGATGCTGCGCAAGAAGCGAGATGGGGGCTACCGCGTGTTGCGCGCCGATCCCGACTATGAGCCGCCCGAACTCGAGCGGCGTCAGGTATTCGGCGTGACGCTGGAGCAGCGCCGCAACGACGTCGCCATCACCCCGGCGCTCTTGGCGAACCGCATCACGGCGCGCACCGAGATCCCCGCTGACGCCATGCGCGACTTGCTCGTAGCGACCATCGCGCTCAAGTACACGCAGTCCAACTCGGTGTGCCTGGCCCACAGCGGCCAGGTGACCGGCGTCGGCGCGGGGCAGCAGTCGCGCGTGCATTGCACGCGGTTGGCCGCGAACAAATCGGACCTCTGGTTCCTGCGGCAGCATCCTGTTGTGCTCAGCCTTCGGTTCGTCGAGGGCTTGCCCCGGGCGCAGCGCAACAACGCCATCGACCTCTTTTTCGTCGACGACCTCTCCCCCGCCGAGCAGGGCGCGTGGGGGCAGTCGTTCGCCGTCGTGCCCGAGAGGCTGTCAGCGGAGGCCAAAGCGGAGTGGCTGGCCCGCTTTGGCGACGTGGTGCTGAGTTCTGACGCCTACTTTCCCTTCCGAGACTCTATCGACCGCGCGCAGCGCAGCGGTGTCGGGTACGTGGCGCAGCCGGGGGGCTCGGTGAACGACGACGAGGTCATTGCGGCGTGCGACGAGTACGGCATGGTGATGGCGTTCACGGGGCTGCGGTTGTTCCACCACTGAGGGCGGCGCCGAACGCGAGCTATTCCTGAGGGAGACGAACCATGCGCATAGCCATCGGAGCATTCAGCCACGAGGCCAACACCTTCTGCCCCAGCCTCACCGGATGGGAGGCCTTTAGCTCCCGGCGGCTGGCGCGTGGGGATGCGATGTTGGAGCAGGCGGTGGGCACCAACACGGAGGAGGCGGGGGCGCTGGCTGTCCTCGCCGAGCGATCTGACTGCCAGGTGAACCCCACCCTCGCGGCCCGTGCCCTGTCGGGTGGGCCGGTGGTTTCGGACGTGTTCCATGCCGTGTTGGACGAGCTGCTACAACGGCTGCACGCGGCACTCCCCGTGGATGGCGTGTTGCTGGTGCTGCATGGCGCCATGATGTCGACAGACGATCCCGACGCCACGGGGGCGATCCTTCAGGCGGTGCGCGAGCTGGTCGGCACGGAAGTGCCCGTGGTGGGCACCCTCGACCTGCACGCCAACGTGACGGCCCGGATGGTCGAGTGCGCGGACGCGCTCATCGGCTACCACACGGCGCCCCACGTGGATATGTACGAGACGGGCGAAACGGCGGCGCGGGTGCTGTTGGCGGCGGTGGATGGCAGCGCGAGGCCGCGCATGGCGCTGGCGCGGCTGCCGATGATCGTCCCCTCAGAGAACGCCCGTCACACCGACGGCCCCCTGTCCGAGGTGATCGCCATGGCGCGGGAGCTGGAGGGGACGGGCGCCATCCTGCACGGCGGCGTCTACCCCGTGCAGCCATGGCTTGACATAAACGATGTGGGGTGCTCGGTGGTCGTTGTGACCGACGGCAACGCCGATGCGGCCAGGCGTCACGCCAACCGCCTGGCGCGGGCGTTCTGGGAGCGGCGCGCCGATTTCCAGCCCGAGCTGGCGCCCCCGGATGAGGCGTTGCGCCGCGCTTTGGCTCGGCCGTCGGGCACGACGGTGCTGTGTGACTCGGCCGATTCCCCCACCTCGGGCTCGACCGGCGATAGCACGGTGATCCTGCGGGCGGTGCTCGACGCCGAGCCGCTGCCCGGGCGGGTGCTGCTCAACGTGGTGGATGCGCCGGCAGTAAGCCGTGCTATGGCGGCCGGGGTCGGCGCGACGGTCACGGTGCGGGTCGGGGGGCGCCGGGCGCCTGCGTTCTTTGAGCCCCTCGAGTTCACGGGCTATGTGAAGACGATCTCGGATGGCGCCTTTCGGTTCAAGGGCCCCGGTATGCGTGGCACGCTCCAGACGATGGGGCGGGCGGTGGTGCTCACGCGGGACGAGATCCACCTCGTGGTCATGGAGCGCGCCGTGTCCCAGTGGGACCCGGAGCTGTACCGCAGCCTTGGAGAGGAGCCGTTTGATGCGCGGGCGGTGCAGGTCAAGTCGCCGGCGGCGTTCCGGGCAGCCTATGGCGAGAACATGGACGAGGCCATCATCGTGGCGTCGCCCGGCCCATCGACGCCGTACCTCGCGTCCCTCCCGTGGCGCCACGTACGGCGGCCGCTGTACCCATTTGATCCTGATGTGACGTTCTAGGGCGCGCCGAACGGGGCCCAACACTATCCGCAGTTGGCCGATTCAGGGATCGGAAGCGGTTGATCCATAGCATAGCGGTGGTGTTGTGCCCAACGCATTCGGTCGTACCTTCTCTAGAGTGGCGTAAACGAGCATCACGCTCCACTGGGGGCTGCACGATACCGCGACCACCGAACTCTTGTTCATCGGACGCGGCAACGACGAGGTGCGCAACCTGGTCTTGGCCGGCCTGCGCGACGCCGAGGACTGAGATGCCCTATCGCTATCTGGACGACATGGCCACGGCCGACGTGGCCTTTGAGGCGCGCGGCGGTACGCTGGAGGAGGTCATGGTGGCGTCGGCCGATGCCACCATGAACGTGATGGTTGACGATCTTGACAGCATCGCCGACCGGGTGCGGCGCCCCATCGACGTGCGGGCGGCCGAGCCGGACATGCTCCTGTACGCACTGCTAGAGGAACTCGTCTATCGCAAGGATGCCGAGCGGCTGCTCCTGCGGGTGCCGTCGGTGCGCATCGAGGAACGCAACGACGAACTGGTGCTCATCGCGGAGGCCTATGGCGAGACACTCGATCCGGCGCGCCATCGTCTGCTCGTGGACGTCAAGGCGGTGACGCTGCACCGCTTCGTCGTCGAGCGCACCGAGTCGGGCTGGCGAGCCACCGTCGTCCTCGACATCTAGCCTGCCTCAAGCACCACACCCAGGAGGTACCCGCATGGACGCGAGCGCGCTGCGCCGCATCTACCTCGAGTTCTTCCGTGAGCGGGGGCACGCCATTGTCGGCGGCGCCCCCCTGGTCCCGGAGCATGACCCGAGCGTGCTCTTTACCACCGCCGGCATGCATCCGCTGGTGCCCTTTCTCCTGGGCGAGCCGCACCCCGCGGGGAAGCGCCTGGTCAACTATCAAAAGTGCGTGCGCACCGACGATATCCTCGAGGTTGGGGATGAGGTGCACCTCACCTTTTTCGAGATGCTAGGCAACTGGTCGCTGGGCGATTACTGGAAGGATGCGGCCATCCGCTGGAGCTACGAGTTCCTCACGGAGCGCCTGGGGCTCGATGCAGAGCGCCTGTACGTCACCTGCTTCGCCGGCGACGAGGATGCCCCGCGCGACGACGAGGCCGCCGCTGTGTGGCGTGACCTGGGCATCTCGGACGAGCGCATCACTTTCCTCGCCAAGAAGGACAACTGGTGGGGGCCGGCCGGCGCCGTCGGGCCGTGCGGTCCCGATACCGAGATGTTCTACGACATGCAGCCCGATGGCCCAGCGGGCGAGAACCCGGCCAGCAACACGGTTCGCTTCTGGGAACTCTGGAACGACGTCTTTATGCAGTACGACAAGCAGCCCGACGGCCGCTACACCCCACTGCGACAGCGCAACGTGGATACGGGGATGGGCGTCGAGCGCACCCTGGCGGTGCTCACCGGGGCGCCGTCGGTGTACGAGACGGGGCTGTTCGCTCCCACCATCGAGCGGGCGCGCTCTTTGGCGCGCAAGGATGACGTCTATGCGCTACGCATAGTGGCCGATCACACCCGCGCCGCCACGTTCATCCTGGCGGAGGGGATCCTGCCGGGCAACCTCGATCAGCCCTACGTGGCGCGCCGCCTCATTCGCAGGGCGGTGCGCTATGGGCGCGAGTTGGGGATTCGGGGACATTTTCTCGGCACGCTATCCGAGGTGGTCATCGAGGTGATGGGCGACGCCTATCCGGAGCTGCCGCAGCATCGCGACCACATCCTCCTGGCGCTGGACGATGAGGAGGCGCGCTTTCAGCGCACCCTGGAGCGTGGCGAGCGCGAGTTCGCCAAGACGGTGGAGCGGGCACGCGTCGAGGGGCAGCGCGCGCTCCGGGGTGGCGGTGTTTCGGCTCTATGACACCTACGGGTTTCCGCCAGAACTCACCGAGGAGATGGCACGTCGCGCAGGGGTTGTCGGCCGACATGGAAGGATACCGCCGCGCCTTGAGGAGCATCAGGAGCGCTGCGTCAGGGGGCTGCGGCGCGGTTCAAGGAGGGCTGGCGGAGCGCCTCCCGAAACGACGCGCTTGCACACGGCGACGCACCTGCTGCAGGCGGCGCTGCGCCGCATCCTCGGCGAGCATGTGGAGCAGCGGGGCAGCAATATCACCGTGGAACGACTGCGCTTTGACTTTGCGCACCCCACCCGCCTGACGCCCGAGGAGCTGCGCGCCGTCGAGGCGCTGGTGAACGAGCAGATCGCGCTGGACCTGCCCGTCACTTGGAGCGAGATGACGCTGCAGGAGGCGCGGGAGGCGGGCGCCATCGGCCTCTTTGAGGGGCGCTACGGAGACGTGGTGCGCGTCTATGCCGCCGGGGGCCTTTCGCTGGAGGTCTGCGGCGGGCCGCACGTAGAGCACACCGGCGAGCTGGGGCGCTTTCGCATCGTCAAAGAAGAGGCGATCGGTGCGGGGCTGCGGCGCATCCGCGCGGTACTCGAGGACAACGAGGTGCGGCTTGGCTGACGAGCAGCGGACACTTCGGCCACATCCGGCCATGGTGGAGGCATCGGTGCGGCCACCCACCGAGGTGCATGTGCGGCCCATGGGCGAGGGGGAGCGCCGGACAGTGCGCGCGGTGATGCGCCGCGCCTTCCCACCCCTCGCGTGGCTGTTCTTCTCCTGGAAGAGGGACGTGCTGGTGGCCGAACACGACGGCCGCATCATCGGCGGCGTCGTGCTGGACACGTTCCCCCTGCCGAGGGGGCGCCAGGGGGGCTTCTTCGACTGGATATTCACCGACCCGCAGGCGCGCGGGTTGGGCGTGGGGCAACGTCTGACGGAGGCCGCCCTCGAGCTGTTCGCGGAGCGCGGCTGCGATGAGGTAACGGCGTGCGTCGAGGGGTACAACACCAGCTCCAGCAAGCTATTTGCCACTCGGGGATTCGACCTCCTGTCACCTGGGGAGCAGTTGCGACGCTATGGACTGGCGACGCCGCTGGTGTGGTGGCGCATGTTCCACCTGCCCGATATCGGCCACTTTGTCTGGGCGCGTCCGGGTGCGGTGGGCAAGCCGCGGCCGGCGCTCCAGTGGGTGGCAACGGCGGTCCTCAGCGTGGCGATCATGGCACTGGCCCTGTGGCGCCAGTCTGCCTTTGGTCGCCTTGAGCTGCCCTGGTTGGCGGCGAGTATGGTGGCGGTGCCCGTGCTGTATGGGCTGCGCTATGCCGGCATGCGGCTGGCCGCCAGGGCGCAGGGCATCCGCACCGAGTTCCGCATGTGGGAATCGGCGATGACGTTGGGTCTGGGCTTGGCGCTGGTGCTCGGGCAGTGGTACCCCGTGCCGGGATCGCTCTATCCCGAGGGTGACCGCTGGAGGTACCACGACATGCTGCCGCGTTGGGCGCCGGTGGCCCTGGCGGGGGTGCTGCCCGTGCTCTTGGTGGGCTGGACGACGTGGGGGGCGCTGCGATGGGCCAACCTCTCGCCAGCCGTCAGGCCGTGGGTGCAGGGACTGCACTGGGTGGCTGGCACCACGGCATTCTTTGACGGCGTGATGGCCTTTTTCCCCTTTGCCAGCTACAACGCGCGCCGCCTGTGGGATCGGAGCCGTCTCCTGTGGCTGGCGGTGGCGGTACCGGCCGCGGTGCTGCTGTTCGTGTGAGGAGGGCGCCGCACCATACCTCCCGGCGCGGCCAACCGGAACACCTCGAAGCGTCCCTGTACGGCACTCGCGAAGCAGGGCAGACCTGGGGGCCTTCGCAAGGCGTTCGGTACCCGCGGTATGCGGGGCGCTTGACGAACGGGGTGTAGGGGTGGAAGCTTGCGCCGGTGCGCCCCGGCCGCGCCGGCGCTGGCCGCTATTCCAGGCCGCGCACCGTTCCACGGAGGTGATTGCCCGACGTGAGGCGCCAGCACATCCTCAGCGACAACTGGTTCATTCGCCAGCTCGAGCACGGCCAGCCCCTGGACGTCGAGGGGTGGACCCGCCTGGCGGGGCGCGGGCCCGAATGGCTTCCCGCGCGCATGCCGGCGCAGGTGCACGACGTCTTGCTGGCCCGACCGCATCCCCGATCCGCACGTCGGCCACGCCGCGGCGTGCGTCTGGGTGACTCCAGACGGACTGGGTCTACGCCTGCCGGTTCGCCACGCCCGAGAGGATCGAGGGGCCGGCGCTGCTGCGTTTCAAGGGGGTGGATACGCTGTGCACCGCCTACCTGAACGGCGAACAGGTCGGCGCCTTTGACAACCAGTTCCGCGAGTGGGTCGTGGACGTGACGGGCCGACTGGCGCCCACGGGCCAGCCCAATGTGCTGCTGCTCCGCTTCGCCTCGCCGCTGCGCGCCGTAGACGCCGTGCGGCAGCCGGCGAGCCACGTGGGGATGGTGCCCAAGTTCAAGTACGTGCGCAAGTCGCTGCAGGATTTCGGCTCGTACTTGGGAGTGCGCCCCCATCTGGCCAAGATCGGCATTTTCGACGATGTGGTGCTAGATCTCCCTGATTGGACGCGGCTGGACGATGTCTGGGTGCGCGTCGACCTCGAACCGGGGCACGAGCGCGCAACCCTCTGGGTGCAGGTCGAGACGCAGGGTGCTGGCCCCGAGTCGGTGTTGCGCTGGAGCCTGGTCGATCCGTCGGGCCGGGCGATCGCGCGCGGTGAGGGCGACCCCGTCGAGGGCGGATTCGATGTTGTGGTGCGCGACCCGCAGCTCTGGTGGCCGCACACCCATGGCCGGCCATACCTCTACACCCTGGACGTCGAACTCGAACAGGACGGCGCGGTGCGCGATCGGCGCCAGGTCACGGTGGGGATACGGGAGATCCAGTTCCAGGGCACCGACCTCGACACCGGCGAGCCGCGCTTTCGGTTCACCATCAACGGCCGGTCGCTCTGGCTCCAGGGGGCGGGGCTGGCGCCGTTTGAGGGGCTGACCCATTGTTGGCGCCCCGAGCGGGCCATACGTCTCATCGACCTGGCGGAGCGCGCCGGGATGAACCTGCTACGTGTCTGGGGTGACGGGGACTTGCCCCCCGAGGCGTTCTACGACGCCTGCGACAGGCAAGGGATCCTGGTGTGGCAGGATTTCATGTTCGGCTATGGCATGTACCCCGACGATGACCCCGCCTTTCTGGATAACGTCCGCGCCGAGGTGGAGGGCGTCGTGAGGCGGCTGCGCAGCCATCCCTGCATCCTCATGTGGGTGGGCGGCAACGAGAACTATATGGGGTACGATTTCGCTCACGGCGGGACACCCGCGGTGGGGCGGCGCATCTTTGAGGAGATCATGCCCGAGGTGTGCGAGCGCCTCGATCCCACCCGCATCTTTCATCCCAACTCGCCCTACGGCGGGCGGGTACCGAACTGGCCTCTAGAGGGGGACTGGCACGACTACACGACGCTCGCCTTCTCGCACCGCGCCTCCGTGCCCCTCTTTGCCTCCGAGATCGGCCGCGTGAGCGCGCCGCCGGTGCACAACCTCTACCGATTCATGGAGGAGGCAGACGTATGGCCTCCTCGCCACGATCCCGCCGC
>JAXGNH010000040.1:0-12123 GCA_040768165.1 Anaerolineae bacterium
GGGAGGCGGCCCACATCTGTTCCGGCGCGGCGGGCGGCATGGTGCTGGCCGCGGCCGCCTGTCTGACCGGCACCGATGCGGAGCGCATCTGCGCCCTGCCCGACACGGGCAACTGGGCCAACGAGATCGTCGTCCAGCGCAGTAGCGGACACAACTATGTCTATCAGGCGATGCGGCATACGGGCGCCCGCCTGGTAGAAGTGGGATGCCCGCAGCAGATGACGCTCGGCGACATCGAGGGCGGCCTCACCGAGAGGACCGCGGCGATCATGCTCTACCTCGACATCCATCGCCAGCCCTCTATTCGAGAGGTTGCTCCCATCGCACGGCGCGCCGGCGTGCCCATCATCGTCGATGCGGCGGCCGAGCTGCCGCCACGTAGCAACTTTGGCCAACCGCTGGCGGACGGCGCGGACCTGGTCATCTTTAGCGGGGGGAAGGGGATTCGCGGGCCGCAGGCCACGGGCTTGATCCTCGGCCAGCGTGCCCTCGTCGAGGCCTGCCGCCTGAACGCCAACCCCTACAGCGCTATCGGCCGCCCGATGAAGGTGGGCAAGGAGGACATTGCCGCCCTGGTCGCTGCCCTCGAGGTGTTCGTCGCCCGCGACGAGGCAGAGGAGATGGCCGAGTACGCGCGCCGCGCCAACCGGATCGTCGGCCTGCTCGATGGCGTCCCCGGGATTTGCCCCCGGACCCTCATGGACGACCCCAGGGCGCGTCCCGTCGTGCCGCGGGTCTATATCGACCTGGCGGCGGGCTTCCCACTCACCGGACGCCAAGTGCGGGAGGCGCTGTTGGCCGGAGACCCTTCCATCGTGATCGGCGAGACGGACGAGGGTGTGTCGGTGGCTGTGCTCCTGTTGGACGACGAGTGGCAGGTGCATGCGGTGGGGGCCAGGCTGCGCGATGTCCTTCTCGCGGCGCAGGCGCGGTGAGGGGCGCGGCATGGGGCCCCGGATCGTCGCGCATTCGGCGTTCACGGTGGTCGGAATCGGATCTCGTAGCCGCCACGAGCAGGGTGACATCCCCGCGCTGTGGGACCGGTTCAACGTCCGTCGCGGCGAGGCGCACGCCATCGGCCCGGGCGCCTA
Source organism: Anaerolineae bacterium (assembly GCA_040768165.1). GTDB lineage: Bacteria > Chloroflexota > Anaerolineae > UBA1429 > UBA1429 > DUUT01. Next base: position 1,092 of record JAXGNH010000040.1, read on the forward strand.
CGGCGTCGAGGGCCCGGTCGACCCAGTCACCGGCGCATGGTACTACCTCGCCGGCGTCGAGGGCGACCCGACGGCGCCCGTGGCGGAGGCGATGGCGCTCTGGGACATCCCGGCGCAGACCTATGCCGTGTTCACCTGCACCCTCGCCACGCTGAGACAAGAGTACGATCACCTGGAACACGCCTGGCTGCCGCGCTCCGGCTACCGCCGCGCCATCGGGCCCGAGTTCGAGTACTAACGCGCCGACTATGACCTCGAGCACGACGACAGCCCACTGTCGGTGTACATCCCCATCGTGCCGGGCGGCGACTAGCAAGAGGACGTCCGCCGCCTTTCGCCTCTCATAGACCTTTCAGACCCCGAGTGGGGCTTGCTGGTTGGGACAGGGTATCGCTCCGATGAGAGGAAGGACCACGTGAGTACGACGGCGTCCATCTCCTCGCCGCCCAGCGCCACGCGGCCACATCCTACCTGGCGAGCGCCGCCGAAAAGGGTTACCCGTGCTCCGGAGCACCCGGCGATGCGGCGCACGCCTACCACCAGGTGTCGGCGCTCCTGCACAGGGCGGGGCGCCTGGCCCATACAGCGAGGCGCCTGTGGAGCAGCGGCGGAGGCTGCTGGCCCCCGTGCACCGGCGCAGGCTGGCGGAGGAGGTGCGCAAAGCGCGGGACCTGGAAGAACGTGCGGTGGAACACCTCGAGCGGGCCTTGGCTCAGTAGGGGGAGCACCATGAGTGGCACCGGTCTGACGCGTGTCGTGCTGGAGGGCGTGCCTCGTGTCCACTTTTACGAGGGTGGCAAGCGCTGCCCGGAGGATTTCGGCCTGCCGTCGGTCGTTCGCGCCTACGCCGAGTACCTGGGCGATCCCTACGTCGGCTGCAACAGCGCCCGCGCCTTTGCCCAGGAGCCGGACTGGATGCTGGGGTGCAGCTATGGCTATGGCATCCTCACCTCGGGAATGGCGTTCCAGCAGCTGTGGCATCGCAGCGCGTGGTGCTATCCCGGCGACCTGCTGCGCTTTGCTCCGGATCCTACGGCCATCTACCGCCGTGCGTTGGAGGCGTCGGGGTACCCCTACGAGATCATCGGCAACGCCGCCGCCCTGAGCGCCATGGGGATCGCCGGCGAGGCCTTTGACGCCTGTCTGGACGAGGCTGCCATGCGCCAGCGCATCGTCGCCAGCATCCGCGACCACGGCCGCCCCGTGATGGCGCTGGGCGTCGTCGGCCCTCCCGAGTGCGGCCTGGTGGCCGGGTACGACGAGGGGGGCGCCGTGCTCATCGGCTGGAGCATGTTCCAGGGCGCCCCCGAGTTCTGCGGCAACAACCCCGACGTGTCGTTCGAGCCCAGTGGCTATTACCGCAGACGCAACTGGTATGCCGACACCCCCGCCATCTTGATCATCGGCGAGCGAGGCGAGCGCCCTCCGGCCCGAGAGGCGCTGAAAAAGGCGCTGGCATGGAACGTGGAACTGGCCCGAACCGCCGCTCTCGGTGAGTACCACAGCGGGCTGGCGGCACTCGACGCCTGGGCCGACGCTATGCGCGACGCCGCACAGTGGGATGTCGAGTGGCCCACTGTGCGGGAGCGCTACCAGACGCACCACGCCATGGTCGGCGTGGTCGCCGAGGCGCGCTGGTACGCGGGTGTCGTGCTGGCCCACGCCGGCACGCTGGAGGAGCACATGGCGGAGCACCTCCTCAAGGCCGCCGGCTGCTGCGCCGCCATCCATCGGCTCATGTGGGACATCTGGAGCGTCGCCGGCGGCATCGGCGAGGACGACGACAAGGTGCGCCGGGGCACGACGGCGGAGGCCGGCGCGCGCATCGCGGACCTCATCGATCGCGCCCGCGCCGTGGACACCGAGGCGATCGAGCACCTCGAGCGGGCGTTGGCCGTCTAGCCGGCGCCAAAGCTGGCTCGCATGCTGCGGCGATCAAGCGCCGCGAGGCGCCATGTCCGTATGAGCCGAGACCCTGCGTCCGGGCCACGTCCAAGCTGTTGAGTCGGGTACCAATGCTCCTTGAGGAGCGTGCCCATGGGCACCTATGAGTACGGACGCATCGCGCGACTGGCGGAGAGCATGGAGGAGGCCGGCATCGACCTCGAAGTCGCCGGCCGCATCCTGGAGGGTGGTGAAGCCATTCGCAGAAGCACCAGGAACGCGGCCGTCGCCGCCTGGATGAAGGGCGCCATGGAGCGCATGGACCAGCTTCTGGAGCCGGAGACGCGCTACGCCGTGCGCGAGGCGTGTGCCTGCTGCCTGGGCGGCAAGCGACTGCAGCTGTCCAAGGCCATCGCCAGGAACCACGCCACGTTGCATGAACGCATCAGCGCCGCCAATGATACCCCCTTTGTCTTTGGCCACAGCGTGACGCAGCGAGACGATGGCGCCATCCAGGTGCAGTTCTTCCCCGATGGGCTCGAGTCGTACTGCTGCGTGTGCATGCCCAAGGCGACGGAGCCGCTCTCCATCACCTACTGCTACTGTTGTGGCGGCCACATCAAGCATCACCTGCAGACCGCCCTCGGCTACGCGCTCGACGTGGAGGTGATCCACACGGCCCTCTCCAGTGGGGGCACACGGCCCTGCACCTTTGCGTTCAAGATCCTGGAGTAGAGGAGGGACCCATGCGCACCGCCCAACCCACGCGCCTCGTCCTCACGGGCGTGCCCAAGATCGGCTTTCACAAGCACCTATGCCCGTTTCCCGGCGCACTCCACGCCTGCATGGAGTACCTCGGCGACCCCTGTGACTATGACGACTTGATGGCCGTCACCGGCGGCGCCTTCCGTCGCTTCTGGAACCGCGACGACGGCGGCAACATCGACCTGATGTACCTGGCGCCCGAACCCGACCGACGGGCGTTTGCGGCGCTGAACTATGCGTACCGCGTCGTGCCCTGGGACAGAGCCGCCATGGTGGCCGCCATCCGCGAGAGCATCGCCAGGGGGCGGCCTGTGATCTCCTTTGGCATCATCGGTCCGCCGGAGGCAGGTATCGTGGCGGGGTACGACCGCGACGGCGAGGTGCTCTACGGCTACTCCTACTTTCAAGATGGCGCCATTGCGGGGTACTATGCATCCGACGATTGGTTCCAGACGCAGGGCGCCGGCGGCGCGTACGCGCTGATCGTCATCGACGACAAGCGTGCCGAGCCGGGGCCGTCGCCGCGCGAGCTGCTCGTCTCGACGCTGCGGTGGGCCGTAGACCTGGCGCGGACTCGCGTGCGGCCGGGGGTGCCCGACCACGTCAGCGGGCTAGCCGCCTACGACGCCTGGGCCGACGCCATGGAGGTGGACGCCGATTATCCGGCCGACGACGCGTAGATCATGGGGACACGCGCAATGGTGCACGGTGACCAGACCACCATGCTGTGTGATCGCGCCAGCGCGGCCGTCTACCTGCGGCGCGCTGCCGACATTGCTCCCGAAGCGGCCGGCCCGCTGCACGCCGCGGCGGACCTCTATCGGGCGGTGTCCGACTTTACCGGGATCTGGCACTGGGGCGAGAGCATGGGCCCGGAGGTCGGCCAGGCCCTCGCGGACGCCGCCTTGCGCCGCGGCATCGCCGCCCACATCCGAGCCGCCGGCGCCAGGGAGGCGCGGGCGGTGGCGCAGCTCGAGGCGGCGCTGGTGGCGATGGCATAGCGGCCGGCTGTCGGCGGTCGGCGATCAGCAGTGAGCGGTTGGCAGGGCGGTCCATTCGCCCTTGGCCGTTGGCCCTTTGCTTCCCGTTGGGCGGGCGAGTCTCGCTCGACCCGGCCAGTAGCGAGTACTAGGACAGGAGCCGACCGCCGATAGGAGGCAACCATGTCCGTTCTGGTGGCCTATGTGACCCGCCACGGCTCGACTCGCGAGATCGCCGAGGCGGTGGCGGCATCGCTACGCGAGGGTGGGATCGAGGCCGACGTTCAGCCGGCAGACAAGGTGCGTTCCTTGGAGGGGTACGACGCTGTCGTCCTGGGCGCGCCACTCTACATGTTCCGCCTGCACGGGAGCGCGCGCCGCTTCCTATCACGGCATCGCAGATCCCTCACGGAGCTGCCCGTGGCGGTCTTTGCCGGAGGCCCGTTCGGCGTCGGCGAGGGGGACGAGTGGGGAGAGGCCCGCGCGCAACTCGACAAGGAACTGGCCAGGTTCCCTTGGCTCTCCCCCGTTTCCGTCGAACTCGTGGGCGGCAGGTTCGACCCGACCAGCCTGCGCTTCCCGTACCGCTGGTTGCCGGCCCTCAGGGCGATGCCGGCGTCCGACCTGCGGGACTGGGAGGCGATCCGTGCCTGGGCGAGCGGCCTCGTGGCCCGGCTTCGACCCGAATCGGCTTGATAGGGGGACGTCGGATGAAGAGCGCCACCAGGGTTACGGTAGTGGCGTTCGGTACGATGGCGGCGATCGCGGGGCCTGGAGGACGGCATCGGGGAGGTGTTACAGGGCATCGCGCCGCTGAGCTGGCGGTGTGACTGCGTCTCTCCCGACGTGCGGCGCGCGCTCGGCGCCATCTGGCCATGGTCGGTCGTCGCTCGCGTGCAGTCGAGATAGCTTTCGGCGGTCGGCGGTTGGCGCTCGGCCGTTGCCCGTTCTCTTCTATCCATTGGCCGATCGAGCGGGACTCGCCCACCAGAAGGGGAGCCAAAGGCGACCAGCCAAGGGCCATTGACCCGCCCTGCCGACCGTCGAAAGCTGAGAGCCTACAAGGAGTAGCCCATGAAAACCCTGCCGAATCTACTCGCGCGCCCCTACCTCGTGACGCACCTCGGCTGCATCCATGCCTGCGTCGAGTACCTGGGCCTCGCGGTATCGCGCCCTTGGCTCTATGGCGGCACGGGGCACGCCTTCATCACCAACATCCCCTCCAACGTCGACTGCAGCGGCCCGACGGCGTGGAACCACCGCATGCTGTTCGACCTGGCGCCGAATCTTGGCTACCGCGCCGAGGGGATGCGTGTGGAGCGGGGTGCCGCCGGCCAGGGCTTTGCCACCCGGCAGCGCGAGGCGTGGGATATGGTACGCCGCAGCATCGACCAGGGGCTGCCCTGCTACGGCTGGCAGCTCGAGGCACCGAACTATTACGTCATTCATGGGTACGACGAGGTGGGCTACTACTATTCCGGTGACGGCGGCGGCGCCAGGGGCCCACTGCCCTGGGAGATGCTCGGAACGTGGGACGTAGACGTGCTCGAGGTCTACCATGTCACGTTGTGCGACCCCGCCCCTGCGGAGGTAGTGGTCAGAGAGGCCCTCGCGGCGGCACTGAAGCACGCCGAGAACCCGCCCGAGTGGATTGGGCTCCACTGGCGCTCAGGGCCCGCGGCGTTCGACGCCTGGGCCGCGGCACTGGAAGAGGGCGCCGCCAACCGCGATGGCCACTCGTACAACGCCGTCGTGTGGCACGAGTGTCGGGCCATGGGGGTCGAGTTCCTGCGCGAGGTGAAGGGGCGTCTCCCCAACCGCTGCGACGCCGACCTCGATGAGGCCGCGGTCCACTATGCCGTCGTGTGCGACAGGCTGGAGGAGGCGGCGCATCTGCACCCCGAACGGGACGCCGCCGACTGGGTGTCTGCCTTTGCCAGCCCCGCTGCGGCGGCGCTCGTTCGCCGGGCAGCCGACGCAGAGCGCCGGGGCCTCGCCTGTCTTCAGCGCATCGTGGCGGCACTCTAGGCGGCGGCGGTTGGCGCAGGGCTCTTGGCCCTTAGCCGTGGGCTGGGCCCCTCACAGTAGTCCGGAGAGCGCTCTTGCCAGGCGCTTCGCCCGGCTGGGCAACCGCTAGCCAACAGCCGATCGCCGACCGCCGACACCCTACCGCTCTCCCAGCGGCGCCGCGCTCCGCGTGAGCCGCACCCAGGGGTACACGCCGATGATGTGATCGTGCATGTAGCGCCCCTTAGAAAGGGCCAGGCGCAGCCCGTGGAACACCTCCGGGGGCACGCCATAGTAGCGATAGGCGCCGCCGCGCCGGAACACGACCTCGAGGGCACGGGCCTCCTCATCGTAGCCAAAGGCGCTGATCATGGTGGAATCCGCCTGGACCCACATCATGCGCTCCAGCTCCACGCCGGGACCCCGCGTCCCCGGCATGGGCACGCCGGCATCGCGCGCCTGCTCAAGGAAGCGTGTGGCGGCGCCGATGCGCACCTCCGCCAACTGGCCGGAGTCGTTGACGACGGCAACCACCCCCTGCCCTTCGTACTCGGTCACCTCGCGGCTGCGCGGCGCCAGAGACACGATCAGCACGTCACTGTCGCGGTCATAGTGCGTCATGGCATCACAACCTGTGGAAACTCGGCCGGGGGGCGTAGCGTGGTGATGCGGGGGGCGCGGAAGGGCCGCGCTCGATGGCGGAGTGTCTGGTGGTGGCCCGGCGACTGCTCACTATACCCATTATAGGCCGGCGACCGACGCGGCCGCCAGCGCGTCAGGCCATGGAGGGCGCCCTCCCGGAGCGACGAGGCGCGTGTGCAGCTGGGCCTACCCCTCTCTCAGCCTCACCTCGATGGGCAGTGCGCGTTCCTGAGGGCGTCCGAACCTGCGGGAGAGCCAGCCCGCCACGCGACGGTTCAGCACCTCGTCGGCGGCGGAGAGCACCAACTCGATCTGGTGGAGGACGTCACCCCGCCCCTCCCAATGCTCGCGCAGCACCTCTCTCCGGCGGTCCCCATCAGGCCGACCACGCGGCTCAGGATGAACGCCAGGGCGACGGTGTCGTCCGTCAGGCCAAAGGGCACGATAAAGTCGGGGATGAAATCGAGGGGCGTGATGACGTAGGCACTGGCGCCGAGCAGCTGCAGCTTGAGCCCAGGGCTCAGGCGCGGGTCGCGCAGCAAGCGGATGAGGAGCGCGAAGAGATCCGGGAGGAGCAGGAGGTACTCGCGCACCGCCGGCCGCACGTGGCGTCGCTCCAGCCAGCCGGCCACCTTGCGCCGCAGTCGCGTGTAATAGCGCTCGGCGCGCACGATCTCGATCTCGAGTCTGCGCGGGCTGATCTCCGTGCTCAAGGCTCACCTCAGTCTATGGGCCGGCTTGCAGCCGGAGCATGCACCCCTATGGTGGAGCCATTATAGAGCAACTCGCGCCAGGGCGAAATGCGCCCACGCCATCGGCCCCCCACCGCCGGCGGTCGCCTGCTCTCCCCCCAAGTGCAGTCGATCAGTTCGGCTCACAGGCTCTGTGCGCCTCCCATGGCTTGCGTCCCTCGGTGCGCGCGAGTATTATGCCAACTATCACGAGGGAAGCCAGGCTCGTCGACCGATGCTAGTTGCCGTCACGAGCGCAGCGAGCGGCCGCATCGTACCGACACCCGGCTAGCGAGCGATGGCGAAGCACGATGAGCGAGTTCCAGTACTACGAGTGGCAGGCTGTCGATCGTCCCCTGACGGGCGCAGCGTTGCGCGAGGTCCAGGCTCTCTCCAGCCATATGGACGTGGTCACGGCAACCCAGGCCGTCGTTACATACCACTGGGGCGATTTCAAGCACGATCCCATAGACGTGCTGGTGCGCTACTTTGACGCCATGCTCTACTCGGCCAACTGGGGCACCCGACGTCTGGCGTTTCGCTTTCCCGTCGGGACCATAGACACCCAGTCCATTGACGCGTACTGCGTCGAGGACTGGATGACCGTGGAGAGGAAGGGGCAGCATGACGTACTCGACATCTACCTGTACGAAGAGGACTCTTACGGCGGGGACGAGCAGCCGGCCAGTCTGAGCCCGCTCATCCCCCTGCGGCAGCAGATCATTGACGGAGACTATCGCACTCTTTACCTATCGTGGCTCGCTGCCGTCGAAAAGAGCGCCATGGTCTTGGAGGACGACCGCGAGCCGCCGGTGCCGGCCGGTTTGAAGGAACTCGACGGCAGCCTGTATGCCTTCGCGCTCCTCTTCCTGCGCCTCGATCCTCGCTTGCTGCAGGTGGCCGCGGATGCCAGCGAGGACCTGACGCTAGAGACCGACGATGGTCTGGTCAGTGCGCTGGCGCTCCTGCCCCCCGAGGAGAGCCGCGCCTTCCTTCTGAAGGTGCTTCGAAACGAGCCCCAGGTGCGAGCCGCCCTCCGTAGACGCCTGGGCGACTTGGCGGGGCGCGAACCCGCTCGCCCGCGAACACCCCGCGTGGTGGGCGAACTCCTTGCCGAGACGGAGTACCTGCGTCGAGAGCAAGAGCGCATCAGGCTAGAGGCGGCGGAGCGCAAGCGCACCAGGGATCTCGAGGAGTTGGCCCGCCGGAGGGAGGCGGTGTGGGGCGAGGTGGAGGCGCTCATCGAGCGCAAGCAGTACAACTCGTACCAGAAAGCGGTCGCGCTACTGCTCGAGCTACGCGATCTGGCAGCGTACCAGGAGACACTGCCCGCGTTCTGGGCACGGGTGCGAGTTCTTCGGGATGAGTACGCGCGTCGTCCTTCGCTGATGGACCAGATGGACAAGGCGGGGCTATGAGCGCAGCGAATGAGCGAGACTCGGGAACACAACACAGGCCATGGCCCGCTCTCTCTGGCGGAAGCGACACGATATGTGCCCACACCCCCAACTCGGGCATACGCGATGCTACAGCCCCCCATTACGCGGACGGCTGATGCGGGTCCGTCCTGGCTCGACGACCACAAACGCACCAATCAGCGCTTCGAGCTGCTCCTGGACGAGCTTGACCACGGCCGCAGCCAGTGTCTGACGCGCTTGGCCGGGAAAGCGTAACAGGATTACACCCGGCGAATCGACATGACTCGCAAACACCAACCAGCCAAAGTCCTTATCCTCTGTCAGCAGGACGCGCCGCTCCCGACCGGCCCGCTCGATGACATCCCGATCGACCGAGCGCGTTATCGACTCGCTCACGGCCTGCACATCATGGCCCGCCGACCGTAAGGCTCGCACCACGGCAAAGTCACAGCTCTCATCGGCCAGGAACCGCAGAGTTGGGGCGCCCATCACGCCGTCTGTGACAGAATGATCTCGTGGGCGACGGCATCGGCCGCGTAGGCCAGGGCCGCCCGTATGTCCGCTGACTCGAGTCGCGGGTAGGCATCCAGCAGTTCCGCCTCGGTGGCGCCCTCACTCAACTTGCGCAGGATGAGTTCCACCGGGATGCGCGTACCCCTGATCACCGGCTTGCCCAGCATCACATCCGGGTTGATCTCGATGCGCTCTTTCATCATCTCCCACGCTTGTCTGTGCAGGCACGTAGGTGTCATCCATGCCCGCACGATAGCACGCCGTTCCCTGGGAGACAAGGGCCCGATGCCTGCGCTCTCCCAACTGCGCCCGCCCATTCGCACCGATCAGAGCGCGGCGAATGAGCGAGACTCGGGAACACAACACAGGCCATGGCTCGCAAGCCATGGCCCGCTTCTCTGGCGGAAGCGACGGGATTCAACCCGCGATCTCTGCCTTGACAGGGCAGCATGTTAGGCCACTACACCACGCCTCCGCAACGAGAGCAATCATACCACAACCCGCCGGCCGCCAAATCGCGCCGGCCCCTCGCGACACACCCGATATCCGCACGAGGACTGCAGCGGGGACCTGCAGGGGGTATCCCGTGTGGCCGGATCCCGGCGCGCGGCTGTCATTCCACCAGGCGAAAGTCCAGCCCGTGAACCGCCACCGGGTCGATGGTGACCTGAGCCGGCGTCACGCTGCCCAGCATGCGCTGCTCGCGCAGCCATGCCTCGGCGCACGCCAGCGACCGCGTCCTCCAGACGAGGGCTAGCAGCGTGCTCTCATCGTGGGGCACGATCCGTATGCCGGGCCCTGAGGCGGGTTGCCAGTAGCCGCGCTCCTCCGGCAACAACGGGGCGAGGAGGTTCTGCCAGCGCTGGCGAGCCCGCTCCGGGTTGGTAGCGCCGAGCACGACCTCCGCGACGCCCACCAGCCCCAGCGGCCCGCCGCCCGCCTCCTCAAAGGCCGCCCGCCAGGCCGATAGCGCCTCGTCGACATCGTACGCATATTCGCACATGAACACCATGTGCCGTCCCGCTCGAGGCGACGCTGCACGCACCCAGTGCCCGACGGCCAGCAGGCGCGCCAAGGGGTCTAGCATCCGCCGGGGAACCATGTCCCTACCCCACCACCGGCTGCGCAGAAGCACCCCGCGCCCCTCATCCATCAGCCCGCCCAGCAGCACGTTGGTCCAGCGGATCCCTCGCGTCCCATCAGGCCACTCGCCGGCGAACGGCACCGGCAGACTGTGAGGGATCCCGCGCGCCGTCACTTCTCTCAGGCTGACGTCGAGGGGATAGGGTTCGAGAGCGATCCCAAAGAGGCGGGCACTCCCCGAGGCGCGGCCCCTTGCCCTGCCAAGGCGAGCGACCTCCAGACACACGTTGCCGGCAAAGGCGCCGCCGCTGGCGTACCAGCCGCTACTCTGGATCGGCCAGGAGACTGGGAGACCCAGTGAGCCCACCAACAGCTCGAACAACGGCTCTGGGTCGTCGACCCAAACCACGATGTGATCGATGCGTTTGACGATCCCGGCAAGAGCGGGCATGGCGAAGGATCCTGGTCTGCTCTTGGATGGCGGCGGAGGGACGAAATCCCTAGACCTCGGGCGCGTTATCCCACGGATAGGCCTCGAACGCGCGAGCCGCCTCGCGCACGTCAGGATCGGGGGAGTAACGTCCCCGCCTTTCGGCCGGCAACAGCTCGGCGATGCGCTCCATGATCTCGTGCCCGATGCGCTCCAGCTGCTCGCGACGCTCCCGGCCGCGGCCAGAAGCCCGGAAGGGGCCAAAGGGGCGCCCGATACGCACGGTAACACGCGCCCGCTCGCCGCGCAGCAGCCGAGGGAGGATGCTCGGCACGCCATCGAACCCCATAGGCAGGATGGCCACCCCGGTGCGCGCCGCCAGGAACGCCGTCCCGGGGCGGGCAGGCCGCAACACCGTGGCCCAGCTCCCCGCTTCCGGGTAGATGCCCAGCACGCCCCCCTGCTTCAGCACGGCCTCGCCAGCGCGCAACGCATCCATCGAGGCGGCGCCCCGGTGCACGGCATAGAACCCCCACAGCTTCGGTATGAGGGTGGCCAGGGCCGGCGCGTTGGGCATGC
>JAXGNH010000041.1:0-9211 GCA_040768165.1 Anaerolineae bacterium
CCGAACACGGTTGGGCGTCCCTGGCAACCTCCTTCGTGCGCACCACCTTCCAGTCCTTCTGGGGCATATTCGGCTGGATGGGCGTCCCGATGCCCCCGCGCGTCTACCAGTCCCTCGCCGGCCTGACCCTTCTCGCGGCCCTTGGCGTCGCGCTGTATGCCTGGCGCACGTGGGGTTGCGGGTTACGAGTTACGGATTCCGGGTCGGAGGGGTCACAGGTGACAGGTGACAGGTTACAGGCTACAGGGGATACATCCTCGTACGCTTGTAACCTGTCACCTGTCACCAGTAACCCTCAACGCACAACTCACAACCCCTCTCCCACGGCGCGCAGCCTCCTCCTCCTGTCGATCTGGCTCGCGGGCACGGCGGCGGGTTACGTGTGGTGGAACCTGAGTTACCTCCAGCACCAGGGGCGCTACCTGTTCCCCGCCATCGTGCCGCTCGGCCTGGCGTTCACCCTCGGCCTGCGCGAGGTCTTTTGTCGGCCGCCGCGCTACCTGTTCCCCGCGCTGGGCATGGGGATCGTGGCGCTACTCGCCCTCGGCCTCGCCCGGGGCGACGTCGCCTGGTTCGCCGTCGCCCTCGTCGCCCTCGCAGGCGGCGCCGTCTGGGTTGCGAGCCGCCTGGAGACCCGCTGGCCCGGCAGCGCCATCGCCCTCACCTACGCCGCCCTCGCCGCCCTCACCCTCTTGGCCCTGCCCACCTATGTCATCCCGAACCTGACCCCATAGGGGATGGGGCACGCAGATGCACACAGATTAAAAGAGAGCGGTGCCGATCCGCGCTCATCCGCATCCCCGCCGGACAACGAAAACGGCGGCACCCTCTCGCGAAGGTGCCGCCGTCTGCTATCTACCGGGCGACCAACCGGTCGCCCCTACGAGGCGTTGGAGTCGCCCCTACGAAGCTATGGAGCGAGTCTGAGCTATGGCCTGCAACCTGTCTGTCACCTGTAACCTGTAACCGGCGCAGCGCCGTAACCCATAACCGCCCTCTAGTACATGCCACCCATACCGCCGTCGGGCGCCGCGGGTGCGGGCTTGGGCGGCTCGGGGATGTCCGTGATGAGCGCTTCGGTGGTAAGGATCATCGCCGCGATGGAGGCCGCGTTCTCTACCGCCGAACGCGTCACCTTGGCCGGGTCGATGATGCCCTTCTCGAACATGTCGCCGTAGGTGTTCGACAGCACGTCGTAGCCGATGGCCGGGTTCCCCTCAGCCTCCTGGCGCCGGCGGATCTCGGCGATTACCACCGCGCCGTCCAGCCCGGCGTTCTCCACGATGCCGCGCATCGGCGCTTCCAGCGCCCGCCGCACGATGGCCACGCCCGTGTTCTCGTCCGGCAGCTCCAGCGTGACGTCGTCCAGCGCCGGCACGGCGTTGATCAGCGTCACGCCACCACCGGCCACCATGCCCTCCTCCACACCGGCGCGCGTGGCGGAGAGGGCGTCCTCGACGCGGTGCTTCTTCTCCTTCAGCTCCACCTCGGTGGCGGCCCCCACGCGGATGATGGCCACGCCACCGGAGAGCTTGGCCAGGCGCTCCTGGAGCTTTTCCCGGTCATAGTCCGAGGTGGTCGTCTCGACCTGCGCCTTGATCTGCTCGATGCGGCCCTTGATCTCCGCCTCGGCCCCGTGCCCCTCGATGATGGTCGTCGAGTCCTTGTCCGAGACGATGCGCCGCGCCTGCCCCAGGTCGGCCAGCTGCGCCGACTCGAGCGTGCGCCCCATCTCCTCGGTGATCACCTGGCCGCCGGTGAGGATGGCGATGTCGCGCAGCATCTCCTTGCGGCGGTCGCCAAAGGCGGGCGCCTTCACCGCGAGCACGTTCATCACGCCGCGCAGCTTGTTGAGCACCAGCGTGGCGAGCGCCTCGCCGTCCACGTCCTCCGCCACCACCAGCAGGTTGCGCCGCCCCGACTGCACCATCTTTTCCAGGACGGGAACCAAATCCCGGGCGGAAGAGATCTTTTTGTCATAGATGAGCACATAGGTGTCCTCGAGGACGGCCTCGCCGGTCTCGGGGTTGGTGATGAAATAGGGCGAGATGTAGCCGCGGTCGAACTCCATCCCCTCGACGTATTCCGTCTCGAACTCGAGGCCGCGGGATTCCTCGACGGTGATAACGCCGTCCTTGCCCACGCGGTCCATCACGTCGGCGATGAGGGTGCCGATCTCGGGGTCCGCGGCCGAGATGGAGGCGATGTTCGCCACGTCGGCGTGCGTGTTCACGTCGCGGGCGCCCTTGCGGATGGCGGCGACCACGGCCTCGGAGGCGGCCTGAATCCCGTGCATGAGCAGCATCGGGTTGGCGCCGGCGGCCACGTTCTTCATCCCCTCGGTCACGATCGCCTGGGCGAGCACGGTAGCGGTCGTGGTGCCGTCGCCGGCCACGTCGTTCGTCTTGGTGGCCGCTTCCTTGAGGAGCTGGGCGCCCATGTTCTCGTACGGGTCCTTCAGCTCGATCTCCTTGGCGACGGTGACGCCGTCATGGGTGATGGTGGGGGCGCCCCACTTCTTGTCGAGCGCCACGTTGCGGCCCTTGGGGCCCAGCGTCGTCCCGACGGCGTCGGCCAGGGTATCCAGGCCCTTCTTCAGGCTGCGGCGAGCCTCGTCGGAGAACTGCAACTGCTTGGCCATATTGTCCTATCCTCTCCTTCTATAGGTAAGTGGAAAGCTACTCGACGATGGCGAGAATGTCGCTCTCCCGCAGGACCAGTACCCGGCGGCCACCGTCCAGCTTGACCTCCGTCCCCGCATACTTGGCATAGAGCACGACGTCACCCACTCTGACGTCCATCGGAACGACCTTGCCCTGCTCGTCTTTCCTGCCGGGCCCTACGGCGATCAACGTCCCCTTCTGCGGCTTTTCCTTGGCCGTCTCGGGCAGGACGATGCCGCTGGACGTCACCTCTTCCTCCTCCATCGGCTCCACGATGACGCGGTCCGCGAGGGGCTTCAGGTTTACTTCTGCCATGGGCTCAACCTCCTTACGAGTGCATGAAATAGGGTGCATAGAAAGAGAAGGGTTCTTGTCTTGCGACACGCGCCCTTCTCGATCCGCCGTGTATGGAGCGCCGCGGCCGACGCAACGCCTGTGATCCGTGCTGGATGGGGTGCTATGAAGTTGTACAGGAGCTACGTTAGCACTCGGGCTCGACGAGTGCCAGAATAGCATATGGGGCGGAGTTTGTCAAGACGGGAGGATAGGCGTTCGGCGATCCGCTGTCAGCGGTCGGCGATCAGCAGTGAGCGGCCGGTGGGTTGCCGGCTGCTTACCGACACAAGGCTCACTGGCCGCTCGTTACTGACAGCCGATCGCTGACTGCCCCTTACGGCGTCGGCTCCGGCGGGCACGCGACGTGCTTGGTCGGATCACCCGAGACGAACGGCAGGCACCGGCCCGTGAGGTACTCGTCACCCAGCAGGCGAAGCTGCACCCGCCAGGTGCGCCACGGCAGGCCCGATTCGGGCTGCACGCCGTCGATGTCAAACTCGGCATGGTGCTCGAACAGCGCCGCCTCGAAGCGCTGCGTCCAGCGCGTGACGCCGTCGGGGCCCCGGCGCTGCGTCGGGGGCTCCATGGGGTAGCCGAACGTGTCCACACCCCCGTGGCGGTCAAAGAACGCCTTGAAGCCCACCCGCGTGCCGTCATCCAGCAGGTTGCTCACCGCGTGCCCCAGCCCCTGATCGCCATGAGGAAGAAGCGGTACTCCGGCCCGTCGGCAGCGCTCGGCGTGGCTGGCGGCGCCGCGTCGCCCAGCAGCGCCCCAGCAGCCGCCGCTGGATGCGGTGTTCGAGGGCGGTTTCTGTGGGTGCCATTCGAGCACCATACGCTGAAAGTACTGCACGCACTGCGGCTCCCCGTCGTCGGCCCCGCGCGGTGGGTCCGCCACCACCGGCGAAGGCGGCGCGAGATGCCCCAACTGCTTCCACACCGCCGCTCGCCTCGAAAACGTCGAGCCATGGTCCGCTCACGGCATACCCCGTGGGCGCCACCCAGGTCCTCTCGGGCGCAACCATCGCGCCAGCGTAGCCCTGTACGGGCGGGCCCCGTGCCCGCCGCCCGCAGTCTACCCGCCCCGGTCACCCGCCCACCGGCCTCGACCGCCGTCCCCGTCCGGCGGCGCACCAGCGCGATCTCGTGTCCATCCGTCGCAGGCGCGGGATGCGCCCCCGGAGCCCCCGCCACCTGCCCACCGACCACTGGCGATTGGTCGGCGATCGCCGACGGCCGATCGCCGACGGCCGGCCATACCAACGCCCCGGGCACTCCCCAACAGGCGATCGATGGGCCGGCCGCGGGTGAAGTCCAGCCAGTCTGGCAGCGCCGGGCTCCACGAGAATCACCGGATCGCCGCCCACCAGCACGAGGTTGGGGTCGCGGGCATCCGTGTTGTTCGTGGCAGCCGCCAGGGTGATGCGCAGGGCGCCGTCCGCACCGCGCTCCAGGGAGGGCAACCGCGCCCGAACTTGCCCAGCAGCACGGCCGTAGGTGCGGAGGACGGCACGCCGATCTCCAGCGGCGCGGCGCTGGCATTCCAGCACCGTCACCCGGTCGTCGCCTCGGCGCATGCGCACCCCATTCATCGCGCCCGGCCACGAACTGCGCCCGGCTGGCTGTCGACGCCAGCAGCGCGGTGATCTCGTCCTCGGTAGGCGGAGTGGCGGAGCCGCTCCAAAAGTACACCACGTCGCGCGTGCCGCTCATTTCGCGCACGGCCACCTGGTAGGCGCCGTAGGCAGGGCGCGCCGAGCCGTCGTTGCGCGGCCATAGTACTGGTCGTTCTCCGGCTCCTCATCGCGCATCTTGTAAACCGGTAGCGCTCCACGCCCGCGCCGCGCGGGCCGGCGCCACGCTCCTGGTCATGCCGTAGCCTGTTCGCCTTGGTGGCGCGCAGCCCACCGCATCAGCACGTCTTGAGCGGATCGTCGTGAGGCACCACGTTCGACTCGGGGAACCAGAGGGGCACATCGATCCCGTAGGACGTCAGGATGCGCCGGTACAGCACCGGCACGGTGTAGCTATTCAGCGGACTGCCATACTGATGCACGGCGACGGCGTCAAAGTAGTACCAGGGAGGGGCGGGGGTCAGCCCCGCGCCATCACCCTCGCCCTCGCCTCACCCCCAACCCTCGCCCCAGGGTACTGGGAGGGGTTCTCGGAGCACCGGGAGAGGGAGCTGGTGCGCCGGAGTCGGCATCGCTCACCCGTACTGGCTCCCCCCGTCCTCCGAGGGCCGATCGGGCCGCGCCGGGGCTGGGTCCTGGTCCGCGGCGCCCTCATTCGCGGCGTCGCCACTGCGCCACCCTCCGGCTCGGAACCCGTGCCCGCGCTCAGCAGCGCCACACCCGCCTCCCTCGCGAGCTGGTCCAGCAGCCGCTCCAAGAACAGCGATCCGACCCCTCTCGTGATCCTGCCAGTAGGTGGTGCCGGTGAGGATCACCTGGGCGTTCGGGTTCCCCGCCTTGACGGCCTGGTACGCCACCCTCTGGAGCTGCGCGAACTCGGGCACCGTACCCGTCCAGCAGAACTCGGAGCTCATTCCAGATGATCCAGGTGTCGATGGCGCCGGCATACTCGCGCGCCAGGCGCGCCATGAACTGCCCCCAGTTCACCAGAGTCATCGAAGGGCAGTTCGAGGTTGTGTGGGGCGGCGATACGGCCGCATCGCCGCCATTGCGCGCGGCCCACGGGGGCGTATGGAGCACGACGCCCACCACATCGATCCCCCGCGCGCGCTGCACCTCCACATCGGGGCGCGGCCAGACGCCCTCCGCCACTCGTCCGGGCCGTTGGGCTGAAACGCCGACCACCACACCACCAGCCGCTCCCAGGCCGAGCCCGCGGCGAGGGGCCATCTCGGGGTCGTGGATCGATTGCACGATGCCAAAGAAGGGGTCTCGGCTTGTTACGCCCTCTTCGGGTTGCGGTTCATCGGCAATGGCCGCCCCCTCACCGGAAGTTTCGGAAGACTGTCCTTCGGCCGTCCCAACCGGCTCCTGCGCCGCGATGGTCGCGCCGCGCGCCAGAATGCCGTGGGAAGTGAGAAGAGAGCTGACCAGCAGAACAGGAGCCCAGTACGCGTTGAAGAGAGTGGAATGCCGCACGTGTCAGTCTCCTGGATGAGTGGATTCGATGGTCACACGAGTGTGTGGCGCGGACCCAGGGTAACGCACGTGGTGTCCGGTGTCTCCGTCCTGCCTCGCCTTCTGCGAGGCTGGGCCAGAAGCCGCCACCGCTAGTATCGCCGGTATGGCGGCGCACGTCAAGCGCTAGGGCAGCACCAGCGTGTTTGCGAGGAGGCCTCCCGCAGCGTCGTTCGTATGCGCCTTGCGCGAGGCCCATCATCCTTCTCATGATAGCTCTGTCCTCTTTGCCGCGCCCGTGGCGGGCAAGACGATGACGGCATGATCAGCCTGGCGCACCTCCGGAGTTCCTCCACGACATCGTGCAGAACCTACCCGAGCAGGAGGGCCATGACACCATCGACCCCGAGGAGCCGCTGGATGCCTGGTGGACCTACGCCGATCGTCGCGAGGGCGACATCCAACGCCTCCTCTCCGCGCCAACGATCTGGTCCAGACAGCTGCCAGACGGCAAGGTGCTGACGACCAGCCCCCTCGCCCTGGCCGGCGCCACGGGCAAGCAGGCCTACAGCATCCTCGCCGGCCTCCAAGCGACCTAGTGGTTCGGCAACAACCCCGCCGGCGAGCCGATGTACGATCCGGCCACGGGCCTCGCCACCGACGGCATCGAGCCCGACGGACGCATCGACCGCAACTCGGGCGCCGAGTCCGTCATCCCGGCGCTGCCTTGGCCTGATGGAGGTCTTGCGGCGCCCGTGGCGCGAGTACCTCCGCTACGACGAGATCGTCGAGGTACGGGTGGGCGGCGCCCGACCGATGCCGCATTTCCGGGGCGGCGCCGACGCGTCGGGCGCCTCTCCCAACGGAGTCACTTGTGGCTCGTCCGCGGATTCAACCCCAACGGCCGGCTCCTGTCCGACTGGTCGCACACCGTGCGCGGCCCCGGACTCCTGATGCCCGTCCCACGCTGCGGCTACGTCGTCGTGGAAGCATCGCCCAACTGATCGGAAACACACCCCCAAGGCCCCAAGGACACCAAGAACAGCGAGCTTACTACCTAGACACAGAGAGCACGGAGGCTCGCTCTGCCTCCGTGCTCTTCTGCGCCCCCGGTGGTGGCGCCCGTCTCGCCCACACGCGTCACTCCCTGTAACCGCGTAGTACGCAACCCATCTCTCTCACCTGCCCCAGACCCATCACCCGCAACCCGTAACGCACAACTCATGCCCGAAACACGCCCCGTCCCCCCTTGACCCGCCACACTTGCGCTGTTATAATGGCCTTGACAGTTGACTACGCCCTCATCCCGTTCGCCCCACACTGCACCCTGTCACCTGCAGCACCTCACCCCACAACACTGAACGCACCACTCACGACGCACAACCCCATCCCTCTGTAACCTGTCACCTGCCACGCACCAACCCGCAACCCGGAACTCGCAACCCACACCCGACAACCTATAGCTCCCGCCACACCCCACAACTCCGTTCGTATGCCGTGCGTTCCGTCCGGTAGTACCTGTAGGAGGAGGAGTAACCCATGGCTCGGAGAGCGATGAACCGCCGTGCGTTCCTACAGCTGGTCGGCGTCGGGGCAGGCGCCGCCATGCTCGCCGCCTGTGTCCCTCTGTCGACGCCCGCACCCGCCGAACCCACGCAGCCCCCGGCGGAGTTGCCCGAGGCGGGCGCCACCCCCACCGTCGCCGAGGTAGCCGTCGCAACGCCCACCGGAGCGGCCGCCGAGGCCGCCGAGCTGACGGGCGAGTTGGAGATCTTTTCCTGGTGGACCTCTGGTGGCGAGGTCGAGGCGCTGCAGGCCCTCTATGACATCCTCCTAAAGCAGCACCCCGCCATCACCATCAACAACGCCGCCCTCGCCGGCGGCCAGGGGCAGGGCGGCAACATGAAGGCCCTGCTGGAGACCCGCATGCTGGGCGGGCAGCCGCCCGACTCGTTCCAGGTGCACCTGGGCCGCGAGCTGATCGACGGCCACGTAATCGCCGGCCGCATGGAGCCGCTAGATGACCTGTACGCCTCGGAGGGGTGGAACGAGGTTTTCCAGCCGGACGTGATCAAGATCGCGTCCTACGAGGGGCATCCCTGGTCTGTGCCCGTGAACATCCACCGCTCGAACTGCCTCTGGTACCGCCCCAGCCGCCTCGAGACGGTGGGCGTCACCGAACCGCCCGCGACGTGGGACGCGTTCTTTGAGGTGGCCCAGAAGCTCAAAGAGAAGGACATCCCGGCCATGGCCATCGCCGAGCAGGGCGGCGCCGGTGGCTTCTCCGGACACATCCTGGAGAACATCCTGGTGTCGGTCCTCAAGCCGGAGGCGTACCGCGGCCTGTTCGACGGCACCACCCCCTGGGACGATGAGGGTGTCACCAAGTCGCTCGAGATCATGAATCGGATCTATGACTATGCCAACCCCGACTTTCCCAGCACGAGTTGGGGCGACATCAACGATCGCTTTGTCGCCGACAACGGCCCGGCCATGATGCTGATGGGGGACTGGACGCGCGGCGTGCTGCAGTCGAAGGGCTTTGCCGACTACCACTGGACCGTGGCCCCCGGCACTCAGGGGCTCTTTATGGTCCTGTCCGACTCGTTCGGCCTGCCCAAGAACGCCCCGCACCGCGACAACGCTATCGCCTTCCTCAAAGTCTGCGGCTCCAGGGAGGGTCAGGACGCTTTCAACCCCATCAAGGTCTCCATCCCCGCCCGCACCGATGGCGACCGCACCAAGTACGACGAGTACCTGCAGGAGGCGATGGACGATTTCGCCAACGACGAGGGCGTGCCCAGCATCCAGCACGGCGCCGCCGTCAAGCAGAGCTTCTTGCTGGACTATGACATCGCCCTGGCCGACCTCGCCGCCAACCGCGACGTGGAGAAATGCCGGGGCATGCTGGTCGAGGCGGCCAAGGTCGCCGAGATCATGAAGTAAAGCCATGGAAAAGACCGCATCTCGGGGGAGGGGCGGCGCCGCCGCCCCCTCCCTGCCGGTCGCGGCGCATCGCAGGCGTTCGTGGCTCAGGGGCGATCAACTCGTGGCCGTGCTGATGCTGCTGCCGTCCATCGTGGCGGTGGCCGTGTTCATCTATGGCTTTATCATCTGGAC
>JAXGNH010000042.1:0-8154 GCA_040768165.1 Anaerolineae bacterium
CTAGGCATGGGGTCTCCTTTTCCACCACCAAGACACCAAGAGCACCAAGGACACGAAGGGGCTCCTGGCGGCTGGTTGTTGGCTGGCAGCCATCAGCGCTGGCGGCGTGGAATGAGTGGGATGTATACGAACACTCGGCAACTACCTACAAAGATCCGCTCGATCCGCGGCACCCGCGTTCCCTTCCTGACTCTGTACCCTCGGTGTCTTGTATGTTAATCCGTGGTTTAGTACTCCTTGGTGCACCTTGGTGTCCTTGGTGCCTTGGTGGTTAGGGCTGGCGCTCCAGATCGACGCCATCCGCACGGAGGGCGGCCTGAATGTCGGCCACGGGCAGCTCCCGCGGCGCGACGCCCCGGGCAACGGCCATGGCGGCCGCCACGCCGGCGGCGTGGCCGGTGGCCAGGCAGTTGCCCATGCTCTTGCCCGCCGAGGCGGCCACGTGGCTGGCCGAGATGCAGCGTCCCGCGGCCAGCAGTCCGTCCATCGCCTCGGGGAGGAGGGCGCGGTAGGGCACGTCGTGCACCTGCATCGCCTCATAGCGCACGAAACCGATGTCGAGCATGCCGCTGCGCCAGGCGACGACGTCATCGAAGCGGCTACCGCTCAGGGCGTCCGCCTCGGTGAGGGCGTAGACGCCCTTGACGCGGCGCGTCTCGCGCACGCCCACCTGGGGGCCGGTGGCACCCAGCTGCACCTGGGCAAAAGCAGGGCCGCCGTACGCGCGCAGCGCCGCCACGATCTGCAGCGCCTGACGCCGGCTGTAGCGCTCCGCCTCGGTCATGTCCTCTGGCTTGGTGCCGTCCAAAGCGCCGCATCGCTTGGTGCCCGAGTGGTTGATCACCAGGGCGTTGGCGATGGGAAAGGGCGCCAACTCGAAATGCATGCGTTCCGGCAGCAGGGGGTATTCATCGCGGGCGCGGGCGATGAGGTCGGCAAAGCCCCGATCGGCGGCGTTGGCGGCGCGGGCCGCCGGCACATCGACGTTGGCGATGGTAAAGCAGAGGGTCATGGGGGAGAGAAAGCCGTCCTCCTCGCGCCCCTTGAGGGTGGCGGCGCCGGCATAGTAGGCCACGTCGGCGTCGCCCGAGGCGTCGACCACGGTGCCGGCGGCGATGCGCACCGGCCCCTCCTTTGTCGCCAGCACCACCCCCGCCACACGATCCCCCTCGACGATGGCATCCGCCACATGGCTGTGGAGCAGGTAGGCACAGCCGACCTCGTCCAGGGCGTCCATCACGGCGACCTTCAAGTATTCCACGTTGCACACCACGGCGTGGTTGGGGATGCGCACCGCGTCGTCGCCGTAAGCGCGCAGCTTGGCAATGAGCAGCTCGTGCACGGCGCCGCGGGGTTTGCCCTCGGGTCGCATCTGGTTGATGGGCATCCCCATGCCATAGGAGGCCACGCCGCCGAAAAAGCCATAGCGCTCCAACAGGAGGGTGCGGGCGCCCTGGCGGGCCGCCCCCAGCGCGGCGCCGATCCCCGCCGGCCCCCCGCCGACGGCCACGACATCGTAGCGTGTGTCCATGCGTGTCCTTTCACCGTAAAGGCGGAGTTATTAGTTGTTAGCAATTGGTTATTGGTATTTAGCTATTAGCTTTTAGCCCTCGTTCTTATGGAAGGGATGGCGGCCAAGAGCCAAAAGCTTACAGCCACTAGCGATCGATGGTGATACTTCTTCTCTAGACTATTACCCTCTTTTTATGCACGCTTTCCATCCTCTTAGTGCCCTTGGTGTCTTGGTGGTTCGTCCCCCTAGAGAGGATCGGGGCGGGGCTGGAGGAGGGCGCCGGCGGCGCGGAGAGTGTCCTGGAGCGCCTGGACGTCCACCTCGCGGGCAAGGCCGTTGCCCGCTGCCGCCAGGGCCGCGGCGGCGCCGGCCGCCTGGCCGCACGCCAGGCAGCAGACGGTGTTGCGCGTGCTGTTGTGCGCCACCAGGTCCACCGTCATCATGCGCCCGGCGATGAGCAGGTTATCGACCTCCCGCGGCACGAGCGCCCGGTAGGGGATGCCGTAGGCCCCGGCGTCGCGCACCAGATAGCGGCTGTTGTCGATGAAGGCAAAGCAGGCCACCTGATCATCGAACTGGCGCCCCTCGGTGCAGTCCTCCTGCGATAGCTCGTAATCGCAGCGGATGGCCAGGCCGCGGCGCTGCCCGGCGTAGGGTGCGGGCCCCGCGGGGTAGCACTCCTCGCAGCCGTCCAGGTTGCGGCGGAACATATCCGCCACGGCGAACATCTGCGCGCGCAGGTCCAAGCTCGGCCTCGGTGAGGTGGTCGGGGTTCATGCCGTCGTTGGGGCCGTGGTTGATGCAGTTCATGTAGGTGATCTCGCGCGGCCGCAACGAGGAGGAGAGAAAGTAGCGCGGCGTGCCCTCGACGCCCTGCTCGCGGAGTTTGGGCATATTGATCCCCAGGCGCACCAGGTCGGGCCGGGACGTGCCCGGCTTGACGGCGTGGGCGAGCTGGGAGATCACGCCGCGCCGGTCGAGGTCGGCCTCGAGGCGGCCCAGGTCGACGTTGCACAGGCGGAAGGTGAACCCGGCCGAGCTAGGCGCCCGGGTCGCCCGCCGCAAAGGTCTGCACCGGCGCGCCTGCGTACTGGGCCACGATGCCGTCGCCGGTGCAATCGACGTACGCCTTGCTGCGAAGTAGCGAGCGGCCGGCGCGGTTCCAGACCACCACCCCTCGCCGTCGATGTGGCCGCCTGTGGCGCGCACCTCGTCCACGGTGGTGTGCGGCAGGAGCCGCACCCCCGCCTCGCGACACGTCTCGGCGGCGACGAGCTTGAACACCTCCGGCTCGACGGGGGTGAGCATGCTGACGAAATCACCGCCGCGCTCCATGCGGATGTGGCCCAGCCCGCCGCCGGATCGCTGGACGCGGTCGATGAGTTCCTGGGCGATGCCGGCCACGACGCGGGTGCGCTCGGCGCGGATGGGCGTCAAAGATGTTGAAGAAACTGTGCAGGCCGGTGGCGCCGACGATGCCGATGCCGCCCAGCCAGCCGGACTGCTCGACGAGCACGGTGCTGGCGCCCCTGTCGCGCCGCAGCGACGGCGGGCGATGCCGGCCATGCCGCCGCCCAGGACGAGGACGTCGCAGGCGGGGTAATGCGTCTCACTGACGTGGGGTTCTATCATAATGTCTCCTCTTCAGTCAGGATACCGACTCGAGCCAACACTCGAATATTCGGGTTCATCCAACCTTTGTAGTAACGACTTTAGTCGTTTATCTCCCATAGCAAGACAAGCCGCACGAGCATGCCCTTACCTCTACGACGACGCCCGCCGCTCCGCCGAGCGACGAGGTGCCGCGCCAGATGCTCCTCGTCCAGCTCGATCCCCAGGCCGGGGGCGGCGGGCGGACTCACCATGCCATCCTCATCGAGGGTGAGGCGCGTCTTGAACATTGCCGCCCCGGCCCTCCCCCTCGGTGACCACGTGCTCTACGATGAGGCCGTTGGAGAAGGCGGCCACCAGGTGCGCGTGGAGCAGCCCCGATCCGTGGGGCGCGATGGGCAGGCGATGGGCGCCCGCCAGCGAGGCCACGTGGCGGTACTCGGTGATGCCGCCCAGGACGTTGGCGTCGGGCTGCAGAATGTCGGCGCCGCCGCAGGCGATGAAGGTCGCGAAAGCCATAGCGCGTGTACTCGTTCTCTCCGGCGGCGATGGGGATCGATGTCGCCGCCTTGACCCTGGCCAGCCCCTCATAGTCTTCGGCGTGCACCGGCTCCTCGAACCAGTAGGGGTGGTAGCGCTCGATGCGGCGCGCGCCATATCGATCGCCTCGAGGGGAGAGTAGGCGTTGTTGGCGTCCACCATCAGGCCGATCTCGTCGCCGATGGCCTGTCGCACCACCCGCACGCGCTCGGCGTCCTCATGGGGCGGGGCGCCCCCGATCTTTATCTTGACGTAGCGGGCCCCGGCTGCCAGCTTCTGGCGCATCTCGGCGGCCAGGTCGTCCAGCCCCTTCCTCCAGGTAGTAGCCGCCCGCCAGGTAGGCCGGCACGCGCGAGCGAAAGCCGCCGAGAAGCTTGTAGACGGGCACACCGACGCTCTTGCCGGCCGCGTCCCACATGGCGATATCGATGGCGGCCATGGCGCGGGTGGTAAGACCGCGCCGTCCATAGATCTTGGGCTGATACATGCGCTCCCATAGCCGCTCGGTGTCGAACACGTCCAGCCCCAGGGCGTACTCGCTCAGGGCACAGGCGGCCTCGAACACGGCGCGGTCGGGCCCGGCCTGCCCTCCCGCCCAGCCGAACCCCTCGACGCCGTCGGACGTGCGCACTCGCACCAGGGTGGTGCCGCTCTCCGAGTAGGTATAGAGCCCGTTGCGGATAGGGCGTTGGCGCTTGACGCGGTACAGGTAGGTCTCGACGTGCTCGACGCGCATGGTGCCTCCTCATCGTGGCTGGCTATCGAGCGCCCGGCGGCGGTATTGATCCAAGCGCCCGAGTCATCGTCGGCCAGGCCGAGCGCCTCGAGGACGGCGTCGACCTGGGCCGCCCGCCGCATCTTCTAGACACCGGAGCGGGTGGTCGAATCCCACAGGACCTTGGCGAGGGCGCCTTGTTGGCGCTGCCAGAAGGCGGCGACCTCGGACGGGGAGAGGATGTCGGCCGAGGGCGGCAACGAGGATGGCGGCAATCTGCCGCTCCCTGGGCTGCAAGCGCATGGCACTCTCCCAGCTCTCCTCGAGAGCTGGTAGGTGTCGGGAACCATGGTGTTCGCCCCTTTACACGCGTTGACCGGTCGCGGCATTCTACGGGAGGCGTTATGGTGGCGTCAAGCGGTGGGAGCGGTCGAGGGCCAGCCATTGGCGACCGGCGCCGCACCCCTGTTCGCCCTTTCACCCGGTCGTCTCTTCGATTGTCGAGGCGGCGGGTCGGTATATCCCTCGATCCTGACACGCGAGCCAACTGCTCCTAACCCGGCTCCACCCCACGCGTCAACGCACTCTTGACACTCACGACGCCCATGGTACACTATCTAACCAGTTGGTTACACAACCGTCGACTGGCAGGAGTGAGGTAGCGAATCATGCCCCAGACAAAGACCTCGCAGAGACGACCACGCGACGCCGCTAGAGCACAGGTAACGATCCTCGATGCGGCGGAGGCGGAATTCGCCAAGCATGGCTTTGCCGGAGCGCGAGTCGACGCGATAGCCAAGACAGCGGGCTACAACAAGAGCCTGATCTTTCAATATTTCGGTGACAAGCTCGGTCTCTATACAGAGGTCCTAAAGGGGGTGGACGCGCAGGCCACGCGCGTAGGTCTCCAGATCCTCGGATCGCTCTCACCCGACACCCCCATAACGCGTGAAAGCTTCAGGGCACTCGTCAGAGAGATGGTCAAGGCCATGTTCGACTATGTCGTCGAACATCCGCGACCGTTGCGTATCATCACTTGGGAAGAGGCTGGCGGCTGGACAGCTCTGGCCAAACTCCACTCGCAGCTCGATCACAGCGATGTCCATCTCTTCATGGCCATACTAGATCGCGCGCGACAGGCAGGGTACTCCGACCGGAGATATCTCCGCATCTTTTCCTGATCATCCTCACGAACGTCTGCCGAACCTACATTACCTCATTGCCGGTGTTCCAGATGGTGCTATGCCACGAGGAGTCGGCCGCGGAGCTGGCCACTCCAGACGCTCTGGCGCAGGCGCGCGACGAGATTGCCGCCTTTGTCGTGCACGGACTGATCGCCGACCCCTCAAGCGTCTAGCCCGCAAGCGACACAGCCTGTGCGCCGTCCACGACCGTTCAGACCGCTGGGTCCGGCCCGCACGGATGGGCAGGGCAGACACGGGAGCCCCCACGAGTTCTCCAAACCAGATGGCGAAACCTCTTGACAGTTCGCCCCTAGTGCAGTACTATCTAACTAGTTAGTTAGATAGGGGTTCATGGGCCGCTACCCTGCAAGGGTCGGTCAATGACCTCACCACTGACGAAAGGGGATCTATCCATGGGAATCCTGGACGGGCGCGTCGCCCTCATCACCGGCGCCGGGCGTGGTATTGGTCGCGCAGAAGCGCTCTATTTCGCAGCCGAGGGCGCCCAAGTCGTGGTCAACGACATCGGCGTCTCTTCCGACGGCAGCGGTGGGGACACCAGTATCGCCGCCTCGGTGGCTGCCGAGATACACGCGGCAGGCGGCTCTGCGGTGGCTAACACCGATAGTGTCACCGATTGGCAGGGCGCCAAGCGCATGGTAGACACTGCCATCGATGCCTTTGGGGATCTGCACGTCGTGGTCAATAACGCCGCGATCAGCCGTCCCCGTGCACTCGTGAACATGAGTGAGGCAGAGTTCGACGCCGTGGTCGCCGTAAAGTTGAAGGGAACCTTCGCAGTCAGTCACTGGGCGGCCCGCTATTGGCGCGAGCGGTACGAAGCTGGAGATCGTGCCGATCGCGCGATTGTCAACACGTCCTCCTCCACCGGCCTGAACTCCCCTATCCTCTCAACACCAACTATGCAGCAGCTAACGCCGGGGTCGGGGCAATGACAATCCTGCATAGCCTGGAGCTTGGCCGCTACGGCGTGCGAGTGAACGGCATCTCGCCGGGGGCCCGGACTCGGCTCTCCCTTGACCTTCCCGCAGGAGTGGATTCCCTGACGGCGCGAGACAGGCCCGCGCCCGGCGCATACGACCCGTGGGACCCCGTCCATCAAGCCGTGGTTGTCGCCCACCTCGCTAGCGCCGACTGCCCCTTAACCGGTCAGATGCTGACAGTACGTGGCAGCACTGTCGCGATCACCCGCAACTGGTCGGTTGGCGAGCACGTGAGCAAGGAGAATGCCGGCTGGACCGTGGACGAACTCGGTCGCGCCTTGGGCAGGCTGGCCTTCGAGAGCCCCTACGACACGCTCGTCTACCTCGCTCGCGTGTACGGTGTCACCAGTCGCGAGCACGTGCAGCAGCTAATCAACACGTTCCTCGACAACGACGAGCAGTCCGAGAAAGCATCATAGGCGGATCATCGAACCCAGCCACGATGCTATGGAATGCCGCCGGCACCAGTGGGGCCGTCGGCATTCCGCTGCTGCGAGAGAGCGACGTCCTGGG
Organism: Anaerolineae bacterium; assembly: GCA_040768165.1. Lineage (GTDB taxonomy): Bacteria > Chloroflexota > Anaerolineae > UBA1429 > UBA1429 > DUUT01. The sequence goes on from JAXGNH010000042.1 coordinate 7,081, forward strand.
CGTCATTCCTGGAGACACCCTTCCGCGCGTACCCGCTTGCAGGGCTTCTCAACCGCGTGGCATAATGGCGGCAGCTGTATGCTGGAGGATGGCATGGAGCGGTCAGGGCGGTCTCGTCGCGACGTGCTGCTGCTTCTTGCCGGCCTGTTCGCGGCCGGCCTGTTCTTCGCCGTCCTCCGCTGGCCACGCCCCGAGCCCATCGCCATCATCGTCCCGACAGCGCCGCCGACCGCAGCGCCGACCCCGCCGGAACAGGCGCCGCCCCTCCAGGTGCACGTCACGGGCGCCGTAGTGCGCTCCGGCGTGTACCGCCTGCCCCCCGGTAGCCGCCTGGTGCATGCCGTGGAGGCCGCCGGCGGAATGGCGCCCGACGCCGACGAGGAGCGCATCAACCTGGCCGACTATCTCGTCGACGGGCAGCAGGTGTACGTCCCGCGACGGGGAACGCCGGCCCCGCCCAGCCCCACGTCGGCCGTCCTCCCCGGCGCCGCCCCCGAGAATGCGCGCGCCTCCGGCGTCGAGATATCGGTCAGCGGGCTGGTGAACATCAACACCGCCTCGGCGGCCGAGCTGGAGACCCTCCCCGGCATCGGCCCCGCCCTGGCGCAGCGCATCATCGAGTACCGCGAGGCCAACGGCGGCTTTGGCGACCCCGCCGAGATCGTGCAGGTGCGCGGCATCGGCGAGGCCACCTACGCCAAGCTGGCGGATCGGATCACCGTGCGTTAGCTAGAAACCACAGAGACACGGAGGACACAGAGCCAAGACGCAGATGAGGCGTTGTCTCACCGCGCGTATTTCGAGGATTGCCGCGGATCAGCGGAACCATCACAGAGCGCAGAGAACAACAGGAATCATCTCCATTTTCTCTGTGTCTCCGTGGCTCCGTGGTTCTTTCTGTTCTGCCGCGGACATCACTTGCGAGCGACCGCCGCGACGTGGCATAATCAGCCCTAGATCCAGGAGAAGGAGTGGCTGTTCGCAGCGGCCTTGGGAGCATAGCCATGAGCAAGTTCATCTCGTTGATGTGGTCCGAGGGGGTTCTCGAGGAGGAGAGCGAGGTATTCGTCCGGG
>JAXGNH010000043.1:0-7530 GCA_040768165.1 Anaerolineae bacterium
GGGCCGCCATCGTGCCGACGGGGTGCACCGAGCAGCAGGGGCCGCACCTGCCCGCCGACCTGGACACCTACTGGGTGACGCAGGCTTCCGAGGCGATCTCGAACGCTGCCTCGGAGCGCGAGGGGATCGGATCACTGGTGGTGCCCGCCCTCCCCTTTGGCCCGACGCCCGAGCACCGCGGCTATGGCAGCGGCTATATCGATCTGCCCCAGGAGTTGCACGAGCAGGTGCTCTATGCCATCCTCGATTCGCTGGCCAGCCAGGGGTTCCGCCGCCTCGTGGTGGTGACGGGGTGCAATCAGCACCGGGTGGAGGCGCCCATCGTGCGTCTGAACGCAACGCACCGCCCACGCTGTCACGCGGCCAGGCTGGAACTGCCGCTCCACGACATCTGGTGTGAGGTGGCCGATGCGCGGGTGCCGGGCGGCCATGCCGACAGCTTTGCCACCTCCATCGCGCTCTATCTGCGTCCCGCCAGCGTGCGCGCCGAACTCATCCGCAACCCGCACCACGGGGCCGTGGCGTGGGACGATCCGCAACTCGACTTTTCACGGGTGTCGCCCTCCGGTGTGGTGGGGGACCCCACGTACGCCAGCGCCGCCCTCGGCAAGCGCCTGTGGGAGGCGGTGGTGGACGCGGGGGTCGCGGCGCTCAAAGAGATCGTGGCGGACGGAGAGGGCGCCGGCAACCACAGAGACCGCTGAGGGCGGAGGAATGGTACGCAGATCTCGCAGATAGAGCGCTGGGTCCCGCAGCTTACACCGCACCAGATGATCGGCGGGGATCTGCGAATCATCTGCGGAATCTGCGTACCATCAGACCATCGTTTGGCGAGCCTGATCAGAGTCTGTCACCAGCGCTCCTGGTGGATGCGCTGGGCGTCGTACTGGGTGCGCGGCTCCTTTTGCTCGTCTGGGTGCCCCACGGCGATGAGGCAGAGGGGTGTGATCCCCTCGGGGATGCCGAGGATCTGGCGCACCTCGGCGGCGCGCTCGGCGCGCGGATGTACGCCACACCAGACGGTGCCCAACCCCAGACCGGTGGCCGCCAGGAGGATGTTCTCCGTGGCCGCGCAGAGGTCCTGAACCCAGAAATCGGGGGCGATAGACGTGTCGCCGCACGGTACGATACACACCGGCGACTGGGTCAGCATCTTGGCGTGGGGGTGCGCCTCGGCAAGGGCGGCGCGGGTGGCGGCATCGCGCACGACGACGAAATGCCACGGCTGGCGGGCGCTGGCCGAGGGCGCGGCCATGGCGGCGCGCAGCAGCGTGTCGACCTGCACATCGGTCACCGGCTCAGGCGTATACCTGCGGATGCTGCGTCGAGCAAAGAGGTTGTCGACTCGAAGTGTGGGCATGATGCCTCTCTCCAGGATCAGTCTCTCACATGGTGGGCGCAGTATAGATGCCTCTCCAAGCGGCGTCAATCGGAAGGCGAGGGAGGGAGAACGCGGATGAACGCGCGGATTGTCCCGATCGAATCCGCGTTCATCCGCGTTCTGTTCCCTTATCTCGACACCGTTCCTCGCTTGGCCGGCTCTCCCCGCGGCTCTAGACTACCTCCGCCGCGGCACCACCCCTTGGAGTGAGCGATGCGCACCCCCTACGCGACCGAGGCCCTCTCCTTTGCCCGCGAACTCGTCCGTCGGCCCAGCCTCTCGGGGCAGGAGCGCGACGTTGCCGAGTTGGTGGTGCGCGAGATGACCATGCTGGGTTACGACGAGGTGTCCACCGACGATCTGGGCAGCGTGGTCGGCGTGCGGACCGGCGAGGCGCCTGGGCCGACGGTGCTGTTCGACGCCCATATGGACGTGGTGCCCGTCACCGAGTCAGAGGCGTGGCGCCACGGTCCCTTTTCCGGGGAGCGCGCCGAAGGGCGCCTCTGGGGACGCGGATCGAACGACGTCAAGGGCGACCTGGCGGCCGCCCTGGTGGCGTTGGGGGCGCTGCCGCGCGACGCGTTCGCCGGCCGCATCGTCATGGCCGCCAGCGTGGGCGAGGAGATGATCGAGGGCTTGGCGCTGGGCCACATCCTGGCGTGCCAGCGCGTCGACGCCGTGGTGGTGTGCGAGCCCACCGGCCTGCTCCTCGGGTTGGGACACAAGGGGCGCACCGGCGTGGTGGTGGAGGCGCGGGGGCGCGCCGCGCACACCTCGCGCCCCGAGCTGGGCGTCAACGCCGTCTATCGCATGATGGGCGCCATCGGCCGTATCCGCGCCGTGCCGCCGCGACGGGATGCCTTGCTGGGTGAGGGCGTGAACGAACTCGTCGAGATCGTCTCGGACCCCTACCCCGGTACCTCCATGGTGCCGGCAGGCTGCACGGCGCGCTTTGACCGGCGGCTGGTGCGTGGCGAGACGCCCGACAGTGTGCTCGACGAGATGCGCGACGCGCTGGCCGGCACCGACGGCATGTCGGCGCGCTTGCACCGCGTTTCGCTCGATTGCTACACAGGCCGCTCGTTCACAGTGGACGACTTTCACGCCGCTTGGGCGCTGGAGGAGGGGCACCCCGTCGTCCAAGCCGCGCTCTGGGGCCTGCGCGAGGCGGGCCTGCCGGCGGAGAAGTTCCTGGCGCCCTACAGCACCAACGGCGCCGCCAGCGCCGGCGAGCTGGGCATCCCCACGGTGATCTATGGCGCCGGAGAGATCGCCGACGCCCACGTGGTGGACGAGTCGATCAGCGTCGACGCCCTGCAGGCCGCGTACCAGGGCTACCAGGCCTTGGCCCGTGTGCTGACGGGGGGAATGGAACGCGGATGAACGCGGATTGGACGGATCGACGCGGATTTTCCTGATCTGGAGCCGCTTGCTGCGGAGCGTACCGGAGGATGCAGCATGCCCCTTCTGCATGGCGAGATAACGAACAAGATCATCTCCTGCTTCTACAAGGTGTACAACACCTTAGGATATGGCTTCCTGGAGCGGGTCTATGAGAACGCGATGCGTGTGGAGCTGGAGCGTCAAGGGCTGTCTGTGACGGCGCAGGTGCCGATCAAGGTCTATTACGAGGGCGTTGTGGTCGGCGACTATGTGGCCGACCTGTGCGTCGAGAACGCCGTGGTCGTCGAACTCAAGGCGGCGAGCAGCCTGGAGAAGGCGCATGAGGCGCAGCTCATGAACTACCTCCGGGCCACCGGCATACAGGTGGGCTTGCTGCTCAATTTCGGCCCCAAAGCCGAGTTCTCCCGCAAAGTGCACACCCATAGACCAGCACGTGTTGATGCCGAGGGCGTCAAGCAGCCCGACTGCTAGGGGCATCAGGTACCCCGATCCGCGTCGATCCGCCTAATCCGCGTTCATCCGCGTTCCATCCGATCACTATAGGAGTGGGTCATGTTAGAACAGCCGAGTACGTTGGCCCGGCGAGGTGTCGGGGAGTGGGCGTTTCGCAGTCGGCGAGCGTATGCCAATCCCTTCGCCGACGTCGTCGTGGACGCCGTCTTTTACGGGCCGTCGGGGCGGACGTTCACCGTGCCGGCGTTCTATGATGGCGAGGCCACCTGGCGCGTGCGGTTCAGCCCGAACGTCGCCGGCCAGTGGCGCTACCGCCTCGTCTCGCGGCCCGAGGACCCCGATCTGACCGTCGAGGGCGCCTTCGAAGTCGCCGACCGCGACGCCCGCGGTTACTTGCGCGCCATGCCGGGGGAGGCCTGGGGCTTTCAGTACGAGTCGGGCGAGCCGGCGTTCATCCTGGGCGACACCGTCTATAACCTCTTTGGCATGGCCCACTGCGGCGGCAACGTCGACGGCTTTCTCGCCCGCCGCGCCGCGCAGGGGTTCAACCTGCTGCGCGTGCGCGTGCCGGTGAGCCCCTTCCATCCGCCCGACGGCTACAGCGCCTGGCAGACGCGCCGCACCTGGCCCTGGGGCGGCAGCGAGCAGGCGCCGCAGCTCGACCGCTTTGACCTGCCCTACTTTCGCACCGTCGACGCCGTCGTCGCCCGCGCCGAGGCGCTGGGGATCGGCCTCGAGGTCATCATGGAGGCGTGGGGGTTCGAGTACCCCTTTAACCGGCGCGACCTGTTCGTCCCCGAGTGGGAGGAACTGTGGATGCGTTACCTCATCGCGCGTTACGACGCCTACAACTGCGTCGCCATCTGGACGCTGATGAACGAGTACGAGTACTATCCCGACGGCGACTGGCGCCACAATCCCGTGGCCGACCGCTGGGCGCTGCGCATGGCGCGCTGGGTCAAGGCCACCGCGCCCCACGGCCACATCGTGGCGGTGCACAACGGGCCGCGCGTGCCGCCCTTTGCCCGGCGCTTTCAGCAGGACCCGGGCGCCATCGACGCCATCATGTTCCAGGACTGGGGCACACGCGACCGCGACCTGGGATGGCTGGCGGCGGGGATCGAGGAGCAGATCGCAACGTCGCTGGAGGGGTGGGGTGGCTCCGCCATCTTGGCCGAGTGGGGCTATGAGCGCAATCCCGACCTGCCGTCCCTCATCCCCAGCCACGAATACTGCGGGGAGGACCACACGCGGCGTGGCGCTTGGCGGGGCGCCTTCTCGGCTCTGGGCATCATCCATGGCTTTGAGAACTCGTGGGGGCCGTTCATGCTCCTCGACGAGGACCAGCCGGGGATGGCCCACCTGCTGCAGCTGCGCCGCTTCTTCACCGAGATCGTGCCCTTCCAGCGGCTACGGCGGGCCTGGGAGCTAGCCGCAGGGGACAGCGCCGAGTCGGGGCAGCGGCCACTGGCGTTGGCCGCCCCCGAGGGGGATCTCATCGCCGTCTACCTGCCGGTGGGAGGGGCCGTCGAGGTGGTGATGCCCCGCGGGGAGGGGGAGTACCGCGCCCGCTGGTTCAACCCCGTCTCGGGCGCGTTGCTGGCGGCCGAGGGCGCGGGTGGGCGCTTTGCCGCGCCCGACGTGACATATCTCGGACACCCGCAGGACTGGGTGCTGCTCCTCGAGGCGGAATAGCGGGCGGCGCTCAGACCGGTTATCACTGCGCAGGAGGCACACATGGAGATACGCGATCTCTTGACCCGGCTGAACGTCGGCGAGGCGAACCTCGGCGCGTGTACCGGCCCGAAGCAGTGGATCGAGGATGCGGCGGGCGGTCGGCTCACGTCGTACAACCCCGCCACCGGCGAAGCGATTGCCGAGGTGTGGCAGGCGAGCGCGGATACCTACGAACGCGTGGTGGCCACGGCCGCCGAGGCGTTCGAGGGGTGGCGCATGGTGCCGGCCCCCGCTCGCGGAGAGGTGGTGCGCGACCTGGGCAACGCCCTGCGCGAGGCCAAGGAGCCCCTGGGCGAGCTGGTCTCCCTCGAGATGGGCAAGATCCTCGTCGAGGGGATGGGCGAGGTCCAGGAGATGATCGACATCTGCGACTTTGCCGTGGGCCTGTCGCGGCAGCTCTACGGCCTGGCGATGCACTCGGAGCGGCCGGGGCACCGCATGTACGAGCAGTGGCATCCCCTGGGCGCCATCGGCATCATTACCTCGTTCAACTTTCCCGTGGCGGTGTGGGCGTGGAACGCCGCCATCGCGGCGGTGTGCGGCGACACCATGGTGTGGAAGCCATCGTCGCGCACCCCACTGACGGCCATCGCCGTGCAACACATCGTGAACGAGGTGTGCGCCGACCACGGCCTCAACGGCGTGTTCAACCTGCTCGTCGGCTCTGGCGAGGCGGTAGGGCAGCGCATGGTGAACGACGCGCGCCTGCCGCTGGTCTCGTTCACCGGCTCGGTGGCGCGGGGCCGCCATGTGGCCGAGGGGGTCGCGCGGCGCCTGGGGCGCTCCATCCTGGAACTGGGGGGCAACAACGCCATCATCGTCACCGAGAGCGCCGACTTGGAGATGGCCACGCGCGCCATCCTCTTTGGCGCCGTGGGCACGGCGGGCCAGCGCTGCACCACCGCGCGCCGCGTCATCGCTCACGCCTCCGTCATCGATGACCTCGCCCGGCGACTGGCGCGCGCCTATGGCCAAGTGCGTATCGGCGATCCGCGGGAGACGGGCGTGCTCATGGGGCCGCTGGTGACGCGGGAGGCGGTGGACGCCATGCTGGCGGCGGTGGAGCGCGCCCGCGCCGATGGCGGCGAGGTGCTGTACGGCGGCCACGCCCTGCCGGACCTGGGCCCGCAGTACGTCGCGCCCACCATCATCCGCATGCCGGCGCAGACGGAGGTGGTGCGCCAGGAGACGTTCGCCCCGATCCTCTACCTGCTGAGCTACGACGCGCTCAGCGAGGCGATCGCCCTGCAGAACGGCGTGCCTCAGGGGCTGTCGAGCGCCATCTTTACCCGGGAGCTGATCCCCGCCGAGTCATTCCTGTCCCATGCCGGCTCGGACTGTGGCATTGCCAACGTGAATATCGGCACCTCGGGTGCCGAGATCGGCGGGGCCTTTGGCGGCGAAAAGGACACGGGCGGCGGGCGCGAGTCGGGGTCGGACGCCTGGAAGGCGTACATGCGGCGGCAGACGTGTACCATCAACTGGTCGCCGGAGCTGCCGCTCGCTCAGGGGATCGTCTTTGGCGAGTAGGGTTGTGGAACGCGGATGCACGCGGATTCGGCGGATCGGCACGGATCACAGGTCACAACCTTGAGGTACGTCGATGCGCCCGATCCGGTCGTGTATCGGCCCAACGCGTTTCCGCTGTCACATCATCACGAAGGATGAGGCGTGGGCGTCTCGATGGTGGATATCGTAGCGGGGCTGGAGGCGCTGGAGGAGGACGCTGGCCTCCTCGACGAGGCCGCGTTCGCCGCCCGGGCCGACGCACTGGAGGACCTGGACGGGGGCGTCCTTGGCGGCCTGGACGCTTTGGAGGGACAGCCCACGCTGGGCGCTTCCCCGGCAGGGTTGCGGCGCCGCGCCAGGGCGCTGCGGAAGCGCCTGGAGCGCGTCGACGCGACGCTGTTCGCCCGCCTGCGCGAGGCGATCCGCGATGGCGCGCTGCGCGGCGAGGGGTTGCGGCGCGAACTGCTGCGCCTGGCGCCCCCGCCAGAGGGTAAGGACGACCAGGGCGGCTACGACGCGCTGGACGCCCTGATCGCCGGCGTGCTGCTGGACGAGCCCCCGCCCCCCACCGTGCGCCCGGAGCTGTGCGGGTGGGACCCCGAGATGGTGCCCTATCAGCCGACACCGGCGCGCATCGTGCTCGAACTGGCGGGACACGTGCGGCGCGGCGATGTGTTCTACGATCTCGGCGCGGGGCTCGGGCAGGTGTGCGTGCTGGTGCACTTGCTGGCCGGGGCGCGGGCCGTGGGGGTCGAGGTCGACCCCGCCCTGTGGGCCTATGCCCAGCGACTCGCGCGGGGGCGGCGGCTGGCCGGCGTGACGTTCGCGGTGGGAGATGCGCGGCAGGCGGACCTGTCGCCGGGCACCTTCTTCTTCCTCTATACCCCCTTTACCGGAGCCTTACTCGACGCCGTGTTAGCGCGCCTTCGCGGCGTGGCGTTTGCGTCTCGTCAAGTGGTGTAAAAGGAGTGCCTCCCTTGCAGGGCGTCGGATACTGTCTAGTGAATCGGCTCCAGATGCAGCGAGGCGCTGAGGCGCTGCTGCTC
>JAXGNH010000044.1:0-5658 GCA_040768165.1 Anaerolineae bacterium
CTCGGGCCCCTCGCGAAAGAGCCCGGTAAAGACGGCGGCGTCGTCCACCGGCACATCGCACTGGGGGCAACGCTGCACGTACCAGGGGCGCAGGTGGCCGCAACGGGGGCAGGTCTGTGTCAGAGGCGCGCGGCATTGCCCGCATCGCGAGGCGCCGGCTTCGTTGAGCTGCCCGCATTTGGGGCAGCGCATCTTGGTTGCCATGAGACATCCGATTCTGCTATGGAGTGCACCGATCCGGCGGCGCCGGACGGAGCGCGGTAGGAGCAACACAAAGAGAGAGTATGACATTATACCCCAGGCCGACAAACCAAGTCAAAGGAGACCGGTTCCATGCGAGAGGGAGCGTGAGGGCGGTTGTGGGTAACCCGTTATGTGTATGCGCTCCGGGTTGCAGGTCACAACGTACCGATGCCATGGAGCGGGCGTGCGCAGCCACAGGCGCGCTCAGATGCTCTGTGCACACAGCGTATTGGCTTCGCATAGTCACACGAGGGAGCAAACACAGCGCGGACCTTCCTTCTCTTTCCTGGTACGGCATAGGTACACTATGCGAAGAGGCGGGCGACGCGCGCCACGATGAAACCCAAGCCCGAGACACACCTCCGGAGGCAGGGCGCGTCGGCCAGGGCCTGTCGCGGCCCGCGAACCACCCCAGGACCAGCAGCGGCAGCGGGACGCCGGTCCTCGCCAGCCTCGGTTGCCAACGGCGCGAGTAGGGAAGGGTAGGGTGTTGCATGACCTTGACATAATAAACGGTGGTACGCGTCACCTCCGCTGTTTCGGCCACGGAGCGTCCTTCCATAACGCGTAGCTCCAGCACGCGGCGGTAGTGAGCGGATAGGGCGCCCACAGCGAGGCGCCCACTCGTGGAGCCGGCCATCCTCAGCCTCGGGCTCCGGTACGACGCGGCCGCCAGCACGTCGTCCAGTGGCAGCAGCATGATGTCCTGGCGTCGTCGCCCAAAGTCGGCGCAAGCGTGCCTGGCGATGCCATATAGCCAAGCACGGAAGCCGCCTCGCGACGGGTCGTACCGCGGCAGCGACTCGACGGCGCGGGTGAACACCTCGGCGGTAAGATCCTCGGCGTGTTGCCGCGAGCCCATACGCGCCAGGGCGTAGCGGTAGATCGGTTCGCAGTGGCGCCGGTAGAGCGCGCTGAGCGCCCTATGGCTCGGGACCCCGCTTGACAGCGACCTCATCGAGTAGCTATAATCCCCTCGTCCATAAAGCGCATGAAAATGGCCGTTACCGCCGCAGGGGACGGCTGGCCAAAGCAATCAAGGGTGCGTCATGAAGGTCGTCGCGATGCTCGGGAGCCGCACGCGCAGGGCGTCTCATCCACGATCGCGCGCCGTGTGCTCGACGGCGCCCGCGCCGCCGGGCAGAGTGGTCACCTATGAGCTGAACGCGATGGATGTGCGTGGCTGCCAGGGGTGTCGCTACTGTAAGGAGAACGGCGCGGACTGCCGCCTCGAGGACGATCTCAAGCTATACTGGAAGGACCTCCACGAGTGCGGGGCGCTCGTGGTCAACGCGCCGAACTATTGCTCGCAGGTGTGCGGCCCGATGATCACCTTCATGAACCGGCACTACTGCCTCATCGATCGCGACTGGAAGCCGCATATCCATCCCGGAATCAAGCTGGTGGGGGTCTTTTCCCAGGGCGCCCCGACGGCCAACGAGACGAGCCAGCGCAACTATGCGTGGTCTCAAGGACTTGAGAATCGTGGCATGGTCCTCGTCGACATGCTCATCGCCACCGGCGGCGTCGCTCTCGCCGAGGACGGCGCTCAGGGCGGCGCTATAGACAGGTGTTGTGGGCTATGGCGTGCGTGGTTACAGCTGACAGGATGGAGGTTACAGCAACCTGCGACATGCGTACGCTCAACGTCTGTAACCTGGAGCCGGTCACCCGCAACCCCGGAAGCGCGAGGCTGCGTCGTCGAGGCGAGCCTCATGCATGCGATGTCACGGGCTATGTGACTTATTAAAGATTAAGTAATATAGTATGGCGAAAATGGAGTCTCTCATCGCAGCAGACGCAAGTCATCGGCGGATCCTCACTCCTTCTGAGAGCGAAAACAGCCTAGTCCTCGATACCGTAAATGGCGCGTCCGAGGCGATGCTGGCTGATCTGGAGACTCCAGTCCGCTAACCAAGACAACCTACCGCCATGGCCTGAACGCCCTCATCCGTTACCTGCACATCGCCCGTGCAGACGCGAAGCCAAGGGCCGATGCGCTGGCGCCCTGCCCCCATCGTGTGGATCGACGAGGAGACATTGGCGGGGTTCGCGCTGGCTGCGCGAGGCCTATCCCGACCCCCGCGCTCGGCGCGGCGAGGATCTGGGCCCTACCCGCACGGCACGCACACGTACATGGTGGCGGCGCGACGCCTCGTGAACTGGCTCGACCTGCGCGACCTCCCCGAAGGTGTCGTATGAGCGCATGGCGCGCCGCATCGATGCAGGCCGCGGCCGCGGCGCCAAGGCTACCCGCAGCGCCGCGTCGACCCCGAGGTGATGCGGGTCTTGACCACTATATGCGCCAGAAGCTGCCCGACCGCGGGGCTCGTCGCTTGGTGGTCCTGCGCAACCGCGTCCTGATGGCGCTGCTGTACGACACGGGGATGCGCATCTTGAGGCCCTGGCCGCTGTCACGAGAGGACGTGCTCGACGGTCGGGCCCACAAGGTGCGCCTGACGCGCACCAAGAACGGCAAACCCCGCACCGTGTTCGTGGAACGAGACGCGGCACCTCATCGCCGAGTACGTGCGCGAGCGCGAGCGCGCCACCCCCAGCCGACGACGTCCACGCCCCCTCTTTGCCTCCCACCCGGGACGGGCACCTCCCGGGCGCCCGCCCGACGTCGCGCCCATCCGCGGGCCCGAGCCCGAGGAGCACGTCGGCCATCACCCCGCCCACGCCTGGCGCATCGTCAAACAGGCAGCCAAAGCCGAGGGTCTGTGAGAACACCTCACCCCACTCGCTGCGCCACCACGGCGCACGCAGGACCTCACCTCGACGAGGGGATGCCCTTGGAATGGGTGGCCGCCCTCTTGGGACACGAGCACCCCGACACCACCCGCGTGGTGCGTATGCCTGGGAGACGGACGAGGAGCGCCTGGCGGACATGGTGGCCACCTTTGGGAAAAAGCCGACAGAGGCAGCGCCGCCGGAATAGTTGCGCTATGTGGGCTGCTGGTTGCGTGCTAACCGTCTAGCGGGGCGCAACCCACATATGCGTGGCCACTGTGAGCCCCAGCACTACCTCCCGCCCAGCCGTGCGCACCGAAACCGTCTCGTTGAACGGCAGCACGGCAACCACCTCGATCTCAGCCCCGGGCACCAGGCAACGCTCCTCGAGGAACGCCATCATGCGTGGGTCGCGCTCGATCTCCTCGTGTACGCGCGCCAGGACATAGTGCTGGCCCGGCTCGGCGGCCAAGAGGGGCACGAGTTCCTCGGTAAGCGCCTCGAATCCCGGCAGCGGGTTGCCGTGCGGGCACACGGATGACTCGCTCACGACCTCGGCCACGCGAGCCGTCGTCTCGGCAGTCAGGTTGTGCTCCAGTTTGTGCGCCTCTGCGTGTACGCGCGCCCAGGGCACCCCCAGCACGCGCGCCAGCAGCAACTCGGTGAGCATGTGTCGGCGCACCACCGAGGCCGCCGCCCTGCGCCCTGCGTCGGTCAGGTGGATGCTCTTATCGTCCGCCATGGTCACCCAGCCGTCACGCACCATGCGCTGCACCGTGGCGGTCACCGTTGGCGGAGAGACCTCCATCCATTCGGCCAGCTTTCGCCCGATGACGGCCTGCCCGTCCCTGTTCAGCACATAGATGACACCGAGATAGTCCTCCACCGTCGGCGTCGGGCGTTGCTCTTTCGGGCCCTCGGGGATCAGCCCTCTCTCATCTCGAGTCATCGTGTCACTCTCGTGGCGCTAGTGGCTCCGGGGCGCCCCGGACTGCGGATGATGTCGATTCTACCACCCCGTCGATGCCGGTGCAAGGAATGATGCATCGTTCAGTCCCTCGTCGTCGGCGTCGCGCTCGGCGTGATCGGGGGGCTCTATCCGGCGTGGCGCGCTACCAGGCTGAGCCCGGTTGAGGCCCTTCGTTACGAGTAACCTCATCGCACCTCTTGCGCTCACGTCACTTTCGATGTACTCTAGGAACGCCGCGGACGTCCGCCGCACGTCGTCGCGATCGTCACACATACCGCTCCTGCCGTCCACGCATCGAGGAGCGCATCGGCCGCGGAGGAGCCTGGGTGAGCAATCGGCCAATCGATGACAGACTGCCTGTGGATGACGCACATCCGCCGAACGGCCCGCGTCGGCGGGATGGCGAGCATCCCGTTGATGACGCTCAACCGCACCGTCGCCTCGCCGCGGTGCGAGGGCGCCTGCGCCGGCTCTGCCCGCGCCTACCGGGCAAGCGGGTGCTCGTTGGTGTGCTCGTGACACTGCTCGTTCTCTTGCCCTTTTACCTGCAGCTCTCCCTTCGCGCTCAGGAGTGGCTACTGGGCGAGGCACGCGTCGAGGTTGCCACAAAGCTCGGCTCCCATGGCAATGCTCTGGCCTCAGCGCTCTATCGGCGCCTGGGCCTCCTGCAGAGCCTGCGCGCATACGTGCGCTCCGAGTTGGAGGGTGCCGCCTCTGAGCCGGGCACGCCGTTCGACGTCCGCTTTGACAGCTTTGCGTCCGGCCTCAGTGTTGGCACCACCGGCGTGACCTACTTCTCCGTCGCCCCCGGCGCGCGCCAGCGGTACGTCTACCCCCTGGTTGCCAACGAGGACTTGGTGGAGGCGGACCTGCTCAACGACCCCTGCCCCGATCTTCGCGCCAACGTGCGCCGCGCCATCACCACCCAAGAGATGGCCGTGGGCTGGCTCCGCGAGGGATGCCGGGATAGCCAGCGCCTCTCCGCGCACCTGGCGGTCCTCGATGGGGAGGCCCTCTGGGGGCTGGTGGGCATGGTGCTGGACGTCAGCCCCATCCTCTACGAGGCGGGCATCCAGGCGCAACCGTCGGGGCTCGACCTGGCGTTGCGCGACCATACCGGCATGGTGCTGGTTGGCCCCAGTTATGTCTTTCAGTCCGAGCCCGTCATCCACCGCATCGAGTTGCCTGATGGGTACTGGGAACTCGCCGGCCTTCCCACGGGAGGGTGGTCGGCGTCGATCCACGGCACGCTCCAGGCCCTTCAGGCCGCGGGGCTTGCCATCATCGCCCTGGCGGTGGGGCTCGTGGGCGTCATTGTCACACGCCAAGAGTACCTGGCGCAGATGGTGCGCGATCGCACGGCCGAGTTGGTGACGGTGAACCGCGAGCTGCAGATCGAGTTGGTCGAGCGCCAGCGGGCCGAAATGGCCCTACGCGAATCGGAGGAGCTTTACAAAACCCTCGTAGAGACGTCACCCGACTCGGTCGTCACGACCGACCTGGATGGCCTGATCCTCAGCGTGTCGCGGCGCACCGTCGAATGGCACGGCCATGACGACGCCGACGAACTCGTCGGTCTGAACGTCGTCGACCTCGTAGCGCCCGGCGACCGCGCTCGCGCCCGCAACCAGTTGCTGCACCCCGTCGGAGGAGGCCCTCCGATCACCATCGAGTACACCCTCCTAAGGCGCGATAGTACCACCTTTGTGGGC
>JAXGNH010000045.1:0-5369 GCA_040768165.1 Anaerolineae bacterium
CGTAGACGTGATAGGCCAGCGTCCAGGGCCCCATCACCTTGCCCACGATGGCCACGCGGTGGCCGTACTCGGCCCGCAGGAGGCGCATGGCGTCGAGCACGGCGCGGAGCGGCGGGCGCTCGAGGATGTCGGCGGGCAAGCGCACCTGATCGGGCTCGGTCCAGAGGGGCGCGCGCACCGTGGGCATGGTATCCAGCGCGCCCCAGTCCACCGGGCACCCGAGGGCGGCGGCCTCCTGCACGACGCTGAACACCGGCATGATGGCGTCATAGCCGAGGATGTCACAGGCGGCGGCGGCCAGCCGCGCCATGGCGCGGCCGTCGAGGTGAACGTCGGGGAAGCGGGCGCCGGTGGCCTCCATCTGTTCCACGGTAGCGACGGAGGTAGGGCTGCCGACGGCAGGGCGATCCACCCGGCCGCCGAGGATCGCCGCCAGGAAGCGCCGGCGAGACGACATAACCGCTGGCACGCCGACCATCACGCTCGCCCCTGCGACGAGGCGATGCGCCGCGCAGCCTCGTACCACAGACGCAGGCCCTCCTCCGGCGGAGGATCGGCCAGCTCGTACTCCAGCGCCAAGTCGCCGCGGTACCCTAGATCAGCTAGCGCATCCAGCAGCCACGGCACGTTGATGTCGCCCTCGCCGAGCATGGTGAGGCGAAACGTGCCGTCACGGATGGTGGCGTCCTTGATGTGCACGTGGACGATGTGATCGCCCATGGTATCCAACGCCCGGCGGTAGTCGACGCCCGCCTTCATCACGTTGCAGGGGTCGTAGAGCACGCCAAAGGCGAGCGAGCCCACGGCGCGGGCGAGCGCCACGCACTGCTTCGGATCACCGGAGATGCCCCCGCCATGGGTCTCGAAGCCCATGGCGATGCCGCGACGCGCGGCGTACTCGGCGGCGCGCCGGAACCAGGGCGCCATGCGATCGATGTGGGCCGGATTGTCGTCGCCCGGAGACACGCGGATGGAGCGGGCGCCGAAAAGGGCCGCCAGGTCGACGGCGCGCCGCGTTTGGGCCAGCTCCTCCTCACAGACGGCGGCATCGTCGCTCGCGAATGCCTTACCTACGTAGGTGCCCAAGTTGGCGATGCGCAGCCCCAGCTCGCCGGCGCGGGCCAGCACGGCGCGGGGATCGCACTCTGCCGGGTCGAGGGAGAGGTGCGGCGCGCGGCCGAGGAGATCGACCCGGGCAAAGCCGGCCGCGGCGATGACCGCCAGGGCCTCGCCCCAGGGTAAGTGCCGCACAGCATAGCTACAGGCGGGTACGCGCGTCATATCCATGGCGACCTCCTTGGCGGCGCGGATGGTGGGCGCATGATAGGCCACCGCCGGCGACGGCGTCAAGCGGCTGTGAGGTAGGAGCGCATGAGAGGAGGACCGGACAATGGTCGATTCCCGCCACGAGTTCGTCGTCGTTGGCTCCGGGGCCGGAGGCGCCACACTCGCCAGGGAACGCGCCAGACGAGGCAGGGGCGTGCTCGTCGTGGCGCGAGGCAGGCCCGAGGCCAACCACGTCGAGCGCTACGACCAGCTGGGTATGGAGCACTATGGCCGGACGGGCGAACTCGTGCTGAACGCCATGACGCTCCCGGGAAGGAGGGTGTTGGACGTCGGCTGCGGCACGGGGACCGTCTCGTTCCTGGCCTCCGACCGCGGGGCGGCGCGAGTCGTTGGCGGCGACTACCGGGTCCAACCCGCCATCACTGAGGCACTGATAGAGATGGCGGGTTGAGGACAAAACAGCGACGCGACTCCGGATGACTGGAGTCGCGTCGTTGTGTCGGCGCTGAGCGCCCTAGGTGGAGATGGCGGGAATCGAACCCGCGTCCAGAAAGTTCGACCAGAGATATCCTACAGGCATAGTCGGTCATTGGTTTCTCGTAGCCCGGCCCTTGGCCGACAAAGGTTCCGAACTACCAGCCGATGCATCTTGAGGCAACGGTATCGGCGTCGCGCCACCCGCATCCCGAATTAGTCGACGCCCGTTCTCCCGCTCTCGGGCAAAGCCAGGAGGCGGACGCGGCCGACTCTGTCGGCCGGTGGCTTATGATGACCGCTTACGCGGCGAGTGCATAAGCCGGAGCGTAAGTGTTGTTGGCACTTGTCATTTTGCCCCTGATTAGCGAGGGTGAGGCACCTCGGCCTGCAATCGCTGACCAGCCCTCCCTGTCGAAGCCTGTCATCCCCAGACAGGAATATTGTACCACACGTAGACGCGAATTGCCAGAACAGAGCGATCGGCGATCAGCAGTCAGCTGTCGGCAGCGCGTCGCGAAACCGCGACCACAGACATGCTTGTCTGAACAAGGAACACCGGTGACCGACCCATGCGACCTCATATGCCCAGCACCAGGCGCGCGATGGTAAAGTAGATCAGCAGGCCGGTCACGTCGATGATGGTAGTGAGGAGCGGTCCCGACACCAGGGCGGGGTCCTGGCCGATGCGCACCGCAAATAGGGGCAAGACCGCGCCGAGGAGGTTCGCCCACGTAATGACTGCCCCGACGCTGAGACCTACGGTGAGTGCCACGAGGCCGGGGCTCCACACGAGCGCGATGACATAGGCGCAGATGCCCAGCACGAGACCAAGGACCAAACCGGCGCGGGACTCGCGCGCCAGCACCTTCAGGGCATCACCCAGGGTGATATCGCCCACAGCCAGGGCGCGGATGACGTTGGCGATGGTCTGCGAGCCGGCGTTTCCGCCCGCATCCATGAGCATGGGTATAAAGAAAGCCAGAATGATCACCTCCTGGAGCTGCTCCTCATAGAGGCTCATGATAGTGCCGGCGAGGGCAGTCGTGACCAGCAGCAGGACGAGCCACCCTAGGCGAGCGCGGATGGCTGACCAGATGCTCGAGCCTAGATAGGAGGCCCCCAGCGGCTCCGATCCGCCGATGCGCTGGATGTCCTCGGTGGCCTCTTCCTCCAGCACCTCGACAAGGTCATCGCCGGTTATCACGCCCACGAGGCACCCTTCCGCGTCGACCACGGGAACCACGGGTAGGTCGTAGTGCAGCATGAGGCGCGCCGCGATCTCCTGGTCGTCTTCCGGGTGGACGGTGGCGATCTCGCGGTCCATGAGATCGCCGAGCGTCGTGCTCGCGTCGGCGCGCAGGAGGGCGTATAGGTCCACCGCGCCCACCAGGCGCCCCTCCGTATCGGCCACAAAGAGGCGCGGCACCTCGAGGATGTGGTCCTCCGTCCGGCGCATGGCCAGGAGCGCCTGACGGACGGTCATGCTCTCGCGAAAGGCAAGGAACTCGGTGGTCATGCGCCCGCCGGCGCTCTCGTCGGGGTGCACGAGCAGCGGGCGCACCTCGTCAGCCTCCTCCATGCGCGCGAGGACGGCGCTGCTCAGGGTCGCATCGAGGTCTCCCAGCAGGTCGGCGGCCTCGTCCGGCTCCATCTGGTCGAGGATGCGGGCCAGCGCGGCGGGCGACAGACGCCTGGCGAGGAGAGCGGCGTACTCGTCCTCGAGTTCCTCCAGGAGATCGGCGGCCTCGGGCAGGCGCAGCCTGGGGAGGAGAACGCGCTGCTCGTCGAGTTCCAGCTCCTCAAAGACGTCGGCCTGGTCGGGCGGGAGGAGCCCGTGGAGGAGGCGCACCGCCCGCGTGATATCACGCTCGTCCAACGCCTGCCGCACGTCCTGTAGCGTGGTCTCGACGATGTCCGCATCCATCAGCCCGCCTCCTCGGCCGTGAGTCCGTGGGTGGTGGCCTCGAGGGCCGCAAGGGACTCTGGCACCGTCATGGCATGCCAGGCGCGACTGCTATCCATAGGGGTCCTCCGATAGGTGCGGCCCGACGGGCGTCGAGCCGGGTCTGGCACGATGCAGCATTCGACGGCGGCTGGGTATTGCTGCCATGCCGCCGTTGGCCGATGCAGCGCTGAGGCAGAGGGAATGGGTAGGGGGTGTGCCCTGATGGCGCCGCCACAACCGCGCGACGTCGCGGGTCGTTCCAGAGTCTCACTCGGTCCCTGGGGGGAGTGCCGGGGCCGGGCCAAGTCAATTCGGATCGAGGCTCCACGCGAGCCAGCCGTGGTCCGTGCGTTCGAGTATCGATCCCGACGATGTGATGCGTTACTCAGCGGTATTGTAGTGCACCCGCTCGACCGTGCCAAGCGCGACGAGAGAACACGCATGCCTTGTCAATCGCCTGAGGCGCATCTATAATCGACCGGACGACAGCATACCTGTGAAGGAGTGAGACGATGCCAGAGGCCAGCGTCGGCGTCATCGGTGGGAGCGGACTGTACGATATCGAGGCATTGGCCGACATCGAGTTGCTGGATATCGATACGCCCTTTGGCAGGCCCAGCGACGCTATCACCGTGGGGACGTTGGCGGGGGTGCGGGTGGCATTCCTGCCACGGCACGGCAAGGGGCACCGCGTCAGTCCGAGCGAGTTGCCGTCGCAGGCCAACGTGTGGGCGATGAAGGCCATGGGGGTCACGCACTTGCTGTCCTTCAGCGCCGTGGGGAGCCTGCGCGAGGAGCTGGCGCCCCGCGACGTGGTCATTCCCGATCAGATCCTCGACCGGACCAAGGGTGTCCGCCCGGCCACCTTTTTCGGCGACGGTATGGTGGTGCACATCTCTTTCGCCGAGCCGTACTGTCCAGAGCTGCGCCAGGTGATGGTGGAGGCGGCCGCCGAGGCGGGGGCCACGGTGCACGATGGCGGGACGATGGTGGTGATGGAGGGGCCCCAGTTCTCTACGCGCGCCGAGTCGAACTTTTACCGGCAGATCGGCGGCGACCTCATCGGGATGACGGCGCTGCCGGAAGCCAAGCTGGCGCGCGAGGCCGAGATACACTACTGCACCGTCGCGACGGTGACGGATTACGACTGCTGGCGCGAGTCGGAAGAGTGCGTCACGGTGGACATGGTGGTGGCCAACCTGCTGGCCAACGTGGGCACGGCCAAGGCGATCCTGCGCGCGGCGCTGCCGCGCATCGTGGCGCTTCCCCGGGAGTGCCCATGCGACAGCGCCCTGGCCGACGCCTTTATCACGCAGCGCGACGCCATCCCGCCCGAACGACGTGAGGAACTCGCGCTGCTGGTGGGCAAGTATCTAGCGTAGCAGCAGGTTGGGGGTTGTGGGTTGTGCGTTGCGGGTTGCTGGGGGTTGCAGGTCACAGGGTCCTGCGGGTGACGGGGCGACCTCGGGAGCCCGTGAGTCGCGAACGGGCAGATGGGTTTTGGCCAAGTGCGCCGGGGGTAAACCCCTCCGGCTGCGGCAGATAGACGCCCCTGCGGGGCTCAGGCATGGCCCGCAGGGGCTTACGTCTTGGGTAGCCCGGCGGTTCAGCGCCGAGTGGCCTAGTGGCCTGTAACCTGCGACCTGAAACCTGTCACCTG
>JAXGNH010000046.1:0-5303 GCA_040768165.1 Anaerolineae bacterium
CTCATTCTTTCCAGGGAGGGTGCCTATTCGAGCAGAATGCGATGAGTGCCTCGAGGCGTCGCGAGGGAGCGTCCTCGCCCAAGGATGAGCGGAAGCTCTGGCATAACGGGAGGAAAAGCATGACTGACGAAACCCGCAAGGCCGGCATGACGCGACGCGATCTGCTCCGCCTGAGCGCCGTGGGAGCGGGCCTGCTCGTTGCCGGATGTCAGCCCAAGATCGTCGAGGTGACGACTGTCGTCGAGAAGGTCGTCAAGGAGACCGTGGAGGTCGAAAAGGTCGTCAGAGAGACCGCCGTCGTCGAAAAGGTCGTCGAGAAGGAAGTGACCCGCGTCGTCGAGCAGGCCCCCGAGGTCAGGGTTCAGGGGTCGCTCTGGGTGCTGCAGAAGAAGGACTTTTTCCCCGCCATGAACGACTGGTGGCGGGCCGAGATGGCCGCGTACTGCAAGGAGCGCGGTTGGCCCCTCGACATCTCTTACGAGGCGGGCTATACGGGGGGAACCCCCTTCCAGGAGAAACTGGCCGCCGCCGCGGCCGCCGGCACCCCGGCCGACCTGCTGATGCACTCGGAGGGGATCACCAACCTGCGCCGCCTGGCCGTCATCGACCCGGTCACCGATATCGTCGAGGAGGCGGTGGCCAAGTGGGGCGACACCAATGCTCGTGCCAAGATGGACTTTATCATGGACGACCAGTGGTTCGCCGTGCCCTACTTTGCCCGCTCCGACGGCGGCTGGTTCGTGCGCTCGGTGTGGGACAAGGCGGGGATCGACATCCACAGCATTCGCCTCTTCACCGACATGTGGGAAGCATGCCTGGAGGTGTCCGCCCCCGACGACGAGATGTATGGCTGGGGCGTGACCGTCAACCGTTGTGGTGACGGCGACTGGTTCCGCAGCCGCGTCACCCACGGCTGGGGGGCCTACATCCAAGACGAGTCGGGCCAGTTCGTGACCATCAACACGCCGGAGATGGTCGAGGCCATGACCCGCATGACCGAGATCTACCTCGACGAAAAGTGGGCGCCGATGTTGCCTCCGGGTGTCCTCGCGTGGACCGACATGAACAACAACGAGGCCTACCTGGCGGGCAAGCTGGCCTACACCTTTAACGGCGGCACCGTCTATGGCAAGGCCGTGCTCGACGGCAACCCGCTCAAGGACGACACCGGCTTCCACGCGCCGCCGGGTGGCCCGGTGAACACCGAGTTCAACAGCCTCTCGCACAACAACTTTATGCTGCTCAAGGGCGCCCGCAACCCCGACGCGGCGCGCGAGGCGATGCGCCACTTCCTGCTCGACCTGGACATGATGGATGGCATCTACTCCAACGCGCCGGCCTTTGCGCTGCCGTGCTACGAAAAGCTGTGGGACGAGTCCAAGTTCATCCCGACCAACAAGACGGCAGAGGAGCAGCGCACGGTGGCCATGTCGCCGACGGGCAACATCGTGCCGCAGACCTACCCCGGCCCGGCGCACAACCCGGCCATGGCCGCGGCGGGCTCGGCCGGCATCCAGAACGACATGGTGGCCGATATCCTGCGCGGCACGTCCGTGGCCGATGCCGTCAAGACCTGCCACGACCGCTACGTGCAGATCTATAAGGAGTTCGGTCTGCCCGGTGAGAAGGCGTAGCGACACGGCCGTCGCGGGTCCGACGCAGAGGACAGACGTCAGGCCCACGCGGTGCGGACAGGGAGGGCGTCGCCCCTCAACCGGTGACGCCCTCTGCGGCCATTCACCGTACTACAGCCGCCAAGGGTGCCATGGCAATGCCGCCCAGGGGAGCCGAGGCGCCCCCACGATGCTAGGAGGGGAAACGCATGACCAATGCGCTGCACGCCCAGCCTCGCGCCGCCGCCCCGCCGCTGCAGCCGACGCTCGCGAAACGCCTGCAACGCTCCCTCGGACAGGACTGGAATGTCGCCTATGTCTTTATGGCGCCGACAGTCATCCTGATGGGGGGGCTGATCGCCTATCCCTTCCTGCGCGCCCTCTACATCAGCTTTACCAACACGACCACGCGCGATATTGGCCCCTTTGTTGGGCTGATGAACTACAAGAACCTCTGGGCCGACATCTTCTTCCGGCGGTCGGTGGTGATTACGGCCAAGTTCACGTTGTCATCCGTCTTCCTCAAGCTCATTGTGGGCATCCTCGCCTCGGTGTTGCTGAACCGGCTGGGCAGCAAGGCCGCCTTCTGGACCGGCCTAGTACTGCTCCCGTGGATCATGCCCGACATCGTGCGGGCCATCACCTGGAAGAGCCTGCTCGACCCCCTCTATGGCGGCGTGAGCCGCCTGCTCATCACACTGGGGCTCATCGACAAGCCGCTGCCCTTCCTCACAGGGGTCGACACGGCACTGCCCACCCTGGTCATGGTGAACCTGTGGCAGGGGATCCCGTTCTTTACCATCAACCTCTTGGCCGGCCTGAAAGCGATCGATGTGGAACTCTATGAGGCGGCGGCTATCGACGGCGCCTCGGCCTGGCGGCAGTTCCTCCACATCACCTTGCCTGGCCTGCGTTATGTCATTATCGTCGTGACGCTCCTCTCGTCGATCTGGACGTTCAACACCTTCGGCCTGATCTTTCTGCTGACGGGCGGCGGCCCCATGGACGCCACCAAGGTGTATTCCATCCTGGCGTACAGCTATGCCATCGGCGGCCTGCGCTACGGCCCGGGGATCGCCGTGTCGATGACCATGGCGCCGGTCCTCGGCATCTTTATCGTCATCCTCGGGCGCTATATGATGAGCGGTCGCCGCCTGTACGCCTCCGAGTCGGTCAGTCGGGGCCCGAGCGCCCTCTCGCAGGCCTTCTCCATCATCGGGTGGCCGCTCCGCGCGGGGCTTCGGCTCGTCATCGGCGCCTTCTGGATCATCAACGACGCCGTCGAGCGCGTCCTCAGCGCCCTCGGCAAGGCACTCGCGACGGCCCTGCGGACGCCACAGGACCACGCGTCGGTCGTGCGGCGCCGGCGGCGCGCGCGCAGGCTGAGCCAAGTGACGCCCATCGCCGTGCTCGTGCTCCTCATCATGTTCGAGCTGCTGCCCTTCTACTGGGTCGTCGTCACGGCGTTCAAGAGCGAGCTACAGATCACGCGCTTTGAGAACGTGGGGTGGCCGACCCCGTGGACCCCCGAGCAGTTCCACAGGCTCCTCGGGCCGGCGCGCAACTTTATGGTGTGGCTCAAGAACACGGTGACGATCTCGTGCATCACGCCCTTTATCTCGACCATCGTCGCGTCCTTGAGCGCCTACGCGCTGACGCGTCTGCGGTGGAAGGGCGCGGGGGCCTTATCGAACAGTGTGCTGGTGGCCTACCTGATGCCCGGCATCATGATGATCATCCCGCTCTACGGCCTCTTTACCAGGCTGCACCTGACGAACTCGCTGTTGACGCTGATCCTCTCTTACCCTACCTTTGGCCTTCCCTTCGCGATTTGGCTGATGATGGGGTACTACTCTTCCATTCCCGAGGAGCTGGAGGCGGCCGCGCTCATCGACGGCTGCAACCGCTTCCAGACCTTTTTCAAGGTCGTGCTGCCCCTCACCAAGCCCGCGCTGCTGGCCGTGGCCCTTTTTGGCGTTACCCAGGCCTGGAGCGAGTTCCTCTTCGCCTATGTCTTTATCCAGAGCGAGAGCAAGATGACCGTCCCCGTGGGCCTGGCGCAGATGATCATCGGCGACGTGCTCCCGTGGGGCGAGCTGTCGGCCGCGGCCCTGTTGATGGCGGTGCCGGTGCTGGCCCTCTATTCGCTCGGCCAGCGCTTCATGGTCGCCGGCCTCACGGCGGGCGCCGTCAAGGGCGGCGGGTGATCCCGTCCAGGCCCGGCGCCACGGCGAGTCGCGCATGGGAGGGAGAGACATCCTCTCCCTCCCAACGTGTCGGGCTGGGGCAGCCCCGGCCCAGGCCCCTTCCCTGCCCCTCGGCGGGGACACGGTCGGTCGTCGGCCCCGCGGTGAGTCGGTGCTGCGGCGATTGTGCCGCGTAGAGAGAGCAACGGGTTCGCGCATGGATTGGCGTTCACCCAGCTTCACCACCCGCCTGAGCCCCGTCGAGCGCTGGCGCCATGTCACTCCCCTGGAGCGGCGCCTGCGGGCGGTGCTCGGCGCCGATTTCGCGACCGCGTACCTCTTTATGCTGCCCACCTTTGTCATCATGGGGGGGCTCATCGCCTATCCCTTTGCGCGAGCCACGTACATCAGCTTCACGCACACCGTCAGCCAGGAGATTGGCCCCTTTGTCGGGCTGGCCAACTATCGCGCCCTGTGGGCGGATCGCTTCTTCCGCGAATCCCTCGCCGTGACGGCCCACTACACCGTCTGGTCGGTGGCCGTCTCCCTGACGGCATCCCTCCTGGCGGCGCTGCTGATCCACCGCATGGGGACGCGCGGCGGCCTCGTGGCCGCCCTGGTGCTGCTCCCCTGGGTGATGCCCGAGATCGTCCGCGCCATCACTTGGCGGGCGCTCCTGGACCCACTCTACGGCGGCGTGAACCGCGTCCTCATCGGCGCCGGCCTCATCGAGAGGGGCTTTCCCTTCTTCGGCAGCCTGGCCACCGCCCTCCCCAGCGTCATCCTGGTCAACGTCTGGCAGCGCATCCCTTTTGCCACCGTCACCCTCCTGGCAGGGTTGAAGGGGATCGACGGTGAGCTGTACGAGGCGGCGTCCATCGACGGCGCCGGCGCGTGGCGCCGCTTCCTGCACATCACCCTCCCCGGGCTCCGTCACGCCGCCATGGTGGCGTTTCTGCTGTGCGCCATCTGGTCGTTCAACGAGTTCAGCCTCATCTTTCTGCTCACCGGCGGCGGGCCGATGAACGTCACCAAGGTGTACTCGGTGCTGGCCTACCAGCTCGCCCGGCGACAGATGGGCAAGGGGGTGGCCGTGGCACTGTCGGGGGCGCCGGTGTTCGTCGCCCTCATCGCCACCCTCGGGCGCACCATCGTGAACCGCGAGGCGTCGCAGACGTCAGCCGCCGCCACGGGTGCCGGCCCCCTGAGCCGCCTCACGCGGCCGGCGCGACTGCTGGTGGCCCGCGTGATGCGCCTCCTCTGGGCCGCCCACGACCTGACCGAGACCGCCATCACGAGCGCATGGGACCCTGTCGCCCGGCGCCTGGGCGCCGGCACTCGGCGTGGGCGAGGCGTCCGTCGCGCGGCGCCCGCCCTGCTCACCCTGGCCGTGCTGGCCTTTGAGTTGGCTCCCTTTTACTGGGTGCTCGTCACCGCCTTCAAGTCGGAGCTGCAGATCACCCTCTTCGAGTCGGTGCTCTGGCCCAGGCCGTGGACGACGATC
>JAXGNH010000047.1:0-5127 GCA_040768165.1 Anaerolineae bacterium
CATGGGATCATTGCTGCCGGATTCGAGTTCCAGCAACGGCTTGAGCGGGTGCTGCAGACTGACGTTCCTGGATCGCAGGATGGCAAACACCGCGGCCGCATCTGTCGACGACATGATGGAGGCCAGCAGCAACCCCTCCAGGAACGATATGCCAAACACATACGATGCGATGACGGCCAGCACCACGGCAGTAAGGAATACACCCACCGTCGCGAGGGTAAAGCTCTCCGGAGCTACCTCCCGAACAACCGACCAATCCGTGTCCAGCCCGCCAGAGAACAGAATGAGCGCCAGCGCCACAATGGCAATGATCTGCATCAGCCAGGGGTCGTCAAACTCGATGCCCCCTATGCCCTCCGATCCGGCCAGCATGCCCAGAAGGAGGAACAGCAACAACGCCGGCACTCCGAGCCGATCCGAAATCTTGCTCGCCAAGACACCTAGTAGAATGAGAGCAGCAACCCCGATGACTATGTACTCAGCAAGACCAGCAGGCACCCTCTTCTCCCAGCAATGAGTGATATGACCCTATTCTACGTCCTCCTCTGTGGCGGCCGGGTCGGCCCCCAGGGCCTGATCCCCGCCGTCGCTTCACCGCCCACGGCGCGGTGAGACTTGGACGATGTGTACCGTACGTAGGGCGGCAACGGCCAGCAGCATCGGGCGCAAGGCTGGGCCGCCCACAACCAGAACCCTCGCCCACGCCTACCAGCCAATACCACCAACTTACTCGCTGCACGCAACGACGTCAAGCCGCGGCCCCCCCGTCAGGCCGGCCACAGCGCTCGGCATCGTCTTGCCAGTGGGAGCTGGTTCTGCTACGATAGGGCTGTTCACCCCGAGTTCCTACGGGCGCCCGTCCATGGAGCGGCCACCCGTCGGGGTGTGGGCCGCTGAGCGCCTCCGGCACCTCGGCGCAAGCCTGAGACCGTAGGAACGAAAGATGACCGCGGAGAGCGAGGTGTTACCATGCCCAACATCGGACCGAGCGAACTGATTTTCATCCTCGTCATCGTGCTGCTGGTATTCGGCGCAGGTCGGTTGGGGGACCTCGGCGGCGCCATAGGGAAGGGAATCAAGGAGTTCCGTTCAGCCGTGGGCGAAGTCGAGGAGGAACAGACCGAGTCGGCCTAGCACCGGCGCCCTGGCCCGCCGCGGCAGACGTCGGCCAAGAGGTGGTCAAGTCTCGTTCGATATCGTAGTGACGACTTTATACATTCCCCCTACCTTGAGGTAGGCTAGCGAATAAAGTCGCCACTACGATGTCGTTCACTGCGGTGTCTTGGCCCGGAGAGGGCTCTACTTGAGCCCCATGCCCTGGAGATTGCGGTAACTGATGGCCAGCGACTCGAAGGGGTCGCGGGCCGCGCACTGGTCCTGTTCCACCAGGTACTGCTCGACGCCCGCCTCCTTGGCCGCCTTCATGATGGCGGGCCAGTTGAGGTTCCCCTCCCCGATCTCGGCGCAAGCGCTGTTCGCGCTCCGGCGTCACCGCCATATCCTTGAGGTGCAGCAGGGGCTGTCGCCCGGCGTAGCGCCGCACCCAAGCCGCCGGATCGCCGCCGCCCGCCTGGATCCAGTAGGTGTCGATCTCGGCCTTCAGGTAGCGCTCATCGATGCTGCCGTAGAGGCGCTCTAGCCACGTCTTGCCGTTATAGAGTGCCAGTTCGTGGTTGTGGTTGTGGTAGGAAAAGGTCATCCCCTCCTGCGCCAGGCGCTCGGCGATGGGCGGCAGCTCGTCGGCAAAACGCTTCAGGCCGTCGAGACTGTGGTACTCCTTGGGCAGTCCGCCGATGGCGGGGTGCGAGCAGCCCCACACCTTGTGCTCCTCGATGACCGCGTCCAGGTCGCCAAGGAAACGGTCCCAGTTGGTGTGGGTGGAGACGCAGTCCAGGCCACACTCCCGCAGCGCCGCAGCCACCTCCTTGAGGGTCCATGGGCCCGAATCCAGGCTGCACCGCCCTGTAGCCGATCTCGGCCACCTTGCGGAGCGACTCGCGCATCCCCTCGACCGTCTTGGTGAACTCGCGCACCGTGTAGAGCTGCGCGCCAATCAATAGTCCGCCATGCCGCCTCCTTCGTGTGGTCACGCCGGTGGCCCTGGGCCTGCCGGGCCTGCTGGGCGCGAGTGTAGCCGATACGCGCCGCGCGGGTCCAGTCGCTCACCCCGCGAACAACTCTGCCGCGCGCTCCATGCGCTCGATCACCGCCACGCCAAAGGGGCAGCGCTCCTCGCGAGCCGCACTGAATGCAGTCGTCGGCGTTCGCCTCCAGCGACTCGTACGCCGCCCGCAGATCTTTGCTCACGCCGTTCGTCGCCAAGTCGAGCAGCCGGTTCACCTGGCCGATGTCGATGACCGACGGGCACGGCAAGCGGTGATTGCAGTAGACGCACTCTCCCTCGGCGTTACTGCTGGAACGAGGCGAGCACCTGAGAATGGTCAGTCCTCGTGCTCGCCCCCCAGTACGCCTGAGCAGCGGCCAGTTGCTCCACGTCCTTCACCCCCGGCTTTCCTGCGTCGACACGCCGGATTGCGCCAGGACGTGGGAGAGGCGTACCGGCGTAATGGGCACGTTCTTTTCGAGCGTCACGACGCCGCCGCCGGCGCGGAAATCCTCCACGGTGATGGTGCGCTCTCGCATAAAGGCGAGCCACCGGCATACGGCTTCATGGCCACCAGCCCGACGTTGTGCCGGGCGCAGGCCTCGAGGGCTGTCGCTTGCCGGAAATGGCGTGCCCCGCCATGTTGATGGGGTACATGATGACGTCCACATTGCCGCTCTCTACCGCCTGAAGCGCCGTGGAGACGGTGTGCCCGCTGAAGCCGATGGCGCCACGCCCTCCTCCTTGTAGCGCGGCGCTAGGTCCAGCAGGCCCTGCATCGCGATCATAATCCTCCTGCGGGTCGATGTTGTGGAGGTGGAGCACATCGATATAGTCGGTGTGGTACCGCCGCAGGAAATCCTCGATATACGCCGTGCCACCTCCGGATCGCGCGTGCGGCTCCCCTGGCCGTTGGCGTCGACGGTAGCACCCAGGTGGCCGGCCAACATCGCCTCGTGGCGGCGCCCGCGAAGGCCGCGCCCATGCTGTCTCGAAACTCGGGCTGCGCCTAAAAGACGTCAAAGTAGTTGACGCCCCGGTCGAGCGCCTCGTGGATGACGCGCGTCGCGTGGTCGACCGGCGCGCCCAGCAGGTACTCGGTGCCCACACTGATGGCGCTCACCCGCCACCCCGTCCGTCCCAACACCCGGTATTCCATCGTCGTCTTCCTCCAGTCGAAAGGGGATCGCGCACGGTGTGCGCTGATGAACCGCAGAGATCGCAGAGGGCGCCGAGATCATGGAGGGGTCTGAGCATCCGGCGGAACTCGTCCTCGCGCCCCACTGATGCCGGCTAGGTCGGCGACGCAGTTTACGCCATCACCACCAGACGCGCAACCCAGATGACTCAGTGGTCCAATCTCTCGACTGGCTGCCCGCCAGTGCACCTGAACTGCAGAGATCGGTCCATGCTACCGTGTGAAACCATCTCGCAAGCCGGCCAAGGTCTACCGATATGCTTGTTGACACCATGTTGCCGCAGAGCGATAATACAGATACTGATCGTAGACACCGCTACAGATCAACTCCCATCAACTGCCCCAGTGTTAGCCAAGCCAGGGAGTACACAAGCCGTGGTAGACAGCAGTACGAGCCTAGACATAGGACAGCGCCTTTGCGGGATGATCGATCCTAACGAGTATCGTCAGAGGGCATTTGTAAGCCGGCCTGATGGCTGTCAGATAGTACATGGTGACGCCCAGACCGTACTCGCCTCCTTGCCTAGCAACACCTACCGTTGCTGCGTCACGAGCCCCCCATACTGGGGACTTCGAGACTATGGTACCTCGGACCAGATCGGGAGCGAGCCATCGGTCGATGAGTATGTGGACAACCTGGTCCAAGTCTTTCGCGAGGTCAGGCGAGTGCTTTCTCCCGACGGGACTCTATGGCTCAACCTCGGTGATTCGTACACCAGCGGCAACAGAGCCTGGCGAGACTCTGACCGCAAGAACCCCGCTCGAGCAATGCACTACCGTCCACCCACTCCTGAGGGCCTCAAGCCGAAGGACCTCGTCGGCGTGCCGTGGAGAGTTGCGTTCGCTCTTCAGGCGGATGGGTGGTTTCTACGCTCAGATATCATCTGGCACAAGCCGAACTGTCAGCCTGAATCGGTTAAGGACCGCCCAACGAGAGCGCACGAGTACGTCTTTTTGCTGTCTGCCTCAGAGAAATACTACTACGACTACGAGGCCATCAAGGAGCCAGGAACTAATCCAGCTGTCTGCCGCAATCGGCGAACTGTCTGGACTATCCCGACTCAGCCGTACACTGAGGCGCATTTTGCCACGTTTCCCCCCGAACTGATCGAACCGTGCGTACTCGCAGGCTCGGCAGCAGGTGATCAGGTGCTTGATCCGTTCTTTGGATCGGGAACGCTTGGCGTAGTCTGTCTCGCGAAAGGCCGTAGGTTCACGGGCATTGAGATAAGCAAGGAGTACATTGCGCTGGCAAAGCGCAGGCTCAAATGGGAGGACTGAGGGTGGCCGACTCAGCAGACAACGAATTCCCCGTTCTGTCACCCGATCTGCAGGTATCCTTCTGCCACAGGCTAGGAGAGATCAACGATCTTTACCTGCACGATGCCCTTCGCCAGACGGTCGCGAGCACCGACATAGCGGCACTGGATCGCGAGCTGGCGTCACTGGTTGGCGCACGCTATCTCAACCATGTGGCGTCCTATGGCCTTCGGGGTGAGATCTTTTTCCCGGCCCCCCTGCTGATCGAGACCAACCCACGTCTCTTGGGCTACTATAGACTGCTTCTAGGCTTTTCCAAGAAGGAGTTCTACAACAAGGGACCATTTGGCAGGTTCGCCCGCCTTGAGGACTCTGGGGACCTCCCAGACCAACTGCGAGAGGCTCTGCCTCGTCTGTGCAAGAGCCTGATAGGGAGTGCGGAGGTACTCGTCGTCTCTGTCGATGATCCATCTCTGGAGCTAGTACGTGACCTACAGATACTGACCCTTGGCCCACAACTCCGCGGTGGTCGTAACACCAGGCTTGGACAGGACGCTACTCGAGA
>JAXGNH010000048.1:0-5058 GCA_040768165.1 Anaerolineae bacterium
GCAGAGCATGTCGATGGGGATGACGGCTTTGCCGAGGGTGACGCGCAGCACAAAGGAGTAGGGGCCGAGGGAGCCATGCGCCAAGCGGCGCAAGCCCCGGAAGGTGAGTTGGGGGTAGAGCGTCCCAAAGCTCTTGAGGAAGCGCGATTGCACCTCGGACTGTCGCACGTTGTTGTCTCCGATGTACCAGCCCGACTGCCGGAGCCACCATAGCACCCACCGAGTCGCCTGTCAAGGGCGCCGCACCACGCTGCGCGAGTTACCGGCTACGCGTTCCGAGGCCCGGGTCGGACGATTGCAGGTTTCAGGGCGGCCACACGCTTGAGCCTGTAGCCTGTGACCGGCGTTGCTCCTAGCGCGCCACCTCCGACCCGGAACCCGGAACTCGAAACCCATGCCCTTCCCGTGTGTGGCTTGACGCTCCGCAGCAGCGGTGCGACAATCCCCGCCGCCGGCGCCCTCGCGGCGCCGCACCATGATGCCGTCACGAAAGGATCGATGTATGAAGGCGCTCAAGCTGTTCGGCCCGCGCGACCTGCGGATGGTGGACGAGCCCGTGCCCGAGCCCGCCCCGGGGGAGGCGCTGCTGCGGGTGCGCGCGGTGACGGTGTGCCACTCGGACATCCACTACTACCGCTACGGCCGCATCGGCGACACGGTGAGCGACAGGCCGCTGGTGTTGGGCCACGAGTTCGCGGGCGAGGTCGTGGAGGCGCCCGCCGGTGCCGACGAGCTGCGGCGGGGCGACCTGGTGGCGGTCGAGCCGGCGGTGAGCTGCGGCCACTGCCGTTACTGCCGCGAGGGGAACCCCAACCTGTGCCAGAACCTGCTGTTCGCCGGCATTCCCCCTATGGACGGCGGGCTGCGCGAGTACGTGACCTTCCGCCCCGAGTTCCTCTTTCCCCTCCCGGAGGGGATGACGGCGGAGCAGGGCGCCCTCCTGGAGCCGCTGGGCGTGGCGCTCCATGCCTGGGATCTGGCCAAGCCGCGGGTGGGTGAATCCGTGGCCATCGTGGGGTGTGGCCCCATCGGCCTGCTCCTGGTGCAGATCGCGCGCATCGCCGGCGCGGTGCCCATCGTGGCGGTGGAGCCGTTGACGTACCGGCGCGACGCGGCGGCCGAACTGGGCGCTGAGGCGCTGGGCCCCGATGGCGACCTGGCTGCGCGCGTCGAGGCGCTGACGGGCGGCCACGGCGTCGACGTGGCCATCGAGGCGGCGGGGACGATGTCGGCCCAGGAGGAGGCGGCTCGCATCGTCAAGCGCGGGGGACGCGTCGTGCTGGTGGGCATCCCGCCGGAGGACCAGATGGCCATGACGCACCACGTCGTGCGCCGCAAGGGGCTCACCATCAAGGTGGCGCGGCGGATGAAGCTGACCTACCCCCGCGCCATCACGCTGACGCAGCGCGGCCTGATCCACCTCGACCCGCTCGTGACGCATCGCCTGCCCCTGGAGGAGGGCGACCTCGCCTTCCGCGTCGTCGAGGCGTACGACGACGGGGTGGTTAAGGCGGTCGTCACGCCCTAGTCGCGCCGCGTACGTGATCCGATTGCTAGAGGGTTGTGCGGTGGGGGTTCCGGGGTGGATGAGCCGTTGCCGGTTACAGGCTATAGCGTGATCACTGGCTGTAGCCTGTAGCCTGCAACTTGTGACCTGGGACCACCCGTGGCCCACAACGCACGACCCACGCGAAGCGTGCGCGCGGGTGTTGACGCTCGCGCGCGCGGGGCGTAGAATGGAGCAGAGTTGCGGACTAGACCATCTCCCCAGCCCGTAGCTGCATCCCCACCCATCCCTGCCACCCCATCGAGTCCGTGACGGGCCCTCGGGCGAACGGCGGCTGCGCCGCGCGCCCAGCGCCCGCGGGCAGATCGTGCATGGCCTCTGCCAGAGCGCGAGGCACAGCACGCCGGACCTCGGCGCCGCTGCGCGGCTACGCGACGCGTGGTTGCCGGGCGCGACGAGGAGCACGCGATGTACGGTACGGGTGAGACTGCGCCCGTCCCCATTTGCCACGGGGGCGGGCGTATCGTGGCGTCGAGTGAGAGGCTATCACGGTGCGGCGAGCGATCGTGATCGTTCTGCCTTGGGTGCTGTTGGCGGTGATAGCCATCGTCGGCGTGTTCGTCGTGCCGTGCGATTCGTGTCAGCAGCGCACGCTGTGGCAGCGCTGGACGGGGCTGGGGGCGGCACCCCTGCCCACGAGCATCGCCACGTACCAGCCGGTGCCCACCACCACGCGCATCATCGCGCCCGAGGTGGGCCTCAGTTTCGCCGAGCGCAGCAAGACTCTCGAGGATCTCTATAGCCGGACCAACCCGAGCGTGGTGCACATCAAGGGGCTCAGCCCGCTGGGGGCGCGGCGCGGGGTGTTGGGTGGGATCCTGGACTCGCTCATCCAGCGCGAGTACTTTGTGCTGCGCGAGGGCTCCGGGTTCATCTATGACCACGAGGGACACATCGTCACGAACTACCACGTGGTGGAGGGGACTGCCGATATCCAGGTGACCTTCTTCGACGGGGCTGCTTTTCCCGCGACCATCATTGGGGAGGACGCACTGAGCGACCTGGCGGTGTTGCTGGTGGAGTGTTCGGCCGATCGGCTGCGCACACTGCCGTTGGGCGATTCGGACGCGGTGCGGGTGGGGCAGCAGGTGGTGGCGATCGGCAACCCCTTTGGCCTGGCGGGCTCGATGAGCGCCGGCATCGTGAGCGCCGTGGGCCGGTTTCTACCGGCTTCCACAGCGGAGACGGGCGCCACGGCGTACGCCGTGCCCGGCGTCATCCAGACCGATGCGGCCATCAATCCGGGGAACTCGGGCGGGCCGCTGCTGAACTTGGCGGGGCAGGTGATCGGCGTGAACACCGCCATCCAGTCCCCGGTGGAGGGGTCCTCAGGGGTCGGGTTCGCCGTCCCCTCGCTCATCGTGGCGCGCGTCGCGCGAGAACTCGTCGACAGGGGGAGCTACGAGCATCCTTGGGTCGGGGTATCGACGGTGACGCTGAACCGCCTGTTCAACCGCAGCCTGGGGCTGCCCGTCGAGCTGCGCGGGGCACTCGTCGACGTGATAGTGGAGGGCGGCCCGGCCGCCATGGCCGGGCTACGGGCGTCCACCGAACGCATCAACGTGTCGGGGCAGGACCTGCCGCGTGGGGGCGACATCCTGCTGAGCATCGACGATCAGCCGATCTTTGCCCACGAGGATTTGCTGTACTACCTGGCGCTGCGCACCGCGGTGGGGCAACCGGTGACCCTGAGCGTGCTGCGCGATGGTGAGGTCATCGAGGTCGTCGTCGTCGTGGAGGCGCAGCCAGTCCCCACGGCACCACAGCCGACCGTCATTCCCGTGCGGTGACGCCTCCTAGGCCCGGAAACGCCGCACGAATCGATCGAGCCGCTCCAGCGCCTCCTCGAGCACCGCCGCGGAGACGGTATAGGCGATGCGCACGTGCCCCTCGCCGGAGGGGCCGAAGGCGTTCCCCGGCACCACGGCGACCTTTTCCTCCAGGAGGAGACGCTCGGAGAACGCCTGGGCGCTGCATCCCAGGTGCGCCACGGAGGGAAAGGCATAGATCGCCCCGCGGGGCTCGATGCAGGGGAGCCCGATGGTGCGCAGGCCGTGCAGGAGGACGCCGCGCCGCGCGGCGAACTCGCGGGTGATCGTCTCGGCGGGATCGTCGGCGCAGGTGAGGGCCTCGAGCGCCGCCACCTGGCCCGGTGTGGGCGCCGACATGATGGCGTACTGGTGCACCTTGTGCATGGCGGCGATGATCGCGCGCGGGCCGCAGGCATAGCCCACGCGCCAACCCGTCATGGCATAGCTCTTGCTGAATCCCCCCAGGAGGAGCGTGCGGGGCTGCATCCCCGGCAGCGCCGCCAGGCAGGTGTGCTCCACACCGTAGACAAAGCGATCATAGATCTCGTCCGAGATGAGGATGAGGTCACGCTCGGCGACAAAGCGGGCCACCTCCAGCGCCCGCTCGCGGTCCAGCACCGCCCCCGTGGGGTTGCTGGGGTACCCGAGGAGCAGGGCGCGGGTGTCGGGCGTGTGCGCCGCCGCGAGCCGCGCCACGTCCACCTGGAACCCCTCCGCGGCGAGGGTCGGGACGCCGATGGGCTCGCCGCCGGCCAGGCGGACGCTGGGGTCGTAGGCCACGAAGCAGGGCTCGGGCACCAGCACGGCGTCGCCCGGGTCGAGCAGGGCGAGCGTGGCGGCGAGCAGCGCCTCGGACACCCCCACCGTGACGAGGATCTCCCCGTCGGGATCGTACTCCAGCCCGTAGCGGCGATGCAGATAGGCCGCGACCTGGCGCCTGAGTTCGTGGATGCCGGCGTTGGAGGTATAGCCGGTCTGGCCCTGCCGGATGGAGGCGATGGCGGCCTCGCGGATCGGCTGGGGCGTGGGCATATCGGGCTCGCCGATGCCCAGGGAGAGCACATCGTCCATGGTGGCGAGGATGTCGAAAAAGTGAAGTAGCCCCGAGTCGGGGATGGAGCGGATGCGGGCAGATAGGCGCGTCGTCATGGCGAGACACCATCCGGGATGATCGTGTTGGACGGAAACCGATGGAACGCGGATTTGCGCGCGATCGGTTTCCCGGCCCGATAGCCGCTCTGGCGTCAGCACGCGACACGCGTCAGGTAGTCGCGGCCCATCTCGCTCTCTGCCACGCGGCGTCCTCTCGCCCGCCGCCGGAGAAGGCGGTCGGGCGCGTTTCGTGAGGTCACCCCGTGCGTGGGGCGACGGCGCCCATTCTACCATAGGGAGGGCGGCGGACCAATCTGCGCGGCGGGAGCGACGCTCCAGAGCAAGGGGGAGCTGCAGGTGACAGGCTACAGCGCAAGCACCTCGGCGGGCCTGTCACCTGCAACCCGTCACTAATGGCCAGTGGCGCGAGGTCTTGCGACACCCCCCGCGCGCGCCTAGAATGGACGGGTACGCAGAAAGGGGGCCGATGGGATGAGACTCGTCACCGTGGAGCAGATGAAAGCACTGGAGCAGCGCGCGGATGCCGCCGGGCACGACTACGCCACCATGATGGAGCGGGCCGGCCAC
>JAXGNH010000049.1:0-4934 GCA_040768165.1 Anaerolineae bacterium
CATCCCATGGCGCTCGACGAGGTGGCCATGGCGTTCCCCGACCTGAAGATCGTCGTGGCGCATTTCGGCCACCCGTGGGAGCCCGATACTATCGTGCTCATCCGCAAGCACCCCAACGTCTATACCGACATCTCGGCCCAGTTCTACCGACCATGGCAGTTCTACAACGCCCTGGTGCTGTGTCACGAGTACGCCCAGATGGACAAGGTGCTCTTTGGCACTGACTATCCCGTCACCACGCCACAGGAGACGCTGGACGCCCTCCGCGCGGTGAATGACATGGTCAAGGGCACCCGCCTCCCCACGATCTCTGAGGAAGAGATCGAAGGAATCATCAACCGAGACGCTCTGGCCATTCTGGGTATCCCCGAGTAGGAGAAGAAGGGACGCAGATGCACGCTGACTAGGCTAGGTAGCGGCCAAGACGGCAAGGCGCGGGCTCATGGCATACAAGCACTGAACTCACTGAGGCCATCATCGGGGCCTTCTCTGCCGTGTGTGGCGACCTGGGCTACGGCTTCCTCGAAAAGGTGTACGCCAATGCCCTGGCGCTCATCTGCCTTCCATTTCCTCTCGTGTGGACCTAGTCCTCGGAAGAGGCTATCATGAGCGCGATGTGTCGTCGGTCTGCGAAGGCGAAACAGTGCAGCTGTCAGTGGTCAGTCGTCAGTAGCCTTGACGTGGTGTTACATGCCCCTCGCAGAGTAACGGTAGTGACTACTGACAGCTGCGGACTGACAACTGACCACTCTACACACCAAGGAGGCATACCATGGGACAACTCGACAACAAGGTCGCCATCGTTACCGGCGGCGGCAGCGGCATTGGGAAGGGGATCGCGCGGGCGTACGCCGAGGAGGGGTGTACGGTGGTGATCGCCGGGCGCCATGCTGAGCGACTGAGCGCCGTCGCTGAGGAGTTGCGCACCACCGGCTCCGCCATCGTCGCCATCCCAACTGACGTGACGGACGAGGAGCAGGTGAAGGCGCTCTTTGCCCAGACGATGGAGCGCTTTGGTCGGCTCGACATCGTAGTGAACAGCTCGGGGGCCTTTGACGGCGGGCCCATCGACGAGATCCCGCTGGATGCCTGGAACAACGTCATCGGCGCCAACCTGACGGGGCCGTTCCTGTGCATTCGCGAGGCCTTCCCCATCATGAAGAAGGCAGGCGGTGGGCGCATCATCAACATCGGCAGTATCTCTGCACAGCGCACCCGCGAGAACATGGCGCCCTACACGAGCAGCAAGTTCGGGGTGTGGGGCCTTACGCAGAGCGCGGCGCTGGAGGGGCGACCCTACGGCATCGCCGTGAGCTGCCTGCACCCAGGCAACACCTTGGTGGAGCGACGCGCCGCCGGCCTGCAGGCGGGCCGCCGCGAAGACGACGAGCCAATGATCACTGTGGAGGACATGGCGCGGGTGGCGCTCCTCATGGCAACCCTCCCGCCGGAGGCGAACATGCTGGAGGCGGTCGTTCTGCCGATCAAGCAACTGTATATTGGGCGGGGATAGTCATCAGCGGTCAGCTATCGTTTGGCAGTGGCTGACCCAAGGCATTAGGGTTTGCAGAGTAACAGACGCATCACGCTCCTGTGAAATGAAGCGTTCCAGCAGTGAAAAAGGTTAGCTGATAGCTAACGGCTCTACACCGCGAGCGGTTGCCCTATGGCGATCGGGGCCCGTACAACCTGGTAGAGGGCACGCAGGAGGCGCAAGCCGTGAACGCAGGAACGTCATGCGCAACCCGCCGAGCCTGGGCGTGCCCCTCAATGAGAAAGCCGTGCGGTAGTACCCGCGCATTCGGGTTGACTGAGGAGGTAGTGCCGTGCCCGATGATGCATCGCTCACCCTGAGCGACGCCTTGCGCAAAGACCTGCGGATCGCACAGCAGAACGAGATTACCGAGCACCACGTCTACCTGCGCCTGGCGGACCGCGAGAAGGACCCCCAGAATGCCGAGATCCTGCGCCATATCGCGCAAGACGAGCGGCGGCACCATGACTTTTTCCGGGGGTACACCGGCGAGGACGCGACGCCGAGTGATCTCCAGGTGCGCTGGCACACCTTTTTGGCGGCTGCCCTCGGCCTGACCTTTAGCATCAAGTTGATGGAGCGGGGCGAGGAGCGGGCGCAGGTGTCGTACAACCACATCGCCGAGGCCATCCCGGAGGCGCGGCGCGTCGCCGACGAAGAGGAGGCCCATGAAGCCGAGCTAATCGCCATGATCGACGAGGAGCGCCTGCGCTATGTCGGTTCGGTGGTGCTGGGGCTGAACGACGCTTTGGTGGAACTGACGGGCGCGCTGGCGGGCCTGACCCTGGCGCTGGCCAACGTGCGGCTGATCGGCATGGCGGGGCTCATCACCGGCATCGCTGCCTCCATGTCCATGGCGGCCTCCGAGTACCTCTCTACGAAATCGGAGCAGAGCGGCCAGGACCCCACCAAGGCGGCGGTGTACACGGGGATCGCCTACGTATTCACCGTCCTGTTCCTCATCTTTCCCTATTTTGTGCTGGGGAGCTACCTGGCGGCCCTCGTATGGACGCTGCTGAACGCCATCCTCATCATCGTGCTCTTTACCTACTATGTCTCGGTGGCGCAAGACGTGCCGTTTCGGCGCCGTTTCGCCGAGATGGCCGGCATCAGCCTGGGGGTCGCGGCGCTGAGCTTTCTTGTCGGTTTCCTGGTGCGCGAGTTTCTGGGGATCGAGGTCTAGCCGCCGAGATGCGGAGTCCCTCGCCGCCACCGGAGCAGCCACCATGCCGATCATTCGGTGGGTGCTTGGGGTAGACCTCGTCGCGTATGGCGGACGAGGCACGACACCTCACCTGGCTCACCAACGTGGGGCACGCCAGAGCGCTGGACACCGGTTGGCGCTACGGCCTGCGGGTCGTGCGTGGTGGAACCCCGTTGTGACGCTAGGCGAGAAGACCGCTGGTTGCCCGACGAGGTGTGGGGTGTGGAGGTGCGCGCGTCCCAGGCCAGCGACGCTTACGACGCTCTAGGGGGTACGGCGCGAGTGAACCAAAAAGGGCGGGGGCCATTCGGCCCCCGCCATGCAGTGCTCTGTCTTGGGCGGTGCGGCCAGTAGCGAACGGCTATTCGGCCTCTATGGCCACAGCCTCCTCAACCGGCTCGGCGGAGTCAACCTGCACCACCTCAACCGGCTCGGCCACATCCACCGCGGAGACGTTCGAGACGTCAGCCGCGCGGATGACCAACGAGAACTGCATGGACAGTGCCTCGTGGTAGTTCGCCACCTCGATGGTGTAGGTCCCCTCGGCGCAGGTTGCCTCGAGGCTTGCCACGCCAAAGCTCTTGTCGCCCGTGGCCACGACAGCGCCGTCAGGCCCGTAGAGCTTGAGGGCCACACCAGCCTCCGCAAAGGCGTCGCCCGGGGCCAAGCTCAGATCGATGGCGACGTCGCTCGCATCACCGGCGCAATCAAAGGTGGCCGTGGCAAAGCCGCGACCGAGGGTGAATGCAAAGGGGCCATAGACGCCCGCGACGGGCTCGGGCTCTTCCGCCACAGCTTCAGGCTCCTCTACCACAGCCTCGGGCTCCTCTGCCTCAGCCTCTTCTGTAGCGGCCGCTGGCTCTTCGGGCACTGCCTCGGGCTCCTCGGCAACGGCCTCGACGGCGCTCACGTCCGAGACACCCTCTCCGCGAAGGACCAGCGAGAACTGCACCGACAGGTTCTCATGGTAGTTGGCCACCTCGACGGTGTAGCTGCCCTCCGCATCCGGGGAGGTCGAAAGGGTGGCCATGCCGAACGCGGCGTCACCCGTCTCCACCACAGCGCCGTCCGGCCCATAGAGCTTGAGCGTCACACCACGCTGGGCGAGGGCGTCGCCTGGCGCGAAGGCCAGTTCGACGGATACCTCGCTGCCGTCACCTGCGTGCGTAAAGGTATACTGTGCAAAGCCCCGGTCGAGAGTGAACCCAAACGGGCCATAGGCAAAGTCCGACTCTGCGAACGATGGCATGGTGCCGCCCAGAACTAACAGGGCCACCAGGACCATCACCAGTACCAGTCTCTTTGTCATGGCGGCAGTCTCCTTTGTGGCGTCATCGTACCATGTCATCTCTGCGAGTCTCCACGAAACTCGATGCCAAGTGGTCGCGATGACAGAATTCCTGCTTCTGTGTTGCAACGATACATGAATGCGCCGCACCGCACATTCCACAGGACAACACAATGGATCAGCGCGCTGTCCTACATGATATGATAGCTTGGAAAGGAATAGATGTCAAACATGGCCCAGTGAAATCTCATGTATAGAAATTGACGCGTTATAGAGACTCACACGAGATGACACGAATGAAGGGGCGCGGGGCATTGCAAATCAGGCGATACCCTGGTAGAATGATCAGGTGAGCTAGCGCGCCAGTCGGTTTTCACCGCCCGTCGGATGCGTTCCCTCCCCCAGCCAACGCGCAGCACCTTCGCCTTTCCCGTCCCTGTACCGTCTGACTCTGTACCCAACCCTTTCGCGGGCTCTGGCCGTCGCGCGCTTCTTGGCAGCCGTGTCGAACCGGTGCCTGTGGGCGGCAAAGGAGGCTACGATGAATCGGAGGGTATGGCATACCGTTCAGGTCTGGATGACCGTGGTGATCATTGCCGTGGGCGTGTTCGGCGCCATCGGCAGGGCCAGGGCCGTGGAGATCGTGGAAGGTGGCGTCATTCCGGCGGGCCAGACGATCGAGGATGACGTGTTCATCGGCGCCGAGAACGTCTTGGTCGAGGGGACCGTTACCGGCGATCTCTTTGCCGTTGGCGGCAACGTCCGCATCAATGGGACGGTGGGGGGCAGCCTGTTCATCGCCGGCCAGACGCTCGCGCTGAACGGCGAGGTGCGGGGGAGCGTGTACGCCGCCGGGACGGCCGTGACGCTCGGCGGGTCGAGCCAGGTCGGCCGCAACGTCTACTTTG
>JAXGNH010000050.1:0-4602 GCA_040768165.1 Anaerolineae bacterium
GATGGCGGGCGCAACGAACCGCGAGACGAAATCGAACGCGCCCCCCTCGGCCCGCGCCGTGACGATGGCGGCGCGGGCGTCGCTGGCCGCCAGCGCGGCGCGATCGGGCGCCAGGGCGCGCACGGCCGCCTCGGAAGCCAACTCGAGCAGGTAGGTGTCGCCGCCCGGCCGAGGGGCCACGGACGTCTGCGCGGGCTCGACGCCCAGAGCGCGATTCACGGCCGGGTTCGGCGGCGCGGCGGCCACCTCGCGAGCGGGAAAGTCCATGCTGATCCACTGGCCATCCCGAGAGGCCGTCAGCAGGCCGCTGCGCGTGAAGAAGCGCGCCTCCTCGCCCGGCTGCAGGCACCCCTCCTCCCACAGGATGTGCGCGGTCGCCAGGGTGGCGTGGCCGCACAGCCCGACCTCCTGCGTCGGCGTGAACCAGCGCAAGCCAAAGCCGTCCTCCTGCCGCGCGACAAAGGCCGTCTCCGAGAGGTTCATCTCGGCGGCGACTGACTGGTGCCAGGCGTCCGACCTCGCCGCGTCGAGCAGACACACGCAGGCGGGGTTCCCCTTGAAGGGCTGATCGGTGAAGGCGTCGACCTGGTAGATGTGCATGGTGTACTCCTTGGGTCGTTCGGAGTGGGCCGTCATTCCTTGGGACATTCGCCTGGAGCGTATTGCGCCCATGGGTATATGTCAACAGGCAGCCTTGCTGCTCGCGGATGACGAGGTCCCCTCGGCTTCGCTCGGGGCGACGCGGCGCATCGAGGTGAGCAGCACGAGGGACGCTATGGCGCACGCCGCTCAACGGCACCGGTGAGAGGCGGCGCGCCGGGCCGCAGGATGGCCCAGATGGTCAGGAACGGCGGGGCGACGGTCATACAGTGGTCCCAGGTGCCGGGGGCGGCGTCCGGGCGCGGGCTCTGGGCCTCCCAAAGCCCCAGGATGACGAACCCCTGCGCCACCATGCCGTTGACCATGGTGCTCATGGCGTGGCGGAACTCGCGCGGCCCCTCGATGCGCGTGGTCGACCCGTCCTCGGCCCAGACGTCCCAGGTGGTGTCCAGCATCTCGGCGCCGTCGACGTAGGGGCGGCGGATGAGGTAGCCCTCGCCCGTCCAAGAACGGTCGTCCACCTCGAACACAAAGGGGTTGGCGAACTCGACGCGATAGTAGCCGCCTGGCGCCAGCACCCGCGCCACTTCCTGCAGCACGGGCAGCGCCTCGGGCACGAAATTGATGGAATAGGCGTGCCAGACGATGTCGAAGCGGCCCTCGGCGAACCGCGAGAGGTCGCGCATGTCGCCCTGCACGGCATCGACGTCGAGGCCATAGTAGGCGGCGGCGGCGCGATCGCGATCGAGTTGCTCGTCAGACAGATCGAGCACTGTGGTGCGCGCGCCCAGCAGCGCAAAGGCGGCCGACTGCTGCCCGCCGCCGGAGGCGAGGCACAGCACCTCCTTGCCGCGCACGTCGCCCAGGATGCCGCAGGGGTCCACGAGGCGCCGCGCCGCGTCGGCGTCCAGGTCGAGCATGGGGCGCGAGAAGGACACGCCCGCCCGGGCCAGCGCGTTCCACCGCGCACGATTATGTCGTGCCAGGTCGTCCATGGAGCTACCTTCCTGTATGAGAGAGTAAACCACGGGGGCACGGAGAACTCGGAGGGGGAAAGAGGCGGCGCTCCCCGCGTTCGGCCCTATCCCGAGCATTCGGAGGGTCGATGACACGATGGTAATGCTTCCGCGGCGGCGCGGCTAGACCTTGACCTTTGCCCAGCGGCCGGTGCGGTAGCGCAGCCAGAACAGCCCGCCGCGCGTCGCATTGTCGGTGGCCATGGCCAACCAGGCGCCGGGCAGGCCCAGCGGGCCGACGAGGAGCGTCGTGAGGGGTACACGTAGCACCCACACCGACAGTGCCGTAATGACCAGGGTCCAGCGGGTATCGCCAGCGCCGCGTAGGGAACCCGAGTATACCATCGATACGGCCGAGAGGGGCTGAATCATCCCGAGAATCTGGAGGGGCACAATGCCCAACGCAATCACCGCCGGATCGTCCACAAAGACGGACATGACCCGGCCCGAGAACAACACGAGGAACAGACCGGCCGCACCCATGGCCAAGGCGGACACTCGGAGCGCCTCGCGAACCGAGCGCCGCGCCCGATCAGGGTCCTTGGCGCCAAGGGACTGCCCGACCATCGTGGTGGCGGCCACCGAAAAGCCAAAACCGGGCATAAACGAGATCGACATGCCCGTGAGAGCTACCGAGTGTGCCGCATAGGCCACCGTTCCTAGGCCCGCTACCAACCGCTGAAAGATGACCATACCGGTACGCATCGCCAGCTGCTCGCCGCCGGCCGGCAACCCCACGTTCGTGACGCGCAGGATCACGCTTCGATCGGGCCGCCATCCTGTCCGCTTCAGGCGCAGGCCACGGCGCCCCCGAGCGAGGATGAAGAGCATCACCACGCCACCGGCGCTCATCGAGACGGCCGTGCCCACCGCAGGCCCATACACACCGATCGCCGGAAGGGGTCCTACGCCGTAGAGAAAGCCGACCGATGTGAGGATGTTGAGCGCGTTCACTCCGAGCATCAGGTATAACGGCGTGCGTGTATCGCCTGCGCCGCGCAGCGACGCATTGCCCACCCACAATATGCCCTGCATCAGAAATGACATCGCCACGATGCGCATATACGTGCTGCCGATGACCAACACATCGGGCTCAGGTTGGTAGAACCCGATAGCCTGGACGGAAAAGAAGCTCATCACCACGGTAAGCATGGCCCCGATCGCCGCGCCCAGCATCAGAGACTGTTGCACGACGCGTGAGGCCGCCTGTGGCTCCCGAGCACCGATCAGCCTGGCGACTACGGCGGTGGGGCCCGTCGCCACAGCCATGACAAAGGTCTGCGTCAACATCACCATGCTGTTGGACAGGCCAACCGCGGTGAGTGCGGCCGCGCCGATGTGGCCCATCAGGTAGGTGTCGACCATCTGCACGGTCATGTTCAGCAACTGCTCGCCGATGGATGGTATGGCCAGGCGCATCACTTCGGCGCGAATAGATCGGGCCTCGGCGTCCCCCAGTAGTGTGTTCCGAAGAGAACCTAAGGCCCGACCGTTTTCCAGTGTAACGCTCACAAGCAACACCTCAGCAAAGTTCCCGCCCACGCGACGGGAGGAGCCCGACGAGCGCACGACCGCCCTTTGCCGGGGAGTAGGTACGCGCGCCCATTATACCCGCCTTGGGTTTTCTGGCCAGCGCTGCGCGCCCATGGCGGTCGCGAACGTGGTTTCG
Organism: Anaerolineae bacterium; assembly: GCA_040768165.1. Taxonomy (GTDB): domain Bacteria; phylum Chloroflexota; class Anaerolineae; order UBA1429; family UBA1429; genus DUUT01. The sequence continues at coordinate 3,286 of JAXGNH010000050.1, forward strand.
CGCCATACAGCTCGCGTGCCTCGCGCCGCCTGCCCCGCCAAGGCCAACACCGTCCTGTTGACGGAAGCCGCCGCCCACGACGCTGGTACCGTGGCCAAGACTAAGCGTCAGTTGCTCGACGGCAAGACGGTGGTCGTCACCTCGGGGCTGCTGCGCGCTCTGCAGGGAAGGGGGCTCGACGACTCGTGGGAGGTGATCTCGTGCCTGGTGGGCGTCAGAGGTGCTGACACGCATCAAGGAGACGGTGACCCAGGACCTGTTCGTGCGGGCCGACAGCCCGAGCCAGGTGGCGCTCTGCCTACGACAACGACACCTTCATCGTCGAGTCGTTCCGCGACGAGGCCGCGGAGGTACGCCTGGTGGTGGACCAGCGCTGCGGGTGCTTGCACGATCTCGTCTCGGATGAGGTGTTGACGGAGGGGCAAGCCCTGGTCGACTGGCGCGGCCAACCGACCGGCAAGAGGGGGTTCACACTGACGCTCCCGCCCCACGCCTTCCGCGCCTATCGCGCACGATAGCGCCCGAGGCCAACCACGGAGGTCACCGAAGGAGGGCCCTCCCGCAAGCGGCCAGTCCCCGTCCGGGCCAGCGATCACGCCAGGGCCGGGCGGGGCCTCTCCTCGAGCCCCACCACGGAGGGCATCAAGAGGCCTCCGGCCCCGATGAGGCCGATAGCCACCCCGGTGATGAGCCACCAGAACTGCACGCTCACCGCATCGGCCACCGGGCCGGCGATCAACAGGCCGAGGGGCGCGGCGAGGTTCGCCAGGGCGGAGTGCAGGCTAAAGACCCGCCCCTGCACTACGGGGGGGATGACGGCCTGGCCAGCGGCGCCCATCAGGCCGAACACCAGCGTCTCGAGAAAGCCCGACGCCAGCACCATGGCGATCACCAGGGGGAAGGCGGTCGCGGGGCTCAGCCCGACGACCACCATCACCAGGCCGTCGAGCGCCAACGCCAAAAGCGCGGAGGCCATGCGGCGCCGCGAGCCGCCCCAGATCCCCAGCGTGACGCCGCCCAGCACGCCACCGATGCCGCCGGCCGACTGGAAGGCGCCCAGCTCCAGCGCCCCGCCCCCCAGGTCGCGCATCACCAGGAGCGGCGCCAGGGACCCCGCCGCGCGCCCCAGGAGGTTGATGAGCACCGCCATGATCGTCAGCAGCAGCAGCCCCCTCCATATCAGGATATAGCGCAGCCCGGCGCGCATGTCGGCCAGCACCGTGGGGCGCCTCCCTGCCGTCTCGACGCGCACCGGCCGGGGGATGGCGATGAACAGCAGCGGGACGATGGCGATGAGGGCGGTGACCACGTCGATGG
>JAXGNH010000051.1:0-4466 GCA_040768165.1 Anaerolineae bacterium
CGACGAGGTGCTGGCCTATGCTCACGCCTACGAGTATGGCGCCGAGGATAACGCCGCCGGCTGCGCCACGGCCTTGGAGGCGGCGCGCACGCTGCAGCACCTGATCCGGACGGGCGCCCTGCCCCGACCCAAGCGGACGATCCGCTTCATGATGTCCTGGGAGTGCTACGGGTCGATCGCCTGGGCGGTACAGCGCATCCACGGGCGGCGCAACGTGGTGGCCGGCCTGTGCCTCGACGATCTGGGCGGGAAGCGCAGCCTGACGGGCGGGGCGATCAAGCTCATCCTGAACCCACATTGCCAGGCGTCGTACACCGACTACCTGGCCAAGGAGCTGGCCGCCGCCTGCTTCCTGCCCGAGGAGGGTTTCGCCTACGAACTCACCCCCTGGTCGGGTGGCACCGATCATACCGTCTTTGAGGACCCCCAGTTCGGGGTACCCATGCCTTGGCTGACCGAGCATCCGGCGCGCTTTCACCACACGTCGCTGGACGAGATGGACAAGATCGATCGCCGTAGCCTGGGGGTCGAGGGGGTCTTTGCCGCGACCTACCTGTACGCCCTGGCTAACGCCGGCGAGCCCGAGGCCCGGTGGTTGGCGGAGGGGACGCGCGCCCTGTGGGAGGAGGAACTGGCGTCGGCAGCCACCGTCGCCCGGCAGAAAGTGGACGCCGCCGCATCGCCGGCCGCGGTGAACGAGACCTGGCAGGCCGCCGACGAGCGCCTCGACTACCTCCTGGCCCGGGGCAGGGAGGCGATCCGGTCGCTGATGCGCCTCAGCGGGGCGCCCGGAGTGAACGCGACGGCCGTTGAGGAGGCGGTCGCCCAGCAGGTCGGTGCCCTGGAGCGCGCCGCGGGCCGGCAGGTCGAGCAGCTGCGGCCGGCTGCGGGGCGCCGGGCAGATGCTTTGGGCGGAGGCCTGGTGACCGAGCGGCGGGCGCGGCCCCTGCGCCAGGGGGCGGAGCACATCCCGCGCCGCAAGGTCGCCGGCCTGCTGACGCTGTGTGGTATCGCTGACGCTGAGCGCGCCGCGTTCGACCGGGTCACCCATGGGGCCAGCCCCATGTGGTCGCCGGTGCTGACCTTTGGCCTCTACTGGGCCGACGGGACGCTGCCCATTGGCGAGATCCAGCGTCGGGTGGAGCTAGAGTTCGGCCCGACGAGATCGACCCAGGAGATTTCCAGTTCCTCGAGCGGCTGGCCATGTGGAGTGGGCGTGAGGGGACGGGGACGTCGCCGGTTGCGGTTTGTGGCCTCCCGGCCATCGTGGCGGGCGTGATAGCGCCGACGGAGATCGATCTGGTGGACTATTTCCGGTTCCTCGAGCGCCTCGGCTACGTGGAGTGGGCCTGAAGGGGCGGGGGACGGGGTGGGAGCGGCGGGCAGGGCCGTGCGGTGCAGGAAACGCCTAGAAGCCGGGCCCAAGGAGGTGTCGATCGGGTGATGACAGGCGGCGGCAGATAGGAAGCGTCGAGACGTGGCTATCGGTTCTTGGCTTACCAGGAGGAGGACTGCCATGCCGTACAAGAGGTCGCGTCGAGCCTTTCTGCGTCTTGCTGGAGCTGGAGCCCTGGGGGTTCTGTTAGGAGCCTGCCAGCCCAAGGTCGTCGAGGTAACCCGCGAAGTCGAAAAGGTCGTCAAGGAGACCGTCCTCGTCAAGGAGGAGGCCCAGGCGGCGGCACCGGCGGCCAAGGAAGTGCGCTTCCTCGTCGCCTCGTGGGCACTGGGCGAGGTGCCCTTTGACCGCACCGCCCGCGAGTTCAACGATGCTCACCCTGATGTCAAAGTGAGCGTGCAGAGCACCTTCGAGGGCTGGCAGACCAAAGTCACAGCCCAAATCAACGCCGGCACCCTGGAGTGGAGCGGCGCGGGCATCCTGAGCACCGATCTGGACCCGGCGCCGTGGATCAAGGGCGGCCTGGTGCAGCCGATGGACGACCTCATCGCTGGCTCGACGGAGCCGGGGGCGGACACGTTGCTCAGCGACATGATCCCGACCATCCGCAACGCCTGCACCTTCGAGGGTAAGGTCTACTCCATCCCCTACAGCTTTGAGAACTGCACGTTCAACTGGCGCACCGACTACTGTGGGGCCGTCGGCGCTACCGCGCCACCCGCAGACTGGGACGAGTGGCTGCGCCTGGCCGTCGCTCTGAAGGAGTGGGGCGCGGACCAAAAGATCTATGGCACCGCCTTCTCCGGCGACATGAACACGGACCTGGACACCATGCTGCGCATGGCGACCGACCAGCCGTACACCGCCGACGGCATCATCGACTGGACGGGGGCCGCCATGATGGACGTGCTAGCCTTTATGCGGCGCCTCATCCTGGAGGAGGAGGTCACCCCGCCGCACGGCAAGGACGGCGTCACCGAGGCGTACTTTGGCGGCAAGGTGGCGACCTTCCATGCGCAGAGTTCCCGCGGCGTCTGGGGGCAGAACGCCTTTGGCACCGACATAGTGGTCACCTCGCCCACGATCCGCCAGCAGAAGGGCGGCGGCGTGGGCGCGTGCTATTGGTGCAACAACCTGGCGGTGCTCAACAAGGCGCCCTATCCCCAGGAGGCGTGCGACTACCTGATCTATACCATGGGGCCGCAGAACATCGACTTTCAAAAGACCGTCATCAAGACGGGCAAGACGCCCATCTACACCTCGATCTATGACAATGTGATCGAGGGCGACCCGCAGTTCGGCATCTACAAGTGGATGATCGACATGCGGGCCGATGTCGAGACCGCTCCGCTCATCCCACAGAACACGTACGTGATGATCGAGTACACCGCGTTTGACAAGTGGTGGCCCCTGTTCACCGACCCAGGCTCCACCATGAGCCCTGAGGAGTTCGGCAACTCGATGTTGGAGGACATACAGGCCGAGATCGCCAAGCAAAAGCTGTGAGCTGATCGCCGGGACACAGGTACGTACGCGGGTGCCCTCAGCGCGATGCGCCGCGTGAGCGCCTGTGTCCCGTGTCCCTTAGGACGAGGCAGAGATCGTCCTGCCCGCCGGGGCGCTAGCGTCTGTCCTTGGTCACGAAGGAGTCCATGATGTCCGCTCTCGTGCGCGCGCTGCCCCGCAAGATGCGGCCCAGCGCTCTGCTCATCAACCTATCCCTCGTCGTCATCTGCATCGTGTGTCTGTTCCCCGTTCTATGGACGATCTCGTCATCGCTCAAGATCGGGGACGAGATCTATAGCGTAACGCCCCGCCTGATCCCCAGGAATCCCTCGCTCGAGAACTATATCTGGATTCTGACGCGCCCGGACATGAGCGCCCTGCCCCTGAACCTGTGGAACAGCCTCAAGATCACCCTGGGCGCGCTCATGCTGCAGTGCACCGTGGCGACGCTGGCCGGCTTTGCCTTTGGCCGGCTCACCTTCCGGGGGCGTGACCTGCTGTTCTATCTGCTCGTCATGCTCATGTTCATCCCACGAGCGGGCGGCCTGATGGCCCTCTACGAACTCATGGAATTCCTTCGCCTGCGCAACACCCACATCGGCCTGATCTTGCTCTACCCGGCGGCCATCAGCGTGGCGCTTTTCGTCATGCGACAGAACTTTTTGACCGTGCCGCGCGAGTTGGAGGAGGCCGCCATCATTGACGGCGCGGGCACCATGCAGCTGCTGTGGCATGTGGACATTCCCTTTGTCAGGGGAGGGATCGCGGTGGTGGCCATCTGGGAGTTCATCTATGTATGGGGCGAGTACCTCATCGCCCTGACGATGCTGGACTTTCCCGAGTTGGAGACCGTCGCCATTGCGGTGACCAAGCTGCGGGGGTGGAGTGCCCACTTTACGTCGCGCATCATCACGCCCTACGGCTCCGAGTCCGCCGCCTACGTGGTGGCCATGCTGCCCATGATCCTGGCCTTCGTGCTCCTGCAGAAATGGTTCGTGCGCGGCCTCAGCGAGGGGATATTAAAGATGTAGCGCGCGCCGCGCTCCGGCGGCTGGGGACACCCACCACGTTGACCTCGGGCGCCCCTTTGGTAGGAGATGCTATGGCCCAGACACCGGCAGCCTCAAGAGTGGATGAAGTCCGTGCCCGCGGGATCCGCGCCGTGGCCGTTGAGGCGGTGCGCGAGTTCATTCGCCTCCGCGAACAGGGCTGGGGCAACCTGTGGGGCTATGCGCTCATCGCTCCCGCCGTGATCCTCTACCTCGTGTTCGAGGCCTGGCCGATCCTGCGCGGGGTTTTCATGGCGTTCTCGGACTATCGCTGGCTCTTGCGGGAGACGCACGGACTGGCGGGGTTCAACGGGCTTGACAACTGGCGCGAACTCTTCGCCGACCCGACCTTTTGGCGTAGCCTCAGGGTCTCGGTGCAGTTCAGCGTCATGTTCATGCCCATCGCGCTCGGCTTGTCCCTCTTTACCGCGACCATGATCTCCAAGGTGCAGAACGGGTTGGCGGCCGCCGTCTACCGCGTCATCGCCTACATGCCGGTGGTGCTGCCGGTGACG
>JAXGNH010000052.1:0-4407 GCA_040768165.1 Anaerolineae bacterium
AGTCCAGCGCCAGCCCGATGCCGAGGAGCGCCAGGCCGGTGGCTGCCTTTTGCGCCAGCATCACGAGGCTGTAGAACACCCCCTCGTGGCGGGCGCCGGTGTGCACCTCGTCCCACTCGACGCTGTCGGGGATCATCGCCCAGGGGAGCACGTGGGCGGCCGACACCCCCACCCCCGCCAGCGCCGACAGGCCAAGGACTAGGGCCGCCGGCGTGCCGGGGCGCACCAGCACCATGACGATCTGGACGGCCGCCCAGAACCCGATGCCGATCACGTACGCGACGCGCTTGTTCGTGTGCCGTGCCGCCCACTCCCACAGGGGCAGCACCAGCAACGCCGTCACAAAGATGGCGCCAAAGATGGCGTCGCTCTGTCCCTCCATGTGCAGCCAGTACCGCAAAAAGTAGAGCAGCACCGCCTGCACCACGTCCACCGCCAGCCAGGTGAGCATAAAGATGCCCATGCTCGCGACAAAGGGGCGGTTACGCAATGCGGCGCGCAGAGACTGACGCAGTGAGGGCGTGGACATCTTGGCCGCGCCGGGTCGCTCGCGGGTGCCGACGAACGTGACCAGCAGCCCGATGCCGCTGAGGATCCCAAAGACGACGCCGTTCAGCCACACCCGCCCGGCGTTCTCCGGGCGAAAGGCGCCCACGATGGCCCACGGCACGGTAAAGGCCACCAGCCCCCCGACAATCGAGAACGCCATGCGATAGGCCGTCAGCGAGGTGCGCTCGTCATAGTCGGGGCTCAACTCGGGGGTGAGGGCGAAATACGGCATGTAGACAAAGGTGGCCGCCGTATCATAGAGCAGGTAGGCGGCGCCATAGTAGATCAGGAGCCCGAGCTGCCCCTCGATGGGAGGTCGCCACCACATCATGGCGAACGCCACGACGAACGGCAGTGCGCCAAACAGGAGGAACGGCCTCCGGCGTCCCCAGCGGGAGCGGGTGCGGTCGCTGATGTGCCCGATGAGTGGGTCGTTGATCCAGTCCCACTGACGAGCGATCATCATGACGAGGCCGGCCAGCGCCGGGCGCAGTCCCACCACGTCGGTGAGAAAGAGGAGGAAGTACACCGCGATGAGCGTGCTGGTGAGGCTGAACCCCGTGTCCCCGAGACCATAGAGGATCTTGGCGCGGCGGGGCAGACGGTCGGCGGCGATGGTCATGGTTCCCCCAGGGCGGTGCGCGCCCACACGTGTGCTGCGACTGCAGCGACTGCAGACGCGGCATTCTAGCCCTCGCCGTGTGTGCTGGCAAGCGGAATCCGCCTCGCCAGAGCGGGCCGGACCACAGCCCGCCACGGCGCGCTTAGGCTCAGCCGCCGGCGTTTGGCAGTGGGGTGGGTTGGCCGACCGCCGGCTGTGCGCACCCCGGCTCCCATGCCAGCCCCCTGAGGCGGGCCGGCACAGCGCGCCTTGGCGCGCTTGGAGGCTTGGCCGCCGGCCTTGGCCGGCGGGTCGTGCCGGCGGCGCTCGGTCGACACGCTCCCCACGAGCATGGACACGCCCCATCGCCGATGGTACAATCCTCGCCCAGCAAGCCACCTCACCACACACGCCTCGGGGGATACCGTGCGCCTCAAGTCGTTCATCATCACCGTCGTGGCGCTGTTCGTGCTGGCCAACGTCATCGTCGCGGCCATGCGGCGCTGTGGCGTCGTTCCCGACGCGGCGGCCGTGCCGGGCGATGCGCATCCCGTCGCCGCCGGCGCGTCGCCGACGCCGCCACTCGAGACGCCCCTCACCCCAGAGTCCGCCGCGGCGGTGCTCTCATCCGCCCCTCTTCCCACAGTGGCGCGGCCGCCGGCCGGCATTGAGGGGCTGCATCTGCAGCTCAGCCGGCCCCTGATGTTCGACATTGGCGCCCTTGGCGGGCTGGCGGCGGAGGGCGAACACCTCTACGTGGCCGCCTGGGACGATGGCGCCGGGGCCGCCGTGCTCTACCAGGTGGACCGCGCCTCCTATGGCATCGCCCAGGTGCGCGCCCTCGCCGAGGAGGGGACCATCTCGGTGGGCGGCATCGACGTTGGCGGCGGCCTCGTGTGGGTGCCCCTGACGCGGGGAGGCGATTCCGCCGGAACGCTGCTCGTCGGCGTCGATGCGCGGACGCTCGAGGTGCGTGAGCGCCGCGAGGCGGCGCGTGACATAGCGGCCGTGGCGGCCGGCGGCGATGGCAGCCTCTAGGGCGTGTCGCGCGACGGGGCGCTCTGGCTGGTGTGGCCCGCGCAAGACGGGCCGGCACGCGAGGTGCCGACCGTGGGCGGAGCCCGTTACACCGACCTGGCCGAGGCGGGCGGAAGCCTCGTGGCGGTCGGCACCGATGGCGTCTCTGGTGTCGTCGATGTCATCGACCCGCAGGGGTTCACTTTGCTGGCGCGACACCACGGCGTTGCCGAGGGAGCGGACGGCGTCTGGGTGACCTCCGGCGGGCTCGAAGTCACCGACGAGGCCGTCCTCCTCCTGCCCGAGGGCGGCGCCCGTCCCTCGCTGCTCACCTATGTGCCGGAGGCCGGCGACCTCGATGCCTTTGCGCCCAGCGTGGAGGGAGGGGAGTGAGGCGCGCCCGATGGCGCTGTGGCCTCGCACCGAACTTGCTCCTCCTGATCTCCGACCAGGTTGCGCTCGGGGTTGCCTGGATGGTGGTGGACCGCACGCCGCCGTACTGGGACGAGGCATGGTACCTCTACCATGGCGCGCGACAATACGATGCCCTGGCCGCCGGCGACCTCTCGGCCTGGTGGGACATCTGGCTGGGGCTTGATGCCAATCGCCCCCCGCTCGTGCCGCTGCTTCTCGTGCCCTTCTATGGCGTCGGGGGTATCAGCCCCGACGCCGCCCTTTGCCTGAACTTGGTCTGCCTTGCTGTCCTCGCGATCCTGGCGTATCGCCTGGGGTCTCTCGCCGACGGCGAGGGTTGTGGGCTGATGGCCGCCGCTATCGTCGGGGCGTACCCGCTCACCCTCACCCTATCGCACGTCCTGTTGGTCGAGCTGACCATGGTGGCACTGGTAGCGGCCAGCCTGCTGGCGTTGTGGCGGACGGATGCCTTTCGCGACCGGCGCTGGTCGGTCCTGGCCGGGGCTCTCCTGGGGCTGGGGGCGCTCACCAAGGTATTCTGCCCCGTGTTTGTCGTCGGCCCGCTGGCAGTGACGCTGGTGCTCGCGTTCCTGCGGGGGCGGAGGGAGCGCGACATGAGATGGGCTGCCAATGGGGCCATCACGGTGGTGACGTGTGTCGCGCTCGCGGCCGCCTGGTACGTCCCCAACGCCCACAGCGTCATACGACGGTCGCTGTCCGCCGCCGTCGGTGACGAGAGCGCCCTCTATGGCCCGGAGAACCCGTTGCTGCTGCGTAACGTGCTGGGCTATCTGCAGGGGCTTGCCGTGCGAGGCCTGTCGGCGCCGGGGGCGCTAGCGTTGATAGTGGGTGTCGTCGGGTCGGCGGTCGCGGCGCGCCGAGGCGGCGGGGACCCGGCGAGCGCCCACCCACGAGCCCTGCTCGCCTACCTTGCGAGTTCAGCCCTTGTGGGCGGCGCGGTGTTCGCCGCCATCCGTAACCAGGACCTGAAGCACGTGTCGGGGATCTTGCCCGCTGTGGCTGTGCTGAGCGCATGGGGGATCCATGCCCTCGCCCGACGCCGCCGCATCGCCGTAGAACTCATGGTGGTCGCGGCCTGCCTGCAGTTGGGACTTCTCGTGGTTCCCGAGGTGGTGGGCGCTGTACATCAGCGCACCGTGGGCCCCGTACCGGGCGACGACAGCACGTCTTGGCCCGATGACTGCTGGTTTGGTAGCCCGCGCGCGGCTCCCGACGGCCGTGAGTGGCCTCTGCGCTCGCTGCTGAACTATGCCATGCTCGTGGCCGACTTGGAATCACTCCCGATGGGACGCGCGCGAATCGGCGTGCTCCCCGATGCTCCGGCCTTTGAGCCATACGCGTTCCTGTTTGAGGCGCACCGCCACCGGATGCCGGCCGACGTCGAGGTGGCGAATCCTGACGCGATGGGCGGCTATGACATCGTGATCGCCAAGACGGGGTGTCAAGGATGGCCGGGGAGCCTGGATGCGATTGAGACCTTCCGTGCGCTGCTGGACGATCCGGGGAGCGGCCTGCAGCGGATGCCGCGCACCTATGCACTGCCTGATGGGGGCGAGGGGCTCGTGTATGCCCGACGAGGCTCCCCCCTTCTCGCCGAGAGGCCCCAGCCCTCGGCGCCGGCCGATTGCGACGTGGGAGGGGTGGGTCGCTTCCTCGGCCATGATGCACGCCTCGTGCGCGAGGGCGGCGACGTAGGGAGGGCCATCGAACTCGATCTCTACTGGCGTACCGAAGCGTCGGCCGACGGCGACTATGCTGTCTTTGTGCACCTGGTCGACCCCGCCACGGGTGAGATCGTGGCGCAG
>JAXGNH010000053.1:0-4367 GCA_040768165.1 Anaerolineae bacterium
TCGGCGCGGCGGACGGTGATCCCATGTCGCTGGCGGGCCCACGCCGCGGCGCCCTCGTCGCGTTCCAGACCGATGACCTCCCACGCGCCCGTGCCTTGCATGGCAGCGAGAAAGGCGCCACTGGCGCAGCCGACGTCGAGCAGGCGTCCGCGGGGGACGAGGCGCATCACGGCGCGGCAGCGCTTGGCGAGGCCGTAGCCCCGCCATGGGTTATGGAGGCGGGGGCGCGCATCGGTATGGGCGCGCTGAAACGGGGCGTACTCACGGGGATAGTGGTGCGCCATCGCGTCGCGGGTGGGCCGCGGGTTAAGGTAGAGCAGCCCGCAGGCAGCGCAGCGGACGAGGCGGTACCGCCCCTCGGCGCCGTACAGCCAATCGGCCAGCTCGTGGACTGGCTGCGGCGCATCGCACTCGCACAGCGGGCAAGGGGTGTACTCCATCATCGGGTCCGTCAGTGACGGTGGCCTGGAAGCCAACTCGGGCATGGTGGGCTCGACCTACTGCGGCAGGTACGGACGGATGACCGATGCCTCAGCCCGGCGACCATCGATGGGCGCGCGATAGCCGTCCAGCAATCCCCGCCAGATGGCGGCGGCCACGGTGCGATCGCCCCGCAGGGCGCCTGCCACGGCCCGCGCCGCCTCTTGTGTCCACAGCGCCGCATGGGTGAGGAGCGGCACCGGGCCAAAGGCATAGCTGCGGTAGAAGCGCACCCTGCCCCGCGTTTTGAGGTAACGCACCGTGGCGGGGTCGCGCGTTGCGCTCTGCGCTACCGCGTGATAGATGCGCGCCCGCGGCTCGACGAGGAGCCCAAAGCCCGCCGCGCGCGCCCGCGCACAGTAATCGGCGTCCTCATAGTAGAAGCGGTAGCTCTCGTCCAGGAGGCCGATGCGCTCCACCACCTCCCGGCGGACGAGCATGGCGCAGCCGGTGACAAAGTCGACGCGCATCGGCGCCGTGTACTGGCCGCGATCGACGGCGCCCCGGCCAACCTCCGCCGGGAACGGCCGCCATGCCGCGCAGCGTGAGCCCAGCGACCAGTCGCGCGCCCTCTCCGCCAGGAAGCATACGGCCGGCGCCAGGATGCCGGCGCCGGGGTGCGCCTCGGCGGCGGCGACCAGCCATGGGACGGCGTCGGGCGCCACCACTGTATCGTTGTTCAGCAACAGGATGAGGTCGGCGTGTAGGGCCATGGCCCGCTCGATCCCGGCGTTCATCCCGCCGGCATAGTAGCGATTGGCGCCCGTCGCCAGGATCTCGATGGCGTCGCCAAAGCGCGCCCGCAGGCGGGCGACCGAGTCGTCGCTGGAGCCGTTGTCCACCACGAGCACGCGCTGATTCGCCGCCTCACCCGCCAGCAGCGATGCGACGCACGCGATGGTGTCGTCGGGACGGTTCCAGTTGAGCACGCACGTGACCAGCGAGAGGCGCGCCTCCGGCATTGTCAGCCTCCATATTCAGCATTATAATCGCCCCACCGGTTGGGTCAATGCGGGGCTCCGGCCGTCGTCCGGAGGTGAGGCGCCACGTCCATGCGCATCTGTTTGGTAAACCTCGATGGGCTTCCATACAGGAGTTCCGGCCTGGCGATCTATGGCGAGACCCTCGCGATGGGCTTGGTTGAGCTTGGGCACCGCGTCACGGTCATCACGGCGCGGCGCTCGGGCCTCTCCGCTGACGACAGGTTTGGCGAGGTCGAAGTCCTTCGGGTGGCTGCGCCCCTCGATTGGATCGGTTTCGGCTGGCATGCCGGCGCCTTGGCCGAGGACCTGCGTCGTCAGGGGTTCGACGTCGTCCATTTTGCCGACGTGCACTTTGCCTACCATTACCGGGGGCCGTTCGTGGCGAGCGCCTTCCAGTCGTTTCGCCAGCGCGTGACCAGCGATGGCGGCCTCCCATACCACAGCACCTGGCGCGGCCTGGCGGTGCGGATGGCCTACTATCGCGCGGCGCGCCGCCTCGCCGAGGCCCCGGCCGTGCGGCGCGCCGGGCTCATCCTCGCCGGCAGTGAGGCGGCGGCGACCGAGTTTACCACACACTATGGCGCGGACCCGCGGCGCGTGCGTGTGGTGCCCCTGGGCATCGACCTGGAGCGCTTTCGGCCGATGCCGGCGGCCGCGTTGCGGCGGGACTTGGGCCTGGCAGATGACGAGGTCGCCGTGCTCTACGTGGGATTCTGCACGCCGCGCAAGGGGCTGGAGCACCTCGCCCGGGCCATGAGGCTCCTCCCGCCCCGGTGTAAGCTCGTCATCGTCGGCCGTTGGGAGGCGGATTACAGGGCCAAGTTCTACCGTGCCCTCGGCGATGCTGGCGACCGCGTGATCGAATGCGGCTACGTGGCGGATGGGGCCCTGCCCGCGTATTACAATCTCGCGGATGTGTTCGTGTTCCCATCGCTGCTGGAGGGCTTTGGGTTGCCGCTCGCCGAGGCATTGGCGTGCGGGACGCCCGTGGTGGCCACCTTGGGCAGCGCCAGCCCCGAGGTCGTGGGCCTGGGAGGCCGGTGCCTGCGCGGGACCATGAGGCGCTGGCCACGGCGATCCGCGAACTGGCCGATGACCGCGACTTGCGGCGGCGATTGGCGGACCAGGGCGCGCATGGGTGCTGGAGCGGTTCGACCGGCATCGCATGGTGCAACAGACGGTCGAGGCGTACGCCGAGGCGAGCCGCACGGCCGAAAGCGATCCTAACGCGCCGGATCAGCCCTTGACAATCAGCCCCCGCCCCGTGGGCAACGAGTGGATCGCTACCCCGTGCTCGGCGGCAAAGGCGTCCATAGCGCGCTTCTGGTGGGGCATAGTCCTGAAAGTCATAGTCGTCCAGGAGCACGATCGGCGCCCGGCACGAGCCTATCCCAGAAGAACCCCAGCGCCGCCACCTCGGCCGCGGCCGAACTCATGTCCAGGGAGAGGTAGCAGACGCGCTCGGCCGTTACCCGTGGCAGCGTGTCGGGCACCGGCCCACGAATGATGGTGACGTTCCGGATAGCGGGCGAACGTCCGGACGACGTCTTCGTAGCACTCCTCGTAGCGCCCCAACCCCACCCCGGTAGACCCCACACTCCACCATGTCGCCGGGCAGGCGACAGACGTGCTCCGCCGCCCGACAGGCGACGTACGCCCGCCACTGGATCTCGCGTCCGCGCCACGACCCCGTCGCGCGCCCGCTGCCGCCCAGTCGTCGGCGGAGCGCCCAAGGCGCCGACGGGTGACCGTAGGTGGAGGGACCATGGCTGCCCTCGGTGTTCGGCCAGCACCTCATCGACGATGCGCGTCAGCCGTCGACCGATGGCCGCGCTGCTGTAGCGCTCCTGGAAAAGGGCGTATCCAGCGCCCGCGAGGTGCCCGCGCATCGCCGCGTCGTCCCACAACGCGGCGATGGCCCGCGCCAGTGCCTCCGGGTCACCCATGGTCACCGCCAAGACGTGTTCCCCTGGCACGAACGCCTCTCGGCTGGCGGCGTTGTCGCCTACGATGGTGGGCCTAGCCATGGCGATGAACTGGTACGTCTTGGTTGCCACGACGCGCTGGGCCTTCGGGATGGTCGAAAAGTGCCCGCCCAGGCAGAGGTCCGCCCCGGCGATATAGTCGGGCAGGCGCTCGAACGGAATCCAGCCGGGCAGCGAGACGTTATCGAGCCCCAGCTCCTCCACCAGCGCGACGGTGTCATGACGCAGCGGGCCGTCGCCGCCCAGGGTGAAGTGGATACCGCGACAGTCACGCAGCAGCGCCGCCGCGCGGACGATCACATCGGTGCCGTGGAGCCCCAGAAAGGCGCCATAGTGGAACACCTCGAACTGAGATGCCGGGCGCCCCGTCGGCCTGGGGAAAAAGACCGCCTCGTCGCATCCTACGGGCAGCGCTGCGAGCTTGTCGCGGGGCACGTTGAACGTGCTCGCCAGGTACTCGGCGCTCACCTCGGTGTCCGTGAGCACGCAGGCCGCCCGCCGGCAACCGGCCTCGTCGAGCCAGAAGGCCAGCCGTCCCGCCGGGGAGCGTGGGGAGAAGATGCGGCGATCCTCACAAAGGGTATCATAGGTCGACACAAAGGCATCGAGGATCACCGGAGCGCGCCGCGTGATCGAGGCGGCCAGTGCGAGCGGCTGTCCGTAGAACCCGGCGAAGCACAGCTCGTGCGGCGCACGACACGTCAGGAGTCGTGCCGCCCCGCCGAGGAGCCGCGCCGGCGTGCTCCGGGCACTGGGGGTGAGCACCGTGACGTCGTGGGCGGCGGACAGCGCCGCCAGGATGACCCGATTGCGGATATAGCTGGTCTCGCGGCCGGAGACAAACAGGACTTGCGCTTTCATGCCGTGACGATGTCCCCTCCGCGACGTTCAGGCGCCGGGTGTCTGGCGCGATGTGCGA
>JAXGNH010000054.1:0-3654 GCA_040768165.1 Anaerolineae bacterium
ACTACGCGACGCCTGGCCGACCGGATCGATTGGGCGATCACGCAAAAGAACGTGCTCACCTCAGGCAACCTCGAACGAGCCAAGCTTCCCTTTGTATATGACACCGACCGCGAGGCGTTGGAGACGGCCGCCTTTCGTGAGCGACAGACGCCTCTCGAGGAGCTGCGCTTCGTCGCCATACGCGACACGCTGCATCTGCGCGAGTTGCTGGTATCTGTGCCGCTCCTGCGCGACCCGGAGGCGCGGCGCGGCCTGGAGATCCTAGACGCGTCGGGCCCACTTCCCCTGGATGCGGCCGGCAACTGGGTCTCGCCCTTCACGGAGGAGTGATGCCATGAGCCGGAGGCGGGGCGGGCTGGTGTGGTCCAGCGACCCGGAGGAGCAACGGCACGGTGACCGCGCGCGGCGGTCAGAACGTGCCTCTCCGCCGGCCTCGTTCCCTCCGCCTGAGAAGCAGACCGCACGTCTAGCACGCTCACGCAAGGGCCGCGCCGGCAAAGCGGTGGTTACCATCGAGGGGCTGGAACTCGACGACGCCGGGTTGCGCGACCTGGCGCGTACCGTGCGACAGCGCTGCGGCACGGGCGGCACGGTCAAAGATGGCGTCATCGAGGTCCAGGGCGACATCCGAGACCGCGTCGCTCAGACGCTGCAGGAGCTGGGGTACCGCGTCAAGCTGGTCGGGGGGTAGACGCGCGCAGGCCGGGAACGTGACAACGCCCAGCCTCCGAGGCTGGGCGTTTCGATGGGCAGTCGCGATAGGCCGGCGGTCAGTAGTGCGCGTAACGGTCGACCGGCAGGACGAACACGGTCGAGCGATGGGGCGGATGCGCCTCATCCGACGGCCCCTCACCATCCCGACACGGGCCCGAGTGCTGGTCGATGAGCGACAAGACCGGCTCCACCTCGTGCTCTTCGACGCCAATGAGGAGTGTCACGTTGCCTCGCTTCCAGAAGCCCCCTGTAGAGCTGACGCGCGTGACGCGATACCCCTCCTCATTCAGCGCACCGGTGATATCGGCGGCACAATCGTCCCGCACGATGGCCAGTATCAGCTTCATGGAGCTGCCCCCTTCCTTGATCGGGTGATTGAGATGCCGCTGGTGCTGGCGCCGTGCCGGCGCGACGTCGCGCCATGGCAGGGCTGGTCCTGACGATGTGGTGCGGGATGCCGTCCAGGAGCGTCACACGCTGCCTCGCTCGACGGCGGCATTACCGCCAATAACGCCGGGCACGCCTCGATGACTCCAATATACCATGGTATGGAAGGCGAGTAAAGGGTAATCGGCAACAGTCGCCGCGTTCGATGCTGGGAGGGGTCGTCCTCCTGTCCGCGGCCGATCGCTGGCTAGGCAGGCGCGCCCGCCAAAACGACGGGCACTCGTATGGCCTCGCCGTCCGATCGCACCTCGACGTAGGGGGGCTCGCCCTCGGCGTTGGCGAGCCCCTGCCACTTGACGGCGATGCGGACGCTCTTGCCAGGCTTGATATCGAGCAGGCTGCGTGACAGTACCAACTGCGGGGCGCTGGGCCGCAACTCGGCGCGGGCCGCCGCCAGGCCCGTATTGCGCAGCACAAGGCGCCCCTGCGGCTGGCCCGCCGGGTCTGCCCGCTCCAGCACGAGTTCCTCGGGCGGCTCGATCTTCGGGGTGTACGCCACCGCCAGCGTCACGTCGATGGCGAGACTGCCGCCGTTACTCTCCACGAGCACCGTGCCAGTGGCGCGGTCGGTGCCCGGCGGCAGCTCCTCCAAGTCGGTGCTGACGCGCACCTCGATGGAGCGGCCCATGGCGCACTCGAAGGAGGCGCGATCGACGGCCAGCCAGGTTCGATCCGTGGTGATGCGCCCGCGGAGCGGCCCCAAGCCGTGGTTGAACAGCCGCAGACTGCTGAACACGTCGCCCAGGTTCACGCTGACCCCCAGGTCGAGTGCGGTGGTGTCACTGGCCAGCAGCGGGGCCGCGAACGCTAGGCGCAGCGGCACCTTGGCGCGCCCGGCGTCGGCGCTGACCACCAGCGTGCCCTCCACGACCTCAGCTTCCGGATCGGCCGCCAGACCATACGCCGTAACCGCCACCTCTTGCGCACCACCGGGCCGACACACGCCCGAGGTGGGCTGGATCTCGACCCAGGCGACGTCTGTCTGGGTGTTCCATGCCATGGGACCGTTGCCGTCGTTGGCCACCGTGAGGGTGCGCAACTCGGGCTGGGTGCGCTCCGCATAGCCAAAGTCGAGCTCCTGCGGTTCGACGCGCAGCGCGGGCTGTAGTACCTCGATGCTGGCCGGGAGGGTCGCGACCATCGTTCCCGCCTCGATGCGCAGGGCGGCCTCCACGTCCAGCGCATCGCCCTTGGGGAAGCGCGCGGTATCGGCGACCACCTCGACCTGGCGCTCCTCGCCGGGCGCGCAGGTGACACTGCCGGGCGAGGCGGAGAGCCAGTCGGTGAGCGGCTGCACCGTGGCAAAGAGCGGCGCCGACCCCGTGTTGGCGATGGTGATCGTGCGCCTGAGCACGTCACCCAGGCGGGCCTGACCGAACGCCAGGTCGCTTCCTCCTACGGCCAGTCGCGGCGCCACCACCTGCACGCGCAGCGAAAGCGTCTCGACGCCGCCGTTGGTGCGCACCCGGACCGCCTGGGGCACCTCGATGGCGCCGTCTCCCAGGGCACTGAGGTCAGCCGTCAATGCCATCTGTACCAGGTCACCCGGGTCGCAGCGGAACTCCTGTGGCTCGATACGCAGCCAGGGCACCAAGGGGCGTGCGCTCCCCTCCAGGGTACCGTCGCCCGCGTTCCCCACATAGAGGTAGCGCTCGGCGGGCTCTGCGGGGAGGCTGCCCAGGTCGATGTGCGTCACGCCCAGGTCGAGCACGGGCGTTAGGTGGCGCACCTGCACCGCGACTCGTTCCTGGCCACCGTCGCTGTCGACGACCATGGCATCGACGACGTGCGTCTCACCGGCCGGCACCTGATCAATCACGAGTTGCACCGGCACCTGCATCGACCGCCCCGGTGCGCAACGGAACTCGGGTGCGCTCACGCGCAACCACGGGACGCGCGCCGCCACGCTCCCCGACATGGGTTGGCCACCGGCATTGCTAATCGTCAGGTAGCGAACCCCGCTGGGCTCGCCCTGGACGGCGCCCCAGTCGAGAAGGGTCGGCTCAACCTGCAGGAGCGGGGAGGTCACGACCTGTGCCGTGGCGGCCACCCACTGCCTCCCGGCGTTGGTGTCCACCGAGATTGCCTGGGCCTCGCTCGCCTGTGGCGACGGGAGTCTGGCGGAGCGCACGGTGAGGATCACCTTGGCTTGCTTGCCCACGGGCAGGCGAAAGGACGATCGGGGGGCACTGATCCAGTCCACATGGCTTGTCACACGGCCGCTCACCTCCACCGCGCCGGTGTTGTGCAGTGACAAGACCACACGGCGCGTGTCGCCGGGCTGAAGCTCCATGGCCTTGAGCTGGCGCGGCTGCACCGCCAGCCGCGCCTCCCCGGCTCCCACCGAGGGGCCGGGGGCGATTTCCCGCTCCGTCGCCATGGCGGGCTGCCCCCGGCCAAGGGCCGCCGCTCCAGCCGGGCCGTAGCGCGGGTCGCGCTCGAATCCCAGCGCCTCCATCGAGTTGGCGTCGGCTGAGCCGGCCGTGGGCTGAG
>JAXGNH010000055.1:0-3327 GCA_040768165.1 Anaerolineae bacterium
CGTGGGTCGACGACCTGCGCGAGACCGAGCGCATGTTGCGCCGCTTTGTGGACGTGTACGACGAGGCGCACGGCGCGCCATCGGCGGGCGACGAGAGCGGAGGCTGAGGGGTCGAAGCCGAGGACGGGCGAGAGAGCACCGCAAGGAGAGGAAATGATCAAGATCGCGTGTATCACCGACGACGGCGAGACCATCAGCGCCCACTTTGGGCGGGCGCAACACTATGCTGTGGTGACGGTCGAGGAAGGACAGATCGTGGCGCGCGAGCTGCGGCCCAAGGTGGGGCACACGCAGTTTACGCACGTGGAGCATGTGGACAGCCAGGGGCGCCGCGGCACCGACGCGGGCAGCCATAGCAAGCACGTCAGCATGGCCGCGGCTATCAGCGACTGTGAGGCGTTGTTGTGCGGTGGCATGGGCCATGGCGCCTACCAGAGCATGGCGCAGGTGCGCATCAGGCCGGTGGTGACCGACGTGAGCGCGATCGACGAGGCCGTGCTGGCCTATGTAGCGGGCACGCTGGTCGACCGCACCGAGCTGTTGCACTAGCTGAAGCTCCCGCTCAACGGCGAGCGAGGCGCAGAGGGAAAGGCGGTTGGAGATGGGACGAGGACGAGGCGGCGCAGGGCTGGGCCGCGGTGGAGGGACCGGCGGTGGCGGCGGAGGCGGCCAGGCGGCGGGCCCGGGCGGGCAGTGCGTGTGCCCAAGCTGTGGGCATCGCGAGCCGCACCAGCGGACAAGGCCCTGCTACCTGATCAAGTGCCCCCAGTGCGGCACCCGGCTGGTGCGCGAGGCGTGGCGCCTCGCGGACGCGAGCTAGGCAAGATGAAGGAGGACAGATGAAGATCGCAGTGAGCAGCACGGCGCCGGGCCTCGAGGCCCAGGTGAGCCCGATCTTTGGGCGGTGCGCCTGTTTCGTGGTGGTCGACGCCGAGACGCAAGAGGCCGTGACTTTGGAGAACCCGGCGCTGGGCGCGGCGGGGGGCGCGGGCATTCAGTCGGCGCAGCACATCGTGCGGCAGGGCGTTGGTGCGGTCATCAGCGGCAACGTGGGGCCCAACGCCCTGCAGGTGCTGCAAGCCGCGGGCATCGCCGTGTATGCCGCGACGGGCGGCACTGTGGGCGAGGCGGTGGCGGCGCTACAGGCCGGCGAGCTCGAGGCGTTGTCGCAGCCCTCGGTGGCCAAGGACTTTGGCAAGGGCGGCGGTGGCGGCGGCCGAGGTCTGGGGCGCGGGATGGGCGGCGGTGCGGGCCGCGGGGGGGGCCTGTGAGGCTGGTCATCGCTAGCGGCAAGGGGGGCACCGGCAAGACGCTCGTCGCCATCAGCCTGGCGTTGGTGGCCGCCGAGCGGGCCCGCGGCGCAGAGCGCCTGCCGGCGCTGCTCGATGCCGACGTCGAAGCGCCCAATGTGGGCCTGTTTCTGCAGGCCGAGGCGCGTGAGACGGTGAGCGTGGCAAGGCCGGTGCCGGTGGTGGATGCGGCGCGGTGCACCCATTGCGGCCGCTGCGCTGAGGTGTGCCAGTTCAACGCCATCGCAGCGCTGCCCACGCAGACGCTGGTGTTCGCCGAGCTGTGCCACGGGTGCGGGAGCTGCACCCTGCAGTGCCCCGCCGGGGCCATCAGCGAGGCGCCGCAGCCGATGGGCCGTGTGACGCTGGGCCTGGGCCCGGGCCTGCGCCTGGGCGAAGGCGAGCTGCAGGTGGGCGAGGCCATGGCCACGCCGGTGATCCGCGCCCTCAAGCGCGAGGCTCACAGGCGCGGGTGGGATGACGAGGCCGTGATGATCGTCGACGCGCCCCCCGGCGCCGCCTGCCCGGTGATCGAGGCGCTGCGCGGGGCTGATGCGGCGCTGCTGGTGACCGAGCCGACGCCCTTTGGCCTGCACGACTTGCGCCTGGCGGTGGAGGTGGCTCGCGACGTGCTGGGCCTGCCGGTGGGCGTGGCCATCAACCGCGACGATGGCGGCGACGCCACCGTGGAGGCCTATTGCAGCGAGGAGGGCTTGCCGGTGCTGCTGCGGCTGCCGCTGGCCCGCGAGATCGCCGCGGCCTACTCGGACGGGCAGCCGCTGGTGACGGCGCTGCCCGGCTATCGGCCGACGTTCGAGGCGGCGCTGGACGCGCTGCTGGCGCTGGCCGGGGAGGTGCGGCCATGAAGCAACTGGTGGTGTTGGGCGGCAAAGGGGGCACCGGCAAGACCACGGTGGTGGCGGCGCTGGCGCATCTGATGGCCGCTGAGCGACGGCTGGTGCTGGCCGATGCCGACGTGGACGCGCCCAACCTGGGGCTGCTACT
Source organism: Anaerolineae bacterium (assembly GCA_040768165.1). Taxonomy (GTDB): domain Bacteria; phylum Chloroflexota; class Anaerolineae; order UBA1429; family UBA1429; genus DUUT01. The sequence goes on from JAXGNH010000055.1 coordinate 2,295, forward strand.
GGCCCCCGAGGTGCAATACGGCGAGCGCTTTACCGGCGGCGCCGAGGCGGTCATCGACGCCGAGGCCTGCATTGGCTGCGGCCGTTGCCTGGAGGTGTGTCGCTTTGAGGCGGTGGCGCCCAGCGACGGCGTGTATGCGGTCGACCCGATCGCCTGTGAGGGCTGCGCGGCCTGCGCCTACGAGTGTCCGGTGCAGTGCATCACCATGGAGCCGGCCGAGGACGGCGAATGGTACCGCTCCAAGACCCGGCTGGGCGACTTTGCCCATGCGCGGCTCTTTCCTGGGCAAGAGAACTCGGGGAAGCTGGTGAGCCTGGTGCGGCATCAGGCGCAGCTGCTGGCCCAGGAGCAGGGCATCGAGTGGGTGCTGGTGGACGGCTCGCCGGGCATCGGCTGCCCGGTGATCGCTGCGGTGACCGGCTCTGACCTGGCGTTGATGGTGGCCGAGCCGACGGTGTCGGGCCAGCACGACTTGGACCGAGTGCTGGGCGTGGCGGCGCACTTTCGGGTGCCCGCGGCCGTGGTCATCAACAAGGGGGACATCAATCCCGGGCGCACGGCCGAGATCGAGGCGTACTGTCGCGAGCGGGGGCTGCCCATGCTGGGCGTGCTGCCCTACGACGACGCTGCCATGGCGGCGATGCGGCGTGGCCGCGCCGTGACGGAAGCGTCGGACGGGCCGCTGGCCCTGGCGCTGCGTGCGCTGTGGCACAGACTGCGGCCACTGTTGGGCGATGGCGCCGCAAAGGACGAGCGGAAGGATTCGTGACCCCGCAGGGGGGTCAAAGGAAGGAGGAAGGATATGCCATTTCGAGATGGAACCGGGCCCACGGGTGCGGGACCGCTGACCGGCAGAGGTATCGGCAACTGCAGCGGCGACGCGGCGGGGCGCGGGCTGTTCGGTGGCCTGTTTGGCCGCAGAACGGGCCTGTTTGGCCGCTGGCGCCGCCCCGTGCGCAGCCGCAGGCTGGCGGGTCGTGGGCGCCGTTGGCGCCGGTGAGTCGTGGCGTTGGCGAGCGTCGCCACGCCGTAG
>JAXGNH010000056.1:0-2563 GCA_040768165.1 Anaerolineae bacterium
CGGCCTGGAGTACGGCCCTCCCACGCGCAACGCCTTTGGCGAGGCGCTGCGTGAGCTGGGCGCCGAGAACCCGAACCTGGTGGTGGTGGACGGCGACGTGGCGAACTCGACGCGTACCGCGTACTTTGGCGAAGAGTTCCCCGACCGCTTTTTCAACGTCGGGATCGCCGAGAGCAACCTGATCGGCGTGGCCAGTGGCCTGGCCGCCTCGGGCAAGGACGTGGTGGCGGCCAGCTTTGCCGCCTTTTTGCTCAACAACGCCTACGAGCAGATTCGCATGAGCATCGCCTTCCCTCGCATCGGCGTCAAGCTGGTGGGGTCGCACAGTGGCATCAGCATCGGCGAGGACGGCCCGAGCCAGATGGCCATCGAGGACATCGCCCTGGCCACGTCGTTGCCTCACATGGCGGTGCTGGTGCCCGCCGACGCCGCCGCGACGCGGGCCGCCACACGCGCCATGCTGGCCCATAACGGCCCGGCCTACCTGCGCACCGGTCGGCCGAGGGTGCCGCTCGTGTACGACGACGGCGACGCCTTCGAGATCGGCCGCGCCAATCTGTTGCGCGACGGCATTGACCTCACCATCGTCGCCTGCGGGCTGATGGTCGCGGCCGCGTTGGAGGCCGCCCAGGCGCTGGCGGCGGAAGGGGTCGAGGCGCGGGTGCTCGACATGCACACCATCAAGCCGCCGGACGACGACGCCCTGGAGCGCGCGGCCCGCGAGACGGGCGCCATCGTCACCGCGGAAGAGCACCTGCTCGACGGTGGGCTGGGGGCGGCGGTGGCGCGCTCTGTCGTGGGGCGGCATCCGGTGCCCGTCGCCATGGTCGGCATCGAGAATCGCTACGCCGAGTCCGGCGCGCCGCAGGAACTCTTGGAAAAGTATGGCCTCACCGCGCGTCACATCGCGGAGGCGGCGCGGGGTGTCTTGCGTCGCAAGTGACCCGCGTGTGGGGCAATGGGAGGATGATGTGCGATGCATCTATCGCTAGTGAGCACTGCCTTCCCCTCGGGCGGCGCCATCCCCAGGCGCCACACCTGCGAGGGGCAGAACGTCTCGCCGCCCCTGCGGTGGAGCAGGTTGAGCGAGGACGTCAAGAGCCTGACTCTGATCGTCGATGACCCGCGCGCCACCGCGGGCGGGGTCTTTGCCCACTGGGTGCTGTACAACATCCCGCCCGGCACGAACGACCTGCCCGAGGGGGTCGAGGCGGGGGGCACGTTGGCATGGGGCGCTATGCAGGGGTGCAACAGCTTTGGCAACGTGCGCTATGAGGGGCCCTGCCCACCTCTCAACGAGGAGCACACCTACTACCTGCGGCTCTACGCCCTGGACGCCCCCCTCGACATCTCCGCGGGGGCCACCCGCGAACAGGTGCTGCATCGCATGGAGGGCCACATCCTGGCGCGCGCCGAACTCATCGGGCGCTACGGGCGAGGGTAGGGTGAGGCGGGCCGTCACGTTTGACGCGCTCAGGTGTTGTCACAGATAACAACGCCCTATGCATCCAGGGGAGACGTCATGAGTGAGAACACACACCGCGTTGCGCTGATCACGGACAGTACGGCCGATATCCCTCCGGAGATCGCGGAGCGGCATGGCATCATCGTGCTGCCCCTCTACGTGCTCTGGGGGGGTGACACGCTGCGGGACGGCGTCGACATCAGCAAGGCCGCCTTCTATGAGCGCATCGGGCGTGACTCGGATCACCCCAAGACGTCGCAGCCCACACCCGTCGATTTCGAGCGGCTCCTCCGCGCCTGTGACTGTGAGGAGGCGCTGGTCATCACCATCAGCGGCGAGCTGAGCGGCACCGTCAACTCGGCGATGCAGGCCGCGCAGACGGTGGGCATTCCGGTGCACATCGAGGATTCGCGCTCCGTCTCCATGGGGCTCGGGTGGCAGGTGGTGGCGGCGGCCCGGGCCCGCGAGGCCGGGGGCGACATGGAGGACATGATCGCCGCCGCCCGCGCCGTGCGCACCAGCCAGCGCTCGGTCTTTACCGTGGACACGCTCGAGTACCTGCATCGCGGGGGGCGCATCGGCGGCGCGACCAAGTTCTTGGGCACGGTGCTCGACCTCAAACCGGTCCTCGCCGTCGACAGCAGCACGGGGCGCGTCGAGGCGGTGGAGCGCGCCCGCACGCGCCGTAGGGCGATGAAGCGCGTCGTGGAGATCACCCTCGAGGGGATCGATCGCTCCCGGCCGGTGCACGTCGCCGTGATGCACGCGGCGGCGCTCGAGGACGCCCAGGCGCTCCTCGACGAGGCGATGGACCGTGGTACCCCCGCCGAGCACCTGGTCGGCGAGTTGGGGCCCATCATCGGCATCCACGGCGGCCCCGGGCTCGTGGGGATGTGCGTGTACGCCGAGTGACACGGCGCGCTCTTTGGCTGGATTCCTGCGAGCGCCGGCGCCCAATCCTACCGATCGGGCCGCGTGTACTTGGGCTTGGGCACCGACAGCATCCCGCCGTTCATGTTCCCCGCCACGGCCACGGCGGCCACCATCACCTGGATCGGGCTGAACAGCAGCAATCCGCCGATGAGGAACGGCACCGCT
>JAXGNH010000057.1:0-2545 GCA_040768165.1 Anaerolineae bacterium
GGGCAATCGCATACTCGGGCTGGGGATGGTAGGATGGGGGCATCCTGACTGGAAAGGCCTCGCCTCGATGACCGACCATGCCGACCGCTGCTTCCTGCGCTACTTCGCCACCGTCCCCGACCCGCGCGTGGAGTACCTGTGTGACCACAAGCTCATCGACATCATCGCCATCGCCATCTGCGCCGTGACCTGCGGTGCGGACGGCTGGGTGGAGGTCGAGGCGTACGGCCGCGCCAAGGCGGCGTGGCTGGGCACCTTCCTGGAGCTGCCCCACGGCATCCCCTCCCACGACACCTTGGGGCGGGTCTTTGCCCTGCTGGACGCCGCGGCCTTTGAGCGCGCCTTCATGGGCTGGGTGCAGGACATCGTCGATCTCACCGCCGGGCAGGTCATCGCCATCGACGGCAAGACGCTGCGCCGCTCCCACGACGCCGCCGCGGGGCGGGGGCCGCTGCACCTGGTGAGCGCCTGGGCGGCGGCCAACGGCGTGGTGCTGGGGCAGGTGCGCGTCGATCAGAAGTCGAATGAGATCACCGCCATCCCCGTGCTGCTGGAGATGCTGGACCTGGCGGGGCAGATCGTGACGGTGGACGCCATGGGCTGCCAGAAGGCCATCGCCCAGCAGATCCTGGACCGGGGCGGGGACTATCTGCTGGCGGTCAAGGACAACCAGCCGCGGCTGCACGCCAAGGTGCAGGCGGCGTTCGCCGAGGCGGAGGCGCAGGGCGACGCCCACACGGCGCACGACACCTGAGAGCGGGTGGAGAAGGGGCACGGGCGCATCGAGAACCACCTGCACAGGATGCTGGAAATCGCCTTCCGCGAGGATGAGAGCTGCATCTGCATGGGCAACGGCCCGCACCTGCTCTTCGTGCTACGCCGCCTGGCGCTGAGTCTGCTCAAGCGGAAGAGAACCGCCAAGGGCGGCATCCTCGCCAAGCGGCTCGGGGCTGTCACCTGGCCACCAACGCCCATTGCCTCGGTAGTCCAGTCACCATGCCAGGGCAGATCCCCATTCGGCTGCGACAACCGGTCATGTTGCACGCTCATCCAGCCTGGATTTGCCCTCCCTTCCCACGCACCCTAGAATGTGCGCCACAGCCTCGTTCAGCCAGTACCACTGCTTGCGTGGACGGTGACGGCTCGCACACGCGAGAAAGGCATTGCGCGATGGAAACGTGGGATCAAGCGAACGCTCCCAGCGTAGCATCGATGCTATTCGAACTTCGCAAGGACTGCCTGCCGCTTATTCTGCCCAGCATCTCGGTACTCGGCTTTCTGCTCATCGGCTCATCCCACCTCTTTTCTGACCCGTACCAGGCCGCGAGTTCCGGCCTGGCGCTTGTCCTTCTGGCCATCGTAGTGCTCGCGCTGTCGCGCTTGAGCTACTGGGTGGCCGAGGCGGCGCTTGTGATGGGTTGCGCCGCGCTTGTTGGGCTCATTGCTATCTGGATGGGCATCACACCCGCCATCACGCTGCTCATCGTGCCTTCGGCGCTGGCCGCCATTCTGGGCGGCACTCTGGCCGGGTTTGTGACGGCGACGATCTCCGCCCTGGTTCTGCTGTGGCCCGATGGACCTCTGGCCGGCATTCCAGTCGAGACCGCAATGGTGACTGCGATCGCATGCTGGATGACCGTGGGCCTGATCTGGCTTGCCTCGCGCCCCCTGCTCACCGCGCTCGACTGGTCGTGGCGTAGCTATGAAAGCTCTCGCCACTTGCTGGCGCAAGCGCGCGGTACGCAAGTGCGCCTCAAGGAAGCTCTGAGCGGACTCGCCGAGGCGAACAGCCAACTCACCGCTCTCAACCGGCTCACCCAGGCTCTGCGGGAGAGTGCCGAAGAGGCGCGCCGCGTAAAGGAGAGGTTCGTGGCGAACGTCAGTCACGAACTCCGTACGCCGCTCAACATGATCCTGGGCTTCGTGGAACTCATCGTCAACTCCCCCAACGCCTACCAACGCCGACTGCCGACGGCGCTGCTGTCGGACCTCGACGTCATCCTGCGCAACGGCCGACACCTGTCCAGCCTCATCGACGACATCCTCGACCTAAGCCGGGTCGAGTCGGGCCGCTGGGCCCTAACCAAGGAGCGAGTCGCCGTAAGTGAGATCATCGAGGCGGCTACCACCGCGGTACAACCGCTGTTCCATTCCAAGCACCTCCGCCTCACCACGGACGTCGCGCCGGACCTGCCGCCAATACTGCTGGATCGCACGCGCATTCGTGAGGTGCTGTTGAACCTGCTGAGCAATGCGGCCAGGGCCACGACCACGGGCGGCGTGGACGTCCGCGTATGCCAGCAGGAAAACGACGTGGTGTTCAGCGTGGCCGACACCGGCAGCGGCATCTCACCCGAGGATCAGGATCGCCTCTTCATCCCCTTCTCACAGCTCGACGGCTCGACACGACAGCCTCACGCTGGCAGCGGCCTCGGTATCAGCATCAGCAAGGGCTTTGTCGAACTGCACGGCGGCCGGATGTGGCTCGAGAGTCAGGTGGGCGTGGGCAGCACCTTCTCCTTCCGGCTCCCCATCGACGGACCCG
>JAXGNH010000058.1:0-2458 GCA_040768165.1 Anaerolineae bacterium
TGTGCTCAAGATGGAGGACCTGTGCGAGGGGATGATGCTCAAGGGGACGGTGCGCAACGTGGTGGATTTCGGCGCGTTCGTCGACATCGGCGTCAAGCAGGACGGGCTGGTGCACGTCTCCCAGATGGCCGACCGCTACGTGCGCGACCCGCTGGAGGTCGTCTCGGTGGGCGACATCGTCGACGTGCGCGTCATCAGCATCGACCTGGAGCGGGGGCGGATCGGCCTGAGCATGAAGAGCTGATGGGGAGTAGGGGGTTATTGGTTTGTAGCTATTAGTTTCTAGTCATTACTTGTTGGTTATCTGTGCGTGGATGGTGGCTCATGGTGAACGCTCGGCCTTTGAGCTGACCAAGAACCAAGAACGAACGACCAGTAACTGAGAACTGACCACTGTTGATGATCATTAAGTCATGCCGCGGAAAGCATCATCAAATCGTACCTTACCAACCTCATCAGGTCGTACCACATGCCAGGCAGCTGGTGAAGTTGGCGCGCCACTCCTGCCAGGACACGGGCAGCGCCAGCTGGAAGGGGGCCAGGTGGTGGCAGGCGGCGAAATCCCCCATCAGGTCCTGGGGGGAGAGGTGGCGCAGGGGTAGGCGGATGTTCTCCTGCCCGGCGGTGTCAAAGAGCAGCTGCTGATCCTCGGGATCGAAGGTCACGATGACCTCGGCGCGTCGCCAGCCGTGGGCCAGGGGGTAGACCGTGCCCCCCAAGGACACGGCGCCGACGTTGCTGGCCTTGCGGAACCAGCGCCCGTGCGCCAGGTAGCGGTACACGGCCCCCATGTCGAGCAGGTTGACTTCCCATTCAGGCCGGTAGGGGCGGCGCGGGGTGCGCGCCTCGGGATGTGCCACCAGCGGGGGGAGCGCCCCCAGGGGGGCGCATGGCAGGCGTTCGTTGAGGACATGGCGGCGCTCGGTCAGGGCCTGCATCAGGGCCTCCCGCGAGGCGAAGGTCTGGCCCCGCAACACCTGCCGATCCCAGGTCTGGTGGCTGCGCTCGGTGATGGCTTGATCCGTCGGGCGGCCGAAACGCCCAAAGGTCAACGCCACCCGCAGAGCCAGCAACCACAGGTGCAGGCGGGTGGGGAAGGGCGACTTGCTGCGGTTGTCGTAGAACACGCTGTCGTGATCCACCGCCAAGCGGTCCGGTAGGCCCCACTCGGCGAACGCCAGGCGCAACACCAGTTGGTAATCCTCGGTGGTGGGGTGGCGGCTGGCGCGCCCCGCGCCCAGCTCACAGGGGTAGCACGCGATCTTGGCCCGACTGACGACGTCGTTGACCGCGATCAGGGCCACCACGCCCACCGCGGGGATCCGCTCGTAGCCGCGGGCGTCCATCTCCCACTCCTCGTGGCAGGCGCTGGCCCCCGGCGGGGGGCCGCTATCGGGTAGGGGCTGGTGGCGTTCATAGCGGCGGGTCAGGCCCTCCTGGCGCAGCCAGCGGGTGATGCTGGCCGTGGAGGGCACGGGGCACTCGCCATACCGCCGCTCCAACTCGGTGCGCAGCGTCAGCGGCCCCCATCCGGGATGCTCCTGACGCCACTGGCGCAGCTGCGCCACCACCTCCGGGGCAAAACTGCCCAACGCGCCCTGCGTGGGGCGCCCCAGCACACTGCCCAAGGCAGAGGGGCCGCCGCCCTGGCCTTTGCGCCGCCACTTGCGGGCCGTGAAGGGGCTGAGGTGTAACCGCGCGGCGGTCTGCCGATCGCTGCAGCCGCTTTGGGCGAGTTCCAGAATCATCAGACGCACCTGTAAGCTCGTCGCCGTCATCGCGTCATTCCTCTCACCATCACACAACGCTCGGACCACCCGGAGGATGGGCGCGAACCGGTCTGGCTGTCAACTGCTGCGGTGCGACGCTATGAGATTGGTAAGGTACGACTTCGTGATGCAATCCCGGTACGACTTAATGATCATCAACAGTGATCAGTTGACAACTGATCACTGATCACTACCGTACCAACGACAGCCACAGCGCGGCACACGCCCCGGCGTCCACGCGCGTCACCACGCGGGTGGGGGCGCCGGCCAGTAGGCCGCCTCCTGGAGCAGGCCAGGGATGACGCGGTAACGCCCCAGGGCGACGTCGGCGCCCGCCGCCACGGGGACATCGCCGCGCTCGGCGAGGTCTAGCGCATAGCGCGCATAGCCGGCGCACCTGCCGCCGTCGTCCGAGTTGGTCGTCACAGCGACGAGTTCGGCGCCCGGCCATCCGAGCACCAGGGCGAGGGCGCACAGATCGTCGATATCGCCGCCGGTGTCCGTGTCAAGGCGCGCCGCTCGCATGGTTGTCCCTGTCGCAGGCTCGATGGGCCAACCTACTCGGCCGCGGCGATGCGCCCGGCCCATTCGCCGGCGCGCTCGAGTTCGCCGTCCCGCAGCGGCCCCTCCGACCCGAGGACGTAGAACCCCTCGGGCGCGATGGCCTGGCGCCCGCCCTTGCGGGCCAG
>JAXGNH010000059.1:0-2194 GCA_040768165.1 Anaerolineae bacterium
TCCATGGTGGCTCGGGCCAGCGCCATTGCCCCGGCGATGATGCCATAGATCCCCAGGATCCAGGTGAGAGTCACCGGCACCAGAGCGGCGGCCCACAGGGGGTAATCGACCACCAGCGCCGCCGCGACGACGCCCAGGACCGCCGACACGAGCTTGGCCCCCCGCAGCCTCCCGTCGACAAAGATGCTCACGGCTGCCGCTGTGGCCACCATCATCCAGAACCAGGCCAGCGCTTGGGCCAGCACGTCGACCTCCGCCCCGAGCGCGCTCACCAGCACGAGCCCCAGCAGGACCGCGCCAATACCCTGCAGCAGAACCAACCACCAGGGGTAGACCGGCCGCCTCGCCGTGGGCGACCTCGCGATCGTGTTCATCGTCACGCCTCCTATCACGGCATACGGTATGACTTGGCTGCGAGTGGTGGGTGAGGTAACGCGGTGCGATGGAGGACGCTGCTGCATGGTGACAGGTCGTGGCTTCGATGCGGGTGGTGGCGGATGGGTGCTGGGATGCTGGCGAGGATGGTCGGGCCACCTGCGAGGATCACCGGTGCCACGGACGGGGCTGCGAAGCGTTGCCACTCGCCTATCCCTATCATAGCGTGTTTTGCGGCCCGCGCCAAGGTATGCGGAGTAGGTGCCTCGCCATGTGCCATGGAACACGCCCTGCATCGGGGGCGCTTCCATGCCGGTCTGGCCGTTGCCGAGCGGGCCCAGACTTGACAGGGCGCCCGCCGACGCACATGCTTGCCATGATGCATCGTATGCAGCGGAACAAGGAGGTACGCCGATGAACGCCGAGGCCGGTTCCACGGGCACGAACGCCGAACTGCGACGCGGCATCGCCCGCCGCTTCATCCAGGTCCTGACCCAGTTCGCCGTGCAGGCGCTCCTCCTCTTTGGCGCTGCCGGCACCCTGCGTTGGGGCTGGGGCTGGGCCCTGATAGGGATGGCCCTCCTCATGGTGGCGGTCAACTCCTGGTTCCTGTTGCACCGGCATCCCGAGACGATCGTCGAACGGGGGCGCTTGGCGGAGAACTGGAAGGCCTGGGATCGGATCCTCGGCCTAGCGCTCACGCTCACGCTCTTCATCGGGGTGCTGCTGGTGGCCGGCCTCGATCGGCGCCACGCCTGGACCGGCGCGCTGGCCCTCGGGTGGCGCCTCCTGGGAGTGGCGGGCAATGCGGCGGGCAGCGCCCTGTTCAGCTGGGCGATGATCGAGAACGCCTACTTTTCCACCGTGGTGCGCATCCAGGACGACCGCGGCCAGGCGGTGTGCACCACCGGCCCCTACCGCCTGGTGCGCCACCCCGGCTATCTGGGCCTGCTGGTGCAGGCGGTGGGGCAGCCCCTCCTCCTTGGCTCGCTGTGGGCCCTGATTCCAGGCGGGCTGACCATCCCGCTCCTGATCCTCCGCACCGCGCTGGAAGATCGCACGCTCCGGGAGGAGCTGCCAGGGTATGAGGCCTATACCCGGCAGACGCGCTACCGGCTGATCCCCGGGGTGTGGTGAGGGGCGACTCGCCATGGGATGCGGTTCGGTGCTACGGAGGGCGCTCGCCGTCGGGCAGGTGGTCCCCTTTGCCCTGGCGCGCGGATCGTCGGCCTGTACGCCATGCTGCTGGCGTTCACGGCCCCCTTCTTCTGGAGCGCCGGCCTCCCGCTACACCAGCGCGTCGAGCTAGCAGGGGGCATCGGTTCGCCACTCGGCCGATTGACGTGACGGACCACTGGTCGATGTCATCCGGCAGGTGCTGCTGGTGACCCAGAAGCCGCGCGACCGGCGAGATTCGTCGCCGCGCACTTGTCGCTCACGAGCCCCCCTGGCAATAACGCGGCAGGACGAACTACGCCAGGTGTGCCTGAACCCGGTGCTAGACGCCATCGACGCCATACCCGAGTGTAGCCTGCTGCGCGTCTCCATCGGGGCACCGACGATCCGCCCGGAGGGCGCGTGGACGTCGCCGACAGCGAGCAGGGGATCGCGGCGGAGGCGCTGCCCCACACCTCCGAGTTCCTCTCCACCATCAGGGAGCTGGGGACGGGGCCCGGCCCGCTCGTATGCGGCGAGATCACGGTGCAGAGCGACGGCATCGGCACCACCTTGGCTGTGTGGCTGCCGGCCTAGGTTGGGCGCGCGTCGGCCCACTGCCGCCGGTAGAGGCGTTGGTACGCCGCGTTATCGCTCAACAGCT
>JAXGNH010000060.1:0-2159 GCA_040768165.1 Anaerolineae bacterium
ACCAGGCGCGCCGCCCGGGCGACCGCGCGCGGCGTGGCCCTCGGCATCAGCTCGGCGAGCATCGCCAGCGCGTTGGGGATCCACACCGTCTCCCGCGCCTCCGCGCGGGTGGGCCACGTGCTGGAGCCCTCGGCGCTCACGAGCCCCAGGAGCGGGACGCCGAGCACGGCCTCCACTCGCGCGAGCTGCTCGGCGTCCAGCGAGATGCTGCGCACCAGCAGGCGTCCCTGCTCACGAACCAACACGGCGGACGCGACCCCCAGGGCGCCCAACTGCCGCACCACCAGCGCGGTGATATCCTTCACCTCGAGGAGTTCCTGCGCCCCGAGTTCGATGGCGTTCAGCGCATGGAGGCGCCGGTTGATCGCCTCCAGCTGATCCTTCGTCTCGCGCAGCGCCGCCTCGGTGCGTTTGAGGGGCGTCACGTCTACGGCCACGCCCAGACACCCTACGATGACGTCATGTCCATTGAGGAACGGCTCCACGTGGCCGTGATACACGTGGCCGCGGAACGCGGCCTCGTAGGTGACGTGCTCCCCCTGCAGGACACGCTGGTGGATGTCCACCGCTGCGATGGGCGTGCGCGCCAGCCGCCGATCGTCGCGCAGGTTCCTGCCCACCATGTGCTCCTGTGACAGCCGGGCGATGGCCAGCCCCGAGCCGCTCGCCGAGGTGATGCTGAGGTCACCATCGGTCGTCCAGACCAGGGCGGGCAGTTGGTCGAGCACCAGCCGCAGGCGCTCCTCACTGGCCTGCAGCTCGGCGGTGCGCTCCTCCACGCGGCGCTCCAGCTCGGCGGCGTGCTGGCGCACCTGTGCGAGCAGGCGCGACTGCTCGATCACCACCGCCAGCCGGTCGGCCACCTCCTGTACGACCTCCCGATCCTCCGGCCCGATCTGGTCGAGCCTCTCCAGCCCAAGGTTCAGGGTGCCGACCAGGTCCCCTTGGGCGAGCAGAGGGACGTTGATGACGGTCCGCACCCCCTCCTCGCGCATCGCCCTCACCCACGGGGCCGGATCGCCGAGGGCATAGGCGTCCTCGATGATGCGCCACTGCCCCGGCGTCGGGAAGGTCTTGGCGACGTCGATGCCCATGCTGGTGCCCTCGGTGATCGCCGTGGTGCCCTCGACGAGCACCGCCACGACGGTCATCTTGCCCTCTCGCGGGTCGATCGAGGCCACGCTGGCGCGCGGCAGCGTCACCAACCGCCGCAGGTAGCCCAACGCGATCTCGATCGTGGCCCTGAGGGAGGTGGCGTTCAGCATGGCGCGGTCCATCTGGGCGAGTACCTCCAGCCGGTTCACGTAGCGGTCGACGGCGGCCTCGGCCTGGTGCCGCTTGGTGACGTCATACAGCATCCAGCGCACGCCCATGATGCGCGCCCGCGTGTCTCGCGCCGCCATCGCGGTGACCGACGCGATGGTGTGTCCGCCGTCTCCTCGCCGAAGCCCCGCCTCCCAGCCCGAGATGCGGCCAACCTCGCCCCCGCTGAGGCGACCCATGAGGTCCGAGAACTCGCGCCGGCTCGGGCCGGACACATAGACGACCAGTGCCTTGCCCTCTAGAGCCTCACGCGCGACGCCCAGCATGTCCGCGGCCGCCTGGTTCGCCTCCCGGATGACGCCCTCGACGCTGGTCACGATATAGCCGTCGGGGGCGTGCTCGAACAACTCCTGATAGCGACGGCGCTCATCCTCGATCTGACCTTGGGCGGCCAGCAACACCTCGTGCTGTACGCGCAGCTCTTCGCCGGCGACGTGCAGCTCTTCCATCGCCGTCGCGAGTTCCTGTAGCACGCGCTGGGCATCCGGATCGGCCGCGGGTAGGCGCCCAATGCGCTCCTCTAGCCCGTCGATGCGCCGGCGGATCGTGTCGATCATGTCGTCTATCGGCTTGTTGCCCATGCCAGCAACCCCAAAGTGCCCAACCCGCCCCCCGGTGGAGGGGCGACGGCAGGCGCGATGCTCGGAAGGCGCGGAGACCATGGACGTGCGTTGCGGCTGCATTGGGGAGTGGAGCAGAACGGTGAAGTGGCGATGCAGGGGCGACGTACAGCGGTGCACTCTGGTGTCGGCGCCGCGGAGGGCGCTACCAACGGCAGATAGCAGGGCGTCGGGCGGACTGGAGCGGCCTGAGGAACTGCTCGGGCCGGGATGTGG
>JAXGNH010000061.1:0-2029 GCA_040768165.1 Anaerolineae bacterium
CCGGTGAGCGCTCCCCCTTTGCCGTGGCGCAGGTCGACCGGGAGGGGCGGAGCCGCTACACGGTGCAGTTTCTCGATGCCAGGGGCCGGCGCATCGAGACGGTGGATTCCACGGGCTAGAGAGACTCGGCCGAGCGGCGAACGTCAGCCGGTCTTCTCGACACTGGGGAGGGGATTGACGACCTCTTGCTGCTCTCCGGTCCGGCCGAAAGCCAGCGCCACGGCGAATCCTACGGCAAAGGTGAGCGCCATCACGGGGATGCTCGCGCCGGCCAAAGAGCGGGGCCAGAGACCGTACAGGGACCCCCCGATCAATCCCAGCACGACATAATATGTGACACTGGGAGCGCGTTTGATGGCCGTGTCGACCGCCTTGGACCAGAGCATCACCCCCAGGATAGCCCCGATCGCCAGCCCGAGGAGTACTCCCCACTGGAACTGCAGGTCGCTGAGCGCCGAGAGGGCGTTGATGATCGGCTCGTAGGTGCCCGTCAGCATCAGGACGTACGACCCATCCAGGCCGGGGGTGACGCTGGCGCAGCCGCCAAAGAATGCGGAGACGGTGGTGTAGGCGAACCCTCCGAGGCTGTTGGGGCTCGCTGCCAGGGCGCCATGGATTCCCAGGCGTTCGAGGTTGCGAACCCCCACGACGACCAGCAAACCCGCCAGCAGGGCAAAGATGCGCTTCGGAGAGGGCTTCATGTCGGCGTGGATGCGCAGCACGGAGGGGATGGTACCCAACATGAGCCCCATGAAGAAGAACATGGTCGCGGCGGGGTAGTTGTCCATGAGGAATGAGGCCAGGCGGGCAAAGCCCACGATCGCGATGCCCATGCCGAGCCCCAAAAAGGCCAGGAACGGGATATACTCCTTCCAGCGGTCGCGCCGCAGGAAAAGGTTGCCGAGGGCGTCAACAAAGGGCTCGTACACGCCGAGGAGGATCAGCACCAATCCGCCGCCCAGGCCGGGCAAGATATGCGTGATGCCGTAGACCATCCCCTTCAGAACCAGAACCAGGTATTTCATCCCATCTCCTCAGCGTGGAGTACCGGAGCGTCTCCCCGGCTGAGGGGGATTGTACCACAGGCGCGCGCTTGGCCGAAACTCCCTCATGGTATGATAGCGTCAGAGTCCGTACGTCGAATCAGCTTTTCGGCCCGCACCACGACAGCCGTTGCCAGGCACCAAGCCTCTCGGTACTCGGCCTCTGTGATGGGCTCATGCTCGATCGGATAGCGCGCCATCACGGCATACGCCGTGAGCGCCGCTGCGTCCTGGGTCTCTGGGGGGATCTGGCGGATGGGCGACAGAGCATCCGCCCGTGCCGGCAAGCTATGGGGTCGAGGGGGAACCCGGCCATAGTGAGCGAGTACGGCCTTCAGGCTCTTTTGGGTGGCCTGTTGTGCAAGGGGGTTCAGGCCGCGTGGATCGTGACGCCCTCGCGAAGGATGGTGCTAGACCAGGCCCACGTGACCCTTCTGGCGCTCTAGATCGCTAGGGGTGGCCACGATCACATCAAACGGTATGCCGGCGTCCGCGAGCACGCGGTACAGGTGCTGAGCCGTCCGGCGCCGATGGGTGCCCTCGGGCATGACGATGTAAAGATCGACATCGCTATCCGGCCGCGCGCTGCCGAGCCAAAGAGGATGACACGCAGTGGCTGCACCGCGTCGACGATGCGCTTGGCGAGTTCGCCGACGACGTCCTCTTGGGGTGACACCCTCTCCTCCTGCGACCACTCTGCCCTCGTATGATGCCGGCCCCCCCCTGGGCTGTCAACGCGAGCGGCTTGCGGTATACCATTTTCGCTCCCGCCCGTGTTGTGCTATAATCGCACCATGAGGACCGGGGATGTCTGGAGCCACGTCGGGCTGCGCGCTGACGACGTGGCTTTCTTGAAAGAGCTTACGGCCGATCTCCCCATCCTGGCCGACGTGTGTCGGGCGGATCTGCTCCTCTACTGCAGTGCGGGGTCGGAGAGCGCCATCGTCGTCGCACAGGCGCTGCCACGCTCCGTCTCCCCACTGTAC
>JAXGNH010000062.1:0-2016 GCA_040768165.1 Anaerolineae bacterium
CCGGGGGCAGACAGCGGTGCCGCACCGCCTGTGTCTGCCCCCTGTCTGCAAAGGCTTGCTTTCCTTCACTCCCGCAACCTGTGCAGCGGGGCGGGGGCACCGGCGGCCCTCTCCGGCGCGCCCGGTCCATCTAGTCCAACAGATACACCCGCAGCCCCAGCTCGAGACGGTCCCCCTGCCACTCTTTGGACGAAATGCGCCCAAAGAGCACCTTGCCGGCGTCCATCAGGCGGGCGAACACGACGTTGTCCGCCCGGGGCACATAGCCCAGTTTGACGCCGTCCGCGTTGCGGATCACGATCGCCTGCGCATCGTATGGATTATCTGGCTCGCGGAAGAACTCTAGCCTCTCGTCGGTATTCAGGTACGGCTCCAGGTCCTCCATGCCTTCGACGAAGAAGGTGCCGGCCACATACGTGTCAAACAGCAGGATCTCGCGCTCAAAGGGCGTGGGGATCGCCGGTACTTTTCCGGTGCCGTGCAACAGGCTGATCAGTCCGTGCTTTTCGCTCTTGGTCAGTTCATCGCCCATGGCTTGCTCCCCAGCAGTCCCCTGATGCGCTCATCGTACGCCGCTTGCGCCTCCCCCAGCAGTCGTATCTGCTCCCTGAGCCTGGCCTGTCTGGCCTCGACCTCCTCCGGCTGCTGCAGAATGGCCTTCATGCTGTAGGGGTACGCCGCCTTGATGTCCGCGATGCGGCTTCGGATCGTGCCCAGGATGGCCGTCAGCCGCTCCTTTTCCCGGGTCAGCCGCTCGAGTCCCTCAGGCGATTCGGCGGGCAGATCGGGCGCGCCCACCAGCACCTCGATCGCGCGCATGGCCTGCAGGTCGCCGCGCTCATAGGCGGCGACGGCGTTCAGGAACAGACGCAACCGTTCCGGAGGCAGATCAGGGTTGAGATCCGGGTGCAGCGCCCGGACCGCCGCGCGGTAGAGTCGCCTGAGCTCGCGGCTGTCCTCCACGCCGAGCCGTGCCTGCTGGCTGCGCTCCAGGGCGGCGTTCATTTGCGCCAGGCGCCGATCGAGCTCCGCCTGGTGCTCAGCCAACCTGCTCTCCAACTCGCGCGCGATCGCGGCCAGGTCGACCGGCTCCTGGCGGTTGATGCGGGCCTGTATCAGTTCCGCCTTGAGGCGGGCGCGGCGCACGGCGCAATCCAGCTCATACACGCGGTACTCCAGGCCGCCCAGGTGCAGCATGTACGCGCTCTCGATCTCCTTGCACTCGTGATAGAGCAACTCGTCATGCTCCAGCAGCAGCAGCGAGACCTCGGTGCGCAGCCGCTCCACATCTCGCAGCAACCTCTCGTAGAGGGGATGCAGCGCGAGGCTCCTGTTGAACTGGGGCGGGCGGTCTTCCACGGGCACCTCCGGCAGGGCGGCGCAGCCAGTATCGCGCGGTACACCGGGGGAGTCAAGGGGTGGGCAGACAGGGATGGGCAGGATGAACAGGACAGGACCGGAAGGCGCGGGCAGCGGCACCACGCCGCCCGTGCCCGCCCGGATCACGACCCCAGAAATGGCATGGATATGCAGGATACACAGGATGATAGCACAGCGTGCCGTAGGGGCAGACCACCGTGTCTGCCCCTAGTGTTGCGCCGGCGTAGCCGCCTCCCTTGACTATCAATTCTGCGCCCCCTAGACGCGCACACGGGCCATCCCAGCATCGAAGGGAGCGTTCCGCACCCATGACCACTACCCTCTCCCCCCGCGAGTTTGTCGACAAGTGGCGCTACAGTATGCGCACCGAGCGCTCGGCGTCGCTCAAGAAACGCACGCTCACCAACCCCCTACAACGCCAACCCCACCTGGCTGCGACTGGCCCACGGCGCCCACGACCGCGCCGGGCTGGCGGCGTGCGGGTGGCCCGAGGCGTCGGCGGAACCGACGCCGGAGCATGACGCGGAGATACTGCGGAGGTTGTTGGAGTTGAATCTGGAGAGGGCCTTAGGAGAAGGATTGTCATAACGCGCCTGTTTGACGGTTGACAATCGGAAACGAAGCTGTATAATGTGA
>JAXGNH010000063.1:0-1907 GCA_040768165.1 Anaerolineae bacterium
CAACTTGTGCTTCCACGGCCAGGGGTACGCCACCGAGGCCTGCCGGGCGGCCATCACGTACGTCTTTGAGGGACTGGGCGAGGCGCGGTTCGTCACCGGCACGCACGACGCCAACCTGCCGTCCCGCCGCCTCCTCGCCAGGTTGGGCTTTCGCGCGCTGGGCGGTGGCCAGTACACTCTGGAGCGCGACGAGTGGCTATCGCGCAAGTGATGCCATGACGTGGCCCTGCCTCGCCGCCCACGCGCCCCGGCTATGTCAGGGACGCGCAGATAAGGAGTCCGCAATGAGCCGGCCAAACAACCGCATCTCCCCACAGACTATGCTCCCGCTGGTGGTGGTCGTCGTCCTCATCCCCTTCCTGCCGCTGCTCATCTCGGGGCGCTGGGATTGGGGGGAGGCCTGGGCCTATGCCGTCATCTGGATCCTGGGCTTCGTCGTCAGCCGCCTGCTGGCGGCCCGGCGACACCCCGACATCCTCGCCGAACGCGCCCGCTTTGCGCAGCACACCAACGCCGAGCCGTGGGACAGGCTGCTGGCGCCGCTGGTGGGGGTGGGCAGCGGGGTCATCCCGCTGGTCGCCGGGCTGGACGCGCGGTTCGGCTGGTCCTCACCCTTTGGCGGGCCCGCCAAGGCGGCGGCGCTGATCGTCATCCTGGCCGGGTACGTC
The DNA here is from genome assembly GCA_040768165.1 of Anaerolineae bacterium. GTDB lineage: Bacteria > Chloroflexota > Anaerolineae > UBA1429 > UBA1429 > DUUT01. Next base: position 669 of record JAXGNH010000063.1, read on the forward strand.
GTGGCGAGCTATGCCCTCATCGAGAACCGCTTCTTTTCCGGCATGGTGCGCATCCAGACCGATCGTGACCATCAGGTGGTGTCCACCGGCCCCTATCGCTGGGTGCGCCACCCGGGCTACGTCGGCGCCATGCTGACCTACCTCGCCACCCCCGTGTTCCTCGACTCGGCCTGGGCGTTCGTGCCGGTGGCGGTGTTGGGCGGCGCGTTGGTGGTCCGTACGCGACTGGAGGATCGGACCCTGCAGGAGCAGCTCCCCGGCTATCGCGACTATGCCGGCCGCGTGCGCTATCGCCTCGTGCCGGGGGTGTGGTGACGCGGTGAGCGGAGGTGTGGCGGCCGCGCCGGGACCGTCGGTCGCCGAGCGCTGGTAGACGGAGCCGAGCCGCCTGCACTGCGTCGCTCGCTTTGCGGTGGGGCGCCTGCTGGCGCGCCGCGGTTTCTGCATCGAGGCGCTCTATGGCGACTCTAGCCGGCGATCGTTCGCCGATGACAGCCCCGAGTTGGTGCGGGCGGCGCGCGCTGCGAGAGACGAAGAGGGCTCGGCCTTGGCGTTGCGCATGGAGGGAGGGGATGCAGGCTCAGACGGATGCGGCGCCGCGGTGGGCAGTGCTCATGGTGTGGGGCGTTGTGAATGCCGTCAACGTGCTGCAGGGGTTGGGGTTCCTTTCGCGCGTCTGCACCGGCAGCATGGCCGCCAACCGTCGCCTCGGCTATGCGCTGATCGCCCTCGCGGCCCCTGCCGCTCTGGCGCTCGTCGCCCTCGCGCGCGCTCGAGCCAGCTGGCTCGACTGGGCCGGAGCGGCGGCGTACCTCGCCTTCATCGCATGCATGGTCAGGGTGGATTACGTCCGACCCGTCGAGTTCCGTTCTCCGCCGCGCTATGGCGTGCTCGTGCCCTACCTGGTGCTCTTTTTCGGGGCCATCCTGCTCATGGGCCTGCCGATGTTCCGTCATAGCCGCGGGCTATGGCTCGTCACCGTGGCGACGACGGTGCTGCTGTTGGGGTCGATGGGCATTGCCATGCGTCGGGGGGTCGCCTGAGCCGATGCATCGCGATGGCGGCCGGTAGCTCGACGCTAGAGAACCGCCTGGCGTGGCCGGCCTCCCTCCCGGGGGATGGGGCGCGCATGGGGCCCTGACACGGTCACGGCGTTGGCGGCCGAGTGGCAAAGGCCGGATTTCGCCGTCCACGCGGATCGCCTCCTGGCCAGGTACGTCGAACTCAGGGCACCGGCGC
>JAXGNH010000064.1:0-1832 GCA_040768165.1 Anaerolineae bacterium
CGCACGTAAGCGCCGGGCCTCACCGGCCCGGCGATGACCACCAGGCCGTCCTCCTCGCGGGTGTTCTCCACCGGCACCACGGCGTCGGCGCCCTGTGGGAGGGGGGCGCCGGTCATGATGCGCGTCGCCGTGCCCGGCTCCACGCGGAGAAAGCGCTCGGGGCCGGCGCTCTGCTCGCCGACCACGCGCCGCGCGGCGGCCGCGTCCGAAGCGATGACGGCATAGCCGTCCATGGCAGAGGCGGGGAAGGGGGGCATGTTCACCCCCGCGATCACGTCCTCCGCCAGCACCAGGCCCACCGCCTCGCCGATGGACAGGCGCTGCGCGGGCAGCGGCGCCAGCGCCGCGGCAACGCGCCGCCACGCCTCCTCGACGGTGAGCATGGGGTAGGGGCTGGTCGGTCTGAACTCGTTCATGATACCTCGTCGCGATCGGCTCTCAGCAGTCAGCTGTCATCCATCAGGACTCAGATAGGGTCACACACACACTTCACCCGCTGCTACCGACTGACGGCTGACGGCCGAGAGCCGATCGCCGACCGCCGAACAGCAACACTTCCACCTCACTCCCCGCCGGAAGATGGTCGCTCTCCTCCGGAATCACCGCCAGGCCGTCGGCCTGGACCATGGAGGTGAGGATGCCCGAGCCCTGGTCGCCGGTGAGGACGGCCTCGAGGTCGTCGGGAGTCTGCTCCAGGCGCACGCGCAGGTAGTGGCGGCGGCCGTCCTTGCGGCGAATTGCGTCTCGCAGCCGCGCCGTCACCGATGGCCAGCGCCAGTCGGTGTGGCCCATCATTTTGAGCACCGCCGGCCGACCAAAGAGGCCAAAGCTGATCATCGACGCCACGGGATTGCCAGGCAGTGCCAGCACCGGGACGTCACTGATGGTGCCGAACGCCATCGGTTTGCCCGGTTTCATGTTGACCCACCAGAAATCGATGCGCCCCTCGGCGGCAAGCACCTGCTTCACCAGGTCGAAATCGCCCACCGAGACGCCGCCCGAGGTCACCAGTAGGTCGGCGCCCGCCTCGATGCCGGCCCGGATACGCGCGCTCAGTTCGCCGGCGCGGTCGGCGGCGACCCCCAGCAGGATCGGCACGCCCCCTGCCTCGCGCACCTGCGCGGCAACGCTGTAGCTGTTGATGTTGCGAATCTGCCCCGGCCGCGGCGCGACGTCGATCTCGGCGACCTCATCGCCGGTGGCCAGGATGGCGACGCGGGGTCTGCGGTGGACGAGGGCCATGGGACGCCCCACGGAGGCCAGCATGCCGATCTCCTGCGGACGGAGGGGCGTGCCGGCGGACAGGACCACCTCGCCCTCGCGCACGTCCTCCCCGGCCAGGCGCACGTTGGCGCCCGGTCTGGGCGCTCTGAGCACCTCCACCCAGCCGTCGCCGGCCTGGGTATCCTCAAAGCGCACAATGGTGTCGGCGCCGGGCGGCACGGGGGCGCCGGTCATGATGCGCACCGCCTCGCCGCGACCCACCGGCCGCGAGAGCACCTGTCCGGCGGGGAGATTGGCCACTACCCGCAGCCGCAGAGCGTCGCCCGTAGCGCCGAGTGTCGGGAGGTCGGCGCCGCGCACGGCATAGCCGTCCATGGCCGAGTTGTCCAGCGGGGGCACGTCGCGGTCGGCGCGCACGTCCTCGGCCAGCACGCAGCCCAGGGCATCGAGGATGGGGACGCGCTCGGGCGGCAGCGCTTTCACCAGCGCAAGCACGCGATCTCGCGCCTCCTCGACCGACAGCATGGGATAGGCGTCGCGCTCAACCATGGGCGTGCCCCCCATGCTCCAGATCCTTGCCGCGCACCATCTTGACGGCGTGAGGCAGA
>JAXGNH010000065.1:0-1800 GCA_040768165.1 Anaerolineae bacterium
CACATCGATCAAGACTTGGCGTGCCATCGCGCTGTCGGTAGCCTGGGCGTGGGCCATATAGAGATGCACCGCCTCGTGCTCCGCCGCAATATCCAGCCGTATGGCGCGCACGAGTTCCTCGGGGGTCAGCTTGCGCTCGGGAACCTTCCCGATGAACGGATCGGTGAACTCGGGCATTCCTCGACTTCCTGTCATCAGCTAGGGGCGGCAGCGGCCGCCGTGTACCATTTGGATCCAAGAGCCCGCGAGGGGGCGCTCCAAGCGCCCACGACGGGGCTGCGGGTCCGGTACGGCCGAGCAGGACGTGACGGGGATGGAGAGGGCTTGGAGGGTAGCGGCGGGGCCATACCGCGCTACGAGAGGTGCCGTATGCCACGGCGGGTCGGCTGACGCAGCCATTCTAGCAGAGCCGGGGGAGCGGCGTCAACCGCGTCGGGCTCGTCGCGAGTGCTTTGGCGGCCCTTCTCTGATGGGCCCCGGAAGGTGTTCGCCGTGCGGAGCGCCCCGGCGCTCAGTGTGGCGCCCCCTCCGGCTCGCCGAGCCGACCGAGCAGCCACGGGACGCCCAGCGACACCGCCAGTCCCACGAGGGTGGCCTGGCCGAGGGCGACGAGCGCAGGCGCGGCGATCCTGCCCGTGGAGACGACGGTGACGGCGAGGGTCGCGAGCACGTACCCGGCGCCGATGATGGCCAGCCCCACCATGAGGCGCACCATCGGCGGCGCGGCTCCTGGGGCCGGGAGCCTGCCGTTCGAGGCGCCCTCGATGGTCGGACCGAGGGAGAGGCCCAGAACCGCTCCCGCGACGGCGTGGGCGTAGGTGTCGGGCGTCAGTGCGGCCATGGCCAGGGGGCCGAGCACGCAGAGCGCGACCCGGAGGAGGGTGCGCCGGCGTCGCCACCAACGGCTGAACGGTGGCTCAACGAGGCGGTAGGCAGCGAGGACGGCCAGACCCAGAAGGATGCCGCCGATGGCGTCCTGAGGATAGTGCACGCCGAGGTACACGCGCGAGAACGATACCGAGGGGATGAGGAGCGCCCCCACCGCCAGCGCCGCGCGCCGGCCGTAGACGATGGCCAGGCCCAGCCACAGGGTGGTGGCGCCTTGCGCGTGGCCACTGGGAAAGGCGTAGCTGGTGGCGGTGTCCTTGGCCTGAACGGCGGCCGACACCGCGAAGGGCCGCGGGATGGCGAGCGCGTCCTTGATGAGCAGGTTGAGGTACAGGGAGAGAAGGAGCAGGAGGGTGAGGCGCATCCCGCGGGCCCTGTCGCCCTGCCACAGCGCCAGCGGCACGAGGGCGAGATACACGGACGAATCGCCCAGCCAGCTGATGGCGCGAAAGAGCGGGTCCAGGGTGGTGCCGGATGCCGCTTGGATGGCGACGATGACGTTCACCCCCCAGGGGACGAGGTCGAGCAGAAATTCACGCATCGTCGGGGGTCGCGCACGTCGCCATCTCAGGCTCTATCGCGCTGTGTGGCGGCAGAGGACGCGCTCTGTGGCGCCGGGGCAGGCTCCGGCGCGCGGGTGCCGACGCGCAAGTTCAGCAAGGTAACCAGCGCAAAGGCGATGCCGGCGACGTAGAACACGGTGGTGGTGGGGGTGCCGGCCACGATGAGGGCGCCCAACACCGGCCCGATGGCGAACCCCGCCGACGAGGCGCTGCTGGTTAGGCCCAGGGCGGCCCCGACCTTGTCCTTGGGCGACAGGCTCACCACGAGGGCGTTGAGGCAGGGCGAGATGCCCCCCTGGAACAGGCCCTGTGCCGCGCGCACAAGTCCGAGGGCGGTGGCCGAGCGCAC
>JAXGNH010000066.1:0-1680 GCA_040768165.1 Anaerolineae bacterium
CCCAGATCCAGCACTGGACCCTCCAGGCGTGGCCGTGAGTGCCCTATTGTACCATCGAGCCGTTTCGCGGGCAATCGCATGGCCGCTGGCGCCATGCCCGATCTGCGGACGCGCCAGACCCTCCAGCGGTTCCGCTACAACCAGCGGCGCGCCCAGGTATTCGTGGGGGCATGGCGCCAGCGCCACCACAGCCCCACGGGATAGCCCAGCATCTTGGCCACGTCTCCGGTGACTCGGAGTACGGGCAGCCAGGCCACGGCCTTCAGCCGCTCGCCCCACGACAGGTCGCGCAGATGCGGCGCCAGCCGTCGCAAGGGGGTGCGCACCATGGCGCCCAGGCCGCCCAGCGCCAGAGCGAGCCATAGGGGGTGGTGCACGGCGCCGAGGATGACGAGGGCGGGCAGGCCCACCAGGTAGGTGCCGTAGCGTACCAGGTGACGCGCCATCCACAGGTCGGCCTTGCCATCCCCGCGCGCGTAGCGATAGTACTGCCGGAAGTAGGCGCGCAGCGTGGGGCGCGGGCGGAAATGCACCAGCGCCTCGGGCTGCATGACGAAACGGCAGCCCACATCGCGCAACAGGAAATCAAAGGCCAGATCCTCGCAGTAGTCGAGCCACTCGGGGTACCCCCTCACCGCCGCCCAGGCGTCGCGCCGAAAGGCCACCGAGCGCGACGACGGCTGAAAACTGTCGGGATCGATCTCTTCGAGGCGTGGTAGGGTCACGGCGCCCAGCGCCCGCTCAAAGAGGGTGTGGGGGGCGGCGACGAAAAAGCCGCTGACCACGTCGGGGGGCGAGTCCCCCTCAATGGGGGCGGACCCCTTGCCATAAGGGGCGTACCCCTTGTCAAAAGGGGCGTACCCCTTGTCAAAAGGGGCGGTGATCGCCTCCAGCCAGCTGTCCTCCAGGCGCACGCCGGCGTCGACCACGGCGATGATCGGACCGGCCGCGGCGGCGATGGCGGCGTTGCGGCCGGCGGCGATGTTGCAGCCGGGCAGCGCCCAGACGCGCAGTGGGAGGTCGCCGCGCTGACGGTGGCGCTCCAGGCGAAGCAGGGTGTCATCGCGCGAGCCGCCGTCCACGATGATGACCTCATCGGGACGACGCGTCTGGCGACGGAGCGAGTCGAGCAAGGCGTCGATCGACGCGGCCTCGTTAAAGACGGTAGCGATCACCGATACCTGATGTGTCATGCCCCCTCCCTGAGTTACGGCCCCATTATAGGCGGGGCGAAAGGGGGCGGCAATTCCCGAAAGCGGAGGGGACGAGTCGGAAATTATTGACACACCGGAGGGGAGAACCTATAATCAAGTCGTTGCATCTGTGCGCTGGCGACGGTTGCCATATCGTGTGGGGTCCGCCCGTCGCGCCCGCCTGTGAGGATGGACGTCCCGAGCGACACCTTGTTGGATCGCCTCGCCGAGTGGGCCGTCGCGCCACGACGCGTGCGCGTCGCTCGCCGGAGGCAGCCGCGCCGCTTCGGGCGCAGCCACGGCCGGAGCGCCGCCCTCCCGGCGGCAGGGCGCCGCGACGCGCACACCACCTGTCGTTTCGAGCACAGCGAGGACCCTCGACTCACGGGGCGCAACTCCCCCTCGCGCGGAACGGGCGATGCGTCCCACGTCCCACGGAGAATAGAACATGGCGGTAAGGCCGATCGTTACGGCGGAGGACCCGCGC
>JAXGNH010000067.1:0-1660 GCA_040768165.1 Anaerolineae bacterium
TGTGGTGGCTTGGTTGCTGGGGTCGGGGGGGGGGGCCGCCGGGGGGGGGCGCCACGCCACGTTCTGAGCCGCGCGGAGCGCTACAGCTGCGACGCGCGGGCGAGACATGCATAGGAGCCGACACAGCAATGACCGATCACGGAGCACTCGAGATCATCAAGCGCGGTATGCGCACCGAGATCTGGGGCCAGCGCTATTACGCGCAGGCCGCCGCTCGCACCGAGGCGGAGGACGGCAAGCGCGTCTTTCAGAGCCTGATCGACGAGGAGGGCAGACACCTGGAGATCCTGCGCGGCCAGTACGCGGCCCTCTCGGGCAGTCAGGACTGGGTGTCGCTGGAGGAGGCGCGCGCCATGGCCAGCCAGGCCGACCCCACGGCGATCTTTCCCGAGGCCGACGCGGCGGAGCAACTCATCCCGCCCGGGACCTCCGACGAGCAGGCGCTGCAGATGGCCATGGATTTCGAGCGCCGCGGCTACACCCTCTACCAGCAGGAGGCCGAGAGCGCCTCGAGCCCGCAAGCCAAGGCGATGTGGGACTATCTCGCCCAGGCCGAGGACCAGCACTTTACCTTCCTGCAAAAGACGTACGAGTACCTCAGCACCAACGGTGTCTGGTACTTTGACGATCAAGAGTTTCCCATATTCTATAACTGACCGCTCGCGGCAAAGCCTCGCCTAGCCGCGCGGAATCTCGGCCCCATGGGGGCACAGAGGGGACGCCCTTGATCGGCACAATCCTCAACATCGTCACCGTCCTGATCGGGGGCGGACTAGGAGTCCTGCTCGGGCAGCGCCTGCCCGAGCGCATGCGCGAGACCGTGTTGCACGGTCTGGGCCTAGTGACGCTGGTCGTCGGCGTCCACCTCACGCTGGAGACGCAAAACGTCCTCATCGTGCTGGTGAGCGTCCTCATCGGCGCCATACTGGGCGAGTGGTGGGGCATCGACGTGGGGCTGGAGCGCGTCAGCGAGTGGCTGCGGGTCCGCGTGGCGCGGCGCGCCTCCGCCCGTAGCATGGCCCACTTTACCGAGGGGTTTGTTACCGCCAGCCTGGTGTTCTGCGTCGGCCCCATGACGATCCTCGGGTCGATCCAAGATGGACTGACGGGCGACTATTCGCTGCTGGCGATCAAGTCGGTGCTCGACGGGTTCGCGGCGCTGGCCTTTGCCTCGTCGCTGGGCATCGGGGTGCTCTTTTCCGCGCTCACCATCCTGCTGTATCAGGGGGGCCTGACGCTGGCGGCGGGCCTGGCGCAGAACGTCTTTTCCGAGGCGATGATCGCCGAGATGACCGCCACCGGCGGCGTGATGATCCTGGCCATCGGCTTGCTGCTGCTGGATGTGCGGCGCATCCGCGTGGCCAACCTGCTGCCGGCGCTGCTCATCGCGCCGCTGATGGTGGCGGCCTTGGTGTGGCTCGGCATCAGTCTGTAGAGCGGCCCTCGCCGGTGCGGGTCGCTCACCAATCCGGCCTAAAGGGGGAAGCGCCATGCAGTAGAAACAGTTCTTTGAGATGATGATCATCGCCGAGCGCGCGGCGAGGGCGCAGTACGAGACGGCGCTCAAGGCCGCCGACGACCCACAGCTTCGCGCCGTGTTGGAGCGCCTCCGCGACGAGGAAGAGTTCCACGCCGAATACCTCCAGGACAACTGGTCCCG
>JAXGNH010000068.1:0-1512 GCA_040768165.1 Anaerolineae bacterium
AACCTGCTCCGCAAAGGGGTTCCCTCGGAACGCATGACCCTGATCCCCGTCTGGGCCGACCCGGACGTCGTCCGTCCTCTCGCCAAGGAGAACGCTTTTCGCGAGGCGCACGGCCTGACGGGGCGCTTTGTCGTGCTCTATGCCGGCAACATCGGCGTGACCTCCTGCCTGGAGGACGTGCTGGAGGCCGCCACGCTGCTGCGGGACGAGGCCGACATCCGCTTCGTGATGGTGGGCGAAGGGGTCAAGAAGGCAGCGCTGGAGGAGGCCGCCCGAGGCCGGGGACTCGGTAACGTGCTCTTCTTGCCGTTCCAGCCTCGCGACGCGTACCCGCAGATGCTGGCGGCTGCGGACGTGAGCCTCGTCACGCTGAACGCGCGTTCCGCCCTGACCTCCCTGCCCAGCAAGACGTTCAACACCATGGCCAGCGCCCGCCCCATCCTGGCGGTGACCCCTCCGGAGAGCGAACTGGGGCAACTCGTTCAGACGGCGCGCTGCGGTTGCGTGGTGCCCCCCGAGGAGCCCGCGATCCTGGCGGCGACCATCCTCGAACTGAGGAACTGCCCGGCGCGGTTGCGGGAGATGGGATGGAACGGCCGCTCCCAGCTCGAGACCCGGTTCGCGCGCCGCCACTGCGTCGACCTGTATGAGGAGATGCTGCGCGCCCTGGTTCCAGTGGGGGTGAGCGAGCCCGCCGCCGGCCCGATAGGGTCCGCCGGCGGCGTGGGCGTGGCGCGGGATGGCGATGGATCGGGGTAGCCGCGACTCGGGTGCGGCGTCTGCGCCGCGGTCGCGCTGCGCGCGCAGCGGATACGATCGCTGGATACGCATACCATGTGGGTAACACCGACATGGTAGCAGAAAGGAAAAGTCAGTGGGCATGACGCGGTCCTTGGTGTGTGGCGCCGGGGGGTTCATCGGGGGACATCTCGTACGAAAGCTCCGCCAGGAGGGGCACTGGGTGCGGGGCGTGGACCTCAAGGAGCCGGAATTCGCCCCCACGGCGGCGCACGAGTTTCTGCTTCTGGACCTGCGGGAGGAGGCGAGTTGCCGGGCCGCCCTCGGGGTCGCGGGAGGCTTTGACGAAGTCTACCAACTTGCGGCCGACATGGGCGGCATGGGGTTCATCAGTTATGCCGAATGCGAGATCATGCACAACAACGCCCTGATCAACGTCAACATGGTGCATTCGGCCGCGCAGACGGGGGTGCCGCGCTACTTTTTCTCTTCGTCGGTATGCGTCTACCGCGACATGCGTCTCGGCGAGCCGGAGATGACGGAGGACGAGGCGATCCCGGCCAACCCCGACAACGAGTACGGCTGGGAGAAGCTGTACGCCGAGCGCATGGCGATGGCCTACGGGCGACGCTACGGCATGCAGGTGCGCATCGCACGCTTTCAGAACTGCTACGGGCCGGAGGGCACGTGGACCGGCGGCCGGGAAAAGGCCCCCGCTGCCATCTGCCGCAAGGTGGCCGAGGCGGAGGACGGCGGCGCCATCGAGGTGTGGGG